>NZ_AQUO01000001.1:1310000-2510000 GCF_000371965.1 Paracoccus sp. N5 | reverse complement strand
TTCTTGTTGACTGGAACAGGCAACTGTCATCCACCGCCCAAGATCGCGCCCGTAAGGCGCAAGGTCTGGATAGGCGGGGTGACATTGCAAGGCTGACGAGGCACGAGAAAAGCCGCGCAGCGGGCCAAAATGGCCCGCGTAGCGCCTCCCCGGCGTAAGGGGCAGATTGGGTAGCTTTAGCTACCTATAGTCTGTAGTTATAAGTAGTTCTTTAGGACACTTTCAGCTTCAACAAGGCGAGTATATTTCACGCAGTTGATCTCGAATTTTTTGTTCTTGCACCAATATTGCGGCCTCACGCCTTACAGCACGGAGAATAAGAGAGGACGCCCCTTCTAGAGACATCACCTTTTTAGGAGCATCCCAACCTTTTTCTCCATGTCGCGCCGCCGGTCCTAGAGCCTTGAAATTATTTGCCATCCCAGTAAATGCCTTCAAGTCGCTTGGATCAACTTCATAGCGTTCCAAAAACTCTCGCTCACCAAAACCGAGATGATCTTTGATTGCATATAGACTTACCCAATTCACGCCAAGATATCCAACCGTAAGCGCAATATTCCTGATCTTTTCATCAAGAACGCATAGAGCACAAAAATCCGACGTTTCATTAGATATATACCCTCCATCACCTGATAAAACTGCTAAATTTTTTACACTCACAGCCTCGTAGGGCATCGACATCGACGACAAGAAACTCTTAGCCGAAAACTCTGCTACAGGCTCCTGCGGATCTGCCGACCAAAGTCGTAAACGATCGCCATACATAAAATCGCGCTCTCCAAATATTCGGAGCACTCCCCTAACAAGGATAGCGATATTCATAGCTTTCAAAACCGCATCATCTTTGCCCTCGGCCACGTTCAAGTGATGAGATTTAAAGAAGTAATCGGTCATATCATCGCGAAAATGATCCACGAATATAGAAAATAAAAACCCATTTCTGTCAAAATTTCTCATGTCCTCCAAGCGCACATCTCTTGGCAACTCGACCAACCAGTCCACCCAAATCCCCCTTTTCAAACTTTCAATTCACATGGAATCATACTATACATTGCAAAATGTATTCTCTAGCTAGGCACGTCACAGCTTAGACGGCTCAATTCTATAGCCTACTATAATTCGCTTCGTCCCCTACCGCCGGAGCCAAAATCGACCAGCCAGCGTAAACGCATGGGGCAGCCCCCTACCTGTGGCATGCCCCCGCGATTTTGCATCTCGACACGATCAAAGTGGAGCTCCGGGTTTTCCGATGACTTTTACTCGGAGTAGTTAGCCCTCAGCCTTGCCGGGCATGTTGAATCCGTTCGTAGGTGTCTGCCAGCTTTTCCAAGGCCTGGCGCTGTGGGTCCTCTGCAATGCCCGTCAGGTCAATATCCGACAGATACGCATCAACTGCTCGACTAGCCTCCTCCCGGCGATGGTCCGTCCGGTGGCCCAGAATACGGTCGATTGTTGACAGTTCCACGCCAACCGAGCGCATGATGGTGGCCGATGTCCGGCGCAAATCGTGGCGATGCCATCCGGCCGTTCCGGTCTCGCGCATGATTGCGCCAGTGATACGCTCCCAGTTATCCAGCTGCGTCCGCATTGCAGAAGGGAATATCAGATCCTCTGGTGCCCTACCAAGATGACCCGGAATTCCTTGGAGCAATGCGATCACGGCGCCTGAAACAGGCAACAACTGACTGCGTAGGCCGCCGCGCACAGATTTGACCCGCGGTTTAAACCAGGTTCGTGCCTCAAAATCGATATGGCCCCATCGGGCCGCAGAGACCTCCCTCAGCCTAGCCCCGGTCAACAAAATAAACTTGATGGCAAGTGGCCGGACGTCAAATTCAGGGTCCATCTTCATTTTCAGTGCAGCAGGAGCTGGATACACAAGCAGCGGAAGGATCGACCGCAGTTCATCGGGACTGAGCACTCGATCACGCTTTCCCGTGATTTCCTCGTCATCGGACGCCGGGTCCATCGTGTCCCTGATGTCGACAACATCCAGCACCGGCCTCCGCCGTTTTCCGGCCACCCGGAACTTGCCCCGGCCTGCAGCCCAATCCATGACCGGCATCAGGTAGGCCCGGCCTTTCGACACCTGCCCATTGGCTTTCGGAGCCCCGGAAAGCGGGACGTAGTTGAGCATGGCATCAGCAAAATCATCGTCTGGGATTTCGGTGACGCGTCTATTCAGTAGTCCAGAAAATACGGTCTGAATACGCTTACGTGCTTCCGAGTCGCAATCATTCTTCGTCCGGGTCCAGGTAGCCTTGCCGGCGCCTGGACCGGCTTCGTATTCCGCGACCAGTTCGCCAAGCGTAGGATCTCCGGTCCGGGCCAATGCCGCTTCACGCTTCGCCGCATTGAGATTGCCGGCAGCGGCGCGGATCTCGGCCATGACCGTCGCCGCCCGGATACGAGCGTCTTTCAGTGATATGTCGGGATAGCTGCCGATCGTGAGCCTTTGCTTCGAACCATCCAAGGCCGTCCCGCGCACGGCCCATGTCTTCGATCCAGCCGGCGTGACGCGCAGCGACAGCCCCGGAGCCCGGGCGTCCGCAAAATCCGTCCTGACCTCGACGACCAGTTTTCTGATCATGTGGTCGGTGAGATCGACTCTCGCCACCTATTGTTCCTCCAACTCGGCATTCCGGCAAGCAGCATATCGGGGACACCGTGGGGACACCAGATCACACCGGACTTTGTCCCCAAAATAGCTAATCTCGGCCCGAACCGGCGCGGCAACGCGCTTGACATGGCGCGGTTAACCCATGTAGTTCATTGATTATTCATATATTTTTCGTTCTCTAGGGGGAGAAGTCCGGATTTCTCATTTCAGAGCGCGAACGCGACGGCCGGATTGAAAATCCGCGTGTCGGTGGTTCGAATCCGCCTCCGGGCACCATTTAACCCCTTTAAAATACAGCGATATTTCTAAGGCGTTTCTTGGCGCTTTCGTGGCACGCTTTCGCCGTGGCACAGCGATGGCACAAAGCCCTCGGCTCCCACCCCTTCACTAGCCGAACCTCGATCAGCCAGGGTCCCCAGGGGTCCTCGCGTGCGATTGGTCGAGGAGGTCACGCCGCCGCGTCGACGCCGGCCTCCAGGACCTCCAGGTAAGCCTCAACTTCAGACACCAGGAATCGCGTCGAGCAGTTCTCCGTCCTGGGCGTGCCGTTCTTGATCTTGCGAGGAAAGTTCGGGATTTCGCGATGCCAACGGCCGATCGTCGCGCGGCTGGCGCCGAGCAACTTCTGCAAGCCGGGCCGCGCGCAGGAACATGGGGCGTGATCTTGTCTCCGTCTGCGGGTGCCGGTCCAAGACGGTCCCGGCTTGATGTCTGACGAGAGACTGCGACGGGGTTGCGAAAATCCTCGAAGGATAATTGTCGATCAGAGCATTATTTTCGCTGATCCTGGGTCAATTAGACATACTTAATGAGCGTAACAAGCCATTTTGGATCCGGTGTTCGATTTCGTCGAGAGCGACACCGTGAACATAGTGACCGCTATAGATCGCCAGCATTCTCCCCGGAGGCCGAATTCGACACTTTACTCCATAGGATTTCATCGTACCCGGTGCTGCTGCGTCAGCTTGATCGCCAGATCGCGCGCCCTCACATCGCCGTCCACCCCCCGTCCACCGAGATCGTCGTGCCGGTGATCTGATCCGCCGCCGGCGAGCACAGGAAGACCGCCGTGCCGCCGATCTGCTCGACCGTGGCGAATTCGCCCGAGGGCTGGCGCTGCAGCATGACCTTGGCGATCACCTCCTCGCGGCTCATGTTGTGGGTCTTCATCTGGTCGGGGATCTGCTTCTCGACGATCGGCGTCAGCACATAGCCCGGGCAGACCGCATTGCAGGTGATCGCCTCGCCGGCGGTTTCGAGCGCGGTTACCTTGGTCAGGCCGACGATGCCGTGCTTGGCCGCGACATAGGCGGACTTGAACGCGCTGGCCGTCAGCCCGTGGGCCGAAGCGATGTTCACCACCCTGCCCCAGCCCGCCTTGCGCATCATCGGCAGCGCCACCGCGGTGGTGTGGAAGGCCGAGCTGAGGTTGATCGCGATGATCGCATTCCACTTGTCGACCGGGAAATCCGGGATCGGCGCGACATGCTGGATGCCGGCATTGTTGACCAGGATGTCGCAAGCCCCGGCCTGCTCGATCAGCGCCCGGCACTGCTCGCCATTCGACATATCGGCCTGGATATAGCGCACCCTGACGCCATGCTCGCGCGCCAGGCTGTCGGCCAGGGCATGATCCTCGGGCGCGTCGGTGAAACTGTTCAGGACCAGGTCCGCGCCGGCGCGGGCCAGTTCATGCGCGATCCCGAGCCCGATGCCCGAGTTGGAGCCCGTCACCACCGCCGTCTTGCCGCTGAGGAATTTCTCGAACATCGCTGCCTCTCCTGCATGCCGTGTCGCCTGGGCGGCAGCATGGGGAAATTGCGCGGCCGCGGCAAGGGCACCCGGGCCGGGGCGGAAAGCCCCCCCGAAACCCCGGCGAAACCACCGTTCCGCTTCACATTTTCGCGTGATCGATTCCCGCGCGGGCGCACCTCGATTCCCCGCCCGCAGGTCCGTGGAAACCCCAATAAAAAAGCGCCCGCACGAGGCGGGCGCAAGTCATGAGGCAGGTTTCATACAGGCAAGAAACCTATCGAGCAGTGCCTTATCTATACGCTTTTCCCCCCATGAGTCCAAGGCTCAAGTTTGCCTCGTGGTGAACGGCCGGTTAATCTCGGCGCCAACAACATCAGCGACCCGGAAAACAGGGCCTTCGAGCATGCGATTCTTCAAATTTGCTAACGAATCCGCGATCTGGCGGCGAATCGCGCTTTGCGTGTGTGTTGCATCCATGCCGCTGGCAAGCCTCGCCGAGCCCATGCATGCCATTGCAATGTATGGAGAACCTGCGCTGGAGCCGGGCTTTTCCGCCCTGCCCTACGTCAATCCCGACGCGCCCAAGGGCGGCACGATTCGCCTGGCCGAGACCGGCAGCTTCGATTCGCTGAATCCCTGGATCCTGATGGGCAATCCGGTCTGGCCGATCTTCACCCAGCCCGGCCTCGTGACCGAGTCGCTGATGATGCGCTCGATCGACGAGCCCTTCACGCTTTACGGGCTTCTGGCCGAAAGCGTCGAGACCGACCCGGACCGAAGCTGGGTCGAATTCACCCTGCGGCCCGAGGCGCGGTTCTCGGACGGCGCGCCCGTGACCATCGAGGACGTCATGTGGTCCTATGAGACGCTCGGGACCAAGGGCCACCCGCGCTATACCGCCGTCTGGTCCAAGGTGGCGAAGATGGAGCGGACCGGCCCGCGCTCGGTCCGCTTCACCTTCAATACCCGCGACCGCGAGCTTGCCATGCTGATGGGCATGCGGCCGATCCTGAAGAAGGCGCAATGGCAGGGCCGCGACTTTGACCGCTCCAGCCTGATGGCGCCCATCGGCTCGGGGCCCTATGTCATCGACAAGGTCGATCCCGGCCGCGCGATCAGCTTCCGCCGCAACCCGGATTACTGGGGCCGCGACCTGCCCGTCACGCGCGGCATGTATAATTTCGACGTGATCCGCTATGACTATTTCGCCGATGCCTCGACCATGTTCGAGGCCTTCAAGGCCGGCGAGATCGACGTCTGGCGCGAACTGGTCGCCGCGCGCTGGGACCGCGACTTCGACTTTCCCGCCATCCGCGATGACCGCGTGGTCAAGTCCGAGATCGCGCATCAGCGGCCCTCGGGGATCATCGGGCTGGTGATGAACACGCGCAATCCGCTGTTTGCCGACTGGCGGGTGCGGCAGGCGATGATCGAGGCCTTCAACTATCGCTTCATCAACATGACGCTGTCGGGTGGCAAGGACCCGAGGATCACCAGCTATTTCTCGAACTCGGACCTGGGCATGCGGCCCGGACCCGCCACGGGACGCGAGGCGGAACTGCTGGCGCCCTTTGCCGCCCAATTGCCGCCCGGCACGCTGACCGGCTACAGCCTGCCCGAGGGCGGCACCCGCGCCATCGACCGCCAGGGCATCCGCGCCGCGCTGGACCTGCTGCGGCAGGCCGGCTGGCGCGTGCAGGACGGCGAATTGCGCGACGCCCAAGGCCAGCCCTTCCGCTTCGAGATCCTGCTGAACCAGTCCGGCAGCGCCATGCGCACCAGCGCCGAGACCCGGCAGATCGTCGACATCTTCGTCGAATCGCTGCGCAACCTTGGCATCCGGCCGCAGGTGACGCTGCTCGACGCCGCGCAATATGTCGAGCGGACCAACAATTACCAATTCGACATGACCTGGTATGAGCGCGGCCTGTCGCTGTCGCCCGGCAACGAACAGTTGCTCTATTGGGGCCGCAGCGGCGTCACCGCGACCGGCAGCAAGAACTGGATGGGCATGGATTCGCCCGCCGCCGAGGCGATGATCGCCGAGATGACCCAGGCCCGCAGCGATGCGGATTTCCACGCCGCGGTCAGGGCGCTTGACCGGATATTAACCGCCGGGCGCTATGTCATCCCGGTCAGCTATTCGCGCATTTCGCGCTTGGCCCATGCCGCACGTCTGGATTATCCTGAAAACACGCCGCTTTACGGGGACTGGCCGGGGTTCATGCCGGAAACCTGGTGGCAGGAGGAGAAGAAATGAAGACCGTTCGCATCGCAACCTTGCTGGCTGTCCTGGCGTTGGCCGGATGCAATACCGTCGCCGGCGTCGGCGAGGACATCACCGGCGCCTCGCGCATGGTGCAGGGTGGCATAGGAGGAGGCGGCTACTGATGAGATGGAGCAATGTCCAGGCGAACTGGTCTGCCTTCTACGAGGCGATCACCGAGAAATGGCCCGAGGCCGACGAGGATGAGCTGGACGAGATCGACGGCGACCAGCGCGCCTTCATCCGCTATATCGCCGAGGTCACCGGCCAGGAAATCGCCGAGACCAAGGACGAGATCCGTGAATGGCTGGCGGGGGAAATCCCCTCGGACGTGGTCATGGACCCGATCCACGACGGCCATTCCCTTGCGCTGTCGGCGAAATTCGTCGGCGAGGGCGAGGATGAATATGACGACGACGCCCGCTTCGGCGACGATGACGAGATCCGCGGCGACGGCGACCTGAACGATCCGCGCTGAGGGCGGCGCGGAACCCGCCCGCCCCCGCCGCGTTCCATTTGCAACCGCTTGAGCGGCTTGGACAAATGGAGGAAAGCATGAAGGGCATCATCGCGTGGTTCCTAGGGGTTCCGATCTTCGTGATCATCCTGCTTTATCTGACCGGCGTCTTCTGATCCGCCAGTGACGCTCATTCGCGAGCCGCTGCTCCTGCCGGGCATTGATCGCGGCGGCGGGCTTTGGCATGAGGGCGCTGTGCTGACGGCGCCCTTGCCGAGCCCCAACCGAAAAGGATCAACCATGTCCGAGATCAAACGCATCGAGACCGGCGCCCGCATGAGCCAGGCCGTGGTCTATAACGGCATCGCCTACTTGGCCGGCCAGGTCGGCAAGCCCGGCGAATCGGTGACCGAGCAGACCCGCGAAGTGCTGGCCCAGATCGACCGCCTGCTGGCCGAATGCGGCTCGGACAAGACCCGCATCCTGACGGCGCAGGTCTGGATGGCCGACATGGCCGATTTCGCCGAGATGAATGCGGTCTGGGACGCCTGGGTTCCCGCCGGCCACACCCCGGCCCGCGCCACCGGCGAAGCCAAGCTCGCCACCCCCGACTACAAGGTCGAGATCATCGTGGTCGCGGCGCAGCGCTGATCGCGCCCATCACGGAACGCGCGGCGCGCAGGCCTGGAGCCTCGCCGCCGCGCCCCAGCCGCCGCATGGTCAGTTCCATCGCGGCAATCTGCCGGGCGCGCTCCTCGCCATCCTCGACCAGCCGATAGAGCGCCTGGGACATCGGCCCCGGCTGGCAGGCCCGGCCCAGAAATTCCGGCACCACCCGCGTCTCGCTGACCAGGTTGACCAGGGTGACGGTATCCGTCTTCAGCAGCAACCCGATGATCAGCCGGCTCAGCGGCGCCACGTCATAGCCGATCACCATCGGCACATCATTCGCCGCCAGGTCCAGGCTGACCGTGCCCGAGGCCGCCAGCGCCAGGTCGGCGGCGGCAAAGGCCGCGCGTTTCTCTTCGGCGCCCTCGACCACGATGGGGGCGGTCGGCCAGCGCCGCGCCATGTCATGCACCAGCCCCGAGACGCCGCGCACCGTCGGGATCACCACCCGGATCTCGGGCACCCGGTCGCGCAGCCGGATCAACGCCTCGTCGAAGCGCGGCCCCAGCCGGGCGACCTCGCTGCGGCGCGAGCCGGGCAGGCACAGCACCAGCGGCGTCTCGGGCGCGATGCCGTGGGCGGTGCGGAAGCCGGCGGCCTCCTCGGCGCTGGCGACCGGCTCGGCCGCAATGGGATGGCCGACGAAATCGCAGCTCATGCCGGCGGCCCGCATCAGCGGCGGCTCGAAGGGCAGGATCGCCAGCACATGGTCGACGACCTGGGCCATCTTCTGCGCCCGCCCCGGCCGCCAGGCCCAGACCGAGGGCGCGACATAGTGGATGGTGCGCAGCTCGGGGTTCAGCGCGCGGGCCTCGCGCGCCACGCGCAGACAGAAGTCCGGGCTGTCGATGGTGATCAGCGCGTCCGGCCGCGCCTCGGCGACGGCCTGCGCCGTCTCGCGGATGCGGGCCTTCAGCGCACGATATTTCGGCAGCACTTCCCAGATGCCCATCAGGCTGAGCTCGTCCATGGGAAAGCGGCTCTCCAGCCCCTCGGCCGCCATGGCCGGCCCGCCGACGCCGATAAAGGCGGCGTCGGGGTCGAGTTGCTTCAGCCCGGCCATCAAGGCCCCGCCCAGATTGTCGCCCGAAGGCTCGCCGGCGATCAGGAAGAACTTCATCGCGCCGCTCCGCTTGCCATGTCCCATGGGTATTTGAAGAGCAAAGAAGCCATGCGGGTTTCTTCGTTGTCCAAATACCCAACCGCCGCTGCCGCGGCCCCGTCCTTGGGGTATTTGGAAAACGGTGAAACAGGCGGCTTTCCGTTTTCCAAAAACCTGTTCACCCCCGCGCCCAGAGGAACAGCCCCGCCGATTCGGCGCGGGCGATCGCCTCGGCACGTTCCAGCAGGATGACGCTTCCGGCCTGCCAGGCGATGCCGGCAAGGCCCGCCTCGGCGGCCTGGCTTACGGTGTCGGGTCCGATGGTCGGCAGGTCGATGCGGCGGTCCTGCCCCGGCTTCGGCGCCTTGTAGAGCACTCCGCCGGCGCCCTTGGGATCGGGTTTCAGCCCGGCATGCGCCTTGGCGAATTCCAGCATCGCCTGGGTGCCGGGCAGCGCCTCGACCGCGAGGCACAGGCCTTGGGCCACCACCGCGCCCTGGCCGATGTCGAGCGCACCGAGCCCGGCGACGATCTCGGCCGCGCGGGCGGCATCCTTCTGGTCGCGCGGGCTGGGGTTGCCGGCCAGCACGCCCTCTTGCGGCACAAGATCGGGAAGGATTTCATCGACGGATCTGATGGTTATGCCGGATTCCTCGAATACGTCGAGCACCGCGCGCAGTGCGGCGTCGTCGCCCGACTGCATGCCCATCAGGATGCGCGGCACGATGGTCATGGTGCGGGGGTCGAACAGGTCCGGCTCGATGCGCGGCCGGCGGATGGCGCCGGCAAAGACCACCTGCGTCACGCCCTGGTCGGCCAGCTCGTCCAGGAAGGGCACCAGCCGCTCCAGCCGGAACGGCCGCGCCTCGACCTGCGGCTTCAGGTGATCCAGCGCATAGACCAGCGGCTGGTCCAGCGCGGCGGCGACGGCAGGGGCCAGCAGGCCCTCGCCCGCGATCAGGGCGATGCGGCTCATGGATGCGGCGCCAGGAAGCTGCGGTCCGAGGGGCCGAGGATGAAGTCCAGCACCTCGCGCACCATCGCCCCGTGCTCCTCGTCCACCATCTGCCGGGCGGTGTCGCGGAAGCTGCCGTGGCCCAGCTTGCCCAGCATGTCGCGCAGCGCGTGGATTTCCTCGCGCGAGGCGCCGCGGCGTTTCAGCCCGACCAGGTTCAGCCCGTCGAGATGGCCGCGCGGCCCCTGCACCAGGCCGAAGGGGATCACGTCGGCCGTCACCATGGTCACCGCGCCGATCATGGCACCGCGGCCGATGCGCACCCATTGGTGCACGCCGGACAGGCCGCCGATGATGACGTCATCTTCCAGATGGCAATGGCCGGCCACCGAGGCATTGTTCACCAGGATCACCCGGTCGCCGATCTGGCAGTCATGGGCGACATGGCTGCCGGCCATGAAGAGCCCGTCATCGCCGACGCGGGTGACGCCGCCGCCGCCCTCGGTGCCGGGGTTCATGGTCACATATTCGCGGATGCGGTTGCGGGCACCGATCTCGAGCCGCACCTTTTCGCCGCGGAACTTCAGGTCCTGCGGGACTTCGCCGATCGAGGCGAAGGGGAACACCACCGTCTCGTCGCCGATCGTGGTGTCGCCGGCGATCACGACATGGGATTTCAGCACCACGCCGCGGCCCAGCCTGACCTCGGGGCCGAGCACGCAGAACGGGCCGATCTCGCAGCCCTCGCCGATCACGGCACCGGGGTCGACCACGGCCGAGGGATGGACCCGGGCGTCAGCCATTGTCGCCACGGTTCAGCATGGCCATGACCTCGGCCTCGGCGGCAAGCTGGCCGTTGACCATGGCGCGGCCCTCGAATTTCCAGACCTTGCCGCCACCGCGCAGGGTCTTCATGTGCAATTCCAGCACGTCGCCCGGCACCACCTTCTGGCGAAAGCGGCATTTGTCGATGGACATGAAATAGGTGCCCATGCCCTTGCCCGCGAGATCCAGCGACACGCCGACCAGCACGGCGGCGGCCTGGGCCATGGCCTCGATGATCAGCACGCCCGGCATCACCGGCTCCTGTGGGAAATGCCCCTCGAAATGCGGCTCGTTCGAGGTCACGTTCTTGACGCCGACGCAGCTTTCCATCGGCACGATGTCGCGCACCTTGTCCACCAGCAGGAAAGGATAGCGATGCGGCAGGATGCGCTTGATCGCGGCCAGATCGACTTCGGTCGGCGGGATATAGGCGGTCTCGTCGGAAGCCATGCGGTCCTCTTGGAATGTTTTCATTTGCCTAGCAACGGGGCCGCGGATTGGCAAGTTTCAGGCGCGGCCAGCCAGCAGGCGCCCGCGCCCCTCGGCCAGCCAGCCGGCCAGTGCCAGCGCCGCGATCAGCGCGAGCCACGCCCAGCCCGGCAGCAGCGGGCGATGCGTCATGCCGCTGACCGAGGCCGCGTCGCGCGGCGTGATCGCGATCCACGGCCCGGCGACGCCCTGGCCATGGGCGGGACGGCCCTCGCGCACGCTGCGCAGGCCGGGCATCCCTTCGGCCAGGCGCAGGACGGTGCCATGCGTGGCCTCGGCCAGGGGCGCCAGCGCGGCGGGTGTCGCCACGGTTTCCTCGAATTCGCGCGGAGCGGCGGGGCCAAGCGCAACGACGCGGCTGATCGCGCCATCGCTCAGCCGGTAAAGCCCCGGCCCCGGCGCCGTCCAGCGCGCGGTGAAACGGCCGGGGTCGGCCTCGGTCAGGGCCAGATCCTCGGTCCTGCCGTCGGGATGGGTGATGCGCACCGGGCCGGCGGTCGCGTCCATGGTGCGGCGGGTGACGGTGACGCCAAGGTCCGAGACATCGGCCAGCAGCGCCTCTTCTTCCAGATCCGGCTCCTGCATCGACCAATGCGCGATGCGGCGCAAAAGCTCGAGTTGCGGCCCGCCGCCCTCGAAGCCCCGGCCCCAGAGCCAGACCTGGTCCGAGGTCAGAAGCGCCACCCGCCCCTTGCCGACCCGGTTCAGGATCAACAGCGGCTCGTCATTGGCGCCGGTCATCACCACCTGCGCGCGCGGGTCGGGGATCACCTGCGACATGCGCAGCCAGCGGCCCCAATGGCTGTCCGAGCCCTCGGCCGGCGCGCCGGCCAGGCCGGCGGTCACGGGATGGCGCTGGCCGTCCTCGGTCAGGCGCGGCAGGAAGGGCTCGTCATAGACCCGGCCGGTCGGGCGCGCCGGGATGATCGCGCCCATCGGCGACAGGTTCAGGCTTTCCACCGTGGACATCTCGGGCCCGGCCGAGACCAGCACCGCGCCGCCCTCTTCGACGTAGCGGCGGATGTTTTCATAATATTGCGGCATCAGGATGCCGCGCACCCGGTCGCGGTCGAAGATGATCAGGTCGAAATCCTTGATCCGCTCCATGAACAGCTCTTGGGTCGGAAAGGCGATCAGCGACATCTCGTCCACGGGGACCGCGTCCATCTTGTCCGGCGGCCGCAGGATGGTGAAATGGATCAGGTCAACATTCGCATCGGATTTCAATAGGTTGCGCCAGGTTCTTTCGCCCGCGTGCGGCGCGCCCGAGACCAGCAGCACCCGCAGCCGGTCGCGCACGCCCTGGATCTGGATCGCAGCGGCATTGTTGCGGTCGGTCAGTTCCGGAATGGCGGCTTCGGGCGCGTCGAAACCGATCGAGACCACGTTCTGGCCGGCATGTTTCGGCACCACCGGCAGGTCCAGCGTCACGCCGGGCGGCAGGTCCAGGCCGCGCAGGGGCTCGCCGTCCAGGGCCACGCGCAGCCGGGCCGGGGACTGGGCGATCTCGGGCGGAACGGCGCCCTGGTCCTCGACGCGCAGGCGGATGGTGACGGGCTTGTCGATCAGGCCGTAGGCGGGCGCTTCCTCGATCACCAGCCGGCGGTCCCAGTCGCGATCCTCGCCGGTCAGCAGCACCTGCACCGGCGCCGGGGCCGCGGCGGGGATCATCGCCCGGTCATGGGCCAGGCCATCGGTCACGGCAATGACGCCCGCGACGCGGCCCTGCGGCTCGGCCGCAAGGGCCCGGGTCAGCGCCGCGCCCAGAGCCGTGCCGTCCGGGTCGTCGCCCAGCGTCACCCGGCGGATCTCGGTATCCGGCAGGGCGGAAAGCTGGCGCGTCATCTCGGCCACGGCCGCATCGGTCCGGGCGGCACGGCCCGGCAGATCCTGGCTGGCGCTGCGGTCGTCAAGCAGGATCACGATATCCGAGAGCTTGTCGCGGATGCCCGATTCCAGCGCCGGGCCGGCCAAGGCCGCCGCCACCGCAAGCCCGGCGAGCCCGCGCAAGAGCCAGCCGCGCAACCCGCGCCACAGCGACCACAGCGCGACCAGCGCCGCCAGCAGGGCCAGGGCGCCGACCAGCGGCCAGGGCAGCAGCGGATCGAAGGCCAGCCCGCTCATTGCGACATCTCCTCGCCGCGCAACCTTTCGAGCAAGGCCGGGACATGCACCTGATCCGACTTGTAATTCCCGGTCAGCACATACATCACCAGATTGACGCCGAAGCGGTTCGCCATCTCGCGCTGATGCTCGGCGTCGAAGCCTGCGCCGATGCTGAACATGGGCAGGCCACCCTGATCCACCGCCCAGGCCTCGGCCCAGGCATTGCCGCCGATGATGACCGGAGAGACGCCGTCGTTGAGGTTGCGGAAAGGCACGCCCTCGGCCGCCTCGACGCCGGCGGGCGGGGCCTCGGCCCAGACCGGGTTGCCCTGGTAGCGGCCGGGGAAATCCTTGAGCAGGTAGAAGGTCCGCGTCAGCACATGGTCGGCCGGGATCGGCGCCAGCGGCGGAATGTCCAGGGGCGCCGCCAGCCGTTGCAGCGCGGCCGAGCCGTCCGGCCCGCCCAGGCCCGCGATGTCGCCGTCGCGGGTGTCGAACAGGATCATCCCGCCCGAGCGCAGGAAATGGTTCATGCGCACATAAGCCTGCGGCGAGGGCGCGGGCTGGCTCTCCGTCACCGGCCAATAGAGAAAGGTCAGCAGCGACAGGTCGTCGCTGTCGGGGTCTATGCCGACGGGCGGGCCGGGCTCGACCGTGGTGCGCTGGGTCAGCACCTGCGACAGGCCGCGCAGCCCCGCCTCGGAGGCGGCATCGACATCGGCGTCGCCCGTGATCACATAGGCCAGCGTCACCTCGTCGGCGGCGCGGGTCAGGCGCGGGTCGGGCGCCTCTTGCGCCCCGAGCGCCGCGGCCCAGAGCAGCGCGGCCAGGAACGCGAGCCACCTCATGCCAGCCTCCTGCGGCGCGTGCCGCTTTGCAGCCAGGCGCTGCCCAGGGCGTCCAGCGCGAACAGCGCCGCCGCGAAGGCCAGCAGGCAGCCGCGCAGGTCCAGCCCGGGCGCCTCGGCCGGGCTTTCGATGCGGGCGCCGGGCCAGGCGGCCGGCGCCATGGCGCCGCCGGCATTCAGCGCCGCCATGCGCTCGCCGCCGCGATAGAGGCCGGCCGGTGCGCCCGGCGCCGGCCCCTGCGCGAAATCGGCGGCGGCGACCGGCACCGGGTCGGCGGGCGGCGCGGCGCGGCCGAAGCCGTCCAGCACCAGTTCGGGCAGCCAGAAGGGCTGCTCGGCCTGGTCCTTTTCCGGCTCGGCCAGGCTGACGCGGGCGCTGCGCACCAGCCGGTCCAGCATCTCGACGAACAGGCCCGACAGCGCCAGCGAGGACCACTCGGCATTCGCCGTGGTATGGAACAGCACCAGCTGCCCCTGCCCCAAGCCTGCGCGCGTGACCAGCGGCGTGCCGTCGGTCAGCTGGGCGATGCTGCGCTCGGCCAGGTCGGGGGCCGGCTCGGCCAGCAGCTGCGCGCGCACCGTGGCGTCCCTGGGCACGGCCAAGCCGGCGAACAGACCTTCGGGGGCGAAACCCGCGATGCCGCGCGGGTCGCCCCAGCTCAGCGCGCCGCCGATGTCGCGGCCGCCGGCGCGCAGGCGCACGGGCAGCAGCGGCTCCTCGGACAGCCGGTCCGATGCCGCCATGCGCGGGCCGGCAAAGCGGATCAGCAGACCGCCCTTCTCGACCCATTCCCGCAGCGCCGGCTCCTCGGGCAGGCCCAACTGGTCGGCGATGACGATGACATCGGGCGCGGCTTGCAGCACATCGCCCAGGCCGCCCTCGATCAGGTCGGTCGAGGGCGCCAGTGCCCGGCGCAGGTAATGCAGGGGCGAGAGCAGCCGCTGCCCCTCGCTGGCGCGGTCGTCACCGACCAGCGCCACCTTGCGCCGGCGCAGGCTGTCGTCGGCCAGCACCACGGCACCGGCGGAGGCCTGGCCTTCGATCTCGTAGCGGGTAACGCGGTTGCGCAATTCGGACGGCAGGTCGATCGGCACCGGATGGGTGGCAACGCCGGCCCGGGTGTCCGCCGCACCGGGCTTCAGCCGCGCCAGCTCGCGCGGCGTGCCCTGCGGATCGAGGCCCACCGCCAGCACGTCGGGCGCCGCGCCGCCGGTCGTGCGCAGCAGCAGCGCCGGCTGGTCGCCGGCCACGGTCTGCAACGCCATGCGCGGGCCCTGCGGTGGCACCACGCTGACCGGCCCGCGCGCGGCAAGCGCATCGAGCCACGCGGCGCGGTGGTCATGCTCCAGCCCGTCGCTGAGCCACAGGGTCGAGAACCGCGCCGGCGCCTCGGCCAGCGCGGCCTGCGGATCGGCGGGATAGCGCGTCTCCCAGGCCGCGGGGCGCTGCGCGCGCAGTTGCGCGGCAAGCTCGGGCGCCGGCTGGAACGGCAGCGCGCCGGCCGCCTGCCCGTCCGCGACCAGCAGCGCCGCCGGCTGGCCGGCCGCGCCCGCCGCATCCAGCGCCCGCAGCGCGCGGTCCTGGCGCTGCGCCCAATCGGGGGCGGCAGCCCAGCCGGCATCCATCACGATCAGCAAGGGCGCCTGCCCGCCCTGCTCCGGCGCCGGCTTCCAGACCGGGCCGGCGAAGCCCAGGATCAGCGCCGCAATCGCCAGCACCCGCAGCAGCAACAGCCACCAGGGCGTGTGCCGCGCCACCGGATGCGCGTCCCGAAGGCCCAGGAGCAGCCGGGTGCCCGGGAACCGCACCTGCCGCGGCGAGGGCGGCATGGCGCGCAGGATCAGCCACAGCACCGGCAGCGCCACCAGCGCCGACAGGATCCAGGGTGCGACGAAACCAAGGGGGCCCAGGACCAGCATCAGCCCTCCAGCACCGACCAGAGCCATAACAGCGCCTGCGCGGGCGGCTGGCCGGTATCGTGCGTGCCGAAATGCCAGCCCGAGGCCAGCGCGGCGCGGGAAAGCAGCGCGCGCCGCTCGGCCAGCCGCGCCAGATAGGCGTCGCGCAGCCCGGCCGCGTCGCGCGTGTCGTGCCGCAGCGCGCCCGAGCCAGACCGGAACAGCACCGCCCCCTCCCAGGGAAAGCCCTCCTCGTCGGGGTCGAGCACCTGCATCAGCGCACCGCCGATCCCCAGCCCGGCCGCATGCGCGAGATAATCCAGCACCGGCTGCGGATCGCCCAGGAAATCGTCGAACAGCACCACGCGCTGACCCGGCCGCAGCGCCTCGGCCGGCGGCGCATCCTCGTCGCTCGGCAGGGCCGCGCGGCTGACCAGCGCCTCGGCGATGCGCTCGGCCTGCAACCGGCCGGGGCGCGGCAGTTGCCCGGCCAGCGCCACGCGCTCGCCCCCCGCCAGCAGCGCCATGGCCAAGGCCAGCGCCAGCAGGTCGGCGCGGTCGCGCTTGGCTGGCCGCGACGGCGCGCCCGCGTAATCCATCCCCGCGGCCGCCGAAACCCAAAGCGAGGCCGATTGCGCCACCTGCGCCTCGCGGTCGCGGACGAACTGCCCGTCCGAGCGCGCCGAGCGGCGCCAGTCGATGCTGCGCGCGGTGTCGCCGGCCGTCGCCGGGCGGTATTGCCAGAAATCCTCGCCCGTGCCGGCGCGGCGCTGGCCGTGGGCGCCGGGCACCAGCGCCGCCGCCAGCCGCTCGGCCGAGAGCATCAGCGCCGGCAGGCCGGCCGAGGCCGCCTCGGCCCCCGCCCGCAGCTGGTCGGGGCGCGTGTTCACGCCGCGGCCCGCATCCGGTCGCCCAGCAGCCGGGCGATGACGCCTTCGATGGTTTCGCCGCGGGCGCGGGCGGCAAAGCTCAGCGCCATGCGGTGGCGCAGCACCGGCGCGGCCATGGCCTCGACATCGTCGAGCGTCGGCGCGAAGCGGCCGTTCAGCGCCGCCCGCGCCCGCGTGACCAGCGTCAGCGCCTGCGCCGCGCGCGGCCCCGGCCCCCAGACCAGCGTGTCCGCCATCCAGCCCGGCGCCTCGGGCGCGCCGGGACGCGCCGCGCGCACCAGGTCGAGAATGGCGTTCAGCACCGATTCGCCGACCGGCATGCGCCGGATCAGCCCTTGGGCCGCGATCAGCCCTTCGGCGTCGAAGACGGCATGCGATTCGCCCTGCTCCGTGCCCGTGGTGGCCAGCAGGATGGCGCGCTCGGTGTCGCGGTCGGGATAGTCCACGTCGATCTGCAACAGGAAACGGTCGAGCTGCGCCTCGGGCAGCGGATAGGTGCCCTCCTGCTCGATCGGGTTCTGCGTGGCAAGAACGTGGAAGGGCCGGCCCAGCGGCCGATGCTCGCCGCCGATGGTGACCTCGCCCTCCTGCATGGCCTGCAGCAGCGCCGATTGCGTGCGCGGGCTGGCGCGGTTGATCTCGTCCGCCATCAGCAGCTGGGTGAAGACCGGCCCCTCGATGAAGCGGAAGGCGCGGCTGCCGTCGGGCAGGATGTCCAGCACCTCCGAGCCCAGGATGTCGGCCGGCATCAGGTCGGGGGTGAACTGGATGCGCGCGGTATCGAGGCCCAGCACGGTCGCCAGCGTATCGACCAGCATGGTCTTGCCCAGGCCCGGCTGACCGACCAGCAGCGCGTGGCCCCCGGACAGGATCGCGGCCAGCACCTGCTCGACCACGGCATGCTGGCCGACGAAGCGGCGCTCGACGCTGGCGCGGGCGCGGCCCAGCCTTTCGGTCAGCGTCAGGATTTCGGAAACCAGTTTTTCATCCTCGGCCATGACAACGCCCCGTTTCTGCTTTAGGACAGCATAAAGCCAGCCGTGACGGGGTCCACAGGGAATGGTGGAAAAGACTGACAATGCTGTGAGCGACGCGGCCGGAATCGCCGCCGCCGCCAGCCGCGCCTCGGCCAAGGGGCCGCCGCCGGTGCATCTGTGGAATCCGCCCTTCTGCGGCGATCTCGACATGGAGATCCGCGCCGACGGCAGTTGGTTCTACAATGGCACCCCCATCGGCCGGCCCGAGATGGTGCGGCTTTTCGCCTCGATCCTGAAGCGCGAGGGCGACGGTTACTTCCTGGTCACCCCGGTCGAAAAGGTCGGCATCCGCGTGGTCGATGCGCCCTTCGTCGCCGTCGATGCCGATATCGGCGCGGGCATCGACTTCACCACCAATGTGGGCGACCGCGTGACGGCCGGCCCCGACCACCCGATCGAGCTGCGCGGCACGGCCGAGGAGCCCCGGCCCTATGTCCACATCCGGCGCGGGCTGTGGGCGCTGATCGACCGCAAGACATTCTACCGACTGGCCGATGCGGCTACGCCCGGCGAAAACGGGCGTATGGAAGTGCATTCGGAAGGGACGGTTTTTCCCCTGGAGCCCTGAGCATGGCGCGTTTCGCGGCCAACCTGACCTATCTCTTCACCGAGCTGCCGATGCAGCAGCGCTTCGCCGCCGCGCGCAAGGCGGGTTTCGACGGGGTCGAGATCCTGTTCCCCTATGACCTGGCGGTCAAGGAACTGAGCCAGGCCGCGCATGGCGCCGGGGTCGAGTTCGTGCTGATGAACACGCCGCCGCCGAACTGGGCCGGCGGTCCGCGCGGCTTCGCGGCCGAGCCGGGCAACGAGGCGCGCTTTCGCAGCGATTTCGACCGCGCCCTGCGCTTTGCCCAGGGGCTGCGCGCGCGGCATCTGCATGTCATGGCCGGCAAGGCCCAGGGCGATGAGGCGCGCCGCACCCTGGTCGAGAACCTGAAATGGGCCTGCGCCCGCGCCCCCCAGGCCAGCCTGACCATCGAGCCGATGAACAAGGCCGACATGCCGGGCTATTTCCTCGACAGCTTCGACCTGGCGGCCGAGATCATCGCCGCGGTGGACGCGCCGAACCTGGGGCTGCAATTCGACGCCTATCAGGCGCAGATGATCCATGGCGACGCGCTCGAGCTGTGGCATCGCCATGCCGCCCTGGTGCGCCACGTCCAGATCGCCAGCTGCCCCGGCCGGCACGAACCGCGACAGGGCGACATCGACTTCGCCGCCTTCTTCCGCGCCGTGGACGAGTCCGGCTACCAGGGCTGGGTGGGGGCGGAATACACACCGCTGACCTCGACCGAGGCGGGACTGCGCTGGCTGCGCTCGGCCTGAAGGGGCAGCCTGGCGCGACAGCGATGGCCCGGCCGAATGCAGGGGACCGGCGGGATGCGGTTCCACGCCTGCAGGACTTCCGCGGGCGGGTGGCAGGGATGACCTGCAGGCCTGCCCGATCAGCCTCCGTCCGGCCTCGATGGTGCCGCGTCCAGGCATTGATCAAATCCGATCACCGGGGTCTCGTCGTTCAGCGCCTGGCGCGCCCGCACGATGACAGGACCGCTCATGACTTCGATGCCTAGGCCGCTGCGGACAGCTCGCGTGATCGCCCGCCCGAACCCGCATCGGCCATCAAGCAATTCCGCGCCCGCCTTAAGCCATTCTCTTTTGTAAAAATATCCTGCGGGGGAAGCCCGTCGGACCGCAGGGCCGATGGGCGTGGGGGCGCAAAGCCCCCATCTTCAAGACGCCGCCCTTGCTTCAGTAAACCGCGCTGCCGGTCCCGGCGGGAAGCGCGCCATAGGGCAGCCAGATCGTCTTGATCCGGCTCGCCGCGCGCAGGAATTCGCGGCCCTGCGCGGCCGGATCGCTCCAGTCGCGCGGCGGCGGCACCCAGACCGGGATCAGCGTCGCCGCCGCCAGGCCCTGGGTCGCGGCCAGCCCCTCGCCCTGCCCGGCATGCCAGATCGCCGAGACGCCGTCATGCCCGGCCAGCGCCGCCGACAGCGCATCGCGCGGGCCGGTGACGATATTGACCACGCCGCCCGGCACGTCCGAACAGGCCAGCACCTGCGCCAGGGTCAGGGCCGCCATCGGCCGGTCCTGCGAGGGCACCGCCACCACGGCATTGCCCATGGCGATGGCCGGCAGCACCAGCGACAGGAACCCCGCCAGCGGCGCCGCGACCGGGGCGACCAGGCCCATGACGCCATGCGGTTCGGGCTGGACATGGCACAGGTGCCCGGGCTTCGCCGCGACCGTGGCGCCGTCGTATTTGTCGGCAAAGCCGGCATAGAAGAAGCAGCGGCGGATGGCGGCATCGACCTCGGCCGGGCTGGCGAAGCCGGCGAATTCCGCCCGGCGCTGCGCCAGGTTCTCGGCCAGGAAATACAGCACCTGCGCCCGGCCGTGGCCGCCCAGACCCTGCCATTTCGCTAGGCTGCCCTGCGCCGCCTCGACGGCGTTGCGGATGTCCTTGCGGTTGCCCAGCGGGATCAGCTCGTCCTGGGCCAGATAGCTTGCGCCGCCGTCGGGCCGCTTCTGCGCGCCGCCGATATAGAGCTTGACGGTGCGGTCTATCCCCGAAGCCTCGGCCGGCACGATCTCGGCCGGCAGCGGGTCGCGTTGCGCAAGCGCGGGCGCGGCGAGATAGTCCAGCATGCCCTCGCGCCCGCCCTCGCGGCCATAGCCCGAATCGCGCATGCCGCCGAAGGGCGCGGCCGCGTCGAAGAGGTTCACGCAATTGACCCAGACCACGCCGGCCTTGATCCGCGCCGCAAGGTCGGTCGCCACCGCCGCGTTCTCGGACCAGACCGAGGCCGCCAGCCCGTAGCGGGTATTGTTGGCCAGATCCGCCGCCTCGTCCGGGGTGCGGAAGGTCGAGAGCGTGGCGATGGGACCGAAGATCTCCTCGATCATGCCGGGGTTCGCGGGCGCGATATTGCGCAGATAGCCCGGCGCGATGAAACAGCCCTTGCCGGGCAGGCCGCCGACCAGCTCCGCCCCCGCCTCCACCGCGCGGTCGAGGATGCAGAGGATGCGCTCCTTCTGCACCGGATCGACGATGGCGCCGATGTCGGTGGACTTGTCCAGCGGCGGGCCGGTGCGCAGCCGCGCCATTCGGGCGCGCAGCAGGGTTTCGAACCGGGCCGAGACGCTTTCCGCGACCAGGATGCGCGAGCCGGCGCAGCAGACCTGGCCTTGGTTGAACCAGATGGAATCGACCACGCCCTCGACCGCGGCGTCCAGATCGGCATCCGCCATGACGACGAAGGGCGACTTGCCGCCCAGCTCCAGCGTCAGCTTCTTGCCCGAGCCGGCGCAGGCGCGGGCGATCTGGCGCCCGACCTCGGTCGAGCCGGTGAAGGCCAGCTTGTCGACCGGGGCCGCAACCAGCGCCTCGCCGGTGTCGCCGTCGCCGGTGACGATATTGACCACGCCCGCCGGCAGGCCGACATGGGCGCAGATCTCGGCAAAGGCCAGCGCGGTCAGCGGTGTGTATTCGGCCGGCTTCAGCACCACGGTATTGCCGGCCGCCAGCGCCGGCGCCACCTTCCAGGCCAGCATCAGCAGCGGGAAATTCCACGGGATGATCTGGCCGCAGACGCCCAGGGCGCGATGGCCGGGAAACTCGGTCTCGGCCAGTTCGGCCCAGCCGGCGTGATGATAGAAATGCCGCACCACCAGCGGCACGTCGATGTCGCGGCTTTCGCGGATCGGCTTGCCGTTGTCGAGCGTCTCCAGCACCGCCAGGAACCGCTCGCGCTTCTGGATCGTGCGGGCGATGGCGTAAAGGAAGCGCGCCCGGTCGTGGCCCGGCATGGCCCCCCAGCCGCGTTGCGCCCGGCGCGCGGCGCGCACGGCCTTTGCCACGTCCCGCGCGGTGCCCTGCGTGACCTGCGCCAGTGCCTCGCCGGTCGAGGGGTCGCGGCTGGCGAAGGTCTGGCCCGGCCTGGTGAAGCGGCCGGCGATGAAATGGCCGAATGCGCCGCGCTCGCGCAGCCAGTCGCGGACGGCGGCCGAATCCTCGGGCGCGGGGCCGTATTCCATGCTTTCCATGATCTCTGTCACCTTCGGCATGCTCACCCCGCCGCCAGCCTGTGGGCGCTGGCATAGCGCCCGGTCACGAAATGCGAGATCTGCCGCTCGATATCGCCCAGAAGCGAGCTGGCGCCGATGCGGAAGAGGTCGGGGCGCAGCCAGTCGCGGCCCAGTTCCTCGGCCATCAGCACCTGCCAGTTCAGCGCGTCCTTCGCCGTCTTCAGCCCGCCCGCCGGCTTGAACCCCACGGCAAAGCCGGTGCGGTCGCGGTAGTCGCGGATCGCGCGCAGCATCACCAGCGAGACCGGCAGCGTGGCGTTCACCGGCTCTTTCCCGGTCGAGGTCTTGATGAAATCCGCCCCCGCCTGCATGGCGACATGGCTTGTGCGCGCGACATTGGTCTGGGTCTTCAGCTCTCCCGTCGCCAGGATCGCCTTCATCAGCGCCGGGCCGCAAGCCTCGCGCATGGCGCAGATTTCGTCGTAAAGCGCCGCCCATTCGCCGCGCAGCGCATGGGCGCGGGAAATCACGATGTCGATCTCATCGGCGCCCTGGTCCAGCGCATAGCGGATCTCGGCCAGCCGCAGGTCCAGGGGCATCAGCCCGGCCGGAAAGCCGGTCGCGACCGAGGCCACCGGCACGCCCGTGCCCTCCAGCGCCCGCTTGGCGGCCGCCACCATGGTGGGATAGACGCAGACCGCGCCGGTGGTCAGGTGCTCGACCCCCATCAGCGCCAGGTCGCCGGCATCGACCGGCTGGCGCGCCTTGGCGCAAAGCCGGGCCACGCGGTCGGCCGTGTCGTCGCCCGACAGCGTGGTCAGGTCGATGCAGCGCACCGCGTTCAGAAGCCAGGCCGCCTGCCATTCCTTCTTGAGGCTGCGGCGCGCGGGCAGGCTGGCGGCGCGCCGCTCGGCCGCGGGGGTGTTGACGGTGATCCCCTCGAACCAGTCGAGGCGAAAGTCGGTGCCCGGGTTCCTGGTCGGCATCTCAGCGGCCCTTGAGCCCGTTCCACCAGCGCCGCATCCGCCCCTGGGCACGGTCGCGGGCGGCATCGGCGCGGGCGTCGAGCCGGTCCCAGGCCTGGTCGGCGGACCGCACGGCCGGGTCGATGGTGCGCTCGCGGAACTGGTTCCACATGCGCCAGATCAGGAACAGCAGCCCGCCCAGCAGCAGCAGGATGATCTGCGCCGCCCAGTTGAAGGGCTTCACCTCGGGCCCCGCCACCGGCTTCACCGAGATCGCGTTGGGATAGACCGAAAGCCAGGCCACCCGCCAGCCGTATGAGGTCACGCTGACCCATTCCGGCTTCGCCGAGGTCGAGCGCAGGTCGGTCGCCTGGGCATGCAGGTTCGAGCTGTCGTATTTGAAATAGGGCGGCCAGATCCAGCCGGTATCCTCGTTGCGATAGACAGAGGGCTTGCCGTTCGGCCGCACCGTGTCGATGAAACGCACGTCGCGCTGACCTGCCGCATTCTGCACCGTGCCGGTGTCGGGCGAGGCATAGAAGATGCGGTTCGCGCCGATGTCGGTCAGCCGGTTGTAGGTATTGGTGATGCGCACCGTCTGCTTCGAGGGCAGCGCGTAATCCAGGAACAGAAAGACCACGATCCCGAAGATCACCCCAAGAACGGTCAGGAACCAGCGCATCGGCGCCCCCTCAGTTGTAATTCACGATGACGACGATCGCGACGAAGGCGACCAGCGGCAGGACCAGCACCAGAAGCGCCAGCCGCGCCCGCAGCGTCCGGCTGAAGCCTGTCATGCAACGCCGCACGAACTCGCGTCGTTCCGGGCTGGCGCCCGCCCGCTCGGGATGCCGGCGATCCCATTCCTTTTCAAGCGCCTCGCGGCGCAGGCTGCGGATATAGATCGAGATCAGGGCGTAAAAGATCAGCTCGACAACCAGCACCATGCCGATCAGGCGAAGAAAGGCGATCATCGGGCAAGGCTTTCGCTGCGGCTCATGGCCCGCATGGAAGGCCGGCGCGGCGCGCATGTCAATGACCCCATTGCGACGCGGCCGGGCCCGGCCTAGCCTGCAGGCCATGGACCCGCTTCGCCTGGAAATCGAGAACCGCCGCGACGATCTGATCCGCCTGACCCAGGATCTGATCCGCATCCCGACGCTGAACCCTCCGGGCCGGCACTATCGCGACATCTGCGAATACCTGCGCGCCCGGCTGGCGCCGCAGGGCTGGGACTGCGCGCTGGTCCGCGCCAAGGGCAGCCCCGGCGACAGCGAGGCCTTCCCGCGCTGGAACCTGGTCGCCCGCCATCACGGCGCCACCCCCGGCGCCTGCGTGCATTTCAACAGCCACCACGACGTGGTCGAGGTCGGCCACGGCTGGACCCGCGACCCGTTCGGCGCCGAAATCGACGGCGACCGCATCTATGGCCGCGGCGCCTGCGACATGAAGGGCGGCCTCGCCGCCAGCATCATCGCGGCCGAGGCCTTCGTCGCGCTCTATCCCGACCATCCCGGCCAGATCGAGATCAGCGCCACCGCCGACGAGGAAACCGGCGGCTATGGCGGCGTGGCCTGGCTGGCCGAGCACGGCGCCTTTGCCCATGTCGACCACGTCATCATCCCCGAGCCGCTGCACAAGGACCGCATCTGCCTGGGCCATCGCGGCGTCTGGTGGGCCGAGATCGAGACGCATGGCCGCATCGCCCATGGCTCGATGCCCTTCCTGGGCGACAGCGCCATCCGCCACATGGGTGCCGTGCTCGAGGAAATGGAGCGCAGCCTGTTTCCGCTGCTGCTGACCAAGCGCACCGAAATGCCGGTCATCCCCGAGGGCGCGCGCATTCCGACGCTGAACATCAACGCGATCCACGGCGGCGAGCCCGACCTCGGCCCGGATTTCACCGGCCTGCCCGCGCCCTGCGTGCCCGACCGCTGCCGCATCGTCATCGACCGCCGCTTCCTGATCGAGGAGGATCTCTCGGAGGTCAAACGCGAGGTCACGGCGCTGCTGGACAAGGTCCGCGCCCAGCGGCCGGATTTCCGCTACGAGATCCGCGACCTTTTCGAGGTGATCCCCAGCATGACCGACCGCGAGGCGCCCGTCGTGCGCTCGACCGCCGCCGCCATCCAGCGCGTGCTGGGCCGCGAGGCGGGCTATGTCGTCAGCCCCGGCACCTATGACCAGAAACACATCGACCGTATCGGCAAGCTCAGGAACTGCATCGCCTATGGTCCGGGGGTGCTGGATCTGGCGCATCAGCCCGACGAATGGATCGGCGTGCAGGACATGCTGGATTCGGCCCGGGTGATGGCGCTGGTTCTTGCCGACATCCTGATGGGGGATTCCCCCGGCGCGACGCCTGTGGCATGATCGCCCGCGAAACGCGAGCAGCCCCACGAGCCGACCCTGATGACCCAACGCCTGTCGATCAGCGCCATCATCTTCTTCGTCGTGATGATCCTGCTCGGGGTCTATTTCGCCTTCGCCGCCGTGCAGGGCCCCTCGGGCATCCTGCGCCGCGTGCAGTTGCAGGCCGAAACCCAGGACCTGGCCCAGCAGCGCGACAAGCTGCAGGCCGAGGTCGACCGCATGCGCAACCTGACGCGGCGGCTGTCGAACGACTATCTCGACCTCGACCTTCTGGACGAACGCGCCCGCGACGTGCTGGGCCTGGTGCGCGCGGACGAGATCATCATCCGCTGAACCGGCCGCTCCGTTTCACCGTTTTCCAAATACCCCTGCGGCCCTGCCGCCCCGCAATGCGGCCCCTGCCCGGAAAATCGCCGGCAAGGGCAGGATTCCGCATCTGCCCTCTGGACCTATGCACAAGGCCGGTTTACTTCCCCCGCGAGCTTGCCCTAGAATTAGTTTAACGCTGAACTATTCCTGCCCCGAGGAGGAGGCCCGTATGGTCAGAAAGCCCGCAGCCAAGGAAAGCACGTCGAACGTGTCCCGTGACGAGCTGCTCAAATACTACCGCGACATGCTGTTGATCCGCCGATTCGAGGAAAAGGCCGGCCAACTCTACGGCATGGGCCTGATCGGCGGCTTCTGCCACCTCTACATCGGGCAAGAGGCCGTCGTCGTCGGCCTGGAAGCTGCCGCCAAGGAAGGCGACAAGCGCATCACCTCCTATCGCGACCACGGCCACATGCTGGCCTGCGGCATGGAAGCCCGCGGCGTCATGGCGGAACTGACCGGACGCTCGGGCGGCTATTCCAAGGGCAAGGGCGGCTCGATGCATATGTTCAGCCGCGAGAAGCATTTCTACGGCGGCCATGGCATCGTCGCGGCGCAGGTGCCGCTGGGCGCCGGCCTCGCCTTCGCCGACAAATACCTCGGCAACGACAACGTGACCTTCGCCTATTTCGGCGACGGCGCCGCCAACCAGGGCCAGGTCTACGAGACCTACAACATGGCCGAGCTGTGGAACCTGCCGGTCGTCTTCGTAATCGAGAACAACCAATATGCCATGGGCACCTCGATGAAGCGCTCGACCAAGTCGACGACGCTCTTCGGCCGGGGCGAGGCCTTCGGCATCAAGGGCGAGCAGGTCGACGGCATGGACGTGCTGGCAGTCAAGGCCGCCGCCGAAAAGGCCGTGGCGCAATGCCGCGCCGGCAACGGTCCCTATATCCTGGAAGTGATGACCTATCGCTATCGCGGCCACTCGATGTCCGACCCGGCGAAATACCGCACGCGCGAGGAAGTGCAGAAGATGCGCGACGAACGCGACGCCATCGAACACGTCCGCGACCTGCTCTTGACCGGCAAGCACGCCAGCGAGGATGACCTCAAGGCCATCGACAAGGAAATCAAGGATATCGTGAACGACTCGGCCGAATTCGCCAAGGAAAGCCCGGAGCCCGCGCTGGAGGAACTCTGGACCGATATCTACGCCGAAGAGAAAAGCGCCTGAGGGAGGGCAACCATGGCAACCGAAATCCTGATGCCCGCCCTGTCGCCGACCATGGAGGAAGGCACGCTGGCCAAATGGCTGGTCAAGGAAGGCGATACCGTCAAATCCGGCGACATCCTGGCCGAGATCGAAACCGACAAGGCCACGATGGAATTCGAGGCGGTCGATGAAGGCATCGTCGGCAAGCTGCTGATCGCCGAGGGCACCCAGGGGGTCAAGGTGAACACCCCCATCGCCGTGCTGGTCGAGGAAGGCGAATCCGCCGATGCCGCGCCCGCCGCCAAGGCCGAACCCGCCCCGGCCGCCGCCGAAGCGCCTGCCGCCGCGCCGGCGCAAGCTGCGGCCCCCGCCCCGGCCCCGGTCGTCGACCAGTCGCCCGACTGGCCCGAAGGCACGCCGATGAAGACCATGACCGTGCGCGAAGCGCTGCGCGAGGCCATGGAAGAGGAAATGACCCGCGACGACACCGTCTTCCTGATGGGCGAGGAAGTCGGCGAATACCAGGGCGCCTACAAGATCAGCCAAGGGCTGCTGGACAAGTTCGGCCCGCGCCGCGTCGTCGACACCCCGATCTCGGAAATCGGCTTCGCCGGCATCGGCACCGGCGCCGCCATGGCCGGGCTGCGCCCCATCGTCGAGTTCATGACCTTCAACTTCGCCATGCAGGCGATGGACCACATCATCAACTCGGCCGCCAAGACGTTGTATATGTCCGGCGGCCAGATGGGGGCGCCGATGGTGTTCCGCGGCCCGAACGGCGCCGCCGCCCGCGTCGCCGCCCAGCACAGCCAGGACTATGCCGCCTGGTTCGCCCAGATCCCCGGCCTGAAAGTCGTCATGCCCTATTCGGCCGCCGACGCGAAGGGCCTGCTGAAACAGGCGATCCGCGACAACAACCCGGTCGTCTTCCTGGAGAACGAGATCCTCTACGGCCGCAGCTTCGAAGTGCCGGATCTGGACGATTTCACCATCCCCTTCGGCAAGGCCAAGGTCGTGCGCGCCGGCAAGGACGTGACGCTGGTCAGCTTCGGCATCGGCATGACCCACGCGCTTGAAGCCGCCGAGAAACTGGGTGGCGAGGGCATCGAGGCCGAGGTCATCGACCTGCGCACCCTGCGCCCGATCGACTATGCGACCGTGATCGCCTCGGTGCAAAAGACCAACCGCTGCGTGACGGTGGAAGAGGGCTTCCCGGTCTGCTCGATCGGCAACCACCTCTCGGCCTATATCATGGAAAACGCCTTCGATTATCTCGATGCCCCGGTCATCAACTGCACCGGCAAGGACGTGCCCATGCCCTATGCCGCGAACCTTGAAAAGCACGCGCTGATCACCTCGGACGAGGTGGTGGCGGCGGTCAAGAAAGTCACCTACCGTTAAGGAGCAAGCGAGATGCCGACAGAAATCCTGATGCCCGCGCTTTCTCCGACCATGGAGGAGGGCACGCTGGCCAAATGGCTGGTGAAGGAAGGCGACGAGGTCAAATCCGGCGACATCCTGGCCGAGATCGAGACCGACAAGGCGACGATGGAGTTCGAGGCCGTGGACGAGGGCACGGTGGGCAAGATCCTGGTCGCCGAGGGCACGGCGGGGGTGAAGGTGAACACGCCCATCGCCGTCCTGCTGGAAGAGGGCGAAAGCGCCTCCGACATCGGCTCCGCCCCGGCAGCGAAAGCCGAGGCGGCGCCCAAGGCCGAGGCTGCCGCTCCCGCGAAACCCGAGGCCGCCCCCGCGCCGACCCCGGCGGCCCCTGCCCCGGCGGCACCGAAGGCGGCGGATGGCGGCCGGGTCTTCGCCTCGCCGCTGGCCCGCCGCATCGCCGCCGAGAAGGGCATCGACCTTGCCGGCGTGACCGGCTCCGGCCCACATGGCCGCATCGTCAAGGCGGATGTCGAAGGCGCCAAGCCCGGCGCAGCCAAGCCCACCACCGCCGAGGCCCCGAAAGCCGCCGCCCCTGCCCCGGCAGCGGCCGCTCCGGCCGGTCCCTCGGCGGAAGCCATCCTCAAGATCTATGCCGACCGCGAGACGACCGAGGTGGCGCTGGACGGCATGCGCCGCACCATCGCCGCCCGCCTCACCGAGGCCAAGCAGACCATCCCGCATTTCTACCTGCGCAAATCGGCCAAGCTGGACGAGCTGATGACGTTCCGCTCCATGCTGAACAAGCAGCTGGAATCGCGCGGCGTGAAGCTGTCGGTCAACGACTTCATCATCAAGGCCTGCGCGCTGGCACTGCAAGAGGTGCCGGATGCGAATGCCGTCTGGGCCGGCGACCGCATCCTGAAGCTGAAACCCTCGGACGTGGCCGTCGCGGTCGCCATCGAAGGCGGGCTCTTCACCCCGGTGCTGAAGGACGCGCAGCAAAAGACGCTGTCCGCGCTTTCGACCGAGATGAAGGACCTCGCCACCCGCGCCAAGACCAAGAAGCTCGCGCCCCACGAATACCAGGGCGGCAGCTTCGCGATCTCGAACCTCGGCATGTTCGGCATCGAGAATTTCGACGCGGTGATCAACCCGCCGCATGGCGCGATCCTCGCCGTCGGCGCCGGCATCCAGACCCCGGTCGTCGAAAACGGCGAGGTGGTGATCCGCAATGTCATGTCGATGACGCTCTCGGTCGACCACCGCGTCATCGACGGCGCGCTGGGTGCCCAGCTGCTCGACGCCATCGTCAAGCACCTGGAAAACCCGATGGGCATGCTGGCCTGATCCACATCCGCCATGAAACACCAAGGGGGCCGCAAGGGCCCCCTTTCTCTTTTGTGCAAATATCCCGGGGTCCGGGGCAGCGCCCCGGCAGCGACCTCACTCGCTCGCGGGACGCGCGTTCAGCCCGATCCGCCGCACCAGCCAGCGCCCGATCCGCACCTGCCCGCCATGCACCACCGAAAACAGCGAGGGCACGAACAAGAGCGACAGCAGCGTCGAGAGCAGCAGCCCGCCGATCACCGAAATCGCCATCGGCGCGCTGAACTCGGCGCCCTCGCCCGTCCCCAGCGCCGAGGGCACCATGCCCGCGGTCATGGCGATGGTCGTCATCACGATGGGCCGCGCCCGCTTGTGCACCGCATCCAGGATCGCCGCGCGCTTCTCGACGCCGCGCTCGATGGCGCTGACCGCGAATTCGACCAGCATGATCGCGTTCTTGGTCACGATCCCCATCAGCATCAGGAAGCCGATCACCACCGACATGCTGATCGAATTGCCGGTCAGGAACAGCGCCAGGATCGCCCCGCCGATGGCCAGGGGCAGCGACATCAGGATCGAGACCGGGGTGATGAAATTGTGGAACAGCAAAACCAGCACGACATAGGTCAGCACCACGCCCGAGATCATCGCGACCGAGAAGGCCTGGAACACCTCGGCCATGATCTCGGCATCGCCCGAGGGCTTGATCTCGGTCCCCGCCGGCAGCTCGATCCCCTGCTGCAAACCCGTGACCTGGGCGCTGACCGGACCCAGCAGGGCGCCCTCGGCCAGGTTGCCCGAGACGGTGGTCTGATAGCGCCGGTCGTAGCGCCCGATCTCGGTCGCGCCGGCCGAAAGCGTCACATCCGCCACCGCCTCCAGCGGCAATTGCCCGGCCGAGCTTGGCACGCGCAGGTTCCTGACCGTCATCAGGTCGCGCCGCGCCGCCTCGTCCAGCCGCACCATGATCGGGATCTGCTTGTCGCCGGCGTTGAACTTGGCGAGGTTCGATTCCGTGTCGCCCAGCGTCGCCACCCGCAGCGTCGTCGCCAGCGCACTGGCGGTCACGCCCAGCTGCGCCGCGACCTCGGGGCGCGGATGGATCTGGATCTCGGGCCGCTCCAGGCTGGCGGATGACCGCACCCCCTCCAGCGCCGGCAGCGTCTTCATCGCCGCCAGCAACCGCTCGGCCGCCTCGGCCGCCGCCTCCTCGGTATCGCCCAGGACCGAAATCGACAGGTCGGCATTGCCCTCTTCGTTCTGGAAGTCGATGCGCAGGTCGGGGATGGTCGCCAGATCCTCTTTCAGCTCGTCCTCGATGGCAAAGCTCGACCGCTCGCGCTCGTCCTTGGGGCCATAGTTCACCATCAACTTGGCCTTGGCGACGTCATCCTCGCCGCCATTGACGAAGACCGAGCGCACCTCGGTCACCGCGCCGATGCGCTGCGAGATCATGCTGGCGGCGGCTTCGGTCTCGCGCGGGGTGGCGCCGGGCGGCAGCTCGATGCTGACCTGGCTGCGGCCCACGTCCTGCGCCGGGATGAACTCGGTCGGAAGCAGGGTCGCGGAAAAGATCGAGAAGGCAAAGACCCCCATGCCCATCAGCAGCGTCAGCCCGCGGTGGCGCAAGGTCCAGCCCAGCACGGCCATCAGCCCGCGCAGCACCGGCCCGTCCTTCTCCTCGGGCAGATGCGTGGTGTCGCGCAGGAAATAGGCCGCGAGCATCGGCGTGATCAGCCGTGCCACCAGCAGCGAGAACAGCACCGAGACCGCGACCGTCAGCCCGAACTGCTTGAAATACTGCCCCGGAATCCCGCCCATGAAGCTGACCGGGGCAAAGACCGCGACGATGGAGAAGCTGATGGCGATCACGGTCAGGCCGATCTCGTTCGCGGCCTCCATGCTGGCGTCATAGGCGGGCACGCCCATGTTGATATGGCGCACGATGTTCTCGATCTCGACGATGGCGTCGTCGACCAGGATGCCGGTGACCAGCGTGATCGCCAGCAGGCTGACCCCGTTCAGGGTAAAGCCCAGCATGTGCATGACAAAGAAGGTCGGGATGATCGACAGCGGCAGCGCCACGGCGGCGATCAGCGTCGCGCGCCAGTTCCGCAGGAACAGGAACACCACCACCACCGCCAGCGCCGCGCCTTCATAGAGCGTGTCCATGGTCGAATGATAGCTGTTCGAGGTGTGGCTGGTCGCGTCGTCGATCAGCCGGATGCGGGTGCCGGGATGGCGGGCGGCGATCTCGGCGATGCGGGCCTTGGCGCCGTCCCCGGCCACCAGGTCGGATTCGCCCGAGGCGCGGAACACGCCGAAGGCCACCACCGGCTCGCCGTCGAGCAGGGCAAAGGTGCGCTCCTCGCTGGCGCCGTCGCTGACGCGGCCCAGCTGGTCCAGCCGCACCGTGCGCCCGCCCGTCGCGCCGCCGCCGATCAGGATCGGCGTCTCGGCCAGCCGCGCCACGTCGCCGGCCGATCCCAGGGCGCGGATCGAGAACTCGGTCCCCGCCAGGTCGCCGCGCCCGCCGCCCAGGTCGATGTTCTTGGCCCGCAGCTGGTCCGAGATCTCGGCCGCCGTCAGGCCGAAGGCCTGGATGCGGGCCGGGTCCAGATCGACGTTGATCTGGCGGTCGGCGCCGCCGATGCGGGTGATCGAGGCCACGCCCGGCACCGTGGACAGATCGCGCGCCACCACGTCGTCGACGAAATCCGACAGCTGCTCGATGGACTTGCCGGGGTCGCTGACGGCATAAGTCAGGATCGCCATGCCGGAAACGTCGATGCGGTGGATCAGCGGCTCGACGATGGATTCGGGCAGGTCGGCGCGCACATTGGCCACGGCATCCTTGACGTCGTTCACCGCGCGGTCGGTGTCGGTCTCCAGCTCGAACTCGACATAGATCCGCGCCGAGCCGTCCAGCGCCGTCGAGGTGATGTGCCGCACCCCGGTGATCGAGGCGATGGAATCCTCGATGGGCTGCACCACCTGCCGGGTCAGCTCGCTCGGCGCCGCGCCGGGCTGGCTGACCACGACGCTGACCAGGGGCAGGTCGATGTTCGGCATCGCCGTGACCGCCAGCCGGCTGAAGCTGTAGAGCCCCATCATGACCAGCACCAGGAAGACCGCGATGGCCGGCACCGGCTGCCGGATGGACCAGGCCGAGAAGTTCATGGCGCCGCCCTGACGCGGTCGCCGCTGCGGAAGAAGGCGCCGGCCCTGGCCACCACCTGCTCGCCTTCGCGCAAGCCCTCGACGATTTCGCGCCGGTCCTGCCAGATCAGCCCGGCCTTGACCGGCCGGGTCTCGATCACGCCGTCCTTGACCACCTGCACCCGCTCGCCCCGCTCATCGGCCAGGATCGCCGACAGCGGCACGGTCAGCGCCTCGCGCCGGTCGGTGACGATCCAGCCGCTGGCAAACAGCCCCAGCCGCAGCCGCGGATCCGGCTCCAGCGCCACCCGCGCCACCCCGAGCCGCGTGACCGGATCGACCGAGGCCGGCACCAGCCGCAGCCGCCCGGCGACCGGGCCCAGGCCCGCGACCTGCAACTCGGCGGCATCGCCCGGCGTCAGCTGCGCCAGCGCGGTCTCGATCACATCGGCGGCCAGCTCGATCTCGCCCGCCGCGATGATGGTGAAAAGCGCCTCGCCCCCGGTGCCCGAGATCGCGCCCAGCTCGGCCGTGCGCGCCACCACCACGCCATCGACCGGCGCGGTGATGCGGGCATGGCCCAGGTTCAGCCGGGCGATCCGGCGCGCGGCATCGGCCTGCGCCAGGGCCGCCCGCGCCACCCCCAGCCCGTCCGAGGCCGAGGCCGCCGCCGCCCGGGCCGAGGCCTCGGTTGCGACCGCCTGGTCCAGCACCGCCTGGCTGGCGTCGCCGCTGCGGCGCAGGCTGCGCGTGCGCTCCAAGGCCGATGCCGCCTCGGTCGCCGTCGCCTCGGCGCTGGCGATCTGGCTTTCGGCCTGGCGGATGCCGGCCTCGGCGCGCTGATATTCCGCCTCGGCCTGCGCCAGCTGCGCCTCCAGCGTCTCGTCGGAAAGCTGCGCCAGCAGCGCGCCGGCCTTGACGCTGTCGCCGACCTCGGCCGCAAGCTGGGTGATCTCGTAGCCCGCGACATTGGCATGGACCTGCACCGCCTGCCGCGCCACCAGCGAGCCCGAGACCGGCACCCGTGCCTGCACCGGGGCGCGCTCGGCCTTGGCCAGCGTCACCAGCGGCGCCTCGGCCGGCGGCTCGGGCTGCGCGGCGGCGCCCGCCGTCTGCGCCACGGCCGGCAGCGCGGGAAACGCCAGCGCCAGGCCCAGCAAGGCTGCGCAAATGCTGCGGCGAACAGCCGTCATCGTCCCCTCCTCGAGGAAATCCGGCGCAGAGCATAGCCGCGCCCCGGGGTGGCAACAATGGCGGCCGGGAATCAGAACGAGATCGTGACGCCGGGTAGCTTCAATTCGCCGATCAGCTCGCGCAATTCCTGGCGGGCGGCGATGTTGGACATGCTCAGCTGCTCGGTCCCGATGTCCTTGAGGTCCAGCAGCGTCAGCCCGCGCGGGAACAGTTCGCGAAAGATCACCCGCTCGGAAAAGCCGGGGGCGACGCGGAAGCCGATGCGCTTCGACAGCGTGGCCAGCGCACCGCCGACCTTGCGCTTGTTGTGCATGGCCTGGGTGCCCAGGCGGTTCCGCAGCACCAGCCAGTCGATCGGGCCCGCCCCGGCCTCTCCGCGCAATTGCCGCGCCGACCAGACCATCTCGGCATAGATCGAGGGGCCCAGGATCTTGCCCTCGGGCGAGAGCCGCGCCAGCAAGTCGAAATCGACGAAACTGTCGTTCATCGGCGTGATCAGCGTATCGGCCAGCGTATGCGCCATCTGGCTCAGCCGGGTATGCGAGCCGGGGCAGTCCAGCAGGATGAAATCGCAGTCGCGGTCCAGTTCGGCCACCGCCTGCGACAGCGGATCGCTGTCCGGCCCGGTCTCGACCGGCAAGTGGCCCAGGATCGGGGTCGGCAGGTCCAGCCCCTCGCGCCGGGTGAAATGGGCGCGGTTTTCCAGATAGCGGCCAAAGCTGCGCTGGCGCACGTCCAGGTCCAGCGCGCCGACCCGGTGACCCATCCGCGCCAGCGCGGTCGCGACATGCATCGAGGTCGTAGACTTGCCCGAACCGCCCTTTTCGTTCCCGACCACGATGATATGCGCCACGAATCCCCCCGGGCCTGCGCCAGTTCCGCCGGGGACCATAGGCCGCGCCCAAGCCGATGAAAAGCGCCGCGCAGGCCCGAATCACCGGCAACGTGGCGTTTTTCCCGCAGCCGATGCCGCTGCGGTCGGTGGCGCAAGCATTTGTTCCGGCTTCATTCTTTCATCACGACAAGCTTGGTCGAGTTTTATCTTGCAAAAGACGACTATCTATGTCGTTATATAAGGGCCGGGATGTCCCGGCAGGTCAGCCAGGGGAAAGGAGACCAGGATGCCCATGCTGAACCATCTGCCGGCCTCTGCCGCCGCCCTGCCCCGCTATGCGGTCAGCCTGATCGACCGCCGCACGGGCAGGCCGCATCGGATCTCGGACATTCCGTTGCGGCTGATCACCTGCGAGCCGTTCGAGGCCGCGCGCGACCTGATGCGCGACCGCGACCCCTCGCTTTGGGACACTGCCATTCATCGCCTTGACCAGAAGGGAGCCCTGCAATGATCCGCGCCGTTTTCCCGACCCCGATCCGCAGCTATGCCACCATCGCGCTTTCGGCCTATCGCAGCGTGCAGGGCCCGGTGCTGCGGGAATATCGTGACGGCCGCGTCATGATCGACACCGGCCATGGCCCGATGACCGGCCAGCCGCTGAACCGGCCGCCGCGCGCGCCCAGCTGGATGCCTATCCTGGGGCTCGGCTACTGATCCGCCGCCGGCCCGCGATCCGGGCCGCATGGCGCCGGGACCCGCCCACCGTCCTCGGCAATGAAAAAACGCCGCCCCTCGGGGCGGCGTTTTCCGTCGGTGCGCGGGTTGAGCTCAGAAGCCCAGGCCGGCGTATTTGTTCTTGAACTTCGACACGCGGCCGCCGGTGTCCATCAGCTTGGCCGAACCGCCGGTCCAGGCCGGGTGCACGCTGGGATCGATGTCCAGCGACATGGTGTCGCCTTCCTTGCCCCAGGTCGAACGCAGTTGATAGGTGGTGCCGTCGGTCATCTTCACGGTGATGAAGTGGTAGTCGGGGTGAATTTCGGCTTTCATGGCGCGTCTCCTCAGGCCTTGGCGTCGGCTTTGGGCTTGTAGTTGCTGACTTCGGCGATACGGGCGGATTTGCCGCGACGGTCACGCAGGTAGTACAGCTTGGCGCGGCGGACGCGGCCACGGCGCACGACGGTGATCGAGTCGATATTGGTCGAATACAGCGGGAAGACGCGCTCGACACCCTCGCCGAACGAGATCTTGCGCACGGTGAACGAGGCACCGATGCCGCCGCCCTTGCGCGAGATCACGACGCCTTCGTACATCTGCACGCGGGTGCGGGTGCCTTCGGTCACTTTATAGCCGACGCGGACGGTGTCGCCGGCCTTGAAGTCCGGGATTTCCTTGCCGAGCGAGGCGATCTGCTCGGCTTCCAACTGGGCGATCAGGTTCATCGCTTTGGTTCCTCTTGATGCTCGCGGTGATCCCGCGATTGGTCTGATGCGCCCGAGAGCTGTCGGTCCTTTGCCGGGTCCATGCGGGTTTCCCCATATGCCCGCCACAGGTCGGGGCGGCGTTCCTTGGTCAGCCTTTCGGCCATGTCGCGTCGCCATGTGGCAATAGCCGCGTGATTTCCCGAAAGCAGAACCTCGGGTATCGCGCGGCCTTCCCAAAGGGCGGGCTTCGTGTACTGGGGGTGCTCAAGCAGGCCATCGGAAAAGGATTCCTCGGCCAGCGACTCCTGATTCCCCAGCACGCGCGGTATAAGCCGAACCGTCGCGTCGATCAAGACCTGAGCCGCCAGTTCCCCGCCGGTCAGGACATAGTCGCCGATGCTGATTTCCTCGACATCATGGGCGTCCAGCACGCGCTGGTCCACGCCCTCGAACCGGCCGCAGATCAGGGTCATGCCGGGGCCGTTCGCCAGTTGCCGGGCGCGTTCCTGCGTGAAGGGCTTGCCGCGCGGAGAAAGATAGATCACCGGCAGGCCGGGTCCGGCCTCGCGCAGGGCGGCGTCCATCACGTCGGGGCGGATCACCATGCCGGCGCCGCCGCCGGCGGGGGTGTCGTCGACATTGCGGTGCTTGCCGATGCCGAAGGGACGCAGATCGGTGGTGCGCAGGTTCCACAGCCCTTCGGCCAGCGCCCGACCGGTCAAGGAAAGCCCCAGAACCCCCGGAAAAGCCTCGGGGAAAAGCGTGATCACCTGCGCGGTCCAAGCGCCCCGGACCTGCGGTTCGGCCAGCAGGTCGCGGGGTTGCCGGCTTTCGCGGATCGAGAGCCGGCCGTGGGATTTCATCCCTTCCGCGCTCATTCCTCGGTTTCCTCGGGCGGGTCGGCGATGATGCGGCCGGCGGCCAGGTCCACCGTCGGCACGAAGGCGCGGGTGAAGGGCAAAAGCAGGGTCTGCTTGCGGCCGGGGCCATGGATTTCCAGGATGTCGCCCGCGCCGTGGTCATAGATGGCACGGACCTTGCCGATCAGCACGCCGCCGGCGTCATAGACGGAAAGGCCAATCAGATCCGTATGATAGAATTCGTCGTCGGGCAGCGAGGGCAGACGCTCGCGGTCGGCCCAGAGCGTCACGCCCTTCAGCGCCTCGGCATCCTCGCGCGTCTCGACGCCCGAGAGCCGGGCGCCCAGGCCGCCGGTCACCGGCCGGGTCAGCCGGATGGAAAAGCTGCGCCTGCCGTCCTCGGACCAGAGCGGACCATATGCAGCGATATCATCGGGTTGCGAGGTAAAGCTCTTGAGCCTTACCTCGCCCCGGACGCCGAAGGCGCCCGCGATCGCGCCGACACAGATCCGCTCGGCCATGGGATTATTCCGAAGCGGCTTCCGAGGCGGCGGCTTCGCGGGCGGCGCGCTTCTCGGCACGCTCTTTCGCGGCCTTGCCCGGCTCGCCTTTCTTCAGGTTCTTGCGCTCGGTTTTCTCTTTCGCGCCAGTGGCTTCCAGGAAACGCGCCACGCGGTCGGTCGGCTGGGCGCCCTGGGCGAGCCAGTATTGCACGCGCTCGAGGTCCAGCTTGACGCGGTCTTCCGAGTCCTTGGCCAGCAGCGGGTTGTAGGTGCCCAGCTTCTCGATGAAGCGGCCGTCACGCGGCATGCGCGAATCGGTCGCGACGATGGCGTAGTGCGGACGTTTCTTCGAGCCACCACGGGCCAGACGGATCTTCATTGCCATTGGTTTTCTCCTTTGAAATGGCGGGGTTGACGCGGGCGAGCCCGGCGTCAGGATTGGAAGGTCTCGTGATGCCGGATCACTTCGGCGATCACGAAGTTCAGGAATTTGCGCGCGAATTCCGGGTCGAGATCGGCCTCGCGCGCGAGGCGTTCCAGCCGCTCGATCTGGCTCGCCTCGCGGGCGGGATCGGACGGAGGAAGGTCGTGTTCGGCCTTGAGGCGGCCGACGTTCTGGGTGTGCTTGAAGCGTTCGGCCAGCGTATAGACTAGGATCGCGTCCAGACGGTCGATGCTGGCGCGATGCTCTTTCAGGAGAGCGGCGGCGCGGGCGGCGTCATTGGTCACGCGGAAATCTCCAAGACATTGATTTCGTTCAGGGCGGCTGTACACCGCCCGTACACCGGGCGTGCACCGCGGATGCAGCGCGCGTCGCTCATTGCGCCATGCCGGCCGAGGGCGGGCCCTGGTTGCAGGCCGTGGCGGGGTATTTGAAAAACAGAGAAGCACCGAGGCCAGGCCCGGCTTTCTCTGTTTTTCAAATACCCCGGCCAGGCGGCCGCCAGGCGCCAGGCCCGAGCGGAACGGGACGACACCGCCCTCCCCGGCCTTGCGGCGAAAGCCTTGGCGCGCGCGGTTGCCATCACTTCTTCCCGAACAGCCCGGAAAGCCCGCCGGGCAGGTTCAGCTTGCCAAGATCGCCGCCCAGCCCCTTGGGATCCTGCAACATCTTCGTCGCCTCGGCCATCTTGGCCGGATCGACATCACCCATGTCGGGCAGCCCGCCGCCCTTGCCGGTCATGGCGCGCATGGCCTGTTTCAGCATGCCGCCCTTGCCCATCTTGCCGAGCTTCTTCATCGTGTCGGCCATCTGCTTCTGCATCTTCAGCAGCTTGTTCAGCTCGGACACCTCCATCCCGGCACCGGCGGCGATGCGCTTCTTGCGGCTGGCCTGCAGCAGGTCCGGGTTGGCGCGTTCCTTTTTCGTCATCGAGTTGATCAGCGCGATCTGGCGCTTGATCGCCTTGTCGTCGAAGCCGGCGGCCTCGGCCTGCTTGGCCATCTTGCCCATGCCGGGCATCATGCCCATGATGGACTGCATGCCCCCCATCTTCATCATCTGCTCGAGCTGGCTCTTCAGGTCGTTCATGTTGAACAGACCCTTCTGGAAGCGCTTCATCATGCGCTCGGCCTGCTCGACCTCCAGCACTTCCTGCGCCTTTTCGACCAGGGCGACGATGTCGCCCATGCCGAGGATGCGGCCGGCGACGCGGCTGGCGTCGAAGGCCTCCAGCGCGTCCATCTTTTCGCCCAGGCCGACGAAGCGGATCGGCTTGCCGGTCACGGCGCGCATCGACAGCGCAGCACCACCGCGGCCGTCGCCGTCCATCCGGGTCAGCACCACGCCCGAGATGCCGACCTTGCCGTCGAATTCGGCCGCGACGTTCACCGCGTCCTGCCCGGTCAGGCCGTCGACGACCAGCAGCGTCTCGCGCGGGTTCGCCACGTCGCGGACCGCCTGCACCTCGTCCATCAGCACTTCGTCGATATGCAGCCGGCCGGCGGTGTCGAGCATATAGACGTCATAGCCGCCGAAACTGGCCTGCTGCCGGGCGCGTTTCGCGATCTGCACGGCATTCTCGCCCGGCACGATGGGCAGGGTGTCGACGCCGATCTGCTGGCCCAGGATCGCCAGCTGCTCCATGGCGGCCGGGCGGTTGGTATCCAGCGAGGCCATTAGCACGCGCTTCTTCTCGCGGTCCTTCAACCGTTTGGCGAGTTTCGCCGTGGTGGTGGTCTTGCCCGAGCCCTGCAACCCGACCATCAGGATCGGCGCCGGCGGGTTGTCGATGCGCAGCGCGTCGGGCTGGCCTTCGCCCTGCAGGACCTTGATGAGCTCGTCATGGACGATCTTCACCACCTGCTGGCCGGGGGTGATCGACTTGGTGACGGCGCTGCCGGTGGCCTTGGCGGTGACGGATTTCACGAAGCTGCGCGCGACGGGCAGCGAGACGTCGGCCTCCAGCAGCGCGACGCGCACCTCGCGCATGGCGGCGGTGACGTCATCCTCGGTCAGGGCGCCCTGCTTGGTCAGCCGGTCGAAGACGCCGCCAAGGCGGTCGGACAGGTTTTCAAACATCGGCGGCCCTCCAATGGTTGCCGTTGCCCGCAAGGGGCGCGAATAAACAGTGACGCCCCCGTGGGCGCGACGCGCTGACGGGGGGCGATCCCCGGCAAGCGGGGACCGGAAGGCCAGACCTTCCGGGAATTGCGGGCTGAATAGGCCGAAATCCGCGCCAAGTCAACCGCAGCCCCCGGATTGACCCCGGCGCGGCAATGGCCAAAGCTTGGCCGGCAGAGGAGACAGCCATGACCCATCCGATCAGCCGCTTCCCGGTGCCCTCGCTTGACGAGATGCCCGAGGACATCGCCGCCCGCATCCGCAAGGTGGCCGAGAAATCCGGCTTCGTGCCGAACGTCTTCCTGGCGCTGGCGCATCGGCCGGAGGAATTCCGCGCCTTCTTCGCCTATCACGACGCGCTGATGGAGCGCGAGACCGGTCTCAGCAAGGCCGAGCGTGAACTGATCGTGGTCGCGACCTCGGGGCTGAACCAGTGCCAGTATTGCGTGGTGGCGCATGGCGCGATCCTGCGCATCCGGGCGAAGAACGCGCTGATCGCCGACCAGGTGGCGGTGAACTGGCGCAAGGCCGATCTCTCGGCCCGCGAACGCGCCATGCTGGCCTATGCCGAGAAGGTGGCGCTGCGGGCGCAGGACATCGAGGCGGGCGACCATGCCGCGCTGCGCGAGGCCGGCTTCGACCAGGACGAGATCTGGGACATCGGCGCCATCGCCGCCTTCTTCGGCATGTCGAACCGGCTGGTCAATGCCGGCGACATTCGCCCGAACGACGAATTCTACATGCTGGGCCGGGCCTGATCCCGGCACGCCGGCCCAAGCGGCGCTGTCGCGACGTGGGTATTTATGAAACAGAGAAGACAGAGGCGCGGCGCCCCGTCTTCTTCGTTCCTCAAATACCCATGCGAGCGTGCAACCGGCTCAGGCGGCGGCCTCCTCGGGCTCGACCAGGGCCACGATGTCCATCATGATGCGGTTGAGCTCGAAATCCTTGGGCGTATAGACGCGGGCCACGCCCATCCGCCGCAGCCGCGCCGCGTCGTCATCGGGGATGATGCCGCCGACGACCACCGGCACATGCACCAGCCCCGCCGCGCGCATGCGTGCCAGCAGATCCTCGATCAGCGGCAGGTGGCTGCCCGACAGGATCGAGAGGCCGACGATATGGGCGTCCTCCTCGGCCGCGCGGGCGACGATCTGCTCGGGCGTCAGGCGGATGCCCTCATAGGTGATGTCCATGCCGCAGTCGCGGGCGCGGAAGGCGATCTGCTCGGCGCCGTTCGAATGGCCGTCGAGGCCGGGCTTGCCGACCAGGAATTTCAGCCGGCGGCCCAGGCGCTGGCTGACCGCATCCACCGCCTCGCGGATCGGTTCCAGCCCCTCGGTGCGGTTCGAGGGCGATTGCGACACGCCCGTGGGCCCGCGGTATTCGCCGTGGACCTCGCGCATGACCTGGGCCCATTCGCCGGTGGTGGCACCGGCCCTGGCGGCGGCGATGGAAAACGGCATCACGTTCTGGCCCCTCTGCGCGGCATCGCGCAGCGCGACGAGAGCGGCCTCGACGGCCGCTTCGTCGCGTGCCTGCCGCCAGGCGTCCAGCCGGGCAATCTGGTCCTGCTCGACCGCCGGATCGACGACCATGATGCCGCCGTCGCCCGCCGTCAGCGGCGAGGGCTCGCCCTGCTGCCAGCGGTTGACGCCCACGACCACGGTCTCGTTCGCCTCGATGCGGTTCAGCCGCGCGGCGTTCGATTCGACCAGCCGCGACTTCATGTATTCGATGGCGGCGATGGCGCCGCCCATCTCGTCCAGCGTCGCAAGCTCGGACCGCGCGCCGGCCTTCAGCTCCTCGACCTTGGCGGCGATGGCCGGGTTGCCGTCGAACAGGTCGCCATATTCCAGCAGGTCGGTCTCATAGGCGACGATCTGCTGCATCCGCAGCGACCATTGCTGGTCCCAGGGCCGCGGCAGGCCCAGCGCCTCGTTCCAGGCCGGCAGCTGCACGGCGCGGGCGCGGGCGTTCTTCGACAGCGTGACGGCCAGCATCTCCAGGAGAATGCGATAGACGTTGTTTTCCGGCTGCTGCTCGGTCAGGCCCAGCGAGTTCACCTGCACGCCATAGCGGAAGCGGCGGTATTTCTCGTCCTCGATGCCGTAGCGGTCGCGGCAGATCTCGTCCCAGAGCTCGGTGAAGGCGCGCATCTTGCACAGTTCGGTCACGAAGCGGATGCCGGCGTTCACGAAAAAGCTGATGCGCCCGACCATGGCCGGGAAATCCTGGGCCTCGACCTTGCCCCGGAGGTCGTCGAGCACCGCGATGCCGGTCGCCAGCGCATAGGCCAGCTCCTGTTCCGGCGTCGCGCCGGCCTCTTGCAGGTGATAGGAACAGACGTTCATCGGGTTCCATTTCGGCAGGTTCCGTGCCGTATAGGCCGCGACGTCGGTGATCATCTTCAGCGAGGGTTTCGGCGGGCAGATATAGGTGCCGCGCGACAGGTATTCCTTGATGATGTCGTTCTGCACCGTGCCTTGCAGCTTCGCCACATCCGCGCCCTGCTCCTCGGCCACCGCGATATAGAGCGACAGAAGCCAGGGCGCCGTCGCGTTGATCGTCATCGAGGTGTTCATCTGCTCGAGCGGGATCTGGTCGAACAGCGCCCGCATGTCGCCCAGATGGCAGACCGGCACGCCGACCTTGCCGACCTCGCCCCGCGCCAGGACATGGTCGCTGTCGTAGCCGGTCTGGGTCGGCAGGTCGAAGGCTACCGAGAGCCCGGTCTGGCCCTTGGCGAGGTTCGAGCGATAGAGCGCGTTCGATTTCTCGGCGGTCGAGTGGCCCGCATAGGTGCGGAAGAGCCAGGGTTTGTCTTTCTCGGCCACGGGATTTCCTCGCAAGATTATTACGACGCGACAAGCGATAGCGTAACAATCCTGCGCCGTCAATTCGCCGCATTGCAGAGAGATCCATGCTGCGCGGCAACTGCGCCGGTGATGAATCGGCGGGCGATCAGGGCCCATTCCGGGCATTCGGTGCCCATTTCCCGGCTTGTTCGAACGGTTCGATCCACGGCAAGGCCCTCATCGGGGCAAGCGTCATGTTCCGGCTTTGACGATCGATGCGTCTGGCCCCTAAGGTGTCGGCCATGCAGATGAACGAGGGGCAAGACGGATGCCGATGACGCGCCGGGCAGCGCTGGCGCTGCTGGCCGGGCTGGTGGCAGGGCAGGCGCTGGCCCGGCCGGGGCTGGTCGATCTGGCCTATTCCCAAGCCTCGCCGCGCAACCGGCTGGACGTGCATCTGCCCGAAGGCGGCGGGCCGTTTCCCTGGCTTCTGGACCTGCACGGCGGCGGTTTCCTGGCCGGCGACAAGCGCAGCCTGCCGGTCCCGGCGCAGGTGCTGGCGCGGGGCATCGCCGTGGTGCGGATGAATTATCGCCTGTCGAACCAGGCGCTGTGGCCGGCGCAGGAACAGGACGTGCTGGCGGCGCTGGATTTCCTGCGCCGGCGCGCTTCGGAACTGGGGCTGATCCCGGACCGGATGGCGCTGGGCGGGCGCAGCGCCGGGGCGTTCTTGGCGGTCTCGGCGGCGCTGACGCTGGCCGAGGCCGGGCGGGCGCCGCGCGCGGTGGTGGATTTCTATGGCCCGATGGATTTCGGCAGCATGGATGCCGACATGGCCCGCCTGGGCCGCAAGGTGCGGCGCGCGCCCGCCGATTCGCCCCGCAGCGTCGAATCGCTGCTGGTCGGCTATCCGGTCGGCGAGCGACGGGCCGAGGCCACCGCGCTGTCGCCGGTCGGCCGGCTGGGCGCCATGCCGCCCGGTCTGCGCCTGCCGCCGCTGATGATCCGTCACGGCGCAGGGGACAGCATCGTCTCGGCCGGCCAGGCCGAGCGGCTGCGCCGGGCCTGGCAGGCCGCCGACCCGCAGGCCGAGATCGATTTCGCCCTGCTGGCGCATGAAGGCCATGGCACCGCCGCCTTCGGCCGGGACGCGGCGCTGCGGCCGCTGGCGGATTTCCTGGCGCGGCATCTGGCGGCCTGAGCGGCAAGCGCCGGGTTTTGCTGCCGCATCGCGGCGTGACCTTGGCGAAAACGACAGAATATTACAAATTCCGCATCTGCGATGTTGCAATATTGCGCGGCCATTCGTAAAACAGGCCCTGCACCCCGCGTCGATTCTGCGCCGCGGCACGAGGAACGCGCAGCAAGAGGAAAGCAAGATGGCCCTGGACCAACCGACCCCGATCGCGCCCTATGATGCGCCGGAAAAGGACCTCTACGAGATCGGCGAGATGCCGCCCCTGGGCTACGTCCCCAAGCAGATGTATGCCTGGGCGATCCGGCGCGAACGGCATGGCGAGCCCGACAAGGCCATGCAGGTCGAGGTGGTCGAGACGCCGCCGATCGACAGCAACGAGGTGCTGGTCCTGGTGATGGCGGCGGGCGTGAACTACAACGGCATCTGGGCCGGGCTCGGCGTGCCGATCAGCCCCTTCGACGGCCATGGCGCGCCCTATCACATCGCGGGTTCCGACGCCTCGGGCATCGTCTGGGCGGTGGGCGACAAGGTCAAGAACTGGAAGGTCGGCGACGAGGTCGTCATCCATTGCAACCAGGACGACGGCAACGACGAGGAATGCAACGGCGGCGACCCGATGTATTCGCCCAGCCAGCGCATCTGGGGCTATGAGACGCCGGACGGGTCGTTCGCCCAGTTCACCCGCGTCCAGGCCCAGCAGCTGATGCGCCGCCCGCAGCACCTGACCTGGGAGGAATCGGCCTGCTACACGCTGACGCTGGCCACCGCCTATCGCATGCTCTTCGGGCACGAGCCGCATGAGCTGAAGCCGGGCATGAACGTGCTGGTCTGGGGCGCCTCGGGCGGACTCGGCAGCTTTGCGATCCAGCTCATCAATGCGGCCGGCGCCAATGCCATCGGCGTGATCTCGGACGAGGACAAGCGCGAATTCGTCATGTCGCTGGGCGCCAAGGGCGTCATCAACCGCAAGGACTTCAAGTGCTGGGGCCAGCTGCCCACGGTGAACACCCCCGAATACAAGGAGTGGTTCGCCGAGGCGCGCAAGTTCGGCAAGGCGATCTGGGACATCACCGGCAAGGGCAACAATGTCGACATCGTCTTCGAGCACCCGGGCGAGGCGACCTTCCCGGTCTCGACCCTGGTCTGCAAGAAGGGCGGCATGGTGGTGATCTGCGCCGGCACCAGCGGATTCAACTGCACCTTCGACGTGCGCTATATGTGGATGCACCAGAAGCGCCTGCAGGGCTCGCATTTCGCGCATCTGAAGCAGGCTTCGGCCGCGAACAAGCTGATGCTGGAACGCCGCATCGACCCCTGCATGTCCGAGGTCTTCCCTTGGGCGGAAATCCCGGCGGCGCATGTCAAGATGCTGCGCAACGAGCACAAGCCCGGCAATATGGCGGTGCTGGTGCAGGCCCCCGTCACCGGGCTGCGCACCTTCGAGGACGCGCTGGAAGCCGGCCGGCGCTGAAGCCGGACAGACAAAAGAGCAGATCGACGGCCGGTGAAGCGGGATGCTTCATCGGCCGTGTTCTCGTGCGCGTCGAAAATCGGTGAAATGCCCCCTTTTAACCTCTTGTGACCGGCTCGTCCGGCTATTTTGCCGGCACGCTGGGCACGATCAGCACCTCGGTCCTGGCCGGCCTGACCGCGCCCGCGACCGTTACCGCCGCGGCCGTCTCGGTCGTCGCGGTCGGCGGGGCGGTCTATGTCTGCTGGGAATAGCGCCGGCAGGCAAAGGATCCCGTGAAGGCTCCGTCGCGGCCGGGCGGCCCGTCACCTGCCCGGCAATCCGGCAGAAAATTCGGCGGATTGCCCGAAAACTGTCACTTGCCCATTCAAATTGCTGAAACCTTGGGCTATGCGCGATTCCGTCTCTTGAGGGAAGGATTGCGCGCCATGCCGCAGATCGATGACAAACTTGCGCCCATCTATGAACAGGTCGTCCGCCGCAACGCCGGCGAGCCCGAGTTCCACCAGGCGGTGCGCGAGGTGCTGGAAAGCCTGGGCCGCGTCGTGGCCAAGCGCCCCGACTACCTGGAAGACGCGCTGATCGAGCGCCTGTGCGAGCCCGAGCGGCAGATCATCTTCCGCGTGCCGTGGACCGACGACAAGGGCCAGGTGCAGATCAACCGCGGCTTCCGGGTGCAGTTCTCCTCGGCCATGGGGCCCTACAAGGGCGGGCTGCGCTTCCATCCTTCGGTCAATGTCGGCATCATCAAGTTCCTGGGCTTCGAGCAGATCTTCAAGAACGCGCTGACCGGCCTGCCCATCGGCGGCGGCAAGGGCGGCTCGGACTTCGATCCCAAGGGCCGCTCGGATGGCGAGGTGATGCGCTTCTGCCAGAGCTTCATGACCGAGCTCTACCGCCACCTCGGCGAATATACCGACGTGCCGGCGGGCGACATCGGCGTCGGCGGGCGCGAGATCGGCTATATGTTCGGGCAATACAAGCGCCTGACCAACCGCTACGAGGCGGGCGTGCTGACCGGCAAGGGCCTGTTCTATGGCGGCTCGCTGGCCCGGACCGAGGCCACCGGCTATGGCAACACCTATTTCACCCGCGCCATGCTGCAGACCGGCGGCGAGGATTTCGACGGCAAGACCACCGTCGTCTCGGGCTCGGGCAACGTGGCGATCTACACCATCGAGAAGGTGCAGTCCTATGGCGGCAAGGTCGTCGCCTGCTCGGACAGCTCGGGCTATATCGTCGACGAGAACGGCCTCGACCTCGACCTGATCAAGGAGATCAAGGAGGTCCGCCGCGGCCGCATCGGCGAATACGTCCGGCTGAAGGGCCAGGGCTATTTCGTCAAGTCCGGCGAGGGCTCGATCTGGGACGTGCCCTGCCAGGTCGCCATGCCCTCGGCCACGCAGAACGAGCTGACCGGCAAGGACGCCGCGAAACTGGTCAAGAACGGCGTGCAGGCGGTCGGCGAAGGCGCCAACATGCCCTCGACGCCCGAGGCGATCCGCACCTTCCAGCAGGCCGGCGTCAAGTTCGGCCCCGGCAAGGCGGCGAATGCCGGCGGCGTCGCCACTTCGGCGCTGGAGATGCAGCAGAACGCCTCGCGCGACCGCTGGAGCTTCGAGCAGACCGAGGCGCGGCTCGCCACCATCATGCGCGACATCCACGACAGCTGCTACGAGACGGCCGAGGAATTCGGCGCGCCCGGCGACTATGTGATCGGCGCCAATATCGCCGGCTTCATCCGCGTGGCCGAGCCGATGCGCGCCTTCGGCGTCATCTGAACCAGGGCGGGTGGGCCGGGATCTGCCGGCCCGCCCGCAACCCGCTTGCCAGCCCCCGTCACGGCCGCTAATCCGCACGGATGCTTTCGACCGTGAGTTGTCCATGCTGATCTTCGTCAAGCCCCGGATCGTGCTCCTGTCGGTGCCCAAGACCGGCACCACGGCGCTGGAACAGGCGCTGTCCGAGCGCGCCGAGATCGCCTTTCGCGGCCGGGCCGAGATCAAGCACCTGAACCTGCGGCAATATATCAACAAGATCCGCCCGCTGCTGCATCCGCTGGGCGCGCCGCGTTTCGAAACCGTGGCGGTGATCCGCGAGCCGCTGGACTGGCTGGGCAGCTGGTATCGCTTTCGCGCCCGCGACGCGCTGATCGGCCAGCCGAACAGCACCGCGCACCTGTCCTTTTCCCGCTTCGTCGGGGATTACCTGCAACCCGGCGAGCGTCCCAGCCATGCCAGGCTGGGCCGGCAATCGGACTTCCTGATCGACAACGACGACCGCATCGCCGTCGACCACATCTTCCGCTACGAGGCGATGCCGGCGCTGGTGGATTTCCTGGCCGCGCGCCTGGGCCGGGCGATCACCCTGCCCCGCGTCAATGTCTCGCCCGAAGCCGCGACCGATCTCGATGTCGAGACCGAGGCGCGGCTGCGCGCCGCCCTGGCGCCGGAATACGCGATCTGGGAACGGGCGCGTCAGGCGCCGTAAAGCGCGCGGGCGCGGTCCTCGAAGGCGCGGACGATGCGGCTCATCGCCTCGCCGAAGACCACGCCGATGACCTTGCCGAGAATGGCGTTGCGGAATTCGAAATCGACGAAGAATTCGACCTTGCAGCCGCCTTCCGGCAGGTCGGCGAAACTCCAGCCGCTGCGCAGATATCTGAACGGCCCGTCCAGATATTCGGTATCGATGCGCCTGCCGGCCGGCCACAGCGTCACGCGGCTGCCGAAACGCTCGCGGAACACCTTGAAGCTGATGACCAGATCGGCCTCGATCACCTCGCTGCCGCCCTCGCCCGGGCGGCGGGCACGGATGCGGGCGGCGGAATTCCAGGGCAGGAACTCGGGGTATCTTTCGATATCGGCCACCAGCGCATACATCTGGTCGGCGGTATAGGGCAGGATGCGGCTGTCGCTGTGCTGAGGCAAGACGTGGTCCCGGGCGGTTTTCCGTTTCGGCGATCCCTAGCAAAGGAAGGGGCGCATGAACAACCTCCTCTGGCTGATCCGGGCATCGCGCTGGGCGCGCAACCCGCCCAGCGCGCGCATGGTCAAGCTGGTGCTGGCCATCGTCGCGCTGGGCTTGGTGCTGCTGGGCCTGGAACATTTCGGCCTCTGGCCCGACTGGGCCACCCTGGACCGGCCGCGCGGCATGCCCCGCATCCGGCCCTGAGCACCCGGCTTCTTTGCTCCGGAAATACCCCCGCGACCGCGCCGCCCGCGGCATGGCCGCGCCTTTCACCGTTTCCCAAATACCCCGGCAACGGCGCCATGCGCGCGGGCCCGCCGGCCTAGATCCCGGCCGCCTTGAACGTGTCGCATTGCCCCATCTGGCCCGAGCTGAAGCCGCGCTTGAACCAGTCCTGCCGCTGCGCGGCCGAGCCATGGGTAAAGGCATCGGGCATCGGCGCGCGGCCGGCCTTTTCCATCAGCGTGTCATCGCCCACGGCGGCGGCGGCATTGATCGCCTCGTCGATGTCGCCCTCGTCGATGCTGTTGAACTGCTGGCTGGCGTGGCTGGCCCAGACCCCGGCGAAGCAATCCGCCTGCAATTCGGTCAGGACCGAGATCCGGTTCGCCGTGGCCTGGTTCGACTGCTGGCGGGCCTGCATGGTCTGGCTCAGGATGCCGAGCTGGTTCTGGACATGGTGGCCGACCTCATGCGCGATGACATAGGCATAGGCGAAGTCGCCGCCCGCGCCCATCTTCTGGCTCATGGTGCGGAAGAAATCGGTGTCGAGATAGATCTTGCGGTCATTCGGGCAATAGAACGGCCCCATGGCCGATTGCGCCGTGCCGCAGGCCGAGCTGTCGATGCCCGAGAACATCACCAGCCCCGGGTCGGCATATTGCTCGCCGGCCTGTTCGGGCAGGACGCGGGCCCAGACCTCCTCGGTATCGGCCAGCACCACGCTGACGAACTGGCCCGATTCCTTCTCCTCGGCGGTCAGCTCGCGCGGCTCGCCGGACGGGCTGCCCTGCTCGAGCCCGCCGACGATGGGCGAGATGTCGATGCCGAAGAAATAGCCCACCGCCAGGATCGCCAGCATGCCGACGATGCCGACGCCCCCCGCGCCCGCCCGGCCCATGCCGCGCCGGTCCTCGACATTGCGGCTGCCGCGTCTGCCCCGCCATTCCATCGCACCCCTCCCGCCGGCGGCGCGCGCCGGTCAAATCGCCGTCATGCCAGCTTTATCCAAAGCCCTGCCCGGCGCAACACCGACGCGGGCCCGACAGTTCCGCCGCCCCTTTGACAGTTCCGCCCCCGCCCCCTTGACAGTTCCGGCCCCGCCCCGCAGCACGGGGCGCAAACGAAGGGGGCGGGCATGTTCGACTGGGTGGTTTCGACGATCGACAGCTGGGGCTATCTGGGCGTCTGGGCGCTGATGGTGGCCGAGAACGTCTTTCCGCCCATCCCCTCCGAGGTCATCATGCCGCTGGCCGGTTTCCTGGCCGGCGCCGGCAAGCTGTCGCTGACGCTGACCATCCTGGTCGGCACGCTCGGCTCGGTCCTGGGCACGCTGATGTGGTATTGCGTCGGGCTGTGGTTCGGCGAGGAGCGGCTGAAGCGCTTCGCCGCCCGCCACGGCCGGCTCCTGACCCTGTCGCCCGGCGACATCGAGGCGGCGCATGACTGGTTCCAGCGCCACGGCGCCATGGCGGTGTTCTTCGGCCGCATGATCCCGGCGATCCGCACGCTGATCTCGGTCCCGGCCGGGCTGGCGCGCATGCCGCTGTGGAAGTTCCTGGCCTATACCACGGCGGGCAGCGCGCTCTGGACCGGGGTTTTGACCTTCGCGGGGCTGATGCTGCATGAAAATTATGCGCTGGTCGCCGACTGGATCGACCCGCTGTCGAAGCTGGTCGTGGTCACGGTCGTGGCGGTCTATGTCTGGCGGGTGATCCGCTGGAAGCCGCATTGACGCTCACGCATTTGGCACTTGCCGAGCGCGCGCCGCCGGCCTAACCCAAGGCTCATGAACGGATTTCCAAGCAAATCGCTGGCCGCCCTGGCCGGCGCCGGATCGGCCGCGCTGCTGGCGGCGGCGCTGACCTTCCAGGCTATGGGCTATGCGCCCTGCGAGCTTTGCATCCTGCAACGCTGGCCGCATCTTGCCGCCGCGATCATCGGCGGGTCGATCTGGTTTCTGGGCTGGCGGCGCTGGCTCGCGGTCCTGGGTCTGCTGGCGGCACTTTGCGCCACCGGCTTCGCGATCTATCACGCCGGGGTGGAGCTGAAACTCTGGGCCGGGCCGCAGCATTGCGCGGGCGGGGTTTCGGGCCTGGCGCAGCTGTCGACGCAGGACCTGATGGCCGCCATCGAGGCGGCGCCGCTGGTGCGCTGCGACCAGGTGGCCTGGAGCCTGTTCGGCATCTCGATGGCGGGCTGGAACGCGATCTGCTCGGCGGCGCTCTCGGGGCTGTGGCTGGCCTCGGTCCGGGGCCGCAACCGCGTTCCCGGCACCGCCTGAGGGCCGCTAAAGATTGCACCGGCTGCTGGTATGGGATAGACCGTCACCCAACAAGATGTTGAGGCGAACCCCGTGGCTGATACCCCCGAAAACGACGACGATTCCCCCGAGAACGGCACGGCCGAACGCGCGGTGATGCATCACGACGGGCCGGTGATCGACATCTCGCGCGAGATGCGCTCGTCCTATCTGGACTATGCCATGTCGGTCATCGTCAGCCGGGCGATCCCGGACCTGCGCGACGGGCTGAAGCCGGTGCACCGGCGCGTGCTTTTCGCCATGCACGAGACCGGCAACACCCATGACAAGCCCTATCGCAAGTCGGCCCGTCCGGTCGGCGACACCATGGGGAAGTATCACCCGCATGGCGACGCCTCGATCTATGACGCGCTGGTGCGGATGGCGCAGCCCTTCTCGATGTCGCTGCCGCTCTTGGACGGCCAGGGCAACTTCGGCTCCATGGACGGCGACAGCCCGGCGGCCATGCGCTATACCGAGGTGCGGATGGACAAGCCCGCCGCCTATCTGATGATGGACATCGACAAGGACACCGTCGATTTCCAGGACAATTACGACGGCAAGGACCGCGAGCCGACCGTCCTGCCGGCACGTTTCCCGAACATGCTGGTCAACGGCGCCGGCGGCATCGCCGTCGGCATGGCCACGAACATCCCGCCGCACAACCTGGGCGAGGTCGTGGACGCCACGCTGGCACTGATCGAGAACCCGGACCTGCCGACCGAGCGGCTGATGGAGATCATCCCCGGACCGGACTTCCCGACCGGCGGCGTGATCCTGGGCCGCTCGGGCATCCGCAAGGCCTATCTGGAGGGCCGCGGCAGCGTCGTCATGCGCGCCAAGACCCGGATCGAGGAAGGCCGCAACGGCCGCCAGCTGATCGTGCTGGACGAGATCCCCTATCAGGTCAACAAGGCCACGCTGATCGAGAAGATCGCCGAACTGGCCAAGGAAAAGCGCATCGAGGGCATCGCCCATGTGCAGGACGAATCCGACCGCATCGGCGTGCGCGTGGTGGTCGAGCTGAAGCGCGACGCCACCGCCGAGGTGGTGCTGAACCAGCTGTTCCGCTTTACGCCCATGCAGACCAGCTTTGGCTGCAACATGCTGGCGCTGAACGGCGGCCGGCCCGAGCAGCTGACCCTGCGCGACTTCCTGACCCATTTCATCAGCTTCCGTGAGGAGGTGGTCGCCCGCCGCACCGCTTACGAGCTGCGCAAGGCGCGCGAGCGCGCGCATGTGCTCTGCGGTCTGGCCGTCGCGGTCTCGAACGTCGATGAGGTGGTGGCGACGATCCGCAGCTCGGCCGATGCCGCCGAGGCGCGGGCGCGGCTGATGGAGCGGCGCTGGCCGGCGCATGAGATCGTCGAATACCTGCGGCTGATCGACGATCCGCTGCATCCGGTGAACGAGGACGGCACCTACAACCTCTCCGAGACCCAGGCCCGCGCCATCCTGGAGCTGCGCCTGCAGCGCCTGACCCAGCTGGGCGTGCAGGAAGTCACCGACGAGCTGAAATCGCTGGCCGATTCCATTCGCGACTATCTCGCCATCCTGGCCTCGCGCGAGCGGATCATGGCCATCATCTCGGGCGAGCTGGCCGAGGTGAAGGGGCTTTTCGCCGTGCCGCGCCGGACCGAGATCGTCGACTGGGCTGGCGACATGGACGACGAGGACCTGATCGAGCGCGAGGACATGGTCGTCACCATCACCTCGGGCGGCTATATCAAGCGCACCGCCCTGGCCGAATTCCGCAGCCAGCGTCGCGGCGGCAAGGGCCTGTCCAGCATGGCGACCAAGGAGGACGACCTGGTCACCACGCTGTTCGTCGCCAATACCCATACCGAATTGCTGTTCTTCACCACCGACGGCATGGTCTATCGGCTGAAGACCTGGCGCCTGCCGCTGGCGGGCCGCACCTCGAAGGGCAAGGCGATCGTCAACATCCTGCCGATCCAGGCCGGGGTTTCCATCGCCGCGCTCTTGCCGATGGACGCGCCCGAGGCGGATTGGGACGATTACCAGGTGGTCTTTGCCACCTCGGACGGCGACATCCGCCGCAACGCGCTGTCGGATTTCACCAATATCATGCGCAACGGCAAGATCGCCATGAAGCTGCCCGAAGGCGTCGAGCTGATCGGCGTCCGGCTGGCGACCGAGAATGACGACGTGATGCTGGTCACCGCCTCGGGCCGGGCAATCCGCTTCCAGACCACCGATGTGCGCGTCTTCAAGGGCCGCGATTCCACCGGCGTACGCGGCATCCGGCTGGTCAACAAGGGCGACCGCGTGGTCAGCATGTCCGTCATCCGGCATTTCGAGGCCGATCCGGCCGAGCGCGCCGCCTATCTGAAGATGCGCCGCGCCGTCGAGGGCGCGCTGGACGACGGCGCCGAGGCCGACGAGGACGAGGATGCCGTGGCCGAGGGCAACATCACCCAGGAACGCTATGCCGAGATGTCGGCGGCCGAGGACCTGATCCTGACCATCACCGCCAAGGGCGCGGGCAAGATCAGCTCCAGCTTCGACTATCCGCTACGCGGCCGCGGCGGCCAGGGCGTGACCGCCATGGACAAGGCGATGCGCGGCGGCCCGCTGGTCGCCAGCTTCCCGGTCGAACGCGACGACCAGATCATGCTGGCGACCTCGACCGGGCAGTCGATCCGGGTGCCGGTCGAAGGCATCAGCTTCCGCTCGCGCTCTGCCGGCGGCGTGCGCGTCTTCAATACGGGCACCGATGAAACCGTGGTTTCTGTTGCCCGCATCGCCGAGAATGGCGAGGATGACGAGGCCGAAGAGGCATAGGCAAAACCGGGGCGCCCTGCCCCGGTCCTCAGCAACGGGGACGGGATTGAGGCCAAGCGACTCGCAACTGGCGGAACGGTTGCAGACCGGCTTTCTGGGCGTCATCGCCTTTGGCCTGGTGCTGGCGCTGCTGGTGCAGGCGCGGTTCATCCTGATCTGCCTGGTCTTCGCGATCATCCTCTTTTCGCTGACCTCGGACGCGATTTCCGCCTTTGCCCGGCTGAAGGTGCCGAACTGGCTGGCGACCACGCTGGCGCTGATCGCCATCGCCATCGGGCTGCTCTGGACCGCGACCACGGTGGTGGCGCAGGTCAACGAGGTGCTGTCCACCGCGCTGAACTATGCCGACCGCGCCCAGGCCGCGCTGGAGCGGCTGAGCCAGCGCTGGGGCCCGAACGTGCAGGAGGCGATCAACACCTTCCTTGGCAGCGTCGATTTCGCGGGCTGGATGCGCTCGGCCGCCGGGCAGGCCTCGAACCTGGTCTCGGCCTCGGTGCTGATCCTGACCTTCGTCGGCTTCATGTTCAGCGAGCGGATCTGGTTCCCGATCAAGATCGAGCGGCTGACCGGCGATCCCGACCGCGCCCGGCAGGTGCTGGCGACGGTGTACAAGATCATGCGGCGGGTGAACCGCTATCTGGTGGTCAAGGCCGCGATCAGCGCGGTCACGGCGGCGCTGATCTGGCTCACGTTCCGCTTTTTCGGGCTGGAGCTGGCGGGCGCGGTCGCCATGCTGACCTTCATCCTGAATTTCATCCCGACGCTGGGCTCGATCATCGCCACGGTCATCACCGTCGCCATCGTGCTGGCCCAGACCGGCGATCCGACCACGACGCTGGTGATCGGCAGCATCACCACGGCGGTGCATTTCATCATCGGCAATGTCTTCGACCCGATGCTTCTGGGCCAGACGCTGCGGCTGTCCTCGTTCGGGATCATCCTGTCGCTGGCGTTCTGGGGCGCGGTCTGGGGCATTTCGGGCACCTTCCTTGCGGTGCCGATCATGGTGGCGGTGATGATCGTCTGCGCGCAGATCCCCTGGCTGCGGCCGGTGGCGATCCTGCTGTCGCAGGAGGGCGTGCCCGAGGCCGAGCCGCGCCACCCCCGCCTGCGCGGCTGACCGCAGCGCCAGGGGCTCAGTCGCGGTCGGTGTCGTCGCGGCCGTCGTTGTTGACGCCGGCGGGGCCGTATTCGCCGCTTTCATGGCCCTCGAACTCCTGCGTGGGCGGCTGGTCCTCTGCGGCCGGCCGCGCCGGCGCCTCGGGCTGGGTCGCGGGGGTGGCGGCGGGCGCTTCCTCGGCCGCAGGCTCGGCGCGGTGCAGGTAGATGTCCTGCGATCCCCTGACGACGCCGGGCAGGACGATCCCCGCGGCGGCGAAGCGTTCCAGGATCTGGTGGTTGATCTCGGAGACGACCGAGACGCCGGCATTGATGTCCGACAGCATCGCGCGCAGCTCGTAATTCTGCCCCGTCGGGGTGATGCTGCGCAGCAGGACGGCGGGGGCCGGGTTGACCAGCACGGTCGGCTGGTCCTCGGCGATGTCGCGCAGCAGGGCGGCGACCATGCGGCCGTCCGAGCCGACGCCGACCGTGATCGGCACGATGATGCGGCCCTGCAGGCTGCCGCGCGTCCAGTTCGTCACCGGCTGGGTGATGAGATTCGAGTTCGGGACGATGATCTGCGTGCGGTCGAAGGTCTGGATCTGGGTGGCGCGCACCGCCATCTTCTTGACCACGCCCTGCTGGCCGCCGACCTCGATCCAGTCGCCGACGGCGATGGGGCGTTCGACCAGCAGGATGATGCCCGAGACGAAGTTCGACACCACCTGCTGCATGCCGAAACCGATGCCGACCGACAGGGCACCGGCGACGACCGCCAGCGAGGTCAAGTTGATCCCGGCCGCGGTGATCGCCAGCAGCCCCGCCAGCCCCAGCCCGACATAGCCGATGATCGAGACGACCGCGTTCTGCCCGCCGCGGTCCAGCCGGGTCTTGGGCAGGATCGAGCTGCGGAAGGCGCCCTGGACGAAGTTGGTCAGGAAATAGCCGACGGCAAAGACCAGCACGAAGGTCAGGATCGCCATCGGCGACAGCGTGACCCCGCCCAGGCTGAAGCCCTGCTGGGTGCGGGTCCAGGCCTCGGCCAGGTCGCTGACCCGCGCGCCCCAGATCAGCGCGAAAAGCGGCAGCGAGGCCAGGACCAGCGCAAAGCCGATCAGCGCCGGCATCAGCGCGTCGCGGGCCGCGGCGCCGCCGCCCTTGGCCATGGCGTAAAGGTCGCCGATGAAGTCCTGCAACACGATCAGCAGCCCCGCCAGCCCCAGCGTCATGACCGAGGACCACAGCGCCGCATTGGCCGCCGTGACATAGCCCACCGCCGCGGCCAGCGGCGCGGCCAGCGCGACGATCCGCGCCATCGCGCCCAGGAAGGCCACGATGCGCACGCGGTAGTCCGGCGCATCCGAGACCTCCGAGGGCTTGAGCCGGCGCAGCAGATTCGCCAGCTGGAACAGGCAGAAGGCGCCGAACAGGATCAGCAGGAAATGCCAGACCCCGGCCGAGGCCTCGCCCAGCCGCTCCGGCACGGTATTGACGTCATTGTCGCTGTTGAAGCCCGAGAGCGGCAGCACCGAGCGCGCAATGAGCTGGTGCAGCGCCAGCGACATGGCCAGAAGCGTGGCGCGGAACCGCGACCGGCGCCGCTGCGCCTCGCTCATCGGCAGCGGCGCCTCGCCCGCGCTGCCTTCCTCGGGGAACAGCCGGCGCGCCAGCCAGATGCCGCCGAAGAACGACAGGCCCGAGGCCGGCACCGAGCGCAGCAGCGGCATGCCCCAGTCGTCGAAGAGATCGGTCGCGATCAGCGTCGCCGCGGCCAGCATCACCCCGATCAGCGGAATCGCGATCTGGCCCAGCGACACGCCAAAGACCAGCGCCGCGCGCGAACGCTCGCCGGCCCGCGCCGACAGCCGCGAGGGCAGCGAGTCGATCCAATGCCGCCCGCGCGTCAGCAGGATCAGCGCCACCAGCAGGAAACCCCCGACCAGCGGCAGCCGGTCGGTAAAGCCCGAGAGCCCGCCGATGTCGTCCCAGCGGCCCCGCGCCTCGGCATAGATCTGCCGGCCGACATTGGCGGCCTCGACCATGGCCGGACCCCAGTTCGCGGGGTTCAGCGGCGAGGGCGTCTTGCGGATCAGCGCATGCGCCTGGCGCTGGCGGATGGTCTGGTCGATCTGGGTGACGATGCCGTCGGCGCGGCCATAGGCCTCGACCGCCTGCAAGCCCGGCGCCTGCAGGGTCGAGAGCTGCTCGTTCAGCTCCTTGCGGCGCGCGGCGATGTCGTCGGATTCGGTCTGGCCCTCGGCCGGGGGCGGTCCCAGGGCGTTGATCTGGTCCTTCAGCGTCGCGATCCGGGTCGCGTTGATGCCCTGGGCCTGCTTCAGCCGCTCGCGCCACTCGACCACGGAATCGCGGATGGTCTGCAGCCGCTTGTCGTTGGCCTGATCGGATTGCAGGATCTGCTCGGCCTGGTCGGCGAGCTTGTTCCAGGCGTCGTAATCCGGCGCCTGCGGATCCTGCGCCGCGGCCGGCAGGGTCAGCGCCAGAAACAGCGCGACGACAAGCGCGGCGAGGCGCGGCAGCACGGCAGCAAGACGGGGCATCGGTCGGTCAGTCCTCGAAGACTTCGGGCAGATCGGCGGGTTTGCGCGCCATCCATTCCGGCACCGGCAGGCCCTTGGCGCGCAGGAACTCGGGGTTGAACAGCTTGGTCTGGTAACGCGTGCCATAGTCGCAGAGCACCGTCACGATGGTGTGACCCGGCCCCATCTCGCGTGCCATGCGGATCGCGCCGGCGACATTGATGCCGGACGAGCCGCCCAGGCACAGCCCCTCGTGTTCGAGCAGGTCGAAGATCACCGGCAGCGCCTCGCTGTCGGGGATGCGCCAGGCCATGTCGGGGGTGAAGCCTTCCAGGTTCGCGGTGATGCGGCCCTGGCCGATGCCCTCGGTGATCGAGGAACCGGGGCTTTCGAAGACGCCCTCGGTATAGAAGCTGTAGAGCGCCGCGCCCTCGGGATCGGCAAGGCCGATCTTCACGCCCTTGGGTTGCAGCGCCATGGCGACGCCCGCCAGCGTCCCGCCCGAGCCCACGGCGCAGACGAAGCCGTCGACCTTGCCGCCGGTCTGCTCCCAGATCTCGGGGCCGGTGGTTTCCAGATGCGCCTGGCGGTTGGCGATATTGTCGAACTGGTTGGCCCAGATGGCGCCGTTCGGCTCGGTCCGCGCCAGCTCTTCGGCCAGCCGGCCGGAATAGCGCACGTAGTTGTTGGGGTTCTTGTAGGGCTGCGCGGGCACCTCGACCAGTTCGGCCCCGGCCAGGCGCAGCATGTCCTTTTTCTCCTGGCTCTGCGTTTCCGGGATCACGATGACGCTGCGAAAGCCCATCGAGGCGCCGACCAGCGCCAGGCCGATGCCGGTGTTGCCCGCCGTGCCCTCGACGATGGTGCCGCCCGGCTGCAATTCGCCCCGCGCCACCGCATCCTTGATGATATAGAGCGCGGCACGGTCCTTGACCGACTGGCCCGGGTTCATGAACTCGGCCTTGCCCAGGATCTCGCAGCCGGTCTCTTCCGAGGCGCGGTTGAGCCGGATCAGGGGAGTATTGCCGATGGCAGAGGCAAGGTCGGGGCAGATGCGCATGGCGTGGCCTTTCGCGGAAGGGATCGCCCTTGGTTTACACGCCACAGCCGGATGGCGGCAACCCCGCCCCGGCGCAGGTCACACGTCGCGCCGCAACGCCTCGTGGCGCAGTTCCAGCCACAGCGCCAGGTTCAAGAGCGGGCCATTGCGGATCTCGCCCGCCAGCGCCATGCGGGTCAGTTCGGCGCGCGGGATCAGGTGGCTGCGGATGTCCTCGTCCTCGCTGTCCAGGCCGCCGATGCCGGCAGCCTCGTCCGGCAGATCGGCGATGCCGATGTAAAGATACAGGTATTCGGCCACCGCGCCCGGGCTCGGGTAGTTGTGCGGGCCGGGAATCAGCCTTTCGATCCGCAGCCCGGCCTCTTCGACCGCCTCGCGCAGCGCCGCCTCGGCCGGGGTCTCGAGCGCATCGACACGGCCGGCCACGGTCTCGTGCAGCCAGGGCTGGGCATCGCCGCGCAAGGCCGGACCGGCGCGGAACTGGTCGATCAGCATCACCCGGTCGCGGCGCGGATCCCAGGGCAGCACCACCGTCGCGTCGCCCGAGACGAAGACCGCCCGCAGCAGATCCGGCGTCCAGCCGCCACCGTGGCGCAGGTGACGCAGCCGCGCCTCCTCGACCGAGAAATAGGCGGCGTAGGGTTCGCTGATCGAGAGCATGTCCCAGCGCCCCTGCCCCGCCGGTCCGACGCCGGGCAAGGCGGCGGTCTCGATGGCGCGCAGCCGCGAGGCGACCCAGCTCGCGATCATCGGCAACCGGCGCCGGACCTGTTCGGCCGGCTGGTCCTGGGGCAGCGCGAGCAGTTGGTCGGCCATGGCGGCGGCCAGTTCGGGCTGCCAGTCGGCCTGGCCCTGCGGACCGGGACCGCCGAGCACAGCCCCCAGCACCTCGCGCCCGCCGACCTGGCACGGTTCCAGCTTCAGGATCGCGGCATAGCGGCGCAGCGCCGGCGTCCATTCCGCCTGCCACAGCGGCAGGTCGGCTCCGGCCGGGCGCAGGCGCGGCCAGCAACCGGCCGCGATGCCGGCGGATGGCTCCGGCACCAGCGCATGCCCGGCCAGCGGCGCGGCCGGCGCGGCCTCGGGCGCAAGGCGTTGGCGCAGCAGGGGATGGGCCAGCGGCCCGATCAGCAGCGGCATCGGCGGGTTCCTTTTCTGCGGCCGCGACGGGGGTTTGGGGCCGGTTGCAAAACTTTCGCGTTTTTGGCGCGAAGCCCCTTGCGCTTCAACCCCGCTGCGGCTAAATCCCCGCCACCACCCAAGAGCGCGGAGAGGTGCCGGAGTGGTCGAACGGGGCGGTCTCGAAAACCGTTGAGCCTTCACGGGTTCCGTGGGTTCGAATCCCACCCTCTCCGCCACTTGCCTCTGCGAAAGCGTTCTCCCCATACGGCTGCGGCCGGATTTTTTCGTTGTTTTCGAGGGTTATGCGGGTGGGCTGTTCACTTTGCCCGGCGCGAGATGGCCGAAATCGGTCTCTCCTGGCCGATATTCTCCGGACCTGTTGACTGGACGCGCAAAGGTTCAGTTCACGCAACCTGTTGAAATCGTATGGTTTCGGTCGATGCAAAGCTGTTGACTTCGACGACAGGGGCAGCCTGCCGAGATGGAACGGAGATCGAACCTTCGCCAATGAAGCGATGCGTTCAGAAGATCAGCCAGGGTTGCTTGCAGCACTACTCCAGTCATTCCGTGTGGCGAAGGTCGCCTTCGTCGATCTCGATATTGGGCGCGCCAGTTGCAAGCCATGAGACAAGCGCAGAGCAGGTCGCCGTGACTTGGTTCGGCTTGCGCAGCGCGCACTCCCATACTATCGCCACGCGCCACCCATCTGCCACCAGCGCCTCGCATGCCGCACGATCGCGCCTGACATTCGCGGCGAACTTCTCTGCCCAGAACTCGGGGCGGGTCGCGGGCGTGGTCGTGTAACGGCAGCCTTCGTGACGGTGCCAGAAGCAGCCATGCACGAAGATGACGGCCCGGTGCTTCGCGAGGACCAGATCCGGCCGACCAGGGACACCGTTTCCATGCAGCCGATACCGAAAGCCGCGCGCGTGCAACGCGCGCCTCAGCACCATTTCCGGCTTCGTGTCCTTGCCCCGGATCCCGGACATCATCCGCGAGCGGGTCTGCCTGTCGACGATATCCGCCATTTGCCTCCTGGCCTCTGCGTCCGGATCTAGTATACAGCCTGCAACCCGAATTCGAGAGGCCCCTGATTTGCCAGCCACTTTCGGCATCGTCGATCTTTTTGCCGGCCCAGGCGGGCTGGGCGAGGGCTTTGCGTCCCTCGATGTCGGCGGCCACGCGCCGTTCCGGATCGGCATCTCGGTCGAGAAGGAGGCCTCGGCGCATCGCACGCTGACCTTGCGCGCCTTCCTGCGGGCGCATCAGGCGCGTCTCGGGGCGTTGCCACAGGCCTTCATCGACTTCCACGCCGGACTGATCCCGGAGCCCGACTGGAGCGAGGTGGATGCGGTGGCGTGGCAGCATGCGACGGCGGAGGCGCAATGCCTCAAACTCGGGACGGAACCGGCTGCCGCCGCCATCGATCATGCCATCGGTGCGCTGCGCCGGGAGTTCGACGACACCATCCTGATCGGCGGCCCGCCCTGCCAGGCCTATTCGCTTGTCGGGCGCGCGCGGGCGAAGGGGAAGGTCGGATACGTCCCCGAGAAGGACGAGCGGCATTACCTCTTCCGCGAATACATCCGGGTACTCGACCGCCTGCGCCCCGCTGCCTTCGTCATGGAGAACGTCAAGGGCATGCTGTCCTCGACGGTCGAAAGCCGCCTTGTCTTCGAGATGCTGATGGAGGACCTCGCCTCGCTCGGCACCGGTCAGGGACATCACTACGAGATGAGGGCGATCCGGGTGTCGGACGGCAGGGCCAGTCTGCGGGAGGCCGCGCAGCCTTCGGATTTCATCGTCCGCGCCGAGGAATGGGGGGTGCCGCAGCGGCGTCACCGGGTGATCATCGTCGGTATCCGCTCCGACCTGGCGGACAGGGCCACCGGGACGAGTGTACCGATTTCAGGGGTGACACGGACTGTCGATGACGCCATCGGCATAATGCCGGCGCTGCGAAGCGGCCTGAGCCGCGGTCGCGACGACCCGGCGAGCTGGCGGCGAGAGGTCGTTGAGGCTGCCCTGCTGCTTGCGGGCATCCACCGGGGCAAGGGAGACGGGCCGCTGCGCGACCTCTTCTCCGCCGTTGCGACGGGCCTGAAGAATGGATTGCTGGCGCCCCGCCTGTCAGCGCGGCGCCCCGAGGGCTACGGCACATCAAACGACGAACTCCTCGCCTGGCTGGAGCGCCCTGCGTTGCGCGGTTTCGCCCAGCACGAGACACGCGGGCACATGCCCTCGGACCTCGGCCGCTATCTGTTCGCTGCCGTCTTCGGCGCGGTGCGCGGTTACAGCCCAAAGGCTTCCGATTTCCCGCTGTCGCTCAGCCCCGACCATCGCAACTGGTACAGCGGCGTTTTCAACGACCGCTTCCGGGTCCAGGTCGCGGGGGGGCCATCTACCACGGTCACGAGCCACATCTCGAAGGACGGCCACTACTTCATCCACCCCGATCCAATGCAGTGCCGCAGCCTCACTGTGCGCGAGGCGGCGCGCCTGCAGACCTTCCCGGATGACTACCTGTTCCTAGGCAACCGGACGCAGCAGTACGTGCAGGTCGGGAACGCCGTTCCGCCCTACCTCGCCCGCCAGATCGCCCAGCTTCTCTTGCGCGGCCTTTCCGGGGCGCCGTCTTGCGAGTCGCCGGCGACCGAAGCCTCTGACATGGCAGCTCGCAGCCGCGAGATTTCGTCGGCCAAGACGCCCGCGTCCGAGAGTTTGCCGAGGAGATAGTCGAGTGCGTTACGTTCGCCCCGGTCAAGAGGAGCGTGGCCTTCCTGAAGGGTTTCGAACGCGGATTGCGACTTCGGTGAAAGCCAACCGCGCTTCCCGGCTTCCTGCCTCACTTTCCGGGCAGCATCCGCCATGCTCGACCCCGACATCGAGAGCTCGGCCTCAAGTGCCTCAACCTGTTTGTCGTCTTCGGATCGCCCGCTAGGTGCGGCGTCGGGGCCGTCTAGGCCCCCCGACGTTCCGCCTCGAGTAGGGGCGGACTGATCGGGCACGCCGAAAACCCCGTCGAGGAAGCGGGCGCGATCGCCCGGCGGCAGGTCCGCAAGGGATCTGATCTCGTTGCGGACCCGGATGCGGAGGATCGCGCGACGCATGATGTCCTCCATGCCCCCCTTGCCATGATGGCGTGCAGCGCGGTGCCATGCCTCTGCGACGGCGAGGGCAAGAACATGATCGCCCCCGATGCTCGGTCGCTCGGTAATCTGCACGAGGGCATCCTCGGTTAGCGCCTCCAGCAATCCCCAACGCTCGGGATGCCCCGAGCCCCGGTCGAGTGCACGGCCACGCATCCAGAGCCTTTGGAAGGTATTGCGCACACCTCCGGCGTAGCGCTCTGTCGAGCTGCCGAAGCGCCAGTAGGTAATGTCCGGGGCAATGACAGCGGCAACAAACGCCCAGACATCATCCCGAAGCGCCTCGCCGGTAGTGAAGAGGTCGGATCGAGCAAGCCAGGCGGCGGTCTCGGCATCGAAGCCGGCATGGGACTGCCGGGCACCTTGCTGTCCAAACCCATGTTTCCGGGCAATTGCGACGAGATCCTGCCGCACCGTTGCGAGGGACGCTGCAGGGACGGGTGCGCCGCCCGTCGCGGCAAAGCGCACCTGATCGGGAAGGTCATCGGAGCGAAAGCCGGCCCAAGCCGACGGTCCATGCTCGAGGAACCTGCGAACGATGACGTCGCAGGCCGGACCGGGCAGTCTTGGAAGCAGAAACGTCATTCCGGAACTCCCGGCTCTGCGAGCGCAAGCATCGTTGAGCGAAAGATGCCCGGACGGCTTTCGAGCACGGAACGGATGAAGGAAGCGTCCTTGCCGGGCCATGCCTTGCGCAGCCACGTTGCGGCCTGGGCACCGAGTGACCCCGGCTCTGCCGCATCCATCATCGTTTCGGCTTCGGGGTCAGCAAGAAAACGCTCGCAGATCTGACTCATGACATCGCCAAGCAGGAACTGGATCGTGGCCGGGTCCTCGTCCTCGATCCGCTGAAGGGTCTCGCTGGACTTCGCGTTAAGGTAAAGGCGAACCGCTCCGTGGAAATCTCGCGTCCAGTCCCCAGGCGACCAGTGCAGGTGCCACGGCGCAGCACCCGCAATTCCGCCACCGAGCATCTGCGCGAGGTCCACCGTCTCGATGGGGAAGCGCGGCTCTTCTCCCTCGAGCCTGACCCGTGCAATGTCGGACCAGATCCGGTCGCCGGGATGGATGGGCGAGAGCACTGAGAATCCTGCCGGGGCCTTCCCAAGAAGGATTTCGGTCTGCAGATCCAGGATCATCGAGAGCCGTCGGCCCTCGATGGTCTGCTCGAACTCCCACGACGTGTCCCCGGGGTGGAACTCCCGGCGCGTGCGGGAGAGGATCAGGCGGGGCAGCCTGCCTTGACCCGTCCCGATCCTCACCGAGCCGGCCAGGGCGAGCTGATCGACGGGGATGCCGAGATCGGATGCCGCCAGTTCGAGATTCAGGCGCAATGTCCGGCGGATGCAGATATCGCTCGCGCTGTCCCAGTGCGGAAGGAATTCGCCCGCAGCTGACCATTCGCGGCCGTCCAGCGAAATCTCCCATGCCGACGCCTCCACGGCCGCCTCGGAAAGCGTGAGGAACGGAAAAGCGACCCGGCGGTTCATGCGCCGGCCTCCAGGATGACATCCGCATCCGCCGTAACCGCGCAGTCTTCCGGCACAAGGACACGGATCTCGAACCGTCCCTCCCGGCCACCGAGGTCGAGCGTGTTGCCGGCGGTTTCCGCCTCTCCGTCCAGCCACCTGACGGACAGGACGTCGGGCCTGCCGACGGTGTCGTCGGCCGATCCGAGCGTAGCGCCCTCCACGGCGACAGAAGCCGATGCGACCAGCTTCACGCCGCTTCGCCGCGTGTCCTGCGTTACCTCAGTCAGGAACACTGCAATCCGCCCGGCATCGCCCGCCTCGAGGCGCTGGAAGACGGGACGACTTGCTCGTGCCCTCGATGGACGCCCACCGCCGGAACCTCCGGAACCTCGCCGCCGACCGGCACCGTCGCCCCCGACGTTTTCGAGCACCGCCCCGAGACGCCCGGCAAGGCGGGCGAGCGGCGGGCCGGATCCTTCCCCCGGCCTGGGGGAGATCGGCTCCATGCCCATCTCGGCGGCGATTTCCCTCAGGCGCCTCAGCGCGATGTTGACGTAGCGCTTCTCGTTGCCTCTCGGCAGGTTGTCGGGAACCCAGTCGTCATGGGCAGGCGGTTCGGAGTCCGCGAAGGCCTGCTCTACCTCGTCCTCGTCGCTGGCGATGAACACGCCTGCCCATTCCAGCCGCGCGTCGGGGAGCGGATTGCCCTCGAGATACTTCACGACGAGCTCGACGGGGCGCATCAGCGCAATGTGGTGCATCTGCCCGGGGACAAGCCTGACGTCCTCATCTGCAGTCAGGTGACGCCTCGGCGACCGCAGGCCCTTCTCGATCGCGAGCGTCCCGAGGAACTTCTGTGGTCTCTGGGACTCGATCCGCCGAACATCGTTCCCCTTGCGGGCCCGCGCCGCGCTCATCGCCTTGCACAGCAGATCGAACGGGGCGAGGTCCTCCGGCGCGGGAACGGGCAGTTCCTGATCCTCGACCATCACCTTGCAGGCGAACCGGTGCTTCGCGGGAGCGCTGCGCATCATCCGCGGCCAGAAGCTCCAGAGCAGTGTCTCGATGATCCTGTTTCCGGTCACCGTCAGATTGCCCTCGTCGGGCTGGAAACCGAGGATCATGATCGATGTCCCGGACCTTCCCGGGTCGCGGTCCGGCAGACCGAGATGACTGGCAAGCGCCGAGGCGGCAGCGCCCGTTGCCGGATCGGCGATCCCGTCCTCCGGATCCTTCACACCCCACCAGTGACGGCCCGTGAAGCGCCTCCTCATCCCGTTCTCCGGCCTCTCGAACGAACGGCCGACATGGCATGCCATCAGGCGCCGCCCCTCCGTACCGGCTCCGTCGGGCAGCGTATCGACGATGATCGTGCTGCACGCGCTGGCGCGATACAGGGCGACCTTGCCGAAGCCGTACGTGCCGCCCCCCTGTTCGGTGTCCCGAGCTGTGCCGATGTTGCGAAGGAAGTCGATGAAGTTGGTTTGTTCGGTTCCGACCGGGATCCGGTCTGACCGTGTCGGGCCGCCAAGGCCCACGGTGCCGAAGTCGCAGATCTCGAGAACGACCGCACTTTCGGCCTCGAGGAAGCCCGAGATCGTGGCGGACGAACCCGGCTCCTCCGGAACCTCGGCAAGGATGACGCTCCGAAGGATGTCGTGCTGGGTGTCCGAGAGAGTCCGCAGCCTGATCAGGATCTCGGACCCGACGCCTGGTCGCGCGGCGTCGGCAATGTTCTGGACCGCTTCCCGGATGACCGTCTGCAACGGATCGAGCGTTGGTGCCCCGAGCAGACGGCGGAAGTTCTCGCCGATGTTTCCGGTCGAACCGTAAGGCTCGGAATGGAGCTCGAGCGGGCTCAAGGTCATCCGGACAATTCCTGAAGAAGTGAGGCGATTTCCGCCGGCGGGCATTCTGCCTCGGAGGCATGCCCGAGATCGATCCTGTAGGTCGCATCGACGATACCTGCAGGGATCATTCCTCCGACAAAGCTCGAAGGCACGATCCGGGGAAGACCCGGGCCGACACGATAGAGGCGTTCTGCCTCCGCCCTGAATGCGAAACGGTTCCATGCGGCGTCATGCACGTCCGTGCATCCGACTGCCGCGAGCAGCGCCCGCAGTCCCGCGGGGTCGTCGGCGCGCAGCAAGGCCCTGTCTCCGAGTGAAGCCACGGTCAGAAGGCCGCCCTCGACCGCCTCGAGGACCAGATGCGCAAGGTGCAGCGATCCGCCCGCGGGCGGTTGCAACTGATCGATGCCGTTGATAGTGACCTCGCGGGCCCCTGCGCCGAGCGATGCCTTGACCTCCATCGAGACGTCTCTGGCCCGGAAGTCGTGCCGGTCTCCGGCCGGCCCGCGCCAGCAGCGCCAGGCCGACGGCGAAATGTCAAGAAGCCGGTTCAACACGACCAGCTCGGCCACGAGGCCGACAACCCGCGATCGATCCATCTCTCTCCCTGCTGGTGGGACGAGAAGTTCGCGGAAGTCATCGAGCGCACCTGCCACTGCCGCGACCCCGTCCTTCCGGTCGGCCAGACGGCGGACGATGTCATCCACGACCTCACCGAATACGGCTTCGAGATCCGGCGACATGCAGATGATATCGAGAAACCGGATCGCGCGTTGCCCATGCGTGAGAGTCGTCAAGCCGATCTTCAAGGCACTGCCCGTCTCGAGAGCACCGATCTTCTCGCCCGTCACAAGCGGCACCAGCAGCCGCGCTTCCCCGCCGGAACCGATGGCCAGCCGGATCGGCCCCGCCTTCGTCGTTGCGCCAAGAGGCCGCGAGGGGATACCGAGACTATCTCCGTCGATATGCCCTGCCCGAAGGACGTTCCAGCGTCCCTGCACCGGGCTCTCCTGCTCGGGTCTAGACACCTGCTGCCTCCGTCTGCGCGGCCTCCTCTTCCTCGATCGCGGCGACTTCCTCGGCCGACAGCGGCTGCAGCTCCACCGAGACGAAGTTCCCGCCCTCCGTGACCGATCCGGGGAAGACGATCCCGATTCCGAGCACGTCATGCACGGCATCGAGCGGCACTCTCGCCTTGCTCTCGCGCTCGGGGCGCGAGTCCCGCGCGATTGGATAGAGCAGGAGAAGCGGAACCTGTCCCACCGCGTCCAACCTCGCCGCCTTCAGTTCCTCCCAGCTTCCGTTGCCTCCGACAGTGTTGCCGCAGTCGAAAACCACATCGCGTCTCGACATGAGTGCCTTGATGTCCGCGATCCCGTTCGTATCATTCAGCCTCGCGCGGTTGACCGTCCTGACGGAGCCGATCGTACCGAGAGCAGCATCGGAATCGCGACCGCGGCCGGACTCGACGATACCGACGTTCCATGACGAAAGGCGTGGATCCGGCCCGTCGATGAACGGGACCAGCATGGCCGGCAGCAGGTCCGCCTGGGAGGACTCGACGGAATAGGCCTCGAGGAACCTGCGGACCGACGACCTCGGCACGTTGCGCCAGAGCTTGCGCTCCCCTGCGTCCCGATCGCGCAGGCCAAGCGCCTCGATACGGCTGACCAGTTCGTTGCCTGCTGCCCAGTTCCTTTCGAGCAGTCCAGCGTCAGTGTGAGCGAAACGGAACGTCTGGCGATGGGTTCCCCAGTAGCTGACAGCACAGCGCCTCGCGGCGCGCATCTTGTTTGCCGCGGTGATCGCCATGCCGGGAATTGCCCTGATCCGGACCGCCAGGTCCATCGGCGTGAGGTCGCGGAGCCGATACTGCTCGATGTCCTCCCTGATTTCCTGTTCGACGGAGGCAAGCGCCCTGAATCGCAGCTTGAGATCGCTCGGCATCCAGATCCGCGGAAGATCCTCGTAGCCGGGCCGGTAGCCGAACCAGCGTCCCATCTGGAGTAGCGTGTCGTACTGGTTTGCCGTTCGCAGGAAATAACTGACCATCAGGCCTTCGAGGGTCAGGCCCCGAGCGAGGATGGAGCCGCCGACCACGATGTACGTCTTCGGCCGGCCGGAATAATCGATCCTGTCGTCGCTTGCGCCGTTCTCGACCGGGAACTCGATGCTTTGGAGCACTTCCGGCAGATACCGGAAGACATCTTCCAGTGTGACCGGCTTCGCATCAGTCACGTCGTCCGGCAGTCGTCCCTGCTCCTCGTCCCAGACCCGACCGAGCAGGGATCCGATGTCGGATGCCGAATCGACAAGATCCTTGCGGTGCACGTCGACCCAGCCCTCGATCAGCGCCGCAACCACCTCGTGCGCACGAACGTAGGCCGATGTGTGCACCAGCATCGTCATGTGCTGGTCCCCATGTCCGCGGGCGCGCCGCGCGGCGCAGCACGCGAGGAAGTAGAGGATGGCGGCCTCGAGACTCGGCGTCATGGCAGGCTGAAAGGCGTCACGCTCCTTCCTGCTGCGCGGCTGCAGCCCCGCCTCATCCTCATCCGGCACGTCGCGGATCATGTCGAGCCCTTCCTCGTCGGGCCGCACGTCCTCCGGGTCGACCGGCGTCTTCCCGAACAGACGCTCGGTGCCGAAGTACCGATCTGGTTTCGGCAGTGCCGTGATGAAGTCCCGTGGATAGAGATCGTCGAGCTCCTGGCCGTCGACACGGTAGGGGTTGATCAGCACATTCGCGAAGGGAGTGGCAGTGTAGCCGACATAGGTAACAGCCGGGAGCAGTCCGAGAAGTTCGCGGATGCGCTGGTTGATGGCCGTCATGTCGAGCTCGCCCCGCGCCGAGTTCACGCTTGCCTGGTCGCATTCGTCGTCGATGACCAGGACCCGGAGCTGCTGCAACACAGCCGGCAATGTCTCCCTGATGGCCTTACGCAGTTCTCCAAGGGGCGAGACGTTCTTCTTGATGACGGCCAGCTGCGCCTTGTCGGAATGGGAGAGGAAACCGCCCTGAGGCGGAGCCCGGAAATCCCTGTCCACCTGGTTCGACGTGAGCACCTGCCAGTTCAGGGGATTGCGCCGCACCAGGTCGGAATACAACCTGAGCTGGGTCTGATGGCGTAGCTTGTTCGTCAGACCGGCGAGGACGATTACGGTATCGTAGCCTGCATCGAGCGCCTTGGCGATGACGGCCGTCATGTTCGCCGTCTTGCCCGACTGGACGTGGCCGACGACCAGTCCGCGACAGGAGAACTGGCTCCTCGCCGGATCCCGCGGGTTCTCGAGAAGTGATACTACCTCGTTCGATGCGTCATCGATGCCGTGCACGTCGTCCTCGTGCCACTTCTTCTCGTTAAGAAGGAAGGACTTCACGGCAGGCCAGTGCAGGTCCGACGGTCTCGGGCCGAAGTACCATTCCGGCCGTTTTCTGATCACCGAGTGGCTGTGGAGTATCTCGATCTGTTCGAACTCGCGGGTAACGATGGCGGCGGCTTCGTCGATCTCGCCGGACAGATTAGCTGCAAGCCCGGGGGAGAGGAGGTCGAGTTCGGTGCGAACGGCAGCAACCGCGCTTTCGAGATTGCCATGCCGTGGCAGCGCTTGGCGGATACGTTCAACCAATCCATCAACTTGAGGCCCCGGCACAACGCCCTCCCGACTGAAACGCGAGCAATCTCCAGAGAACTGGATCAAGCCCAAGCAATCATGAGATGATTTCAGGATCAAGACGAGGATTGGACGGGGAGTGTCGAGAATGTCAGAAAGACTTCCTCTGGCTCTCCCACTCCTCCGGGAACCCGTCCATCAGCCGGACCAAGGTCACGTCCGGCCCTTGCCGACCTTCCAGAATTGTATCCACGATGTCGGGGGCGAGCAGCGTGAGGCGAAGGATGCGGGTGAGGTAGGAGGGCGAGATGCCCTCATGCGCGGCGAGGTCGGTGATGGTCGCATAGCGGCCTGTGTCGATCATCCGCTTCCACCGGAACGCGCGCGCCAGCGCCTTGACCAGCGTGTTGTCGGTCCGCCGCGAGTGCGTGGCGCCTTCCGGCAAGTGCATTTCCTTCCGCCCGCCGCGCTTCACGACGCGGAACGGGACATGCAGCGTCACGGTTTCGGGGATCGGTGCCCGGCGAGTCATGCTGCGGCCTCGATACCGCCTGTCTGCATCTCGCGAGCGAGGCTGCCGAGCCCGTCGACGCGGAGCCGGACATTCAGGCCGCCCGTACTGATGTCGACCCGTTCAACCAGCAGCGCTACGATGCGGGCTTGCTCGGCGGGGAACAGTTCGTCCCACAGCGGATCGAGCTGCTGCAGGGCCGCGCGGGCATCGGCCTCGGTGATGTCGTCAGCATGGGCGCGCGCCGCCTTCCACGTCCCCGCAACGATCTCCGGCTGGCGGAACACGGCGCGCAACTGGTCGATGACGGCAGCCTCGATCTCACCTGCGGGGACACGACCCACCGGGCAGGATCCAGCACCGTGCTTCAGCACGGTCTGGCTGACATAGTAGCGGTAGAGCTTGTCGCCTTTCCGGGTGTGCGTCGGCGAGAAGGCGGCGCCATCGGGCCCGAACAGCAGTCCCTTCAGCAGCGCGGGCGTATCAGCGCGTGTGCGGGCCGCGCGCTTGCGCGGGCTCTCCTGCAGGATGGTGTGGACACGGTCCCACGTCTCGCGGTCGATGATGGCGTCGTGCTCGCCGGGGTAGCTGTCGCCCTTGTGCACCGCCTCGCCGATGTAGGCGCGGTTGCTCAGCATCCGGTAGATGTATTTCTTGTCGATCCGGTTGCCGCGCGGCGTTCGGATGCCGCGTTTCGTGATCTCTCTCGCCAGCTCCGTGCCCGACCCGATCTCGAGGAAGTGGGCAAAGATCCAGCGGACGTGCGCGGCGGCTTCCTCGTCCACCAGCAGTTTGCGGTTTTCCACCCGGTAGCCGTAGGGCGGCACGCCCCCCATCCACATACCCTTCTTCCGGCTCGCGGCGACCTTGTCGCGGATGCGCTCGGCCGTCACCTCGCGCTCGAACTGGGCGAAGGACAGCAGGATGTTCAGCGTCAGCCGCCCCATCGACGTGGTCGTGTTGAAGGACTGGGTCACGGAAACAAACGTCACGCCGTTCCGGTCGAAGACCTCGACCAACTTGGCGAAGTCGGCGAGCGAGCGGCTGAGGCGGTCGATCTTGTAGACCACGACCACGTCGACCAGCCCGTCCTCGATATCCTCCAGCAACCGCTTCAGGCCGGGGCGCTCCAACGTGCCGCCCGAGATGCCGCCGTCGTCATATTGATCGCGGACAAGAACCCAGCCCTCGGACCGCTGGCTGGCGATATAGGCTTCGCAGGCCTCGCGTTGGGCGTGGAGCGAGTTGAACTCCTGCTCCAACCCTTCCTCGGAGGATTTGCGGGTGTAGACCGCGCAGCGCAGCTTGCGGACGACCTTCGATTTTTCCGGCGGCTTCGTCATGTCCGCCCCCTGTGGTTCTTGAGCCCGAAGAAGGTCCACCCGTTCCAACGCGTGCCGGTGATGGCCCGCGCGATGGCCGACAGCGACTTGTACGGCCGCCCCTGCCATTCGAAGCCATCGGCGGTGACGGTGACGATCTGTTCGACGCCCTGCCATTCTCGCAGCAGCCGTGTGCCGGTGATGGGGCGGTCGCGATCGGCGCGGATGCCGCGCTTCCTCTTGTCCCCGCCGTCCAGTTCCTCGCCAAGCCGTTCCAGCCGCCGGATTGTCTCGGGCTTCAGCCCGCCATAGGCCAGTTCCTGGATGCGATAGGCGATGCGGCTTTCGAGATAGCGGCGGTTGAACGGCGGCGGCTCGCTGTCGAACAGGTCACGCCACTGCGCCTTCAATTCCGGCGTGGTCGCGGTCTTCAGCGCGGCCAGGCGCGCGGGGATGGGATCGGGCTTGTTCATGCATTTCTCCGTTGCGTTGGAGTTGCATGACGGCATTGGTCGGACGGATAGTGTAGGCAACTTTCTCCAGTGTCGTCAGATTCTTCTACTGTCTCCCGCGTGCGCAGCCGACCCAGCCCGAGCGCCAGCAGCCTGCACAGTTCGGCGCGGCGCTCGGCCGGGGTCATCAGCATGGGGGACAGGGGATTGGGTCGTTTCATCAGGATCAGCCCGGTTGCTTCTCCTGAGGAAAAGCCACCCGTCCCGGAGGATCGGGACAGCGGGCACAAGATTATTTTGCCTTTTTCCCCTCTCGGGTTAGCCTTGGCAAACTCTGATCATGGAGACCTGCATGGTTCGAGCGCCTGCCAAGTCCTGCCCCGCCCTGTTCCGCCTGTTCGGCGATGCTGAGGCGTCGATGATCGCCGCGTTCCTGCAAATGCGGGTTTTCGACAAACTGACCTGGCTGGTCGATTACTACTTCGATCCGGATGAAACGGACGGGAACGTGCCGGCCGCCGCCATGCTGCGCGAGCAGCGCAAAGAGAAGCTGTCACCGCTCGAAACCGAAGCGGCCCGCATCGTCACCATGTCGTCAGATCGCGGCCAGTTCGCGCTCGACGGACTGGTTCGCTCCAAACTGACGACAGAGCAGAAGCGCGAGTTCGAGGGGCAGCGCGACGCGCTGGCGCGCAGCTTGTGGGCTTATCTCAAGGAGCCGATGTTGTTCGAGGCGGCCGAGAACACCCTGCATCTGCGGCTCTATCGCCGCTATGACGCCACTACCAGACGTTCATGGTCGCGCCTGTGGAAGACGGCGCGGCTGATGTCGCCTCATCAGCGCTGGACACCTTGCTGGACGATCTGCGGGATAGGCTCGATCGGGGTGACGGGTATGAAGTCGACCGGTTCGCTATTCCCCAGGACGGCGATGTGCCCGCCGAGGTCATGTACCTTGTGGTTCACCCGGAAGCCCCCACCAGTGTGCGGGAACTCCACGACGACGGGCAGCGCACGACAATGTATTTCCGCCCACCAGGGGAAATCATGATCGTGCACACCCCGAGTACCGGACGCGTGCATGTCCGTGCTGGGACCCGAAAGCTTCGCCATGACGCGGCCGAGAGCTTCATCAGAACGGTCCTCGAGCAAGAGCCCTCGCAACAACCTGTCGATTTTCAGGCCTACGACATCGCGCGGTTCTTTAACGGGTTCGATCTGGGACTCCCCGAGTTCGACGACGCAAGCATCCTGCGAGCTCGCGTGATCCGCGCGGACATCAGTATCGGAAACCTCGCCAACAGGCTGTCGGTCTCGACGTCCCTGGATGAAGACATAGGCCAGCTGATCAGCGATCAGCCGGGCCTTGAGAGGATATTTCGCAATGCCCTCGCGATGCGGTTCGTGGAAATTGCTGTTCAATACCGGCGGGCGGGCGTGGACGGCGAGCGCACGCTGGACTTTACCCTGACGGATCGAAACACCACGAGCCTGCTGAGCCTGGATGATCCGTTCGAGCGCGTCCTCGGTCACCGCTTGCTCCGCCATTGGGGCATATTGCGTGATGGTCGCGCACCGACGCCCAGAGAGAGCACGGCGGTGCTGCCTGCATTGCTGGCTTTGTGGAACCTGGCATCTGACCGGATAAACGGTGCCTGGCTTCATGAGCGGGGGGTAGACGTCAAAACCCTGCTCGATCTCGGGTTCCTGGTCCCCTCAGGTTGGGAGGGTGACGACCTGATCGACGAAGAAGACGATTTCGGGGAACATGTGGCAAAGGTCGTGGAGCGTCCTGAAGGACTCGAGCTTCACTCGAGCGACGGCCAGTCATCGTCGGCCGCGCTGCCTGAGCGCTACCGTGTCTATCGGATTCGAGACGGATGGGTCGCCAGCCACCTGCGCGAGCAGCTTGGCAAGGCGCTGGACATCACAGCGATGGAGAACATCCGGCCCGACCTCATCGCGCTCGGCGCACTCGAAATCGACGGGCGTGATGTGCCGCTCTATCTCGCGCGCCGACTCGAGGACGAACGGGTCCGCGCCGCCATCGACACCGAGCTTCGCGCGCGTGACAAACAGGGGATCGGGCTCGTCCTGCAGGCGGGCGACGTGGCCGGCGTCTGCCTGGCGGCAAATGTGCTCGCCAGACTCGCCGACCATATTCTGCCGGAGGGAGCCGAATTTGCTGTCGATCTGACAAGCCTGACGGCAGCATTTCGTCGGAACCGTTCGTTGGCCCAAGGTGGGGCGGCTGTCGAGTTCCACAAGTCGGGCACCGGCGCCGGGGTGCTGAGCGTACCAGGCCGAGGCACGATCGACATTGTGGGGGAAAATCGCGTCACGGTCATCGATCGACTGGTACAGGCATATCCGACGCCCATGAAGACCGAGGACATGATCGCAGGGTTCGGGGGGCAATCCCTCAGCAGCATTTTTGGCCAGCCATTGTGGGACAAGCTGAAGGCTGGCTTCATGCGCTCTCCGAAGCGCGGACAATGGGAGATCGCGGTCTGACCGCCAACTGCGCTCCAACTGCGTTCAGGGGCTCTGACTAACTGCGATTCGCTGTTTCATTTGAGCTGCTCCTTCAACGACGGAGCATTTCAAATGCCGACCCACAACTCTCATCTCGCGGCGGTGCGCTGCGCGCAGGACCGCACGCCCCGCATCTCATCTAACGACTGGCGTTGCTGCTGCGGCGCACTGCTTGGCATCCACCGCGACGGCCTGATGCATGTGAGCTTCGCGCGCGGTCACGAATATCTGTTCAGCTATCCCGCCACGGCGACCTGCCGGCGCTGCGGGACCATGAGCCAGACGAAGGGACCGGCGCGTTAAGCCGCGCCGTTCCCCTGAATTTCCCGATCATCAGAGGCGCACGACGCCCTGAGGCCCGAGAGAGGCGCTGGACGCCCGGCCGGAAGGCTGGCGTCCCGTGTCTTTCTCCTGGTCCGCGATCCGCGAGGATCTCGCCCGTTCGTCGTCGACCCTGCAATCCCAACGCGATTATCGTGCCGTCCGGTCGACCGAACCGTCGCTTCGGCCTTACACCGATATCGTCGGGCTGCTCGGCGCCCTGCATCATGGGCATCTCGATTTCGATGGGCGAAACGCCATTCTCGCTGCCCTCGTGCGCAGGTCACAAGGCCGCGATCGTCCCGCGGGATTGGCCCTGCACGTCATGCTGCTTTCCCTGTGGCCGGGGCTCGATGCGATCCGCAACCGCTGCCTGCGTCGTCGTGTCGGCACTGCTGACGAGATCAACTCCGACCTCCTGGCCCGCAGCACGGAAATCATCCGGACCCTTGATCTCGGTCGCGTCACCAATATCGCCGCCACCGTGCTGATGAACACCGAACGCGATCTGTTGCGCGCCCATCGACGCGAGATCGACCGCCAGCAATCTTGCGCGGAGGTAGAACCCGACTGGATTGCCGCGCCGCCGTCATGGGCGGAACGGGCCCGGATGCGGGCGGAATTGCGGGCTGATCTGTCGGCGGTAATCGGGTCAGATGCCGATCTGGTCCTTGGCGTCGCGGTGGACGGCTTAAATCAGATCGAGATGGCAAGCGCGCTCCGCCTGTCCGATGGGGCGGCGCGGAAACGTTATCAACGCGCCGCCGCGCGCCTGCGAGGCCATTACCGGCCTTGAGCCGCCTCGTGCCACGGATCCACCACCTCCACGCCCATGGCGGCGAAGGGCGCGGTGTCGCGGCTAGCGACGGGATAGCCCTGTGCCGCGGCAATGGCAGCAATCGCGCCATCGGCAAAACTCACGGCCTGTCCCTGCCGGCGCGCCGTTGCCATCAATACTCCGAAGGCACTGGCAGCGGCCTCGTCGAACGACAGGATACGTGCCGGAAATACCTCGGCCAGCATCTGCTCGAGCCGCGCGTCAAGATCGTCCCGACGCCGCCCAGCGTCCAGGCATGCAATGCCGAACCGCAACTCGGCCAGGCTGATGGTGGTCAGGTGCAGGGTGGTCAACTCTTGCCGGTTGAGCCAGTCGATCACCCGCGGCTCTGGCGCCGGCTTCATCGTCTCCGAGACGACATTGGTGTCGAGGATGATCATTCGAAACCGGCCGGCTCCGCGGGCGTCCGGTCGCGTTCGACCGAAAGGTCGTCCGTCTCGGCGCCGGACCAGATACTGCGCATCAGATCACCCGCGCGCGGGCGCGACTGCGGCAGCACCGCGCGGGCAATGATCTCGCGCAACTCAGCCTCGGCGCTCCGACCATGCGCGGCGGCCTGCGCCTTCAGCGCGCGATGCACCTCTTCCGGGATCTGACGCACGACGATCTGGGCCATGATGAAGCTCGCTCGATATCAATTTTAATTATAGATATCACATTTAATCGCGGCTTCAATGTCCCGATCGGCGTGCGGGGGTGGCCTTTGAACAGGTGAAGCCCCTGTTCACGAGCCCGATCGATGACACTGCCGCCCATTCCGCCGCCTGATCTCCTGAAACGTCTGCCGGGGTATTACCGCCGCTGGGAGCTGACCGAGCTGGTGATGCCAGACCGGTATTACTTCTTCGAAGCAGCCGGCCAGCATGAGGATGGCGAGGACCTCTTCGCGGTCTATATCCAGCCCGCCGATCTGGAGCCCGGCGAAGGGCGGCTACAATGAGCGTGCCGGCGGTCGATCCGGCGCAGATCGCGCTCTTTCTCGATGTCGTCTTCTCCTGGTGCGACGGACTGATCCCCTTGCGCGGCCTGCCCGAGAAGGGCGTGACGCCGCCCCCGCCGAGTGATCTGCGCTGGTTGCCTGCCGATGCGGGTGCGCCCGCGACCGTTGCCGCCTGCGCCGAAGCTGCCGCCCAGATCAGCCGCGCCATCTATGTCATCCCCGGCACCGTGGCGCAGCGTGGCGAAGCCCGCGCCGGGCATGTGCTGCAGATGCAGGCCCTCGTGGTCGATCTTGATCAGGGCGATATTGTCGCCAAGCGCGATCACCTCATCCGCCATCTCGGTCCCGCCACGCTCACGGTGGAAAGCGGTGGCATCACCGAGGGCGGTCAGAAGAAGCTGCATCTGTGGTGGAAGCTGAGCGAGCCCGCGCATGGTGCGGATATCGCCCGTCTTTGCCGCCTGCGCGCCGAGATCGCCCGCAAGGTCGGTGGTGACGGCAGCTTCGGTTCGGCGCACCAGCCGGTGCGGGTTCCGGGCACCATCCATGGCAAGCACGGCCTGAGATCGCAGGTCAGGATCATCGATCATCAGGCGATCGAGGTCGATCTGGCCGAGTTCGAGACTCGGGCGATCGCCATGCCGGCCTTGGCAGAGCCGTCGTCATCGGGCAAGCCCCTCGACTTCAATTCTGATGCAAAACCCTCCGTCGATGCCGTGCTCACCACGCCGGTGCGGGAAGGCGCGGCGGATGACTGGACACGGTTCCAGGGCGCCAGTGCCGCGATCGGCCATTACCTGCGCCAGGCCCATGAGGGGCGCATGACGCTCGATGAGGCCTGGGAGGCGATCTGCAGCTATAACGCCGCGATGCTGCGCCCGCCATGGCCCGAGGATCGGCTCAAGGCCGAGACGCGCCGGCTGTGGCAGCGTCATCTCGAACGCAACGGACCTGCGCAGCCGCCGCGGCAGGAGTCGCATACAGCCCCGCTCGCCTGCTTCAGCCTCGGCCAGCTGCTCGATGACCGCAGCGCGCTTCCCGACGACATCATCGCGCCTCGGGTGCTGACCCCGGGCGGGCTGCTCGTCCTCGGCGGAGCGCCCAAGGTCGGCAAGAGCGACTTCCTGATCTCCTGGCTCGTCCACATGGCTGCCGGCGTGCCGTTCCTCGGCTTCACGCCGCCGCGGCCGCTGCGGGTATTCTACCTGCAGGCCGAGCTGCAGTATCACTACCTGCGCGAGCGCCTCCACCAGATCGGCCTGCCGTCCGAAGTCCTTGTTGCCGCGCGCGACGGCTTCGTCGCCACCCCGCGGCTGAAGCTGCTGCTCGACCACGGTGGCGTCACCCGCGTGCTGGAGGCGATCCGGAGCGCTTTCCGCGACAGCCCGCCCGACATTCTCTGCGTCGATCCGATCCGCAACGTCTTCGACGGCGGTTCGGCGGGTCCGAACGGTGGCAGCGGCGGCGAGAACGACAACAGCGCGATGATGTTCTTCCTCAAGGAGCGGGTCGAAGCGCTGCAGGCGGCGGTCAATCGCGATGCAGGTGTCATCCTCGTCCACCACACGAAGAAGCTTTCGAAGCAGCAGGTGAAGGATGACCCGTTCCTCGCTCTCTCCGGCGCCAGCGCGCTGCGGGGTTATTACACCAGCGGCCTGATCCTGCACCGCCCGGACGACGACAGCACCGCCCGCCGCCTCGAGATCGAACTTCGCAACGGACCGGCCCTGGAGGCGAAGCTGGTCGACAAGATCGGTGGCGCCTGGGTCGAACTGAACGCCCGCCACGAGCGTCTCGTGCGGCAGGAGGTGGGGGCCCGTCTCGACGCCGAGCGCGATCGCAAGGCCGAGGTGATCCTCGACCTGCTCTACGAGGAGGCTGCGGAAGGCCGGCTCTATACCTCCACCCAGTTCGCCTCGAACTTCGAGAACCGCGCCGGCCTCGGCAGCCAGCACACCATCCAGGACCGGCTCAACGTCCTCGCGACCAAGGGCTTCATCAAGTACCAGCGCAACGGCGCACTCTACGGCCTGCCGCTGGTCCGGTCCCGCTTCGGCTACATGTGCGTCGAAGGCATGCGCTTCGGCCGCGTGGAACAGGTCGATCCCGAGACCGGGGAAATCACGGGCCAGGGGCTCGCAGTCCTTCCGAGCCACTACCGCTGCGCGTCCTCGGGGGCCGCGCTCGAGGTCGAGAACCCCTCCGTCTGGGTCTGGCCGGAGGTCGTGGATGTCTGACAAACGCCATGTCCGACATAAGTCGACAATGTCAGACTTCCGGGATTGTCTGACTGATGGCTTGTTTTTCAATGACTTACGGAAGTCGAAGTCAGACATGTCTGACTTCCTTGTCCGACTTCTTCGGAGGCAGAAAAGCAAGCAATATCAACTCTCTGCCTCGCAGAACAAGTCGAACAATGAATCTCCCCATACTACGTATGGGAGGGCCGGCCTCCGGGCCGGACCCCCCATCCGCGACGTCCGGGCCCGCGGTCCTCCACGTCACCCCTCGTGTCTGCCTCACGCGATCACGACGGCCAGAACGACAGGAGATGACGATGGCCTGCAAGACGATGACGATGATGCGCTTCACGCCGCGCGGTTACGGTGGCACCCGCCGCGCCCCCGATCAGGTCCGGCGGGACGGCTGGCATGAGCTGGGGCTGCTGGCGGTCTCGGTCGACGATCCGCGGCTGAGCTGGCCTGAGCGGGAGATGGTCGTGCAGCTGGGCTGCAAGCTCTACGGCCCCCGCGCCAGCGAGGGAGGGCACGGCGATGGCTGAGCGCCACTGGACCACTGACGATGTGGCGGATCACTTCGAGGAGGCGTTCCGCACCCTGCGCAAGCTGCCGGCGGTGAAGGCACGGGGGCATTTCAGCGGCTGGCCGCAGGTACTGCGCAGCCCCCGCGAGATCGCCGCCATGGAACCGGAGCCGATGCGCGTCTGGCCTTCGGCGGCAGCCATCACCCGGCTCGAGCAGACCTTCGACTGGGTGCTGTGGATCGAGGAGGCCGAGCGGCGGCTGGTCTGGTCCCGCGCGGCACGGGTGCCGTGGAAGCAGATCGCGGGCGAGATGGGCTGCGACCGGACCACCGCCTGGCGGCGCTGGCAGCTGGCGCTCACGAAGATCGCTGCGCGGCTGAATGCGTGAACGAGTCCAAAGTGTTGCAACACTTTTCTGTTCGACACATGCAACAGATCCGTGCTACAAGCAGGGCATGATCGGGAGAAGAGCGCCATGAGCGCCACCGATCGTTCCCACACCCATTCCATCCATTTCGCGAGGCCCCATGCCTGTGCGCCCGCCGATCCATCGCCCGGTGGGGCGACGCGACAAGCGTGAACGCGACCGCGATGCTGACCGTAACCGCGACCCCGCGGTCAGGGCGCTCTACAAGTCCGCCCGCTGGCAGCGTGCGCGGCAGATGTTTCTCGCCCGGCACCCGCTCTGCGCGGAATGCCAGCGTCAGGGCCGTGTGAGCGCCGCCAATACCGTCGATCACATCATCCCGCACCGCGGCGACACGGAGCGGTTCTGGGACCCGGACGGTTGGCAGCCGCTCTGTGCCAGCTGTCACAGTCGCAAGACCGCGAGCGAGGATGGCGGCTTCGGCAACGCCCGCCGCCAACCATAAACCACCGCCCCCCCGGGGGGAGGGTAAATCTCTGGGGCCTTCCAGCCCCGGACCGGGCGCCAAGCTTTCTGCATCCATGGCCAAAATGGCGAGGGGGGGTAGCCCCCGATCCGAAGGAACTATTCCATGCTCGATCGTGAACTCGCCGTCGCCTATCGGCCCCTCGACAGCCTGGTGCCCTACGCGCGGAATGCCCGTACTCACTCCGAGGCGCAGGTGGCCGAGATCGCGGGCTCGATCCGCGAGTTCGGCTTCGTGAACCCGGTGCTGATCGCCGAGGACGGCACGCTGATCGCCGGTCATGGGCGGGTGCTGGCGGCGCGACTGCTCGGCATGGATACGGTGCCGACGATCACTCTGACCGGGCTCAGCGACAGCCAGCGGCGGGCACTGGTGCTGGCGGACAACCGCATCGCGCTCAACGCCGGTTGGGACGAGGCGCTGCTGTCGCTGGAGCTCACAGATTTGAAGGAGGCCGGGCTCGATCTCGGTATCCTGGGCTTTGAGGATGGTGAGCTGGACCGGCTGCTGGCCGGGACCGAGGGGGAAGAGGAAGGCTCGACCCCGCCTGTCGTTATCCCCGAGCCGCCGCGCAACCCGGTCTCGCGCACCGGCGATCTCTGGATCCTCGGCGATCACCGGCTGCTCTGCGGGGACAGCACGAGCGACGACGACGTCCGCCGGCTGATGAACGGCGAGCGGGCGGTGCTGTTCGCGACCGACCCGCCGTATCTGGTCGATTACGACGGCAGCAACCACCCGACCCGCAACAAGGACTGGTCGCAGTCGTATGGCGTGACCTGGGACGACAGTTCTCAGGGCGCGGAGCTTTACGACGGCTTCATCGGCGCCGCCGTGGCCGAGGCGATCACCGAGGACGCGGCCTGGTATTGCTGGCACGCCTCCCGCCGGCAGGCGATGCTCGAGGCCTGCTGGGAGAAGGCCGGCGCCTTCGTCCACCAGCAGATCATCTGGGTGAAGGACCGCGGTGTTCTCACCCGGTCGCATTACCTGTGGAAGCACGAGCCCTGCCTCATGGGCTGGCGCCGCCCGAACCGCCCGCCGAAGGTGGCGGACGAGACGCTGCCCTCGACCTGGGAGATGCCCAGCTTCGCCAGGGACGAACGGCCCGATCACCCGACGCCGAAACCACTCGACGCCTTCGGGATCCCGATGCGCCAGCACGTCGCCCGTGGCGGGCTCTGTTACGAGCCGTTCTCCGGCTCCGGGTCGCAGATCATGGCCGGCGAGGCCAACGGCCGCCGCGTCTTCGCGATGGAGATCAGCCCGGCCTATGTCGATGTCGCCGTCGAACGCTGGCAGGCTGAAACCGGCAAGGATGCGATCCTCGACGGCGACGGCCGGACCTTCGCTGAGGTGAAGGCCGAGCGGTTGGGCGACAAGGCCGATACGGAGGCGGCCTCTGCGACCTGACGACGTGGATGGCGTGGCTTACGCAGGAAACCCGTCAGGTCCCGGAGCAGCCTTTACCAGCAGCACCCGCTTTTTTCGTCCAGTTCGGGTAACGAACACGAGCTCTTCGGAGCCATCCTCGTTCACGACATACTTCAGACGATGGAGCGAGAATACCTGACCATCCACGGTCAGTTCTTTGTGGTCTTTGGAAAGGGAAACATTTCCCAACTCGGCATCGAGCCGCGCGAGGATCGCTTCCAGGGACTGCGCTTCGAGAAGGCGAACTTCTCTGACGATCTCCGTCAGCGTGATGGGCTCGAGCCCGCCTTTCTCACGCTCTTCATTGATGCGACGCATCGTCTTTCGAGTGAAATAGTAGCCCAGCGTGGCGACGACCGTAGCTGCCGCGCCGGCAATCGCCCATCCGACAGGGGTGAGTCCTAGGAACGTTGCAGCCGGAGCAATCCCGAGCGTACTGGCAACGCCGCCCAGTCCGACGGCAGTCAACGCGGAGCCGACTCCAAGGGCAGCACTTGACGAAAGAGCAGCGAGGCCGCCGGTGGCGCCGAAGATGCCTGCCGCCGATACCAACCCGAGACTGCCGAGCAGAGTGCTGTTGCCGAGAACGAATGCACCGATCCATGTGCCCGATAGCGTCCCGGCGATGTAGCCGGAGGCTGCTGTCGAAGCGATCCATGCACCTGAGGAGTGGAGAACAGGAACGGCAATGGCGAGAAAAGGCAGGGGCATAAGAGAACTCCGACGTAGGTTATTGTCTGAATGTGGGTCCTCGCCTGATTCTGTTCAAGTCTTTGTGAGCCAATGTCGCTGAACCCACCTCAACCCTGTTGGCGATGGATGCCGTCGACCTTGCAAGATCACAAGGACGGGACGCCGCACGGCGTCTGGCGAGATCCGGATTGGCTCCTCTGCCGCGATAACCGCTGGCGGCCCGTTGAGCCAGGAACATTCCCGCTGGCTGATGGGATACCCGGCCGCATGGGGCTCCTGCGGGGCTACGGCAATGCGATCGTGCCGCCGCTCGCGGCGGAATTCGTGACAGCATTTCTGGAGAGCCTGAGATGAAGCAGAGCCGGACCATGTCGATGGTCGAGGCCGCGGCAAACGTTGTCGTCGGCTACGTTTTGGCCATCGCCACGCAGATCGTCGTGTTCCCGTGGTTCGGGATCGAGACGGGTCTCTCGGAGCATCTGACCATCGGCCTCGCCTTCGTCGGCGTCTCGCTGGCGCGCGGCTACCTGCTGCGCCGGCTGTTCGAGGCGATCCGGATGCGGAACTCGGAATGAAGCACCGCCGCCCCATGCGGGACGGCGTCATCGGGACCATCGTGGTGTGCGGCTTCAGTTGTCTGTGATGCGGTAGGCTCTACCGCGCCCCTCGATTTTCTCGGAGGTGATGGTCAGGCCGAGCTTCTTTTTCAGCGCGCCGGACATGGCGCCCCTAGCCGTGTGAGCTTGCCAGTCGAGGGCCGCCACGATCTCGTCGATGGTCGCGCCGCCCTCGGCGCGGAGCATCTCGATCAGCTTCGCCTGCTTCGTGCCCGTGCGCGGTATGCGCGCCTTGGGCGCGGAGCCGGCTTCGGCCGGAGCGTCTTGCGGGGCTTCTGCGCTCGGCGCCTCGTCCGCGCCCGTGGGCGCGTTGTCGCCGCCGTCCGGCTCGACGCCTATGGCGGCGAGGCCCGCGTCGGTGATGTGCAGGAGGATGGCGTCGCCGACCTCGTCGTTGCGCCAGATGCGGTTGAGCGCGGCGTCGGCCTTGGCCCGGCTGTCGGTCGTGGTCTCGGCGATGAGCCCGCGCTTCAGCAGCGCGCCGACCGCCTTGGCGGCGGCGCCTCCGCGGAGCGAGCCGGGGAGCGGCAGGACGTTGCGGTCCTCGCGCTGCGCGGCGGCGCTGAGGATCACGAGTTGGGTATCGGAAAGCTTGGTCATCTGGGGTCTCCGTGTTCGGGGCCGCGACCGTCGCGACCCTCCTACGACCCCGAGCCGCGCAACGGCGCGGCAGGAGTTCCGGCGGGGCCGGAGATCACTCGGCGTGCTCGCCCTCGCCGAAAGCGCTGTCGGTGATGCGCTTCAGCAGGCTGGCGTAGTGCTCGAGCGTGCCGACGTGGCCCCAGGTCACCTCGTCGGGGTGGGCGTTGAAGTGCTCGTCGCTGAGGGCGGTGAGCCGGACCAGCATCGCGTCGATCTCGGCTTTCTTGCCGATGAAGGCGCTCAGGGCCTCGGAATTGTCGGTGGTGCGGCGGGTCATCTCGGGCCTCCCTGGCTCTGATGCAGCGTCCTTGTGTCATCAGAGTCGCTCCGCCGCGCTGCGAAGTGTAGGCAAATCGCAGCAAGATCATTGCTTTGTGGGGAGGGAACATCAGGAAGGACGTCAATCATGGCTGGCCGCAAACCGCTCCCGACGCAGTTGAAGCTGGTGAAAGGCACGGCGCGGCCGCACCGGATGAACCCCGCCGAGCCGCAGCCGGTCGTGGCGGTGCCGCCGGCTCCCGATCACCTCGACGATGCGGCCGCCGCAAAGTTCACCGAGATGGCCGAGCTGCTGGCCCGGCATGGGGTGATGACCGAACTCGATGTCGGCGCGCTGGCCCGTTACGTGGTGATCTGGCGCCGCTGGCTCGAGGCGGAGGCCGAGGTCAAGCGCCGCGGCCCGGTGGTGAAGACCGTGGGCGGCAATATCATCCAGAACCCGTTCCTGGCCGTGGCCAATAAATGCCTCGCGCAGATGGGCCAGATCGAGAGTGAGTTCGGGATGACGCCATCTAGTCGCACCCGGGTGCGCATGGCTGAACCGACTGACACCCGCGACCCGTTCGAGGATTATCTGAACCGTGGCAGCAGCGCGTAAATCCGGTGCGGGGCCAAAGGCACCGGCATGCCCGGTCACCGCCTATGCAAAGGCAGTCACCGGCGGCAAGATCACCGCGGGCCGGCTGGTGAAGCTGGCCTGCGCACGGCATCTGGAGGACCTGAAGACCGGCAAGACCCGTGGCCTCTCCTGGGACCGCGCCGCCGCGCTGCACGCGATCGAGTTTTTCGGCCACCTGCGGCACTCGACCGGGGAATGGGCCGGCCAGCCCTTTGTGCTGCAGCCGTGGCAGGCCTTCGCGGTCGGATCCGTCTTTGGCTGGAAACGCGCCGATGGACTCAGGCGGTTCCGCACAGCTTACCTCGAGGTGGCGCGCAAGAATGGCAAATCCGCGCTGCTCGCAGGCATCGCGCTCTACGCGCTGATCGCCGATGGCGAGGCCGGCGCGCATGTCTATGCCGCGGCCACCACTCGCGATCAGGCGCGCATCGTGTTCGGCGAGGCCGAGCGCATGGTCGCTTCCAGCCCGGCGCTGGCAGCGCGGGTGACGCGCACGGTCAACAACCTCGCGGTTCTGCCCACCGCCTCGTGGTTCCGGCCGCTCTCGGCCGACGCCAGCAAGATGGACGGGCTCAACGTCCACTTCGCCGCCGTCGATGAGGTGCATGAGCACCCCGGACCCGAGATCATTCAGAAGCTCAACACCGCCACCGGTGCGCGGCGCCAGCCGCTGATCGTCGAGATCACCACGGCAGGGCATGACCGCCACTCGGTCTGTCGCCAGCATCACGAGTTCTCGGTCAAGGCGCTGGAAGGGTCTGTGCCGCATGAGACGGCCGATAGCTGGTTTGCCTATATCGCCACTATCGACGCGGGCGATGACTGGACTGATCCTGCGGTCTGGGTGAAGGCTAATCCCAGCCTCGGAGTGACGGTGAAGCCGGATGACCTGAAGCGCCAGATCGACGAGGCCCGCGAGATGCCGGCGCAGCAGAACGCCATCCGGCGGCTGCGGCTGAATGAATGGACCGAACAGGTCACCCGCTGGCTCGACATGGGCGTCTGGGCCGAGGGCGGGCCGGGTGACGGGGCTGATTGGCGAGATATCCGCGCCGGGCTGGATGATCTGGAAGGCAAGCTGCTGGGCCGCGAGTGCTATGGCGGGCTGGACCTGGCCCGGGTCAACGATCTCTCGGCATTCGTCCTGCTGTTTCCGCCGACGCTGGATCCTGCGCTCGGCGATCTCGCCGAGAAATGGATCGTGCTGCCCCGTTTCTGGGTGCCGGAGGAGGACATCCTGCGCCGCGGCAAGCGCGACCGGGTGCCCTACGATACCTGGCGCAACCAGGGCTTCCTTGTGGCCACCCCCGGCAATGCCACCGATTTTGGCTTCATCGAGGCGGAGATCATCGCACTCGCGGGGCGCTACGATCTGCGCGAGCTCTCTTACGACCGCACCTTCGCTGGTGAGATCGTCCAGCATCTACAGGATGAGGGGCTGAACCTCGTGCAATTTGGGCAGGGCTTTTTGAGCATGGCAGCGCCGACCGCGGAACTGGAGCGGTTGTCGGTCTCTCGCGCCCTCTGGCATGGCGGGCATCCGGTGCTGCGCTGGAATGCCTCGAATGTCGCCGTGCGCCATGATCCGGCCGGCAATATCAAGCCGGACAAGGAACGCTCCTCGGAGCGCATCGACGGCATTGTCGCGATCTGCAACGCCCTCGGCCGGGCGCTCCTGCGCGACGCCAATGCCGGCCGCTCGGTCTATGACAGCCGCAGCATCCTGGTGCTGTAGGTTACCCGTCTTACGGAAAGAATGCCCATGTCCTTCTGGTCCCGCTGGTTTGCAGGCGCCCCGCCTGCGGCCTCACCTCCGCACGCCCCATCACCGCGCGCGTCCGTCCAGGAGGCGGGTGGCGGGCTGGTCATCACCTCCGCTGCCGAGCTGGATGCGGCGCTGAGGGCCGGGGCGGTCAGCGGCTCCGGCATGGCGGTGACGCCTGACAGCGCCATGCGGGTGGCGGCAGTCTATGCCTGCGTGCGCATCATCTCCGGCGCGGTGGCAACTCTGCCCTTGCATATCAAGCGCCGGGTCGATGCCCGGACCCGCGAGGATGCCTCGGATGTTTCGATCTGGCAGCTGCTGCGGCGAAGGCCCAATCGCTGGCAAACGCCATCGCAGTTCCGTCGGATGCTGCAGGCGCATCTGCTCTTGCGCGGCAATGCCTATGCCATGATCGTCCGCTCCCGCGGTTCGGTGCAGGCGCTGATCCCGCTGCATCCGGATCGGGTCGAGGTGGTGCAGGACAAGGACCTGGCGCTGAGCTTTCTCTATACCCGCCCCGATGGAAGGCGTCTGCGGCTGGCGCAGGACGAGGTGCTGCATCTGGTCGGGCTGACGCTGGATGGGGTGCGGGGGGTCTCACCCATCGCCTATGCCCGCGAGACCATCGGGCTGGCGCTGGCAATGGAGGATCATGGCGCCACCACCTTCCGCAATGGCGCCCGGGTCTCGGGCGTGCTCAGGCACCCGCAGAAGCTCGGACCCGAGGCGGTGGCCAATCTCAAGGCCGGGCTCGAGGCATTCCGCGCCGGCGGTGACCAGGAAGGCAAGCACCTCATCCTTGAGGAAGGTATGGATTACGCCCGCATCGCGATGACCGCCGAGGATGCGCAATGGATCGAGAGCAGAAAGTTCAGCCGCACCGACATCGCCATGTTCTTCGGGGTGCCGCCGCACATGATCGGTGATACCGAGAAGTCCACCAGCTGGGGCACCGGCATCGAGCAGCAGTCGATCGGCTTCGTGGCCTATACGCTCGAGGATCACCTGACCATGTGGGAGGAGGCGATCGACCGCGACCTGATCGGCGCGGATGATCTGCTCTATGCCCGTTTCAACCGCGCAGCCCTCGTCAAGGGCGACATCCGGGCCCGCTGGGAGGCCTATGTGAAGGGTCTGCAATGGGGTGTGTGGAGCCCCAACGAGATCCGCGCGCTCGAGGACCAGAATCCACGTGACGGCGGCGACATCTATTATCCGCCGCCCAACATGACCGCAGAAGCCGGGAAGGAGGAGAACGAATCTATCGATCCCGACGCCCAAGCCGATCCCTGATCTCGGGGCTGGAATGCAGCCGGCGCTGCCTCAGTTCGTAAAGGCGTCGATCAACTCGATGACCGAGAGAATCTTCCGGGTTTCGCGATCAACCCGATAGGCGCGATGGCCATCGCGGTAATAGCGCCAGTCGTCACGGGTCTCGAGATTCATCCTGCGAGGATCGCGAATGACCCGGTAATCGTCGATCCGCAGGATATCGCCGATCCGGACCCCGTAGCGGTCATGGTGCCGGTGACGCTCATGGTGCCGGTGACGATCATAATCCCTGCGATCGTCATATTTTCTGGCCTGGCCGGGCGGAACACAGGGCGGGTTCTTCTTCGCCAGCCCCGGCGGGCAGTGTCTTGCCTGGCTGGTCCGGAAGTGGTCGCGATGATGGGTTTTGCTCCGTCCCGGGTCTGCCGAGGCCGGCACAGCGGCCACAGTGGCGGCGGTGACGGCCAATACGGCCAGTTTCTGGAAAATACGCATGGGTCTGCTCCGTCATACTCTTGGTTGAGCAGATAACCGACAACCGCCGCTGATTATCCATCACAAGCGCCTGAGGCGCGGAGAGCGGCAGGAAACTGCCGGTCTTTCTTGCTCAGCCATGAGCCGCACACATCCGAAAGGACCATCCGATGAGCCTGCGTGATCTTCCTGCCGGACCGGCCTTGCCGCGCCCCGCGGCGTTCCAGGCCGATGCGCCATCAGACGCATTGGTCCGCTGGGCCGAAATGCCGGTCGCCGCGCAGGTCACTTCCGTCACCGAGAGCGACAGCACCATCACCATCTTCGACGTGATCGGCGAGGATGATATGGGCGGCGGAGTGAGCCTGCGCCGGATCGCAGCGGCCTTGCGCAGGATCGGGCCGCAGGCGGTGACGGTGCAGATCAACTCGCCGGGCGGCGACATGTTCGAGGGCATTGCCATCTACAACCTGCTGCGCGCCCATCCGGCCGCGGTCACCGTTGAGGTGCTGGGGCTCGCGGCCTCGGCGGCCTCCATCATCGCCATGGCCGGGGACGAGATCCACATGAGCCCCGGCAGCTTCCTGATGCTGCACAATGCCTGGGGCGTGGTGATCGGCAATCGCCACGATATGGCTGAGGCCGCTGCGCTCTTCGAGACATTCGATGCCGCGCTGGCCGGGATCTATGCCGCCCGCAGTGGCAGGTCACAGGTCGAGATTGCCGCGTTGCTGGATGCCGAGACCTTTCTCGGCGCCGAGGAGGCCATCACGGCCGGGATGGCCGACGGCATGGTCGAGGGTTCGGCCGCCGGCCCGCTCGCGCGGTCACCGCAGAGCGGCGCGCAGTCGCGCCCCGACATTCAGGCGCGGCGCCGCATCGACGCGGCTCTGGCGCAGCAAGGCATCCCCCGCAGCGAGCGGCGCGCGATGCTGAAACAGATTACCGGCACGCGCAACGCTGCCGAACCCGCCACGCAGAACGCTGGCATCCCCGTGAGCGCCATCCGGCAGCTCATCGATATCATCCGCTCATAAGGAGAAGCCCATGGGCATCCAGAAATCGCCCCGCATCCACGGGGCCGTTCGCGTGCGTGCCGAGACCGGCGACGCGAACGCCATCCTTGCCGATCTGAACCGCGCCTTTGCCGCCTTCAAGGACGAGCATCAGGCCGAGATCAACGGCATCAACGCCCGCTTCGCCGATGTCGTGCAGGCCGAGAAGGTGGAGCGCATCAATGCCGAGATCACCCGGCTTCAGGGCGCGCTCGACGAGACAAATGCCATGCTGGCGGCAGCCAGGCTCGGCGGCGGTGTCGGCAGCGTAGATCGGGCGGACAGCCCCGAGACCCGCGAGCACGCCCGCGCCTTCAACCAGTTCTTCCGCCGCGGGGTCGAGGCCGGGTTGCGGGAGTTGGAGGTGAAGGCCGCCCTCCGCACCGACAGCGATCCCGATGGCGGCTATGTCGTCCCCGACCAGATGGAACAGATTATCGACCGGGTGCTGGGCTCGGTCTCGGCCATGCGGTCGATCGCCAGCGTCATCTCGATCTCGGCCGGCAGCTACAAGAAGCTGGTCAATCAGGGCGGGGCCGCAGCCGGCTGGGTCGGCGAACGCCAGGCCCGGCCCGAGACCGCCACGCCCACCCTGGCGGAACTGGCCTTCCCGGCAATGGAAATCTACGCCAACCCGGCCGCGACCCAGACCCTGCTCGACGATGCCCGTGTCGATATCGCCGCCTGGCTGGCAGAGGAGGTCTCGACCGCCTTCGCCGAGGCCGAGGCTGCCGCCTTCATCACCGGCGACGGGGTGAACAGGCCCCGCGGCATCCTGGCCTATGACACGGTCGCCAATGCCTCTTACGCCTGGGGCAAGATCGGCTACACCGCCTCGGGCGTGGCGGCAGCATTGACCGATGCCAGCCATAACGGCGTCGATGCGCTGATCGACCTCGTCTACGGGCTGAAGCAGGGCTACCGGCAGAATGCGCGCTTCCTGATGAACCGCTCGCTGCAGGCGGCGATCCGCAAGCTGAAGTCGAAGACCGAGGAACTCTATCTCTGGCAGCCCCCGGTCCAGGCTGGCCAGCCGGCGACGCTGCTCGGCTATCCGATCAGCGATGACGACAACATGCCCGATATTGCCGTCGGAGCTTTCCCGATCGCCTTCGGGGATTTCCGGCGCGGCTATCTGATCGTCGACCGCTTCGGCATCCGGGTGCTGCGTGATCCCTTCACCAACAAGCCCTATGTTCATTTCTACACCACCAAGCGCGTCGGTGGCGGGGTGCAGAATTTTGATGCCATCAAGCTGCTGAAGATCGCGGCCAGCTGATCGCCCGGCTGAACCAAGGCGCGCGCGCGGCAGGGTTCTGCCCGCGTCTTCCCACCCACATTCCTGCACAGGAGGATCCGATGAAGGATCTGCATTCCAGTCTCTCGGTGGCCGCGGCCATCGACGTGGCCACGCTCACCGACGACAGCACCCCCGTGGCCATTGATCTGCGCGGTCATGACGGTGCCGAGATCATTCTCGCCATTGGCGCGGGCGGCATCACCTTCACCTCGACCAACAGGATCGAGTTCATCCTGACCCATTCCGATGACGACAGCAGCTATGAGGCGGTGACTGCAGCCGACCTGCTGGGTGTCCCGACCGTGGGCGAAGGCGGCATCATCAAGGCGCTGGTCGAGGCCCACGCCACCGCCGCCGTTTACCGCTTCGGCTATGTCGGAACCAAACGCTACCTGAAGCTGCTGGCGGCGCTTGAAGGCACCCATGCCACCGGCACGCCGATTGCCGGCCTGGTGATCAAGGGTCACGGCCGGATCAACCCGCAGGCCGATCAGGCCTGAGTTCGATGCTGCAATAACTGCGCGGGCGGTGAAGACCGCCCGTGCCCTGCCTCAGGGGGTTTTGCCCATGTTCACGCTGACCCGCATCACCGCGCCCGCGGCCACGCCGATCACGCTGGAAGAGGCCAAGGCGCAGCTTCGGGTCGATCACGAGGACGAGGACCTGCTGATCCAGCATTATATCGATGCTGCCACCGCCTGGCTCGACGGGCCGGCCGGCATCCTCGGCCGCTGCCTGGTGACCCAAAACTGGCAGATGGGTCTGGATGCCGTCACCGGTCCCATCCTGCTGCCGTTTCCCGACAGCGAGATCGACAGCGCCGTGTTCACCGATGCCGCGGGCGGCGATCTCGATTACCGGATCGACCGGCGGGACCAACGCCTGTTGTTGCGACCTCTCGCGGGCTTTGGCCGTCCTGCGGCGATCACCTTCACCGCGGGCTATGGCGCCCCCGCCGAGATCCCCGTCGCCATCCGCCAGGCCATGCTGCTGCTGATCGCCCATTGGTATGAGAACCGGGCGGCCGTCAGTCTGGGCACCAGCCCATCGGCGCTGCCCGTGGCCGTGGATGCGCTGCTCGCCCCCTATCGCAGGATCAGGCTGTGAGCATGGTTGCCGGGCGCCTGCGGCGCAGGGCCACCTTCCAGGAGGCGGTGATGATCCGCGATCCGGACGGGATGCTGATCCAGGGATGGGAAGATCGCTTCACCCTGTGGTGCCATGTCCATTACCTGCGCGGCTCCGAGGCCGTCATGCAGGCACGGCTGGTCTCGAAGTCGCCGGCTATCCTGACGGTCCGTGCCAGCGCCGAGACCCGCGCCATCACCTCCGAATGGCGCGCCGTCATCGATGCGGTGATCTTCGACCTGAAGGAAGACCCTCGGCCCAGTGAGGGCGGCGCCTATCTCGAGATGCTGGCCGAGGCGTGAGAGGCGTAGGATGCGGGAGGCGCCGATGACACCGCACAGTTCTGATCGGTCGGATGCCGAACTGGAAGCATTGTTGGTCCGGGCCGCCGAGCAAGGCGCGAAACGGGCCCTCGCTGACCTTGGCCTCGATGGCGATGAAGCCGCGCTCGACATCCGCGACCTCCGCTCCCTGGTGGACTGCATCCGACTGGTGCGCCGCACCGCGATGCAGACGGCAGTCCGCATGATCACAACCGGCGTGATGCTGACGCTGCTCGCCGGCATCGTTCTCAAGCTCAGGATCTTTGGCAGCGGGCCGTAATGCGCGTTGCCGTCGATCAATTGTTCAGAACACACGCCCTCGAAGGCGGGTTTTTCCGTTTGGAGGACGCGTATGACCACGACCTTCTACCGTCATTGGCGTGACGTGCCCGACGGTGCCTGGCGCTGGCCGAACTTCAGCCCAGCCGAAATCGCCTGCCGCGGCACTGGCAAGCTGCTCGTCAACGCGCCGCCGCTCGACAGACTGCAGGCGCTGCGTGATCGCCTCGGCAAGCCGCTGATCGTCCGCTCGGCCTATCGCAGCCCCGAGCACAACCGCTCCCTGCAAACGCCCAAGTGCGCGACAGGATGAACGTACAGATAGCTGCAAAGACGGTCGAGATCAGAACGGCAGCTTCGAGACGAAACAAGCCGATGCCCAGCAATAGGAACAGGACGGTTTCATTTGCTAGAAATCCGATTGCCGCCACCACAGCGAACCGTCCGAAGGTCTGGGTCGCGGCCGAGCCATGTCCGGCGAAGGTGAACAGATGGTGACCCAAGAAACTGACCATGAAGGCAATCACGAAAGCAACGGCGTTGCTCATCAGCGGAAGCATGCCAAACTGGACAAGGCCAATCGCGGCGCCCAGATGGACAAGCGTTGCTGCACCCCCGGTCAGGGCGAACCGCACGACCTCGCCTAACATTCGCGTGACGCGGCAATCGTGACATCCTCGGCGATCAGATAGCCGGGGCGGCCTTTCACCTCGCTGAAGACCCGCGCCAGATATTCGCCCAACACACCGATGGACATCAACTGGATACCACTGAAGAAGAAGATCGCCACTGCCAGCGTGGACCAGCCGGGCACAGCATGGCCGAGCAGCAGCGTGCGGCTGGCTAGAAACAGCCCGTAGAGGATCGACAGCATGGCAAGGATCATTCCGATGCCGGTCCACATGCGCAATGGCCAGTCGGTGAAAGCGGTCAGCCCGGTCATGCCCAGTTTCAGCAACCCGCGGAAGCGGAACTTGGAGCTGCCCCCGCCGCGTGGCTGCAACTCGACCGGGATGGCAAGCGAGCGGAAACCGACCCAAGCATAAAGCCCCTTCATGAAGCGATTTCTTTCGGGCAGGGCGCAAAGCGCATCGACCACCTTTCGATCCATCAGCCGGAAATCCCGCGCTCCGGCAGGCATTGACACCTCGCTGCCGATATTCAGGAAGCGGTAAAAAGCGGCGGTGCAGCGGCGCTTCAACCAGCTTTCGTCATCACGATGGGCGCGGACGGCGTAGACGATCTCATAGCCTTCTCGGTAGCGCTCCAGCATCGTATCGACATAGCGCAAAGGCTCTTGCAGGTCGGCGTCGAGAATTACCACGGCTTTGCCCGTCGCATGACGCAGCCCAGCCATGATCGCCTGTTCCTTGCCGAAATTGCGCGACAGACGCAGCAGGCGAACCGGCAGGTCCCATTGGCCGGATGTGACCAGTTCCAGCGTTTCGTCGCTGCTGCCGTCATCGACGACAACGATCTCGGAATGCAGCACCAGCCTGCGCGCCTTGCGCGACACCCGTGTCAGCGTTTCCGCGATTGTTTCTGCCTCGTTATATGCCGGAATGACAAAGGATAGATCGGGCGCCAATGGCCCTGAATCGAGTGCGCGCGGCCTCATGTTTGCCGTTTCGCGACTGATATCCTGCATGCGGCCCATCATTTCACCTCGTTCGTCGGTCGGGTGACGAACAGGACGTGCCGCCCATATTCTCCCAAGTTTTCAAGACCCAATGTCGCCGCCTCCAACGCCATGGTCGGAGGCACCGAAAAAGCCGCCGATGCACCGCTGCCGGCCAGTCGCGCGAAATCTGCGGGATCAATGGCGCGCGCTTTGCCCCGCGAATAGAATTCGGCCGAGTAGCTGCGCCCGCCGAGGGTATAGAGCGGCGCATCGGGCATCGCTGTGCTGGCGGCCGCAACGAGCCGCTTGTCGGATTTCAATCGGATCTTCTGCGGCGCGAAAACCGCGCCCGAGATCAGCGCCAGGAAAAACGCGAAGATTACCGATGTCGCGATGGCAAATCCTGTTCGAGTTGCACGGCTCGGTTGGGCCTCGAACACCTGCGTGAACAGCACCACCAGCAAGACAGCGGCAGCTGGAAGGCCGGGCAGGACATAGGCGGCGAGAATATTGGATGCGGGCGTGAACAGCAGCAAAGGCGACAATGCCCAGAGCAACAGATAAACCAGCCAGCCCGAGCGATCCTGCCGGAACATTGTGACCGTCTTGTCCAGGCGGGTCAGTAGCAAGGTGGCAACCAAGCTCCATGGCAGGGCTGCCATCAGCAAGAACAGCCAGATCATGCCCTTGGCTTCCCGATGGCCAGACCCGTACAGATCGCCCTGCCAGCCGGGGGTTAGGAAACGCTGAACATGCTCTCCGATGAGGAAGTAGCGCAGGAATCCGGGTGTGGCGATTTCGGCGGCGACATACCAAGGCGCGACCAGCGCTATCAGCAATGCCATGCCGCGCGCCCATGGCAGCAAGCGCAGCAGGTGCCAGTTCCATGTCAGGGCCAGCCACAGCATCAGGGGAATGCCGCTCAGCACAACCGCCACCGGCCCCTTGGCCAGCATTCCAATTGCCAGCCCTAGAAAGACGCCATAACCCCAACGCCTGTTGCCATCACCGACCGCCTGCCAGAATCCGACCATGACCAGCGTCGTGCAAAGAACCATCGGCATGTCGGTCATCACGAAACTCGAAGCGCCAAAGAACATCGCCATCGTCGCAAGCACCGTCATCGCAACCAACGCCGTATTGCGCCCGACGGTATCACGCACCCACAGCCAGACGAGAAACAGAACCGCCAGAGCGGTCAGCATGATCGGCAACCGAGCGGCCGCTTCGTTCACGCCGAACAGTTGCATTCCCCCTGCCGATAGCCAGGTATGCAGCGGCGGCTTGCCCCAGAACGGCACGCCATAGTCGAATTGCGGTGTCAGCCAGTTCCCGGTTTCAACCATCTTGCGGGCGATTTCGCCATAGCGGGCCTCGGTCGTGTCGGAGAAAGGTACGGCAAACATTGCCCAGAGCCGCAGAAGCCCGAACGCCGTTAGAACTGCCACCAGAAACCGGCGGGTCGGGCTATCCAACTGCATATCACACAGCGTCGGTCGCACATTTGGGCGGGTTCGGGTCGCCGCCGCGTGCTGGCGCACATGGGCCTCGTCTATTGTTGTCATCTTGTCCTGCTCGATCGGCTGACGGTTCGTGTCAGCAGCTATCTACCAGGAACGATCTGTCCGGGCCGTTGCCGGAACTATACCAATCCGTAATGTCCCGACGTCTTGACCCAACCGCACAGTGGGCTATCCCTGCGGGCAGACAGAATACGGAAAGCAGCAGCCATGCGCGTCCTTGTGGTCGAGGACCATCCCGAAACGGCCGACTACATTGCCTCCAGCCTCCGGGCGCAGGGGCATCTGGTCGATCACTGCGACAATGGCCGCGATGGTTTCCTGTCGGCGCTGGACAACAGTTACGACGTGATGATCTTTGACCGCATGTTGCCAGGTCTGGATGGGCTGACCTTGATCAAATCCGTGCGCGGCGCAGGAGTCGAGACGCCGATCCTGATCCTTTCGGCGATGGACGGGATCAATGACCGGGTCGAGGGGCTTGAGGCGGGATCGGACGACTATCTCGTCAAGCCATTCTCGTTTCAGGAACTGTCAGCGCGGCTGGCAGCGCTGACTCGCAGGCCGCCGCTGAAAGCCGAGGAAACCGTCTTACAGGTGGCCGATCTGGAAATGAACCTGATCCGCCGTACGGTCACGCGGGCGGGCATTTCTCTGGACCTGCAGCCTCGCGAGTTCAAGCTACTGGAATATCTGATGCGCAATGCTGGCCGGGTACTGACCCGCACGATGCTGCTGGAATCAGTCTGGGATTTCCATTTCGATCCCAAAACCAACGTCGTCGAGACCCATATCAGCCGGCTACGTAACAAAGTGGACAGGCCCTTCAAGATCGAGTTGATCCATACCGTCCGCGGGGCCGGGTATAGCCTGCATGGCTAGGAATCTCGGCATGTTTCACTTCCTGCGCTCGACCTCGGCGCGGTTGTCTCTGCGTTTCGCCGCACTTTACGCCATCATCACTGCCCTCGTCTTTGGTCTGACTTACCACTTCGCGGATCGGGAAATCAGCGAGTGGGTGCTAGACCAACTTGCGGACGATGCAGCCGGTTTTGGCAATCTTTACGAAAGCGAAGGTCTGGATGCGGTTCAGGCAAAGCTGGGCGGATTTGACGGGTTCAACTTCGAGGATTATCGGATCTATCTGCTTCAGGACGCGGACGGCAACGTTCTGGTCGGAAATGTCAATGCCATCGACCGGCAAGGCAGCAGCGACTACGTCCCGGTCAATGCAATCCAAGCCGACAAGCCCCGCTATGAAGATGTGACGGGTTATCTGCTTCACTCGGTGCAACTCGGCCCGAACCGGCTGACATTGGGCACAAGCACCTATTTTCTTGAAGAGCTGCGCGAGGTTTTAGGCCGCGGATTCGTTGCAGGTTTTATCCTCTTGCTGCTTACCGGTTTGCTGGCCGGGATCATTGTCGGCCGCAAAACCGAACGGCGGCTGACCCAGATCGCCACGACGCTGAAATCGGTGGCACTGGGGCAGTTGGATCGACGCGTCCCCACCACTGGCAGCGATGGCGATGACCTTGCCCGTATGGCAGATGAAATCAACCGCACCATCACACAGCTTCAGCAGATGGTCGAAAGCCAGAAACAGATTTCAGCCGATATCGCCCATGACCTTCGCACGCCCATGCAGCGCCTCAAACAACGGCTGGATGTGCTTCGGAATACGCCCGACCTGACTTCCGAGATCAGGGAAGATGCGGAACAAGCCGTGGAGATCGCCGACGATCTGATCGAGACATTCCACGCCCTGCTGCGGATCGCGCAGATCGAAGCCGGTCAGCGGTCAGGTCGGTTTACCGCAGCCCCTCTTGCCCCGATCCTCGCCCGGATCGAAGACGCCTACGGTCCCGTCGCCGAAGAAAACGGTCAAACGCTGAGGTTTGACATCGAAGATCAGGACGCGATGGTTCAGGGCGATCAGCAACTCCTCACCCAGATGATCGCAAATCTCGTTGAAAACGCCCTGCGTCACTGTCCATCAGACACGCGGATCGAGGTCACGCTGTCGAGGGTGGATGACAGCGCCCTGCTTCAGGTTTCCGACAATGGTCCGGGCATCCCAGCTGAGGAACGGGACAAGGTTTTCCGCCGCTTCTTTCGCCTCGAAAAGAGTCGCACGACCCCGGGCAATGGCTTGGGCCTCAGTATGGTCAGGGCGATTGCCGAATTGCATGGCGCGGTGTTGACACTGAACGATAATCATCCGGGCCTGTGCGTTCTGGTCTCGTTTCCGCCTGTTGCTCGCGAAGATTACTAACCCCCCTGATTGCAATCGTTTTTGCGGTCGCCGTTATGCTAGGGTCCAGACTCATTGAATTTCACAGCGAGAACAAGACGGTTGCGGCGAGCATGATCGCGGAGAAGAAGGTTTCCGGGCAGCGGTCGTATCGGGTGGCGACGCGCCGCCAATCCTTCAGACGGCCGAACATGATCTCGATGCGGTTGCGCCGTTTGTAGCGCCGCTTGTCGTATTTGACGGCCTTCCTGCGGGACTTTCGACCGGGGATGCAGACCTTTATCCCCCTGTCTTTCAACGCTTCTCTGAACCAATCAGCGTCGTAGCCCCTGTCAGCCAGCAGCCAACCCGCCTTCGGCAGACTGCCCAGAAGAGCCGCGGCGCCTGTGTAGTCGCTGACCTGGCCGGCCGACTCCGCCCGATCTGGCGTGCGCGCCCCCCTTTTTCACGCACAGGCTCGACGCCGTGCGGTGTGCCTTGAGATAGGTCGCATCGATCATGATCGTCTTGTGATCGGCGCTCTCAGCGGCCAGGCCGACCATGATCCGGGCGAAGACCCCGTTGTCACTCCAGCGCTTCCAACGGTTGTAGAGGGTCTTGGCGGGCCCGTATTCCTTCGGCGCATCACACCACCGCAACCCATTGCGGTTGATGAAGATTATGCCGCTGAGAACGCGGCGATCATCGACGCGGGGCTTGCCATGACTCTTGGGAAAGAACGGCTTCAGGCGTTCCATCTGGGCATCGCTCAGCCAGTAAAGATTGCTCATCGATCAGGTCTCCTTGCGGAGCCTGAATCATGCCAAACGCCTGAAATCAATGGGTCTGGAGCCTAGTCGAGCGTCTGCCCGTCCTGGTCGCGCAGATCGTTGTGGATCGCCACCGCGGCGCGCGAGCCGGTGCCCATCGCCGTGCCGATCTGGTCCAGCCCATCGACCGCGTCGCCGGCGGCATAGACCCCGTCCAGACTGGCGCGCTGGTGGGGATCGGTCGCATAGCACTGGCCGCCGACCAGATCGGTCCCCAGCATCCGTCCCAGGTCGTTGCGGGTGTGCGACCCCAGTGCGGCATACAGCGTGTCCATCACCTCGGTCTGGCCGTCGGCCAGCGTCAGCACCACCCGGTCGCCCGAGAAGTCGAACCCCGAGACGGGTGCCGCGACGACGCTGATCCCGGCCGCGTCGGCCTGCGCTTGGGCGTCGGGGTCCAGCCCCTCGCCGGTCAGCGAGATCATCACGATGTCCGGGCTGTAGGTGCGCAGGAACAGCGCCTCGGCCAGGGGGTGTCGGTCGCCGCCCAGCACGCCGATGCGCTTGCCGGTCTGTTCGAACGCGTCGCAGATCGGGCAATAGCGCAGCAGGCCGCGGTCGACGGCGTCGGCGTGCACGTCCTCGGGGACCGGCGGGCGGTGGTTGACCACCCCGGTCGCCAGCAGGACGGTGCGGGCGGTGATCGGGCCTGCGTCGGTCTGGGCGGTGAAGAGCCGGCCGTCGCGCCGCAGCCCGGTGACTTCCCCTCGGCGCAGATCGGCCCCGTAGCGGCGCGCCTGGTCGGCCATGTTCTCCAGCAGGTCGGCGCCGACCACGCCCTGCGGATAGCCCGGGTGGTTGTGCGACCGCGGGATCATCTTCAGTCGCCCCTCGCCCTTGTCGACCAGCACCACCTTGCGGTGGAAGCGGCCCAGATAGATGGCCGCGGTCAGGCCGGCCGGGCCGCCCCCGACGATCAGGCAGTCAATCGGTCCGGCGGCGGGGGCGTCTGGCATCGGGTCTCCTTCTGCGCGGGTGGGGCGCGACGGGGCGGGGCAAGGGGGTTCAGCGCATCCGCAACGCGCCGTCGATGCGAATCGTTTCACCGTTCAGATATCCGCCGACTGAACCCGCGCGACAGCAGCATGACGATCCTGACGGATGTGAACATCAAGCGCATCATCCGCCGCCCTTCGACCTTCGGCCCCAAATGGACATCCGATGTCACAGCCGCGGATGACGGCAAGGACGCCCGCGGGCTCTTCTTCATCTTCATCAGCGCGCGCGCCTATGACACGATCGAGTTCCTGCAGCAGGAGTGGATCAACCGCGGCAACTTCATCGACCTCGGGGAAGAACTCGACCCGATCGTGGGCCTGCACGAAGAGCCGGGCACCTTCACTATCCCGGACGAACCCGCTCGCCGCCGCGTGAACGGCGTGACCACTTTCAACCGCCTGCGCGGCGGAGAATAAATGTTCATGCCCTCGATCTCGGCACTGAAATGGATCGCGAAAGGAGAGTGGGTCGGTTCCTGATCCGCTTTCCGGCCTGTCTTCGCCAAGCCTCGCCCTGCTTCAGGATGAACGCCTTCTGCGCCTCGGTGAACTTCGACGCCTTCATTGTCGTCAGCTCCTCTCGCAGCCGGCTAAGTTAGCTGAAAACTCCACTTTCAAACGGTCCTGTTATCAGGGGGCAAAGCACCTCCGGTCCTCGCGCAGTTTCGGCGATGCGAATTGCAGACGCTTCATCACCCTCAACACTATATCAGCGAGCGTGTCGGGATCGTGGCGGCCGCTGTCAAGAATGCGGGTCTCGTGCGTGAGGCTCGCCTTAGCACTTAGGCAGGACTCCACCTGCGCTAACCGCCAGGTTCGGATCTGTTCATTTCTCGACTCGTCAGGATGCATGCTCTGCCCGACGATACGTTCGCACAATATCTCCCGGTCGACGTCCAAATAGAAATGAATGAAATTTGAATCGATCGATCGAACAGCGGAAAAGATCTCGTCGCGATGCGCTGGGTTCAGCAAGGTCATCGGCACTGCAATGTCCTGAGGATAATGGTCGCGTAGCTCGGCAATCGCCTGAACTGTAAGCCGACGCCAAAAAGGCAGGTCCTGATAGTTTCCGCTAGGTGGCATCGCCACGACCGTCTTGACGACGTAACCGATTTCCTCAGGGTCTAAAACGAGGAGGTCGGACCGCTTTTCGCACAGCCTTGAGGCGAGTGTGGTTTTGCCTGCGCCGAACGGTCCATCGATCCATATAATCATTGTTTCTATCGCTCCGCAGCGCTGCCAGCGCCTGTGAAACCAGACTCCGTGAATAAAACGTCGAACTGTTGTTCAGGTCGGACATCCTTAAAGTAGAAGTCCTCAGCAGCCTGCCACTGGTACTCCCAGGCACCCATCTCACCTTCGCGGGCGAGAAGCCTAGCCTGCCGGACAGGTTCGTCAACCTTCAACAATACCGAAAGATCGATCAGATCGGCCAGTTCCGGCCGAGCCGAGTATACGCCTTCGAGGATGATGATCTGCCTCGGTTCAATGCACGTGGGTTCGTCGAGGAGTCTTCCGTCAAACGTCTCCCAGTCGAATGCCCGCCAGCTGGCGCGATGACCCGCGCGCAGGCTCTCAAGCACGGCACGCTGTCGTACCCAATCGATGCAGCTGCGAACCAAGCAGGCGGGAGGCTCCTCACGTATGGACGTTCCTCCGGCATAGAAGTCGTCACCCTCGACCAGCGTCGCGCCCAAGTCCGCAGCAAGGACTGCAGCAAGCGTCGATTTGCCAGTGCCGCTGCGCCCATCGATGGCAACCGAAAGCGGCCGTCGGCTGCAAGCCGCTTTCAGGGAAAGCAAATCGCTCAATGCGCCGAGGTCAGCTGGGTGGTACTGCGTCATGACTTTTTTTTCTTACAGGTTCTTTCGACTGCGCATCGGGCTGACCCCGAACGTGCGCACTCACATCCCACGATGCGCATTTGTCGACCGATGCTTTCTATGCGTCAGGCGGGATCCAGGGGATTCCCCTCTAACTCTAGTCAAGGAGACAGGCAATTGGGCCGCCTTCTATCTTCCGCATTCATGCTATCGGAAGTAGCCATTGCCGGGTACCTGCTCACCCCCGCCGGAGAGGAACTGCGTGACGGCGCCCTGCGCGTCGAGGAGGAGATCGCAAGCCTGAGCCGCAAGGTGACCGGGCAGGATCTGCGTCTCAGCGGCGCCGTGCGGGTCACGACCATCGACATGCTGGCATTCGGGCTGCTGCCGCGGCACCTCGCCGGATTCCGCGATGCCTATCCCGGTATCGAGGTCGAGCTCGTCGTCGGCAATGTCGCTCTGAACCTCAGCAGGCGTGAGGCTGACGTCGCGCTTCGCGTCGGCAATGCGCCAGCCGAGACCCTGGTCGGGCGCCGGGTCGGACGGCTCGCCTTTGCCGTCTACGCCAGCGCCAACTACCATGCGCGGCGGCCGGAGCCTGACCTCTCGCTCCACGACTGGATCGGCTTCGATTCCGAGCACGAGGCGCTTGTCCGCCGCGTCGCCCGCTTCCTCCCGGAGGCAAAACCGATGCTCCGCACCAACTCAGTGGCTGCCGCTCTCTCCGCCGCCAAGGCCGGGATGGGACTTGCGCCGCTGCCTTGCGGACTTGCGGACCTCGAGACCGATCTCGTACGCATCGCCCCGCTGCCTGGCGAATTCACCCTCGACCTCTGGCTGTTGACTCATGACGATCTGCGCCAGACCGCGCGCATCCGGGCTTTTCTCGACTTCCTGGCCGAGGTATTGGCAAAGGAAGCGCCTCTGCTGGAGGGCATGAGCCGCGAGGCAATGGATGCGCCTTTGCACGGCGACCTGTCGAAGGTCGACGAGCATGCACCAGCAGCCAGGAGATGACATGGGAAAGCCGTTTCAGATCGACCGCTCATTCGCGCTGACGGCTCTCACCGTCCTTGGGATGCTCCCGGCCACTCTCGCGCTATGGCCGCTTCAGGGCGCCACCGCGGCTTTCTTCTCCCTCGCAGGTCTCTCGCTTGTTTATCTGGCAGGCGGTTTGCCCGCCGCATGGCGGGCCGCCATCACCTTATGGGAAGAGCGCATTCTCGACATCGACCTGCTGATGGTCGTTGCCGCCATTGCGGCCGCGGCTGTCGGCGCGCCCTTCGAGGGTGCGGTCCTGCTGACGCTCTTCAGCATCTCGACCACGCTGGAGGAGCGGGCGCTCGGCCGCGCGCGCCGGGCCATCGAGGCGTTGATGGAACTTCGGCCGGAGACGGCACTTCGAAAGGCGCCGGACGGGTCAGTCTCGGAAGTCCCTGCTGCCGATCTTCGGGTGGATGACGTCCTGGTGCTGCGGCCCGGCGCGCGGGTTCCGGCGGACGGGGTGATCGTCAGCGGCCGGGGCTCGCTGGACGAGGCCCACATCACCGGCGAATCGATGCCCGTCGCCAAACAACCCGGCGCCCAGGTTTTCGAGGCGACGGTCAACCTCGATGGCGTGCTCGAGATGGCCGTGACCAAGACGATCGAGGAAAGCACCGTCGCCCGCATGATCGCGCTCGTCACCGAGGCACAGGCGGCCAAGGCGCCATCCGAACGCTTCAGTGCCTGGTTCGGGCAACGCTACACGGTCGCGGTCATGGCCGGAGCCGTCCTGGCCTTCGCCGCCTTCTACTGGTTGGGGCGCGACTGGGAGGAAGCGCTCTACCGATCAGCGACCCTGCTGGTGGCGGCGAGCCCCTGCGCGATCGTGATCTCGGTCCCCGCCGCGATCCTTTCCGCCCTGTCGGCGGCCGCTCGCGGGGGCGTGTTGTTCAAGGGCGGGGCCGCGCTCGAGACATTGGCGGCAGTCGACATTTTCGCGTTCGACAAGACCGGAACCCTGACGACTGGTAGGGCCTCGATCACGAAGGTGGTGGCGCTCGACGGCGACCAGCTGCGCTTTCTCTCGCTTCTTGCGGGGCTCGAGGCCCATTCGGAACATCACAGCGCGGCAGCCATCCGGCAGGAAACCGTCAGCCGCGGTGTTGAACCGGCTCAAGTAACAAACGTGATCACCCGGCCAAGTGCCGGCATCGTCGGTGATGATGGCGAGGGGCAGTTGTGGGCTGGCAATCCGCGCCTTGCTACGCAGATGGGAGCGTCCATTGATCATCAGAGGCTAGAGGCGCTGGCTGCGGATACCGAGACGGTCATCTATTTCGGGCGGGATCAGCAGGTGATGGGAGCTGTTGCCATCGCGGATCAGGCCCGCCCGACCTCTGCGCCGGCGCTTGCTGCATTGCGGGAAGGTGGGGTCACCGAAATCATCATGATGACCGGCGATCGCCGTCCGGTTGCGTTGCGGATTGGCGAAGAGCTCGGATTGAAGCCCGAGGAAATCCATGCCGACATGCTGCCGGAGGACAAGGTCAGGATGGCGGGCGAGTTGGCTGCCAGAGGCAAGGTCGCCTTCGTCGGCGACGGGGTCAATGACGCCGCCGCGCTGGCCCGCGCCGATGTCGGGATCGCCATGGGTGCTGCGGGCTCCGACGTCGCGCTCCAGGCAGCCGATGTGGCGCTTCTGTCGGAAGACATGGGACGGCTTGCGGACGCGCATCGACTGGCGCGTCGCGCCGCAAGGATCATCCGGCAGAACCTGCTGTTCGCGATGGGCGCCATGGCCATTCTCGTGACGGGAGGACTGTTCTTCGAACTGCCCCTCCCACTCGCGGTGATCGGTCACGAAGGCGGAACGGTTCTGGTGGTGCTCAACGGGCTGCGTTTGTTGAGGGACCCGATCCGCCGCAACGAAAACAAGTCAGCGTCACCAGATCAGGTGGTGACGGTCGACAGCATCAGCGCCCCCGTCCAACGTCATGCCTATCGCAGAAAGATCCCGCGGCGCGCGGGTTGAAAACAACGACTTCAACTCGTTTCCGGCCCAGAGAAGGTTGGATATCAGGCCCTTACCCTCCGCCACTTGCCTTTGTTTTCATTGAAGAAAATAACCATCTTGGCGACTTACCCGCCAAAACATCCGCCTTACCGTTTGTGGTTGCACGCTACCAATCGCGGTTTATTGCGGTGCAGATTTGGCACACCCCGGCGGATATCCTCTAACCAAGAGCGCTGCCCCCGACCGTAGCCGGGGGCACCCTCATCAGTCGAACTCGGACAGAAGCTGGTCGCACAGCGACTTCATGTTGCCCACTATTTCCTCGGCCAGGTCGAGGAAATAGTGGAAGGTGGTCGAACTCGGCCAGCCCCGCAATCGGCTTCACCATCTTGGCCGAGATCAGCGCGGCATAGTCGCGCTCGATTTGGCCGATCAGGGCGTGAAGCCGGCGGGCCTTTTTCGCCAGGTCGAATGCCTGTTCCTCTGTCATGCCGGCACCCCCAAAAGAGCCCGTGCCTCGGCAAAGATGCGCTGCGCCCTATCGCCTTCCGAGAGGTCGTGGTCGCCGTTGATCGTGTAGCCCATGATTTTGCGTAGCATGTCGTCGGCGTTCTGGGCAGGAAGATCAACGATCCGATCCGCCAGCGCGACCGTCTCCATGTTGTAGGCTTCGAAATCGTCCTCGGACAATCCGTGGTCGCCATTCAGAAACGTATTCCGGCGAACGATTTCCCGATGCAGCGCCGCGATGGGGCTTTCCCCTGTCCGGGGCCGACCAACTGCATGTTCAGCGTCTGTCCAGCCCAAGTCCTCGCATTCTCCCGTCATGGCAACCAGCATCCCGACCGCTGCCTCAAGCGTGCTCCGTTTGAAGTGATGCTGCCCGAACAGCCTTTCCGGGTTGAGATTGCTGTCGCTCGCCAGGATTTCGGCCTGGATCAGGCCTATGGCGGTGCAGAGGTTGTCGAGAGGGGTATGCAACCTCACTTCGGTGAACTCGAACTGTGCCATACTTATGCCGCATCCCCCTTGCCAGCCCTTGCTGCCTCGAAAAGGGTTTCAAAGGCAGCATGGGCTTTCTCCAACTGCTCCTGCATGGCGTGCGTGACGCCGATCAGCGCATCAAGGTTTCTGCGCCGCTGGCCCGTGGCCGACTCATCGACTGCGTCAACTGCCAGATCGAGCGCTGCCAGCAGGTTCCCCACCTTGCCGAACTCGGCCTGCACGTCGTTGAGGTTATCGGACGTAATCATGCTGCACCCCCGATCAGCCTGTCAGCCTGCCGCATTGCCGCGCGCACGTAGCTGCGGGCCTCGCGCTCGGCCTGGGAGTAGCCATGCCGCTTTTCGGAGGCATCCAGCGCCAGCACGAGGCTGTCGCGAATATCGGTGAGTCGCGCCTGTGCAAAGACAGGGGCGAACACTTCCGTTCTGGGTTGAATGGTCATTTCAGTTCTCACTCAGCTTATGGCTTTCCACGGCCATTGCCAGCGACGGGCTGGCGCCGGGACGTTGGAAACCTGCTGAGTGACAGGCCGGACGTTTTTCCCTTTCGGGTCTTGCATGGCGCCCGCGTCCCGACATAAGCTGTCGGTAACGAACGGCCGCCAAGCCGTCGCAGCGCACCCCGCCAAGGGTGCATTCGCCCACAACCTCCGCGCCAACGGAGGGCCTATCCGGCAGGTGGGTATAACTCAGTCCGGGTTTCCACGCCCACGGACACGCTACACCCGACATGTCTAAAAGGTCAAGCCTGCCCCTCGGGGCAGAAGCATGGCCCGTTCACGATCCAGAGCTTTATCGTGCGGGCACCATAGGCTCGCCATGGTGCTGGCAAGGCCGGTCCAGACTGGCGCCCCTTAACCCCGGCGTAATTTTGCGCCGGCCCGCCTGCGATTCTTGCGATTGTCGCGATTGTCGTCGCGATCTGGGACTTAAATCGCGGGAAGCGCAACGCCCATGTAGCGGACATCGCGGCGATCTGCCCCAAAATCGCGAAATCGCGACAATCGCAACGCTTGTTGCCGCTACCGACGGCTGGCTGGCCTATGGCGCGGCGCTGAATGAGGGCCGGGCGCTGTTCGCCGAGGACCGCGCTTTCGGGAAATGGATCGCCGAAAACCTCTCCGACAACTTGTCGGTCAGCCCCAACGATCATGAACGCGCCGCCGCCATGTGGGCCGCCGCCAACGCCGATCAGCTTGCCGAGGCGAAAAGCGGGGCAACTTGCCCCACTTTAATGGACAAGGTTATTGATTGATTAGGGCGTGTTGACAAAAGGGATTCACCGGGCGCGGTGATCGTGATTCAAGCTGGTATCTGCAATGGAGACCAGCGTGGCACGAAACCTGATGTCGAACGACGAGTGGGCGTTCTTTGAACGCTTCATCCTGGCTGTCCGTTCTCCGAACGGCCGCAAGCCCACGAACCATCGGCTTGTTCTGGATGGGATTTTCTGGATCGCCCGAACGGGGTCGCCCTGGCGCGACCTGCCGGAAGAGTTCGGCAAATGGTCGTCTGTCTATCGGCAGTTCCGGCGCTGGACGTTGGCGGGGCTGTGGGAACAGATCCTGGAGGCGCTGAACGAGAGCCGGATCGTGCCGGATGCGCTGCAGATGATCGACAGCACCGTGGTTCGCGCTCATCATCAGGCAGCGGGCGCAAAAGGGGGACTCCGCGCCAAGGTTTCGGCCGCTCGCGAGGTGGCTTCACGACCAAGATCCATCTGCGGGTCAATGCGGCAGGCCTGCCCATGAGAACCGAGATCACGGCCGGGCAGACATCGGACTACCTCGGCTTCGATCTGGTCATGGCTGACAACCTGCCCGAGCCAAGCGTTCTGCTCGCAGACCGCGGCTACGACTCCGACAACATCCGCAAGACCATGGAGGTGCGCGACGTGGTGCCGGTCATCCCCATGCGCAAAACCCGGAAGCTACGGGTCGCCGTTGACCGCAGGCTCTACCGCCTGCGCAATCTCGTTGAGCGGTGCTTCAACAAGCTCAACAATGCCCGTCGCGTCGCCACCCGCTACGACAAGACCGCCGAAAGCTTCCTGGGCTTCATCGACATCACGTCGATCCGCCTCTGGCTCCGCCATTTGTCAACATGACCTAGCGTGGTTTGCGCTAATATCCCCAGCTATCGCAGGCGATGCCGCGACTATTGCAAAAGCCGCCATGAGTATCCGCATAATTCCCCCGAGGTGTCTAAATGACCGATTTCGCGAAACTTGTTCTCGCGGCCGATGCTACGGGCCTTGTGCAGGGCGAACAAGCCTTAGACAGCCTCGCTGCAAAAGGTGCGCAGGAGGGCCGGCTTGGCGGCGCGATGAAGCGCACCGCTTCGGATCTGCGGCAAGCGGGCGCTGCGGCGAAGGCTGCGGGCACGGAGATCCAGGCAGCAGCCGGCCAGACCGGCAACCTCGTCTCACAGTTCAACGACATCGCCACGATGATGGCGGCGGGGCAGAGTCCGATCCAGTTGGCCATGCAGCAGGGCACGCAGATTTCGCAGGTTCTGGTAACCATGGGTGGGGGTGTCGGCGCCGTGAAAGCGCTCGGCGCCGCCTTCATGGGCATGTTGAACCCGGTTTCGCTCCTGACTATTGGCTCTATCGCTATGGGCGCGGCCTTTTCGCAGGCGCTCGCCAGCATGATACCCGAGACCAAGGATTTCGGGGAGGCGATTGACGATCTGAACGAGGCCATCGACCAGGCGCGCAGCAACCTCGACTTGTTCGCCGACGGTGGCGCGAAGCTGCGCGAGATTTATGGTGGCGTGACCGAAGAGGTTACTGATCTGGCAAAAGCCATCGCGCGCGTTGATCTGCGCAAGATGAATGACGCGGCCAATCAGGCCACGGATGCCTTGTCGAGAGAATACAACGGCAGCGGGTGGGGCAACGTGTCCCGGCGCGAAGATATGGCCAATGGCCTTGACCTCCGAGGCGCCGCCCTCGATCAAATGGCATATCTGGCCGATTTTCTCGGAACAGAGGCCGAGCTTGGCAAGCGGCTCGATATCCTTACCGCAATGAGAAATGTGCTGGAAGAATCCTTGCCTCCGGTCGAGCAGATGAGCGCGCGGCAGCGAGACTACTATTTCGGAGTTGTTGACGCAGAGAAGGCAGCGACGCGAGCGCTCAAGACCGCCCAAGACACTGCGGCCGCCGAGAGGTCCCTTGCCGACGCCAAGATTGCCGCAGCCTACGCCTATGCCGGCGAAACCATGCGGCAGAGCGCCGCGATGCGTGCCGCCTACGACGACGGGCTGAGCACCTCCCCGAAAATCGGACAGTGACGTAAGCTCTGATCTTCCGTCTGCTGGTCTCCAAGAACGAGGAGAACAGACGATGTCGAAACGCAGGAACCATGACGCGGGCTTCAAGGCTCGCGTGGCGCTGGAAGCCGTGAAGGGCGAGCGCACCGTGTCGGAGCTGGCCGCGGAATACGGCGTGCATCCGACGATGATCCACCAGTGGAAGAAGGCGCTGCTCGAGGGGGCATCGGACATCTTCGAACGCGGCAGGAAGAAGAAGGCCGAGGTCGACGAGGAGACGGTGCGATCGCTGCACGCCAAGATCGGAGAGCTGGCCGTCGCCAACGATTTTTTGTCACGAAAGCTCAAGCCCTGGACCGGCAGGTGAGGCGCGGGATGATCGAACGCTCTCACCCCACGCTGTCGGTCGGGGCGCAATGCCGTCTGCTGTCGATCTCGCGGTCGTCGTTCTACTACGCACCGCAGGGCGAGACCGAGATGAACCTGGCGCTCATGCGGCTGATCGACCGTCAGTTCCTGGAAACCCCCTTCTACGGCGTCCAGCAGATGACCTGGCACCTGCAGAACGAAGGGCACCCAGTGAACATGAAGCGCATCCGGCGGCTGATGCGGCTCATGCGTCTGATGCCGATCTACCAGAAGCCCAACACCAGCAAGCCTGCGAAGGGGCACAAGACCTACCCCTATCTGCTGGGTGGCCTGCGGGTCGATCGGCACAACCATGCCTGGTGTGCCGACATCACCTATCTGCCGATGCGACGAGGCTTCCTCTACCTGGTCGCCATCATGGACTGGTTCACCCGCAAGGTGCTGGCCTGGCGCATCTCGAACACGCTCGAAGCCGACTTCTGCGTCGAGGCGCTGAACGAGGCGGTCCACCGCTTCGGCCCGCCCGAGATCATGAACACCGATCAGGGCTCGCAGTTCACGTCCTTCGCCTGGACCGACCGGCTGAAACGGATCGGCACCCGGATCTCGATGGACGGCAAGGGCCGGTGTCTCGACAACATCTTCATCGAGCGCCTTTGGCGGTCCCTGAAGTATGAGTGCGTCTATCTGCACGCCTGGGAGACCGGCTCGCAGGCGAAGGCGGGCGTTGGCCGATGGATCACCTTCTACAACCACCAGCGGCCCCACGCCGCCCATGGCGGACAGCCGCCCGCCGTGGTCTACTTCAACCAGATCGAAACCGATCAGCAGGGGCAGAGAGTAGCTTAAATCATCCCGGAAACTGTCCAAGAGATGGGGAGTAGCTCAGTTACTCAAAATTTCTTTTCCTCCCAACTTTACTTGAAGGCGAAGGGTTCGCACATCCGCTGCGGCCGTTGACGCCGACAAGCGCCGCGCAGTTCACCCAGCGCAGTGCTGGCGTCACCCAAAGGCTTGGATATGGCCACGGTGTCCAGAACCGGCGGCAGCAGCGACGGGTTGAACGCTATCACCCCAACAAGCGTGGAACAGGGCGGCCAGCCGGCATGGTAAAGTCCTAATAGGGCATCGCAAATGCAGAGCTTGATTCTGCCCGCCGCCCTAAATTTTCGACCCGAAAGTTTAAAATGCCGCTGCAGATCAAACTCTGTTTGGACCCTGAACGCGCAACCCTAAACCTTTCGGCCGAAAAGTTTAGGGTTGCGCCCGGTCCCAGACTCCGGCCGCCCCTACCTCGTGAACTTCTTGTATTTCACCCGCTTCGGCTCGATCGAATCCGGGCCGAGGCGGCGGACCTTGTCGGCCTCGTAATCCTCGAAGTTGCCCTCGAACCATTCGACATGGGCGTCGCCCTCGAAGGCCAGGATATGCGTGCAGAGCCGGTCGAGGAAGAAACGGTCGTGCGAGATGATGACGGCGCAGCCGGCGAAATCCTCGAGCGCCGCCTCCAGCGCCTGCAGCGTTTCCACGTCCAGGTCGTTGGTCGGCTCGTCCAGCAGCAGCACGTTGCCGCCGGATTTCAAGAGCTTGGCCATATGCACGCGGTTGCGTTCGCCGCCCGACAGCAGGCCGACCTTCTTCTGCTGGTCGCCGCCCTTGAAGTTGAAGGCCGAGGCATAGGCGCGGCTGTTCATCGAGGCATCGCCCAGCACGATCTGCTCGGCCCCGCCCGAGATTTCCTCCCAGACGGTCGCCTCGGGGTTCAGCGCATCGCGCGACTGGTCGACGAAGGATAGTTTCACCGTGTCGCCATAGCTGATCTCGCCGGCGTCGGGCTTTTCGTGCCCGGTCAGCATCTTGAACAGCGTGGACTTGCCGGCGCCGTTCGGGCCGATCACGCCGACGATGCCGCCCGGCGGCAGGCTGAAGGTCAGATCCTCGATCAGCAGCTTGTCGCCCATGGCTTTCTTCAGCCCGGTGACCTCGATCACCTTGTTGCCCAGCCGCTCGCCGTTCGGGATGATGATCTGGGCGTTCGACAGCTTCTCGCGCTCGGACTGGCTGGCGAGTTCGTTATAGGCGTTGATCCGGGCCTTCTGCTTGGCCTGGCGCGCCTTGGCGCCGGCGCGGATCCATTCCAGTTCGCGCTCCAGCGTCTTCTGCTTGGCCTTGTCCTCGCGCGCTTCCTGTTCCAGCCGCTTGGCCTTCTGTTCCAGCCAGGCCGAGTAATTGCCCTCGTAGGGAATGCCGCGGCCGCGATCCAGTTCCAGGATCCAGCCGGTGATGTCGTCGAGGAAATAACGGTCGTGGGTGACGATCAGGATGGTGCCGGGATATTCGATCAGGTGCTTTTGCAGCCAGGCGATGGTTTCCGCATCGAGGTGGTTGGTCGGTTCGTCCAAGAGCAGCATGTCGGGCTGTTCCAGCAGCAGCTTGCACAGCGCCACGCGGCGGCGCTCGCCGCCCGACAGGCTTTCGACATCGGCGTCGTCCGGCGGGCAGCGCAGCGCCTCCATGGCCACGTCGATCTGGCTGTCGAGATCCCAGAGGTTCTCGGCGTCGATCTCGTCCTGCAGCTTCGCCATCTCGTCCGCGGTCTCGTCCGAGTAGTTCATGGCCAGCTCGTTATAGCGGTCGAGCTTCTGCTGCTTGGCCTTGACCCCCTCCATGACGTTGCCGCGCACGTTCAGCGCCGGATCGAGCTGCGGCTCCTGCGGCAGATAGCCCACGGTCGCGCCCTTGGCGGCCCAGGCCTCGCCGGTGAAGTCCTTGTCGATGCCGGCCATGATGCGCAGAAGCGTGGACTTGCCGGCGCCGTTAACGCCGACGACGCCGATCTTGACGCCGGGCAGGAAGTTCAGGCGGATGTTCTCGAACGTCTTCTTGCCGCCCGGATAGGTCTTGGACACCCCGTCCATGTGGTAAACGAACTGGTAGGAGGCCATGATCTTTCCCCGTCTCTGAGACCCGTGAATCGCGCGGATATGTAGTCGAGACGGGCGGAAAGGGAAAGTCTCAGCGGAACTGGCGGGTGAAATCCAGTCCGAAGGTGCGGTCGAGGAAGCCGAATTGCGGCTCCAGCTTCTCGCGCAGCCGGGCGCGGGCCTTGTCGGGCAGCGCCAGCGAATTGTCCGAGGCAAAGACCTTCTTGCCGATGTCGCGATAGTCATGCGCGGGCAGGCCCAGGAAGTCCTCGACCCGGCGCAGGAAGCCCAGGGGGTCGCGGGCGATCATGCCGAAGGGCATGTAGAGCAGCCGGTCCGGCCCGAAATGCGCGTTCCAGCGCGGCACATAGCTCATGTAGTCGCCGCGATCCATCAGCACCGGATCCTCGACTTCGGTCAGCCAGTCCTCGACGGTCTTCGGTTTGCGGCGGGCGCGGGTCAGGTTCATCTTCAGCTGCGACACCGCCCGGTCGACGGGGTGGCGGATGATATAGACGAACTTGGCGTCGGGCAGGAATTTTGCCACGAATTCCACGCCTTCCGCCGGAAGCGTCGAATATTCCGGCGTCACGTCGATCGGATGCGTGCCCTTGGGCGCGGGCGAGAACACCAGCTTGTACCAGTGGTTGGTGAACATCGGCTCGCGCGTGATGCGGTTCAGATAGCGCGTCATCGCGGGCGGCATCTCTTCGCCCCTGGCATCCCAGCGCTTCTGGATGTTCTGGCGGCCGCGGCGGAAATGCCAGGGCAGCCATTTGCGGTGCTCCTCGATGAAGCGGTGGTTGAAGAACTGCACCTCCTTGAAGGGCGGCGTCCAGACCTCGGGATGCTGCGAGAGCATCTGCGACAGCCAGGTCGTGCCGGCCTTTTGCGCGCCGATCCCCAGGAAATCGGGCTTGCGGGGCTTGCCTTCGGGGTCCCAGTTCATGCGTTCCGCCTTCATCCGTCACCGTCAGGCCCCTACCTAAGCCAGCCCGGCCGAAGGGGGAAGCCGCATATCGACAGCCGGCGCGCGCGTGGTTAACCTCTGCTGCAACGGAGGTGCACATGACCGGTTTCCTGCCCAACAACCGCCAAGCGCCGCAGCACAGCCCGGTGCCGCGCAAGTCGATCCTCAGCCCGGCGGATGCGCTGCGCCGGGGCCGCGTGCTGCCGCCGGCGCAATGCCGCGACAACCGCGCCAAGCTCGACAACCTGCGCCGGCTGATCGCCGCGGCCGAGCGCGAATACCGCGAGATGACGCTGGAGCTGGACCGGCTGAACGATGAGGGCCGGGTCTGGCTGGTCGTCGACCTGATCCACAAGACGGCGCTGGCGACGCTGGACCTGGGCGCGGCGATCATGCAGGTCTCGGGACTGAAGGCGGGCGACGCGGTGCGGGCGCTGGCCGACGGCACGCAGACCTTCAGCGACGTCTATGGTGGTGCTGCGGGGGTGGCGAACGGCTCGGTCTCGGGCAAGGAGTTCGCGCGCACCCTGGCGCAGCGGGCGCTGACCCATACGCCCGCCAAGGGCGCCGGCGGCGCCTATGCCAAGGGCACGGCCGACCTGGCGCTGGGGGGCTGGTCCAGCATCGACAATATCACCGGCGCCCAAGGCGGCAGTGCGCGCAACACCCGCACCGCCGAAGCCGGGGTCGAGGCGGCGGCCGGCCTGATCCAGCGCACCGCCGACACGCTGGACACGCCGGCCTCCAAGCGGGTCGGCGCGGCGGCGCAGATCGCCAAGGCGATGGCGAGTTACAACCGCGAGCTCGAGGGCGCCTTCAACCGGAGGCTGGAAACCTCGGGCGGGCTGATGGCGACCAAGGCGACCTTCCAGGCGACGATGCAGCGCACCATGGCCCGCTATCGCCGCGATGCGGCCGAGCTGGAGACGCTGCTGGAGGGCTGCATCTAGCCCGCGCCGTCAACCCTGCCGCATGCGACACCTTGTCCATCGACAGGGCCGGGCCAGCCATGGTCCACTGGCCGAAAGTGTATGCGAGGTCGGTGATGAACGCGCACGCCCAGCTGCCCCTGGTCTATTCCTGCTCTGGCTGCTCCAGCGCGGCGCAGATGGCGAACTACCTTGCGGTGCAGATGGACCGCCGCGGACTGGCCGAAATGTCCTGCATCGCCGGAGTCGGCGGCGACGTGCCGAAGCTGGTCCGCATCGCCACCTCGGGCCGCCCGATCATCGCCATCGACGGCTGCGCGCTGGCCTGCGTGCGCAACTGCCTTGCCCGCCATGACGTCGCGGCCTCGCAATACCACCTGCTGTCCGACCACGGCGTCCGCAAGCGCTACAAGACCGATTTCGACCCCGAAGAGGCCGAGCGGGTGCTGTCGGAACTGGCCGAGGCCCTGGTTCCGGCCGCCGGCGCCTAGGCCGTCACTCCAACCGCCCCCAGAGGTCGTATTCCCCGGCCTCGTCCACCGTCACCGTCACGATGTCGCCGGGGGTCAGGCTCTCGAAGCCTTCGTCGATGAACAGGTTGCCGTCGATTTCCGGCGCGTCGGCCTGCGTGCGGCAGGTGGCGCCCTCGGCATCGACCGAATCGACGATCACCTCGATGCGGCGGCCGACCTTGGCGGCGAGCTTCGCCTCGGAAATCGCCTGGGCCTTTTCCATGAACCGGTCCCAGCGTTCCTGCTTGACCGCGTCGGGGACGTGGTCGGGCAGCAGGTTCGCCCGCGCGCCCTTGACGTTTTCGTATTGGAAGCAGCCGACGCGATCCAGCTGCGCCTCGTCCAGCCAGTCGAGCAGGGTCTGGAACTCGGCCTCGGTTTCGCCCGGATAGCCGACGATGAAGGTCGAGCGCAGGGTGATCTCGGGACAAGCCGCGCGCCAGGCGGCGATCTCGTCCAGCGTCCTGGCCGCCGCCGCCGGCCGGGCCATGCGGTGCAGCGTGTCCGGGTGCGCGTGCTGGAAGGGGATGTCGAGATAGGGCAGCACCAGGCCATCCGCCATCAGCGGGATCAGGTCGCGCACATGCGGATAGGGATAGACGTAATGCAGCCGCACCCAGGCGCCCAATCCGCCCAGATCGCGGGCCAGGTCGGTGATATGGGCGCGGTGGCCGCGTTCGGTCGCGTATTTGCGGTCAAGGCCGTAGGCGGAAGTATCCTGCGAGATCACCAGCAGTTCGCGCACCCCGGCCTCGACCAGCTTCTCGGCCTCGCGCATCACCGCATGGGCCGGGCGCGACACCAGCTTGCCGCGCATGTCGGGGATGATGCAGAACTTGCAGGCGTGGTTGCAGCCCTCGGAGATCTTCAGATAGCTGTAATGCCGCGGCGTCAGCTTCACCCCCGAGGCCGGCAGCAGGTCCACGAACGGGTCCGGCGCGGGCGGCACGGCGGAATGCACCGCGTCCAGCACCTGCTCGTATTGCTGCGGGCCCGTCACCGCCAGCACGGAAGGATGCGCGCCGGTGATGTATTCCGGCTCGGCCCCCAGGCAGCCGGTGACGATGACCTTGCCGTTTTCCGACAGCGCCTCGCCGATGGCCTGCAGGGACTCGGCCTTGGCCGAATCGAGGAAGCCGCAGGTGTTCACGATCACCGCGCCGGCGCCCTTGTAGTCGGGGCTGATGGCATAGCCCTCGGCGCGCAGGCGGGTCAGGATGCGCTCGCTGTCCACCAGCGCCTTGGGACAGCCGAGGCTGACCATGCCGATGGTCGGTTGCCCGTCCCTTCGCCCCCCCTCCCCTTGTGCAGAGTCGAAGATCGGGCTGGGGGCGAGATCGGGGCGCAGCAGGGGCGGGTTCTGGCTCATGATGCGCGGCATATAGTGGCAAGCGGGGCGCTTGTTAAGCAGGAAGCGCGGCTCGCCGGAACGTCATTTGGCGTTCCGCGTTCGGCAAGGCATAGCAAGGGACATGAGCATGCCATCCATCCTGACCCGTCTTTCGCTGGCCGCCGCACTGTCCATGGGGCTGGTCGCAGCCCCCCCGGCAAGCGCGCAGCCGCGCGGCAAGCCCATCGTCATCCTGAACAACAAGGGCGGCAATGTGCTGGAGGCGATCCAGTATCGCAACCAACTGGCCCGCAGCGGCCGGCCGGTCGAGGTGCGCGGCTATTGCCGCTCGGCCTGCACGATCTACATCACCCTGCCGAACGCCTGCCTGGGGCCGGGCGCCACGGTGGGCTTCCACGCCCCGCGCATCCCCGGCACCACGATCATCCCGCCGATCGTGGACGAGCTGATGGCGCAATATTACCGGAACGGCATCCTGCGCAAATGGAACGGCGAGTGGAAGCATTCGCTGAACATGCACAAGATCAGCGCCCGGCAATATGTCGCGCTGGACCCGCAGACCCGGCTGTGCCGCTGACGCTGCTGGTTGCATCGCCCGGCCCGGCCGCGTAACCGCCGGACAGGGGCAGCGAGGGATGGCATGCGGATCACATATGACACGCCCTGGCTGATCGCCGACCTGGGCCGGCCGCGGCGCGTGCTGTCCTTTGCGCCGCATCGCCCCGGCTTTCGCCGCGCCCGGCATATCCTGTGGCGGCAGGTGCGCGACGCCGACCTGGCGCCCGGCTTCGATGCCACGGCCTGGCTTGCGGCCGAGATGGCGGGCATCGGCCATGCCGCGGCTGTCGGCATGATGACCTCGCGCGGGCTGGAACATGCCGTGACGGCCACGGCCGGCCCGGCGAGCTGCCTGGCGACAGTCGGCCTTGGCAATGCCGAGCGGGTCGGCCACCGGCGGGCGTTTCCGCGCGCGGGCTATGGCACCATCAACATCGCGGTGCTGGTCGAGGCCGGGCTGACCGGCGCCGCCATGATCGAGGCGCTGAGCATCGCCGCCCAGGCGCGCACCGCCGCCGTGCTGGCGGCCGGGGTGGTGCTGCCCTCGGGCCTTGCGACGGGAACCGGCACGGATTGCATCGCGCTGGCCTGCGACCCGGGTCCGAGCGGTTCGCCGGGCTGCATACCGAACTGGGCGAGGCGGTCGGGCGCTCTGTCCACGATGCCGTCCTGCGCGGCGCCCTGGCCTGGGTCGCCCGCCACGGCCGGCAGGTGCAGGCCGCGCCTATTCCCTGAGCCGCCAGCCGGTCAGGAAGATCCAGCGGATCGCGCCCATGCAGACCAGGATCATCAGCCCGACCGCCGCCAGCGAGGTGCCGACCGGCACGTCGGCGAGGTCGAAGAAGCTCCAGCGGAAGCCCGAGATCAGGTAGAGCACCGGGTTCAGCTTCGCCACCGCCTCCCAGAACGGCGGCAGCATCGAGGCCGAGTAGAAGGCGCCGCCCAGGAAGACCAGGGGCGTGATGACCATCATCGGCACGATCTGCAACTGCTCGAAGGATTTGGCCCAAAGCCCGATGATGAAGCCCAGCAGCGAGAAGCCCAGCGCCGTCAGCACCAGGAAGGCCAGCATCCAGAACGGATGCGCGATATGGACGCCGTTGAACCAGAAGCTGGTCAAGAGGATCACCAGCGCGATCAGCACGGCCTTGGCGGCCGCGGCGCCGACGAAGCCCAGCGTGACCTCGATCCAGCCGGTCGGCGCCACCAGCAATTCGTAGATCGTGCCCGAGAATTTCGGGAAATAGATGCCGAAGCTGGCGTTGCTGACCGATTGCTGCAAGACGGTCAGCATCATCAGCCCGGGCACGATGAAGGCGCCATAGGGCACGCCCTCGACCGACTGGATGCGCCCGCCGATGGCGGCGCCGAAGACCACGAAATAGAGCACGGTCGACAGCACCGGCGAGGCCAGCGACTGCCAGACCGTGCGGAAGAACCGCGCCATTTCGTGATTGAAGACCGCCTGCGCGGAGCGCCAGTTCATGCGGTTTCCTCCTCGACCAGCGACATGAAGATCTCCTCGAGGCTGCTCTGCTTGGTCGAGACGTCGCGCACCGCGATGCCATGTTCGGCCAGTTCCGCCAGCAGCCGGGCGATGCCGGTGCGCTCGGCCCGGGTGTCGTAGTCATAGCCCAGCCGCATGCCGTCCTCGGACTGCTCGAGCCGCCCGGCCAGGGCCAGCGGCAGGTCCGCCACCGGATGGTAAAGCTCGATGGTCAGGCGCTTCTTGCCGAATTCGCCCATCAGCTCGGCCTTGGGCCGCACCAGCAGAAGCTGGCCGCGATTGATGACGCCGATGCGGTCGGCCATGTCCTCGGCCTCTTCCAGGTAATGCGTGGTCAGGATGATGGTCACGCCCTGCGCCCGCAGGTCGCGCACCACCTGCCACATCTCGCGCCGCAGCGTCACGTCGACCCCGGCGGTGGGCTCGTCCAGGAACAGCACCTTGGGCCGGTGCGACAGCGCCTTGGCGATCAGCACCCGCCGCTTCATGCCGCCCGACAGCTCGCGCGTCCTGGCGTCGCGCTTGTCCCACAGCGCCAGGCTGCGCAGCAGGCTTTCCAGATAGGCCTCGTCCGGCGGCTCGCCGTAAAGGCCGCGGGTGAAGCGCACGCAGTCGATGACCTTCTCGAAGGGTTCCAGCGCGATCTCCTGCGGCACCAGGCCGATCAGCTTGCGCGCCGCGCGCCAGTCGCTGCGGATGTCATGGCCGCCGACGCGGACCGTGCCGCCAGTCGGCACCACCAACCCGCAGATGATCGAGATCAGCGTGGTCTTGCCGGCGCCGTTCGGCCCGAGCAGCGCCAGGATCTCGCCCGACTCGATCTGCAGGGACACGTCGTTCAGCGCCACGGTGCCGCTTTCATAACACTTTGAAATATGGTCGATATCAATGATCGGACGCATCGGTCCTCCTGAATTCCGGCCGCTGGGGCGGAGTGGAAGGTAGGGTCCGCGGCGCCGCGGCACAATGACCCCCGCGCGGGATTTCGTCAAAAGGGACCTTGCCGCGCTGCGGGTTCCCGCGCGGCGAAACGGTGCGGAGGGTGGGAAGCGGGCAGGTTTTCCGAGCACCTGACGGCTGGTCGGTGTGTGCGTTCCGTGGTCTTGCGGGGGGCGATGCGGCAGGACAGCGGTGACAGGCGCTTGGTGGCGGGGGTCTTCGACGACCTCATGAAACGCGAAGATTTATGGCCGGATCATGTTGACGCCGTGCGAGAGGCCAAAGGCTTCGTCCCGCATCGCCGTTGCCGCGCCGGCCGCCAAGCACTACGATCCCACCTCGCATGCGACAAGCGTCGCTCCGAGCCGTTTGCGGACGGCACAAGATCAGCGAACATACTTCACATTGGGGGTCTTCCGGAGGACCGTTCGCAGCCTCAATTCTGACTTCCTACCAATCTCTCGACGTGCTGCACTATCCTGCCGAATAATATCGGCTCTCAGCAGGATCACCGTGAGTAATTCATGAAGCTCCAAGGGGCCTGCCATTCTTCCTGCCTCCGCCTGGACAGCGTCGCGGAGATTGACAGGCGTGCAGTTTTCCAAGTCACGAACATCGCTGTCACCGACTTCAAATGTCAGGTCATGGGCGATCTTATTGCGTAGGCCACTGATCTTGCGAATTGGCGTCACCAGTTCGTCCGGCAAAAGTGCCATTGCCACAACCAGATCCATACGTTGACTGAAGCCCATACGTGACAGGGAGATCGCCTCGGGCTTGGCCAGTGCCTCTGTGAGAATCTGTGCCACTACATGTTCGAAGTATAGGTGAGCCTGAATGAGCTGCTGCCAGCGGTCTCCACTTCCGATCCTCTTGGTGAAGTCTGCTCGATGAAAGCAAAAGGTCTGATGCCTTTTCTGTATGTCTTCATCAGATGTCGATAGGAGCTCAAGCTCCTTGTTGGAGGGCGTCCAGGTGTCGTTCATCGTTTCAATTCGCGCAGCTTACCTTCAACACACGAGTATCTTACGTCAGAGGCATCTCCAACAACCATTAGGGATAGCTCCAACATTAGGGCTATCTGACGTTTGGCAAACGTCCACTCCGTCCCGCATAGCGGACCTTCACGAAACCGGCACCCCCGGCAAGCACCGCCCCTATCCAGAACTGCGCGCGCCGCAGGCAAACGGATCAGCCGGCCGGGTCCAGCGCCTTCGCGCCCCCGGCCTCGGCGAAGAGCCGGTCGCTCGCCGGCTCGATGCGGGCCTCCAGCAGCTCCATGACCTGCGAGGAGCGTGCGCCCACCGGCAGCGGTTCCAGGAATTCGATCACCGCGGTGCCGCCGCGGATCGGGATGCCGCGCTTGGGCCAGAACATGCCGCAATTCACCGCGACGGGGTGGATGGTCAGGCCGGTGGCGCGCTGGATGGTGCCGGCGCCGTGCTTGTAGGGCAGGCGCTGGCCGGGCCGGGTGCGGGTGCCCTCGGGATAGATGATCAGCTGGCCCAGCCCCTCGGGGCGGGCGCGGGCGGCCTCGACCTCGGCGATGATGCGCTTCATCGCCTCTTTCCCGCGCGAGCGGTCGATGGGGATGCAGCCGACCTTGCGGGCGAACCAGCCCATGATCGGCACGCGCAGCACCTCGCGCTTCATCACGAAGGCGCGGCGCGGGCAGGCTTGGGCCAGCGCCAGGATGTCGAGGAAGCTCTGGTGCTTGGCGGCGACGATGCAGTCGCCGGTGGGCGGCGTGCCCCGGACCTCGACGCGCAGGCCCAGGATGACGCGGGCCGCGCCCAGCATCTGCCCCAGCCAGACCCCGGCGACGCGGTTCGCGGCCTCGGCCCCGCGCAGCGCCTGCGGCAGGCCCCAGAGCCCCAGCACCAGCGTCGCCAGCGCGATATAGAGGTAATAGGCCAGCGTGCGCGGCCAGTCGAGGATCGAGGGCGGGCGCGGCTGGTACTGGCTCACTCAGCGCACCTCGCGCAGGATCTTCAGCGCCGCCCAGCGCGTGGCGGCAAAGCCGATGGCGGCCGCGACGACGGGCACCAGCAGCGGCCAGAGCCAGCCCCAGCCCTGGAAGCCGAGGCCGGTCAGGAAACCGCCGGCCTGGTCCACCCCGGGCAGCGCCCAGACCGCCGCCATGCCCAGCACGGTGCCGCCCGCCGCCCCCATGGCGGCGCGGCGGGTAAAGCGGCGCACGAAGGCGGTGGCGATGGTGATGTCGCGGGCGCCGATCAGCCGCAGCACCCGGATCACCTGCCCGTTCGCGGCCATCGCCGCCTTGGCCGCCAGCGTGATCATCGCCGCCGAGGCGGCCGCGATCAGCGCCAGCGAGACCAGCCCCAGCGCCCGCAGCCGGTTCGCCGCGGACACCAGCGGCGCGCGCCAGCGGGTGTGGTCGTCCAGCACCGCGCCCGGCGCCTCGCCCTGCAGGCGCAGCCGCAGCGCCTCGGCGTCGAAACCCTCGGCGGCCTCGGTGACCTCGATCAGGCGCGGCACCGGCAGCGCCTCGACCGGCACGTCGGGGCCGAACCAGGGTTCCAGCAGCTTTTCCACCTCGTCGTCGGGCAGCAGCCGCGATTCGGCGATGCCGGGGGTGGTCTGCAAGACCTCCATCACCGTGCGGGTCTGCTGGTCCATCTGGTCCTCGGGCGCCGAGATGCGCACGGTCACGGTCTGCGCCAGCTCGCTGGACCAGCGCTCGGCCAGCCGCCCGGTCGCCAGCGCCAAGGCCAGCGCAAAGACCGCAAGGAAGGCCATGGCGCCGGCCGAGAATACCGTCAGCTGCGCGGTGAAGCCGGTCGGCGGCACGACGCGGTCATGGCCCGCCGGGTCCGGCCGGGTCAGCCCCCGCCACAACGCCGCAAGGTCCAGCGATTTCAGATCGGCTTTCTTCACAGGTCGGCCCCCGCCAGTTGCAGCCGCTTGCCGGCGATGCGCAGCACCCGCGCCTGCACCTGCTGCTTGGCGGCGCGGATCAGGTTCAGGTCATGGGTGGCGATCAGCACCGCCTTGCCGGATCGGTTCAGCTCGATCAGCAATTGCAGAAGCCGCATCGACATCTCCCAGTCCAGGTTGCCCGTCGGCTCGTCGGCCAGGATCAGCTCGGGCGACATGATGACGGCGCGGGCCAGCGCGGCGCGCTGCCGCTCGCCCCCCGAAAGCTCGGGCGGCATGGCGCGGGCCTGGCCCGACATCTGCACCCAGGACAACAGGTCGCCCAGCGCCGGCATGTCCACCGGCTCGCCCGAGACGATCAGCGGCAGGGCGATGTTCTCGGCCACCGGCAGGTGGTCGAGGAACTGCGTGTCCTGATGCACCACGCCGACCCGCCGGCGCAGCGCGGCGATGCCGTCGCGGTCCAGCCCGCGCACGTCCTGGCCAAAGGCGGTCATGCGCCCGGCGGTCGGCAGCAGTTCGGCATAGCACAGCCGCAGGAAGCTGGTCTTGCCCGAGCCCGAGGGGCCGGTCAGGAAATGGAACGAGCCCGGCTGAAGCGTCAGCGACATATCGGCCAGCAGCGGATCGTTGCCGCTGTAGCCGAAGGACAGGTTCTGCATTTCGATCACGGATGACTCCTTGCCTGTCGGCTGCTTGGCGCGCCGTTTCCGGCTTGATAGAACAGTCGCGCGGCGAATGCGAGACGCCCGCGTAATGGAAAGCCGCCCCGCGGGGGCCAGGCCGAATGCCAGGAGACACGATTTCATGCGCCTGACCTGCCCCCGCTGCGCCGCCCAGTACCAGATCGCCGATGCCGCCATCCCGCCGGCCGGGCGCGAGGTCGAATGCTCGGCCTGCGGCCATGTCTGGCATCAGGAAGGGCCTGCAAAATCCGCGCCGGAAGCCGTGGCCGCGGCGCCCGAGCCCGGTTTCGACCCGCAGGCCCGCCCGGTGCTGAACCGCGCGCTGGACGAGTCGGTGCTGTCCATCCTGCGCGAGGAAGCCGCCCGCGAATTGCGGGTCCGCAAGGGCGAGACGCCCGAGCCCGCCGAATCCCCGGCCGATCACATTCCCGCGACGAAAGCCGCCGCCGAGGCGGCGCCGGAATCCGCGCCGCAGATCGACTGGCCGGCCACCACGCTGACCGTGCCCGAGACGCCGCCGGACGCCGCGCCCGCACCGGCGGAGCCGCAGCCCGCCGAGGCTCCGGCAGCGGCAGCGCCCGCCGATCCGGCGCCGCCCGAGCCTGTGCAACCCGACCCGCCCGAGCCGGTGCTGCCCGCCCTGCCCGACGCGGCCGAGCTTGCCGCGACCCTGACCCGTCCTGCCGCGCCCTTGCCCGAGCCCTCGCCGGCGCCGGAGCCCGCGCTCGAGGCCGCCCGCACCGCGCTGCGCCCCGCCGCGCCCGACGAACACGCCGAGGCCCCGGCCGCGCCCGTGCCGGTGCTGCTGCCAGCAGAGCGGCGGCGCTCGGGCTATGGCGCGGGCTTCGGTCTTGCCGCGATGCTGGCCCTGGGGCTGGTCGCGGTCTATGCGCTGGTCCCGCAGATCCCGGCCGACCGGGGCGGCGCCACGCTGGCCGAATGGCGGCAGGGCATCGACCGCGGCCGGCTCTGGCTTCACGACCGCATCCTGGGCGACTGAGGCTCAGAAGTTCTCCAGCAACCGGCCCAGGTAGTCGCGCTCGTCCCGCGGCCGCTCGCGCTCGCCCGAGCGGCGGCGGATCTCGTCCTGCAACTCGCGCGCCTTGCGCGAGGGGTCGGGCCCCTCGGCCAGCGGATCGCCGCTGGCAATGGCGCTGCCGTCGCCCGAAAGCGCCCGGCCCAGCGGATCGGTCTGCGGCTGGCGGTCATAGGGCTGCGCCAGACCGCGCTGGCCGCGCGTCTCGCCCGAGGGCCCCTCGGGCCCGCCCTCCTGGCCGCCCTGCTGCGGCGCGCCCTCCTGGCCTTGCTGGTTCTGCGCCGTCATCTCGCCCAGCGCCCGCATGCCCTCGCGCATGGACTGGATGGCCTGGGCCTGCCGCTCCATGGCGCCGGCGGCATCGCCGTCGCGCAGCGCCTGCTCGGCCTCCTCCATGGCGCGGCCGGCCTCGTCGAGCTGGCGCCGCGCCGCATCGCCCTGCGGCGTGCCGCGACCGGGCAGCAGGCCGCGCTGCTGGCCCAGGTCCTCGCGCAACCCGCGCTGGCGGTCGGCCAGGCTCTGGCCCTGCCCGGCGCCTTGCTGCTCGCCCTCCTGGCCCTCGCCGCTCTGGCCCTGTTCGGGCTGGCCGGGCTGCCACTGGCCGTATTGGTCCTGCATGCCGCGCATGGCCTCGTCGGCCAGCTTCTGCTGGTCGCGCAGGGTCTGGGCCAGCCGGTCCATCGGCCGCTGCCGCACGCCCGAGCCGTCCTGCGCGGTCGTCACCTTCAGGTTCTGCATCATGCGGTTGAACTGCTCCAGCAGCTCCTGCGCCTCGGCCATGCGGCCCTCGTTCATCAGGCGCTGGATCTCGTCCATCATCTGCTGGATCTGGTCGCCGCTGATCTGCTGGCGGTCCTGCTGCGGCGAACGGTCGAAACGCTCGGCCGGATCCTCGCCCTGCTGCTGCGCCAGCATGTCGAGATACTGGTCGGTGGCTTCCTTCAGCTCATCCATCAGGCGCTGCACCTCGTCGGGGCTGGCACCGTTGCGGATCGCCTCGGAAAGCCGCTCCTGCGCCTGGCGCATCCGCTCCAGCGCATCGGCCAGCCCGCCATCCTCCAGCGCCACGGCGGCATCCCACAGGGCCTGCGCCAGCTTGCCCCGCGCCTCTTCGGTCAGGGGCCCGGCTTCCAGCGTGGCGATGGAACCGCGCAGGCCCTTGTAGAGATCCTCCTCCATGAAGCCCTCGGGCTGCCAGCTGGCGGCGCGCAGCATCCGCGCGGCCTCACGGGCATTGCCGCGCGACCACAGAAGGTCGCGGCGCGTCTCGATCAGCGCCGCCGCCAGCGGGTCGAAGAAGCGCCGCCCCGGCAGCACCATGCGCAAGGGTGCCGAGACGCCCTGCTGGCCGATGCCGTCCTCGACCCGCAGGGTGACGATGACCGGCAGGTTGGCCCAGGGATGGCGCGACAGATCGGCGCTGAGCCGGCCGCGGATCTGCTGGCGCGAGCCGCTGGCCGGCAGCGGCAGCTCGACCACGACATCCTCGCGCGGCTCGGGTTCGGCGGCGAGGCCGTAACGGCGATCCACGGCAGAAAGGTCCAGCGCGATCAGCGCCTCGCCGCCGGCGACGCCATTGTCGTCGCTGGCGGTGAATTCCTGCACCAGCCTGCCGTCGGCGCGGCGCTCCGGCACCTTGCCCGGCGCCACCACCGGCGCGGCATCGGGCAGGACGGTGACCTCGAACCGGCGATCCGCGACCGCGATCACGCCGTCATGCTCGGCCATGAAGCCGGGCGCCGAGGGCTCGCCGCCCGCGACCGCCGTGCCGATGTCCTGCGTGACCGAGGCGCCCTCGCCGTAAAGCCGGAAGCTCAGCTTGCTGCCCTTGGGCAGTTCCAGCACCTGGCCCTCGGGCAGGGCGTTCAGGTAAAGCGTCGGCCGCCGGGTATAGGCCGGGGGCTCGGCCCAGCCCTCCCAGGCGGGCCCGCCCGCGACGCCGGGGCGCGCCTCGGGCGTCGGGCGGAAACTCGCCCCCAGCGCCGCCAGCCCCTGGCCCAGCTGCCCGGGCGGCGCAAAGACCAGCGCCATGACCAGCGCGACCAGCGCGACCAGCCGCAATCCGACCGGATCGCGCCAGCGCAGCCGCGCATCCGGCACCACGGCGCGCGCGGCCGTGGCTTCGGCCTGCATCCGCGCCAGATGCGCCTGCCACAGCGCCGCCGACCCGGCATCGCCCTCGCCCACCGCCACCCGGTCGCGCAGGGCCGATAGCGGCCGCCCCGGCAGCAGCCGGTCCACCCGCAGCCGTGCCGCCTCGGCCGAGGGGCGCCGGAACCGCCGCAGCCCCCAGCCCGCCGCCAGAACCACGGCCAGCGCCGAGACGCCAAGCCCCACCAGCAGCCCGCGCGGCGACAGCAGTTCGGCCAGGCCAAAGGCCAGCGCCGCCAGCACCAGCGCCGCCAGCACCGCCAGCGGCCAGAAGGCGCCGGCCAGCGCCTCCCACCACATGCCGGCCCGGGTCAGCCCGACGGCACGCCGGATGCGAGGGGGCTCAGGCCGGGCCACTGGAGGCCCTCGTTCTTTCTTGGACAAATATCCCACGGGGGTCCGGGGGTGTGAAACCCCCGGCACCAAGGGAACCGCCGGGATGCAGGGTCAAAGCCATTCCGGGATGGTATCGCGTCCCAGCATTTCCTCAAGCGTCGGTCGCGGCCGAATGACGGCGAATTGATCGCCGCGGACCAGAACCTCGGGCACCAGCGGCCGCGAGTTGTATTCCGAGGCCATCACCGCGCCATAGGCCCCGGCCGAGCGCAGCGCCACCAGGTCGCCCGGCCCCAGCGCCGGCAGCTCCACCGCCTTCTCGAAGGTGTCGCCGGTCTCGCAGACCGGGCCGACCACGTCGAAGGCTGCGACCTCGGCCCCCGGCGCCGGTTCGATGACCGGGACGATGTCGTGATGCGCGGCATACATCGCCGGGCGGATCAGGTCGTTCATGGCGGCGTCGAGGATCAGGAAATCCCGCCCCTCGCCCTCTTTCAGATAGATCACCGAGGAGAGCAGGATCCCGGCATTGCCCGAGATGTTGCGCCCCGGCTCGATCTCGATCTCGCAGCCCAGATCCCCCACCGCATCGCGGATCACCTGGCCGTATTCGATGGGCAGGGGCGGGGCGTTGTTGTCGCGCCGGTAAGGGATGCCCAGGCCGCCGCCCATGTCCAGCCGCCGGATGTCGTGCCCGTCCGCGCGCAACGCCCGGGTCAGATCGGCCATCTTGGCATAGGCCAGCCGATAGGGCTCGAGGTCGGTCAGCTGGCTGCCGATATGCATGTCGATGCCGACGACCTCGATCCCCGGCAGGGCCGCCGCCAGGGCATAGACCGCGCGCGCCTTGGCGATCGGAATGCCGAACTTGTTTTCCGACTTGCCGGTGGCGATCTTCTCATGCGTCCTGGCATCCACGTCCGGGTTCACCCGCACGGCGATGGGCGCCACCACCCCCAGGGACGAGGCTACCTGCGACAGCAGCTCCAGCTCCGGCTCGGATTCGACGTTGAACTGGCGGATGCCGCCCTCCAGCGCCATGCGCATCTCGGCCGCGGTCTTGCCGACGCCGGAAAACACGATGCGGCTGCCCGGCACGCCCGCCGCCCTGGCGCGGGCATATTCCCCGGCCGAGACGATATCCATCCCCGCGCCCAGGTCGCCCAAGAGCTTCAGCACCGCCAGGTTCGAGTTCGACTTGACGGCAAAGCAGACCAGGTGATCGGTCCAGTCCAGCGCCTGCCGGAACAGGTTGAAATGCCGGGTCAGGGTCGCGGTGGAATAGACATAGACCGGCGTGCCGACCTCGGCCGCGATGCGCGACAGCGGCACCTCCTCGGCATGCAGCTCACCACCGACATAATTGAAGTGATCCATGAAGATCCCGGCCTAAAGGTCTGAAATCACGCCGATCCGCGCCTCGCCGCTGACCTGCAGGCCGGGCGCGGACGGTTCGGGACGAGTGGGGGCGCCGTCGACGCCGCAGGCGGCCAGCGTCGCCAGCATCAGCGCCAGCGCGGCGATCAGGATGGAATGCGTCATGCCAGCTTCTCCTTCCAGCGGGCGATCTGGGCCCGGACCTGTGCCGGCGCCGTGCCGCCATAGGACATGCGCGAGGCGACCGAATTATGCACGCCGAGCACGTCGTAGACAGCGGCGGTGATCGCCGGATTGACCGATTGCATCTGCTCCAGCGTCAGGTCCGGCAGGTCCACGCCCGATTTCTCGGCCATGGCGACCAGCGCGCCGGTGGCATGATGGGCGTCGCGGAACGGCAGCCCGGCCTCGCGCACCAGCCAGTCGGCCAGATCGGTGGCGGTGGAAAAGCCCGAGCCCGCCGCCGCCTCCAGCCGCTCGCGGTTCGCGGTCAGGTCCGACAGCATGCCCTCCATCGCCGCCAGGGCCAGCATCAGGTTGTCGCTCGCGTCGAAGACCTGCTCCTTGTCCTCCTGCATGTCCTTGGAATAGGCCAAGGGCAGGCCCTTCATCACCACGAACAGCGCCACGGCGGCGCCAAGGATGCGGCCGATCTTGGCCCGGATCAGCTCGGCCGCATCGGGGTTCTTCTTCTGCGGCATGATCGAGGAGCCGGTCGAGAAGCGGTCCGACATGGTGACGAAGCGGAACTGGGCCGAGGACCAGATCACCAGCTCTTCCGCCAGCCGCGACAGGTGGACGGCGCAGATCGCCGCCGAGGACAGGTATTCCAGCGCGAAATCCCGGTCGCTGACCGCATCGAGGCTGTTGGCCATCGGCCGCTCGAAGCCCAGCGCCTTGGCCGTCGCCTCGCGGTCGATGGGAAAGCCGGTGCCGGCCAGCGCGGCGGCGCCCAGCGGCGATTCGTTCATCCGCTTGCGCGCGTCCTGGAAACGCGACAGGTCGCGGCCGAACATCTCGACATAGGCCATCATGTGATGGCCCCAGGTCACCGGCTGCGCGGTTTGCAGATGGGTAAAGCCCGGCATCACCCAATCCGCGCCCTTTTCCGCCTGCGACAAGGCGGCGCGGATCAGCGCGTCCAGCCCCTGGATCGCCGCGTCGCATTGGTCGCGCACCCACAGCCGGAAATCGGTCGCCACCTGGTCGTTGCGGCTGCGCGCCGTGTGCAGCCGCCCCGCCGGCTCGCCGATGACCTCTTTCAGCCGCGATTCCACATTCATGTGGATGTCTTCCAGCGCGGTCGAGAACGGGAAATTCCCCGCCTCGATCTCTGACAAGACCGTGAGAAGCCCTTCCCCGATCGCCTCGGCATCGCTAGTGCTGATGATGCCCTGCGCGGCCAGCATCGCCGCATGGGCGCGGCTGCCCCGGATGTCCTGGGCATAGAGCCGCTGGTCGAAGCCGATCGAGGCGTTGATCGCCTCCATGATCGCGTCCGGGCCTGCGGCGAAACGTCCGCCCCACATCTGGTTGGCGGTGGAGGGCTGCTCGGTCATGGATTGTCCTTCGGGGGGTGGAATGCGTTGGCTGGTTCTTTATACGGCGCTTGTCCTTGGTGCAAACGCCGGATGGGCGGGCGAGATCGACTGGCAGGCCGCGCATGACGGCGGGCTGGCCAAGCTGCAACGGACCGACCCGACCCCGGTGCCGGCGACCGAATTCACCGACCCCGAGGGCGGCACCCATGCGCTGGCGGATTACAAGGGCAAGGTGGTGCTCTTGAACTTCTGGGCGACCTGGTGCGCGCCCTGCCGCGAGGAGATGCCCTCGCTCGATGCCCTGCAGGCCCAGATGGGCGGCGAGGATTTCCAGGTCGTGGCCATCGCCTCGGGTCACAACCCGGCGCCGGCGATCACCAAGTTCCTGGCCGAGGCCGGGGTCACCAACCTGCCGGTGCGGCTGGATCCGCGCCAGGCGCTGGCGCGCGAGATGGGGGTGATGGGCATGCCGGTGACGGTGCTGATCGACCGCGACGGCGACGAGATCGCCCGGCTGATGGGCGGCGCCGACTGGGCCTCGGACACCGCCCGCGAGCTGGTCAGGCAGGCGACAGCGCCTTGACCCTTGCGTGACAGGGACAGCTGGTCATGTGGTCGTTGACCAGCCCGCAGGCCTGCATGAAGGCATAGGTGATCACCGGACCGCAGAAGTTGAAACCGCGCTTTTTCAAGGCCTTGGCCATGGTTTCGGATTCGGGCGTCCTGGCCGGAACCTCGGCCATGCTGGCAAAGGCGTTCTGGATGGTGCGGCCGCCGGTGAAGGACCAGATGAAGGGCGTGAAACCCTCGGCCGATTCGATGTCGAGGAAGATCCGCGCGCCCTTGACCGTCGCCTCGATCTTGCCGCGATGGCGGATGATGCCGGGGTTTTTCAGCGCCGATTCGATCTGCGGCGCGCCCCAGCGGGCGACGCGCTCGGGGTCGAAGCCTTCGAAGGTCTCGCGGAAGGCGTCGCGCTTGCGCAGGATGGTGATCCAGCTGAGCCCGGCCTGGAACCCGTCCAGCACCAGCTTTTCCCACAACGCGCGCGGATCGCGCTCGGGCACGCCCCATTCCTCGTCGTGATAGGCGACATAAAGCGGATCGGTCCCGCACCAGGCGCAGCGTTCGGTCATGGCAGGCAGGGCTCCGTTAACCTTGAGTCGAGAAAGCAGCTCGAGTTTACGCGATCTTAGGAGATGATCGCCAGACTTCCGCCGATGACAGGAGTCTTGGCATGACCGACAACATTGATTCGCAACCGGATTTGGGTTCCCCGCTGGATTTCGCGGTCGACCAGCAGGCGCGCGTGACCATGGCCGCGGTGCGGCGCGCGGTCTCGCGCGGGGATGCGGTGCTGGCCTATCAGCCCGTCGTGCAGGCGGATCGCCCGAAACACGCGGCCTTTCACGAGGGGCTGATCCGGATCATCGACGAAACCGGCCGCATCGTGCCCCTGCGCGATTTCATGCCGCTGGCCGAAACCACCGAACTCGGGCGCCAGATCGACTGCCTGTCGCTGTCCCTGGGCCTGAAATCCCTGGCCGAGGAACCCTCGCTGCGGCTGTCGATCAATATGTCGGCGCGCTCGATCGGCTATCCGGCCTGGCTGCGCACCCTGCGCGCGGGCCTCGCCGAAGATGACCGCATCGGCGAAAGGCTGATCCTGGAGATCACCGAAAGCTCGGCCATGGGCCTGCCGGAACTGGTCGGCCGTTTCATGCAGGAGTTGCAATCGCACGGGGTCAGCTTCGCGCTGGACGATTTCGGCGCGGGCTATACCTCGTTCCGCTATCTGCGCGACTTCTGCTTCGACATGATCAAGATCGACGGCCAGTTCATCCGCGAGATCGCCGGCCAGCGCGACAACCAGGTGCTGACCCGGGCGCTGCAATCCATCGCCCATCATTTCGATATGTTCACGGTGGCGGAATCGGTCGAGACGGCGGATGACGCCGCCTTCCTGATCGACATGGGCATCGACTGCCTGCAGGGCTATTACTTCGGTGCGCCGACCATCGTGCCGCCGTGGAAATCCCCGAACTCGGCCGCGCGGCGCAGCTAGGCAGCGGGGGGCTCGTTCCGCATGACTGGCCCCGGCCCGTTTCGCAAGCTCGGTGCCCGGACGGCGAGCATCGCCCTGCGTGCGGGCCCGACATTGCGGGCCCGAGATCATGTGTGCTGTTCCTGGGGCATGGCATCGGTGGGACTCTGCCCGCAGAGAAGCGCCCTATCGGAACAGGTGCTGCGGCACACGGAGCTCGGGCGGGGGCGCGACTGGTGGCTGCCACGGTTCAGCATAGCCTGGGGCTAGGTGTCCGCGCGCGCAGGCGCGCGAATGGTGGCGTGTGTCGTGCCTTGCGCTCAGGCAGGCACTTAACCGCGGCCGCGCGAATGGTGGCGGGCACACATCGAGGACAAACAGAAGAACGTCGACCGCGGGCGCGCGCGGGAGCGGACGCTTGAGGCTTCCGTTGCGGCGCTGCGCATATGTCGACCACGGGCGCGCGCACGCGGGCCCGGCGGACTATTCCGTGAGCGCGACCGATCTGGGGTTCAGGCGCGCGCGCGGGCCCGGCGCAACCGCAAATTTCAGGATCGACCGCCACGCCCGCGCGCGGGAGCGCGGGCCCGGCTGATCCCCTTCGAATTCGCGGCCAAGTCGACCGCGGGCGCGCGAATGGTGGCGTCGCTGGAGGGGTTTGACCGTGCTCGGGTGGAAAATGCGGGCCCGCGCGGGCGCGAATGGGGGCCGTGGTCTCGGTCGGCTGGCCGGCGGACGAACGGCGCGCCGGGCACAAAAATGCTGAGTCTTCTCCGGAGCGAGCCGACAGCCCGATCCCTCATCTCCAACAGGATGAAGGGCAGATCACGTCACGCTCCATGGCTGGGAGCTGGCGCATCCCCCGGACGCACGCATGGCGATCACGGCGCAACCGGCACCGCATGCGCAACCACAAGCGCGCTTCGGCATGCGACCGGCCGAGCCGAAGGTCTCGGGGCGACGCGGCGCCGGGCAAAGGCGCAGCACGCCGCCGGTTGCAGGGCGGCGCGCCGCCGGCCCCGGCGCCGCCGCGCGATGCGCAAGGCGGCACTTTCTCCGATCCGACCCGGCCGCCCTTCCGGTAAGTCCGCTTGACGCCACGGAACGAAACGGCAAACAGTTTCCCTGTTACCGATCTTTTCGGGCATCAGGGAAGGAGCCTGTCATGACAAAAGCCGTAATCGTATCCGCCGCCCGCACCCCCGTGGGCAGTTTCCTCGGGTCCTATGCAAACCTGCCGGCGCATGAACTCGGCGCAATCGTCCTGAAGGCCATCGTCGAGCGGGCCGGCATCGACCCCGCCGAAGTGTCCGAAACCATCCTCGGCCAGGTGCTGACCGCCGGCCAGGGCCAGAACCCCGGCCGCCAGGCGCATATCAAGGCCGGCTATCCGCAGGGCTCGGCCGCCTGGGTGCTGAACCAGGTCTGCGGCTCGGGCCTGCGCTCGGTCGCGCTGGCGGCGCAGCAGGTGCTTCTGGGCGACGCCACCGTGGTCGCGGCGGGCGGCCAGGAATCCATGTCGCTCTCGCCCCATGCCGGCTATATCCGCGCCGGGCAGAAGATGGGCGACATGAAGCTGCTCGACACCATGATCAAGGACGGGCTGTGGGACGCCTTCCACGACTATCACATGGGCACCACGGCCGAGAACGTGGCGACGAAATGGGGCATCACCCGGGCCGAGCAGGACGAGTTCGCCGTCGCCTCGCAGAACAAGGCCGAAGCCGCGCAGAAGGCCGGCAAGTTCGCCGATGAAATCGTGCCGGTGACGATCAAGACCCGCAAGGGCGACACCACGGTCGATGCCGACGAATACATCCGCCACGGCGCCACGCTGGAGGCGATGGAGAAGCTGCGCCCCGCCTTCAGCAAGGAAGGCACCGTGACCGCCGGCAATGCCTCGGGCCTGAACGACGGCGCCGCCGCCGTGCTGGTGATGACCGAGGACGAGGCCAGCCGCCGCGGCCTGACGCCGCTGGCGCGCATCGCCTCCTATGCAACCGCGGGCGTCGATCCGCAGATCATGGGCACCGGCCCGATCCCAGCCAGCCGCCGGGCGCTGGAGCGCGCCGGCTGGTCGGTCGGCGACCTGGACCTGGTCGAGGCGAACGAGGCCTTTGCCGCCCAGGCCATCGCCGTCAACCGCGACATGGGCTGGGATCCGGCCATCGTCAACGTGAACGGCGGCGCCATCGCCATCGGCCACCCGATCGGCGCCTCGGGCGCGCGCATCCTGAACACGCTCTTGTTCGAGATGCAGCGCCGCGATGCCAAGAAGGGCCTGGCGACACTCTGCATCGGCGGCGGCATGGGCGTGGCGCTCTGCGTCGAGCGCTGAGCCGAAAAAGGTGCGCGCAATGATCTTGCGCGCATCGACCTCGTTCGGTAACACAATTTCACGACCATTTTAAAAGGGGGAAGAAATGGCAAAAGTGGCTCTTGTGACCGGCGGTTCGCGCGGTATCGGCGCGGCGATCTCGAAGGCCTTGAAGGACGCGGGCTATACCGTTGCCGCCAACTATGCCGGCAATGACGACGCCGCCCGCGCCTTTACCGAGGAAACCGGCATCAAGACCTATAAATGGTCGGTCGCCGATTACGACGCCTGCGCCGCCGGCATCAAACAGGTCGAGGAGGAGCTGGGTCCGATCGCGGTGCTGGTCAACAATGCCGGCATCACCCGGGACGCGATGTTCCACAAGATGACCGCCCAGCAGTGGAAAGAGGTCATCGACACCAACCTGACCGGGCTGTTCAACATGACCCACCCGGTCTGGACCGGGATGCGCGACCGCAAGTTCGGCCGCATCGTCAACATCAGCTCGATCAACGGCCAGAAGGGCCAGGCCGGCCAGGCGAACTATTCCGCGGCCAAGGCGGGCGACCTGGGCTTCACCAAGGCCCTGGCGCAAGAGGGCGCGCGCGCCGGCATCACCGTGAACGCGATCTGCCCGGGCTATATCGGCACCGAAATGGTGCGCGCCATCGACGAGAAGGTGCTGAACGAACGCATCATCCCCCAGATCCCCGTCGGCCGCCTGGGCGAGCCCGAGGAGATCGCGCGCTGCGTGGTGTTCCTGGCCTCGGACGACGCGGGCTTCATCACCGGCTCGACCATCACTGCGAACGGCGGCCAGTTCTTCGTCTGAACTGGTCCCGGAAACGGCAACGGCCCGCGATGATCGCGGGCCGTTTTCCGTTCATGGCTCAAAGCCCTGGGTGGGCCGGGCCCACCCCGTCGCAGCTAGTGCGACAGGCGCGTGATCTCTTCCTTGAGGCGAAGTTTTTCCTTTTTCATCTGCGCGATGGCGAGGTCATCCGTCGCCGGGCTGCGATGCGCAGCCTCGATGGCGTTTGAAAGCGACTGGTGTTTGCGGCGAAGCTCCTGGACATGGGATTCAACCGACATTCCGTCCTCCTCTTGGATTGATCGAACCATCGGATTGCAGCACAGATTCGTCACATTGTCACCGAAAATCACCTATCCCCCAGGTTGAGCGCGGCGCCATGCCGCAGCACCGCCTGGGCAAGCGGCGTCAGGTCCTCGGCGTCGCCGGAATGTGACGGTTTTGCGTGCATCACGAAGGGGCTTAGCAGGCGCAGCGGCGCGCGCGCGCCCTTGCGGGCGGTCAGGATCACCCGCCCCGCCGGCGCCCCCGTCCGGGCCGCGACTGGCAGAATCGTGATCGCCCCCGCGCCGGGTGCCAGCGCCGCCAGAATCCCGGCCAGCCGGTCGGCGCGCTGGATCAGCGTCAGCCACCCGCCCGGGCGCAGCCGGCGCAGCCCGGCGGCGATCCAGTCGGGCAGCGGCGTCGCCTCGTGCCGGGCGGTGCCGCGCCCCGTCTCGGGCGCGACCGGGCCGGCCAGGAAATAGGGCGGGTTGGCGATGACATGGTCGAAGCCCTGCGCCCGCAGCGCCGCCGGCATCTGCGCCAGGTCGCCCTGGTGGATCTCGGCCACGAGCCCGTTCGCGGCCGCATTCCGCCGCGCCAGCGCCGCGTAATCGGGCTGCAACTCCAGCCCGCTCAGCCGCAGCCCGGGCACCCGCGCGCCCAGGCACAGCAGCGCCACCCCTGCCCCGCAGCCCAGCTCCAGCACCGCCTGCCCCGGCCGGGCCGGGCAGGCCGCGGCCAGCATCACCGCATCCGCCCCGGCGCGATAGCCGCGCGCCGGCTGGGCGAATCGCAAGCGGCCGCCCAGGAAGCCGTCCTCGCGCATGTCATTCATGATGGATGCGGTTGTCGCGCAGGATGGCGCGCGCCATGAACAGGTCGCGATCCGCCACCATCAGCCGCCGCGGCAGGATGCCCAGCGAGCCTTCCAGCACGCTCATGTGCTGGTCCAGCGGAAACGAGACGATGCCCTCGGCGGCCAGCAGGTCGGCGACCCGGGTGATCAGCAGCGGGTCGGTGGTGCGCAGAAGCTCTTTCATGATGGCCGAAAAGTTACGCGGCTGTTGCGCCTGTGTCCATGGCATGGCAATGGCTTCCCGGCGAAAGGGGTTGCAGATGGGCATGAAGGAAAACGTCTCGAAGCCGCTCGACCGGCTGTCGGCGGAACTCGCCGGCGACATGGACCGGGTGAACGCGCTGATCCGCGAGCGCATGGCCAGCCGGCACGCGCCCCGCATCCCCGAGGTGACCGCGCATCTGGTCGAGGCCGGCGGCAAGCGGCTGCGGCCGATGCTGGTGCTGGCCGCGTCCCGGCTTTGCGGTTATCAGGGCGAGAGCCACATCCTGCTGGCGGCGGCGGTCGAGTTCATCCATACCGCGACGCTCCTGCATGACGACGTGGTGGACGAAAGCCGGCAGCGGCGCGGAAGGCCGACGGCGAACCTCTTGTGGGACAACAAGTCCTCGGTGCTGGTCGGCGACTATCTGTTCGCGCGCAGCTTCCAGCTGATGGCCGACACCGGCAGCATGCAGGTCATGCGCATCCTGGCCAATGCCAGCGCCACCATCGCCGAGGGCGAAGTGCTGCAACTGACCGCCGCGCAGGACATCGCGACCTCGGAAGACACCTATATCCAGATCGTGCGCGGCAAGACCGCGGCGCTGTTTTCCGCCGCGACCGAGGCCGGGGCGGTAGTCTCGGGCGCCGATCCGGCGGTGCAGCAGGCGCTGTTCGATTACGGCGACGCGCTGGGGATCGCCTTCCAGATCGTGGACGACCTGCTGGACTATGGCGGCTCGACCAGCACCATCGGCAAGAATGTCGGCGACGATTTCCGCGAGCGCAAGCTGACCCTGCCGGTCATCAAGGCCATCGCGGCAGCCGACGCCACCGAGCGCGCCTTCTGGGAGCGCACCATCGCCAAGGGCGACCAGCAGGAGGGCGACCTGGAAACCGCGCTGGAGATCCTGAACCGGCGCGGCGCGCTGACAGCGGCGCGCGCGGATGCGATCGCCTGGGCCGGCCGCGCCAAGGCGGCGCTGGCGGCGGCGCCCGACCGGCCCTTGCGCGCCATCCTGTCGGACCTGGCGGATTTCGTCGTCTCGCGCCTGTCCTAACCCCTTCGGAACATGAAAAAAGCCCCGCTTCCGCAGGGCTTTTCGCTGCGCCTTGAACGGCCATCAACTGTTATAGGCATTCTCGCCATGGGTGGTGACGTCCAGGCCCTGCCGCTCGTCATTCGCCGGCACGCGCAGCCCGATCACCGCCTTGACGATCATCAGCGCGACGAAGGACACCACGGCCGACCAGACCACCGCGACGACCACGCCCAGCAGCTGCGTCGTGACCTGGCCGGCGATGCTGTAATCCGGGGCGACCGCGCCGCTGGCATAGTCGAACACGCCCGAGCCGCCCAGCGACGGCGCCGCGAAGACGCCGGTCAGGATGGCGCCGACGATGCCGCCCACGCCGTGGATGCCGAAGACGTCCAGGCTTTCGTCGATGCCCAGCTTGGCCTTCAGGCTGATCACGAACCACATGCACAGGAAGCCCGCCGCCAGGCCGATGACGATGGCGCCCATCGGGCCGACGAAACCGGCGGCCGGGGTGATGCCGACCAGGCCGGCGATGGCGCCCGAGACCCCGCCCAGAAGCGACGGGTGGCCGCGGAAGATCCACTCGCCAAAGGCCCAGGCCAGCCCGGCGGCGGCGGTGGCAACGGTGGTGTTCAGGATCGCCAGCGCGGCGGTGCCGGTGGCCTCCATGTTCGAGCCGGCGTTGAAGCCGAACCAGCCGATCCACAGCAGGCAGCCGCCCAGCAGGGTAAAGGGCAGGTTGTGCGGCGCCATCAGCTCCTTGCCATAGCCCAGGCGCGGGCCGACGACGATGGCCGCGACCAGGCCCGCGACGCCGGCGTTGATGTGGATGACCGTGCCGCCGGCGAAGTCCAGGTCGCCGTGGCCGAACAGGAAGCCCGCCGGCGCGTCATAGGCCGAGGGGCCGCCCCACCACCAGACCATATGCGCCATGGGCAGGTAGCTGAAGAAGAACCAGATCGCCACGAACATCAGGATGGCCGAGAATTTCATCCGCTCGACCGTGGCGCCGACGATCAGCGCCGGCGCGATGCAGGCAAAGGCCATCTGGAAGATGACGAAGACATATTCCGGCACGAAGACGTTCTGGGTGAAGGTCTCGGCCAGCGACGCGGTATCGACGCCGGCCAGGAAGGCCTTCGACAGCCCGCCGATGAAGGGGGTCAGCGCGCCCGCCTCCTCGGCCGAGCCGGCGCCGGTGAAGGCCAGCGAATAGCCGAAGCAGACCCAGAGCAGCGACATGACGCAGAAGACGGTAAAGACCTGCATCAGCACCGAGAGCATGTTCTTCGACCGCACCAGCCCGCCGTAGAACAGCGCCAGCCCCGGCACGGTCATCATCATCACCAGGATGGCCGAGACCATCATCCAGGTGGTGTCGCCCTTGTCGACGATGGGCGCGATGGTCTCCGCCACCACGGGGGCGGCGGCGTCCTGCGCCAGGGCGGGCCAGGCCAGCCCGGTCAGGGCAAGCGCCGGGATCATGGGTTTGATCGCGGAGGGTCTCATCATCTTGCTGCACCTTCTTTCTGCATCGCGGCAGTTCCGTCCCGGCCAGAAGGCGCAGCCCCCCGGCCCCGGCACAAGGTTTGTGCAGCTTCCCGCCGGCGCCGGCACGGCTCTGCCCGGATTTTGCGCAGTCCTGCCGGGGTTTGCGCGTGCTCGCGGCAGTTCACTGATCGGTCATCGCGGTTCTCAACCCCGGGGCTTTCCTGTATGGTCCGCGCCAAATGGCCGGAGGACTCGGCCGGGCAGGATAACAGGCATGAAGACACCGACCGGCAAGGGCCGCATCACCGCGGACAAGCGGAATTTCGACCAAGCCCCTCAGAAACAGCAAAAACAGCGGCCCGCATCGGGCGGCAGGCCGCCGCGCCGGCCGCGCCGCGGCAATGTCGTGACCCGGGGAATCGCCGGCTTCGTCACCCTGGTCTGGCGGGTGGTCTGGGGCTCGTTCTGGCGGCTCGGGCTGACGGTTGCGCTGATTCTCGCCGCCGCGACCTTCTATTTCTACACCACCCTGCCCGAGGCTTCGGCGCTGTTCGACGGCCGTGCCCGCGGTTCGGTCACCATGCTGGACAGCGAGGGGCGCACCTTCGCCTGGCGTGGCGAAACTTTCGGCATGGTCAGCGCCGACAAGATCGCCCCGGTGCTGAAGAACGCCGTGGTCGCGACCGAGGACAAGCGATTCTACCAGCATTTCGGCGTCTCGCCGCGCGGCGTCGCCTCGGCGATCAAGATCAACATGGCTGCCGGCCGCGGCCCGCTGGAGGGCAACGGCGGCTCGACCATCACCCAGCAGGTGGCAAAACTCTTGTGCCTGGGCGATACCTTCGACCCGATCCGCTGGAAATCCGAGGCCGAGTTCGAGGCCGAATGCCGCAAGTCCTCGATCTGGCGCAAGGTCAAGGAAGTCCCCTATGCCATCGCCATGGAGGCGAAATATTCGAAAGAGGACATCCTCAACATCTACATGAACCGCTCGTATCTGGGCGCCGGCGCGCGCGGCTTCGAGGCGGCGGCGCAGCGCTATTTCGACAAGTCGGCGGCGGAGGTGACCGCGCCCGAGGCGGCGATGCTGGCGGGCCTGCTGAAGGCGCCCAGCTATTTCGCGCCGACCTCGAACCTGCAACGGGCGCAGGACCGCGCCTCGGTGATCCTGGGGCTGATGCACGAGCAGCGCTTCCTGGACGATGCGCAATATGCCGATGCCAAGGCGCATCCGGCGGTGCTGTCCAAGGCGGCGGCGGCGCGGGCGGGCGGCTATTTCGCCGATTGGGTGATGGAATCGGGCCCCGGCTTCCTGACCAGCGAGACGACCGAGGACGTGACCATCAAGACCACCTTCGACCAGCGCGTGCAGCGCGCGGCCGAACGCGCCTTGCAGCGGGTCTTCGACGAAAAGATCTCCAAGGGCTCCAAGGCGCAGGCGGCGGTGGTGGTGATGTCGCCCGACGGCGCGGTGCGGGCGATGATCGGCGGGCGCGACAATACCGTCGCCGGCACCTTCAACCGCGCGACGCAGGCCAAGCGCCAGACCGGCTCCAGCTTCAAGCCCTTCGTCTATGCCGCGGCGCTGGACCAGGGCTATGGCCCGAACGACATGGTGCTGGACGCGCCCCTGACCATCAACGTGCGCGGCTCGGGGCCGTGGTCGCCGCAGAACTATACCCGGCGCTATTCCGGCGAGGTGACGCTGACCCGGGCGCTGGCGCAATCGCTGAACACCGCGACGATCCGGCTGCAGGAAATTGCCGGCCGCGACGCGGTGCGCCGGGTGGCGCGCGACTTCGGCGTCTCGGACGAGCTGGCCTCGGGGCCGTCGCTGGGCCTCGGCGTGTCGGATGCGACGCTTTTGAACATGACCGCCGCCTATGCCGGCATCCGCAACGGCGGCACCGCCGTCGCGCCCTATGGCTTGCAGGAGCTGCGCATCAAGGGCGACGACCAGGCGCTGATCGGCCAGGCCGGCGGCATGGGCCAGCGCGTGATCTCGCAGAAGGCGGCGGGCGAGCTGATCGGCATGATGCAGCAGGTGATCGAACATGGCACCGGCACCCGCGCCCGGCTGAAGGGCCGTCCGGCGGCGGGCAAGACCGGCACCACCTCGAGCTATCGCGACGCCTGGTTCATCGGCTTCACCGGGCAATATGTCACCGGGGTCTGGATGGGCTATGACGACAACAAGCCGCTGAAGGGCGTGACCGGCGGCGGCTTGCCGGCCGAGATCTGGCAGGCGGTGATGACCGAGATCCACGACGGGTTGCCGGTCGAGCCGCTGGGCAATTTCGCCTTCGACCCGAACGGCGCCGTGCCGCAGGTGGTCAGCTCCGACGATGCCGGCGGCGCCGATCCGCTGGCCGCCGCGCTGTCCGAGGCCCTAGGCCAGCCGCAGCCGCAGGGCCAGGCCGCGCCCGGGACGGCGCCGCAGGACCAGGCCGGCGGCCGCGTCCTGCCCGATCCCGGCAACCAGCAGCCCGGCGGCCCGCCGACCTTCCCGGCCGAGACCGTGACCAGCGGCCCCGAGGCCGAGATGCCGGCCGACGACCTGCCGCCCGACGATCCGCTGACCCAGGCCCTGCGCGGCATCGACGGCGTCTATCAGCAATGACGAAAAGGCCGGCCTCGATGGGGCCGGCCTTTGGTCTCACCGGCGCGGTCGGTGCGGGTTGCACCGTTGCGGTGGGGTATTTGCAGAGCAAAGAAGCGGCTTGCGCGGCGCCCCGGTTCAGCCCGCCCGTTGCAGGTCGGCGGTCAGCCCGGCCAGGTCGCCCTTGCGCCGCGCCAGCAGCGCGCCGATCTCGGCCCGCTCCGAGGCGAGCATGTTCACCCCCTCGATGATGATGTTGAAATAGCGGCTTTTCCCGGACTTGTCCGAGACGTGCCATTCCACCTCCATCGGGCTGCGGCCCTTGAGATAGGCGGTCGAGGTCACGGCGAAGAAGGATTTGACCGGTCTTGCTCCGGTGACTTCGATCTTCGAGCCGATGAACTCGCGGAAGCGCTTGCCGTATTTGCGGCCGATATAGCCCTGGAACGCCTGCTTGTAGGCGGCGAATTCGGCCGGCGCGGCCTGCCGGGCCGCGGGGCCGAGCGCCGAGCGGGCGATGATCTCCACATCGGCATAGCGCGCGAAGATCGCCTCGAATTCGCGATACATCTGCGCCGGCGGCCGGCCCGAGTTGATGACGGCATAGACCTCGTCCAGCGACTTCTGGATCAGCGCCTTGGCCTCTCCCGTGTCCAGCGCCCAGGCCGGCGTCGCGGCCACGGCAAGCCCGGCCCCGATCAGCCCCAGGAATCCGCGGCGGGTCTCATTCGGCATAAGGGTCAATGGCCTCTCCTTCCTCTCCCAGTTCATGGCGGCGGTGCTGCGACCAGATCAGCCGCGTCTGGGCGTAACTATCGGCACTTTCATAAAGGACGCTATCGACGGAATCGCTGAAACGCCCCCGCTCACCGGCTTTTGAGACCACCCGCGCGCCCATGCCGATCAGATACTGGTCGCGGTTGAGCCAGCCGCGCATCGGGTCGATCACGATGTCGACAACACGGCCGGCCGCGTCGCGGGCGCTGGACGGCCCGATCAGCGGCAGCTCCAGATAGGCGCCCTCGCCCACCCCCCAGACCGCCAGCGTCTGGCCGAAGTCCGTATCCTCCTCGGGCAGGGCGAAATCCTCGCCGGCGGGGTCGAGGAAGCCCGCGAGCCCCAGGGTCGAATTCACCAGGAAGCGGAAGGTCGTGCGCACCGCCGGCGCCGGCTTGCCCTGCAGCAGATGGTTCACCGCCTTGCCCGGCAGCGCCAGGTTCGAACCGAAATTCCCAACCGCCTGAACGGCCTGGCCGGTGCCCCCGCCCGAGGTGCCGCCGCTGACCCGCTTGACCAGATGCCTATCGACGCCCTTGTTGAACGCATGCACCCGGCGGTTCACCGGCTCCAGCGGATCGGCGATCTGCCCCGAGGGCTGCGCTGCGGAACAGGCGGCCAGGCCCAGGCTTGCGGCAAGAAGGATCCAGGGGCTCAATCTTTTGCTAACCTTCCGTTGCTAGTCCTTGGGCGTCAGGCCGATTCCCGCGCATCGGGAATACGATCTGTTCTGATGCGTAGAGTTGGGATAAGCGCAGCGACAACGCCGGGCAACCCCGGCCGGACGATCAGGAAAGGAACCGGCATGGCTTCGCCGCCGATGCGACATGACGGCCGACAGGAGCTCGGCAAGGCGCGCGGCCGCGCCTGGCAGCTCTATGCCTTCGTCGGGCTGTTTTCCTTTGCCGTGAACATGCTGATGCTGACCGGGCCGCTGTTCATGATGCAGGTCTATGACCGCGTGCTGGCCTCGCGCTCGGTCGAGACGCTGACGGCGCTGTTCCTGCTGGTGGTGTTCCTCTTCACGCTGATGGGCGTGCTCGACCTTGCCCGCAACCGCATCATGGCCCGCGTCGCCGCCCGCTTCCAGGAACGGATGGAGGGCCGGGTCTTCACCGCCGCCTTGCAGGACGGCCAGGCCGCCGGCTCGGACCTGGTGGTGCGCGGCGGCATGCGCGACCTCGAGGCGGTGCAGCGCCTGATCGGCTCGCCGGTGCTGATGGCGCTCTTCGACCTGCCCTGGGCGCCGTTCTTCCTGGCGGCGGTCTTCGTCTTCCACCCGCTGCTCGGCGCCGTCGCCACGGCGGGGCTGCTGATCCTGGTGGTCGCCACCGTGCTGAACCAGTGGCTCAGCCGCGAATCGCTGCAACAGGCCGCCATCGCCAGCCAGTCGGCCGAGCGCATGTCCGACCTCTACCGCGACGAGGGCGAGCTGATCGGCTCGCTCGGCATGCGCGCCGCCGCCTTCACCCGCTGGCAGGAGGCGCGCGACCGCGCCACCGAGGCGACGATGCGCGGCAACGACCGCGCCACCGGCTTCACCGTGTTTTCCCGCACCTTCCGGCTGTTCCTGCAAAGCGCCCTGCTGGCCGCCGGCGCCTGGCTGGTGCTGCGGCAAGAGGTGACTCCGGGCGCGATGATCGCCTCGTCCATCCTGATGGGCCGCGCGCTCTCGCCGATCGAGCAGGTCGTGGGCGGCTGGTCCATCGTGCAGCGCGCGCAGGACGGCTGGGCCCGGCTGGCCGAGCTTCTGTCGCGCCGCCCGCCCGCCGTGGCCCGCACCCCCCTGCCCCGGCCCGATGCCCAGCTCGAGGTGCGCAACCTGACCGTGGTGCCGCCGGGCCAAGGCACAGCCACGCTGCGCGGCGTCAGTTTCGACCTGAATCCCGGCCAGGCGCTGGGGGTGATCGGCCCCTCGGGCGCCGGCAAGACCACGCTGGCCCGCGCGCTGATCAGCGCCTGGCCCATCGCCGGCGGACAGGTCCGGCTGGCGGGGGCGACGCTCGACCAATACGACCCCGACGTGCTGGGCGGGCTGATCGGCTATCTGCCGCAGCAGGTGACGCTGTTCGACGGCACCATCGCGGAAAACATCGCCCGGCTCTCGCCGCAGCCCGACCCGCAGCGCGTGGTCGCGGCGGCGACGGCAGCCGCCGCGCATCGCATGATCCTCGACCTGCCGCAGGGCTATGACACCAGGGTCAGCCAGACCGGCGGCCGGCTCTCGGGCGGGCAGATCCAGCGCATCGGCCTGGCGCGCGCGCTTTACGCCGAGCCGGCGATCTTCGTGCTGGACGAGCCGAACTCGAACCTCGACAACGAAGGCTCGGCGGCGCTGAACCTCGCCATACGCAACATCAAGGCGCGCGGCGGCGCCGTCATCATCATGGCGCACCGCCCGGCCGCGATCACCGAATGCGAATTGCTGCTGGTGCTGGACCAGGGCCTGCGCCGCGCCTTCGGGCCGCGCGACGAGGTGCTGAAGTCGCTGGTCAAGAATGCCGACCAGATCGTGCGGGCCCAGGGCCAGGGCGGAGGCGTGACATGACCGACCCGCAGGAAACCGGCCGCGCCCCGGTCGAAAAGCGCAGCCCCGGCGACCCGGCGCCCGCCGCGCCGCCGCATTTCCGCGCCCGCCGCGCCGAGATGCCGGCGCCGCAGCCGCCCGCGCCGCCCCGGCGCCCGGAATGGTCGGCGCGCGGCCCGGTGATCCTGGGCATGGTCACGCTCCTGCTGCTGTTCGGCGGCTTCGGCCTCTGGGCCTGGAGCGCGCGCATCGCCGGCGCCGTGGTCGCAGCCGGCCAGGTCGAGGTCGAGCAGCGCCGCCAGGTCGTCCAGCACCCGGACGGCGGCGTCGTGGCCGAGATCCTGATCCATGACGGCGAAAAGGTCAGCGCGGGCCAGGTGCTGATCCGGCTCGACGGCACGCTGCTCGACACCGAACTCGCCATTGTCGAGGGCCAGTATTTCGAGATCCTCGCCCGCCGCGGCCGGCTCGAGGCCGAGCGCGCCGACCTCGAGCAGATCACCTTCCCCGAGGAACTGGTCAGCACGGTCGCCGACCGCCCCGAGCTCAAGGCGCTGATGCAGGGCCAGGAAAGCCTGTTCCGGGCCCGGCTCGACACGCTCGACCAGTCGCTGGGCCAGCTCGCCAAGCAGTCCGAACAGGTGCAGTCGCAGATCGGCGGCATCGACGCGCAATCCCAGGCGCTGCAAAAGCAGCGCGACTTCATCGCCCAGGAATTGCGCGACCAGCGCTCGCTGCTGGAAAAGGGCCTGGCACAGGCGCCGCGCGTGCTGGCGCTGGAACGCGAGGCGGCGCGGCTCGACGGGCTTCTGGGCGAAACCATCGCCACCCGCGCCCGCGCCGTGACGCAACTGTCGGAAATCGACCTGTCGCGGCTGGAAAAGACCGCCACCCACCGCGAGGCGGCCGAGACCGAGCTGCGCGACCTCGGCTATCGCGAGCTCGAGCTGGCCGAGCGCCGCCGCGGCCTGGTCGAACAGATCGCGCGGCTGGAAATCCGCGCCCCGGTCGGCGGCGTGGTGCAGGAATTGCAGGTGACGACGCCGCGCGCGGTGATCCGCGCCGCCGATCCCATCCTCTATATCATCCCGCAGGACCGGCCACTGGTCGTCGCTGCCCATGTCGCGCCGATCAACATCGACGAGGTGCACCCGGGCCAGCAGGTGGTGCTGCGCTTCTCGTCCTTCTCCTCGCGCACCACGCCGGAAATCGACGGCGTGCTCAGCCGGGTCTCGCCCGATACGCTGGTCGACCAGACCACCCGCGTGCCCTATTACCGCGCCGAGGTGACGATCCCGCCCGAGCAGGCGGCAAAGCTCAAGGGGCTGGAGCTGATCCCCGGCATGCCGGCCGAGGTCTATATCCAGACCGGCGAGCGCAGCCCGATGGCCTATCTGGTCAAGCCGCTCAGCGACTATTTCATCCGCGCCTTCCGCGAGAACTGAAAGGGCGCGGCCCTCGCGCCGCGCCCCTGCTTCTCTCTTGTGCAAATATCCTGGGGGTGCGGGGGCAAGGCCCCCGCCAGCGACATCAGACGCCCAGGCACCAGCGCATGACGGCCTTCTGCGCATGCAGCCGGTTCTCGGCCTCGTCGAAGATGACCGAATTCGGCCCGTCCATCACCGCGCTCGTCACCTCGTCGTCGCGATGCGCCGGCAGGCAATGCATGAACAGCGCCTCGGGCTTGGCCCGCGCCATCAGCGCCTCATTCACCTGATAGCCGCGCAGCTGGTTGTGCCGCCGCTCGCGCGCCGATTGCGGGTCGTGCATCGAGACCCAGGTATCCGTCACCACCAGGTCCGCCCCCGCGACCGCGCGGGCCGGATCGCGCTCGATCACCGCCTGCACACCCTGCGCGCGGGCGAAGTCCAGCGCCTCGCGCTCGGGGTCCAGCGTCGGCGGGCCGGTAAAGGTGAAGTCATAGCCGAACTGCCCCGCCGCATGGATCATCGAGCAGCAGACATTGTTGCCGTCGCCCGACCAGACCACCTTCTTGCCGGCGATGGGGCCACGATGCTCCTCGAAGGTCATCACATCGGCCATGATCTGGCAGGGATGGGTGCGGTTGGTCAGCCCGTTGATCACCGGCACCGAGGCATATTCCGCCATCTCCAGCAGCGTCGCCTCCTCGAAGGTGCGGATCATGATCAGGTCGACATAGCGCGACAGCACCCGGGCGGTGTCGGCGATGGTCTCGCCATGGCCCAGCTGCATCTCCTTGCCCGACAGCACCATGGTCTGCCCGCCCATCTGCCGCACGCCCAGGTCGAAGCTGACCCGGGTCCGGGTCGAGGGTTTCTCGAAGATCAACGCCACCATGCGGTTCTTCAGCGGCAGGTCGGCATCCGGCGCCCCCTTGGGCTGGCCGGCGCGGGCATCCTTCATCCGGCGCGCGGAATCGATCATCCCGCGCAGCGCGGCCTTGTCGGTGGTGTGGATGTCAAGGAAACTGTTCATCGTGATACGTCTTTCGGATTGATCCGGCCAGCAAGCCGCTTTGCCGATGCGAGGTCAAGGTCGGACCCCGATTTTCTTGGCGCGCCCCGCCCGGCATCGGTGCCGCGTCGCCGCCCGGATCATGCCGCCCGCGGCCGGAACCCTGGCCGGGCTAGCCATCCAGCCGCCCGGCCGCCCGGTCCAGCCGCGCCACCGCCTCGGCGATCTCCTCGTCCGAGATGGTCAGCGGCGGCAGCAGCCGCAGCGTATTGTCGGCCGCGGCCACGGTCAGCACATGCTCGGCATAGCCGGCCTGGACCACCTCGCCCGGCGCCACCCGGCATTTCAGCCCCAGCATCAGCCCCTGGCCGCGCACGCTCTCGAACACCGCGGGATGCGCCGCGACCAGGCCCTCCAGCTTCTGGCGCAGCAGCGCCGCCTTGCGGTTGACCTCGGCCAGGAAGGCCGGATCGGCCACGATCTCCATCACGCGCGCACCCACCGCGCAGGCCAGTGGATTGCCGCCATAGGTCGAGCCATGCGTGCCCGCCGCCATGCCCGCGGCAGCGGCCTCGGTCGCCAGCACCGCGCCCAGCGGAAAGCCGCCGCCGATGCCCTTGGCCACCATCATGATGTCGGGGGTCACCCCGGCCCATTCATGCGCGAACAGCTTGCCGGTGCGGCCCATGCCCGACTGCACCTCGTCCAGCACCAAAAGCGCGCCGGTCTGGTCGCACAGCGCGCGGATGCGGCGCAGATCGGCATCGGGCAGCGGCCGGATGCCGCCCTCGCCCTGCACCGGCTCCAGCATGACGGCGGCGGTGCGCTCGGAGATCGCCGCCTCCAGCGCCGCCATGTCGCCCCAGGGCAATTGCCGGAAGCCGGGCATCAGCGGGCCGAAGCCCTTGACCATCTTCTCCGACCCGGCGGCGGCGATGGCCCCGGTCGAGCGGCCGTGGAAGGCGCCCTCGAAGGTCAGGATCTCGATCCGCTCGGGATCGCCCATCTCGTCCCAGTATTTGCGCACCATCTTGATGGCCAGTTCGGCCGCCTCGGTGCCGGAATTGGTGACGAAGACCGTGTCGGCAAAGGTCGCCTCGACCAGCAGGTCGGCCAGCCGCTCCTGCTCGGGGATCTGGTAGAGGTTCGAGACATGCCAGATCCGCCCGGCCTGCGCGGTCAGCGCCGCCACCAGATCGGGATTGGCATGGCCCAGCGCGTTCACGGCGATGCCCGCCCCCAGGTCCAGGTATCGCGTGCCGTCGGTGGCGATGGCCCAGGAGCCCTCGCCGCGCTCGAAGGCGATGGGCGCGCGATTATAGGTCGGCAGGACGTGCGAAATCATGGGGATGTCCTCTCTGGGAACAGCCGCGCCGGCGCGGCACCAGTGATGTCAGGAAGGCAGGCGGGATCGGTCGTCGACAGGATCAACGTCGGGGACGGGCGGTAAAGGCGGTCCATGCGATCATGGCCCAGCGCATAGCGCGGACGCGCGCGGCGTGCAACGGCTTTTCATGGCGGCTTTTCATCGCGGCTTTTCACGGCTTCATACGATAGCCGCTGTCGAGCCAGCGCCAACCCGTCCACAGCACCAGCGCCACGGTGCCGCCGCAGACCGCAAGGCCGCGCAGCACCGGCGCGTCCGAAACCCCGGCGATGCCATAGCGCGCGCCGTCGATCAGGTAAAAGACCGGGTTCCAATGCGCCAGCGTGCGGAACGGCTCGGGCAGCGCCTCGACCGAATAGAAGGTGCCGGACAGGAACGACAGCGGCGTCACGACGAAATTGGTGATCGCCGCCATCTGGTCGAATTTCTGCGCCACGATGCCGCCCAGCAGCCCCAGCCCGCCCATCAGAAGCGCCCCCAGCACGACGAAGCACAGCGCCCAGAGCGGATGCGCCACGCCCTGGCCCAGCACCAGCGCCATGCCGGCGGCAATGGCGCCGGCGACGATCAGCGCCCGCACCACGGCGCCGATCAGATAGCCGGCCAGGATCTCGGTCGCCGACAGCGGCGGCATCAGCGTATCGACGATATTGCCCTGCATCTTGGCCGAGATGATGCTCGAGGAGGTATTGGCGAAGGCGTTCTGGATCACCGTCATCATCAGGATGCCCGGCCCCAGGAAGACCAGATAGGGCAGGCCCATGACCGCGCCGCGGTCGCGGCCCAGCGCCAGGGCGAAGACCGCCACGAACAGCGCCGAGGTCATCAGCGGCGCCAGCACGGTCTGCTGCCAGACATTCATGAAGCGCATGATCTCGCGCCGCGCCAGGGTGTAAAGCCCCAGCCAGTTCACCCGGCCAAAGCGGCGCACGCCCATCTGGCGGATCGCGGCGGGGCTCTCGGGGCGGGTCTCGGTGGGCTGCATCGGCGCTCCTTGAATTTGCGGCGGCGGACGGGTAAATCTGGCTATCCCCGGATTTAAGCCCGGGCCCGGCGGAATTGAAGCCGGGAAGCAGCCGTGAACACGAAGGGCACCGGGACCGCAGCCGGTGCAGGAAAGGCAAGTCATGTCCTGGACCGACGAGCGCGTCGAGACGCTGAAACGCATGTGGGCCGAGGGACAATCGGCCAGCCAGATCGCCAAGGAGCTGGGCGGCGTCACCCGCAACGCGGTGATCGGCAAGGTCCACCGGCTGGGCCTGTCGAATCGCAGCGACGAAGCCGAGGCAGCGGCACCCGAACCGGCGCCGAAGCCCGCCGTCGCGGCGGCGCCGGCGCCGGAGCCCGCGCCGAAACCGGCGGCACCCGAGCCCGCGCCGCAGCCCCGGGCCGCGGCCCCGGCGGCCGAGCCCGCGCCGGAACAGGCCGCAGCCCCGGCCGCGCCCGGCTTCAACCGCCGCACGCTGGTCCCCTCGGGCCAGCCGCTGCCGCCGCAACCCTCGGCCAACGAGATCAGCCCCGAGGCGCTGGCCTCGGTGCGCGAGGTGGAAAAGCGCGCCCGCAAGCTGACGCTGATGGAGCTGACCGAGCGGACCTGCAAATGGCCGATCGGCGACCCGGCGACCGACAAGTTCTGGTTCTGTGGCCTGCCCTCGGTCCCCGGCAAACCCTATTGCGAGGCCCATGTCGGCGTGGCCTTCCAGCCGATGAGCTCGCGCCGCGACCGCCGCCGCTGAGCCAAGACGCGCCGCAGCAGGACACCGCCCCGGCTTTCTCTCTTGTCGGAAATATCCCGGGGGGAGCGCCTGACGCGCCCCATCGAGGGGCGCAGCCTCGCCGCGATGCCGGGCCGGTGCACGCGCGGTGTACGGCCCGTGTACGCGCGCTGCACCGCCAGCACAGCCCGAAACCCCAGCTTTTCCCGGCTTTCCGGCGCATCGGCCCCGGAACCGTTGCGCAAGCCCGGCTTGCAACGCGCGCACTTTCCATCGCCCGCCATCGCGGCTAGACAGAGCGCCGACCCCTTAGGACGCGACACATGGCCCGGCATCTCATCACCTCGGCAATCCCCTATATCAACGGGATCAAGCACCTCGGCAACCTGGTCGGCTCGCAGCTTCCGGCCGACCTCTATGCCCGCTACCTGCGCGCCCGCGACCATGAGGTGATGTTCATCTGCGCCACCGACGAACACGGCACCCCGGCCGAGCTCGCGGCGAAGAAGGCCGGCAAGCCGGTGCCGGTCTATTGCGCGGAAATGCACGAAATCCAGGCGGAAATCGCCCGCGACTTCGGCCTGTCCTTCGACCATTTCGGCCGTTCCTCCAGCGAGCGCAACCACGTCCTGACCCAGCATTTCGCCGGCAAGCTGGACGAGAACGGCTGGATCTCCGAGGTCGAGGAAAAGCAGGTCTATTCCATCGACGACGGCCGCTTCCTGCCCGACCGCTATATCGAGGGCACCTGCCCGAACTGCGGCTATGACAAGGCCCGCGGCGACCAGTGCGAGAACTGCACCAAGCAGCTCGACCCGACCGACCTGATCGAGCCGCGCAGCGCCATCAGCGGCAGCACCAACCTGGAAATCCGCGCCACCAAGCACCTCTACCTGCGCCAGCGCGCGCTGAAAGACCAGATTTCCCAATGGCTTGACAGCAAGACCGACTGGCCGATCCTGACCACCTCGATCGCGAGGAAATGGCTCAACGACGGCGACGGGCTGCAGGACCGCGGCATCACCCGCGACCTCGACTGGGGCATTCCGGTGAAAAAGGGCGACCAGCCCTGGCCGGGGATGGAGGGCAAGGTCTTCTACGTCTGGTTCGACGCACCCATCGAATATATCGCCGCCACCGCCGAGGGTGCCGACAAGCGGGGCGAGCCCGACAGCGCCTGGCGCCGCTGGTGGCGGCTCGACGAGGGCGCCGAGGACGTGACCTATACCCAGTTCATGGGCAAGGATAACGTGCCCTTCCACACGCTCAGCTTCCCGGCCACGATTATCGGCTCGGGCGAGCCCTGGAAGCTGGTGGACTACATCAAGTCCTTCAATTACCTGACTTATGACGGCGGCCAGTTCTCGACCAGCCAGGGCCGCGGCGTGTTCATGGACCAGGCGCTGTCGATCCTGCCCGCCGATTACTGGCGCTGGTGGCTCTTGTCGCACGCCCCCGAATCCGGCGACAGCGAGTTCACCTGGGAGAATTTCCAGCAGTCGGTGAACAAGGACCTGGCCGACGTGCTGGGGAATTTCGTCAGCCGCATCACCAAGTTCTGCCGCAGCAAATTCGGCGAGACCATCCCCGAAGGCGGCAGCTACGGCCCCGAGGAATCGGCGCTGATCGAGGCACTGACCGCCCGCATCCGCGCCTATGAAGGCTTCATGGACCATACCGAGATCCGCAAATCCGCCGCCGAACTGCGCGCGATCTGGGTTCTGGGCAACGAATACCTGCAATCCGCCGCGCCCTGGTCCACCTTCAAGACCGACCCGGACAAGGCCGCGATGCAGGTCCGCCTGGGCCTGAACCTGATCCGGCTCTATGCCGTGCTTTCGGCCCCCTTCATCCCCTTCGCCGCCGATGCCATGCTGGCCGCGATGCAGACCCGGGACCGTCGCTGGCCCGGCGATGTCGCGGCCGCGCTGCAGGCCCTGCCCGCCGGCCATGCCTTCACCGTGCCCGAGGTGCTTTTCGCCAAGATCAGCGACGAGAGCCGCGACGAATGGCAAGACCGCTTCAAGGGAATCCGCGCCTGATTCAATGTTTTGGACCTGGAACAGCAGGCGAACGCATGCCCATCGGCGCCCTCGCCAGACCAGCAAAAGCTGTGGGAAAATCAACAAACTGCGCGGAGATCTGGAGCGGGCGAAGGGAATCGAACCCTCGTCATCTGGTTGGGAACCAGAAGCTTTGCCATTAAGCTACGCCCGCGTGCCGTCTCGTTTACCTTGATCGCGAGGCAAGTGCAATCCCAACCAAACGGATTCTCGGCCAGGGCCCTTGGGCCGTCGCGCTTCGCCGGCAGGGTCGGAATGCCTCGGGAACCGGGTCTGGGCCTCGCGCGAAGAGGCCGGACGGCTCGCGGAAATCGGCCAGCGATTGTCGCCGCGAGACGGTCGAGACCGGGAGCGGAACAAGCACAAAACCATGCCGCATTTCTGGCGCTATTGGCGCTGGACGCCGCGCGACGCGGGAACGCGCTGCTGGCCACCGATGGGCGGCACTGTCGCTCGATCTGCGAAACCAGCCTAGCGCCAGAAGCTGAGATACTCGATCAGCCCGGCGAATTCCTTGCCCAGGAACAGCGGCAGGTTCCAATGCAGCACCAGCGCGTCGGCGGCAAAAAGCGCCAGCACCAGCACCAGCAGGACGATAGCGATCTGATTGGTCATGGCTTCCTTTCCATGGCGCGTCCGTGACCCGGCCGCCAGCCGCGGCACTGCCCGCTTTCAGGCCAGCGCCGCCTGTCAGGCAAGCCGTTAGCAGCGACTGGCGCCCCGTGGCAAGATCAGGCCGCGGGCGGCTCGTCCTCTTCGGGCTCGGGCGAGATCAGGAAAAGGTCGCCCGCCGCCTCCATCCGGCGGATGGTCGCGACGACCTCGTCCATCGCCGCCTCGGCGTCCCGGACCGAGATCTTGCCGAGCGCCTCCATTTCCTCGCGCATCGTCTCGGCAAGCCGGCTGGAGATGCCGCCAAGGATGAAATCGACCGTCTCGCGCGCCTCGCCCCTGGCGCCGGCCAGAGCCTTGAGCAGCACGGCATTGTCCACCTCGCGCGTGAGGCGGGGAATGTCGCGTGGATCGACGCGATGCGGCACATGCGCCCAGGTGAAGATCGTCTTGCGCACTTCGCCGGCGAAACCGGCATCGTCGTCATCGAGCCCGGCCAGCACGCTGTCGCGCATGGTCGAGGGCGAGAAGTTCAGGATCGCCCCGACCTTTTCGCCGGCCTTGCCCTGCAACGGCGGCTGCGGCACGGCGTCGGCGGCCTGGATCAGCGCCTTGCCGATCCTTTGCAGCGCCGCCGCCTCGATGCCGCCGGTCAGCGACATGGCATAGGCGATCTGGCGCGCGAGCTGCGGGTCGAGCAGGCCGAAGACCTCGGCCGCGCGCGGCACCGGCAGCTTGGAAAACATCACCGCCGCGATCTCGACCGCCTCGGTGCGGGCCAGTTCGGCCAGCAGCGTCGGCGCCATGACCGCGATGCGGTCCCAGGGGTCGCCGTCGCCGTTCAGCGCCGCCATGCGCCGCAGCCGGTCTGTGGTATCGGGGGAGAGATGGCCGTCCAGCAGGTCCAGCGTGCCGTCGATGTCGCCCGGGAAGGACAGGCCGACGGATTCCAGCCGGTCGCAGAATTCCGCCACGATGGCGTTGCGCGTGTCGCGGTCGATGATGCCCATCAGCGCCATTTCCTGCGCCAGGTCGGTCTGCAGCCCCGGCGGCAGCCGGGCCAGGTCGATGTCGTCGCCTTCGGCAAGCAACAGCCGCACGATCACCGCCGCCTTCTGGCGCGGGGTCAGTTGTAACCCGCCGATTGCCGGAACACCCATGTTTGCCCCCGATTCATCTGTCGTCGGGGGCAATCTGGCACAGATATGCGAATGCGCGGTTAATGCGCGGGCTTTTCGCCAAAGACCCGCGAAAAGATCGTGTCGACATGCTTGGTGTGATAGCCGAGGTCGAACTTCTCCTCGATCTCGGCCGGCGACAGCGCCGCCGTCACCTCGGCATCGGCCAAGAGCTCGGTCTTGAAATCGGCGCCCTGCTCCCAGACCTTCATGGCGTTGCGCTGGACCAGGCGATAGGCATCCTCGCGCGAGACGCCGGCCTGGGTCAGGGCCAGCAGCACGCGCTGAGACATGACCAGCCCCTTGAACTTGTTCATGTTCTTCAGCATGTTCTCGGGATAGACCACCAGTTTTTCGATGACGCCGGCCAGGCGGTTCAGCGCGAAGTCCAGGGTGATCGTCGCATCGGGTGCGATGCCGCGCTCGACCGAGCTGTGGCTGATGTCGCGTTCGTGCCACAGCGCCACGTTCTCCATCGCCGGGATCACCGCCATGCGCACCAGGCGGGCAAGGCCGGTCAGGTTCTCGGTCAGCACCGGGTTGCGCTTGTGCGGCATGGCCGACGAACCCTTCTGGCCGGGGCTGAAGAATTCTTCGGCCTCAAGCACTTCGGTGCGCTGCATGTGGCGGATCTCGATGGCGATATTCTCCATCGAGCTGGCGATGACGCCCAGCGTGGCGAAGAACATGGCGTGACGGTCGCGCGGGATGACCTGGGTCGAGATCGGCTCGGGGGAGAGGCCCATTTTCGCGCAGACATGCGCCTCGACCGCCGGGTCGATATTGGCGAAGGTGCCGACCGCGCCCGAGATGGCGCCGGTCGCCACCTCCTCGCGCGCGCGTTCCAGCCGGGCCTTGCCGCGCGCCATCTCGGCGTAGAAGCGGGCGAAGGTCAGGCCCATGGTGGTCGGCTCGGCATGGATGCCGTGGCTGCGGCCGATGCGGACCGTATCCTTGTGCTCGTAGGCGCGTTTCTTCAGCGCCGCCAGGACCTTGTCCATGTCGGCCAGCAGGATGTCGGCGGCGCGCACCAGCTGCACGTTCAGCGTCGTGTCGAGCACGTCCGAGCTGGTCATGCCCTGGTGGACGAAGCGCGCCTCGTCGCTGCCGATATGCTCGGCCAGATGGGTCAGGAAGGCGATGACGTCATGCTTGGTCACGGCCTCGATCTCGTCGATGCGGGCGACGTCGAATTCGACGTCCCTGGCGCGCCAGACGGCCTCGGCGTTCTCGCGCGGGATCACGCCGAGGTCGGCCTGGGCGTCGCAGGCATGCGCCTCGATCTCGTACCAGATCTTGAAGCGGGTCTCGGGCGACCAGATGGCGACCATTTCGGGGCGGGAATAGCGCGGGATCATCGGAAACTCCTGGTGTTTGCCGGGGTTCTAGTGGCTTGGGGGGCCGGCCGCAACTGCGGGGCCGTCGCGCGATCGCGCCGCGCGATGCGGTTTCGGCGCAGTTTGGTCGCAAACATCGCGCAGCCCATTTGCATTTCCCCCGCAAGCCGGGCTATTTGCAGCGCGAAACTTCATCAGCGGCGGAGGAACCCCCATGGCTGTCAAGGTGGCGATCAACGGCTTTGGTCGTATCGGTCGGAACGTGCTGCGCGCGATCATCGAATCGGGGCGCAATGATATCGAAGTCGTGGCGATCAACGACCTGGGCCCGGTCGAGACCAATGCGCATCTGCTGCGCTACGACTCGGTCCATGGCCGCTTCCCGGCCGAGGTCAAGGTGAACGGCGACTCGATCGACGTCGGCCGCGGCCCGATCAAGGTCACCGCGATCCGCAACCCGGCCGAACTGCCCTGGGGCGACATCGACGTCATCATGGAATGCACCGGCATCTTCACCTCGAAGGAAAAGGTGCAGCCGCATCTGTCGACCGGCGCCAAGCGCGTGCTGATCTCGGCCCCGGGCGAGAATGCCGACAAGACCATCGTCTTCGGCGTGAACGACGACACGCTGACCGCCCAGGATCTGGTGGTCTCGAACGCCAGCTGCACCACCAACTGCCTGTCGCCGGTCGCCAAGGTGCTGAACGACGCCATCGGCATCGAGCGCGGTTTCATGACCACCATCCACAGCTATACCGGCGACCAGCCGACGCTGGACACCATGCACAAGGACTTGTATCGCGCCCGCGCCGCCGCGCTGTCGATGATCCCGACCTCGACCGGCGCCGCCAAGGCGGTGGGCCTGGTGCTGCCGGAACTCAAGGGCCGCCTGGACGGCGTCGCGATCCGCGTGCCGACCCCGAACGTCTCAGTCGTGGATCTGGTGTTCGAGGCCAAGCGCGAGACCTCGGTGCAGGAAATCAACGACGCCATCCGCGCCGCCGCCGACGGCCCGCTGAAGGGCATCCTGGGCTATACCGACGAGCCGCTGGTCTCTTCGGACTTCAACCACGACAGCCATTCCTCGGTCTTCCACATGGACCAGACCAAGGTGATGGAGGGCAAGCTGGTCCGCATCCTCAGCTGGTATGACAACGAATGGGGTTTCTCGAACCGCATGTCGGATACCGCCGTGGCGATGGGCAAGCTGATCTGAGATCCGCGCCCGCGACAAAGCAGACGCGCCCCGCTTGGGGCGCGTTTTGCATTCCAGGCCCTGGCGGCGGTCAGCCCTTGCGCGACAGCCGCTTGACATTGGCCTTGGTGCGGCGGCGATAGGGCCGCAGCGCCGCCGCCATGACCTTGTCGGCACGCTCGCCGCGCCCGGCGGCGCGCAACGCGGCATGCATGGCCTCGGACGCCGCATTGGCCTTTTCGATGACCATGCGCTGCGGCTCCTCGGCGTCCTGGCGCACCAGGCCCATCATTCCGGCGGTGCGCCACGCGATCACCATCTGCGATTCCCAAGCCATGCGCGCCATCTGCTGCCAAAGCAGAAGCGGCACCTGCATGCTGGTCTGGTTCATCAATCCGAACACATCCGAATCCCTTCGAGAAGAGCGGTTGAAATAAAATTGCTCTCTGGCTGGGCGATTGCCAAGTGCTTCTTTGGTCCCGCCCATTGCCCTATGGCCTTGCAGCCACGCCCGGTATACAGGGACGGCATGAACAAATCGCTTACGCTTCGACGCCCCGACGACTGGCACCTGCACCTGCGCGACGGTGACATGCTGCAGGCAGTGGCTTCATATTCCGGCCATTTCGGCCGGGCGATCATCATGCCGAACCTGGTGCCGCCGGTGGTGACCGGGGCGCAGGCCGCGGCTTACCGCGACCGGATCCGGGCCGCGCTGGGGCCCGAGGTGACGTTGCGTCCGCTGATGACGCTCTATCTGACCGAGGCGACCGATCCCGCCGACGTGGTCGCCGCGCATCGCGACGGGATCATCGCGGCGGTGAAGCTCTATCCGGCCGGGGCGACGACCAACTCGGCCTCGGGCGTGCGCGATTTCGACAAGGTGCGCGGTGTGCTGGAGGCCATGGCCGAAGCCGGCATCCCGCTGTGCTTCCATGGCGAGGTCACCGACCCGGCGGTGGACATCTTCGACCGCGAGGCGGTGTTCATCGACCGGGTGCTGGACCCGATCCGCCGCGCCACGCCCGGGCTGCGCGTGGTGATGGAACATATCACCACCGCGGACGGCGTGGATTACGTCAGCGCGAACCAGGACATCGGCGCGACGATCACCACCCATCACCTGGTCATCAACCGCAACCATATCCTGGTCGGCGGCATCCGCCCGCATTACTACTGCCTGCCGGTCGCCAAGCGCGAGACGCATCGCTTGGCGCTGCGCCGCGCGGCAACCTCGGGCGATACGCGCTTCTTCCTCGGCACCGACTCGGCGCCGCATCCGGACCGCGCCAAGGAATCGGCCTGCGGCTGCGCCGGCTGCTTCACCGCGCCGAACACCATGTCGATCCTGGCCCAGGTCTTCGAGGATGACGGCGCGCTGGACCGGCTGGAAGGCTTCACCGCGCTCAACGGCGCCGCCTTCTACCGCCTGCCCGCGAACGAGGACCGCATCCGGCTGGTCCGGCGCGACACGCCCGCGCCCTATCCGACCCATATCAACGCCGGGGACGAGACCGTCACCGTCTTCGACCCCGGCTTCCCGCTCTACTGGCACGTCGAGGACCCCGCATGACCCTGCCCTTCCCCCCGCGCGAGGAGATCGCCCAGCTGACCGCCCGCATGCTGCTGGAAATCAAGGCGGTGCATTTCAACGCGGCCGAGCCCTATACCTATGCCTCGGGCCTGAAGGGGCCGACCTATATCGACTGCCGCAAGCTGATCAGCTTCCCGCGCATCCGCTCGACGCTGATGGACTTCATGGCGGCGACCGTGCTGCGCGACGCGGGCTTCGACGCCTTCGACAATATCGCCGGCGGCGAGACGGCGGGCATCCCCTTCGCGGCCCTGGTCGCGGAACGGCTGGAACTGCCGATGACCTATGTGCGCAAGAAGCCCAAGGGCTATGGCCGCAATGCCCGCATCGAGGGCGCGATGACCGAGGGCCAGCGCGTGCTGCTGGTCGAGGACCTGACCACCGACGGCGGCTCGAAGCTGAGCTTCGTCGATGCGATCCGCGAGACCGGCGCGACCTGCGGCCATACCGCGGTGATCTTCTATTACGACATCTTCCCCGAGACCACGCAGCGCCTGGCCGATCACGGCGTGCAGTTGCACCATCTCTGCACCTGGTGGGACGTGCTGGCCGAAGCCAAGGCGCAAGGTTTCTACGATGCAGAAACCCTGGCCGAGGTCGAACGCTTCCTGACTGACCCGCGCGCCTGGCAGGCTGCCCATCCTTGAACTGGCCCGGTCCGGCCCGGCTGCACGGTTGCAATGGGTATTTGAGGAACGAAGAAGAACTGGGCGCCGCCTCGGTCTTCTCTGTTGCCCAAATACCCATGCCGCCCTCGCCACCCGCGCAAGGGCAGCAATCCGCCCACAGCTTATCCACAACATATCCCGATGGACCGCGGGGCGCATAAGGTGGATAACGGCCCCCAGCCGAGTCGAAGGTCGGAGAGCAGGGCATGAGCGAGTTGCGCGCCGTCGAAATCAGGAAACCCGGTGAAATCGCCTCGGCCGCGGCCGAGCAGGCGGTGCCCTTTTCCATCGAGGCCGAGCAGCAACTCCTGGGCGCGCTTCTGACCAATAACGAGGTCTATGACCACGTCTCGCGCATCATTCAGGCCGGGCATTTCTACGACCCGGTGCATCGCCGCATCTACGAGATCAGCGCCGAGCGCATCGCCCGGAATGCGCTGGCGAGCCCGGTCACCATCAAGGCCTTCATGGAGAACGACGCCGGGCTGAAGGAGCTTGGCGGCCCGGCCTACCTGGCCCGTCTGGCGGGGGCCGCGATCTCGTCCCATGCCGCGCGCGACTATGCCCAGATGATCCGCGAATTCGCCCTGCGGCGCGAGTTGATCAACCTGGGCCAGGACATTTCCGCCCGCGCGGCCACCGTCTCGGTCAGCGATTCCGCCGAGGAACAGATCAAGGAAGCCGAGCAGGTGCTCTACAAGCTCGGCGAGCAGGGCGTGGCCGAGCGCGGCTTCCAGAGCTTCCTTGCCGCCGTCACCGGGGCGCTGAACGCCGCCAATGCCGCGTTCAGCCGCGGGGGCGGATTGTCCGGGGTCTCGACCGGGCTGGTCGATCTGGACGGCAAGATGGGCGGCTTGAACCGCTCGGACTTGATCATCCTGGCCGGGCGGCCCTCGATGGGGAAGACCTCGCTGGCCACGAACATCGCCTTCAACGTCGCCAAGGCGCACCGGACGGGCGAGCTGCCCGACGGCAGCCATGGCACGGTGGCGGGCGGCGTCGTCGGCTTCTTCAGCCTCGAGATGTCGGCCGAGCAGCTGGCCGCGCGCATCCTGTCCGAGGCGGCCGAGGTGCCCAGCGAATCGATCCGGCGCGGCGACATGACCGAGGAGGAGTTCCGCCGCTTCGTGAAGGCGGCGCATGACCTGCAGAACTGCCCGCTGTTCATCGACGACACCCCGGCCCTGCCGATCAACCAGCTCGCCGCCCGCGCCCGCAAGCTCAAGCGCACCATGGGGCTCGACGTGCTGATCGTCGATTACCTGCAGCTCTTGCGCGCTGCCAGCGCCAAGGACAGCCGGGTGAACGAGGTTTCCGAGATCACCCAGGGCCTGAAGGCCATCGCCAAGGAGCTGGACATCCCCGTCATCGCCCTGTCGCAACTCTCGCGCCAGGTCGAGAGCCGCGAGGACAAGCGGCCGCAGCTGTCCGACCTGCGCGAATCCGGCAGTATCGAGCAGGACGCCGATATCGTCATGTTCGTCTTCCGCGAGGAATATTACCGCGAGCGGGAAAAGCCCGCCGACCACGATCTCGACAAGATGGCGAACTGGCAGCAGATCATGGAATCCTGCCACGGCAAGGCCGAGGTCATCATCGGCAAGCAGCGCCACGGTCCCATCGGCACGGTCGAGCTGTCCTTCGAGGGCCGCTTCACCCGCTTCGGCAATCTCGAAAAGCACCGCAGCTGGGATCGGTCCGAATGAACCTGCCCGTGCCGCTGGTCACGGTCGGCCTGCTGATCGCGTCGAACCTGTTCATGACCATCGCCTGGTATGGGCATCTGAAGTTCAAGGCCACGCCGCTGCTGGTGGTGATCCTGGTCAGCTGGGGCATCGCCTTTTTCGAATACCTGCTGCAGGTGCCGGCGAACCGCTTCGGCTATGGCCATTTCAGCGCCGCCCAGCTGAAGACCATCCAGGAGGTCGTCAGCCTGTCGATCTTCGTGCTGTTCTCATGGCTCTGGCTGGGCGAGAAGCTGACCTGGAACATCGCGCTTGGCTTCGGTTTCATCTGCTTCGGCGCCTTCCTGATCTTCCACCGCTTCGGGACCGCCGCGCATTAAAGCCGTGAGCGGTTGCCTTTGCCTGCGCAACGGGCAATCTAGCGCCATGACCACCCTGCCCCCTCCTGCCGCGCGCCGGCCGCATCTGATCACGCTGGTGTCGATTTCGGCCGCAGGCGCGCTGTCGACGAACATCTTCCTGCCCTCGCTGCCGGCGATGGCGCGGGATTTCGGGGTCGAATACAGCTTCATGCAGCTGTCGGTTTCGGCCTTCCTGGCGGTCAGCGCGGTGCTGCAACTGCTCTGCGGGCCGATCAGCGACCGTTTCGGGCGCCGGCCGGTGGTGCTGGGCTCTCTGGCCATCTTTCTGCTGGCGACGCTGGGCACATTGCTGACGCGCGATGCAGGCTGGTTCATGGCCTTCCGGCTGGTGCAGGCGGTGGTGACCACCGGCTTCGTCGTCAGCCGGGCGGTGGTGCGCGACATCGTGCCCGCCGACCAGGCCGCCAGCATGATCGGCTATGTCACCATGGGCATGTCGCTGGTGCCGATGATCGCGCCGACCCTGGGCGGGGTGCTGGACGAGACGCTGGGCTGGCGCGCCAGCTTCGTGGCCATGGGCATCGCCGGGCTTGCGGTCATGGCGCTTTGCACCGCGGACCTGACCGAGACCGCGCGCGGCGGCGGCGTGCCGCTGCGCCAGCAGGTCGCGACCTATCCGGTGCTGGCGCGCTCGCAGCGGTTCTGGGGCTATGCGCTGGCCGCGACGCTCAGCGCCGGGTCGTTCTATGCCTATCTGGGCGGCGCGCCCTTCGTCGGCCAGGTCGTGCTGCACCTGTCGCCGGCCGAGGTCGGCTATTGGTTCGCCGGTCCCTCGTTCGGCTATGCGCTGGGGAATTTCATCTCGGCGCGCTATTCGACGCGCTTCGGCATGAACCGGATGATCCTGACCGGGGCGCTGATCTGTTCGGCGTCGTTGCTGGCGGCGCTGGTGGTGGACCTGGCGGGCGGGCTGACGCCGCTGGTCTTCTTCGGCGCGGTCGGCGTCATGGGCCTGGGCAACGGCATGCTGCTGCCCAATGCCAATGCCGGCATGATGAGCGTGCGGCCCGAACTGGCCGGCACCGCAAGCGGCCTGGGCGGCGCGATGGCGGTCGCGGGCGGCGCCGGGCTGGCGGCGCTGGCCGGCGCGCTTCTGCATGACGATACCGGCGCCGCGCCGCTTCTGGTCATCATGGCCGTCTCGGCCGTCGCCTCGATCGCCTTCATCCTTTGGGTGATGATCCGCGAGCGGCAGGTGATCCAGGGGCGCTGATCCCCCTTGCCGGCCAGCCTTTGCAAAGCGTATGCCTATCTTTGCAAAGAGGACGCCCATGGCCACCCAAAAGATCTATGCCGGCGTGGCGCTGCGGGAAACCCGCGCCCGCGCCGGCCTGACGCAACGCGCCTTCGCCGACCGGCTGGGCGTCTCGCTGCCCTATCTGTCGCAGATGGAGAACAACCACCGCCCGGTCTCGGCCGGGGTGCTGCTGCGGCTGGCTTCGGAATTCGCGGTCGACCTGGGCGCGATGGCGGTGGGCGACGCCGACCGCATGGTGATGGACATGGCCGAGGCGCTGGCCGATCCGCTGTTCGACAGCGCGCCGCCCCGCGCCGACCTGCGCCTGGCCGCGACCAATGCCCCGGCCCTGGCCCGCGCCTTCCTGGACCTCTACCGCGCGCATCGCGAGGGGCAGGAGCGGCTGGCGGCGATGGACGAGGCGCTGGGGGCCGGCGCCCAGAACGCCACCCCCTCGCCCTGGGAGGAGGTGCGCGACTTCTTCCATTACTGCGACAATTACATCGACGCGGTGGATCGCGCGGCTGAGCAGTTCGCTCGCACACGCCCCAACATGCGACCGCTGGAGCGCGCCATCGCCGGCCTTGCCGAGCGTGGCATCGAGGTGACCCAGGCGGAACTGGGCAGCGGCGCGGTCTATCTGCGCGAGGGCAAGCGCGTCACCCTGAACGCGGCGGCCGAGCCGGCGACCCAGGCCTTCCAGCTGCTGCACCTGCTGGCCCTGGAAAGCCGCGGCGACTTGCTGGAGGCGACGCTGGAACTGGCGCGTTTCCGCAGCGGCTCGGCCCGCGACATCGCCCGGCTGGGGTTGGCGAATTATTTCGCCGGCGCGGCGATGATGCCCTATGCCCGCTTCATGGAGGCCGCCCGGACCGAGCGGCACGACCTCGAGCGGCTGGCGCATCTGTTCCATGCCTCGCTCGAGCAGATAGCGCATCGGCTCTCGACCCTGCAGCGCGGCGGCGACCGCGGCGTGCCGTTCTTCTTCGTCCGCGTCGATCAGGCGGGCACCATCACCAAGCGCCACTCGGCGACGCGGATGCAATTCGCTCGTTTCGGCGGCGCCTGCCCGCTGTGGAACGTGCACCAGGCCTTCGAAACCCCCGGCCGCTTCCTGCGCCAACTGGCCGAGACGCCGGACGGCAAGCGCTATCTGCTGCTGGCGCGCGACGTGTCGAAACCGGCCGGGGCCTTTGGCGCGCCGGTGCGGCGCTTTGCCATCGGTCTGGGTTGCGAGGTCAGCCATGCCCGCGATCTGGTCTATGCCGACGGGCTGGACGTCGGCAATCCGCAGCTGTTCGAGCCCATCGGGGTGTCCTGCCGGATCTGTCCGCGCCCGAACTGCCATCAGCGCTCGGTGCCGCCGATGGACCGCCATATCCGCATTCCGCCGGACCGCCCGGGGCCACTGCCCTACGAGATCGCCTGAGGGCGCCATGAACGCAACCGCCGGGCGACGGTTCCGAACGATCGGGGCCGCTGCGACAGAATCGTCACGCCGGGAACGGCAGTTCCGCGCCGCCTGGAAGGATCTGCCTATTTGACAGGCAGTTCCGACGACCCCTCGGCAAAAGGTCTTAGGGCTGCGCCGGGCCCGCGCGGCGCATCGGTAGAATTGCCTATATCCCGCAGGCTTGCGGCGCGATGCTCGAACTTCAACCTGCGATTGATATTCGCGGCCGAACGCCGCACCGGCGAATATCCACCAGCCCCTTGCGGGGGATCGGCGTCAATCCGCCCAAGTCTTGCGCAGATATTCCTGCGCTGTTGCGCTTTGAGCACAGCTCGGATTTATCCATGCCAGCGCCCACAGACCCGCCCCGCCGGCCGGTCCGGCGAAAACAACATGGACCCGGGACATTGCGCATTACCCATAGCCTGAATTCGGTGCTTGAGCGCTGGCTGCCAGAACAGCGACTCTTCCTGAAGTCGGACAAGACCACCCGCTTCCTGCGGCTGCGTCCGGCGACGCAATTGCTGGCCCTGGGCGGCATCGCGCTGGTCTTCGGCTGGAGCATCATCGCCAGTTCGATCCTGGTCATCGACGCGATCAGCGCCGGGTCGTCGCGCGATCAGGCCCGCCGCTCGCAGACCGCCTTCGAGGCGCGGCTGACCGATCTTTCGGCCGAGCGCGACAGCCGCGCCGCCGAGGCCGCCGCCGCGCAGAACCGCTTCACGGTGGCGCTGGACCAGGTGTCGCGCATGCAGTCGCAGCTGCTCGACTCGGAAGCGCGCCGGCGCGAGCTGGAAACCGGCATGGGCGCCGTGCAGTCCAGCCTGCAACAGGCCGTCAAGGCCCAGCACCAGGCCCAGGCCGAAGCGGATCAGGCCAGCGCGACCGCGCCGGCGGTGCGCACCGCCGAATTGCAGGCGGCGCTGGATATCCTTTCGGGCGAGCTGAAGCGCGCCGCCGCGGACCGCGCCGATGCCGTGCGCGAGGCCGAGGACGCCCGCCGCACGGCCGAGGCCGTGACCATCGAGCGCGACCAGATCGTCGCCCGCAACGACCAGATCCTGACCCAGCTCGAGGATGCGGTGACCGTTTCGGTGAAGCCCCTGGACGAGATGTTCCGCAGCGTCGGCATGAACCCGGACGAGATCCTCGACACCGTGCGCCGCGGCTATTCCGGCCAGGGCGGGCCGCTGAACCCGATCGGCTATTCCTCCAGCGGCAATGCCGAGATCAGCCAGGGCGAGGCCAAGGCCAACGAGATCCTGATCACCCTGGACCAGATGAACAGCTATCGCATCGCGGTCGAGAAGATGCCGCTGGCCATGCCGCTGCAATCGGCCTTCCGCTATACCTCGCCCTATGGCCGCCGCTGGGGCCGCGCGCATGAGGGCATCGACATGGCCGCGCCGGTCGGCACGCCGATCTTTTCGACCGGGGACGGCGTGGTGGTCTTTGCCGGCTGGCAGCGCGGCTATGGCAATCTGGTCAAGATCCAGCACGCGCTCGGCACCGAGACCCGCTATGGCCATATGTCCAAGATTCGCGTGAAGGTCGGCCAAAAGGTGTCGCGCGGCAGCCGGATCGGTGATATGGGCAATACCGGCAGATCGACCGGCTCGCATCTTCACTACGAGGTCCGCGTGAACGGTCGTGCCGTGGATCCCATGAGCTTCATCAAGGCAGCCCAGAATGTTTTCTAAGACCCGAGTGACCGAACCTGGCCCCCGCACCCAGCCGACGCCCGAACCCGAACAGCAGCCGCGCAGCCTTGAGACGACCTACGACATTCCCGCCTCGGCCCCGCAGCGCGCCCGGACCGCGCCTTCGGTCCTGTCCCCGGACCTGACCGTCACCGGCAATATCCAGACCCAGGGCGACATCCAGGTCGAGGGCACGGTCGAGGGCGACATCCGCGCCCATCAGCTGGTCGTCGGCGAAAGCGCCACCATCCGCGGCGAGATCGTCGCCGAGGAGGTCGTGGTGAACGGCCGCGTCGTCGGCCGTGTGCGCGGGCTGAAGGTCCGCCTGACCGCCACCGCCCGCGTCGAGGGCGACATCATCCACAAGACCATCGCCATCGAATCCGGCGCGCATTTCGAGGGTTCGGTGCAGCGCCAGGAAGATCCGCTGGCCAATGGCGTGACGCCGAAACTGGCGCCGCCCGCCGCGCGCCCGGCCGCCGCCGCCAGCGCCAGCGACAACTGATCGCGCCACCGCGCGAAAGACGGTCCCAGGGGCGGTCCGCGGGCCGCCTCTTGTCGTTTCAGGCGCCCGGTTTCAGATGTCGGGCATCAGCCGGCGATACATATGCCAGCTGGAGTGGCCCAGGACCGGCAGAACCACGAAAAGCCCCAGGAACATCGGCAGGAAGCCCAGGAACAGCAGGCCGGTGATGACCGCCGCCCAGGCCAGCATGACCGGCAGGTTCAGCGCCACCGCCTGGAAGCTGGCGATGATGGCCGAGACCAGGTCGACCTCGCGGTCGAGGATCAGCGGCAGCCCGACCACGGTGATGCCGAACAGCACCGCCGCGAAGCCGGCACCGATCAGCATGCCGGCCAGCAGCATGGCCAGCCCCCTGCCCTGCAGCAGCAACTCGGGCGAGGAGGTGATGTTGGTCAGCGCGGACACGCCCATGAACAGCGCGAAGGTGGTATGGGCGACAAAGACCCAGAACATGAACATGAGCAGGATCACCATCGCCATCGACGGCACCTGGCGGTCCTTCTGCGCCAGCACCACGGACAGCACCTCGCGCCAGAGCAGCGGCTGGTCGGATTCGATGCGCCGGCTGACGTCGTAAAGCCCGACGGCGGCGAAGGGCGCGATCAGCGGAAAGCCGACGATGAAGGGCATCAGCCACCATTCCTGGCCCGAGGCCAGGGCCACCGCGGTCAGCACCAGCCCGCCCGCGACATAGAAGGCCGCGAAGAGCAGGCCGAAGGCCGGGGCGGTGCGGAAATCCCGCCAGCCGGCGGCCAGCACGGCGGGGATGGCGCCGAAACCGACCACGGCGGGCAAAGGAATCTCGTCCGGGCCGGGGTCCGGCAGGGGGTCGGGCAGCGGATCCCGGCCGGGCTCGGGGATCGGCATGGGAATGGGCTTGGGATCCGAATCGGTCACGACCATCAGCGCCTCCGTCTTTCGGCGAAGGTTAGCAGGGAAGCGTTAAAGAAAAAGCCTCAGCGTGCGAAACGCCGTATCAGCGCGGCATTGACCGGGGGCGTCACGAATTTCGACACATCCCCGCCCAGCCGGGCGATTTCCTTGACCAGCTTCGAGGCGATGGCCTGGCGCCGGGCGTCGGCCATCATGAACACGGTCTCGATGCTGGCATCCAGCGCCCGGTTCATGCCAACCATCTGGAATTCATACTCGAAATCCGCGACCGCGCGCAGCCCGCGCACGATCACCGTGGCGCCGACGTCGCGGGCGCAGTCGATCAGCAGGTTCTCGAACGGATGCACCTGGATCTCGCCGCCGGTCTTGCGCGCGATGGCGTCGCATTCGCTGCGCACCATGCCGACCCGCTCTTCCAGGTCGAACAGCGGCCCCTTGTCTCGGTTGATGGCGACGCCGATCACCAGCCGGTCGACCAGCGCCATGGCGCGTTCGATGATGTCCAGATGGCCAAGCGTGATGGGATCGAAGGTTCCTGGGTAAAGGCCGATGCGCATGATGGTCCTGTCCTTGCCGATCACATGCAGTCAAACAGGGTTTTTTCGGCGGGTGCAACAGCACCGTGCGTTGCGCAGGGCAAGAGCCGCGGCCCGCGACGCAAAAACCCCAGCAAAGGCTGGGGTTTTCGCTGTGATCTGCGTGCACCGCGCGTGCACCGCGCGTACACAGGGCATGCACCGATGCGGCGGTCGGGGCCTGGGGCGCGCGCGCGCGCCAGCGCGGGCTTAGTTGCCCATGATCATGCCGGTCAGCGCCTCTTTCTCGGCATGAAGTTCCTTCAGCCGGGCCGAGACGGCGTCGCCGATCGAGACGATGCCCAGCATCTCGCCCGCCTCGTTCACCACCGGCAGGTGGCGGAACCGGCCCTGGGTCATGCGGTCGAGGATCACCAGCGCATCGTCGCCGGTGGTGCAGGTCATCAGCTTGCGGGTCATCAGCTCGCTGATCGGCTGGTCCAGCACCTGGGCGCCGCGCCGGCCCAGTTCGCGCACGATGTCGCGTTCCGAAAGGATGCCCAGCGGCACCTTGCCATCCTCGGACACCACGATCGCACCGATGCGCCGCTCGGACAGCAGCCGCGCGGCATCGGCCACGCTGGCGTCCGGGGCGACGGTATAGATTTCGCCGCTGGCTTTCATCGACAGGATCTGGTTGACGAGCATGCATATTCCTCCTCAGCTCGGGACGGCAACGACCGTCCCTGGCCACCAGCGTTGCCGCAACCCGCGCTTGCGTCAAGCCCGCTCTTGCACGCCTGCACCCTCAGGCCGAGACCAGCGCCTGAAGCCGCGCCACCTCGGCCCGGATGCCCTGCGCCAGCGCATCCGCCAGCCGGTTCATGCGCTGCGAGCGGCGGTCGTCCTGGTGCCGGATCAGCCAGAAGCCGCGGGTCAGCGCGATCTGGTCGGCCAGCACCCGCCGCACCCCGGGGCAGAAGGGAATCGCGAAATCATGCACGATGCCCAGGCCCGCCCCGACCCGGATCGCCTGCATCTGCACCGAGACCGAGTTCGAGGTCAGCTGCGCCCAGTCGGCGCCGGTCTCGGTCAGGTAGTCGAGCTCGCGGTCGAAGATCATGTCGGCGATATAGCCGATCATGCGGTGGCCGCGCAGATCCTCGCGCGCACGGATCGGCGGATGGGCGCGCAGGTAATCCTCATGCCCGGCCAGGTGCAGGTGATAGTCGGTCAGCCGCTGCACCACCAGCCGGCCGGCCTGCGGCTGCGAGACGGCGATGGCCATGTCGGCCTCGCGTTTCGACAGGTTGAAGACCCGCGGCAGGGCGACGATCTGGATCTCGAGCCCCGGATGCGCCCGGGCCATCTCGGCGCAGACCTGCGGCAGCAGGTAGTTGGCGCAGCCGTCCGGGGCGCCGATGCGCAACTGTCCGGAAAGATCGCCCGGGCCGGTCAGCGCCTCTTCCGCGCCGGTCAGCGCCAGTTCCATCGCCTCGGCATGCGGCAGCAGGCGCTCGCCCTCGGCGGCCAGGGCATAGCCCTGCGGCGTCTTGACGAAAAGTTTCGCGCCCAGCCCCTGCTCGAGCCGCGCCACGCGCCGGCCCACGGTCGAGGCGTCGATGCCCAGCCGCCGGCCCGCCGCCGACAGGCTGTCCGCGCGCGCCACCGCCAGGAAGATGCGCAGGTCGTCCCAGTCCATCGCCGATCCCTTTGCAAAAATGCAAAACCCTTTTGCCAGACTTCCTCTTTTTCCGGCAATGCTGCAAGTCTATGCTTCGGGCCAGATGCGAACCCACAGACGCGGACCCCGCGGGAGGCGAGAATGGAAGAACTGAGCCACTGGATCGACGGCAAAGAGGTCAAGGGCACCTCGGGCCGGTTCAGCGATGTCTACAATCCGGCCACCGGCGAGGTGATCGCGAAGCTGCCGCTGGCCACCCCTGCCGAGCTTGACGCCGCCATTGCCAGCGCCGCCAAGGCGCAGGTCGGCTGGGCCGCCACCAACCCGCAGCGCCGCGCCCGGGTGATGATGAAATTCGGCCAGCTCATCAACGACAACATGGACAAGCTGGCCGAGCTGGTCTCGCGCGAGCATGGCAAGACCCTGCCCGACGCGCGCGGCGACGTGCAGCGCGGCCTCGAGGTGATCGAGGTCTGCATGGGCGCCCCCGCCATGCTGAAGGGCGAGTTCACCGACAACGGCGGCCCGGGCATCGACCTTTATTCCATGCGCCAGCCGCTGGGCGTGGTCGCGGCCATCACGCCCTTCAACTTCCCGGCGATGATTCCCCTGTGGAAGATGGGCCCGGCGCTGGTTTCCGGCAACGCCATGATCCTGAAGCCCTCCGAGCGCGTGCCCTCGACCTCGATCATGCTGGCGAAGCTGGCGCAAGAGGCCGGGCTGCCCGACGGCGTGCTGCAGGTCGTGAACGGCGACAAGGAGATCGTGGACGCGATCCTGGACCATGAGGTGATCCAGGCGGTGGGCTTCGTCGGCTCGACCCCGATCGCGCAATACATCTATGGCCGGGCGGCGACCAACGGCAAGCGCGCGCAATGCTTCGGCGGCGCCAAGAACCACATGATCATCATGCCCGACGCCGACCTGGACAAGGCGGCCGATGCGCTGATCGGCGCCGGCTTCGGCGCGGCGGGCGAACGCTGCATGGCGATCTCGGTCGCGGTGCCGGTGGGCGAGGCGACCGCCGACGCGCTGATCGAGCGGCTGGTGCCGAAGATCGAGAAGCTGAAGGTCGGCCCCTATACCGCCGGCGACGACGTGGATTTCGGCCCGGTCATCACCAGGGCCTCGCAGGAGCGCATCAACCGGCTGATCGCCTCGGGCGTGGACCAGGGCGCCGATCTGGTCGTGGACGGCCGCGACCTGAAGATCCAGGGCTATGAGAACGGCTTCTTCTGCGGCCCGTCGCTGTTCGACCGGGTGACGCCCGAGATGGAGATCTACAAGGAGGAGATCTTCGGCCCGGTGCTGAGCCAGGTGCGCACGCAGAGCTATGACGAGGCGCTGAAGCTGGTCATGGACAACGACTATGGCAACGGCACGGCGATCTATACCGCCGACGGCGACACGGCGCGCGACTTCGCCAGCCGGGTGAATGTCGGCATGGTCGGGATCAACTTCCCGATCCCGGTGCCGCTGAGCTATTACAGCTTCGGCGGCTGGAAGAAGTCGGCCTTCGGCGACCTGAACCAGTATGGCCCGGACGCCTTCCGCTTCTATACCAAGACCAAGACCGTGACGGCGCGCTGGTTCTCGGGGATCAAGGACGGCGTGGCGCTGAACTTCAAGGCCATGGACTGAACGGAAGAAGCGGGGGGCGCTGCCCCCCGCACCCCCCGGGGTATTTTCGCAACAAAGAAGGCCTATCGGTCCGCCGAGCGCAGCAGGTAATAGCTGCCGCCGCCGATCAGCACGCCGAAGAACCAGCCGTAGGTGCCCCACCAGGAGGGCAGCAGGCTGGTGAAGGTCGGCAGGATCGAGCTGAACACCATGCCGATGCCGAAGGCGATGAACGCCTTGACGTGCCAGCCGTTCTGGAAGCGGAACTCGCCATGCTCCTGATACAGTGCCGCGACATTCACCACGCCTTTGCGGATCAGGTAGTAATCCACCATCATGATCCCGAAGATCGGCCCCATGGTCGAGCCGATGAAGTTCACGAAATGCGTGGCATTGGTTTCCCAGGGTGCCCAGGGGTAGAGCACCAGCGCGATCAGCGCCGCGATGAAGCCGCCGCGCTTGAAGCTGATGTGTTTCGGGATGGTGTTCGAGAAATCGAAGGCGGCCGAGACGAAATTCGCCACCACATTGATGCCCAGCGTCGCGATGGCGAAGGTCGCGGCGGCCAGCACGGCCAGGAAGATGCTGTCGAACTTGGCGCTGATCTGGTCGGGATGCAGCAGCACCTCGCCATAGACATGCCAGGCGGCGGTGGTGGTGACGCCGGCGACCAGGCAGAAGGCCAGCAGGTTCACCGGCAGGCCCCAGGCATTGCCGAGCCGCAGCGCGCGTTCATCCCTGGCATAGCGCGAGAAGTCGCAGAAATTCAGGTAGAGCGCGGCGAAATAGGTGATCCAGGTCGCCGCCACCGCCGTCAGCGTGACGAAGCTGCCCGGCGTGCCCGGCACGCCCGCGTCCCTGGTCGCCTGCAGCAGCACGTCCTGCGGGATCTCGGCGCCGAAGCTGATGGTGCCCGACTTCGCCACCAGGTAGATCGCCAGCATCAGCATGGCGAGCCAGACCGCCGGCCCGGCCCAGTCCTGGAAGCGGCGCACCGTCTCCATGCCGTTCTGGATGATGAGCAGTTGCGCGCCCCAGACCGCGAGATAGCAGATCACCTCGAGCGTGGAATGGCCCAGCATGTGGCTGGTCTGGTGGAACTCCAGCATCGCCGGGCTGCGCAGCAGCAGCGCCACGATGGCGCCGGAGGCAGCCGAGGTCTGGGCGCCGTACCAGAAGCAGGCGACGACCGCCCTGACCAGCGCCGGGACGTTGGCGCCGAAGGTGCCGAAGCTCGCCCGCGCCAGCACCGGGAAGGGCACGCCCGTGCGCACCCCGGCCAGCCCCACCATCTGCATCAGCCCGTAGATCACCAGCGAGCCGAGGCCGATGGCCAGCACGAAATTCACCAGGTTGCCGCAGAGCAGGAACAGGCTCGCGGCCAGGTAGTAGCCCCAGAGGCTATGGACGTCCGAGGTCCAGACGTTGAAGATGGAAAACGCGCCCCAGCGGCGTTCCCGCGCCGGGGCCAGATCCTCGTTGTAGAGATTGGGCGAAGGATTCGTGACTTGCATGATGTCCCCACTGTCCTTTGTCGCGCGGCAGGCCGCCGGCAGATGCTAGACCCAAAGCGCCGTTCTCGAACGGAAATTCGCGCGGATGCCCGCATGGCCAGGCAACTGGTGCAAAATTCGCGCAACATTTCGGCGCTAAGCCCCCGGAACGGTGCCTGAGGAAAGGACCAATATGGATTTCGGATTGACGGATGAGCAGGGGGCGATTTTTGGGCTGGCTCGGGATTTCGGCGCGGCCGAGATCGCGCCCAACGCCCGCGCCTGGGAGGAAGCCGGCACCATGCCGCGCGAGCTGTGGCGGCTGGCGGCCGAGTTGGGCTTCGGCGGGGTCTATGTCGGCGAGGACCAGGGCGGCACCGGGCTGTCGCGCCTCGACGCCACGCTGGTCTTCGAGGCGCTGGCCATGGCCTGCCCCTCGGTCGGCTCGTTCCTGTCGATCCACAATATGTGCGGCGGCATGATCGACAAGTTCGGCACCCCCGCGAACCGCGCCCGCTGGCTGCCGCGCCTGTGCAGCATGGAGACGGTGTTCTCCTATTGCCTGACCGAGCCGGGCTCGGGCTCGGACGCCGCCGCGCTGCGCACCCGCGCCGAGCGGGTGCCGGGCGGCTGGAAGCTGAACGGAACCAAGGCCTTCATCTCGGGCGGCGGCTATTCCGACGCCTATCTGGTCATGGTCCGCACCGGCGAAGCCGGCCCCAGGGGCATCTCGACCGTGGTGGTCGAGGCCGGCACGCCGGGCCTGTCCTTCGGCGCGCCCGAGCACAAGATGGGCTGGAAGGCGCAGCCGACCGCCCAGGTGCAGTTCGACGATTGCGTCATCCCCGAGGAGAACCTGATCGGCGAGGAGGGCCGCGGCTTTGCCTATGCCATGGCGGGCCTGGACGGCGGGCGGCTGAACATCTCGGCCGGGGCGCTGGGCGGCGCGCAGGCGGCGCTGGAGGCGACGCTGCGCTACATGGGCGAGCGGCGCGCCTTCGGCCAGACGCTGGACCAGTTCCAGGCGCTGCAGTTCCGCCTGGCCGAGATGGAGACGGCGCTGCAATCTTCGCGCATCTTCCTGCGCCAGGCGGCCTGGAAGCTGGACCGGGCCGAGCCGGATGCCAGCAAGTTCTGCGCCATGGCCAAGCTGCATGTCACCGACCGCGCCTTCGAGGTGGCGAACCAGTGCCTGCAACTGCATGGCGGCTATGGCTATCTGGCCGATTACGGCATCGAGAAGATCGTGCGCGACCTGCGCGTGCACCAGATCCTGGAAGGCACCAACGAGATCATGCGGCTGATCGTCGGCCGCGCCCTGCTGGCGGAGCGAGACCGATGACCGAGAGGCCCGAAGCCGAGATGCCCGGATCCGAGATGCCCGGATCCGAGATGATCGCCCGCAAGGACCGCCGCGCCGGACGGCTGACCTTCAACCGGCCGCAGGCGCTGAACGCGCTGAGCCACGAGATGGTGCGGGTGATCGACGCGGCGCTGCGCGCCTGGCGGGACGATCCCGAGGTGGCGCTGGTCATCATCGACGCCGCGGGCGAGCGCGCCTTCTGCGCGGGCGGCGACATCGCCGCGGTCTATCGCGCCGGGCTGGCGGGCGACCACCGGGTCGGGCGCGCGTTCTTCCGCGACGAATATGTCATGAACGCCCGCATCGCCGGCTATCCCAAGCCCGTGGTGGCCTTCATGCAGGGCTTCGTCATGGGCGGCGGCGTCGGCGTCGGCGGCCATGCCAGCCACCGCATCGTCGGCGAGACCACCCAGGTCGCCATGCCCGAGACCGGCATCGGCATGATCCCGGACGTCGGCGGCAGCTGGCTGCTGGCCCATGCCCCCGGGCGCTGCGGCGAATACCTGGGCCTGACCGGCGCCCGCATGGGGCCGGGCGACGCGATCTTCGCCGGCTTCGCCGACAGTTTCGTCCCCGAGGCGGACTGGCCGGCGCTGAAGGACCGGCTGGCCGAGACCGGCGACGTGGCGGCGATCGAGGGCCACCCCCGCCCCGAGGCGCCGCTCGGGGATCGCGACCTGTCGGCTTTCGGCGCCGCCTCGGTGGCCGAGATCCTGGCCGCGCTGCAGGCCGCGGGCGACGACGCGGCGCTGAAGGTGCTGGGCCGCAACTCGCCCCTGTCGCTGGCGGCGACGCTGGCGCTGGTCAGGGCGGCGCGCGGCGACCGCGACATCCGCGAGAGCCTGTCGCGCGAGCTGCGCTTCACTGCCCGCGCCACGGCGGAAGGCGATTTCCTGGAAGGGGTGCGGGCGCAGATCATCGACAAGGACCGCAACCCGCGCTGGTCGGCCGATGCCGGTCCGGCGCATGTCGCGGCCATGCTGGCGCCGCTGGGCGAGGGCGAATTGAACTGGGAGGACAGCGAATGAAGATCGGATTCATCGGGTTGGGCAACATGGGCGGGCCGATGGCCGCCAATCTGGCCAGGGCCGGGCACGCGGTCGCGGGCTTCGACCTAGCCGCGCCGATGCCCGAGGGCGTCGCCAGGGCGGCGACGGCGGCCGAGGCGGCCCAGGGCGCCGAGGTGGTCATCACCATGCTGCCGAACGGCGCCATCCTGCGCAGCGTCGCCGAGGAGATCGTTCCGGCCATGGCGCCGGGCGCGGTCTTCTGCGATTGCTCGACGGTCGACGTGGAAAGCGCGCGCGCCGTGGCGGCGCAGGCGCAGGCGGCGGGGCTGGGTGCGCTGGACGCCCCGGTCTCGGGCGGCATCGGTGGTGCTGCGGCCGGCACGCTGACCTTCATGGTCGGCGGTTCGGACGCGGCCTTCGACAAGGTGAAGCCGCTCTTCGAGATCATGGGCCAGAAGGCGGTGCATTGCGGCGTCTCGGGCGCGGGCCAGGCGGCGAAGATCTGCAACAACATGATCCTGGGCGTGACCATGATCGCCACCTGCGAGGCCTTCGCCCTGGCCGACAAGCTGGGGCTGGACCGGCAAAAGATGTTCGACGTGGTCTCGACCTCCTCGGGCTACAGCTGGTCGATGAACGCCTATTGCCCGGCGCCGGGCGTGGGCCCGCAATCGCCCGCCGACAACGGCTACAAGCCGGGCTTCGCCGCCGAACTGATGCTGAAGGACCTGCGCCTGTCGCAGCAGGCCGCGGGCTCGGCCGATGCCGACACCCCGATGGGAGAGCTCGCCACCGCGCTCTACGCCCGATTCGTCGAAGACGAGGACGGAAAGGGAAAGGACTTCTCCGCAATGCTGCCGAGATTCGAGAAGCGCGGCCGGTCCGAGGACGATCTCGCCGCTTCGTGAGGGAGCCGATCACGGGCTTGCGGCGTTTACCCTGGATCAATGAATTCGTGCCAGGCTGAGTGCCATGAGACGTGATCGAACCCGCTTCCTTGCGGCCGTGATGGCCGCTGCGCTGGCCGCCGCGATGACCGCGGCGGCCCAGCCCGACCAGGAGAGGTCCATGGCCAAGGGCGCGGCGCCGGCGCCGGCAAGCCCGCGGCAGGCGGCGCGCGAGAGCGGCGGCGGCCTGCGGGTCGGCGGCACGGTGGATGCGGCGCTGCTGCACCCGGTCACCCGGCCGGGGCTTTACGGCATGAGCCAGCCGCCAGCCGGCAGCCGCTACGGCATCATCGCGGGGCAGCTGATCCGCTATGATCCGGACAGCGTGCAGGTGCTGTCGATCATCCGGCAGGTGGACAGGATTCTCGACTAGCCTTGCAGCAGCGCGCGGGCGGCGTCCTTGGCGGCCGGGGTGATTTCCTCGCCCGCCAGCATGCGGGCGATCTCCTCGATGCGTTCGCTGGCAGTCAGGGCGGCAACACGCGAGGTGGTCATGTCGCCCTCGACTGATTTCGCCACCCGGAAATGATGCCCCCCCAGCGCCGCGACCTGCGGGCTGTGGGTCACGACCAGAACCTGCGCGCCCTCGGCCAGCCGGGCGAGGCGCCGGCCGACCGCATCGGCGGTGGCGCCGCCGACGCCGCGGTCGATCTCGTCGAAGATCAGGGTCAGGGCGTCATTGCCGCGCGCCAGGCACACCTTCAGCGCCAGCAGGAAGCGCGACAGCTCGCCGCCCGAGGCGATGCGGTCCAGGGGCCCCGCCGGAGCGCCGGGATTGGTGGCGACGGTGAAAGCCACCGCGTCGCGGCCCTCGGGGCCGGGCTCGGCGGCACTGACCAGCGTTTCGAAGACGGCGCGCTCCATCTTCAGCGGCGCGAGCTCGGCCGCCATCGCGGCATCGAGCCGCTTGGCGGCCGTGGCGCGCTGGTCCGACAGCGCGGCGGCGGCGCTGTCATAGGCGGCGTCGGCCGCCGCCACGGCCTCGCGCAGGCGCGCCAGGTCGCCCTCGCCGGCGTCGATGCGTGTCAGGCGGGTGCGGAGATTGTCGGCCAGCCCGGCCAGGTCGTCGGCCAGCACGTCATGCTTGCGGGCCAGCGCGCGCAGGGCGAACAACCGCTCTTCGGTCGCCTCGAGGTCGCGCGGGTCGAAATCCATCGCTTCCAGCGCCGATTCGACGCCCGAGACCGCCTCGCCCAGCTCGATCAGCGCGCGTTGCAGCGCAGCAGTCGGGGCTTCCAGCCGGCCCTCGGCCCGCTCGGAGGCACCGTCGAGCCAGCGCGCGGCATCCAGCATCGCGCCCTCGGCGCCCGCGCTGCCCAGGGCCTGCAAGGCGCGCGACACATCCTCGCGGATGCGCTCGGCGCCCTGCATGGCGCGGCGGCGGGTGTCGAGCTCGGCCTCCTCGCCGGGCTGCGGGTCGAGCTTGTCCAACTCGGCCACGGCATGGCGCAGGAACTCCTCCTCGCCCTTCGCCGCGGCCAGCGCGGCCTCGGCCCGCTCCTGCGCCGCCCGCGCCTCGCGCCGCGCCGCCCAGGCCGCGCGCACGGGGCCAAGATCGACGGCGGCAAAGGCATCGAGCAGCAGCCGGTGGCCGCGCGGATTCAGCAGGCCGCGGTCGTCATGCTGGCCATGCAGTTCCACCAGCGTTTCCGACAGCAGCCGCAACACCTCGCCCGAGGCGCGGCGGTCGTTGATCCAGCCGGTCTTGCGGCCGTCGCCGGCGTTCACCCGGCGCAGGATCAGTTCGTCCGAGACGGGGAAGCCGGCCTCGTCCAGCAGCGTGCGGGCGGGATGGCCAGCGGGCAGGTCGAAGACGGCAGTGACCTCGCCCTGGCTCGCGCCCTGCCGCACCAGGTCGGCGCGGCCGCGCCAGCCCAGCACGAAGCCCAGGCAGTCGAGCAGGATCGACTTGCCCGCCCCCGTCTCGCCGGTCAGCACGTTCAGGCCCGGCCGGAAATCCAGATCCAGCCGGTCGATCAGCAGCATATCGCGGATTTCAAGCGAACGCAGCATCACCCCATCCTGCCGCGCGTGACGCGCGGGCCTATAGCCACTTGCCCTGGATCACCTGGCGATAGACCCGGGTCAGCCAGCTGTCGCCGCGTGCCTCGGGCTTCAGCCCATGGCCGCGCAGCTGCGCATAGGCGTCCTCGTAGAAGGGCGAGGACTGGAAGTTGTGGCCCAGGATCGCGCCCGCCGTCTGCGCCTGGTCGTTCAGGCCAAGCGCCAGATAGGCCTCGACCAGCCGCATCAGCGCCTCGGGCGTGTGGGTCGTGGTCTGGTATTCCTCGACCACCACGCGGAAGCGGTTGATGGCGGCGGTGTAATGGCCACGCTTGAGGTAGTAGCGGCCGATCTCCATTTCCTTCGCCGCCAGGTGGTCGAAGGCGAGGTCGAACTTCAGGATCGCCGAGCGGGCATATTCGGTGTCGGGATATTGCTCGATCACCTCGCGCAGCGATTGCAGGGCCTGGAAGGTCAGGCCCTGGTCGCGGCCGATCTCGTCGATCTGGTCGTAATAGGAAAGCGCCAGCAGGTATTTCGCATAGGCCGCGTCCTCGTCGCCCGGATAGGTGTCGATGAAACGCTGGGCGGCGCCGCGCGCCTCTTCGTAGTCGCGGGCGCGGTGATAGGAATAGGCCTGCATGATCAGCGCGCGCTTGGCCCATTCGGAATAGGGGTAAAGCCGCTCGACCTCGGTGAAATACTTCACCGCGTCCTTCGGCTTGCGCGTGTTCTCAAGCTCGTATTCGCCGCGCTTGTAGATTTCCTCGGCGGTGAAATTCTCGAATGATTCGGGCGTTTTGCTGGCGCCGCCGCCACATCCTGCCAGAAGGCCAATCGACAGCACAGCCGCGACCAAGGAACCCGATCTGATGCCTGTCATTCCACCCTGCCCGTCAGAATCTTGCGTCGCCGCGACGGCGTCAGGCCGCGCGGCCCGGTCGTCCTAGCACAGAAAATCGGGCTGCGCAAAATGCCAAAACCGGAAAATCTGCGGCCCGGCCGTCACCTTCAGGCGACGGCCAGCTGGCGCAGCGGCGCGGCCATGCGCGCGGCCGCGGCGATCACGCCGGCGCCCGGCAGGCGGCTTTCCATTTCCGGGGTCAGCGTGACCCATTCCCAAGCATCTGCTTCGGCGAAAAGCGCGCGCAGCAGCTTGTTGGTCATGGCATGCCCGGCGCGGTGGCCGGTATAGCGCGCCAGCAGCGGTGCCCCGGCCAGCGCCAGGTCGCCCACCGCGTCCAGCATCTTGTGGCGCACGGCCTCGTCCCGGTGGCGCAACCCGCCGGGCGACAGCACCTTGTCGCCGTCGAAGACCACGGCGTTCAGATAGGTGCCGCCAAGCGCCAAGCCGTTCTGCTGCATCCGCACCACGTCGGCCTGGCGGCAGAAGGTGCGGCTGTCCATCAGCTCATGCACGAAGCTGCCGTTCGCCATGTCCAGCGACTTTTCCTGATGGCCGATGGCGGCATCGGTGAAGTCGATGTCGAAATGCATTTCCAGGTGGTCGGCCGGCGACAGGCGGGCAAAGCCCTCGCCCATCTGCACCTCGACCGGGCGCAGCACGCGGATGGCGCGCAGGGGTGCGTCGGGTTGCTGGCGCAGTCCGGCCTCGAGGATACCCTGCACGAAGGGCGCGGCCGAGCCGTCGAGGATCGGCACCTCGGGTCCGTTCACCTCGACCACGGCATTGTTGATGCCGGTGCCCGACAGCGCCGCCATGACATGCTCGACCGTCGAGACGGTGGCGCCCTGGCCGTTGTCCAGAAGCGTGCACAGTTGCGAGGGCGTCACCCGGTCCCAGCGCGCCGGGATGCGGGCGCGGCCGAGGTCGGTGCGCACGAAGACGATGCCGTGATCGGCCGGCGCCGGCAGGATCGCCAGCCGCACGGCCGCACCGGAATGCAGTCCGACGCCGCGGAACTGGGCTTTCTGAGCGATGGTGGTCTGCATGGTCTGGCCTGCCGGTTCTGTGAGTCGTCGCCGCAAGGGATTCTCGCGGCGTGTCCTTCAGTTAGGCATGGGCCTGCACTTCCTCAATTAACGAATTGTAACGGGGTGAAACAATCCATGCCGCGGTGCGGAAAGATTCCGCCGATGCCCGGCAAGGCCCTGATTCCGCCAATGAAAAAGGACCGCCGAAGCGGTCCTTCCAGATTCCCGAGGCGAAAACTTGTGAACGCCTCAATTGGCCTGACGGCGCAGGAAAGCCGGGATCTCGACATTGTCGCCGCCGCGATCCGGGCTGGCCAGATCGTCGAAGCCGGCATCGAATCCGCCGCTGCGACGGGCCTGCACCCGCTCGCTGACGCGCTCGGCGATGGTCGAGGGCGCGGGCTTCTCGGCCTGTTCGCCATGGCCCGAGATGCGCTCCAGCATGCGGCTGAGGCCGGCCATGCGGCCCTGCCCGCGCGCCGGATCGGCGGCCGGCTGCTGCTGCTGGGCCGGGCGGCCCTGGGCGGCGGCCTGGCGCTCGGGCGCCTTCTGCACGGCGGCGGCCAGGCGCTGCATCACCGCATCCGAGGGCGTGCCGGCCGGCGCCGGAGCGCGGCTCGGGGCCACGAAGCCGCCGGCATCGCCGTTCAGCGCGTCGCGCGGCGGCGCGGCGGCCGGCTGACGCAATTCGGGCTGATAGGCCGGGCGCGGCATGTCCTCTTCCTCATAGCGCGCGGCGGGGGCCGCGGGCTGGGCTTGCACGCGCGGCTGCATCATCGGCTGCGGCGCGGCTTCCGCCGCCGGGGCGACGCGGCGCGGCGGCACCGGCAGCTCTTCCTCGACGCGCTGGGTGACCGGCGGGTTCTGGGTCAGCGGCTCTTTCATGCCACGGCGCGGTGCCGGGATCTCGGCCGCCGAGGCGTCGATGCCGGTCGCCACGACCGAAACGCGGATCGTGCCTTCCATCGAGGGATCCATGGTCGAGCCGACGATGATATTGGCATCGGCATCGACCTTTTCGCGGATCTTCTCGGCCGCCTCGTCCATTTCGAACAGGGTCAGGTCGTAGCCGCCGGTGATGTTGATCAGCACGCCCTTGGCGCCGTTCAGGCTGATTTCGTCCAAGAGCGGGTTGGCGATGGCCTTCTCGGCCGCCTGCACGGCGCGGTTCTCGCCCGAGGCCTCGCCGGTGCCCATCATCGCCTTGCCCATCTCGTCCATGACCGCGCGCACGTCGGCGAAGTCGAGGTTGATCAGGCCCGGACGCACCATCAGGTCGGTCACGCCCTTGACGCCCTGATAGAGCACGTCGTCGGCCATGGCGAAGGCTTCGGTGAAGGTGGTCTTTTCGTTGGCCAGCCGGAACAGGTTCTGGTTCGGGATGATGATCAGCGTGTCCACGACCTTCTGCAGGGCCTCGACGCCCTCCTCGGCCTGGCGCATGCGCTTGGTGCCTTCGAACTGGAAGGGCTTCGTCACCACGCCGACGGTCAGGATGCCCATCTCGCGCGCGGCCTGGGCGATGATCGGGGCGGCGCCGGTGCCGGTGCCGCCGCCCATGCCGGCGGTGATGAAGCACATATGCGCGCCCATCAGGTGGTCGACGATGTCCTCGATGGTTTCCTCGGCGGCCTTGGCGCCGATCGAGGGCTTGGCGCCGGCGCCCAGCCCCTCGGTCACCTTGGGACCGATCTGGATGCGGCTGTCGGCTTTCGAGGATTGTAGCGCCTGGGCGTCGGTGTTCGCGACGACGAATTCGACCCCTTCCAGCTGCTTGTCGATCATGTTGTTGACCGCGTTGCCACCTGCCCCACCGACGCCGAAGACGGTGATGCGCGGCTTCAGTTCCTGTTCGTCGTTCAGCATCAGGTGGATCTGCCGTTCCATGTCTCGCCTGCCTTTTTGTTTGCCGGACGCAGCTGGCCCGGTCGAATCCCCATTACCCACAAGCCTAGCCAGATTCGGCCCGACCGTCACCCGAAAAACACAGCCAAACCACCAAATATGGCGGTCCGGCAGGATGTATTAGGCGGTATCTTGCCCATTCTCCAGCATGTGGTGTGGACAGCTGTCCGCACCACCGCATCGGCGCCGCATTCAACTACCAGTTGTTGCGGAACCAGCGATAAGCCCGGCGCAGGCTGCGCGCCGGATAGTGTTCGGCGGGCATGTCGAAATCCCACCACTCGTCCTGCGGATGCGCGGTCAGCAGCGACAGGCCGATGGCCGAGGAGAACCCCGGCGCGGTCGCGTTATGCGGCAGGCCCTGGATGCGCAGCGGCCGGCCGATGCGCACGTTCTGGCCCAGCATGCGCGCCGCCAGCACGTCCAGTCCCGGGATCTGGCTGCCGCCGCCGGTCAGCACGATCTGGCGCGCGGGCATCGAATCGAAGCCGGCGGCATCCAGGATGCCGGCGACGTTCTCCAGGATTTCCTCGACGCGCGGGCGCATGATGCCGATCAGGTCGGCGCGGCTGACGGCGCGGCGGTCGGTGTCCCAGTCGCCGGTCTCGCCGCCCAGCTCGATCATCTCGCGGTCGTCGCGGCCGGTGGCTTCCAGCCCGCCATGCAGGGTCTTCAGCCGCTCGGCCACGGCATGGCTGACGCGCAGGCCCTTGGCGATGTCCTGGGTGATCAGCTCGCCGCCGAAGCGCACGGCATCGGCGAAGATCATGTGCTTCTTGATGAAGATCGACACGCCCGTGGTGCCGCCGCCCAGATCGACGCAGGCGGCGCCCAGCTCCTGCTCGTCCTCGACCAGCGCGGCAAGGCCCGAGGCATAGGAGGCCGAGGCCACCCCCGCCAGCTCCATGTCGCAGCGCCGGATGCAATGCACCAGGTTGCTGGCCGCGTCGCCGTCGATGGTCAGGACGTGCATGTCGCAGGCCAGCCGGTTGCCCGACTGGTCGCGCGGGTCCGACAGCCCCGAGCGGCCGTCCAGGGCGAAGTTCACCGGCTGGGCGTGCAGCACCTCGCGGCCGCGGCCGAAATCGGGCACCTCGCAGGCGGCGAGCACGCGGGCCACGTCGCCCTCGCCCACCTTGCCAGCGGGCAGCGGGATCTCGCCCGCCAGGCCATAGCTTGCCGGGCGCGCGCCCGAGATGCAGGCGATGACGTGATCGACCCTGACCCCGGCGACCTTCTGCGCCGACTGGATGACGGTGCGGATGGCGCGCTCCGTCTCGGCCATGGTCTCGATCTCGCCATAGCGCATCCCGCGCGAGCGGGTGGTGGCGGTGCCGATGACGCGGAAATTCGACTGGCCGGCCATCGGGCCGACGCCGTCCGTCTCGCGGAACTGGCTCGGGCCGTCGAATTGCAGCACCAAGCAGGCGATCTTCGAGGTTCCGATGTCGAGGACCGCGATGACGCCACGCTGCATCGCCTGGCGGCGCATCTGCCGCATCGCGCGCTGGCCCTGATACAGATCCTTCATCTTTCCCGCCCCTTCAGCCTGTTAGCCGCTTTTCTTCTTGCCGTTTGCAGATTTCCGTTCCGTCGCCTCGACCGCGATCGGCTTGCCGTCCGGGCCAAGCTCGGGCTGGCCGCGGGCGTGGCGGATGGCGTTCTGCGCCTCGAGCCCCAGCCGCACCACCGGCCGCTGCTGCTGGCGCAGGTCCACCACCGCAATGTCGCGGTCCAGCATGTGCTGGGCGCGGTCGATGGCGATGGCGCGTTCCAGCGCCTGCAACGCGCCGTTCTCGGGCAGCTTGATGCGCTGGCCGCGGTCCAGCACCACGTCCCAGCGCCGCTCGCCCATGCGTTCGAGCCCGCGCAGCCGCGGCAGCACCGGGCCGGCGGCGTCGATCAGCGCCAGCGCCTCGGCCGCGGCGCGGTCGGCGCCCTCGCCCGAGATGATCGGCAGGTCGCCCCGCACCTCGCGCGCGGTGACCGAGGCGACGCGGTGCCCGGTCTTGTCCAGCAGCTCGATGCCGCGGGCATGGCGCCACAGCACCGCCGGCACCCGCTCGGTCACCACGGCCGACAGCACGCCGCCGGGCTTGATGCGCAGGTCCACCGCCTCGACGGCATCCAGCTTCAGCACGCGCTCGCGCAGCTTTTCCAGGTCCAGATCGAAGCTCGAGGCCGGCAGGTCCACGGGCAGCATGGCGCGCAGCCCCTTGTCCACCACGGGCGAGGCGCCCTCGATGGTCATCATGCGGACCATGAATTCGTCGCGGTGCTGGACCTTGTCGACGATGGCGTCGATGCCGCCGGTCAGGTTGGCGCGGCGGGTGTCGTCCGACAGCCAGATCCCCGCCACCAGCGCCGCCAGAAAGGCCGGCAGCCCGACATGCACCAGCCGCCGCACCAGCGGGCGCAGCATCATCCGGTTCAGCCGATAGGCCAGCCGCGAGGGCGCCGGATCCTTGCGCACCGGGCGCGGCTGCTGCGACGGCGCCGGGCGCGACGGCGCGTGGCGCACCGGCGCCGGCCTTCCGCCATCCCCTTGGCCGCGATGGAAATTCAGCCCCTGCATAGCGCCTCCTCGACGATCCAGCGGCACAGCGCGGGGAAGTCCATGCCGACATGCGCCGCCTGTTCCGGCGCCAGCGAGGTCGGCGTCATCCCCGGCTGGGTATTGGTCTCGAGGATGATGAGCCCGGCCAGCCCGCGCGATTCGTCCCAGCGGAAATCGCTGCGCGACAGGCCGCGGCACCCCAGCGCCCGATGCGCCCGGACCGCGAAGTCGCGGCAGGCAGCGTCGATCTCGGCCGGGACTTGGGCCGGGATGACATGGCGCGAGCCGCCGGGCTTGTATTTCGCGTCGTAGTCATACCAGCCCTCGGTGACGATCTCGGTCACGCCAAGCGCCCGGTCGCCCAGCACGGCGACGGTCAACTCGCGGCCGGGGGCATAGGTCTCGACCATGACCCGCGCGGGCATCCGGTCCGAGAGCTGCGGCGGGGCATTGGCGGCCTCGTGGACGATATAGACCCCGACCGAGGAGCCCTCGTCATTCGGCTTGACGACATAGGGCGGCGGCAGGACGTGGCGGCTGCGCACCTCGGCCGCATCGGCGATGACGCTTTCGACGACGGGGATGCCCGCCTCGCGAAAAGCCTGCTTTGCCCGGGACTTGTCCATGGCCAGCGCCGAGGCCAGCACGCCGGAATGGGTATAGCGAAGCCCCAGCCATTCCATCAGGCCCTGGACGCAGCCGTCCTCGCCCCAACGGCCGTGCAGCGCGTTGAAGACCACGTCCGGCGCGCATTCGGCCAGACGCGCGGGCAGATCCCTGCCCGCATCCAATTCGACGACTTCATAGCCCGCCTGCCGCAGCGCATTCGCGCATTCCCGCCCGGACGAGAGGGAAACCTCGCGCTCGGCCGAGGGTCCGCCCATCAGGACCACGACTTTCGGGGCTGTCCTGCTCGACCTGCCCGCCAATTTTGCCTCATTCTCCCGGTTTGTCCGGGTGTTTATCGCGGCAGGATAGCGGGTTGCGCGGAATCGCAAAAGTCCCTTTTCGCCTGTGGGGCGAGATTTCCGGGGATAACGGCGGGTTACGGCTCACCCACGCGGATGACTTCCCATTGCAGTTCGTGCCCCGAGCTTTCGCGCACCTTGTCGCGGACCAGCTCGCCCAGGGATTCCAGCTCGGCCGCCGTGGCGCCTTCGGCGTTCAGCAGGAAATTCGGATGCTTTTCAGACATTTGCGCCCCACCCAGCCGATGGCCGCGCAGGCCGGCGGCGTCGATCAGGCTCCAGGCTTTCAGTTCGTGGGAATCGTCGGCACGGCCGGTCGAGGAAAAGCCGGCCGGGTTGCGGAAAGTCGAGCCGGCCGAGCGGTCGCGGGTCGGCTGGCTGGCGTCGCGGCGGGCCAGCTGGTCGTCCATTTTCGCAGCAAGTTCAGCGGGTTCGCCCGGGGCGGCGCGGAAGGTGGCACGGGTCACGACCCAGCCCTCGGGCAGGTTGGAGTGGCGATAGGCGAGGTTCAGCGCATCGGCGGGCAGATCCTGGATGCTGCCGTCGCGCGCCACGGCCCGGACCGAGACCAGGTGGTCGGCGACATAGCTGCCGTAGCAGCCGGCATTCATGCGCACGGCGCCGCCGATGCTGCCGGGGATGGTGCGCAGGAAGGTCAGGTCGCGCCCGGCCTCGGCCGCCTTGCGCGCGACGTGCGCATCCAGCGCGGCGGCGCCGGCGGTGACGGTTTCCCCTGCGATTTCAATGGCGTTGAAGCCGCGCCCCAGCCGGATCACCACGCCGCGGATGCCGCCGTCGCGCACGATCAGGTTCGAGCCGACGCCCATCGGGAAGACCGGCACCGATGGGTCGAGCGCCGCCATGAAATCGGCCAGATCCTGTTCGTCGGCGGGCTGGAACAGCCAGTCGGCGGGGCCGCCGACGCGCAGCCATGTCAGGTCGGCAAGCGGGCGGTTCGGGGTCAGGGCGCCGCGCGGCGTGGGAAGCGTCTGGGTCATGGGCAGGCTGGTTAATCACCGTTGCGCGGGGCGTCAATCGGGCGCGCGTTGCGCGTGGTGATGCCGTGAGGGGCGCATGCGTGGATTTGCCAGCAAATGCTGAGGTTTTGGCTGTGACCGGCGTACACGGGGCGTACACCGGGCGTACACAGGCCGTGCACCGTCAGGGGTGCAGGAAGGGTGCCGGGCCGGCGCGCTTTGGCCAAGGCTTGCCGAGGCCGCTTTCCATTTCCGCTGCTCTGGGTTTTGCTGCGGCCGGGCCGGCGCATTTCGCCGGCAGGACCCAGCAAGGACGATTTTGCATGATGCGTTTTCCCCGCCCCACCCCGCAGCGCCGCCGTGGCGCGGTCTTGAGCCTTGCGCTGCTGTCGGGCCTTGCGGCCTCGGCCGGCGCGGTCATGGCCGATGAGGCGGTGACGATCCCGCCGATCCCGATGATCGTGATTCCCGAGCTGCTGGGCGTCGAGCCGGTGCAGCGGCAGTTCGAGGCGGCGCTGGCCAGCGAGATGCCGCAGATCGACGGCGTGCGGGTCGCGCCGGCGCATTGCGATGCCTCGGGCGCCTTTACCACTGGCGGGGGCATGGTGGTGCGGGACGAAGGCGGGATCGCCGCCGATCTGGGCGATCAGGGCCGCTATGTCGTCGGCCCGGACGGCGCCGGGACGGCAACGATCGGCGGCGTCACTGTCGTGGTCGAACAGGACGGATCCGGCGCGATCAGCCGGGACGCCTCGGACGGGGCGCCGGCGGTGCAGATCACGGTCGAGGCGGATGGCTCGGGCAGCTACAGCGGGCCGATCGGCCAGATCACGCTGGACGGCATGGGCGGCGGCACCTGGTCCTCGGACCAGCTGGGCCAGATCGTGATCGAGGCCGGTGGCAGCGGCAGCTGGGGCGGACCGCTGGGACAGGTCGTCAACGACGGCGACGGCGGCGGCACCTGGAGCGGACCGCCCATGGTCATCAACGAAGGCAATGGTCGCGGGCTGGTCGGCGGAAATGAGGTGGCGATAGAGCCCTTGGCGCCGGTCCCGCCCGCCGGGCGGTTCCCGCTGCTGAACACGCTGCGGATTCCGCCGGCGGCCTGCGGCTATGTCGTGACGCTGGACGATCGCATCCTGTTCGATTTCGACAAGTCCGACCTGCGCGCCGATGCCGCAGCCACCGTGGACGCGCTGTCGGCGGCCTTTGCGAAGATTGCACCGAAGCGGCTGGACATTCGCGGTCATACCGATGCCAAGGGCAGCGACGACTATAATCAGGCGCTGTCGGAACGGCGCGCGCAGACCATCGAGCAGGCGCTTGGACAGCGCGGCGTCAGCAGTGCCATGACGGCGCAGGGGCTGGGCGAGGGCCAGCCGGTCGCGCCGAACGAGATCGACGGCAAGGACAATCCCGCCGGCCGGCAGCTGAACCGCCGGGTCGAGATCTTTGTGCCGAACGGCTGATGCGGGGATGGCGCGGGCGCGCCGTCACCCAATCGCGCTGAGCACCACCACCAGCACCGAGACGGCCCCCAGCAGCCAGACATCCCAATGCCCGGCGGGGGGCGCCTTGGCCGGGCCGGGGTGCAGCAGGTCCCAGAGCCAGCGTGCAGCCGCGCCGGCCACCAGCGCTCCGGCAGCGAACAGCATCAGGATGCACAGCAGCCTGCCGATGATGCCGGGGAGAATGCCGCCGGTCTTGCTTTCGCCGATCAGGTAGCAGGCGCGGGCCGTGGCCAGCACCAGCGCAAGCTGCGCCGCAAGCGGCACCCAGCTGCGGGCGGCGGCGCGCAGGGGGCCGATGGTGGCGGTCAGCGCCAGCACGGCAGTAACGATGGCCCAGACGACGAGCATGGCGCACCTGATATGGGTTCTTCAGGCCCCGAGGCTTAGCCAGACCCGCGCCCGGCGTCAAACCGGGCCCTCCCCGTCCCGTGATCGCCAAAATTGCGCCGATGATTGGCTTGCTCCGGCGATCCTTCGGCCGCAAGGCTGCGCTGGCATGTTCATTGTGGATCAAGAGGTGGACGGGTGGGGAAATTCATTCTTGCGGCGCTGTTGCTGTGGCTTTTCGTCACCGATTCCGGCCGGCAGTTCCTGGACGGAGTCCTGCGCGGCCTGAAGGTCGAGACCGACATTGCCGCCTATGACTGCGAGAAGGTGGTCGCCATGGTGCGCGGGGAATCGCTGCAGAACGTCTTTGGCGGCAGTTTCCGGATCGTCGAGATCAGCAATGTCCTGCCGCAAAGCCACGGCAAGGACGCGATCAGCTGCACCGGCGATGTCAGCATCAGCAACGGCACCACCGAACGCATGCTGCTGTCGGTGCGCAAAAGCCGCGACGCCGGCGCGAACGGGCTGGTGTATGAGGTGAGGCCGCTGTAGCGCGCCGTCGCGGCTTAGCGCAGTCCGCGTTGCGCCAGCGCGCGGCGGCGGCGGGTCTCGAACGGGGGCCAGACCAGCAGCGACAGGCCCAGCGACAGGAACAGCACGCCGAAGCCCGGGCCGCAGAGATAGGTCAGCCAGCCCAGCACCGGCACGCCGCACAGCACCAGCGTCCACAGCGCGGCATGGCGCCAGCGCAGCCGCACGAAGGGCAGCAGGCAGGCCAGCACGCCCCACAGGACCGCGCAGGACGCCGCGACGAACGGGTGGCCGGCCAGCAGCATCATGCGGCCTGCCCCAGCAGCCGCTCGGGCAGGTTGTTGGCCCAGGTCGAGATGGTGCCGGCGCCGAGGCAGACCACCATGTCGCCGGGGCGGGCCTGTTCGCGGACCAGCCGCTCCAGGTCGCCCTCGTCCATCACGGCGCGGGCATGGCGGTGGCCGTGGGCGATGAGCCCGGCGACCAGGTCGTCGCGCGAGGCGCCGGGAATGGGTTCCTCGCCGGCGGAATAGACCTCGGCGATGGCGACCACGTCGGCCTCGTTGAAGCAGGTGCAGAAATCGTCGAACAGGCTCGAGAGCCGGGTGTAGCGATGCGGCTGGTGCACGGCGATGACCCGGCCCTTGGTGGCCTGGCGGGCGGCTTTCAGCACGGCGGCGATCTCGACCGGGTGGTGGCCGTAGTCGTCGATGATGGTGACGCCGTTCACCTCGCCCACGCGGGTGAAGCGGCGGCCGACGCCGCCGAACTTGGCCAGCGCCTCGCGGATCTGGGCGCGCTTCATGCCGAGATGGCGGGCGACCGCGACGGCTGCCAGCGCGTTCGAGACGTTGTGGTCGCCCGGCATCGGCAGGGTGCAATCCGCGATGACCGGGGCGTCCTCCTCGCCTTGCAGCGCGATGTCGAAATGCGCGATGCCGTTTTCATAGCGCAAGTTCGTCGCGCGGATGTCGGCCTGGGCGTTGAAGCCGAAGGTGACCACGCGGCGGTCGGTGGTGCGGCCGACCAGCGCCTGCACCTCGGGGTGGTCGGTGCAGCAGACGGCGAGGCCGTAGAAGGGGATGTTCGAGACGAAATCCTGGAAGCCCTTGCGCAGCGCGTCGAAGCTGCCCCAGTGCTCCATATGCTCGGGGTCGATATTGGTCACGATGGCGATGGTCGCGGGCAGGCGGTTGAAGCTGCCGTCGGATTCGTCGGCCTCGACGACCATCCATTCGCCGGCGCCGGCGCGGGCGTTGGAGCCATAGGCGTGGATGACGCCGCCGTTGATGACGGTCGGGTCGAAGCCGCCGGCGTCCAGCAGCGTCGCGACCATGGTGGTGGTGGTGGTCTTGCCATGCGTGCCGGCCACGGCGACATTCGAGCGCAGGCGCATGAGTTCCGCCAGCATCTCGGCCCGGCGCACGATGGGCAGGCCGCGGCGGCGGGCTTCCTCGAGCTCGGGGTTGCCCTTCTTGATCGCGGTCGAGATCACGACCACGCCGGCCTCGCCGATGTTTTCCGCGCGCTGGCCCTCGAAGACGGTGGCGCCGAGCTTTTCGAGCCGGTCGGTGATCTTCGAGCGTTTCGCGTCCGAACCCTGCACGGCATAGCCCAGCGTCATCAGCACCTCGGCGATGCCCGACATGCCGATGCCGCCGATGCCGATGAAGTGGATGGGGCCCAGTTCGCCCGGAAGTTTGGTCGCTGCGTTCATCGGGATAGGTCCGTTACTAGATCTGCAAGGCGCTGCGCCGCATCGGGGCGGGCGAGCTCGAGCGCGGCAGCTGCCATTCGGGTGGCGCGGGCGCTGTCGGAAAGGATGTCCCGCATGTCGCGCGCGAGGCTTGCGGCGTCAAGCACGGATTCGGGCAGAAGCACCGCCGCGCCGGATTCCGCAAGGGCACGGGCGTTGGCGGTCTGGTGGTCGGCGGTGGCGGCGGCATAGGGGATCAGCACGGCCGGGCGGCCGATCACGGTGATGTCGGCGATGGACGAGGCCCCGGCCCGGCTGACCACCAGCTGCGCCTGCGCCAGCCGCGCCGGCACGTCGTCGAAGAAGGGCCGCACGGTGGCGGCGATGCCGGCCGCCCGATAGGCGGCGGTGACGCGCTCGGCGTCCTCGGCCCGCGCCTGGTGGCTGACGGCCAGGCGGGGGCGCATGTCCTCGGGCAGGCTGGCCACGGCTTCGGGCACCACCTCCGACAGCACGCGGGCGCCCTGGCTGCCGCCGATGACCAGCAAATGCAGCGGGCCGGTCTCGCCCGGCGGGACATAGGCTGCCGCGGCCTGGTCCAGCACGGCCTGGCGCACCGGGTTGCCGGTGTGGATGCCCTCGACCCCCTCGGGCAGGCGCGTGGGCCAGGTGCCGCAGGCGACGCGGCTTACCCGGCGGGCGAAGGCCATGTTGACCCGGCCCATGACGCCGTTCTGTTCGTGGATCATGCGCGGGATGCCCAGCGCCAGCGCCGCCGCCATGGCGGGTATGGTCGGATAGCCGCCGAAGCCCACCACCACCGCCGGGCGGTCGGCGCGAAAGCGGCGCATCGCGGTCAGCACGCCCGCGCCGATGCGGAAGGGCACGGCGAGCCTGGCCAGCGCCCCGCCCCGCGCGGTGGTGGCGGAGCTGACGACCTCGCGCGCCACCGCGGCCGGGAAGGCGCCGGCATAGCGGGCGCCGCGCTCGTCGGTGGACAGCGTCACCCGCCAGCCGCGCGCCAGCAGCACCTCGGCCAGCGATTGCGCCGGAAACATATGGCCGCCGGTCCCGCCGGCGGCGATCAGGCAAAGCGGAGCCGCGCTCATCCCCGGCCCCGCCCCAGCACGTCGCCGATGCGGCCCTGCGGGCGCGAGCGGGTCAGGGCCAGCAGCATGCCCATGGCGATGCCCGAGGCGATCACCGACGAGCCGCCGTAGCTGACGAAGGGCAGCGTCATGCCCTTGGCCGGCAGAAGCCGCACCGCCACGCCCATGTTGATCAGCGCCTGCACGCCGAAGGCGCAGGCCAGCCCGGTGCCGCCGATGCGCGCGAACGGGTCGCGTTCGTCCTGCAAGCGTAGCAGCGAGCGGATGACGATGGTGGCGTAAAGCGCGATGATGATCAGGACCAGGATCAGCCCGTATTCCTCGGCGGCGACGGCGATGATGAAATCGGTATGGGCATCCGGCAGCGACCATTTGACCGAGCCCTCGCCGACGCCGACGCCGAAGAAGCCGCCCTCCTGGATCGCGTTCCAGGCATAGCCGAGCTGGGTGCGCGGATCGACCTCGGCGGCAAGGAAGCCGTTGATGCGGCGGGCGAAATGCTCGGACGCGCCATAGGCGAAGAAGCCGCCCAGCGCCGCCAGCCCCATCACGCTGCCCAGCAGGTAAAGCGGCGCGCCGGCGATGAAATACATCACGCACCAGGAAAACAGCACCAGCGAGGCCTGGCCGAAGTCGGGTTGCAGCGCCAGCAGCAACACCACCACCACCGCCAGCCCGAACGAGAACAGCTTGCCGGGCGGCCCGCCGACCTCTTGGTTGGCCGCCATGAACCAGGCGCAGATGGCGATGAAGCAGGGCTTCAGGAATTCCGAGGGCTGCACCGACATGCCGCCGGGCAGGCGCAGCCAGCGCACCGCGCCCTTGCCGAAATCGGTGCCGACGAAGGGCAGCGCCATCAGCACCACCAGCGCGGCCAGGAAGCCCAGGACGCCGATGCGGCGCACCATGCGCGGCGAGAAGGTCGAGATCACCAGCATCGCCGCCAGCGCCATGGTGCCGAACACCGCCTGCCGGGTCACGTAATAGAATTGCGGCAGGCCGTTCTTTTCGGCCAGCGGCACCGAGGCCGCCAGCCCCAGAAGAAGCCCCACCGCGAAAAGCCCCAGCACGCAGGCCAGGGACCACCGGTCCAGGGTGCGCCACCAGCGGGGAAGAATCGGATCACCAGCCCGCACGGGCGTGGTGCCAAAGACCATCTCGGTCATGGGTTACCGCCGTCACTGCCTCGTTTACGTCGCCCGTTTTCCGGGTCTGGGGCGAATCATAGCGCGATTGGCCCGGGCGCGCTACAGCGGATTGGTTAACATGCCGTGAACGTCACTGTCCGAGGTCGCCGGGCCGGCGCTAGCGCAGCCAGCCCAGGAGCCCGCCCGGCGCGCCGCCGAACAGGGCAAGGCCGCCGGCGCCCGTCGCAGCCAGCGCGAAGAAGCCGCCGGCCATGGTGACGTTCTTCATCAGCTCGGTCGGGTTGCCGCGATGCTCGAGATAGCCGGTGAGCAGGCACCACAGGCCCAGCAGCACGCCCACCGTCCGCACCGGATAGCCAAGCAGGACGGCCAGCCCGCCCAGCAGCTCGCACAGCCCGACCAGATAGGCCAGTGCCGTGGCATCCGGCACGCCGAGGGCGGCGATCAGCGGCGCGATCTTGGCCTCGCCGCCCCTGAGTTTCTGATAGCCCCAGACGATGAAGGGCAGGCCCAGAAACAGCCTTGCGACAAGAAGTCCCGTGTCCATCCGCTGCCTCCGTCCATGGTGTGGCAGGGCAATGCTGCACGGATTCCCGCCCTGCGCAAAGACGGAGTTTCGGAAAACCGCGCATGAAAAAGGCCCGGCGCAGGGCCGGGCCTTTTCACCGGGGATGCGGATCAGCCCGGCGTCACGTCCTGCGGCCCCGCCCTGCGGGTGCGCCACAGCGACCAGCCGACACCGGCGCCGAGGATGGCGAAGGTGATGCCCAGCGAGACCGCGGGCGGGAATTTCGCCAGCCCCATCAGGTCGGCGACGAACACCTTGGCGCCGATGAAGATCAACAGCACCGCCAGCGCCTGCTTGAGATATTCGAAGCGGTGGATGATCGCCGCCAGCGCGAAGAACAGCGCCCGCAGGCCCAGGATGGCGAAGATGTTCGAGGTATAGACGATATAGGGGGCGGTGGTGATGGCAAAGACCGCCGGCACCGAATCGACGGCGAAGATCACGTCGGCGATCTCGATCATCACCAGCGCCAGCAAGAGCGGCGTGGCGAAGCGGCGCAGACGGCCGGTCCTGGGGTCGGGTTGGCGCACCACGAAGGCATGGCCGTGCAGCCCTTCGGTCAGCGGCATGCGGCGGCGCAGGAAGCGCAGGACCGGGTTCGCGCCCATGTCATGCTCCTTGTCGCCCACGAACAGCATCTTGATGCCGGTCAGGATCAGGAAGCCGGCGAAGACATAGAGGATCCAGCCGTATTGCGCGACCAGCGTGGCGCCGACGCCGATCATGATGCCGCGCAGCACGATCACGCCCAGGATGCCCCAGAACAGCACGCGATGCTGATAGCGGCGCGGGATCGACAGCGTGGCGAAGATCAGCGCGATGACGAAGACATTGTCCATGGCCAGGGTCTTTTCGACCACGAAGGCGGTCATGTATTCCGCGGCGGCATTGCTGCCCAGCTGATACCAGACGAAGCCGCCGAAGAGCACGCCCAGCGTGATGTAGAAGCTCGACAGCTTCAGGCTTTCGGCGACGCCGATCTCCTTGTCGCCGCGGTTGAGCACGCCGAGGTCGAAGGCCAGCAGCAGGCGACCAGGCCGACGAAGACCAGCCACAGCCAGATCGGCGTGCCGAGAAAGAGGGTGAGATGGAAGGGTTCCACGGGTCAGGCTCCAGTTTGGGTGCTGGATGCCAGGCGCACGGGCGGGACGGTGGGTTCCGGGCTGGCATCGAGCAGGCTCGATGCGGTCCGACATCACGACTTTCGGTCGTCAGAGGGGCCCGGTCCGCCCGCAGGACTTGGGGGCTCGCGGCCCCGGCGCAAGGGGCGGTTGCGGATTTTTTGCCGAGGCTGCGGGATTCTGGGGCCTTTTCTATGCGCCGGCGCGGGATTAACTATCCCCTGCCCGACGGATGGGCCCGGCAGGAAGGAGCGCCCATGCTTTACAAGACCAAGGCCGAATGGCTGGCCGCGCCCAGAAAGCGCGTGCTGTTCTTCGGCATGTCGGGCCTCGGCAAGACCTATCTCGCCTCGATGCTGCGCGGCTCGGGCGAGTGGTTCCACTACTCGGTCGATTACCGCATCGGCACGCGCTACATGGGCGAGCTGATCGCCGACAACTTCAAGCGCGAGGCGATGAAGGTGCCGTTCCTGCGCGAGCTGCTCTTGTCGGATTCGGTCTATATCGCCAGCAACATCACCTTTGAAAACCTGGCGCCGCTGTCCACCTATCTCGGCAAGCCCGGCAGCGTGACGCGCGGCGGGCTGGAGTTCCCGGAATACATGCGTCGCCAGGGCCAGCACCGCATGGCCGAGATCGCGGCGCTCTTGGACACCAGCCATTTCATCCGCCGCGCGCAAGAGATCTACAACCTGGGGAATTTCGTCTGCGATTCCGGCGGCTCGGTCTGCGAGGTGGTCGATCCCTTCGCCGAGACCGACCCGGTGCTGGACGCGCTGGAACGCGACCTGGCCCTGGTCTGGATCAAGGGCTCGGCCGCGCATACCGAGGAGCTGGTGCGCCGCTTCGACCGCGCGCCGAAGCCGATGTATTACCAGCCGGATTTCCTGGACCGGGCCTGGACCGACTATCGCGTGGAAAAGGGCCTGGCCGAGGACGAGGTCAATCCCGACGACTTCATCCGCTGGACCTATGCCCGCGCCCTGGCCCATCGCCAGCCGCGCTACGAGGCCATGGCCCGGCGCGGCCTGACGCTCCTGGCCGAGGAAGTGGCCGAGGTCCGCAGCCCGGACGAGCTGATCGCGCTGATCGGCCGGGCCATCGAACGAAAGGAAGCATGATGCCCATCACCCTACCGAATGACCTGCCCGCCTTTGACATCCTGTCGAACGAAGGCGTCATGGTCATGTCGCCGGGTCGTGCGGCGACCCAGGACATCCGGCCGCTGCGCATCGGGCTTCTGAACCTGATGCCGAAGAAGATCCAGACCGAGAACCAGTTCGCCCGGCTGATCGGCGCGACGCCCCTGCAGATCGACTTCCAGCTGATCCGCATGTCGGACCATGAAAGCCGCAACACCGCCGCCGATCACATGGAGAGCTTCTATCGCCGCTTCTGCGACGTCGCGGCCACGGGCGAGAAGTTCGACGGGCTCATCATCACCGGCGCCCCGATCGAGCACCTGCCCTTCGAGGCGGTGACCTATTGGGACGAGCTGACCCGGGTCTTCGAATGGACCCGGACGCATGTGCATTCGACCTTCGGCGTCTGCTGGGGCGGCATGGCGATGGCCTGGTATTTCCACGGGCTGAAGAAGCACATGCTGGAGCGCAAGGCCTTCGGCTGCTTCCGCCACCAGAACCTGGCGCCCTCCAGCCCCTATCTGCGCGGCTTTTCCGACGACGTGCTGGTGCCGGTCAGCCGCTGGACCGAGGTGCGCCAGCCCGAGGTGGACGCCTGCCCGGGGCTGAACACGCTGATCGCCTCGGACCAGGTCGGGCCCTGCCTGCTGGAGGATCCGGGCCATCGCGCGCTCTATGTCTTCAACCATTTCGAATATGACAGCACCACGCTCAAGGACGAATACGACCGCGACGTGGCGGCGGGAAAGCCGATCAACGTGCCGGTGAACTATTATCCCGACGACGACCCCGCGCAGGCACCGACGAACCGCTGGCGCAGCCACGCCCATCTGCTCTACGGTAACTGGATCAACGAGATCTACCAGACCACCTGGTACGACATCTCGCGCATCGGAGAGCGGTGAATGGCGAAGAAATCCGACGAGAAGGCGCTGGCCGCGACCCGCCCCGACCTGCCCTTCGTCGGCGCCATCTCGCGCTATCTGGACAAGGACGCGCCCGAGGCGGTGCGCGAGGCGATCCGTGACGCGAGTGGCGACGAGATCCTGGACGCCTCCTTTCCCTATCGCGACGAGATGAAGGGCAAGGAATACGACGCGCAGATGCAAGGGTTGCAACTGCAACTGGTGCGGCTGATGCGCGACGTGATCCATACCGGCAAGCGCATGGTGGTGCTGTTCGAAGGCCGCGACGCCGCCGGCAAGGGCGGCACCATCGAGCGGGTGCGCGAGAACCTGAACCCGCGCTCGGCCTATATCGCCGCCCTGCCCAAGCCCAGCGAGCGCGAGGCCGGGGAATGGTATTTCCAGCGCTATGTCGACTGGCTGCCGGCGGCGGGCGAGATCGCGCTGTTCGACCGCAGCTGGTACAACCGCGGCGTGGTGGAAAAGGTCTTCGGCTTCTGCACCGAGGCGCAGCGCGAGACCTTCTTCCGCCAGCTGCCGTCCTTTGAAAGCATGCTGGTCGATGACGGGGTGATCCTGGTCAAGCTGTGGCTGAACGTCGGCCGTGCCGAGCAGCTGAAGCGCTTCCTCGACCGCGAGAAGGATCCGCTGAAGCAATGGAAGCTCAGCTCGATCGACGTGGACGGGCTGGCGAAATGGGACGACTATACCGACGCGATCCGCGACACGCTGCGGCGCAGCCATTCCGGCATCGCGCCCTGGACGGTGATCCGCTCGGACGACAAGCGCCGGGCGCGGATCGCGGCGATCCAGGCCATCCTGCGCGCGGTGGACTTCACCGGCCGCGACGATGCGGTGATCGGCAACCCGGATCCGAAGATCACCGGCGGGCCGGAGATCCTGGAACCATGATGCGGCGGCTGGCGGCCGTGCTGCTGGTCCTGGGGCTGGGGCTGGCGCTGCAGGCGCAAGCGCAGGACCTGCCCGCGCCCGCCAGCACCACGGTCAACGACTTCGCCGCGCTGCTGACGCCCGCCGATGCAAAGGCGCTGGACCGGGCGCTGTCGGACCTCGACCGCCGGACCGGCGTGCAGGGCACGGTGGTCACGCTGGACAGCAGCCACGGCGCCGGGCTCGAGGATTTCGCCACCCGGCTCTTCAACCGGTGGGGCGTCGGCCGGGCGGACCGCAACGACGGCTTCATGCTGCTGGTGCTGGCCCGGGACCGCGCGGCGCGCATCGCGCTTGGCGCCGGCTATCCCGGCGATGCCGACATCCTGGCCCAGGACATCATGCGCGGCACCATGCTGCCCGCCTTTCGCGACGGCCGCATGTCGCAGGGCATCCGCGAGGGCACGCTGGCGGTGATCGAGCAGATCGCCCTGCCCCAGGCCCAGGGCCGCGGCATCGAGGCCCCGCGCCGCAGCGGGCTCGCGCGGCTGTTCCCGGTCCTGTTCGGCGGGGCCTGGACCCTGATCCTGGCCGGCATGGGCTGGCGGCTGTGGCAACGCAACCGCTGCCCGCAATGCCGCCGGCGCGGGCTGGAAACGACCCGCGCCCCGAACAGCCAGCCACAGCCCGACGGCAGCACCCTGGTCTCGGACCAGGCGGTGACGCGGCGCTGCCCGCATTGCGGCTGGAGCGAAACCCGGCTGGCGCCGCTGGGTACGCGCAGCTTCTACGGCCCGGCCGGCGAATTGCTGCGCCAGGAACGCAACCCGGCCTTCCGCGCCAGCCGCCCCGGCAGCAGCGGCTTCGGCGGCGGCGCGTCGCGCGGCGGCGGCGCCTCGGGGCGCTGGTAGGGCGCCGGTTTCGCGAGGACGGCCGGGCTCGGCCACCGGGCAAGGCTTGCGAGGTGGCCGCGGGCCGGCTAGCGTCAGGGCCATCCGCCACCCATCCGAAAGGCCCCCGATGAAACTCCTGCGTTCCTCTGCCCTTGCGCTGATCCTCGCCGGCACCGCCGCCCATGCCGCCGATCCCGAATTGACGGTCTTCGACTGGGCCGGCTTCGAGGAGCCGGTGATCTTCCAGGGCTATATCGACAAGAACGGCGACAGCCCGACCTTCGCCTTCTATGGCGACGACGACGAGGCCTATCAGAAGCTCGCCTCGGGCTTCAAGGCGGACGTGGCGCATCCCTGCTCGCAGATGGTGTCGAAATACCGCGACGCCGGGCTGATCGAACCCTGGGACACCGCGAAGATCCCGGCCTTCGAAACGCTCGACCCGAAATTCCTCGATTCGCCGATCTTCAAGGACGACAGCGGCGTCTGGTATATCCCGACCGACTGGGGCGCCACCGCCATCGCCTATAACAAGGACACCGTGCCGGCCGAGGACGTGGCCAGCCTGAACGTCTTCATCGACCCGAAATACCAGGGCCGGGTGTCCTTGCCCGATTCGGCGGACGACGTCTGGGCGCTGGCCTATCTGGCGACCGGCACCACCGACTGGACCAAGGTCACGGACGAGCAGTTCAAGGCCGCCGCCGACTGGCTGCGCCAGGCGCATCAGAACGTCGCCGCCTATTGGGCCGACCCGGCCGAGCAGGCGCAGCTGATGGCCTCGGGCGCGGTGGACGTGGCCTGGTCCTGGAACGACGGCGTGGTGCTTCTGGAAAAGGACGGCTTCCCGGTCGGCTTCCAGCGCGCGCCCAAGGAGGGCAGCTCGACCTTCTTCTGCGGCTTCATCAACCTGAAGAACGGCCCGGGCAGCGAAGACAAGGCCTATGATTTCATCAACGCCTGGCTCGCGCCCCCGGCGGCCAAGGGCCTGCTGGACACCATCGGCTACGGCCATACCTCGACCGTGGCGATGGACACGATCAAGGACGAGCCGGCGGTGAAGGAGGGCCTCTCGCCCATCGACGCGCCGATCCTGGCCCAGACCCCGAACGACCCGCAGCAACGCGAGCGCCAGCTGCAGGAGTTCGAAAAGATCAAGGCCGGCTTCTGACGCCCCGAACCCGACCGGCACCGGGTGATCGGCGCGGTCGCATGGGTATTTGAAAAACAAAGAAGGCCCGAGCCGCCGCGCCCGGGCCTTCTCTGTTGGAGAAATACCCCATGGGGTGAATTGACCCGCGCCAGCGGGGCAAGAGGGGAACGGCGTTCCCCTCTCTTGCGCGCGGAAGTGCGGGCGCCTATATTCGTCGGGTCCGGGTTCGCCCGGACTATGGACATAAACGCGCAGGTAATAAGCGGATCGGACCCGGGGGCGGTACCCGGCGACTCCACCAGATTCCCTCGTTGGGGGCACATGGGGTCGAAACAGGATCGACGAACGTCTAAAGCTGTTTGCTTTGTCTCGGTGAGCTACCACCGTCATCGGTGCAAAATGTACAGTTGCCAACGACAACCGTGCTCCGGTGGCTCTGGCTGCGTAAGCAGCTCGGGTAACCGAAACTCAAGCCCTTCCGCCTAGCAGCGTAAGGCGGGGCCCGCAGGAGCCTGGCAACAGAATCCTGCACTTTATTCCTGCCTTCGTAAGCATCTGTTTTCCCTGCCTAATGGGTTTCCAGTTTTGCAACGGTTTTACAGTTTCCGTTCCCGGTATGTGCTGAGAACGGTCTGGGCCGCTGCCACGCGGTCTTGATGGCGGCTGTAACGCTCGACCATTTCGACCGACATTCCGATAGTGTCGCTGATCTGCTGTCCGGTGTATCCGGCGCGCCGCAGACGGATGACAGCGTTCGCCCTGAGCCCGTGCCAGACGACGCCGTCGAGTTCTTCGTGCTTGTCGCGGTAGTCGTCGAAGACCTTCCACAACTGATTCGCGCTGACCGGCTTGCCGATGTTCTTGCCGCTGTCTTGCAGCAGGAACGGCCCCGGCCGCTTTTCCCACGTCGCCATTTCCGCTTCGAGTTCGGGGAAGATCGGGCAAACCGGGCGGACTCCGGTCTTCTTCTGGCGCAGGCTGATGGTGTCGCCGTCGACATCGGTCCAGCCCATACGAATGATGTCGCTGGCGCGTTGGCCGGTGTAGCGGGCTAGGAAGAAAGCCCGGCGCAGCATCCCGGTCAGGTTCTTTTCCGCAAAGACCAACTGGTCATCGGTCCAAGGTTCGTGCCCGCCTTTCGACTCGAAGGTCTTCACGCCGTGGACGGGATCGGAATGCAGCAGCCCGACAGGACCGCGCGCCCATGAGCACATGCTGCGAAGGGCATAGAGGATGTTGTTCGCCCTGCCGTGCTTCGTGGCGCCGATCTTGACCATGAGTTCTTCGACATGGGCAGGGCGCAGGTCTTCGGCTGGCAGGTTGCCCCATAGCTCGCGCACGACTTGCAGATAGCGGCGATACTGCGACTGCGTGGCCGGGGTGATCTTCTTTCGTGCCGATGGCCAAGAGGCGATGTAAGCGTCGATCAGGGCGCCGATGGTGTCCGTCCGCTCGGCGATGCCTTCCAGCTGGCGAACGGCGGTCCAGAATTCGGGGGATCGGGGATCGTCGGGAAGGCGGATCCGGGCACCAGCGTTCGGGGTTCCCCTGCCCGGCTGAAAGTAGAAGTAATCTCGGCCTCGCGCTTTCACCCGATGAACGCCGCGTGGCAGCTCGATCTTAGGTGACACGGCCCAGCGCCTCCTTGAACGGGTCCGTCGGCGCCTGCGGCGGGGCGAGCTTGTCGACGACCTCGGGCCAGTAATACCGAACCGCCCCGGCGGTGTAGCGGCGCGGCGCGGGCAAGATGCCCTGCCGCGTCCATTCGTCGACGGTCGAGACGCTGGCGGACAATTCCGCCGCCAGGTCTGCTTTCGAAAGGAACATCGGCGGACGGTCGCCTTTGACGACGGGGCGCTTCATCAGTGGGCGCGCTCCCTGGCAGCATGGAACGCCTGCATGACCAGCGACTTTTCGTCGGCCAGCCACAGCCAGTCGAGGCTCAAGCCGTTCTGATCGCAATAGACCAGCAGCTCATCGGTGAAGGTCCGGTCCTCGCCCTCGCCATTCAAGAGCCGCTTGGGCGGCGTGGTGCCGGTCCATTCTGCGAACAGCGTCAGCCGGTCGAGAACGCCTTCGGGATACGTAATCTGCATGGTCCTGCCTCCTATGCTTCCTGCCGTTCCATCCGCTCGCGGACGGCTCGGATCACTTCACTGTTCTGGCTGCTGCCGTTCAGCCGGGCCTGTTCCGCCAGCCACGCCTTGACATCGACGGGGAAGCGGATCGGCAGTTGCTTCATCTGGGTCATGTCCCCTCTCAGTAACACCGTGCTATATGATAGCACGGTGCGACGCTTGCATGTCAACAAGAAATCGCACAGTGCTACCAAAAAGAGGATGGCAGATGGCACCGAAGGCAGGGCGCGGATCAGATCAGTTCGTCGTCAGGCTTCCTGACGGCTTGCGTGAACGTATAAAGGAAGCAGCAGAACACTCGGGACGATCCATGAATGCCGAAGTTGTTCAAGCAATCACGGACGCGCTCGACCGCGCCGACCGGGACCGAAAAATCGTTGAATTCTACGCGAAAAATCCAGAACGATCTGAAAAATTAGAAGCCAGTGAAGCTCGAAGGAAAGAGTTCGAAGACAGGAATTTCGATAATCTGCGCATCCGAAGTCTCTCTGACATCGACCAACTTGCAAGCCGAGTTGCACATACCATCCGCCTTAAATTGGTTGAGGATATCGTTGCCCTGTCTCGTGCCCGAAAAATCCAGTTTGGTGAGGATGACGAATGAGGAACCCCCTTCCAATATCTGATGACGAGCGCGAGGCGAAAGCCGCTTTCCATGCTCTTGACCTAGACCGCGACGGCAACGAAATCCTTGTCGGTCTTTCGCGCGAGGAAAGCGAATGGCTGCTTTGTTACAATCGGGACTACGCCGGGCCGCCCCGCGTCCGAGCAACAAAGGAAGACCGAGCCAAGGCGAAAGCGATTCGTGAAAAGCATAATGTCGCGCGCTTGCTGGCCTTAGGGCGCAAGACCTCTGGAATTGCGCTGCAATAGCCGGATTAAGCCTCGCCTATCACAGATCCACCTCACAGACTGACCCATGCACACGATCCGTGACCCTCTGACCGCCTACAACGAGCGCGTGAAGCTGTTCGCCAACTTCCTGAACGCGACCGCCCTCGGGCTGATCGGGTTCGCCGTCCTGCGCCCGCTGACGGAAAGCCTGAGCAACGCTAGCCTGTCCACGCTATGGTGGGGTGCAACGGGACTCGCAATTCATGGCGTTTCCCACTACATTATAGGCAGGATACGCAAGGAGGTGAAGGAATGACGTTCTTCGAGTTCATCGTCCCGGTCGTCGCCCTGGCTGTCGCTGGCGTCGGTATCCTTGTGCTGCGCCGCGAAGAGCGCAAGCTGGACCGGCCGAAACATCACCCTGCCGAGTAGCTACGCCTCGACCAGCATCGCCAGCATCATGCCCTCGGGGCGAGGATCTTCCCGTAGGTCGTGTTGACAAAAGGGATTCCTCTGGCAGTCGTCCTATGATTCAAGCTCATCTCTACGTGGGAGATGAACTTGGCACGCAACCTGATATCCGACGATGAGTGGACCTTCTTCGAGGGCTTCATTCGTGCCGTCCGGCACCCTAACGGGCGGAAACCTGCGGACCATCGTCTTGTTCTGAATGGTATATTCTGGATCGCAAGGACTGGTGCGCCATGGCGCGATCTGCCCGAAGAGTTTGGCAAGTGGTCCTCGGTCTACCGTCAGTTCCGCCGCTGGACTTTGGCGGGACTGTGGGAGGATATCCTGGATGCGCTGAACCACGCTGGGATCGCGCCAGACAAGCTCCAGATGGTTGATAGCACTGTGATCCGCGCCCATCATCATGCGGCGGGCGCAAAAGGGGGACTCCGAAAGAGGCTCTTGGCCGTTCGAGAGGCGGCTTCTCGACCAAGATCCATCTCCGCGTCAACGGCGCAGGCCTCCCGATGAGGACCGAGATCACGCCGGGGCAGGATTCCGACTACACCGGCTATGATATGGTGATGGCCGACAACCTGCCGCAACCAGCAGTTCTGGTCGCCGACAGGGGCTATGACTCTGATAAAATTCGGGAAGACATCGAGAGCCGCAACGCCCTGCCCATGATACCGATGCGAAGGAACCGAAGGGTGCGCAAGGCTGTCGACATGACCATCTACACCCTGCGCAACATGGTCGAGCGCTGCTTCAACAAGCTGAAAAATAGCCGCCGCCTTGCAACCCGCTACGACAAAACCGCCGAAAGCTTCCTTGGCTTCGTCGACGTCGCCTGCATCAGGCTCTGGCTCCGCCATTTGTCAACATGACCTAGGGTGATACATCAGATAAACTTTGAGCACCTCCCCGAAAATCGGACAGTGACGTAAGCTCTGATCTTCCGTCTGCTGGTCTCCAAGAACGAGGAGAACAGACGATGTCGAAACGCAGGAACCATGACGCGGGCTTCAAGGCTCGCGTGGCGCTGGAAGCCGTGAAGGGCGAGCGCACCGTGTCGGAGCTGGCCGCGGAATACGGCGTGCATCCGACGATGATCCACCAGTGGAAGAAGGCGCTGCTCGAGGGGGCATCGGACATCTTCGAACGCGGCAGGAAGAAGAAGGCCGAGGTCGACGAGGAGACGGTGCGATCGCTGCACGCCAAGATCGGAGAGCTGGCCGTCGCCAACGATTTTTTGTCACGAAAGCTCAAGCCCTGGACCGGCAGGTGAGGCGCGGGATGATCGAACGCTCTCACCCCACGCTGTCGGTCGGGGCGCAATGCCGTCTGCTGTCGATCTCGCGGTCGTCGTTCTACTACGCACCGCAGGGCGAGACCGAGATGAACCTGGCGCTCATGCGGCTGATCGACCGTCAGTTCCTGGAAACCCCCTTCTACGGCGTCCAGCAGATGACCTGGCACCTGCAGAACGAAGGGCACCCAGTGAACATGAAGCGCATCCGGCGGCTGATGCGGCTCATGCGTCTGATGCCGATCTACCAGAAGCCCAACACCAGCAAGCCTGCGAAGGGGCACAAGACCTACCCCTATCTGCTGGGTGGCCTGCGGGTCGATCGGCACAACCATGCCTGGTGTGCCGACATCACCTATCTGCCGATGCGACGAGGCTTCCTCTACCTGGTCGCCATCATGGACTGGTTCACCCGCAAGGTGCTGGCCTGGCGCATCTCGAACACGCTCGAAGCCGACTTCTGCGTCGAGGCGCTGAACGAGGCGGTCCACCGCTTCGGCCCGCCCGAGATCATGAACACCGATCAGGGCTCGCAGTTCACGTCCTTCGCCTGGACCGACCGGCTGAAACGGATCGGCACCCGGATCTCGATGGACGGCAAGGGCCGGTGTCTCGACAACATCTTCATCGAGCGCCTTTGGCGGTCCCTGAAGTATGAGTGCGTCTATCTGCACGCCTGGGAGACCGGCTCGCAGGCGAAGGCGGGCGTTGGCCGATGGATCACCTTCTACAACCACCAGCGGCCCCACGCCGCCCATGGCGGACAGCCGCCCGCCGTGGTCTACTTCAACCAGATCGAAACCGATCAGCAGGGGCAGAGAGTAGCTTAAATCATCCCGGAAACTGTCCAAGAGATGGGGAGTAGCTCAATCCCTCAGTTCGAGGAACGGCGGCACTTTCGGTTGTTCTCCGGCTGCAACCTTGGCCCAGTACCCCCGGGGCGGTACGGGAATGCGATGACGACTGCAGACCTTTGCGAGCCCCCGATCCGATATCCCGAATTCCTGTGCAAGCGCTGTCATCGGTTTTCTCCAGACCAGGTCGTAGAGGTTCCGACGGCTAAGTAACTGTGATGGCGACAATTCTTGAACTCTCCGCAATACAGCTTCGTGCGGAAGCAATATCCCGCAGCGTCGTTTTAGCTGTCATCGCCACCCGGGTGAAACCTGGAGAAGGTTGTCTTTCAGATCCCCTCCGCCACCTTTCCAAGACGCAAGCAAAGATGGTCGTTGCCCTCGGGCGAGTCCCCCTTTCGGGGATTGTCATCGAAAGACCACCTTGCGACGCCTCGGATGCCGGTGTTTCGGCGCAGAATGCGGCGCTAATGCCGGGCCAGCCATTCGGTGATGCAGCGGCGCAGGTTCGTCTCGCCCAACTCGCGGGCATCGTCGATCACCCGGCGCAGATCGGCCAGGTTCACCCGCCGGATCAGATGCTTGACCGGCCCGACCGAGGCCGGCCGCATCGACAGCCGCCGGAAACCCAGCGCCGCGAAGGTGACCGCCTCGATCGGGCGGCCGGCATCCTCGCCGCAGAACGACACCGGCACCCGCGCCTCGTCGCAGCGCTGCACGATCTGGTCCAAGAGCGTGATGAACGAGGTGTTCAGCGTGTCGTAGCGCCGGCGCACGCGTTCGTTCTCGCGGTCGGCGGCAAAGAAGAACTGCTTCAGGTCGTTGCCGCCCACCGAGATGAAATCGCACATCTGGAAGAACTTCTTCGGCGCGAAGGCCAGCGAGGGCGTCTCCAGCATGGCGCCGACGCGCACGTCGGTCGGCATGGCGTGGCCCAGCCGCTGCTCGCGGGCGATCTGCTCCATCAAGAGCCGGTGCGCCTCTTCGAACTCGCCCATCTCGGTGACGAAGGGGAACATGACGTAAAGCGGCCGGCCGACGGCGGCGCGGATCAGCGCCTGCAGCTGCATGCGCAAGACGCCGCGCTTGTCCAGGCCGACGCGAATGGCCCGCCAGCCCATGGCCGGGTTGGGCTCGTCCTGCGGCTTCATATAGGGCAGCACCTTGTCCGAGCCGATGTCGAGCGTGCGGAACATCACCGGCTTGCCATGGGCGCTGTCGAGCACATGGGCATAAAGCTGCGCCAGCTCGCCCCGGCGCGGCACCCGGGTCCGGGTCAGGAACTGCAATTCGGTGCGGAACAGACCCACGCCCTCGGCGCCCGAGCTTTCCAGGCTCGGCAGGTCGGCCATCAGCCCGGCATTCATGTAGAGCTGCACCGTGATCCCGGCCAGATCGGTCGCCGGCAGGTCGCGCAACCCGGCATAGCGGCTCTGCGCCTCGGCCTGCATGGCCATCTTGTCGCGGAAGGCCTTGGCGACCGATTCCTCGGGGCGCAGGTGCACGGTGCCCATGTCGCCATCGACCAGGATCGGATCGCCGTTCAGCGCCTCGGCGATGATGCGCTCGGCGTGGATGACCAGCGGGATCGCCAGGGCGCGGGCGACGATGGCGGCGTGGCTGCCGACCGAGCCCTCTTCCAGCACCACGCCCTTCAGCCGGCGGCCGTATTCCAGCAGCTCGGCCGGGCCGATGTTGCGGGCGACCAGGATCGGATTTTCCGGCATCTCGGCGCCGGTGTCGCGGCCCTGCCCGGTCAGGATGCGCAAGAGCCGGTTCGACAGGTCGTCGAGGTCATGCAGCCGGTCGCGCAGATAGGGGTCGGCGGCGCTTTCCAGCCGCGACCGGGCCTGGCTCTGTTCCTTTTCCACCGCCGCCTCGGCGGAAAGCCCGGCGTCGATGCTTTCCTCCATCCGCCGCAGCCAGCTGCGGGAATGGGCGAACATGCGATAGGTTTCCATCACCTCGGCGCTGTCGCCCTTGGCCATGTCGGTCTCGGCCAGCATGGAATCGACCTTGGTGCGCAGCATGGCGACGGCCTCGGTCAACCGGGCCTTTTCCTTCAGCGGATCGTCGGCGACCGGATTGGTCACCACCACGCGCGGCTCGTGCAGCCAGACACGGCCCTCGGCCACGCCCTCCTGCCCGGTGCCGCCGCGCAGCATGACCGGGAAGCGATGCGCCGGCGGCATGCTGTCGGATTGCGAGCCCAGGAAGGCGCCCAGCTCGGCCATCTCGGCCAGCACCATGGCGACCACCTCCAGGCCATAGATCTCGTCCTCGGAGAACTGCCGCGCCTCGCGCGACTGCACGACCAGCACGCCCAGCTTTTCGCCGACACGCTGGATCGGCACGCCCAGGAAGCTGGGATAGACCTCCTCGCCGGTCTCGGGCATGTAGCGGAAGCCGGGCTCGCCGGGGGCATTCGCGGTGTTCACATACCGACCCGAACGGGCGACGCGGCCGACCAGCCCCTCGCCCAGCCGCAGCCGGGTCTTGTGCACCGATTCCGGCTTCAGCCCCTCGGTCGCGCAAAGCTCCAGCGTGTCGGGATCGCGGAACAGGTAGATCGAGCAGACCTGCGTTCCCATCGAATCGGCGATGTGGTGGGTGATCTGGTCGAGACGGTGCTGACCGCTCCCCGGAGCGGCCAGGGTTTCGCGCAGCCGCAACAGCAGCCGGCGCGATTCGCTTTCCTTGCGTTCGGCCATGATCCTCCCGCTTCAGGCTGGGGCCCGGTCCGGGGCCTGCGGATCAGGCCCGTTCCAGCTCGAAGGCATCATGCAGCGCCTGCACGGCCAGTTCCATATATTTGCGGTCGATCAGCACCGAAATCTTGATCTCGCTGGTGGAGATCACCTTGATGTTGATGTTTTCATCCGCCAGTGCCTTGAACATGCGCGCGGCGACGCCGGCGTGGCTGCGCATGCCGATGCCCACGACCGAGACCTTGGCGACCTCGGTATCGACCACCAGGTCGTCATAGGCGATATGGCCGGCGGCCTTGGCCTCTTCCATCGCCTTGCGGGCGCGGGCGACCTGGTTCACCGGGCAGGAGAAGGTCATGTCGGTCACCGAACCCGGGTGATCCTCATAGTCCTTTTCCGAGATGTTCTGCACGATCATGTCGACATTCACGCCGGCCTCGGCCAGCGGCGCGAAGATCGCGGCCGAGATGCCCGGGCGGTCCTCGACGGTGACCAGGGTGATCTTGGCCTCTTCGCGGGAATAGGCGACGCCGCTGACGACTTTCGATTCCATGATTTCATCCTCATCGCAGACCAGGGTGCCGCTGGTCTCATCCGTATCCTCGAACGAGCTCAGAACCCGCAGGCGGACCTTGTAACGCATCGCCAGCTCGACCGAGCGGGTCTGCAGGACCTTGGCGCCCAGGCTGGCCAGTTCCAGCATTTCCTCGAAGGCGATCTTGTCAAGCTTGCGCGCCTTGGAGGTGATGCGCGGGTCGGTGGTATAGACCCCGTCCACATCGGTATAGATGTCGCAGCGCTCGGCGCCGAAGGCGGCGGCAAAGGCGACGGCGGTGGTGTCCGAGCCGCCGCGGCCCAGCGTGGTGATGCGGCCCTCGGGCGACAGGCCCTGAAAGCCCGCGACCACGGCGACCTTCATGCCCTCGACGAATTTCTGGTCGATGTTGTGGCGCGGAATGTCCACGAAGCGGGCCGAGCTGTGCTGCGAGGTGGTGTTGATCGGCACCTGCCAGCCCTGCCAGCTGCGCGCCGGCACGCCCATTTCCTGCAGGGTCAGCGCCATCAGCCCGGCGGTCACGTTCTCGCCCGAGGCGACCACGGCGTCGTATTCGCGCGCGTCGAACAGCGGCGAGGTCGCCTCGACCCAGCCGACCAGCTCGTTGGTCTTGCCCGACATGGCGCTGACGATGACGATGACGTCATAGCCGCGCGCGACCTCGCGTTGAACCTTCAGCGCGGCGTTCTTGATGCGGTCCAGGTCGGCCACCGAGGTGCCGCCGAATTTCATCACCAGAAGCGGCATTCCTTGCCCCCCAGCAGTTTCCGGGGCGCGTTCTATGGGCGGGCCGGGGAAAGAACAAGGGGCGGCAGCGATTTCCGAGCGTTTCGCCCGCATTATTTTGCCGGGGCCGGGCAGCAGGGGCGGCTTGATGCCGGCGCGACCCGGCCGCAAAAGGCGGGCATGAAAGCGACGCATGACGATTCCACCTTCACCCTGACCGGCAAGGTCTGGTCGGCCACCTATCCGCTGGAGGAACTGCCGCGCTGGCTGGCCTTCTATCGCAGCCGCCGCACGCGCTGCCCGCGCGCCGGCGACAGCTACGAGGCGACCATCACCGCGCTCGAGGCGCTCGAACGCGACCTGGCCGGGCGCGGCTGACGCCCGCTCAGGTGCCGCTGAGCTCGCGCCAGCGGCTGTGGATGTTCTCGCAATGCGCGCTCTCGGCGAAAGCCCGGTCCATCAGCACCATGAAGACGCTGCGCCACCGCGACGGCGGCTGTCGATAGACCCGCGAGCACAAAGGCTCGGATGGCTTTCCTCCCAGGCTGCGGTTGATGCAGACGGAAACGCTCCACCAGGCGTTCATGGCAACCTCACAGACTCATCAAATACCTTCGACCAGAGAAAGGTGACGCTTCGAAAACAAATCGCGGCACATGGAACATGAATCGCACCTGGTGCAGGAAAGTCACGCTGGCTTTTTGGGCAAGAGCGAGGGCGAAAGCCGCCGGCGTGGCAAGCCGGGCGAGCCCTGCGCGGGATGGTCGGGGCGAGAGGATTCGAACCTCCGGCCTACGGTACCCAAAACCATGCCATTTTGTTGGCACGGCTCCACTAATCTGCAAACCTCGTGCCCTTTGTCCCACAGGACTTCAATAGGTTACGAGAGGTTTTCAAACCGTCAGCGGCCGTCATTTTGGGAAAGACTTTTCGCGTACGGATTAATCGGCTCAGGAAGCCGACTGATATAGGGCTGATCACAACCGCAGACCTTGCAGCGAGCGCGGCGGCAGAATTCCAGCTCAGTAATCCCGGCGGGCAAATCCCGAGGATAGAAGGTGATCGGCCGATCCTTGCAGCGCCAACACGTCACGATGATATGCGTTGTCCCTGGCTCGAAAAGCAGGCGGTGACGAACCATAGAACCGCGCTACGCCTACGCTTCCAGCGGCGGATAGCCCAAAACCTTAACCGCCAGGTAGGTATCATCGACAGCCTCGGTCCTGATGCACTCGATCTCGGCGGCGCTTTTCCCGAGCTTGATGATGTCGGCCACCCAGCGGCCCCGGCCGATCTGGCGGACCTCCTGCACCTGGCAGCCCGGAATGACAGCCCGCAGCTCTTCGGCGATCAGATCCTCTTCAGTCGCATCAAACGCAAGCGGTCGACAGGTGGCATCTATCATCGATGCGCCCATGGCGTGGCTCTCCTATGATTCTCGCAGCTACTAATGAGAACACAACAAGAACATAAATGCGAGTCGTCATGCGATCACGTCTCAGCCTCAGGCGGCAGCCTCGGGCTCGATCAGCTCCGGTCCGTCGCTGGCCGCGCCGAACTTGGCGACGGGGTGGTGCCGCAGCTGGACGCCAGCGCCGATCTCGGGATCATCGCTGCCGGCCATCCATGCGTCTCGCTCCTCAGCGTTCAGGATCACCGGCATGCGGGTATGGATGTCGGCCACGGTGGCATTGGCCGGCCGGGTGACGATGGTGCAGGTCAGCACGCCATTCCAGCGCGAGGCCAGGCCGGCGAACCACAGGGTCTCCTCGTTGCCCGCCCCGGTGATGAAGTGCGGCTGCTTGCTGCCCTTCTCGCCGGTCCACTCGTAATAGCCGGCGGTCGGGATCAGGCAGCGGCCATAGCGCCACGGCCCGCGAAAGGTCGGTTTGGTCGCGGCGTCCTCGATCCGGGCGTTGAAGGTGGCGGCCTTCCAGTCCCTCAGCTCGCCCTTGTGCCAGGATGGCACCAGCCACCAGCGCGCCATTTCGCCTTGCGGGGCGTGCTTGGTCACCACCAGCACGTCCTGCGTCGGCTTGATGTTGTAGCGGCGCGGCATCGGATCGATCCGCGTCTGCGAGATCTCGAAATCCGTCCCGCGCAGGTTCGGGTCCACGAAGCGTCCGCACATATCAGCTATCCTGTGCCAGCGCGCGGGCGTCGATCATCTCCCGCGACCAGTCGTCCCGCGTGGATTGGCCCGCCAGGCGCGCGGCGGCATCCATCAGGCGGTTGATGCGCTCGACAGCAGCGGCACGTTCGTCGGGCGCCATCTGTTGGGCGACTGACCCCCAGTCGGCCCGGGCGACACCATCGGCAATCGCCCAGGCGGCGTCGCGCATTGCTTCCTCGGCCGCGACAGCAGCCGCTTCGGAAACCTGCCGCTGCTGCCCGAACATCAGGGGGGAATTGCTGATCATGGGCGCCTCCATTGGAACAGAGAAGGAACAAATTACGCCAATGGAATCCTAGAGTCGATTCCCATCACGCCGAAACGCAAAATGGCCCCCGCCCCGGCGAACCGGGACGGGGGCAAGCGGAACAATCCCGCGCGCGGTGGGTTGCGAGGCGTCAGCAATGCGAGGTGGCGAGATGCCGAGTACGAAAACGATCAGGCCAGTCACCTATGAGGAGGATATCGGGCGGTTCCGGACCGTGACCGACGCGCGCGGCATGGGCGCCGCGCTGCTGGCGCATTGCGACCAAGGCGACCCCGACTACCAGCTGGCCGTGCTGGCCTGCCTCGGCCTCGACCGCGGCACCGCCGATCCCGAGCGGGCGCGGGCGGATTTCGTGGCCGCTCTGACGGCCGCCGGCGTTTTTATTCGGGAGCCGTGATCCAGAGCCCAGCGGACTGCAGCCCGATCACCGACCACGCCGCCAGCCCGGCCGCGACCATGAGCCAGGCAATCATACCTTGGCACCGGCCCGGCGGAGTGCCTCGGTCAGCGCATCCACTGCGCTGCCGGTCACGTCCTTGACCTTCTCCGCCGCGACCTGCTCGAGCTTTGCCTTGGCCAGGTCGGTCAGCACCTCATGGGACGCCCCGAGATTGCCGATGGCATCCGGTACGCTCTGGCGGATGTAGCTGAGGATCAGGTCGATGGCCGCCTTGCCGTCCAGTTCGTGCCGCAGCGCGAGCCGCGCGCCGTTTAGCAGCGCGGATTGCAGCGCCTCGCGGTGCTTGGCCTCGATCTCGATGCCCCATTTGCGGCGCGCGGCAGCGGCGGCCCAGCCGATGATGCCCGTCAGCACCAGGCCGAGCAGTTCGAGGACGTGCGGCATGGCCGCATTGATGATGGTCTGCATGGTCACTGTCCTTTGTCGAGAGCGGCCCAGGTGATTGGGCCAATGATGCCGTCCTGCTTGAGGCCGGCGGTTTTCTGGAAGGCGATGGCGGCGGCTCGGGTGTCCCGCCCGTAAATCCCGTCGACACCGCGCGGGTCGAACCCCAGCGCCAGCAGCTGGAGCTGCGCCTGACGCACGGGCTCGCCGCGCGAGCCGAGACCGATCTTCGGCTGGTTCGGGGCCAAGGTGTCGGGAATTGCCTGCCAGCGCTTGAAGGCGGCGGCCAGCTTGGTGTGATAACCATGCGTGACATAGCCGGCGCCATTGTAGCCGCGGGCGAACGCCGCCCATTCGTGCCGCCGCATCTCGTCGTCCAGCCCCTCGCTTTCGATGAACCGGATCATTGCCTCTAGGCCGGCGGTCTCGCTGTGGCAGAAAGCCTCGACCATGTCGCCGGCCGAGGCAAAGCCGGCCGCACGGTGGTTGAAGCCCATGATCTGCCCGAGGCCCCAACTGGCCGAGCGCAGCGCCGCATTGGCGTCGATCTTGATCGCCAGCGCCAGGCGCGGATAGCTGTCCTTGGGATAGGAAGCGGCGCCCCATTTCGGATAGGCCAGCCCGGTCGAGACAGCCGTGGTGCGCTTCGGCCCCTCGCCCAGCTCGCGCCAAAACACATGCGGCTCGAACAGCATCTTGGGTCGGCCCTGGCTGTCGAAGCCCCCGCCCGAAGTTTCAACCTCGATCACGGCGCGGACCTCGTCCTCGCCGACTTCGATCAGGCGGCCGACGCGCGGCACATCGATATCGGTGAGCCGCGTCGCGCGGCCCTTGAACCCAGCTGGATACATAGGTTTCTCCAATGAAAAAGCCCCGCGCGGTGGCGGGGCGGATTGGCGTTGAATAATTCGAAGATTTCGGGCTAGACCTCGCCGGATGAGCTTCTCATCTTGCGAAGGCGGCCATGAACCAGGGATTGATCACGGTGCTGTACCGGAGTGTGGCCAAGCTGAAGCAGCACAGCCGCGCTGAAACAGAGATGATCGAGCAGGCGAGGGCGAGCAACGCACGGCTCGGCATCAGCGGCTTCCTCCACCGCGAGGACGACGTGTTCTTTCAGGTTTTCGAAGGGCTGGCCGACGCCGCTAACGCGCTCCTAGGACGTATCCTGGCCGACAGCCGGCACACCATGATCGAGGTCCTGGAGCGCCGGCCGATCCTCGTCCGGGCATTCGACGGCTGGACGATGGGCTATTCCACGAAAGGGGACCGCTCGATGTTCGATTGGTCGGTTGCTAAGGGCATTCCCCTTCGCCCCGTCGATCCAGCCGATATAAGATCGTTCCTCTTGAGCCAAGCGCAGGCATCAGAGCACTCTTAAGAGCGCGGCCCGCGCGGCCATGTCACAGTGTCTGCCGGTCTTTGATGATCTGCCCGGGCTCTACATGCGCTGCTGATCACCACCGCGGCAGAAGACGGATCTTCGTCGGATGCAGCCATGCGCGCCACCATGGCCAGCGAGACCGCTCCTCCTCTGGAATCATCTTCTGACGGCATTTCAGGGCGCAGAAGAACGCCACCATCTTCATGGCGCTGAACACGATGTTGATCAGCCGGCCCCGGGTGGCCTCGGACCAGGACGCGGCGAAATCCGGAACCCAGAGCCGCATCAGAGGCAGCGACACATCCCAGTAGAGGCCGCGGGCGATGATGGCGCCAGCAAGGATGGCGAACCCCATGGCGAACCACCATGTCGCACTGTTCAGTTCGCGAAAGCTGGCTCGAAAGGCCCAGATCACGGCGAGATAGCCGAGCGTGTTGATGATGGCGAGCGCGCCGGATGATGTTTTCAGGGTTCACAAGCGCAGTTCCTCCTTCGGTCGTTTGGCCCGCTGTGTCAGGTATGTGACGCAGGGCCGCGCCCGGCGCGCTATGAAGAGGGAGAGGCGGGCGTGTGGTGGCGCCCGCCGACCCTCAGGTGACAGCCCCGCTCGGTCGGAAGAGATTGTCGTGACCTGAAAGAAAAAAGCCGCCTCCCGATCCATCGTTCCGCAAGCGTCTCAGGAGCATAAGGCCGACGATCATCTACAGCCATCGGTCGTCATCTACTTTGCGCATCTAGCGTCTTGCGTAGGATGACTGATAGTTGCTCGGGCTCAAGAGAGAATCGCCATGCCAGACCACGACCCCGCCGCCAAGGACACCGAGGACGCCCTGCGCGCCGCGCTGCTGGACGTGCTGGTGAACATGGGGTCAGTGCTGCTGACGACGCCGCTTGGCCAGGCAGAGGCAGCACGGGCGCTCTTGGACCAGGCCGAGCGTGCGCATCCGGCGGTGGCCGAGGTGTTCAGGGAGGCGGCGGAGAGGGTGAGGGGCGGCTGACCTGCGCACCGGCAGGGTTCCGCGACACATCAACAGAAAAAACAAGTTGATAGCCATACGAGCCCGCGCCAGTATGCAAAAGTAACAAAGGCCAACACGCTCTGCTTGATTACCCTTTGTTACGGCGCATTGCTAGGCCGCTCTTGTGCAACTCGCTTGTGAGCCATGGAGCCGAGATGGTAGCCTCCCCGAGCCAACTCGGCCCGAGGAAGCTGCAGATCTTCGATCAGGCAACAAGCGCTTGGCGGTTCTGCGCGTGGCGGGCCGCCATCGTCCGGCCCTGCCGACCCGACGAAAGCTCTCTCGCAGCCACCGGCATATAGTCTTCCTGCGCAAACTCCGGGAACAGCGCCAGGATTTCCTCGCGTGCGGCGACGCCCACCGATTTCAGGGCCTCGGTGCCGGTATAGAGAGACTCGCTCTCGGCTCCATTGGAGACGACGACTTCGTGCTGGTCGAACAGGATGTGGAAGTATTCGACCTCCGCGACATCATCGGCTACGTCGATACCGTCGATTGCGACAAGTTGCTTGGCCGCGACCAGAACCTCGTTCACTCCGAACATGCGCTGTGCGATCCGGGAGCGGACAAGGATCCGGTGCTGCGGCGATACGAGGAGGTCGGTGCTCGGAATCGCCTTGCCGAGCGCGCCGGCTTTGATGCGGATCGGGCGCAGGTGCGGCTGCGCTTGCAGGCGATCAGCCGTCACCAGCGTCGAACCGATCCAACGCACGGCCTGCTGGCCATGGTCCTGCGTGAGCACCATGTCACCGACGCTCAGCGTCTCGATCAGTTCTTCGCCACGAGGCGTGCGGATGGCGGTGCCGCGCGTGAAGCAGGCCACCAGAGTGCTGTAGTCGACAGTGCCGTTGTAGTCGTTATCGCCGGTCGAACTCAGCGAGACGACATCCCCGGCGCTGACCTTGATGGTCGACGCCCAGTAGTAGTCGCCGACCTGTCCACCAAGGTTCTCGTTGGATGTGCCGGAGTAGATCCGGATGGTGTAGGCAGTGCCGGTTTCGCCGGTGGTCGAGTTGACAATCGTCTGCTTGAAGACGCTCCGGACAACCTGCCCAGCGGATCCGAGGCCAAGAGCCGCGGCCAGAACCTGCTCACCATCAAGGTCCAGAGATTCTTCGGGACTGTTGCTTTCGTCTTGCAGGACCGGGTCGTTGTCCTGAATCTGCATGACATCCACAGCGCTTACAGCGAGATTCTGGGCTCCACCGAGGAACCAGTTGGGTTGGCCGATGGCCGCGTTAGAGAAAACATTAAGCGTGTAGACAGGCATGGAAATTCCCAATGTCAGAGGTTGGGCGAAGTCAGGTTGATACCGAACGCGCTGTCTGCGGTGCTTAAGGATTGCACGTTAAAGTTGTCAACGATTATTAACGGCTGTCCGTAAGGACGGGTGAGTGCGACTGTGCCATCACCCGGACCCTATCTGACGCACAGGCTCGATCAAATCTTTGAAACGCAAAAAGCCGCCCCCCGGTGTGAGCCGAGGGGCGGTCTTCGTGGTGGGTTTAACAGTAGCACAAGAGGCAGCGCGCGCTCGGCTGCCGACCCGATATAACCACAGCATGAGAGAAGCAGCAACTGCGCAACCTATACGGGTCCGAGCAAGGTTGACCAAAAGGGCAACTTCACCTCGCGGAAGCTCTCGTGCAGATTGCAGGGGTCGGTGGCGAGTAGTCCTTTTTCGTGGCGGTAATTGGTTTGTGGTTGCCCCGACCTGATCGGGCGGGCTGTGTGGTGCGGCCGGCCCGATGTCGTTTCAGCGGTCAGGTGACGCCGCCGCCCTTCTTGGCCCAGATCCGCCAGAGCATGCTTGCGCCGGCCGAGGCTCCCCCGCCGAGGAACAGCATGAGTGCCGTCGCCGTCGCATCGGCGACAAAGCGGGTGTCGAAGCAGTAATAGCCGAGATCGGCAGTCGCGGTGATGATGCCGGCCGATGCCAGCATCCCGGCAAAGACGAGCAGAACTTGGCGCAGCACTAGCGCGAGGGCTCCCTTGAGCATGGTCACTGTCCTTTCAGTGCATTGAGGCAGAGTTTCGTTTCAGCCGCGCGCCGGTTGGCCAGGCCCTTGACGGGCTTGCCGCCGGCCTTGTCCCAGCGCGGGAGCTGGTTGCAGGCGCCCTGCCAGTCGCCGGCATTGGCTTTCTTCGCGAGGGTCGAGCCGCAGGCCGCGCCCGTCCCGACGTTGTAGGACCAGGACACCAGCGCCACCTGCACGCCCTCGGGCTGCTGCGGCAGCGCCGGGATGCACCGGGTCAGGCCGTCGCGATAGGTCGCAAGCGCCGCCATCAGCATGTCGGTGCATTGTGCGCTGGTGTAGCGGTCGCCAGCCTTCACGCCGCGCGTCTCGCCGTAGCAGACGGTCCAGACCGGGGGCTTGGCAATGCGGTCAAGGTAGGCCTCGGTGCGCTCGCCTTCCCAGGGTCCGATGAAGATGGCAGCGGCGGCGATGACCCCGGCCGCGCCGGTCGCGCCGGCCGCCTTCTTCGCATTGACCTTGGAGCTGAGCACGTCGGAGAGCCACGCGAACAGCGCGGCGAATGGGTTTCTCATCTTTTCCTCATGAAAAAAGACCCGCGCGGTGGCGGGGCGGATGGGTGGGCCTTGACGAATCTCAAATGGCGCGCATCTGATCACCAGATGAGCGACATCGAGTACGACTATGTTCTATTTATTGATGAGGCGGGCGACGACGGCCTGACCAAGGTAAAGCCTATTGACGCGGACGGGTCGACTGAGTGGCTCGTACTCTCCGGGGTTCTCGTTCGAGCCGAGGATGAGGCAAAATGCAGGGAGTGGCTTGACGACATTCGGACCGATATTGCGAGCTTTCAGGGAAGCACACTCCACTTCCGAAAGCTAAGCCCGATCAAGCAGTTACGAGCATCAGAAATTCTTGCGCGCTTAGATGCTCGCGTGTTCAGCGTCTGTTCGAACAAAAAGAACATGAGAGGCTACCGCAACGAGAGGGCGGCTCAGGCCGGAGGAAAGCAGTGGTTTTACAACTGGGTCACGCGCATCCTCATGGAACGTGCGACGGCCTATTGTTTGGAAAACTCCATGCGGCGCTTTGGTAGGGCAGGAGTAATTAAGGTTCTGTTCAGCGCTCGAGGCGGTCACTCGTATGGCCAGACCAAGGCGTATTGGGTCTACCTGAAATCAAAGGGGAAACCGCTTCTCGCAAAGCACGAGATCAAATTCGAAACTCTGCGATTCAACCTTGTCGACTATGTCCCCCATTATATGCATGCGGGGTTGCAATTGGCCGATATAGCGGCAAGTGCGTTCTATCAGGCGGTCGAGACAAGTTCCCCCAGATGGAGCACATGCTGCGCCAAGGCGCTGAACCCCATTATGGCGAGAGCATCCAAGCAGGTGGTCGACGTCGGACTCGTCCTCCAGCCCCACAAGATTGACCAGATTGGCCTTTCCTCGAGCCAGAGGGAGATTTTCGAATTCTATGGATATGAGTTCCAGAGATAGAGTGCGGGTCCCGGCTTGTGTTGATGAGACGCGATAGGCTGGAATCCGATGTCCAACCGTCCCCCCACCCGCTACATGACTACTGCATGTTGCACCAAGGCCCCGGCGCCCCCGCACATCTAGTGAATCAGACCATGGATTCCACGTCAAGCCCGGAAACCGCCCACGCCAGAGGCGGTCATATGGGGTTGAAGCCGGCCGACGCGACCATCGCCGCACTCGAAGCGCTGGCGAGCGATCTGGCCGTCCGCATCACCTCGGCGGTATCGTCCGGTCGGTGAAGTGCTGGACCGCGCCGCGACCCAGCAGCAGCTTGATATCCCGCTGCATCTCGCGCAGGATCTCGTTCTGCTCGGCCCGGTTGGCGCGCGCCTCGGCACGGTCGTCATGGATCTGGCGTTCAAGTCGCATAATCTCCTTGGAGTTGCTGTTCACCCGGCCTTCAAGTCGGAAGAGCCAGCCGATAGCCGAGACGGCGGCGACGATAATCGCGAGGTATTCCTTGATCTCGTTCATGCCCGGGCCTTCCATCCGGCGATTGCAATGCAGGCGGCGACAGCGATGCCGGCACCCGTGAGCCGCGCGTCATGCGACCAGAGCCCACGAGCCAGCAGGGCGCCACAGGTGAACCCGCAGGCGTCCAGAATGCTGTCCCAGGCATAGAGACGGCGGGCAGCCACAGCCTGCGCCACCTCGAAGGCGACATAGACCAGCACCGCCCACCAGCCAATTGCCGCCCAGCCGGCCGCCCCGAGCGCGGCATGTGCCAGCAACACCGAGGCCCAAGCATAGGGGTCGCGTTGCGCCTCGGGGGTCAGAAGCTCGCGGATCATGCCAACCCCAGTGCAAAGCGGTCATCGAGATAGGCCCGGGCCGCAGCGACGGCCGCTACCGTGTCTCCCCGGCCCGTGACGACGCCAAGAACATCGCCCATCAGACCCTCCAGCGGCACGGCGCCGGAGACTTGGCCCTTGCCGAGATTCTCGACCAGGAACTGCGCCCATGCGTGCGAGCCCGAACCGCTGGAAACGCCATTGATGTAGATGGTCGCAGCACTGGCGCTGACCTCGACCTCGACCAGCATGGGCGTCGTCGGCCAGGTGGCGCGAGTGCCAAGGTTGACGCTTGCCCCGGTTCCGCTCGCGTTGCTCCACAGCTGCGCGAGCTGGCCCGAGGCATTGCTGTTGATGCGCACCTCGAAGCCGTAGGGCGACGATACCGCGCCACCGAAGACGCGCGTCCCGTTGACGTAGGTGCCAATCTGCATGACCCACATCAGCCGCACGCCGATCAGGTCTGCCGGCGCCGCCATGGTCGGCATGCCGGCCGAGGCGGACATTTCCAGATAACGACCGGAGAGCGGGATTGCCGACCCCGACACCGTCGCATCGAACATTGCCCCCGCACCGCCCTGGTTGGCGAGAGCCGTGACCGGCCCGCCGGCCGGCGCCGCGCCATCTGTCGAATGGTGGATCAGAATTGTCGCGCTGTCATAATAGGCTTGCAGCGGGTGTTGCCCCGGCAGCGGTTCCGGGCTGGGCAGCGGATCGGTCGCCGGCAGCGTCGAGGTGTAGCGGATCGAGCCGCCCATGCCGGCGCATTCATAGGCCAGCAGGGTATCCCAGGCCATCTGGTCGATGGCCTCGTCGCCTGTGCGCACGAAGGGGCAGCGCTGCTGGGTCAGGAAGCTGTAGACCAGATAGGACATGCCGCGCGGATAGGGACTGTTGCCCCGGACCAGGTGCAGGCCGTCGCCATAGATCGCATCGCCGTATTCAGCGCGCATCGCCTCGACAAAGGGAAAGGCCGGGATGATCCAGACCGGGCGGCCGGTGTGCGCCTCCAGCCATTCGCGCAGGCCCTGCGAAAAGCCGGTCGCATTGGCATAGAGGTCATAGCGCCCCTGCGGCGGCCAGATGTCCTGGATGATCAGCTCGCCGCCGGCCCGCTGGGCGTCCATCGCATCCCAATAGGCGTTCTGCAGGGTTTCGCGGCCCTGTTCGCTGTCGAAGTCCGCGAAGCCCGGGCCGAACGGGTTGGTGAACTCGGCGATGATGGCCGCGTCCCAGCTATCGTTCAGAAGGTGGCCGTCCAGCGCGCGGATCGTCGCCATCGAGGCATAGCCGGCATAGTCCGACAGCGTGGTGCCGAGCCAATCCGTCTGGAGCACGCCGCCGAAGGGTTCCGCTTCTTCGCCCACCGGCATACCATAGGCGGTCTGCACGAAGCTGTGCCCCGCGAACAGAATGGTGTCGGTGTCGGCGATGGGCACGCGCCCGGCCGGCGCCGCCTCATAGACCAGCGTCGAGCCGAGATAGGCGCGCGCGACGGCATCCCCGCCGACGGCCAGCGCCAGCGGGGTCGTTCCTAGCATGATCGGCATGGGTCAGCCCGTGGTGAAATAGAGGGTCGTGGGGGACTTGCTGGGGATGGCGTCATAGGCCGCCTGCGTCCCGGTCCAGATCGTGACAGAGCCGTTGACCTTGCCATCGAGCGCCGCCTGCAAGCCGGTGGTGTCGCTGATCGCGTGGCTGTGCGCCGAGGGTGCGAAGGTGGTCGGCTTGCCCGTGATGTCGCCCCAGGCGTGGGTGTGGCCGGTGTCCGACTTGCCCGCCAGCGCCGCGGTTAGGCCCGAGATGTCGGCGGTGCCCATCGCCAGCATCGTCTTGACCTGCGCCACGGTCAGATCCGAGGGCGCGGCGGCAGATCCGCCCGCATTGCCCTTGAGCGTCAGGGTCGCCATGTTCGCCAGCTTCTGGTTGGTGACACCCGAGTTGGCCAGCTGTGACGTGCCGACCGAGGCCAGCGTCGCCAGCGTGCCCAGGCCCAGCGTCGTGCGCATGGCCGGCGCATCGGCATCGTCCAACAGCGTGCGGGCGAAGGTCGAGACCAGCGCGCCCTCCAGCTTGGCGTCGAGCGCCGCCTGCAATCCCGTCACGGTGGCGATGGCCTGCGTCCCGGTATGGCTCGCCCGGTCGCGCAGCGCAGCGTCGGTGGCGTTCACGGTCGCCCCGGCCGCGATGCCCGCGAGCTTGGCCTTCTCGGCCGTGGTGTAGCTCTCGCCCGTGAGTGCGATGGTCAGGACATTGTTCGGGTCGTCGTAGACCACCGAAATGCCGGTGCCCTGCACGACCAGGTTGCCGACCATGTCCTCGACCTGCTCCTGGGTCAGGGAGCCGCCCCCGCCGCCGCCCGAGGCGGTCAGGCTCAGCGTGCCGGCCGCGTCGTCATAGCTGACGCTGGCGTTGGTGTGCGTGCCGCCCTGGAACATGGCGGCGATGGCGTCCTGGATCTGCTCCAGCGTCCAGACGGTCGAGGTCGAGGCCTTGCCGTCGAGCACGGCTTGCAGCCCCGACACGTCGGCGATGCCATGGCTGTGGACGGAAGGCGTGAAGGTGGACGGCCGGCCGGTGATTTCCGTCCATGCGTGCGTGTGGCCGGTCGCGGACTTTCCATCAAGGGCCGTCTGCAACCCGGTCACGTCACCGATCGCATGGGCATGCGCGGCGGGGGCATAGGTGCTGGGCTTGCCGGTGATATCGGCCCACGGGTGGGTATGGGCGGCCGGCGCGAAGGTCGCCGGAATGCCGGTTAGGTCCGACCAGGGGTGCTGGTGCGCGGCGGGCGGGAACACGGCCGGCTTGCCGGTCACCGCATCCCAGCTCGGCGAGCCGCCCGCAGCCGCCAGGGCTTCGGGCAGGCCGGCAATCTCGGCAATCGCATGTTCATGGGTCGCGGGCGGAAAGGTGGCGGGCTTCCCGGTCAGCGTCGACCAGGTGATGCCGCCGCCCGGGGCGCCGGGAGGGCCGCGCTTCGAAACGCGAATCTTCACGATCTTTGCCATTCAGCAACCCTCCGAAATGCGGATCATCAATTCGCCTTCAAAGCTCATGCCGCTCCCCCAATCGAGGTAAAGCGAAGCCACGTAATCACCAGCCGCGGCGCTTAACGGCTGGAGATCGACATCCATGCCTTCGTCGATCGACAATGCGATGCAGGTTTCTTGAACGAAAACTCTTAGCTCCCCGGTCACGCCGGTAGAGTCTACGATCTGGTCGTGATCGTCGATCAGGTCGAAATGATAAACATTGCGCGATCCGCGCCTGTGCTCGATGAGCGTCATGCGTCCTCACATAGAGAAGTCTGAACCTGGCCGGCTGCCAACGGATAGGGCGCCGGACTATTCGGCGGGTGGCGGGTCGAGCGCGATGCCGAACAGCGCGTCCAGATCCTCGGCGCTGGTGCCCATCGCCGCAGCCACGTGGGTGATCAGCGGGTCCATCCGCCCGACATCGGTCGAGGACACCCAGGCAAGTTGCAGGTCCAGCACCTCGGCCGGGGTCAGCGTGTTCAGCGCCGACTTGACCGAGGCCGGCAGATACCCGACCGCGAGGTCAACGATATCCGAATCCGAGAAGGCGCCGCCCAGCACCAGGGCGCGCAGGAAGTCGATCTTCGGCGCGCGGGCGGCCTGTCGGATCTCCAGCACATAGGCGGCATATTCGGCCGGCGTGCGCGGGTCGATCCACAGGCCGGCCTCATAGTCGAAGGTGAAGTAGAGCGCGGGGCGAGGCGGGAAGAAATGCACCTCGCCCCCCGCGATGTAGATGTCATCCGGCTCCGTGCCGTCCGGGACCTCGTAGAACGTCTCGGCGGCCGGCGGGGTCGAGGAAATTCCGACCTCGCCGCTGAACGGGTCGATGCTGGCATATTGGGTCATCGTCTTGTCCCTGACAGGGTGATGCGACGGTTCGAAATCGTGAAGTCGTTCGACCCGTAGTCGTCGCTGTCCCAGTGCGAGTTGTAGAAGTAGATCTTGATGTTCGTGGACCCGGTCCCATTCGCCGATCCGAACAGCTGGACCGGGATGGAATAGCGCGCGTTGCTGTTGAGCGAGGTCCGAACACCAAAGCGCTGGGTCGGCTGCTTGACCCCGTCCAGCTCCATGTAGGCGGTCCCCCAGGAGTCGCCGCCCCGCACGAAGCAGGTGAACGCCACCATGTAGCCGCCGCCCTCGAAGTCGGGGACGGTGCGATCCATGACCAGCACAGGGTTGCTCTTGGGATTGGCGGTGGTGATGGTGACATCGCCGCCAAGCGCCCAGGAATAGGGCACATAGAGCTGGTGTGCACCGATCTTCAGCCGGGTAATCGTCGCGTCTTCGATATGCGCGTTCTTGATCACCGAGTTCTCGATCTGCGCCGCCTTGGTAATGATACCCGCAGGCGCCATCAAACCGCCGGTCAGGGTCTCGAACTCGATGTGCCGGGCCTTGAGCGTCCCGTCCACGATCAGTTCGCCGTTCGCCTTGCGCCGCACGATGGGCGAGCCGACATAGGCCCGCCCGGTCGAGGGCGCCGCCACCGTCCAGATGAAACGGCAGCTGGTCGCCTCGGCCGGCGCGACGAAGGAGCCGCTGTAGGTGGTGACGGTGGCAGGGATGGCCCCCTGCGCCGGTATCCGCAGCACCGAGTAGCCGATGAACGAACCATCCGTGCGGCGCCATTGCAGCTGCGCCGTCAGCAGGATCGACTGGCCGGCGCCGTTGCATCTCGCCTGAATGCTGGCGAAATACTCGGCCCCCGCCTCGACCGTCCAGTAGCCCGACATGAAGTTGCCGGTCTCGCCGGCCGACACGTCCGCGAAGGTCCATTTCTCGCCGGTGAAGGCCGGCCCGCTGTTCTGGATCGTCCACCCGCCCAGGTTGGTCCATGCGCGTTCGTCGGCGATGTTGGCATCGGGCACCAGGTTGGTGAAATCCGACACCAGTAGATGCCACGCCGTCACCGCCTGCGCCGCCAGCTGTTCGGTGCCGATGGCGCCTGCCGCGATCTGGCCGGCGATCAACTTGCCGACGATCTGGGTCGCTGCGACCTCGGCCGACCATGCACTTCCCGTCCAGCGATAGATCGTGGCATCGGTGGTGCGATAGATCATATCGCCGACCCGGTTGCCGGTGGTCGGCAGCGTGGCCGATACCTTGGGCACCCGGATGTTGGTCGCGAAGGCGGTCTCATCGAGAATGCCCTGCACGCTCTCCTGGATGAAGTGGATCCAGGCCGAACCGTTCCAGCGATAGAGCCGGCTGTCGGCGGTGCACCAGGCCAGTTCCCCGACCACGTTGCCCGGCACCGACAGGTTGGCGATGATCCGGGTGGCTTTCAGCCCCGCGCTGGTGAACAGCCCGGTCACGCCGCCGACGAAATCCCCGTCATCGAGATAGATGGCCGGGGTGGTGACGTTGGTCCATGCGGTCCAGCTGCTCTTGGGCGTCAGGTTCGAGACCAGCCGCGCCCGCACCTGATAGGTGGTCCGCTGCACCACATCGAGGATGCGCCAGGCAAAGGGTTCGTTGAACGGGCGCTGCACGTCCAGATAGGGGTCGGTCGCGCCGTTCTTGCGCACTTGGATCTGGATATGGGTCACGCCCATCTCGTCGCCCGAGCACGAAACCCGGATCGCGGGGGCGCGGCCCCTGCTGGCGGTGTCGGTGATGGTCTCGGCGGCGACCGCAAAGCCGGTGATGGCCTGCGTCCACGGCCGCACCACGACCGGCGTCACCACCGTGGTCGGCAGTTCGAAATCGCTCGACCAGTCGTAATCGCTCGGATCGACCTCGCGCAGCGTGACCAGCACGTTCATGCCGGGCATCTTGTCGACCGTCTCCACCAGGAACAGCTTGTTGAGATAGCCATTCCGCTCGCTCGACCAGGACACCATGTCCACCAGCGGTTCCAGGGCATAGGCCTCGGGCGGCAGGTAGAACTGATGCAGCCGCATGCGGCGGTAGTCCCGCATCTGGGCGCGCATCAGGCGCTGGACCTGCCGGCGGTAGGGCGCCGCCGGATAGCTGAGCGAGGTCGGCAGGTAGCGCCCGCCGTCCGCAGCCGTGGCGGCGGTGTCGATGTATTCCGGCGCGTCCTTGGTCGACCACTTCTCGGCCGGCTCGGGATAGGTCGCCGAGAGGGCGTTGTAGGTCTCGCCCAGGCCGTTGAACGGCTTGTAGCTCTGTCCCTCGGTGATCAGGATCGACTCGTCGGTGAAGGCGAAAACCGCGGCGCCGGGCAGGCCGACGATGGGTTTCAGCATGCCGCCGACCTCGGCGAAGCGCATGTTCGCCGCGCGGCCGATTTCCTCCAGCACGTCGGCGGGCGTCATGTCGGCGCTGATCTGCAAGCCGCAGCGGAACGCCGGTTCCGTGCCGCCACCCGCAAGGTTTACGGTCGCGTCGCAGGCGTTCATGGCCGCGAACCACTCGGCCAGCGGCAGCCGCCAGGCCGGCAGGTTGCGGCCGCCGAAGATCCATTCGCTTCCGAAATAGATGCCGCGCGCGATGTTGTAGGCGATGACCGCCGGGTTGCGCGTGGCCTCATAGGTCGCGCGGTTGCCCCAGCGATGCGCGCCCGAGCCGCCGGCCGTGCTGTCCTTGCGCGGGTCATACATCGGCAGCGGTGCCGGCTGGAACAGGTAGCTGGGCTTGCTGGTCAGCGAGTCCGAATCGTAGCGCGTGGTGACGATGGCATAGGCCTTGCCGGTGCCGATCATGGCCGAGGTCCAGGGATAGTCCTCGGCAGACCCGAAGGCCCATGTCAGGAAAGGATCGGCAGCGGCCTGGGTGCCATCCACCCATTTGACGCAGATCCGGTTGCCGTCATCCGACAGGTTGGTCAGCACCATGCCCATGTCGATGGAGCCACCGGGGACGGTGGCGGCCTCCGCCCAGCCCGACTGCTGGCCCGGCTGGAATGTTCCGGTTGCATAGGCTCGCAGGCCGTTCGGCGTGCCGGCCTCGTCACCGACCCAGATCCCGCCATAGCCTTGCGGCAGGCAGGAGACCTCGATGACCTCGGTGACGAAGCGGCGGTTCTTGCCCCAGCCGGCGACGTATTTCAGCTTGCCGGCCGTGGCGTAGTCGCCGACGACAAAGGTCAGCGGCGTGTCGTCGCCGAAATCCACATCGAACTGCACGTCGACCTTGGGCTTGTCCGCCACCGCCTTGGCGATGGCCGAGGACAGCAGGTTCGCGCCCAGGCCAATGGCCACGCGCAGCAGGGCAGCCGCGATGCCGCCCGCCTTGAGCGTGGCGCCGACCCAGGCGACCGCAGCCATGACCGGCCCGGCATGTGCAGGCCCGGCGATGGTGGCGACCATCACCGCAAGAAACAGAATTTTCAGCATGTCTTATCCGACTTTGAAGGCCCGGATCATGTCTTCGCGCGGGCGGCGGCCGTGGCCGGCTTCGGTGAGGACGATCAGGCCCGAGGCATCCACGACGCACAGGGCCTGTTTCAGGGGGCCATCCGCCTCGATCACGCCGATATCGCCCACATCCGCGAAGGCGGGCGGGACTTCCGGCAGCAACGAGGCGACCAGATCGGCCAGAGCGGCAAATCCGGCCTTGTGCAGCGCGCGTCTTGCCCCGGACGGGCTGACATAGCGCCCGCGCCAGGGCTGGGCGATATCCTGTCCGGTGACAGCCAGCACGGCCCCGGCAGCAAGGCCCAGGGCGCAATCCTGCGAGCCCCAGGTGAAAGGGTCGCGGCGCTGGCGGTCCATCTCGGCGGCGAAGCGAGCCCGCCAGTCAGGCAAGCGCATGAGGGTCTGGGTCATGAATACCTCAAAAGCATGAAAACGCTGTCACTCTGTTGGTGCGTTACACCTGCGCTTTGCGTTCTGTTAAAATATAATCAACTAGCCCCAGAACCACCGAGCGAGGGTCGGCATGCGCAACAAAGTCCAGCATTGCAACCTCCAGCACGATTCGGTTGGCAGCATGACTCTCGATTACCGCGCGGATAGTATCAGACGACACGTACCAAGAGCGATTCGGTGATTCATTCATGCTAACTGCCTCCATAGTTTGCCCCCATTGCAACAAGACTGACCTCGCGACCTTCGCTGAGCTTGCTGAGTTCGGGCCGCGCGAAGTTCTCCCCGAGGCGGCCGCTAAGGCTGTTATCGACACAGAGAGGCAATTGTATCAAAAGAGTACGCATGCAGATGTCCTTCCTAGGTCGTGTTGACAAAAGGGATTCCTCTGGCAGTCGTCCTATGATTCAAGCTCATCTCTACGTGGGAGATGAACTTGGCACGCAACCTGATATCCGACGATGAGTGGACCTTCTTCGAGGGCTTCATTCGTGCCGTCCGGCACCCTAACGGGCGGAAACCTGCGGACCATCGTCTTGTTCTGAATGGTATATTCTGGATCGCAAGGACTGGTGCGCCATGGCGCGATCTGCCCGAAGAGTTTGGCAAGTGGTCCTCGGTCTACCGTCAGTTCCGCCGCTGGACTTTGGCGGGACTGTGGGAGGATATCCTGGATGCGCTGAACCACGCTGGGATCGCGCCAGACAAGCTCCAGATGGTTGATAGCACTGTGATCCGCGCCCATCATCATGCGGCGGGCGCAAAAGGGGGACTCCGAAAGAGGCTCTTGGCCGTTCGAGAGGCGGCTTCTCGACCAAGATCCATCTCCGCGTCAACGGCGCAGGCCTCCCGATGAGGACCGAGATCACGCCGGGGCAGGATTCCGACTACACCGGCTATGATATGGTGATGGCCGACAACCTGCCGCAACCAGCAGTTCTGGTCGCCGACAGGGGCTATGACTCTGATAAAATTCGGGAAGACATCGAGAGCCGCAACGCCCTGCCCATGATACCGATGCGAAGGAACCGAAGGGTGCGCAAGGCTGTCGACATGACCATCTACACCCTGCGCAACATGGTCGAGCGCTGCTTCAACAAGCTGAAAAATAGCCGCCGCCTTGCAACCCGCTACGACAAAACCGCCGAAAGCTTCCTTGGCTTCGTCGACGTCGCCTGCATCAGGCTCTGGCTCCGCCATTTGTCAACATGACCTAAAGGGCAAAGAAGCAGACCGATATTGGACGATCTTTTGCCAATAGCCGGCATCCTGATCTGTCAAAAGTGCTATTATCCGATACTTGCCGTGTTCGAGGCGACCCGGATAGAATTAATAAACCACACAAAAGAACTTCGAAAGATTGGCACAACCAGCAAGGCGAATTCACGATTCAGCATGGACGAGCTTCGTCTTTTTCCTGAGCCAAAATCTCCGCAGAGCCATTCATCATGGCCAGACCGTGTTCAACGATTGGTCCCTGATATAGAGCGGATGATCCAACAAGGATTTGACCCGAGTATTCCCATTTCAACATCCAGAACCGTGATCGACCTCTGCACGAAAGACTTGGGTGGAGAGGGGAAGTCCATTTTTGACAGGATAAATGATCTGCTTGCCAAAGGAATAATCACAAAACCTATCGCGGACTGGGCGCACAAAGTCCGGTTGTTAGGCAGAGATGCTACCCATGACGCAGACGGTACCGTTGAAGAAGTGGCCGAACTCGTCAATTTTATCCACTTCTTCCTCAAGGCTGCATATGAACTGAGCGATGATATCGCCAAGGGAATTTCAGAGAGTGATGCTCGCTAACCCTTGGTAAGCTTGCGGCAAGCTAATCTGTCGTTCGTTCCATCTCATCACCCCTGCTTATACCACTGGACGTTGCGCGAGCCGATGGTGCTGGCGTATTCGCTGAACCGATCCCCGGCCGCGCGGCGCTTCTGATGCGCGTCCGAGGACTTCGCCGGATTGGTCGCGGTCAGCTGCACCATCAGTTCCGAGCGCACCGAAAAGCTGATGCCGCCATCGCCGCCGAAGCTCGGCGTGCTGATCGGCCCCTCGTCCACGATGCCGACCCATTGCAGTTGCGGCGCGCTGACGAAGGCACCGCCGATCATGCTGGTGGCGTGGATCTCGACATAGGCCAGGCGCGGATCGGTTCCCCGCGCGAGTTCCTGCGCCGCATCGGCGATCTGCGACAGGGTGACGGTCACCGGGTTGTCGCTCAGGTCGCCGACATATTGCAGCCCCTCGATGGCGAGGTTGCAGCCGCCCATGTAGAGCTGGCTTTCGTTCCCACCGCCGGGCAACGGGGTCGTCAGCGTCAGATCCTCGTCGCCCGACCAGAAGCCCATGGGCACCTCAGCCCCGGTTGTCCGGTCCTTGGGCCTGATCCAGAAGAACCAGACCGGCGCAATGCCCTGGTCGCGCGCGCCTTGCAGGGCCGCGAGGAAATTCGTGTCATAGGTGCGCATGGTTCAGGTCTTTTGCAGCAGGATCAGCGAGGCGCCCTGCGACAGGCGCCCCGGAATGTCGGTGAAGGGCGTGAAGCCGCCCGGCGGGACAATGGCCTTGAGGCGCGGGCGGGCCATTTCCACCGGCGCCCCGGTCGCAATGCTCTGCGGCAGGTAGGGCATGATGGCGATTTGCGCCGTGACGCCGCTGCCGTTGGCCGTGACCGTCTCCGCGAACTCGGCGAAGAAATACCGGCCCGAGCCCCACGCGATGCTCATGCGGTCGCCTGCCGTGACGCGATAGCCGGCAGGCAGCCCGGCCAGCGCAATGGCCGTCCGGTCGGCATTGATGCTGTTCACCGTGATGGACCCGCCCGGGGTGCCGCCCGAGGCGGGGCGATAGCTCTTGTCCTCGAACAGGAACTGCCGCCGCATCCCGTCCAACGCCCGTATCTTGGCGCTGATTTCGGCGGCAGAAGCGCGACCAGGAACAATCAAGGCCACAGAGATCTCCCAAAGGGGCGGCGCCATCCTCGCGATCCAAAATCGCCCGTCACCTGATCCAGACTGCTCGTCGAAACGACGCAAAGAGAAGGTCAGGCTTTGGTGTCGAAGAATATCGGACAGGAAGGCCAAAGGATAAACATCTGCGAGCGCCATCAGCGGTTCTTTCTCGGGTTGACCTGGTATTGCTGGACCGTGGGCTTGATGCTGGCGCTGACGGCCTTGCCCATGTTCGCTGAGGATTGATCCGCGATCTGGGTCACCCGCGCATCGAAATAGGGCGACTTGTCGATTTCAACCAAGATCACCCCGCCACCGACCGACTGGCCCTTCGTGCGATCAATCACCGTCTCATCCGGGTGCATCATCGCCAGGAAGCCTCCCTTTCCATCCAGACCACCCGCGCGAGGGCCGGGACCGGTATCACCGCCGCCGTCGAATGATTGCAGGTCCCCTATGCCTTTGATGATGGTAGAGCCCCACGATGTGCTTCCGATCAACCCGAGCATGCCTTTGGCGAACTGGACCTTGGCAATCTGGGCCAGCAGTTGCTCCAGCGCCTGCATGGCGGCATCCTTGCCGTCGAGTATGGAACCAAAGAAGTCGCGCGCCGTATCGGTCCCCCTTTCGGTGGCGGTGCGGATGCGCTCCAGGGTCTCTTCGGCGGTGATGTTCGCCTCGGCCCATTCCTTGACCTTGGCCTTCATCTCCTCGGTGATCGGGACGCCGGCTTTCTGCGCGGCGTTCAGCAGCTTCTGCTCCTCCTCGATCACGGCCAGCGCGTGTTCCCAATCGCCGCCGGCCGCCGTCACCTGCGCGATGGCCTCGGCCTGGCGCTGATAGGCCTCGGTCTGGGACTGGATATCGGCCGTCGCACGCTCGAACTCATTCGCCCGCTCGCGCTTTGCGCCCCGGCGCCCGCGGCCGCCGCGACCAGAACCACCGCCACGGCTCCGGCGCGGCTCAGTGATCAGGCCCGACCATTCGTCCTGCAACGACTGATCGATATCGACCTGATCGAGATGCCCCTGCAACTCCACGTCGGACATCCCGAAATACTGCGAGCCGAACGTATCGCGACCATTCAGGATTTCCTGTTTCCGGGCAGCGATCTCACCCGCGCGCCGTGCCTCCAGGGCGCTGCCGCCCGCTTCGCGCACCGCCCTTGCAGCATTGATCTTCGCATTCATGATCATGCCGCCGCCGATCGAAGCGATCAGCGAATAGGCTCCCTGCAACTCGGCATTCACCTGCGCCATGGCATCCGCCCAAGCGAGCGTCTGGCTTTCGTTGTCATGCAGCGCGCCCAGTGCGTCGTAGAGCGACTCCTTTTGCTCATCGGTGATGTTCAGCGATTCGATGGCAGCGACCTGCTTGGCATATTCGGCGTCGAGCTCGGCCTGGCGCACCTCCACCGATTCCTTGCCATGTTCGGCGACCAGCTGGTTCATGTAGAGCTGCTGCTCCAGCGTCCCCAGCATTTCGGTAGCCTTGGCCGCATCGGCGGCGCGGATCTCGGCCCGCTTCGCCTCGCCCTCCAGCAAGGCGCGCTGAAGCGGCACCATCTGCTCGTTGATGGCATTCAGCGCCGATTCGTCGGCGCCGGCATCCTTCAGCGCGTTCAGCTGCGCGGTGTAATCGTCCAGATGCTGGCGCAGGCCAATCAGATAATCGTCGAGGCCGCCATCGGGCACCGGCTGGCTGACATAGGTATAGATGTCGCGCATCGTGTTGCCGAGGCTTTCGGCCAGCGCGAGATTTTCCCGGCTGATGCCACCGACACCGAACAGGGTGTCGCTCCAGCTCGACTTGAACCCGAGTTTGCCAGCGGCCTCCGCCAGGTTGGCCGAGGCAATGCGCCCGGCGCCATCTATCCCGCGATCCCCGAAAGCATCGAAGCCCATGTCCGAATAGGCCTTGGCAAGAATGCTCGATACCGAAGAGCGGGTCTTCTCGGCCTCGATCAACATGATGCGTTGGGCGATATCAGCGCCGCGCTGCGCCTCTTCGCCGTATTTCTTCTCGGCCTCGCCCGTGTATAGCAACGACAGGCTCAGCGCGTCGTTATAGGTCGACATGCTGTCCTTGAGCTGGTCGAAAGCGCTTTTGGTCTTCTTTGCCTCCTCCTTGGCCGGCATGAGCCATTGGACCGCCGCGGCACCGAAGCCGATCACGCCGATTGTGGCCAGCGAGACCGGGTTCAGCATACCGACGAAGGCCGAGCCGAGGGCCCGCAACGCGCCGACTCCACCCCCCATCTGGCTCAGCACCTGGCTGATCTGGGTGCCCTGCTGAAGGGCCAATTGCAGAGGGCTCTGCCCCGCGGCCAGCATGACGCCGATGTCGTTGAACTGCGACACCAGGTTGGCATTGGCGCCAGCGGCCGAGCGCAGTTGGGCGCCGGCCCTGGTGGCCGTATCATTGAGACCTGTGATTTCGGTCTTGGCCTTGCCGATCCCGGCAGAAAAACCGGCCGTATCCAGACCAAGCGTGGCCTTCAAGACACCGACATTCGTCGCCATGCCTCATCACTCCTGTTCGGATGCGCCCCATACGGCCGCCAGCACGCGCAAGGCCGTTTCCTGCTGTTCCGCGCTTTGCGCCCCGCGCTCCTCGGCCGTCTCCGGCCGGAAGAACTCCTCGTATCGGGGCAACTTCCCGACCATGGCGGCGCCGGTCAGCGCGGCCGTATTCCAGGCGCTGCGGTTGCGCATGGTCATTTCGATCTTCAGGCGAGCGATGGCCGCATGCATGTGCACCGCATAGAGGCGCGGCGTCAGCGCCCAGAACCCATCGGGCGGCAATCCCGCCGCGATGTAGTTCCGGTAGAGCTTTACGATGGTTATTTCGCCCGGCGCCTCTTCGGGCGACGACGCTTTCCCTGCCGCCCGCCTTCCTTGGGCACGTCGCCCTCCTCCGGCATCGAGGCCTTGATGGCCCGCACGAAGGCGTCGGGGTTCGCATCGAGAATCTCGCCAGCGAGCTCGAGCGTTACCGTGCCATCATGCGCCTTCAGCCCGCCATAAATCAGCGCCCGCAGATCACGGGCGCTGACCAGCCCGGCCTGCAAGCCGCCGGCCGCCAGCATGTTGAGCATGGCGAAGCCGTTCTTGCCGGTCTCGTCCTCGAAGGTGCAGAGCGCGGCGTAGTTGATGGTCAGCGCATAGGAGCGGTCGCCATGGCTCAGCGTGATCTTTCCTTGCAGGTTCATGGCGCGTCCTTACGGGGCCGGAACGGTGACGATCAGCGGCTTGCCCGAGGGCTTGATCGTGACAGAAGCGGAAAGCTTGCCCTCGGGCGACACCTCGCCCGGCTTGAACTCGGTCACCACGCCGGCGAATTGCATCGCGACCGTTCCGGACGGGAAGAGGATCTGGAAGTCGCCATCGCCAGCCTCGAAAGCCGCCAGCAGCGGATCGGACGGAGCCGGAATCCAGTTCACGTCGAAGGTGCAATCCGAGCCGGTCTTCAGTCCGGCGATGAATTCGGCATAGGCGTCCGGGCTTTCGAGATGGGTCGCGTCGACCGTGTTGCGCGACCAGCCGGCCGGCGTAATGCGCGTGACTTCGGCCACGGCGGTATAGGTGGCACCATTCTTGATGCCGAACCGGCTCCCGAGACCGATCTGGGCGTTCGTTGCAGGCATGATCAGCCCTCCTTGTCGAAATGATGGGGCCGCGCGGCATGCGCGGCCCGGATTGGCTCTGTCAGGGGGTGTCCGGCAGGGTGGCCTCGGGCCGCACGCTGGCGATTTCGAAGGTCATCACCAGCGTGCCGACATTCCGGGCGCCATCGGTATTGCTGACAAGCGAGGTCTCGCGCAGGAAGCAGAAGCGGTTCTGCGCCCTGATCGCCGCCAGAACGACCGCCTCGATTACCTCGCTGTCGTCGTCGAGGATGTCCTCGACCTCATCGCCGCCCTTGCGCCGCACGGCCACCTGCATCAGCGTCTTGCGTTCGGTGCTGGTGAAACTCTCCATGCGGCTGCTGTCCTGCGGTGTCAGCACGCCGATCACCGGCAGGCTTTCCGCATCGATCGCGCCCGGCCAGACCTTGGGCGCGGTGAAGGCGGCGAAGCGGGGATGCGCGATCAGCGCCGTTCGCGCCAAGGCGCGCGCATCCGATCGGTAGTGACCCATTACACCTCCACCAGCTGGCATTCGCAGATCAGGAAAGCATCCGACGCCGGCGAACCTGTCGGATGCACCACCATCACCTGGAACGTCCGCCCGTCGGGAACGGTGATCCGATCACCGCGCCCGACCTCTGCGGCCAAGTCCCGCCGGACGCGCCAGGTCGGCGCATCGATGCGGACGATCTGGCCGTCGGCCCCGTCGACCTCGAGCGGGGTTTCCCGGAACATCGACATGATCGGTCGGGCGCTCCCGCCTCGCGGCAGGAAGATAACCGGATCTCCGAACACGTCCGACAGGATGCCGGTCATGCCGTCGAAGACGCTGGGCATCAGCGGATCGCGCCGTCCAGCAACACGATGCCGGAGGCCGACGGGTTTGCCGCGACCTCCACGGCCGCACCGATCAGGGTGTTGCCGGAAGCGGTCGTGGTCACCAGCTTGGCCGCCGCATCCCAATAGACCTTGGCGCCGGCCGTCCAGGCCTGTGCCGAGGTCTTCGGCAGCTCGAAGACACCGCGCCGAACCAGAACGACCGGCTCGCCGACATCCGCGTCGCCCTGCGCCACGCCGAAAATGGCACCGACAAGAACGCCTTCGCCGCCCGAAACCTCGGCGGGGGCCGGAACGGTGATATGCTCACCCGGTTGGACCCAGTTTTTCATGTTCATACCTTTCGCAAAGGGGGGAAATGACGAAGGGCGGCCGAAGCCGCCCTTTCGTGCTTGGATCGAACCCGGCTTACGCGCCGTTGTTCTTGTAGGCGCCGCGGAATTCGACGGCGGCGGCACCGAAGATGTGCCGCGCGTTCATCGTCACGGCATCCGGATTCATGCCTTCGATCGTCTGCACCGTCGGCGCGTTGTAGCCTTCAAGATAGGCATGCGCGATGGGCGGCAGATCGCTGGAGATCAGATACCAGGCGGCGTCCGACCCGCCCGCCGCGGCGCCGAGGTTCGGCACCACGCTGGGGGACAGCGAGGACTTGTAGGGGTTGACCTTGCCGTCCTCGGCCGGGGTGACCGCCGTCGCGAACTGCAAGGCAACCAGCTCGAGCGCCGGCGGAACGATCAGCCGGTCGGGCTCGACCTGCATGAAATCGTCCTTGTCCTTGGTGCCGAAGGCGCGCTGTTCCCACATCGCCTTGCGCGCCGCTGCCACCGAGGCGGCCGAGATCGCCGCTGCCGCCGCGCCCGCACCCAGGTTGCTGTGGCTGGCGTGAAAGAGGGCGATGTTGTCCGATTTCAACGTGGCGTTGGACCGGATCAGCGCCCAGACCATGGAGTTTTCCATGCTGCGGGCAGCCATGGCGAATTCCGTCGGGATGCGCTGGAACGCGCCCATATCGTCGTTCACCACCGCCTCGAAGGTCAGCTTGATCGTGCGACCGCGGCGTTCGACCTTCAGGCCCTCGGCCTCGTCAGCGAGGGTGGCCGACTGGTATTCGCCGTTCTCGGCCACCGGTTTCAGCGAGAAATCGCCGCCGAAGCGAACCGAGTGCAACTCGCGGAAATCGGTGGCGGTCAGGGGGGAGCCCGTGACCAGTTGCCAGGTCGCGGCACGGCGCTGATAGGCGGCCTGAAGGCTGCGGTTCATCACCTCGGTCGTGATATACGCGAAATCGCTGACGCCGAAGGCACCGCCCATCATGGTGGTGGCCCGCATCCCGCGGCGGACGGTCTCGGAATCGTTGAAGCCGCGACCGGGACCGGCAAGCTCCATGGCAAGGTGGCGCAAGCGCATGCCGCGGAACTGCTGCGCGGGGCCATCCGCCTGTCCCATCATGGCGCCGATCATGCCTTCCATGCGGGTTTCGGTCTCGTCCCGGGTGATGGTCGCCCGCGGCCCGCCCGAGCGCCCGGCGGGCTCGGCCGCCGCCATCGTGGCCATGAACCTGGCGCCGGCAGCATCGGCCGTCACGCCTTCGTCGATCAGGGCATCGACATCAACCTGCATCAGCCGGCCCGAGGTCACGAAGGGCGCGGCCATCTCGCGGATGGCACGGGCGCGGGCGCGGTCGGCGGCAACGGCCTGATCCACGGCCGACCCGCGCATTTCCGGCGTGGTGGGTGCGGCAGGTGCGGGATTGGGCACCTGCATGATCGTGGGCGCATCGGTGACTGCGGGCGCGGGGGCCGCCGGCGCGTCGGTCGGGTTGTCTTTGGCCATCGCGGCCTCCTTTTGCAAATTGCCGCGCGCGGCGGCGGGGGATTGATCGGGCCTGTCGGCCCGGTCCTTTTTCTGCTTGGTTGCGGCGCTGACGCGGGCCAGGAGCGTATTGTTGCCGCCCATGAACATCGCCTTTGCGGCATCCAGCGTTGCAGTGGCCGGCGCTTCTGCGTCGGCGCCGGCCACGCCGTCGGCGAACCCTTCGGCGATAGCCGCTTGCGGGCCATACCAGGTCTCGGCCTTCATGATTTTCCGGGCATCCTCGGGCGTCTTTCCCGAGGCGGCGGCGTAGACAGCCGCATAGGTCGAGGCGATCACCGCCAACTGGTCAGCGGCGCGGCGCGTCTCTTCCTCATTGCCCCAGACCCCACCCGACGGATCATGGATCATGATGTGCGATCCGGCCGACATCAGCCGTTGGCTGCCTGCCATAAGGATCAAGGAGGCCGCCGACGCCGCGAGCCCCTCCACGATGATACGGCAGCCGCCGGGATGGCTGGCCAGCATCGCGCGGATCTGTTCACCCGCGTTGACATGCCCGCCGACCGAATTGATGCGGACGGTGACCTGCCCTTCGCCCAGCTCGGCGAGCGCTTGCCGAACCATGCTGGGCGCGAAGAACACGTCCTCGTCCCACATCCAACTGACCCACGAATCGTCGATCACGTTGCCGCTCAGGATCAGCTCACCATTCGAAATCAGATCACTGCCCGTCTTCATCCTGCTCATCCTTCTGCTGCTTGGGCTAGCCCGGCTTGGCAGCCGGCGGTATCGACAGCCCGTCGTCCTTGTCGGCTTGCTGATCCTTGACGCGCTCTTCGCGAATCCGGTCTGGGTCGCGCCCGAGTTCGCGCTGCACCCCCTGGCGGCTGTTGAGACCGGCATCGATCTCCTCGATCATGGCCGGGATTTCCTTGGTCGGATCGACCAGGATGCGACGCGGCGGCGTCCAGTCCATGGTGAACGGGATGCCGCCGTGGCCGACCAGACGCAGTCCGTCGCGGAACCAGCGTTCCATGCCGGCGCCGAACTGGGCGATCATCAGACCGCGCTGCCACATCCGGACCAGCCGGTCCATTTCGTTGCGACCGAGGCGACCCGAGGAGAAGTTCACTTTTTCCAGGTCCACCGCGAGAGATTCATAGGTGACCCCGATCCCGGCCGCGATGGCCCGCAGGCCTTGCTTCATGAAGTCGGAATATCCTTCCACCGTGGGCGGATTGACAGTTACCGGCTCGGCGCCGTCCGGCAGTTCGACCACCGCGCCAGGGGCCAGTTCCTCGAGCCCTTTGCCACCCGTCGTGCCCTTTTGCGATCCGCCGACCCATTTCAGCATGATGGCCATCAGCGACGACATGCGTTGCTTCAGGATCTGCGCCTCCTGGTAATCCGACAGTTCTCCCAGCGTCATCATGACCGGTGCGAGCCAGGGAACGCCGCGCAACTGCCCTGGCCGATCAAAGCGCCGGACATGGATCACGTCGGACCAATGCACCCGCGTCGAGGTAGGCGTGTCGCCGTGACGCACCGCGCCCGGATGCTCGGATAAGAAGTGATAGGCCTCTATGGCGCCGGTCGGCCCATACTCGACGCCTTCGATTACCAGGTTCGCGCCATTGCTCTGCACGGTCGTGTCGAGACAGTCGGCCTCCAGCAACTCGACCTGATAGGGCAGTGCCAGGGCAGCACCGAAGCGGGCATTCCGCGCGCGGCGGCGCAGGAATACTTCGCCATCGCTGAACACCGTCGCCATGCAGATCTGCTGCATCTCCTGCAGGTCGTATTCGCCAAGAGAATCGATGTCGTTCGACAGGAGGTGCCGCCGCATCAGCTCTTCGACCACGGGCTTGGCATTCGCGTTATCCGACCGGATCGATGGGATGATCCCCTCGCCGACGACGTTCGCGACCACGACATCGCGGGCCCGAGCCGCGTAGGCACGGTTTCGGATCATGTCGCGGCTGATCTGCCGCAGCCGTTCGCGCGAACCGAAAGCCGCGGCATCCGCCGCTGTCGCAGGTGCTTTCCAGCCATATGTGCGCCGCCCACGAGAGGCGGCGTCATAGTTCATGACGGCCGACGCCTGCGCCCGGGCCGTGACGCGCCGCAACCCGACCTCGGGGCTGAAATAGCCGATGACACGATCGATGACGTTCATCACAGCCCTCGCGTGGTGCGCGGAAAGCTGACACGGAACGCCCCCGAAGCTCGGCCCGCCAGAACGTCCTCGATCATGATCAGCGTCTCTTTCATCTCGGCCAGCGACCGAAAGCGAACCCGCTCGCCGTTGACCTCCGCTTCGGAGACACCTTTCGCGATTGCCGCGCGCAGGCGCTCGGCATCAGCCTGGGTAAAGGGCATGGCTCAACGCCTCCTCAGGAAGTTGATGGCGCGGGGCAGATCCGGGTCGGGACGGCTGCGCGCGCTGTCGGGATCGTTCGGCCGCTCCAACTGGACGGCGTTCGGGTTCAGCATGCCGGCCAGACACCAGGCGGGCGGTGCCTCCCAGTTGACGCGGTTGATGCCAAGGTGCTCGGCCAGTGCCAAGCCCTGCACCGATTGGTCGAGGGACTCATTGCGCAAGATGCCCTTGCGCAATTCCCAGCCCTTGTCGCCGCGCTGTTCGGCGAGATGCTCGGCAACATGCTCCGCGCCCATCCAGGACGGAACGTGCTGGGCATTGACCGGCGTATCCAGCCGCCCCAGCGCCGCGGCAACCGAATCCTTCAACCGGTCTACCGCCATGTTGAGCAACCGGATGCCGCGCGCCTTCTTGCCACCCGAGGCGCGTTCCGGCGCCTCGTGCCAGACCCGATCGCGCTGGTTGAAGCCGGCGCGGCCGATCGACAAATAGAAGCGACCGCCGCGACCCTCGCGTGCCTGCTTTCGCCAGAACTTCTCGGCGTTGTCGGACCAACCCTTAGGGCCGTTGAAGTCGATTACCACCGCGACCGGTTTCAGGCCCCAATCCGCCCCCTCGACCGGATAGACCCGGTCGGCGAGTTCGGCCAGGACGTTGGCATCTTCAGCATACCGGCCCGGATCGACCGCCCGATATTTCCCGTCGTCGCCCTTTGCGCTCGGGGCATCATCGGGGGGCTGATGAATCGCAAAGCGATCAAGCGCGACGCGCTCCCCTTCTGCGCCCCAGGCCATGGCCATCACCTCGAAGCGGTTGCCCTGCACGTCGACCATGACCGTGACGAAGCGCGCCCAGCTCGGCGCGATCCCCTTCGGCAGCGGTAGCGCGTGCTCGCGCAGCACCTCGACCGTAAGCGCGTCCTCGTCCTCGAGCTTCGGCCGGCGATAGGGCACGCCGATTTCGGTGTAATGGACGCCGGAAAAATCCAGATCGTCGTTATCGATCTCGAACGCCCGGCGGGCGGTCTCGTAGCGTTCGACCAGTCCGGACCAGGATGAGAAGGCCGCCGCGACGCCATTGAAGGCATAGCTCGCAAAAGGCGTGTTGCGGATCTCCGCATCATCGATCCTGACCAGGTTCCGGCGCCCGGTGGCCTCGTCTACCACCCTGCCCTCATGCAGCCAGCCGCCATGGTGCTGCGCAGCACGCCGGTTCAGCTCGGCCTTGTGGCGATGCGGCAGGACCGATCCGCAATGCGGGCAGACCATGACCGCGCTGTCGCCGGCCTCGCCGGGATCGAGATCCCGGTTATAGTCGAGCCGTTCATAGGTAGGCTCGAACAGATCTTCGCAATCCGGGCATTGCCAATACCAGCGGCCGCGCGTGCCCTCGTTATACAGGTTCACGATCCCGCCCGTGGTGGCAGGCATCAGGTGTGGCTCCAGCGGATTGGCAGCGCGGGCCTTGTCCTCGTCCACCGGAAAGGCGGGCGTGCTTTCGACGAAGACACAGCCCCGGCTGAGGAAGGTCTTGATGCGGCGCAAGGCCATGCCGAAAGGCGTGTCCTCAGGCGCATCCTTCGGCCCGAGCCGTTGCGGCATGTGATCGTAATCCGTCAGCAGCACCATGCGCTGCGAACGGGACGAAAGCTGGTTCGCCACCGGATAGCCGATGGTCAGGCGCATGCCCTTGAAGCGCTTGCGGCTAAACGTGCTGTCGTCGCGCGCTTTTCCCAGTCGTTCGTAGAGCCGGGGGCTGTTGTAAATCGCCGGGTTTAGCTTCTCCTCGACCCAGGCGTCGGCATCGGTCTTGGTCATGTGGATCAGCTGCACCGGGCCAGGCGCGCAGGTGATTGCATGCGCAGATACGGAAAGCAGCATCTGGCTCTTGCCGCTCTGCGACGGCCCGACAAAGATCACGCCCTTGAAGCGTCGAGACTGCGAGATGTCCTGCGGCTCGATGGTGTAGGGCGTGACACCGCGATCATATTCGCCCCACCTTCCTGCGATGGGCACCCGCAGGGCGCCCTCAGCCGCGTCCGTGACCGTGATCCGGCTGGGCGGATCGAGCAGCGGGAGCGCGTCCGCCAACATCTCCTCCGGTGTGATGAAGGGCGGCAGCGGCGGGATGCGGCTCAGCTGCCCCATGCCGCGATCAAGCATCAGCACCATCAGCCCAGTTCCATTTCCGATTGCCGGCCGTTCAGCGCGATCACGGCACCGCCCCGGGCCAGGCGCTCCTCGATAAGACGCCGCGCCTCGCCCCGCACCTGGTCGCAGTAATCCTGCATCTGCGCGACCTGCGCCGGCGACAAGCCGAAGTTCATCTCGGCAAAGTCCGGCAGGTTGTCCATCGCCGTGCCGAAGGCGACCACCAGATCCTCGAGGAGCGGCCGCATCCGGTCGGCGCGCAGCAGATCGCCCCGCTGCTCGGCCACGCGGTTGCGATGATATTCCGCCTCGGACCATTTCCGCAGGTCGTCGGCGGTCAGTTCCGCCTCTTCCTCGGCCTGGTCGTCGTCGAGGTTGCGGAACGCGAGCGCGGCCTGCGCGGCGAGCTGGTCGCCGCGCAGCTTCGCGGCCCGGGACCGATCATCGCGGTCCTGCCGCCACGCCCAGCAATGCCCGAGTCGGAATTCGTAGGAAACCCCGTTCTGGCCGGCGCTCTCGACGGGCATGCCCTGCGAAAGCCATTTCGTGATCGTGTTTTCCGAGACGCCGAAGGCCTTGGCGAGCTGGGCGCGGTTCAGAGGCGTGCCGTCATCGACCACGCCATCCGGCAAAGGATAGCGCGCGACATCGAGCACGCTCCCATCTGCCAGCGTGATGGTGAGCGACATGACATCTCCAAGATGAACAACAGCAACCCCAACCGCAGCATGCGGCTGATTTTGCTCACCTAAATTTAACGGGGCGCGAATGACCCCCGTGCGGCCCGATGGGGGGAAGGACCCGAGGGGTGCCCCTTTTTTGGGCAATGGGATGCAGCGGCGGTCAACCGCCCGACCGCGCCGCCATCTTGGCGGTGGTGCGCCGCAGATGGTCGGGCAGCTTGGCCTGATACACGTCCGCCGCGCCGTCGAGGAAGCCGAGGCGCGGATCGTAGGTCGGCATGGCCCGCGTGAAGTGCAGCACCTTGCTGATGGTGCCATCGGCATCGCGCTTCCAGATTCCTGCCGAGAGCCGACTTTCAGCCCGAGGCACGAAGAAGCCGGCACGCTTGCGGTTGCGCTTGCGCGACGCCGCACTGGTGTTTGCCGTTGTGTCTCGCTGCGCCTGCACAGCGGACAGCACGCGGTTCCGCTCGCCAGTGTCCCAGTTGCCATAGGCATTGAGCTTGGCCCCGCCCGCCGGTGTCACCGCCGTGATGATCCCGTCATAGGCCAGGCGCGCATCCAGCAGCCCCTCGAGGCCGGTTCGACCACGTGCGCCGCCGCTTTCCTGCACCTTCAGGAAATGCCGCCGCCCGACCGAGGGCCGTTCCATGACTTCGGCGGTCAGGTTGTCCGGGCGCGCGCCCTTCACCGTGAAGGCGTTCTTGGTGAACGGCGTCGGCCGGTCGAAGACCTCATCCATCCGGCCCTGCACATGGGCCAGCACATCTCGCGCCGTGTCGTTCAGAGCCCAGGAGCCGGCGATGCGCACCTGGCGATCAGAGAGCCGGGACAGATGCGCCTGCATCTCCCGGTCATCGAGGACGAGAGTGAGCATGATGGGATTTGCCATGGTGTCGGCCAGCCGCCCCGCCGCTGCAGCCGGCCATCATAACCGCGCCTGTCGGCGGGCGCGCTCGGGTATCCCGGAAATGAGAAGCGCCCGCGATGATCTCTCATACGGGCGCAGGTATGGTGGTGGCAGAATGTCAAGGAAGCCAGGGGGAAGTCAAGCGCTATTCCATGGAGAGAGATCAGGCAGCCCGTCCACCAGCTTCAGCGCCGTAAAGGCGTCGCACCATGACAGTTCGGACAGCAGGTGCAACAGGGCCCCATACCATGCCAGATACTCGCGCCGCCGATACGCCAGAGCCGCCGCCGACCCGGTATAGGTAACCGGGCACAGCTCAGGGCGATAGGTCTTGACCCGGCTGCGCGCATCCCGAAACGTCACGCTGTCGAGCTTTCGGGTGCAGGCCAGCCATTCTCCAGCATCCGTCGTATCCCAGCCGCACGGAACGACCGCCCGGCGTTCATCGGCCCGCCAGCACGGCACCCGCCGCGCCCGGGCGCATTCCGCGACCAGCAGCGCCATGCGCCGCCCCCCCACCCCGATCGGCAGCGCCTCGACGGCCGCCGCGATGATCTGAGCATCGGGATGCGGATCGCTGGATCCACCGCCATCGACCCGGCAACCCAACTCGCGCTGGCGCTGCAGGATCCAGATGTTGTCGACACCAGGCCGGTCGAACTCATGCGCCCCGGTTTCGTCGAAATCGATCTGGGCCCGCTCGACCGCAAAAGCCCATTCCAACGCCTGCTGGATCGTCATCTCGCGCACCGCGGCGCGACGTGGCCACATCGCGTTCATGCCGCCTGCCCTTCCCTACGCTTTTCGTCCTGCATGGCGCGGATCTCCGCCATGTCCTTGTTCCAGTGGTTGAGGAATGCGATCTGGACACCGGTCGCGATCCCGGCGGCGACGTTCTCGCGCGCGATCAGCAACTGGCGCTGGTTCTCGGCCGCTTCCTCGCGCAGCTGCTTTTCCTTCCAGCCGCCCTCGACGAACGGCGGCGGGCCGTGGCGCTTGACCTCCTGATACATCTCGAAGGCCCAGCCCTCGGCCATGGCGCGAAAGCCCAGGACCGAGGTCATCATGCTGCGCGGATAGGGCGAAGCCTCGGACGGCGCCGGGCTCATCGTCATGGCCACGCGCCGGATATGCGCCTCGCTCGGCCATTCATCCTTTACGGCCATCGCTGCGATATGGTCGCGCAGACCCGCCAGATGCTGATCGTCCAGATAGGTCAGCCAGGACCGCAACCGCGCCAGCATCTTCCCATGGGCCTCGGGGCTAAGCCGCTTGCCCGCCCCGTCCTTTCCCCGCTTCAGCCCTGCCAAAGGCTCCAGCAGCAGCGCATCAACCCGCGCCTCGGCTTCCGTCCTTGTCCCTGTCATCGCAATACCCGTGTTCCCCAGCTTGCTGACTTATCCACAAGCCACACCGGTCGAAGTCCGGGCTCGGCCTATATCCTTTCATTTCTTTTCTTCTCGTTTCTTTTCCTTTCAGCAGTCACAGAATCCGGGCAAAAAAAGGGATCGAACGCGGCGAAACACGGAATATTCCGTGATCTTCCGTGTTCATTCCGTGATTTTCTGTGATTGTTCCGGAATATTCTGTAACCGTCACAGATTGCGACAGAACCGCACAGATCATCTGCCGCCCTCCTCGATCTGGTATTCATCCAGCGCGGCGCGGATGAACGGCTCGCGCCGCTGATTGTCCGGATATCGCGTTTCGAGCCAATCGTTGAAGCGGTCCACGAAGGTCGGATCGCGCAGCAGCTGCCCGGCGCCGATGCGGGTTTCGATCATCTCGCGCAGATCCTTCACCCGCTTAGCCCGCTTCCGTTCGTCCCGCTCGGCCCTGTTCTTGCGGCTTGACTTCATCGCCTCGAGCGCGACCTCTTGCACCACGGGATGGGCCAGCCGGATTTCGCCATTGTCGCACCTGACCCGATGCCAGTTGTGCAGCGGCGTGATGCTTCGCTGGCAGAGCGACTGCCACAGATCGACCGAGATCCCGATCGCCTTCACCAGCAGCCGATCGTCCGTCGGCAGAGTGCCGATGGGGGTTTCGTCGTGGGACTCCAGGAACAGCAGGAAGCCATACCAGCCCACATCCGGGTCACAGAGGTTGCGAAACACACTTTTCCGAAACCGCTTGATGTTCCAGGGGACGAAGAAATGCGCGTCCAGCCGGTCCTCACAGGAGATCGGATATTCCGGCATGTCATCCGTGGCGACCAGACCGAGCTGGCGTGGGACCGCTGTCATGCCGCACCGCCTTCCGTCGCGATCTCGCCGCCGAGGGCCGCGAAACCGGCGATATCGACCCAGCTGTCGACGTGACCGGGATTGGTCGACGCGCGCACGAGCTTGACCGCGACCATGAAGGCCGCGACATCAGCTGCGCCGCGCGCACGATCACCGCGCGCCTGGTCGAGCGCGGCCCAGACCTGGGCGATGGCATCGAAACCGACCTGCGCGCTGCCATAGGCATCGGCACGGTCGCGGATGATGCAAAAACCCGCGTCATCAAGGATCTTACTGCGGATCACGATCTTTCCCTTCAATCCGTTGAAATGCGAACTGGCCCGCAACCCGCTCGGCCAGGCGCCGCAGCGCCGCATGCGCCGCTTCGGGCGTCACGGCGATCAGCGCTTCCAGGAGCGCTAGGACGCCAGCGCGAGCACCGGCGCGATAGGCGTTCTCGTGGCGGATCCGGTGCTTGCTCACAGCAACGCCCCCTCGACCGTCTCAGCCGGTTCCGCCGGATAGTCGTAGTCATGCTCCAGCCGGCGCCGGCATGGCGCGATCCAGTGGAACCGGGTGGGCTCGCCCATGGCTTCCTTGCGCCAGACGATCCAGCAATAGGCGGTTGCCGTGCTGCCCTTGGCCGAAAGCCGGCCCTTGTGCATCACCACACGTTCCGTGAATTGCAGGATGTCGCTGGGCGGGAAGGCGCTGAACAGGTCGCGGTAGCGCCCGACGCCTTCCAGGAAGGCAGAGCGCACGATCACCGCGACGCCGCGACGCGAGGTCGCCAGGGCGCGCTGGATGAACTGCTCGGCCAGGCGGAACGGCGGGTTGGTGATCGTCCAATGCACCGGATCGGGCAGCGGCCCAAACAGGTAATCGCGGACCGGGAACCCGGCACCATAATCATGGACATCGGCCGCATCGACCGCGCCGAAAAACTCTCGCAGCACCCGCACCATATGGCCGCGATTGGCTGCTGGTTCGCGTGCCACCAGACCCCAAAGAGCCGCAGCATCCCAGTCGTTTCCCGCTCCCTGCTCCAGCCATTCACAAAACGCCCTCGTCGCCCAAGGCGGCGTCGGGAAATCGTCGAGGCTGTCATGAGGCTCGGCGCGCTGCTGCATTACGGCGGAACTGCGGTTCTGGCCGGTCAATGTCGTATCCCCGCATGCTTGGCGCGGTGCAGCGAAGAGAACGATGCACGGAGGCGATCTTCTATTGGCCGAGGGTCGAAATCACCCTCGTTCAGCCCATAGGCGCAGGCGTCAGCCAGCAACGCGATAGCATCTTCCGGCCTTTCCTCATGCGCTAAGGCCTCCTCCCAGAGGGCAATCATCGAGCCGAAGAGGTGGCGTTGATCCTGAGTCATGCCGCTGCCTTCTCGCGAGGGGCCGGCAGACTGCCGCAATTTACATCGCGCGTGTTTGTGCCATCAAATTGCGAATGCAGGGCGACTCGTTGGAGCGAGTCGCCCTGCAGGTGAAGCCGTCGCCCAACAGCAAAGGACGGCCCCATAGCAGCCACGTAAAAGGAAAAACCATGGCTACTTATCTCGACCCGGAAACGGGCGTTCTGCTGAACCGCATTACGGTGCAGCGGTCTTACCTCGGCCGGCTGGAACAGGAGACCGCACGGAGAATGCGCCGGCGCGGATGGTCTCAACAGCGGATCGCGGGCGAACTCGGCACCAACCAAGGCCGGGTGAGCGAGGCACTTGCCGACGATGATGACGGCGGTAAAGGAAACTCGGGCACCGGTGGTCAAGGTTCGCTGTTTTGACGCCTGACCAGGCCCGGAAGAAAGCAGTCCCTCCGAACGGCCTACCCTAAACCACCTGCTTCTGCCGCTCCGCGGCCAACGAACCACGTCCACTTGCCGGTGGTATCGCTGCGACAGATTCCATCCAGCCAGCCCGGCCACCCCCCTCGATCGCAGAGCCCCTTTTTCGGCAACCTGCCCGATCATGCCGTGCCCTCGCGCGCGGCAAGCACCTCGTCGCGGCACTGGCGGATGGTGGCGATCACCGCCTCGACATCGAGCCCCCCGGCCGAAACCATCAGACTGCCGCGCGGCGCCGTCTCGGGTCGGGCCCCGCCCAGGTAGGGCTCCAGCCCCGGAACCTCGGCAAGCGATATGGGCCGATCGCCATCGGCAGCGACGCGGCCGCGCTGCAGGAAGCCGGCCCCGCGCAGGTGCCCGTATTTGCACAGGTGCGTGTAGACCGTTGTATGGTTCAGCCCCAGCAGCTGCGCCGCCTCGGCCGGCGAGGCCGCCCGGGCGCCATCGGGAAGCTCGATCCCCAACGGATCAGCGAGCGCCGCCGCATAGCGTTCCAGCCGGGACAGGTCGCCGTAGGCGCGCAGGTGATGGCGGATCGCGGAAGATGTGACGCCAAGGCGAGCCGCGGCGTCGTTCACGTTGGCATAGCCCGGGATGTGGACAGTTTGTGCCGTGGTCATAGTTTCCGCGCCCCCTTGATCTTGTGGAAAAACTTTTCCGATTGCGACTTGAACCAATCGGTCGAATGGGCATGCGCCCCGGCCAGCCGCAGCGCCCGGCGATGCCGGGCGGCGTAGTAACGCTGTGCCATCCGCCAGAAGATCCGCATCACTGCACCTCCGGGTCGATGACCTGAAACACCGCCTCGGCACCGACCAGGGCGATGACCTTCAGCACATAGCGAAAATGCGGGGCGTTCTCGCGGCGCAGCCAGTTGCGCACCGTGCGCGCGGTGACCGGGCGGCTGTCCGAGGTCAGGACCTCGGCCGCCAGCTCGGCCAGCTCGTTCTCGCTCCGCGCCTCGGGAAAGGCCCGCCACAGCAGCCCGGCGAACCAGGCGCGCTCGGCCTCTTCGCCGCCGCATTTTCGGAAAGACATTTCTGAAGGTCCTGTGCTGTTGTTTCCCCGTGCAGAAGGACGATCACCAGAACGGAGAGAGGACGCGGGATGAGAATGAAGGCTCATGCCGCGCCCTCGGAGGCACAGCGCCTTGCGCGCTCCGCATGCAACGCGTCGCGAATTTTCTGCTCCGTATCCGGCCAGACGCGCCCCCCCTTCCGCAAACGAGGTAAGAGCCGTCCGTTGGCCGCAAGAAGCACGCCAACGCGGTGCTCGGAAAGACCGGTTTCGGCGATAAAACTGTCAATCTCGGTGAGAAGCGAACGGTCCATAGCCGACATATACACGCAGTTGCGTGTAATGCAATACCCGCAACTGCGTGCAAGCATCGGTTGCACAGCGATGATAGCTAAATAGCTATGAAAGATGGATGGGTGCAGCGCCTTCGGGCCGCAATAAGCGAAGATGGACGTAGCCTGCGCGCGCTGAGCATAGCCGCGGGGCTTGGCCCCAACTACCTGGAGCAAACCTTCAGTCGCGGATCCTCGCCCGTCCAACAGAAATTGGCAGCGATCTTAGACGAGTTGGGCCAAGAGGCCGCCATCTACGTCTATACTGGGGTCCGAGCAAACGCTCAGACTATCGCATATCTCAACTACCTTGCGGCGGCGCCCGAGGATCTGCGCCAGACAACCCTTGATCTACTGGCGAAGTTAGGCCGCGAGATGCAAACCCAGCACGAAGATGGTCAAGGACAATGCGTTGACGAACGGGATCAAGCTTAGACCACAGATCAAGAGCAATTGCGATTGGAACCTCCATCACCCCTCCGACTCGCAAGAACATTCAGAGAACTTTAGGCAACTTTCCGCCGACCCGACAACCCTGAACATGCCGCGCCGCAACCAACAGATGAGCCTTGACATGCCATCCGACCCGCCCGCCACCATCGCCACCCTGGGGCCGAACTGGCCGAGACGCAGGTCGCGGGCGCGGCACTGGTGGTGCCGGCCGAGATGGTTGAGCGGATCTAGCAAGCTATTTCAGGACTAGGAGGTCTAAATGGGCAGGGTAGGAGTTGGCGACAGCCAAAAACCAATTGCGAGCAAGCCCAGCTCGCCGCCACCGCCACCAAAGAAATGATGCGCAATGTCAAAAAAACCGACGACCCCGGTGTATGTCACGCGATCCCAACAGCCGGTAGCAACCAAGCCAGCAAGTAATGCTCCTCCACCAAAAAAATAGAAAGGTCCCAATATGGCACAGAAACCGTCAACGCACGAAGGATTGACTGGAGTCGGCGGCTCGCAGACACCAGCCGCCCCATCGACGAACGAGGAAAAGCCCAAGCCAGTCCCGAAACCTTAGCACGGTCGAGTCACCTCAATCCTTGCGACCTCTGAGGCGGGAATGATGGTCAGCTCAAACCCCCAGTCGGCGAAGTTTTCATCGAACGGCTGCTGCGGGACCCATTTCTTAGTTTCTGGGTCATAAGCATCCGTCACATAAATCCCGACAGAGCCATCTTCTCCTAGTATGCACGATTTGAGGGGCGCGTCGTTGAAATCGCTTAAGCGACTCGACATTAGGCGGCGACCGTCCTTCAGATACACTGTCAGACGGGTCGGCCCTTTCAGCTGAGCCGCAAGCATCGTCTTCCAAGCGGTTGGCTGTCCGTCGTGGTCAATATACCCTGCATCCCTGAGCTTCTCAGCGACCCAGCCACTTATATACCGCCTCCAATAGAGTGCGGTGACATAAGCGGCCCATGCACCGATCAGCAGGCCCGCATCGGGAGCGACCTTCGGAGAGATCAAATCTGAGATCGCTCGCGTCAGCGCTGCGAATACGACAACACTGAAGATGATGTCCGTCTGCTTATGGTGCCCGTCGCGTCCGACATAAGCTGTTCGATAGCAAAGGTAACCCACCGCCAGCGGCAGGAGGGTGCTTAGCGGCAAGCTCAGCAGCGCATTTGCACCATCCATCTGCTCGGCCTCATCAGTGTGTGCAGGTCGACCATATCTCACCAGCTCATATCGAGCCAGCAAACACGGAACCCTTAGCGCCGCAGCCCGGCGCCGGCAGGGTGAACGCTGCGCCCGCCCTGCCGGCAGGATAGCATGGGCGAATCGGGTCCGCTATACCGATATGCACGCAGTTGCGTGTTTTCATTTGCAATGCACGCAACTGCGTGTATTTATGCAACCCATCGGCACCCCGCCGACGGGAGAAGCAGCATGCATGGGAACGAACAGGCCTTTGTCGCCGCGACAGCGCGCCGGGCCTCGGCCGAGGCGGATGAGATCGGGATGCGTTCTGGGCGGACGTTGCGCCGGCGCGTGCCGGTGCTCGACGGCTACCCTGCCCTGAAATCCGGGGGCGACGACACGCTTCGCATCCAGGGCGTTCCCGAGGCGAACCTCGGATTTCAGGTCGACGAATTTGCCGCGGAGATCTGGGATGACGACGCGCGCCGGCCGATCGCCTGGGGCGTCGTGTTTCTCTGGCTGGCCATCGCGCTTGTGCTGCTGGTCGGGTTCGTCTTCGGATGGCTGATCGGCTCGATGTGGAACTGGATCGATGTCGCCGATTTCGTCGCGCCGACCGCCGCCCAGTCTCGGGACATGGGCTGGGTCGCGCTGTCGGAGGGCCGCTGATGCCCCGGTTCTACGGGCTGACCAACCTGCTCACCAACCAGACCCGGCTGGTATCTGCCGAGATGCTGTCGCGCTTCTTTGACAATCGCGATCCGCGCGGCTGGACCGATCCGGTCCCGGTCTGCGCGACGGAACGGGTGGCCTGACGGCTTGTCGCCGCCCCCACTGGCTGGCCGCGCGGCGGCGGTTTTCCTCCCTCCGCCCATCGCGCGGCCAGCACTTTCTCTTTTCACACCGCGCCCGGCGGCTCCGGGCTTTCAAAGGAGAAGCCTATGAACCGGCTTTTGAAATGGCTCCGCCACGAGCATCTGCCGCCGCACCTGCAAGCGGTGGTGAAGCCCATCGACGCGCTGGCGCGGGAGATGGACACCGCGCTTGTCGAGGGCGCCGAGAAGACCGCCGGCATGCGCAAGCTGGTCGAGGCGAAGGATTGCTTCGTCCGGGCTCGCATCGAGCAGGACGAGGAGGCCTGAGGTATGGAAATCCCCACCTCTGCCCCGCAGATGCGCAGCCTCGATCAGATGCTGTCGCTTGCCGACGCCGGCGACTACCTGCCCGACCTGCTGTCGCGAATCGAGGCGAACAACGTCGAGATGCGCAGCTTTGCGCAGCAGTATGCGACCACCGCCAAGGGCAAGATCACGATCACCATCGACGTTGCGGTTGATCCCTTCGGCGCAACCCAGATGACGATGGATGACAAGATCGTCGGACCCAAAGCACCAAAGCGCAAGGCCGTCGCCTGGATGACCGGCGATGGCGGCATCACCACCCACAATCCCGCGCAGTCCCGCATGGAAATCCGCGATGCCGGCAACGGCAAGCGCGAGCTGCGCGCCGCTGAGTAAAGGACAGCCCATGACCTCCGAAACCCCGAAGAACATTGCCGAGACGCTGCTGGCCGAACTGCCGCGCCTGGGCGAGGTCCAGCCTATCAGCATGCCGACGGCAGACGAGCCCGAGGCCCCTTTCATCGTCGCCGTGCCCGAAGGCCTGCGCGTCGAGGATCTGACCAGCAAGCACCGCGCCGTGGTCGAGGCGCTGAAACCGCTCCAGCGCACCGGCAAGGCGGTGCTGGCCGATCTGGACAGCCTGATCAGCTGGACCAATCGCTTCAAGGGCGCGGATACCGCACTGTTCGGCCAGATCCATCCCGCGCCCAAGCTGATCTCAGTGATCGACTACCACGGCCAGGGCGCCCCGGTGGTTGCGCCGGAAGCCGGCGACCCGGCCGCGAATTATGGCCGCCACCGCGCTGTCTATGACTTCCCCGTCTCCGAAGAATGGAAACGCTGGAGCGCGATCGACGGCAAGGCCCTCGACAAGGACGTGTTCGGCGAGTTCATCGAGGCACAGGCCAGCGACTTCCTCGACCCCACGCCGGCGCTGCTGGGCAAGCCCGGCGACCAGATCGAGGACTGGGAACAGCGGATGATCGACATCGCCGCCAAGATCCAGGGGCGGTTCGGTCAGTATGCCGCCATCAACCTGCTGTCGCGCGAGTTGAAGATCCACGAGGTCGGCCACATCGAGGTCAAGACCAACCGCGACACCGGCGAAGCCCAGGTGCAATTCCTGACCGAGCATCGCAGCCCGGACGGTAGCCCACTGACCCTGCCGAACCTCTTCATGATCGCGATCCCGGTTTTCGAGGAAGGCGCGCTTTACCGTCTCGCCGTGCGCTTCCGCTATCGCAAGGCCGGCCAGGACGTGAAGTTCATCGCCTCGATCTACAACCCCGACGCGGCGCTGCGCGATGCCGCCCGCGAAGCGATGGCCCATGCCCAGGCCGAAACCGCCGTGCCCCTGATGATGGGCCGACCCGAGATCGGCGCGGACTGACCCTTCCGGTGCGCGGCGCGGCTCGCGCCGCCATCCCGAAGGATCAGCACAAAGGGTCAATCATGAACACCGCACATCGCCTGGAATTCTTTCTGAACGCGGACGGCGAGGCTTGGGCGTGTTTCGCCTGGGGCCACATCCCGACAGAGACCATAACCCGGGAACGCATCCTCGAAGCAGCTGCTTACCATGCATCGCTGGGCGAGGAGGACCTGGAAGAACTCGACCCCAGTGCCGTCCGGCATTTCTGGCTGCGCAAAGGCGAAGCGACTGGCGACTTCGACGAGGTCTGGTATCGCTGCCAGGCTGAGGATGACGGAGCCGAGCCCGTGACGGGGGTGCAATTCTGATGGGCGCGGCGCGCCCTGAAAGGCGGTGCGTGATGGCTGACCGCTGGATCAGGATGCCCGGGCCCGGCCAGATGCGCGGCGAGGGCGAGTGGGTCGAATACTTCGGCACCGACGACGAATGGGAATGGCTCCAAGGCACCGGCTATCTGCCGACGGCCGAGGGCGAAAAGCCCGAGGGATGCGAGGTGCAGCATGGCTGAGAACAGCAACATCGAGTGGACGCACCACACGTTCAACCCGTGGATAGGTTGCACCAAGGTCGGGCCCGGCTGCGATCATTGCTATGCTGAATCGTGGGACGCGCGCGGGCTCCAGCAGCGCGAGACACGATGGGGGGCGCATGCCGCCCGGACGCGCACCAGCGCGGCGAACTGGCGCAAGCCACTGGCATGGGACCGGGCTGCAGCGGCCGCCGGCGAACGGCACCGCGTATTCTGCGCCAGCCTCGCCGACGTGTTCGACAATCATGCCTCGATCCCGCCGGAATGGCGGGATGACCTGTGGTGGCTGATCGCGGCGACACCGAATCTGGACTGGATGCTGCTGACCAAGCGGCCGGGTAATATCGACCGGATTCTGCCGCATGGCTGGTCGGGCGGCTGGCCGAACGTCTGGCTGGGCTGCACCGTGGTCAACCAGGCCGAGGCCGACCGGGACATTCCGAAGCTGCTGGCGGCGCCGGCGGCGGTGCGATTCCTCAGCATGGAGCCGCTGCTGGGATCGGTGGATCTGCGGCATTGGATAGGTTCGCAGCCCTACCTGCCCGGCGCATCGACGCATGTTGATGCTAATGGCTACGAGCGTCAGGACATTGGTGGCGGGATCATTGACGGCCTCGACCTCGTGATCGTCGGCGGCGAGAGCGGGCCCGGCGCGCGGCCGATGCACCCGGATTGGGTACGGTCCCTGCAGGATCAGTGCCAAGCTGCCGGCGTGGCGTTCCATTTCAAGCAATGGGGCGAGTGGGCGCCGGGGTTTTTCGGGAACGGCCAACCGCTGGGATGCTTCAATGATGCCGGCGAGTGGGTTCTACCCGTCCAACGAGAATGGGCCATGCAGGATCGCCAGCTGATGACCAGAAGGGGCAAGGCTCGCGCTGGCCGGATGCTGGACGGCCGCTCCTGGGACGAAATGCCGGGGTTGCGATCCTGATGCCGATCTATCCGCCCAGCCCCGACCCTTTCGAATGCGCCATCTGCGGCAAGGCACGCCCACTGCAATGGCAAGACCCGACGCAGACGGACTACCCGCCGCTTTGCTGGGCTTGCGAGCAATTCGGGTGGCGGCTGGGACCGATCACCCGAAATCCCGACATGCGCCTGGCGAAGCAGATTTCCGCCCTGTCGGGAGCCTTGGCCGAAGAAGCCAGCCGGAAAATCTATGAGGAGGCTCGCCATGGCTGAGCGGGACTATGTCAGCACGCCGGTTGCGGACAGCTTGGGGTTGCGCGATATCATCCTCGGTCTTGCCGCCGACCTCCAGCAGCTGCGCGCCGGCAAGATCAGCCCGAATGAGGCTCTCGCGCGCGCCGCGCTGGCCAAGCAGATGTTCAACGGCGTCCGGCTCTACATGCAGGCGGTGAAGACCATCGAATTGGCCGCGCGCGACGTGAGCCAGCCGAAGACGATCGAGGGGGGCGCGGAATGACCTTCCACCCGCACCTCCTAGTCAGCAATCGCTTGTCAGGCGACCTCGGAACTCGGGCCCGCAGCCGTCTCCTTGATGCTTGCCATTGCGGCCTCTTCCGTCCAGGCGCGACCGGACACCTCGGGAATCCCGATCAGAAACCAAGCCCAGGCGCCTTGGCCTGGCGCTTCCGGAGAGTAGGAAATGCGACCGACGGGTCGGTCACTGAAAGAGATGGTCCAATCCCCCGCAATGGTATTGCCATCGACAATCGTAGGAACGCGAGTCCACATGCGACGTCCTTTCTTCAGTTTTTGTTGGTCATCCGACGTGAGCGCCAACGAAGCTGGCGCGGCCGGCGGACGAAAAAGAACGCCCTGCATCTAGCGTCGGGCGTCATACGGATTCGGATGATCTCCGAATATCCTCACAGTTCTGTAACCGCGCGGGGCGACCTGCGCAATCGGTTTGAGGCTGAGCCAAGACTGACCGCCGCCACGCGGCTGCATCCGGTCTTTCCGGCCGGCATCACGCAACTGCTGCTGTTTCGCGATTTCGTCGGGAGGCGCGCATGACCCGCCCTCTCCGTGTCGGCATCCTGTGCGAGACCTCTGGCGCCATGCGCCGGGCCTTCGCCGCCCTCGGGCATGATGCGACATCCGTTGACCGGCTGCCGGCCGAGGACGGCAGCAACCATCACATCGTCGGCGACGTTCGGGACTATCTCGACTACGGCTGGGATCTGCTGATCGTCTGCCACCCGCCCTGCACGCGGCTCTGCAACAGCGGCGTGCGCTGGCTGAGCGAGCCTCCGAAGAACCCGCCCGACGAAGCCACCACGGCCGAGAAGGCGGCATGGTCGGCGCTGTCGCGCGAGGAGCGGTTGGCCATCATGTGGCGGCTGCTGGACGAGGGCGCCGAGCTGTTCGCGGCCTGCTGGCAGGCCCCGGTCCAGCGGGTCGCGGTCGAGAACCCGGTCATGCACAAGCACGGCCGGGCCCGGATGCCCGCGGATCTGCCCAAGCCACAGATCGTCCAGCCCTGGTGGTTCGGCGAGCCGACCTTCAAGGCGACGGGCTTTTACCTGCGCGGTCTGCCGGCTTTGACTGCCACCAAGCGCCTGATCCCGCCGAAGCTGGCCACCGAGCCCGAGCGGCACAAGGCCTGGTCGGCGATCCACCGGGCCAGCCCCGGCCCCGACCGATGGAAGATCCGCAGCCGAACGTTCGATGGCGTCGCCCGCGCCTGCGCCGAGCAATGGGGCGGCTACGCACTCGACCAGATCAGGAGGATGGCGTGATGTCCCGCCGCGCAGCATTCACCGAGGCCGACATCCGCCGCGCGATGAAGGTTGCGCGGTCGATCGATGCGCGGTCGATTGTCGAGGTGACGGCCGAGGGAACGATCCGTATCCTGCCGGAATCGGTGCGCACCAGCACGTCCGAAGTTGATAGATGGTTCGAAGAGAATGACGAGGGTTAACCTGAAGGGCATCAACCGGGTGCGAAAGAAGCTCGCGGACGGCTCGATCCGCGAGCATCATTACGTCGGCCGCGGCAAGGGCGCCGTGAAATTCTGGGACAGTGCCAGCGGTATCGCCATAGGTTCGCCCGAATATGTCGAGGCATTCACGAAGGCGTCGCGTTCGGGGACGCCGGCGCAAGGCAAGTTCCGGTCGGTTATCCTGCGCTTCCTGGACAGCCAGGACTTCACCGAGCTTGCGCCGCGCACCCAGTCCGACATGCGGAAATCATTCTTCCACGCGACGAACGGCATCGATCACAAGTTCGGCGACGCACCGCTGGCAGCATTCGAGGATCCGCGCATCCGGCGCCAAGCGCTCGACTGGCGGGACAAGATCGGCGGCAAGGTTGGCGATGACCGAATCAGGCACCTGCAGCGACTGGTCGGCTTTGCCCTGGACCGGACCATGATCCGGCACCATCACCTGATGGGCGTCAAGTCGGTCTACAAGGGCAAGCGCGCGGAGATCTTCTGGATGCCGGAAGAGATCGAGGCGTTCCGCCTCGGCGCCCCGGATCACGTCTGGCGCATCCTCGCAATCGCCCTGGAGTCGGGCCTGCGGCCGGGCGACCTGTTCGAGTTGACCCGCGAACATATCCACCGGACGCCGCACGGGCACCGAATCGTTATCTGGACAAGGAAGCGCAAGCGGCTCGCCTCGATCCCGGTCACGGACCGGATGGCAGAGCTGATCGCGGATACGCCGGAAGGCCAGGCCCGCCTGATCGTCAACAAGGGCGGGCAGCCCTACCAGCATGAGAACTACCTGGGCGACGCGGTCAGTACCTGGCGGGACAAGATCAAGATTCGGTCGGAGCTGCAGCTGAAGGATGCGCGCGGCACGGCCGCCACGCGCTTGCTCGAAGCCGGGGCAGAACTGAAGGAGATCGCGACCCACATGGGCTGGTCGATCAAGCACGCTGCCGAGGTGATCGAGCGCTATGTGGCGCTGTCGCCCAGCATGACGGATGGACTGGCGGAGAAGCTGGCGCGGGCCGAATCCAGAACAAAGTTGCAAACCGCGCTGCAAACCGGAGAGGGTCACAAGTAGCTAAGTGCTGGTCGGGGCGAGAGGATTCGAACCTCCGGCCTACGGTACCCAAAACCGTCGCGCTACCAGGCTGCGCCACGCCCCGAACCTGCGGATGTTACTAGCGGCTGACCGCGCGGGGGGAAAGCGAAAAACCGCGCCGCTCAGTCGCAGGGCGCCAGCGCCGTCGCCTGCGGCAGGCGCGGATGCGCCAGCACCATGCCCGGCACGATGCCCAGCCGGGCCGCGTCGCCGCCGGGCAGTTCCAGCACCATCAGCCGCTCGGGCGCCGGATCGCCCGGCGCGGCGCCGGGGATCGCGGTCTCGTCCAGCGGACGGGCCATGGCATGGACATGCCGCACCGCGCCGCGGGCGTCGATAAAGACCATGTCCAGCGGAATCGGGGTGTTGCGCATCCAGAAGCTGACGGGTTGCGGGGTTTCATAGATGAACAGCATGCCCTGCCCCGCCGGCAAGTCGCGGCGGAACATCAGCCCGCGCGCACGTTCTTCGGCCGTATCGGCGATCTCGACCGGAACGCTCACGGTCGACGCCCGGCCCTGGAACAGGGCCTGATCGGCAAGACAGGTCGCCGCCTGGGCGGCAAGAGGACTGGAATTTGTCAGAAGGAGCGTCGCGACGGCCAGACTGGCCCGCAACGTCATACCGCGCCCGCGACCAGCCGCAATTTAGCGAGCGCGGCCCCCCCCCCCGGTTGGACCAGGCGGGCTTCGGCCACCGCCCTTTCCCAGGACAGGATCTGCGCCGCCATCAGGCCGCGCCGGCCGTCGACCACGCGCAGCGCGATCGCCTCGCCCACCGCCAGGTCGGAAAAGCCGGAATGCCGCAGCACCTCGATATGCAGGAACACATCGGCCTTGTCGGCGAAGACATTGGCGAAGCCGAAGCCCTTGGCCTTGTCGAACCATTTCACCCGCGCCGGCAGCAGCGGCAGCAGCGCGACCTCCTCGGGCGTGGCCGAGCACAGGTCGGCGATGGCCGGCATCGGCTCGGCGGCCGGCGGCCGGATCTCCAGCACCTCCAGCGCCTGCATGCCGCGCGGCGTCTTCTGAATGATCGCGGTGACCTGAGACCCCTCGGCGACCGAGCTCTGACCGAAATTCCGCAGCACATTGGCATGCAGCAGGATATCGGCGCCGCCCTCGGGATCGGTCAGGAAACCGAAGCCCTTGCCGCCGTCAAACCACTTCACGACGCCCGCAATCTTACGCTGTTGTTCGTCGTTTTCTTCCATCTCTCTTCGTCACCCGTGTGAAAACCGCAATGACCCGAAACTCCGACGCACGGCCTTCGGCAAGTGAACCAAGGTGTGCCCGGATTGGTCAGGTTTTCCATACCATGGATAAAACCCGACTGCGCATCAAGGGCTAAGACGGTCGACATGCCAGAAACTTTCCACCACCTCTTGCGGAGCCGCCTGCATGACATTGTTTTCACGGGCATAATCTGCGCGCAGCCAGCGAAAGCGGTCATGCAGGCGAAAGGCGCCATCGGCCCAGAACTCGATCTGAACCGGCCGGATGCGATAGCCGCCCCAATGCTCGGGACGGCGCGGTTTCAATCCAAGGTTGATTCCCATCCGCGCGACCTCGGCCATCAGCGCGCCGCGGCTTTCCAGCGGCCGGCTCTGGCGCGAGGCCCAGGCGCCGATGCGCGATTGCAGCGCGCGCGAATCGTAATAGGCATCGGCCAGCGCCGGCTCGACCCGGCTGACCGAGCCGCGCACCCGCACCTGCCGGCGCAGCGATTTCCAGTGCATGACGAAGGCGGCCGTGCCGGTCGCCTCGATCTCGACCGCCTTGGCGCTTTCGAAATTGGTGTAGAAAATGAAGGCGCCGTCGGTGCCCGCGCCCTCGATCTCCTTCAGCAGCACCATGCGCACGTCGGGCAGGCCGGCGGCGTCCACCGTGGCCAGCGCGATGGCATTGGGGTCGTTCGGCTCGACCTTCTCGGCCTCGGCCAGCCAGGCCCTGGCGATGGCAAACGGGTCGTCGCCCGCGAAAATTCCGCTCCGGTCGCTCATGGCAGCGCAATTACCGACACTTGATGCCTCCCTGCAGTTGTCCTAATCCTGCTGAAAACCGAAGAAGCGCGAGGGGCAGCATCATGTCAAGTGAAGCCGGGAACGGGCTGATGAAAGGGCGTCGCGGCCTCATCATGGGGCTGGCGAACGACAAGTCGATCGCCTGGGGCATCGCCAAGGCGCTGGCTGACCAGGGGGCCGAGCTGGCCTTTTCCTATCAGGGCGAGGCGCTGAAGCGCCGGGTCGAGCCGCTGGCCGCCCAACTCGGCTCGGACCTGCTGGCGGAATGCGACGTGTCGGACGAGGCGTCCATCGACGCGCTCTTCGCCGCCATCGCCGAGCGCTGGGACAGCATCGACTTCATCGTCCACGCCATCGGCTTTTCCGACAAGGAGCAGCTGCGCGGCCGCTATGCCGATACCACGCGCGACAACTTCCTGATGACCATGGACATTTCGGTCTATTCCTTCACCGCCGTCGCCCGCCGCGCAAGCGCGATGATGCCGCCGGGCGGGTCCATGCTGACCCTGACCTATTACGGGGCCGAGCGCGTCATGCCGCATTACAACGTCATGGGCGTGGCCAAGGCGGCGCTGGAAGCCTCGGTGCGTTACCTCGCCGAGGATTTCGGCAAGGACGGCATCCGCGTCAACGCCATCTCGGCCGGGCCGATCAAGACGCTGGCGGCCAGCGGCATCGGCGATTTCCGCTATATCCTGAAATGGAACGAGCTGAACTCGCCCCTGCGCCGCAACGTCAGCCAGGACGAGGTCGGCAAATCGGCGCTGTATCTGCTGTCGGACCTGGGCTCGGGCGTGACCGGCGAGACGCATCACGTCGATTCGGGCTATCACATCGTCGGCATGAAGGCCGTCGATGCCCCCGACATCGCCACCACGAAAAAGGACTGATCCCCGGCGATGAGCGTCGAGCAGGTCATTGCGCTTGTCTCGGCGCTGTCGCTGGCGATCCTGACGCCGGGGCCGGCGATCATCGCCACGGTGCAGACCGCCTTTGCCCATGGCCGCGAGCGCGCCCTGCCCTATGCGCTGGGGCTGGCCTTCGGCGCCTCGCTGTGGTGCATCGCGGCGCTTTTGGGCCTGGCCGTGCTGTTCCGGCTGCATCCGGGCTGGTTCGCCGGGATGAAGGTCTTCGGCGGGCTTTACCTGCTGTGGTTCGCCTGGGGGCTGTGGCGCGCCTCGACCCGGCCGCTGCCGCCGGCCGCCAGCGGCGCGCGCGGCTTTTTCGGCGGCATCGCGCTGAACCTCTCGAACCCGAAGCCCGCGCTGTTCTATGCCGCGCTGATCCTGTCGGTCTTTCCCGAGCCGATGGCGCCCGCGCGCCAGGGGCTGATCTATGCGCTGTGCCTGGCGACCGAGCTGTTCTGGTATGCGCTGGTTGCGGTTCTGATGTCGACAGCGCCCATGCGGGCACGCTATTTTGCCGCGAAATCCTGGATCGACCGGGCCGCCAGCATCGCCATGGCCTTGCTGGGTTTGCTGTTGATCTTCAACCACTAAGGAGCCAGCCAGCATGACCGATCGCCTGCCCCATGAACGCGGATTCCACATCAGCTGGGACCAGATCCACCGCGACTCGCGCGCGCTGGCCTGGCGGCTCGAGGATCGGGAATGGCGCGCGATCCTGGCCATCACCCGCGGCGGGCTGGTGCCGGCGATGATCGTCGCGCGCGAGCTCGACATCCGCGTCATCGACACCGTCTCGGTCAAGTCCTACCAGGGCAAGGGCGGGCAGGAGCGCGGCGAGGTCAAGGTGCTCAAGGCGCCCGACCCGGCGGTGATGCAGGACGGCGACGGCATCCTGGTCATCGACGACCTGGTCGATTCCGGCCGCACGCTGGAGCATGTGCGCATGCTTTACCCCAAGGCGCATTTCGCCACCGTCTATGCCAAGCCCAAGGGCCGGCCGATGGTGCAGACCTATGTCACCGAGGTCAGCCAGGACACCTGGATCTTCTTTCCCTGGGACATGGCGCTGCAATATGTCCAGCCCTATCGCGGCGAGGATTGATGAAGCATATCAAGGGGAAGCACGGACCGCTGCACTGGCTGTTCGAGTCGACCCTGGCCCTGAAGGCCGTCTTCGCGCTGTTCGAGATCATGGCCGGCGCCGGCCTGTGGTGGCTGCCGCACCGGCGCCTGGCCGAATTCACCGCATGGCTGACCCGCCACGAGCTGATCGAGGGCCACCGCAGCCCGGTCTATGGCCGCGTGGCGGCGGCGCTGGCCGAGTTCTCGGCGGCGAGCCAGCATTTCTATGCGCTCTATCTCCTCGGGCATGGCGCGATCAAGCTGGTGATCGTGGCTCTGCTGATGCGGCGGGTGGCCTTCGCCTATCCGCTGGGGATCGCGGTCTTCGCCGGCTTCATCGTCATGCAGATGCACCGCTGGACGCATACCCAGGCGCCCGCCCTGCTGGCGCTTTCGGCCCTGGACGCGGTGGTGATCGGGCTGACCTGGCGCGAGTGGCGCGGCAAGACCGGCTGAGGTTGCCGAGCGGCTGCGTGCAACGCACACAGCCGCGTGGCGGGACGCAATCCGAAAACCCCAGCATTTGCTGGGGTTTTCGCTGTGACCGGCGTGCAGGAGGCGTACACCGCGCGTGCACCGGGCGTGCACCGCCCGGGGCCTGCCGGCGCGCGCCACGCGGGACGGCCGCCGCTAGATGACGCCATATCGTTTCAGCAGCGCATTCTCGTCGCCCGACATCCAGCCAAAGACCTTGGCAGCGCCGTCCCGCAGCTGCACCAGGTAGTGGACGTCGAAGTCTATCGCCGTCTCGGGCAGATCGTCGCGGGCATAGGTCGCCGTCCAGCCGACATGGGCCACGCAATGCAGCGCGTCGATCGGCGAAAGGCGCAGGTCGCGGATCCGCATCTCTCGCGTGCCGATCCTGCGATAGTGGTCATAGCCTTGCACCATGGCCTGGATCAGCGTCTCGTCGTTCTTGCCGGCCATGACGCCGGCCGGGGTGGCGGCGATGAATTCGGAGGCATAGAGCCTCGCGGCCTCTGCCTTGTCGAAGTCGCCGGCGAGGGACCGCCGGAAGACGCTTTCATATCGCTGGAACAGCTTGCGCACTTCCGCTTCCATGGGCCCGCCCCCGCTATGGATATTCCGGGGAATATGGCGCCTGCCGCCGCGTCGGGCAACGTCGAACCTGCCGCCCCCGCAGGATCGAGCCTGACCCTAGCCGTTTCCGCGCACGAAGCGCGCCGCTTCTTCCGCCGCCCGGCGCAGGGCGCGGCTCTTGTTCACCGTTTCCGTGAATTCGGCCTCGGGGTCGCTGTCATAGACCACGCCGCCGCCGGCCTGGATGTAAAGCTGGCCGTCCTTGATGACGCCGGTGCGCAGGGCGATGCACATATCCATCTCGCCATTCGCGGCGAAGTAACCCACGCCGCCGGCATACACGCCGCGCTTCTCGGGCTCCAGCTCGTCGATGATCTGCATCGCCCGGACCTTGGGCGCGCCCGAGACGGTGCCGGCCGGCATCCCCGCCAGCAGCGCCGACAGCGCATCCTCGCCCTCGCGCAATTCGCCAACCACGTTCGAGACGATGTGCATGACATGCGAATAGCGCTCGACGATGAACTGCTCGGTCGGGGTGACGGTGCCCATCTTCGCCACCCGGCCGACATCGTTGCGGCCCAGGTCCAAGAGCATCAGGTGCTCGGCCAGCTCCTTCTGGTCGGCCAGCAGGTCGGCCTCCAGCGCGTCGTCCTCGGCCGGGGTCGCGCCGCGCGGGCGGGTGCCGGCGATGGGGCGGACGGTGACCTGGCCCTCGCGCAGCCGCACCAGGATCTCGGGTGAGGCGCCGACGATCTGGAAGCCGCCGAAGTTCAGGAAGAACATGAAGGGCGAGGGGTTGGTGCGGCGCAGCGAGCGATAGAGCGCGAAGGGCGGCAGCGGGAAATCCATCGCCCAGCGCTGCGAGGGCACCACCTGGAAGATGTCGCCGGCGCGGATGTATTCCTTGGCCTTTTCCACCGCCGCCAGATAGGCGGGCTTGCTGAAATTGCTGCGCAGCTCGCCGATCTTCAGGTCGTGGCCCAGGGCGCGCGGCTCGCTCGGCTGGCGGTCGAGCGCGCGCAGCGCCTCCATCAGCCGCTCGGCCGCCTGGGCATAGGCGGCGCGCACCGGCACGCCCGCGTCGTGCCAGGCCGGCGCGCAAAGCGCCACCTCGCCCTTGACCCCGTCGAGGACGGCGACGACCGAGGGGCGCAGCATCATCGCGTCGGGCAGGCCCAGCGGGTCGGGGTTCACGTCGGGCAGCCGCTCGACCAGGCGGATCATGTCATAGCCGAGATAGCCGAAAAGCCCCGCCGCCCCGGCCGGCACGTCCTCGGGCATGTCGATGCGGCTCTCGGCGATCAGGGCCCGCAGGCTGTCCAGCGCCGGGCGGTCCTCGGCCAGGAATTCCTCGGAATAGCGGGCCTGGCGGTTGATGCGGGCGCGGCCGTCGCGGCATTCCCAGATCAGGTCGGGCTTCATGCCGACGAAGGAATAGCGGCCGCGGATCTCGCCGCCGGTGACGGATTCCAGCATGAAGCTGTTCGGCGCCGCCTCGGCCAGCTTCAGCATCAGGCTGACCGGCGTGTCGAGATCGGCAGCCAGGCGGATGGTCAGCAGCTGGTTGCGGCCCTGGGCCCAGCCCTGCGCGAAGGCTGCGAAATCGGGAGAGATGTCCATCACTGGACCTGCGCATTCACCGCATCGACGGCGGGCTGGTTGATGGTGGTGCCGCTTTGCGCCTGCAGGGCGCGGGCGAAATAGTCGAACACGTCCTGGTTCAGGCTGTCGACCAGCCGGGCGCTGATGCCGTCGCGGATCTGGCTGGCCTCGTCGCCCTCGGTGGCGGCGGGGTGGATCTTGTCCAGCGTGACCAGGAAGACCCGGTTGTCGGCATCGACCACCTCGGCGTCGCCCGGCTCCTTGATCTGGAAGGCCTGGGCGACGACGTCCTGCGGCACGCCGTTGATGAAGCCGCCGCGCGCCAGGTTGGTGGCGGGCGTGCCGGGGTCGGCGGCGGGCGCGGCAGCAGCGGCGGCCGGGGCCGTCGCCGCGGGCGGCGTGGTCGCGGTATTGCCGACCGCGGCGCCGACGGCCTGGGCGACCGGCACGGTCGCCGCCGTCGGGGCCGGCTCGATGCCGGGCGCGACGGCCGCCTCGGCCGCGAGCTTGCGCTCCTCGGCCAGCGCCAGCAGCTGGCGGCGGGTCTCGTTGCGGGTCCAGTCCTCGGCCACGCGGTCGCGCACCTCGGCAAAGGGGATCAGCGCCGGGGGCTGGATGGCATCCAGCCGCATGGCGAAGACGCCGCCGTCGTCGAAGGTCAGCAGTTCCGGGAAGTCCTTCTCGGTCGCCTGCGCCGCGTGCTGGCGGAATTCGGGATAGGCGGCGATGCTGTCGGGCGCGGCCTCGGCGCCGGCGCTCCAGTCGATCTGGCCGAGCTTCATCTGCGTCTCCTTGGCCAGGTCTTCCAGCGTGGCGCCGCCGGCCAGCAGGTCCGAGAATTCGCCGGCCTTGTCCTCGATCACCCGGCGGGCGCGGTCGACGGCCGCCTCGATGCGCAGGTCGGCGCGGGCCTGCTCGAAGGGCACGTTCACCGGCTCGAGGATGGCGTTCATGGAAAACAGCGCCGGGCCCAGGTCCGAGCTCGCCGGCCCGGCGACGCCCGGCTGCTCCAGCGCAAAGACCGCCTCGCCGGCCGCGCCCAGCTCGGCCTGGGTCACCTCGCCCAGGTCGATGTCATTGAGCGTCAGCCCGCGCTCGGCGGCCAGCGCCTCGATGGTGGTCTCGCCCCGGTCGATCCGGGCCCTGGCTTCCTCGGCCGCGGCCCTGGTCGGGAAGACCAGCCGCTCGACCATGCGGCGCTCGGGGCGCTGGAATTCGTCGATGCGGCTTTGGTAAAGGTCGCGCAGCGCCTGCTCGTCGACCTCGACCTCGCCCTCCAGCATCTCGGGGGTCAGCCAGACATAGGTGATCTTGCGGATCTCGGGCGCGGTGAAGCGGTCGGCATTGGCCTTGTGCCAGGCCTCCAGCGTGGCGTCGTCGGGGGTGGCGATGGGCGCGGCCAGGTCGGCCGCGGTCAGCTCGCGCCAGTGGATGTCGCGGGTCTCCATCAGCCAGCCCTGCGCGCGGGCGGTGACCGCCTCGGGCGCGGTGACGCCGGCCAGCACCGCCTGCTGCAGGATCAGCCGGGCCTGGTCCATGCGCAGGTCGTGCTCGAACTCGGCCTCGCGGATGCCCTCGCGCTTCAGCAGGTCGGCATAGACATTGCGGTCGAACTGGCCGTTCATGCCGCGGAAGGCCTGCGAGGCGGTGATCTGGTCGGCCACCGCCTTGTCGCCGACCGAGACGCCCAGCCGGTTCGCCTCGGCCTCGAGCGCGGCGGCGGTATAGAGCCGCGCCAGCGCCGCCTGGTCGATGCCGATGGTGCGGGCCTCGGCCGCCGTCACCTGGCGGCCGGTGCGGGCCGAGAAGTCCTGCATCTCGGCGCGCAGCGTGCGGGCATAGTCCTGCGACGAGATCGAGACATCGCCCACCGTGCCGATGTCCGCCGTGCCGCCCGAGAAATTGGTGACGCCGAAGCCGCCCAATCCCAGGACCAGCATCCCCATCAGCAACCAGACGATGGTGGATTTGCCCTTGCCGCGCATGATGATGCCGTCCCGTTCTGAATTCTTGTCTCTAGCCGAGTGTTTAGGGTGCGCGCGCCCCGGCGGCAAGGGCCGCGCGGCCTCACGATCCCGCAAGCCGGGCCGTCAGGGACGGAAGCCGTCCAGCCGCCGCATCAGCAGGGCGATCCCGTCCAGGTCGGCATTGGCGAAGGCGATGCGCAGATGGCGCGCGCCCTCGGCCTCGCCCTCGGGCATGAACATGGTGCCGGGCAGCGCCAGCACGCCGGCCTCGGCCACCAGCCGGCGGGCAAGATCGGGCGAGGCGAGGTCGAACGGATGCTCGACCCAAGCGAAATAGGCGCCGCAGCCCTTGACCCGCCAGCCCGCAAGGCCGGCCATGCCCTCGGCCATGGCGCGGCGGCGGGCCAGGATTTCCGCGCGCTCGCCCGCGAGCCATGGGCCCAGGTTCGCCATGCCCCAGGCGGCGCCGATCTGGCCGATCTGGCTGGCGCAGATGGCAACGGTGTCGAGGAATTTCTCGATCTCGACCATGCGGGCCGGGCTTGCGATCACCGCGCCGACGCGGTGGCCGGTCAGCCGGTAGGCCTTGGAAAAGCTGTAGAGATGGATCAGCGTGTCGCCCCAGTCGGGGTCGGCGAACAGGTCGTGCGGCGCGCCGGTGCGGCTGTCGAAGTCGCGATAGGTCTCATCCACGACCAGCGCGAGGCCACGGGCGCGGGCCAGCTCCATGAAGCCGCGCAGCACCTCGGCCGGGTATTCCGCGCCCGAGGGATTGTTGGGGCTGACCAGCACGATGGCGCGGGTGCGGGCGGTGATCAGGCGTTCGGCCTCGGCCGGGTCGGGGACCATGCCCGGACCGCAGCGCAACCCGATGGCGGCGATGCCCTGCATGTCGAGCCACATCTTGTGGTTGAAATACCACGGCATCGGCAGGATGACCTGATCCCCGGCCGCGGCGAGGGTCTGGATCGCGGCGCAGAAGGCCTGGTTGCAGCCCTGGGTGATCGCCACCTCTTCGGGACGGATGCTGCCGCCATAGGCCGCCGACCAGTCGCGGGCCACCGCCTGACGCAGTTCCGGCCGGCCCAGCACCGGGCCGTAGAGATGCGCGTCGGGCTGGTTCAGCGCCGCCTCGGCCATGGCGCGGCGCAGCGGCTCGGGCGGCGGATCGACCGGCGCGGCCTGGCTGACGTTGATGAGCGGGCGCTCGGGCGGGAAGCTGACGCCGTCGAGCCAGCGCCGCGCCTCCATCACCGGGGGGCGGAAGGTCGCGGCAAGGGCGGGGTTCAGCGGCAGCATCGGCAAGCTCAGTCGTTGAGGCGCAGGGCGCCGAAATCGGGGGGCGTCGTCAGGTCGGGCGCGGTGCCTCGGGCCGGGGAGGCCGGGGTTTCGGCCGGGGTTTCGGTCGACGACTGGGCGGTGGATGTTTGGGTAGGGGCGTCGGTCGGTGCTTCGGCGGGCGTTTCACCGGGCGTCCCGGCCGGCGCCCGGGCGGCGGCGAGCGTGGCCGGCGCGGTGGCGGCCGGGCTGCGCTCGGGCGCGCGGTCCAGCCCCGGCGTCACCACCTTGCCGGGCGGCGGCACCGGGATCGGTGCCTCGCCCGCCGGTTCGGGCAGGTCGATCGGATCGGGCGCGGGCAGCGCCATCTCGGGCGCGGCGGGGGCCTCGGGCGCTTGCGGGCGCGCGGCCACGGCATCGGCCGCGGCGGGCGCGGGCTCGGCCGAGGGGCGCGGCGCGGCGGCGGGCTGGGCCGCCTGTGGCGCCTGCGCGGAGAGCGCCGCCGGCAGCTGCGGCGGCTGGTCGGTCGCGGCGGCAAAGCCCGAGCCGGCGGGCAGCGTCAGGGTCTCGGCCACGGCGGCCTCGGGTTCGGCGTCCTCGGGCTCGGTAGCCGGGGGCTCGACGGCCGGTGCGGCGGAAACAGCGGCATCCGGTGCGGGCGCGACCGGCTCGGCGGAGGCCGTCTCGGCAGGCGTGGCTGCAACCGCAGGCGGTTCGGGCGCGGGTTGGACCGCAGCCGGTTCGGCCGGCGTCTCGGCAACCGGCTCGGCGGGGGCTGCCGCAACCGGCTCCGGCGCCATGTCGGCCGCCGGTTCCAAGGCGGGCGCCGGGCTTTCGCCGGGCCGCGGCGGTTGCGGCAGCGCCAGCGACAGCCCCGCCAGCGCGGCGCCGCAGACCAGCACGCCGTGAACAAACCCTGCCGCGAATCGTCCTGCCATGCCTCGACCGTCCCGCCCTTGGCCCCGCGCGCCGTTTTTCTTGCCCGGCGGGCTTGACCCCCCAAGGCGCTTTAGCCCATCTATAGCCGCAGATTTTGCGGGGTTCATCCCCCTTTGCAAGGCCCCGATCCCCAAGGCCCCCATCCAAGGCCCAACCCAAGGCGCGCGCCATGATCCTGCTCATCGACAATTACGACAGCTTCACCTGGAACCTGGTGCATTACATGGGCGAAGCCGGGGCGGATGTGGTGGTGCGCCGCAACGACGTGCTGACGGTCGAGGAGGCGCTGGACATGGGCGCCCAGGGCATCGTGATCTCGCCCGGGCCCTGCGATCCGGCGCAGGCCGGGATCATCGTGCCGCTGATCCGGGCGGCGGCGGATCGCGGCGTGCCGCTGTTCGGCGTCTGCCTGGGGCATCAGGCCATCGGCGAGGCCTTCGGCGGCAAGGTGGTGCGCGCCAGCCGCATCGTCCACGGCAAGACCGATGCGGTCAGCCATGACGGCACCGGGGTTTTCACCGGCCTGCCCTCGCCCCTGACCGCGACGCGCTATCATTCGCTGACGGTGGAACCCGAAAGCCTGCCCGACTGCCTGCGCGTCACCGCGACCACCGCGGACGGCACCATCATGGGGCTGGTGCATCGCACGCTGCCCATCGAGGGCGTGCAGTTCCACCCCGAAAGCATCGCCTCGGAATACGGCCACGACATGATCCGCAATTTCCTGCGCCGCTGCTCGAACCTGGACGCGGCGGCATGAGCGTGACCGACATCCGCCCGCTGATCGGCATCGCCGCCACCCGCCCGCTGACCGGGGCCGAGGCCGAGGCCGCCTTCGGCGCGCTGTTCGAGGGCGCGGCGACGCCGGCGCAGATCGGCGGGCTGCTGATGGCCTTGCGCGTGCGCGGCGAGACGGTCGAGGAAATGGCCGCCGCCACCCGCGCCATGCGCGCGCGGATGAACCGCATCAAGGCGCCGGCGGATGCCATCGACATCGTCGGCACCGGCGGCGACGGCAAGGGCACGCTGAACATCTCGACCGCCACGGCCTTCGTGGTCGCGGGCGCGGGCGTGCCGGTCGCCAAGCACGGCAACCGCAACCTGTCGTCGAAATCCGGCAGCGCCGACGCGATCACCCATCTGGGGCTGAACGTGATGACGCCGCCCGAGGTGGCCGAGCGCGCGCTGGCCGAGACCGGGATCTGCTTCATGATGGCGCCGATGCATCACCCCGCCATGCGCCATGTCGGCCCGGCGCGGGCCGAACTGGGCACCCGGACGATCTTCAACCTGCTGGGGCCGATGACCAATCCGGGCGGGGTCAAGCGGCAGCTGACCGGCACCTTCGACCGGATCTGGAACCGGCCGATGGCCGAGACGCTGCGCGAGCTGGGCTCGGAAGCCGCCTGGCTGATCCATGGCGGCGACGGCACCGACGAGCTGTCGATCGCCGCGCCGAGCTGGGTGGCGGCGCTGAAGGACGGCGAGATCACCGAATTCGAGATCGCGCCCGAGGATGCCGGCCTGCCGCGCCATCCGTTCGAGGCGATCCTGGGCGGCGATCCCGTCCATAACGCCAATGCGCTGCGCGCGCTGCTGGCGGGCGAGACCGGCGCCTATCGCGACGCGGTGCTGCTGAACGCCGCCGCGGCGCTGCTGATCGCCGGCAAGGCGGCCTCGCTGCCCGAGGGGGCCGAGATCGCGGCCGAAGCCATCGACAGCGGCAAGGCGGCGGCCAAGCTGGCCGCGCTGGCCGCGCAGGTCGGCGCGCCCGAGCCGCAATGAGCACGGCCCCCGTCCCGCCGGAATGGGCAGACCTGGCCTTTTTTCGCGATGACTGGCCCGGCATCGCCGCGCGGCTGGACGGTCAAGACTGGCTGCCCGGCCCGGCCCGGGTCTTTGCCGCGCTGGCGCTGACGCCGCCGGCTGCGGCGCGGGTGGTGATCCTGGGCCAGGACCCCTATCCCACGCCCGGCCATGCCAACGGGCTGGCGTTTTCGGTGACGCCCGAGACCGCCCTGCCCCGCTCGCTGAGAAACATCCATGCCGAGATGCAGGCCGACCTGGGCGCCACGCCGCCCGACGGCGACCTCTCGGGCTGGGCGCGGCAGGGGGTGCTGCTGCTGAACACCGCGCTTTCGGTGCTGCCCGGCCAGGCCGGCGCGCATGCGACATGGGGCTGGGAGCGGCTGGTGCGCCAGGCCATCGCCCGGGCGCAGGACGAGCGGCCGCTGGCCTTCCTGCTGTGGGGCGCGCATGCGCAAAAGGCGGTGGCGGGCCTGCCGCGCAGCCGCGACCTGGTGATCGAAAGCGCGCATCCCTCGCCCCTGTCGGCGCGGCGCGGCTTCTTCGGGTCGCGGCCCTTCAGCCGGGTGAACGCCTGGCTGGACGCGCGCGGCGAGGCGCCGATCGACTGGGCCCTTTCCCGGCCGGCCGTGGCGGAGTAAGGAAAACCATGAACATTCTCGACCGCATCAAAGCCTACAAGCTGGAAGAAATCGCCGCCGCCAAGGCCGCCCGGCCGCTGGCCGAAGTCGAGGCCCAGGCCCGCGCCGCCGAGGCGCCGCGCGGCTTTGCCCGGGCCCTGGCCGCAAAGGCCGCGCATGGCCATGCCCTGATCGCCGAGATCAAGAAGGCCAGCCCCTCCAAGGGCCTGATCCGTCCCGATTTCGACCCGCCGGCGCTGGCCCGCGCCTATGAGGCCGGCGGCGCGGCCTGCCTTTCGGTGCTGACCGACGGCCCCAGCTTCCAGGGCGCGCCCGCCTTCCTGACCGCCGCCCGCGCCGCCTGCGACCTGCCGGCGCTGCGCAAGGATTTCCTTTACGATCCCTATCAGGTCGCCGAGGCCCGCGCCTGGGGCGCCGATTGCATCCTGATCATCATGGCCTCGGTCGAGGACGCGCTCGCCGCCGAGCTCGAGGACGCCGCGACCCATTGGGGCATGGACGCGCTGATCGAGGTCCATGACGAGGCCGAGATGGAACGCGCCCTGCGCCTGAAATCGCCGCTGATCGGCGTGAACAACCGCAACCTGAAGACCTTCGAGATCAGCCTCGACACCACGCTGCGGCTGGCGCCGATGCTGCCGCCCGAGCGCGACCTGGTCTGCGAAAGCGGCCTTTTCGTGGCAGCCGACCTGGACCGCATGGCTGACGCCGGGGTGAAGCGGTTCCTGATCGGCGAAAGCCTGATGCGCCAGGCCGACGTGACCGCGGCGACGCGCGGCATCCTGGGGCTGGCGGCATGAGCCTGACGCATTTCGACGCCCAGGGTCAGGCGCATATGGTCGACGTGTCGCAAAAGCCCGACACCGCGCGCGAGGCGGTGGCCGAGGGCCTGGTCATCATGGCGCCCGAGACGCTGGCCTTGGCCGAAAGCGCGGGCGCGGCCAAGGGCGATGTCATGGGCGTGGCGCGGCTCGCCGGCATCATGGGCGCCAAGCGCACCGCGGACCTGATCCCGCTTTGCCATCCGCTGCCGATCACCAAGGTCGCGGTGGACCTCGTGGCCGACCCGGCCCTGCCCGGCATCCGCGTCACCGCCACCGTGCGCACCGCCGGCAAGACCGGCGTGGAGATGGAGGCGCTGACCGCCGTTTCCACCGCCTGCCTGACCGTCTATGACATGCTGAAAGCCGCGCAGAAGGACATGCGCATCGAAGGAATCCGCCTGCTGGCGAAAAGCGGCGGCAAATCGGGCGACTTCCGCGCGCCCTGAAAGGGGAACCGATGATCAGCGTCGACGAAGCCCGCGCCCTGGTGCTGGCCCTTGCCCATCCGCCGCAGGCCGAGGAGATCGCGGTGCAGGACGCGCTGGGCCGCGCGCTGGCCGCGCCCGCGGTCGCGCGGCTGACGCAGCCGCCCTTCGACGCCGCCGCCATGGACGGCTATGCGCTGCGCTCGGCCGATCTGCCGGGGCCGCTGGCGGTGGTCGGCACGGCGGCGGCCGGCGTGCCCTATGCGGGCGAAACGCCGCCCGGCAGCGCGATCCGCATCTTTACCGGCGCGCCGGTGCCGGCCGGCTATGACCGGGTGGTGATGCAGGAGATCGTGACCCGCGACGGCGACCGCATCACCGTGGCCGATGCGGGATCGAACCTGAACATCCGCCTGCAAGGCAATGATTTTTCCGCAGGTTCCGCGTTCCGGCCGGCGCGGCCGCTGCGCCCGGCCGACTTGGCGCTGATCGCGGCGATGAACGTGGCGCGGGTCTCGGTCGCGCGGCGGCCGCGGGTCGCGGTGCTGGCCGGCGGGGATGAGCTGGTGCGGCCCGGCGCCACCCCGGCGGCCGGGCAGATCATCAGCTCGAACGACATCGCCATCGCCGCGCTGGCGCGCGAGGCCGGGGCCGAACCCGTGGTCCTGCCGCTGGCCCGCGATACCGAGGACAGCCTGCGCGACCGCTTCGCCGAGGCCGAGGGCTGCGACCTGATCGTGACCATCGGCGGCGCCTCGGTGGGCGATCACGACCTGGTGGCCAAGGTCTCGGCCGACCTGGGGATGCAGCGCAGTTTCTACAAGCTGGCGATGCGGCCGGGCAAGCCGCTGATGGCCGGGCGCATGGGCGATGCCGCCATGCTGGGCCTGCCGGGAAATCCAGTCTCGGCCCTGGTTTGCGCGAAACTGTTCATGCAGCCGCTGCTGCGCGCCATGCAGGGCCTGCCGCCCGGGCCAGAGCTGGCGCAGGCCCGGCTTGCCGCCGACCTGCCGCCCGAGGGCAACCGCCAGCATTATCTGCGCGCGCGGCTGGCGCCGGGCGACGGCCTGCCGCTGATCGCCCCCTTTGCCGAGCAGGACAGCGCCCGGCTGTGGCTGCTGGCCGAAGCCGACGCGCTGCTGGTCCGCCCGGCGCATGACCCGGGCCGCAAGGCCGGCGAGATCATGGAATTCCTGCCGCTTTAACGGCTTCTTTACCCGAATCGGCTTAATCGTTGACGGAAGGCACCCCAGGCGCTAGAACATTCAAGGAACATGATGGCACTCGCAGCAGAGCAGGGAAAAACCATGCTGACCAAGAAGCAAATCCAGCTGCTTGAATTCATTCAGGCGCGCATGGCCCGCGACGGGGTGCCGCCCTCGTTCGACGAAATGAAACTGGCGCTGGACCTGCGCTCGAAATCAGGAATTCACCGCCTCGTGACCGCCCTTGAAGAACGCGGCTTCATCCGCCGCCTGCCGCATCGCGCCCGGGCGCTGGAGATCGTCCGCCTGCCCGACAGCCTCAGCAAGGGCCCGGGCTTCCAGCCGCGGGTGATCGAGGGCGATGCCCGCCCCGCCCAGCCGCTGCCGCGCGGCGCCTTCGAGGTCTCGGTCTCGGCGGTCGACCTGCCGGTGATGGGCCGCATCGCCGCCGGCGTCCCGATCGAGGCGATCTCGGAGGTTTCGCATCACATCGCGGTGCCCGGCTCGATGCTCTCGGGCAAGGAGCGGCACTATGCGCTTGAGGTCAAAGGCGATTCGATGATCGAGGCCGGCATCAACGACGGCGACGTGGTGGTGATCCGCGAACAGGACACGGCCGAGAACGGCGACATCGTCGTGGCGCTGGTCGAGGGTTTCGAGGCGACGCTGAAACGCTATCGCCGCAAGGGCGGCATGATCGCGCTGGAAGCCGCGAACCCGGCCTATGAGACGCGGGTGCTGCCCGAGGACAAGGTGCATGTCCAGGGCCGGCTGGTCGGGCTGATCCGCAGCTACTGAGGCGCGGGCGCCGCAACCGCCGGTCGTTCACTTGCCCGGCAGATGCACCCGAGCGACGTTGCGGGCCGCGGCCCGCTGCGGTAACCATGGCGCAAACGCGACCGGTCAAGGACAATCCATGCGCGCTCTGACGTTCCGCATCTTCGCTCTCCTCATGGTCCTGGCGCTGCCGGCCCGGGCCTTCGACACCAATGCCCGCGCCGCCTGGGTCTATGACGTGGCGACCGGCACCGTGCTGATGGAGAAGAATGCCGAGGAGCCGCTGCCGCCGGCCTCGATGTCCAAGCTGATGACGCTGAACATGCTGTTCGAGGCCTTGCACGAAGGCCGGGTGGCGATGGACACCACTTTCCCGGTCTCGACCAAGGCCTGGCACATGGGCGGCTCGAAGATGTTCGTCGAGCCCGCCGACCGCCCCACGGTTGAGGAGCTGATCCACGGCATCATCATCAACTCGGGCAACGACGCCTGCGTGGTGGTGGCCGAGGGCCTGGCCGGCACCGAGGAGGCCTTTGCCCGGCTGATGAACGAGCGCGCGCAGCAACTGGGCATGACGCAGTCGCATTTCGCCAATTCCTCGGGCTGGCCGGCGCCGGACCACCGCATGTCGATGCACGACCTGGGGATCCTGGCGACGCGGCTAATCACCGAATTTCCCGAGCTTTACAAGAACTTCGGCCTGACCGAATACAATTACAAGGGCCGGGTGCCCTCGAATGCCAACAACCGCAACCCGCTGTTGCGGCTTGGCGGGGGCGACTGGACGGCCGACGGGCTCAAGACCGGCCACACGCAGGAGGCGGGCTATGGCCTGGTCGGCTCGGCGGTGCAGGGCGACCGCCGCATCGTCTTCGTGATCGCCGGCCTGCCCAGCGACAAGGCCCGGGCCGAGGAATCCGAGCGCATCGTCAACTGGGCCTATCGCCAGTTCACCATGCGCACCATCATCCCCAAGGACGAGATCGTGACCCAGGCCCCGGTCTGGCTGGGCGAGAGCAGCCGCGTCGGCCTGACCACCCGCGACGGCGTGCGGGTGCTGATCCCGGCCGGCTCGCATGACGGCGTCACCGCCGAGGCGGTGTTCAACGGCCCGATCGAGGCGCCGATCGCCAAGGGCGACCGGCTGGGCGAGCTGGTCGTCAACATCCCCGGCACCGGCCAGTCGCGGCTGCCGCTCTTCGCCGCCGCCGACGTGGCCCGCAGCGGCGTCCTCGGCCGGATGCAAAGCGCCGCCTTCCGACTGGGCGAGCGGGCGATGCAATCCGTGCGCAACTGACGCGCCGACGATGTTCATCAGCTTCGAGGGCATAGACGGATCGGGCAAGTCGACCCAGGCGCGCCGCCTTGCCGCCGCCCTGGCCGAAACCGGCACCGAGACGCTGCTGACCCGCGAGCCCGGCGGCAGCGCGGGCGCCGAGGAGATCCGCCGCCTGCTGGTCGAGGGCCGGGGCGAACGCTGGTCGCCGGAAACCGAGCTGCTGCTTTTCACCGCCGCCCGCCGCGACCATGTCGAGCGGCTGATCCGCCCGGCGCTGGCGCGCGGCGCCCATGTCGTCACCGACCGCTTCGCCGATTCCACCCGGGTCTACCAGGGCCTCGCCCGTGCCGACCTGCGCGCGCTGGTCGAGGAATTGCACCGCCTGACCATCGGCATCGAGCCCGACCTGACGCTGCTGATCGACATCGACCCCGCCACCGCGCTGGCCCGCGGCCAGGCCCGCGGCGGCGTCGAGGACCGTTTCGAAACCCTCGGCCTGGACTTCCAGCGCCGGCTGCGCGCGGGCTTCCTGGCGCTCGCGGCGGAAAACCCCGCGCGGTTCCGCACCATCGACGGCAGCGGCAGCGCCGACGAGGTCGCCGCCCGCGTCCGGACCGCCCTGCCATGAGCGACGAGGCCGCCCCGCCCGAACCCGACCGGGTGCCCGGCGCCCCGCATCCGCGCGAGGCGCTTCGCACCATCGGCCAGGACCAGGCGGTCGCGGATTTCCTCGCCGCCGCGCGGGCGCATCGGCTGCATCACGGCTGGCTGATCTCGGGCCCGCGCGGCACCGGCAAGGCGACGCTCGCCTGGAGCATCGCGAAATACCTGCTGAGCGGTTCGGACAGCCCGGACCTGACCGCGCCGCCCGAGGATCCGGCGGTGCGCCGCATCCGCGCCCTGTCCGAGCCGCGGCTGCACCTGGTGCGCCGGCCGCTCGACGACAAGACCCAGCGCCTGCGCAGCGAGATCACCGTGGACGAGATCCGCCGGCTGCACGGGTTCTTTCACATGAGCGCCGCCGAGGGCGGCCGCCGCATCGCCATCATCGACGCCGCCGACGAGATGAACCCGGCCGCCGCCAATGCGCTCTTGAAACTGCTCGAGGAGCCGCCGGCCCGGGCCACGCTGCTTTTGGTCGCGCATCAGCCGGCGCGGCTTTTGCCGACCATCCGCTCGCGCTGCCGGGAATTGCGGCTGCATCCGCTCGGGCCCGGGGACATGGCGCAGGTGCTGGCCGGGCTTGGCGTCGCGCATGACGCGGCGCGGCTTTCGGCGCTGTCGGGCGGCTCGGTCGGCGAGGCGCTGCGGCTGGCCGGCCAAGACGGGCTGGAGCTCTATCAGCGCATCACCGGGCTGTTCGCCGACTATCCGCGCATGGACCGCCGCGCCGCAGCAGCGCTGGCCGAGCTGGCGGCCGGCCGCGCCGGAGCCGAGGGCGATCCCTTCGACCTGGTGATGACGCTGCTCGACCGTTTCCTGACCCGCGCCGCGCGCACCGGGCTGATGGGCGCCCCCCTGCCCGAGGCCGCCGAGGGCGAGGCCGCGGTGCTGACCCGGCTTTCGCCCGGCCCCGAGGCAGCGCGGCTCTGGGCCGATGCCCAGGCCAGCCTCTCGGCCCGCGCCCGCGCCGGCCGGGCGGTCAACCTTGACCCTTCCGCGCTGGTGTTGGATATGCTGATCGGGCTTGCGAACCAGCCCGCCCTGTAACGGATCCGCCGATGTCCGAGACCCCCTTGCCCGCCCTGGTGGACAGCCACTGCCACCTGGACTTTCCCGACTTCGACGGCCAGCAGGCCGAGCTGGTCGCGCGCGCCCGCGCCGCCGGGGTGACGCGCATGGTCACGATCTGCACCCGCATGGGCAACGAGCCGCGCGTGCGCGCCATCGCCGAGGCACATGCGGGCGTCTTCTACGCCGCCGGGATCCATCCGATGTATGCCGCCGAAGAGCCCGCCGTCACCGTCGAGGACCTGGTCGCGCTGGCCCGGCATCCGAAATTCGTCGGCATCGGCGAGACCGGGCTCGACTATCACTATACCGCCGACAGCGCCGCGGTTCAGGCCGAAAGCCTGCGCATCCATATCGAGGCCGCGCGCCGGACCGGCCTGCCGCTGATCATCCATTCCCGCGACGCCGATGCCGACATGGCCCGCATCCTGACCGAGGAGCACCGCGCCGGCGCCTTTTCCTGCGTCATGCATTGCTATACCTCGGGGCCGGAGCTGGCCCGCGCGGCGCTGGACCTGGGCTTCTACCTGTCGATGTCGGGCATCGCCGCCTTTCCGCGCTCGACCGAGATCCGCGAGATCTTCCTGGCCGCCCCCCGCGATCGCATCCTGGTCGAGACCGACGCGCCCTATCTGGCGCCGCCGCCGCATCGCGGCAAGCGCAACGAGCCGGCCTTTGTCGCCCATACCGCCCGGGCCGGCGCTCAGGCGCTCGGCCTGACCGAGGCCGAATTCGCCGCCCTGACCAGCGCGAATTTCGACCGGCTGTTTGCCAAGGCCGCGGCATGATCCGCGCCACCATCCTGGGCTGCGGCTCGTCCGGCGGCGTACCGCGTCTGGGCGGCCGCTGGGGCGAATGCGACCCGGCGAACCCGCGCAACCGGCGCCGGCGCTGTTCGCTGCTGCTCGAGCGTGTCGGGCCCGCGGGCGTGACGCGGGTGCTGATCGACACCGGCCCGGATTTCGTGCCGCAGATGCTGGACGCCGGCGTGGGCGAACTGGACGCGGTGGTCTATACCCATCCCCATGCCGACCATATCCACGGCATCGACGACCTGCGGCAGCTGGTCTTCAACATGCGCCGCATCATGCCGGTCTGGGCCGATGCGCAGACCGAGGCCGCCCTGCGCAGCCGCTTCGGCTATATCTTCGAGACGCCCGAGGGCTCGTCCTATCCGCCGGTCTGCGAGATCGCCCCGATCCGCGGCCGCTTCGCGGTCGAGGGCGCGGGCGGCGCGATCGACTTCCTGCCCTTCGCGGTGAACCACGGCGACATTCCGGCGCTGGGGTTCCGCATCGGCGCGGGCGCGGGCCTCGTCTACCTGCCCGACGTGCTGGCGATCCCCGAGGCGGCCTGGCCCGCCATCCAGGGCTGCGAGGTCTTCATCTGCGACGCCTTGCGCCGCACGCCGCATCCCAGCCATGCGCATCTGGCGCTGGCGCTGGAGTGGATCGCGCGTTCGGGCTGCGCGCGGGGCGTCATCACCAACATGCATATCGAGCTGGATTACGACGCGGTGATGGCCGAGACGCCCGCCCATGTCGTGCCGGCCCATGACGGGCTGCAGATCGAACTGACATGACGATCCTTTTCGACGTCATCCTGCCGGTCTTCATCGTCATCGGCTTCGGCTACCTGGTGGCCTGGCGGCGGATGTTCAGCGAGGTGGCGGTCGACGGGCTGATGCGTTTCGCGCAGAATTTCGCGGTGCCGGTGCTGCTGTTCGTGAACGTGGCCCGGCTGGACCTGACCGAGAATTTCAGCATCGCCATGTGGGTGGCCTTCTATAGCGGCGCCTTCGTCTCTTATTTCATCGGCTGGGGGCTGGCGCTCTACTGGCTGAAGCGCAGCCCCGAGGATGCGGTCGCCATCGGCTTCTGCTGCCTGTTCTCGAACTCGCTGCTGCTGGGCATCCCGATCATGGAGCGCGCCTATGGCGCCGAGGCGCTGGCCGGCAATGTCGCGATCATCGCGATCCATTCGCCGCTGCTTTATACCTTCGGCATCACCATGATGGAGGTGACGCGGGCGCGCGGGCAGAGCTTGCCGGCCGGGCGCATCGCCATGCGGGCGCTGTCCGGGGTGCTGCATACGCCGCTGATCGTCGGCATCCTGTGCGGCGCGGCGATGAACCTGCTGATGCAGGCCGGGCTGGTGATGCCCGAGGGTTTCTGGGCCGCGGCCGAGATGATGGCGCGGGCGGCGCTGCCGGCGGCGCTGTTCGGGCTGGGCGGCGTGCTTTACCGCTATCGCCCCGAGGGCGACGGCAAGGCCATCGCGACCTGCTGCCTGGCCTCGCTGCTGATCCATCCGACCATCACCTGGAGCCTGGGGCAGCTTTTCCAGCTGCCGGTCGGGCCGCTGCGTTCCGCCGTCATCACCGCCAGCATGGCGCCGGGGGTGAACGCCTATCTCTTCGCCTCGATCTATGGCGCGGCGAAGCGGGTGGCGGCGACGACGGTGCTGGTGTCCACGGTGTTGTCGATCCTGTCGATCTGGTTCTGGATCTCGGTCCTGCCCTGAGGGGTGGCGCGGGTGCTGGCCTCCGGCGGGGGTATTTCTGCAACAAAGAAGGCAGAAAAGGGCTTTGCCGTGGGGGCCGCCATGAAGACGCCGCCCCGAAGGGCGGCGGGTTCAGGGCCGGGGCATGAGCCGCTCAATGCGGCGTGATGCCCCGCAGCCGTTCCGAGCGGCGGCGCAGCATCTCGACCGTCGCGAGCAGGGCGATCGAGAAGATCACCAGCAGCGTGGCGACGGCCAGGATCGCCGGCGAGATCTGCTCGCGGATGCCGTTCCACATCTGGCGCGGGATGGTCTGCTGGTCGGGGCCGGCGATGAAGAGCACCGCCACCACCTCGTCGAAGGAGGTGACGAAGGCGAAGAGCGCGCCCGAGATCACGCCCGGCAGGATCAGCGGCATGGTGATGCGGAAGAAGGTCGTGCGCGGGTTCGCCCCGAGGCTCGCCGCCGCCCGGTTCAGCGACTGGTCGAAGCCGATCAGCGTCGCCGTCACCGTGATGATGACGAAGGGGATGCCCAGCGTGGCATGGGCCAGGATCACGCCCAGATAGGTGCCGGCGAGCTTGCCGCATTGCGGGTTCAGCCCGATCCAGGTCAAGGGCTCGCAGGGGTTCGAGTAGAAGAAGAACATCCCCGTCGCCGTGATGATGATCGGCACGATCATCGGCGAGATCAGCACCGCCATGATGATGCGGCGGAACGGCATCTCGGGCCGCGACAGGCCCAGCGCCGCCAGCGTGCCCAGCACCGTGGCGAGGATGGTCGAGAAGAAGCCGATGATGATCGACGATTTCGCCGCATTCACCCATTTCGCGTTCTGCCAGGCATCCGCCCACCAGCCGAGCCCGCCCGGCGCGTCCGGATTGGCCATGCCGAAGGTCAGCAGGCTGCGATACCAGCGCATCGAATAGCCCTCGGGGTCGAAGGACAGCATCTTGTCGGTGAAGGTGAAATAGGGCTCGGCATTGAAGCTGAGCGGGATCACCACCACGATCGGCGCGATCAGGAAGAAGAAGATCGCCGCGCAGATCGCCAGATAGGCGTAGTGCCAGACCTTTTCCAGCGGCGAGGCGTAAGTCGGAAGCGCCATGGCGGTTACCCCAGTTTCAGGTTGTCGATGCCGACGAGGCGGTCATAGACCCAGTAAAGGATCAGCACCCCGCCCAGCAGCAGCGCGGCCAGCGCCGCCGCCATGGACCAGTTCAGCGTCTGGGTCATGTGCATGGCGATCAGGTTCGAGATCAACTGCCCCGACGAGCCGCCGACCAGCGCCGGGGTGATGTAGTAGCCCACGGCCAGGATGAAGACCAGAAGCGCCCCGGCCCCGAGTCCCGGCAGGGTCTGCGGGAAATAGATGCGCCGGAACGCCGTCCAGCTTGTCGCGCCCAAGCTGCGCGCCGCGCGCACATAGCTGGGGTTGATGGTGCGCATCACCGAATAGAGCGGCAGGATCATGAAGGGCAGCAGGATATGGGTCATGGCGATGATCGTGCCGGTCTGGTTGAAGATCATCTGCAGCCGCTGGTCGTTGCCGATCAGCCCCAGCCAGACCAGGATGTCATTGACCACGCCCTGCTGCTGCAACAGCACCATCCAGGCCGTGGTCCTGACCAGCAGCGAGGTCCAGAACGGCAAGAGCACCAGGATCATCAGCAGGTTCGACTTGCGCATCGGCAGCGTCGCCAGCAGATGCGCGATGGGAAAGCCCAGCAGGAAGGTGGTGAAGGTGATGACCAGCGACAGCCAGAAGGTGCGCTGGAACAGCTTGACATAGATCTGCTGCTGCTCGGGCGCCATGGTGATGTTGCCGTTGTCGTCGCGGGTCCGGTCCAGCGCCGCCAGGTAGAAGTTCGCGGTATAGGCCGAGGAAGCCTCGCGCATCACCGACCACAGCTTGGGATCGCCCCATTTCTCGTCCATCGCGAGGATGGCCTCGCGATAGGGCGGCTCGATGCCGCCGCGGGCCTTGCGCCCGGCCGAGGTGAAGAGCGAGCGCGTGCCCGGCATGTCGTAGTTCACCCTGGTCCCGACCAGGCCGATGCTGCGCGCCTCGGCCGCGGCGGTCAGGTCGGCGGCCAGCGCCGCCCAGGCGGCGTCGTCCGGCTCGGTGCCGCGCGGGTGTTCGTGGAACCAGGCCGAGAGCTGCGGCATATTGGCCGAGAAGCCGTCGTTCTTGAGCGAGCGTTGCAGCATCTGCCCGATCGGCAGCAGGAAGGTCAGCAGCACGAACAGCAGCAGCGGCAGCACCAGCAGGAAGGCGCGGCGCCGCGCCCGGCGCGAACTGCGCGCCAGCGCCCGGGTCAGCGGCTGGCCGTCGGCCGTCCGCAGGGGTCCGCCCCGGTCGAGGCCGCCGGCTTCGGTCACGATGGCGGCATGGGGGTCAAGCGCGTTGGACATCTTGATCCTTCGTCAGGCTAAGGGCGGGCATCGTCGGCGGCCGCCGCCCGGACCGGACCGGGCGGCGGCGCAAGGGTCAGTTGGCGGCCAGCCAGGCGTTGAAGCGCTCGGCCATCTCGGCATCGTGGTCGGCCCACCATTCCGGGTCGTCCATGACGGCGGTCTTCATGTGCTCCTCGCTGGTCGGCATATGCGGGGCCATCTCGGTCTTGCCGTCCTGATAGAGCCCGACCAGCGCCGCCGAGGATTTGCGCGACGGGCCATAGGCGATCCATTTCGCCTGGTCGGCCAGGCGCTGGGTGTCGGTGGCGAATTTCAGGTATTGCATCGCCGCCTCGGGGTTGGGCGAGCCCTTGGGAATGGCGAACATATCCATGTCCATGAACTGGCCGTCCCAGATGATCTCGAAGGGCTTGCCCTCGGCCACCATGGCATCGAAGAAGCGGCCGTTGTAGCCGGTCGCCATCGTGACCTCGCCATCGGCAAGCAGCTGCACCGGCTGGGCGCCGGCTTCCCACCAGACCACGTCCTTCTTGATGGTGTCGAGCTTGGCGAAGGCCCGGTCGACGCCCTCGGGCGTGTCCAGCGTCTCATAGACCTGGTCGGGCGCGACGCCATCGGCGACCAGCGCCAGGTAGAGCGTGCGCTTGGGGCTTTTCGGCAGGCCGCGCTTGCCCGGGAACTTGGCGGTGTCGAAGAAATCCGCGGCGGTGGTGGGCGGGCCGTCGGGGAACTTGGTCTTGTCATAGGCGATGACCGTGCCCCAGAAGATGTTCGCCACCGCGCAGTCGCGCAGCGCGCCGGGGATGAAGTCTTCCGTCGCGGGCGTGCCGTCCGGCGCCGGCGGCAGGGTGGCCGGGTCGATCTCGACCAGCGCGCCCTCGTCGCAGAGGCGGATCGCGTCCGAGACCTCGATGTCGAACACGTCGCCGGTGATGTTCTTGGCCTCGATCTGGGCCTTGAGCGGGGTGGCCGGGTTGTCGGCGGCCATCATGTTGACCTTGATCCCCGTCTCCTTGGCGAAGGGGATGTTATAGGCCTCGACCTGCGATTTCTCATAGGCGCCGCCCCAGGAGACCACGTTGACCTCCTTGTTCTGGGCCTGCGCCGCAACTCCCAACCCGCACAAGGCCGTGGTCAGGATCAACACTTTCTTCATGACGAACTCCCGTTGGTTTTATGCGGCTCGTTGGCCGGTTCGCGCCCGTTCGGGCTTCACGGATCGCGGCGGGTTGGTCCCGCCGCGACCGGATTGGCGTCAGTTCGCCGCCAGCCAGGCGTTGAACCGCTCTTGCAGCTCGGCGTCGTGGTCGACCCAGAAGTCCAGGTTCGAGGCGAGCGCCCCGGCCATGTTGTCGGCAAAGGTCGGCAGGTTCGGACCCATCGGCACCTCGGTGCCCTCGACATTGCCGACCAGCGCGGCGGCCGATTTGCGCGGCGGGCCGTAGCTGATGAATTCGGCGGCGCGGGCCTGCGGCTCGGGCGAGGTCGAGAAGGTGACGAACTCCTTGGCCTCCTCCAGGTGCGGGGCGCCCTTCGGGATCACCCAGCCTTCCATCTCGTAGATCTGGCCGTCCCAGACGATCTTGAAGGGCTTGCCCTCTTTCTGCGCCGCGTCGAAGATCCGGCCGTTGAAGGCGAAGGCCATGCTGACCTCGCCATCGGCCAGAAGCTGCGGCGGCTGCGCGCCGGCTTCCCACCAGATCACGTTGTTCTTGATGGTGTCGAGCTTGGCGAAGGCCTGATCGACGCCCTCGGGCGTGCCCAGCACCTCATAGACCTTGTCCGGCGCCACGCCATCGGCCAGCAGCGCATATTCCAGGTTGAACTTGGCGCCCTTGCGCATGGTGCGCTTGCCGGGGAATTTCGCGGTGTCGAAGAAATCGGCCGGACCGGCGGGCTTGGCGTCGGTGAACTTGCTGTCGTCATAGGCCAGGATCATCGAATAGACGTCGGTGCCGACGAAACAGTCGGTCACGGCGCCCTCGATGAAGTCGTCGGCCGCCGCGGCGCCGTCCGGCGCGGGCGCCAGGATCGCCGGGTCGATGGTTTCCAGCAGCCCCTCGTCGCACAGCCGCACCGCGTCGGCATATTCCACCGAAGCCACGTCGGTGGTGACATTGCCGGCCTCGACCTGCGCCTTGAGCGGCGTGGCCGGGTTGTCGGCGTCGGCGACCGTGACCTTGATGCCGGTCTTGGCCTCGAACGGCTTGGCATAGGCCTGAACGTGGCTGTTGCCATAGGCACCGCCCCAGGACAGCAGGTTCACCTGCCTGTCCTGCGCCTGGGCCACGGACGCCGAGGCGACCAGGGCCGAGGTCAGGATCAACATGCGTTTCATCTCAACTCCCTTGCTTTCGATACGAAATCAGACCGGATCCAGCGCCCGCGCATCCTCGGGGTGCCAGCCGATGCGGATGGTCTGGCCGGGCGACAGCTTCACCTGGCCCAGCGTGTTGCGGTATTTCATCACGAAATCGTCCTGGCCGGCGACGTTCAGCCGGGCGCGCAGGATGTCGCCCATATAGACCACGTCGCGGACTTGGGCCTCGACGGTATGGGCGCCGGCGGGCATCAGGTCGGGCTTGAACTCGACCCGCTCGGGCCGGATCGAGACCGTGGTGGTCTGGCCGCTTTCGCGGATGTTGACGGCGGTGGCGTCGATCACCTCGCCATTCTGCAGCCGCACCAGCGCCTTGTCGCCCTGAAGCTGCTCGATCGTGCCGCGCAGCGCGTTGTTTTCGCCGATGAAGCCGGCGACGAAGCTGTTCTCGGGCTGCTCGTACAGCACCGGCGGCGGCGCCAGCTGCTGGATGCGGCCGTCGTTGAACACGGCGATGCGGTCCGACATGGTCAGCGCCTCGCCCTGGTCATGGGTGACATAGACCACGGTGATGCCCAGCCGGTCGTGCAGGGCCTTGATCTCGAACTGCATGTGCTCGCGCAGCTGCTTGTCGAGCGCGCCCAGCGGCTCGTCCATCAAGACCAGCTTGGGGTCGAAGACCAGCGCGCGGGCCAGCGCGATGCGCTGCTGCTGGCCGCCCGAAAGCTGCGCCGGGCGGCGGCTGGCGAAGCGGCCCATCTGCACCATGTCGAGCGCGCGGGCGACCCGGCTTTCGCGCTCGGCCTTGGCCATGCCGCGCACTTCCAGCGGAAAGGACAGGTTCTCGCCCACGGTCATGTGCGGAAACAGGGCATAGTTCTGGAACACCATGCCGATGCCGCGCTTGTGCGGCGGGACGTCGTTGATGTTGCGGCCGTCCAGCCGGATCTCGCCATGGGTGGCGGTCTCGAATCCGGCCAGCATCATCAGGCAGGTGGTCTTGCCCGAGCCGGACGGGCCCAGCATGGTCAGGAACTCGCCCTTGCCGATGGAAAGGTTCAGGTCCTTCACCACAAGCGTCTGGCCGTCATAGCTTTTCTGGACGTGGTCGAAGACAACGAAAGCCTCGTTGCCGGTTGGCGAAGTCACGATGCGGGCCCCCTGTTTTCTATGGTTCTTTATTCCGCCCTGTCAGACTAATCGGCGGTGCTTGCGGATTGCAACCGGCTTCTATGCGCAAGGCCGGGCCCGGCCCGCGGATTTTCCGGACTGCCCGTCCGCTGCCCGCCAGGCGGGGTGGAAATGGTCAATCCGCGGACGGCAGCGGACGCGGACGGCCGTCGTCGTCCAGCGCCACGAAGACGAAGCTCGCCCGGGTCACGCACTGGGTCTCCTCGCCCTCGCGCGAGCGGCGCCAGGCCTCGACATGCAGCTGCATCGAGCTGCGACCTTCACGCAGGATGGTCGCGAAAACAGAGACTTCGTCGCCGACCTTGACCGGCTGGTGGAAGGTGAAGCTGTCCACGGCGACCGTGGCGCAGCGCCCGCGCGCGCGGCGGGCCGCGACATTGCCGGCGGCCAGGTCCATCTGCGACATCAGCCAGCCGCCGAAGATGTCGCCGGCCGGGTTGGTGTCGGCCGGCATGGCGGTGGTGCGGATCGCGGGCTGGCCCTGCGGGTGCTCCGGCTGCGTCATCTTGTCCCTCGCTGGCGCGCTGCTGGCATGGCGCCAGATTGCGGCGCCGCCGCACGGCGCGCAAGCCTCCGTCAGCGGAAGCGGTAGAGGTCCGCGTCGGGATCCGGGCGGCCGTCGATGCGCCGGGCGGTGACCTCGGCCGCGATCACCGACCAGGTGATGCCATTGCCGCCGAAGCCCATCACCGCATGGGTGCGCCGGCAGCCCGGCACCCGGTCGATGATCGGCAACCCGTCGTCGCTATCGCCGAAGGCGGCGGCCCAGGCATAGGCCGGGCGAAAGCGGATGCCGGTCAGATCGCGCAGCTTGCGGGCGATCTCGGCCGCGTTGCGGCGCAGCTTCTCGGAGTCTTCGTGGGCGGTGGCGCTGGCCTGGTCCTCGCCGCCGGCGATGATGCGGCCGGTGGGCGTGGCGCGGAAATAGAGGTAGGGGTCCGAGGCCTCCCAGACCAGGAAATCCTTCAGCCAGCCGGGCTGGCGCACGCCTTCGGGCGAGGCGATGGCCCAGGTCGAGATGATGCGATGCCGGGGCGTGAGCATCTGCGGCAGGAATTCGTAGCCGGTGCAGAAGACCGCGTGGCTCGCCGCCACCACCTGCCCCGCGGTCGAGGCCAGCGCCACCCCGTCCGAAAGCTCGGCGAAATCCGCGACCTCGAAGGGCGAGGCGATCTCGGCCCCGCGCGCCCGGGCCAGGTTCAGCAGCGCCGCCGTCAATTGGCCGGGATTGGCCGAGGCCGAGGCGGGCGAGACGATGGCGCCGGTGCGATCGAGGCCGAAGCTGTCGAGCAGCTGCTGGCGGCCAAGGTATTCGGCCGGGATGCCGGCGGCTTGGCGCGCCTCGGCCTCGGCCTCCAGCGCGCGATGGCCCAGCGCGTTCCCGGCCAGATACAGCGCCCGCTTGCGCTGCATCTGGCAGTCGAGGCCGAGGCGCTGCGACAGGCGCAGAAGCGACTCGACCGCCTTGACCGAGCGGCGCCAGGCCCGCGCCGCCTTCTCCGCGCCGATCCGGCGCGAAAGATGCGACAGCGGCACGTCGATCTCGTGCTGGATCATCGCCGTCGAGGCGAGCGACGAGCCGCGCACCGGCTGGCGGCGGTCGAGGATCAGCACCCGCCGCCTGGCCCTGGTCAGCCGCTCGGCCAGCAGTGCGGCGGAAATGCCGGTGCCGACGATCACCACGTCCCAGCGCCGCGCCGAGGGCTGGGCCAAGGGCGCGACCGAGATGTCCGGCGTCTCGGCCCAGAAGGAATGGCCGCTGCGCAATTGGCGCTTCAGCGTCTGGCGGGACGGCTTGCCCTGGCTCATCGACGTTCGGCCCAGGCCATTTCCCGCGCCGGCAGCATCGGCGGCTGATAGAGCCCCTCGCCGCCATGCTCGCCGTGCTTCAGGATCGAGATGCCGCCGTCCGCCTCGAGGATGGCGAATTTCACCTGCGCCAGGTCCTCGATGCCGCATTGGCGCAGCTTGCTGTAGAGTTCCTGCACACCGATGCCCTGCCGGCGCAGCCGGTCGGCATGCACCCGCCCCCGGCTGACGACGATGCGCGGCCGCCCCTCGAAGACGCGGCAAAACCAGGGCGAGGCCAGTGAGCACCTCCCCGAAAATCGGACAGTGACGTAAGCTCTGATCTTCCGTCTGCTGGTCTCCAAGAACGAGGAGAACAGACGATGTCGAAACGCAGGAACCATGACGCGGGCTTCAAGGCTCGCGTGGCGCTGGAAGCCGTGAAGGGCGAGCGCACCGTGTCGGAGCTGGCCGCGGAATACGGCGTGCATCCGACGATGATCCACCAGTGGAAGAAGGCGCTGCTCGAGGGGGCATCGGACATCTTCGAACGCGGCAGGAAGAAGAAGGCCGAGGTCGACGAGGAGACGGTGCGATCGCTGCACGCCAAGATCGGAGAGCTGGCCGTCGCCAACGATTTTTTGTCACGAAAGCTCAAGCCCTGGACCGGCAGGTGAGGCGCGGGATGATCGAACGCTCTCACCCCACGCTGTCGGTCGGGGCGCAATGCCGTCTGCTGTCGATCTCGCGGTCGTCGTTCTACTACGCACCGCAGGGCGAGACCGAGATGAACCTGGCGCTCATGCGGCTGATCGACCGTCAGTTCCTGGAAACCCCCTTCTACGGCGTCCAGCAGATGACCTGGCACCTGCAGAACGAAGGGCACCCAGTGAACATGAAGCGCATCCGGCGGCTGATGCGGCTCATGCGTCTGATGCCGATCTACCAGAAGCCCAACACCAGCAAGCCTGCGAAGGGGCACAAGACCTACCCCTATCTGCTGGGTGGCCTGCGGGTCGATCGGCACAACCATGCCTGGTGTGCCGACATCACCTATCTGCCGATGCGACGAGGCTTCCTCTACCTGGTCGCCATCATGGACTGGTTCACCCGCAAGGTGCTGGCCTGGCGCATCTCGAACACGCTCGAAGCCGACTTCTGCGTCGAGGCGCTGAACGAGGCGGTCCACCGCTTCGGCCCGCCCGAGATCATGAACACCGATCAGGGCTCGCAGTTCACGTCCTTCGCCTGGACCGACCGGCTGAAACGGATCGGCACCCGGATCTCGATGGACGGCAAGGGCCGGTGTCTCGACAACATCTTCATCGAGCGCCTTTGGCGGTCCCTGAAGTATGAGTGCGTCTATCTGCACGCCTGGGAGACCGGCTCGCAGGCGAAGGCGGGCGTTGGCCGATGGATCACCTTCTACAACCACCAGCGGCCCCACGCCGCCCATGGCGGACAGCCGCCCGCCGTGGTCTACTTCAACCAGATCGAAACCGATCAGCAGGGGCAGAGAGTAGCTTAAATCATCCCGGAAACTGTCCAAGAGATGGGGAGTGGCTCACAGCATCGCCTTGTCGATGAGCTTGTTGTAGATCGAGACGATCAGGATCGCGAACATCGCCGGCAGCATCGGCACCTCGGGGTAGAAGAGCGAATCGCCCACCGCCGAGCCGATGGCGATCACCAGCAGGAATTCGACGATGGAAAGCTGTGCCACCGTGCGCCCGCCCAGCCAGCGCATCAGCATCAGCGTGTAGAAATAGACGATGGTGGTGCGGAACAGGACCTCGAGCGCGAAGCGCATGTCCTGTTCGCCATGAGAATGCGCTGCATCTCGTCAAACATGGCGACTGTCCCCTGCCCGCGTTGCGCGGGTCTTTCGCAAACGCCGTTACCGGGGGGGCGGGTTCCCGGGCCGCGCGAGCCGGGGGCGCTTCGCCCCCCGGACCCCCCGAGGATATTTGTGCAAGAAAGAAGCCGGGCGGATTTTCGTCGCCTTGGGCCGGGGTGCGGCCTATGGTTGGCGGAAACGGAATGGGGGCGGCATGATCCGGCGCATCTTCATGGGACTGGCGGTGCTGGTCGTGCTGGCCGCGGCGGGCGTGGCGATCTGGGGGCCGGGTTTCGTCGAGCGGCGGCTGAACCCGGTGACCATGCCCGAGGCGGGCTGGCCGGTCTCGCCCGAGGCCGAGGCGCTGCATCGGCGGCTGGTCATCGGCGACTGGCATTCGGACGCGCTGCTGTGGGACCGCGACCTGCTGGACCGGGCCGGGCGGGGTCATGTCGACGTGCCCCGGCTGGCCCTGGGCAATGTCGCGGTCCAGGTCTTCACCACCGTCACCAAGAGCCCGCGCGGCCAGAACTACAGCCGGAATTCCGCCGAGGCGCCCGACAATATCACGCCGCTGTTCATCGGCCAGCTGCGGCCCTTCTCGGCTTGGTTCAGCCTGAAGGAGCGCGCGCTGGTCCAGGCCGCGGCCCTGCGCCGCGCCGCCGAGCGCGCGCCGGAGGCCTTGATGCTGATCCGCTCGGCCGAGGATCTGCAGGTGCTGCTGGAGGCGCGGCAGAATGGCGCCCATACCGTCGGCGCCCTGCTGGGCACCGAGGGCGGCCATCCGCTGGAGGGCAATATCGCCAATTTGCAGGTGCTTTACGGCGCCGGCTTCCGGCTGGTCGGGCTGACGCATTTCTTCGACAACGAACTGGGCGGCAGCCTGCATGGCGAGGGCGGGGCGGAATCGGGCCTGTCGGATTTCGGCCGCGAGGTGGTGGCCGAGATGATGGCCAAGCGCATGATCGTCGACCTGGCGCACGCCAGCCCGCAGCTGGTGCGCGACGTGCTGGCCATTCCCGGCACCCGGCCGATCCTGTCCCATACCGGCATCCACGGCCAATGCGCCAGCCCGCGCAACCTGCCCGATGAGCTGGTGCAGGCCATCGCCCGCAAGGGCGGCGTGATCGGCATCGGCTTCTGGGCGGATGTGAACTGCGGCAGGACACCGGCCGACATCGCCGCCTCGATCCAGGCCGCCATCGCGCTGGTGGGCGAGGACGCGGTCTCGCTGGGCTCGGATTACGACGGTTCGGTCGATGCGCCCTTCGACGTGGCGCATCTGGCGGCGCTGACCCAGGCGCTGATGGATGCGGGCCTGAGCGACGAGCAGATCGCCAAGGTCATGGGCGGCAACATGATGCGCTATCTTGCCCAGGTGCTGTAAGCGGGCCTAACCTGCGCCCAGGCATCACGGGAGAGAACCATGCTGACCGTCTATGGCGTCACCCGCTCGCGCGCCTCGCGCATCATCTGGCTGTGTCACGAGCTGGGCCTGCCGTTCAAGCAGGTGCCGGTGATCCAGGCCTATCGGCTGGAGGATGCCGGGGCGCCCGGGGCGCCGCTCAACACCCGCTCGGAGAGCTTCCTGAAGCTGTCGCCCGCCGGGGCCGTCCCGGTGATCCAGGACGGCGACCTGGTGCTGTCCGAATCGCTGGCCTGCACGCTGCACCTGGCGCGCAAGCACGGCCAGCCCTTCGGCCCCGCCGACATGGTCGAGGATGCGCTGATGCTGCAATGGAGCTTCTACGCCGCCACCATGATCGAGCCGGACGCGCTGGCGATCCTGTTCAACCACCGCCCCGGCCAGGCCCAGCCGGGCGCGGCGCAGGCCGCCGTCGGCCATGCGGCCGAGCGGCTGGTGCGGCCGCTGGCGGTGCTGGACGCGCATCTGGCGCGGCACGGCCACCTGGTCGGCGGCCGCTTCACCGTGGCCGACCTGAACGTGGCCGAGATCCTGCGCTATGCTCAGGGCTATGGCGCGCTGATCGAGCAGTTCCCAGCCGCGCAAGCCTGGCTGGATGATTGCCAGGCCCGGCCGGCCTTCCAGAAGATGTGGCAGGAGCGGCTGGCCGAACCCGAATAGCCTGGGGCTGCCCTAGCCGGCCGCCTGCGCGCCCGGCGCCGCGCCCTTGGCCGCGCGCCGGTGGTCGGGATGCAGCGAGGCGCCCAGGATATGCTCGGACTGGTGGATCACATGCCCGGCATGGCCGACGATCAGCGGGTCGGGCGGCGTCACGATCCCGGGGTCCTTGTCGGGATAGTCCAGCGTCGACAGGAAATGCCGCATGCAATTCAGCCGCGCGCGCTTCTTGTCGTTCGACTTGACGATGATCCAGGGCGCGTCGGCGGTGTCGGTATAGAAGAACATCGCCTCCTTCGCCTCGGTGTATTCGTCCCATTTGTCGAGGCTGGCCAGGTCGATGGGCGACAGCTTCCAGCGTTTCAGCGGGTCGGTCTCGCGTTCCTTGAAGCGGCGGCGCTGCTCGTCGCGGGTGACCGAGAACCAGTACTTGTAAAGCCGCACCCCGGCCCGGACCAGCATCCGCTCGTATTCCGGGGCCTGGCGCATGAACTCCAGGTATTCGGTGGGCGAGCAGAAGCCCATCACCCGCTCGACGCCGGCGCGGTTGTACCAGCTGCGGTCGTAGAACACCATTTCGCCCGCGGTGGGCAGGTGCTGGATGTAGCGCTGGAAGAACCACTGGCCGCGCTCGACCTCCGAGGGCTTGTTCAGCGCCACCACGCGGGCGAAACGCGGGTTCAGGTGTTCCATGAAGCGCTTGATCGTGCCGCCCTTGCCGGCGGCGTCGCGGCCCTCGAACAGGATGACGAATTTCTGCCCGGTCTCCTGCGCCCAGATCTGCACCTTCAGCAATTCGGCCTGCAAGAGCGCCTTTTCCCGCTCATAGGCCGCGCGGCCCATGCGGCGCGGATAGGGATAGCGCCCGGTCTCGAAGGCCAGGCGGATCGCATCCGGGTCGACCCTGGGAAAGCTTCTGGGCCCCTGCCCCTCGCCATTGCCATCGGCGGCCGGCTCCACGCCGGCCGCCGCATCGGGGACAGCGGCGGCGGCCGGGGGCATGACTTTCGCCTCTCCGACCACCGTCGCTGCCGACTCGCCAACCCCGGAGGCGTCGGGCGTTTCCCTCTTGACCGTGATACCATCCATGCGCGCGCTCCTCCGTTACCACTCAACGAAGGAATTGTGACATAGCCCCGGGTGGGGCGCCTTGACACGCATCAAGTTGTCGCAGGTTCTTGTCACATTTGACCAGGCGCCGCCGGCGCGGAGGGCCCGGCCGACACTTGCCCTTGCCCCGCCCCGCCGCGCCATGAGATAACCCCGGCCCAAAGAGCAAGACGAGCAGGTGCCATGGCAGACGATCTTTTCCCGGCCTCGGACAAGGCGATTGACAGCTATTCCGCCGCGTCCATCGAGGTGCTGGAAGGGCTGGAACCCGTCCGCAAGCGCCCGGGCATGTATATCGGCGGCACCGATGAACGCGCGCTGCACCACCTGGTGGCCGAGATCCTCGACAACTCGATGGACGAGGCGGTGGCCGGCCATGCCAGCCGCATCGAGGTCGAGCTGCTGGCCGATTTCAGCGTGGTGATCCGCGACAACGGCCGCGGCATCCCGATCGACCCGCATCCGAAATTCCCCGGCAAGTCGGCGCTGGAGGTGATCCTGTGCACGCTGCATGCCGGTGGCAAGTTCTCGGGCGATGCCTATCAGACCTCGGGGGGCTTGCACGGCGTCGGCGCCTCGGTCGTCAACGCGCTGTCGGACAGCATGGTGGTGCAGGTCGCCCGCAACAAGGAACTGTTCCAGCAGAGTTTCTCGCGCGGCATCCCGCTGGGGCCGGTGGAAAAGGTCGGCGCCGCCCCGAACCGGCGCGGCACCACCGTGACCTTCCACGCCGACGAGCAGATCTTCGGCCATCACCGCTTCAAGCCGGCGCGGCTGATCCGCATGGTGAAGTCCAAGGCCTATCTGTTCTCGGGCGTCGAGATCCGCTGGAAGTCCGAGATCGACGACGGCGAGACGCCGCAGGAGGCCATCTTCCACTTCCCCGGCGGGCTGGCCGACTACCTGAACGAGCAGCTCACCGGCGCCTCCAGCTATGCCGACCGGCCCTTCGCCGGCAGCGTCGATTTCAAGGAAAAGTTCAACGTCCCCGGCAAGGTGGACTGGGCGATCAACTGGACGCCCTCGCGCGACGGTTTCATCCAGAGCTATTGCAACACCGTGCCCACGCCCGAGGGCGGCACGCATGAGGCCGGCTTCTGGTCGGCGATCCTGCGCGGCATCCGCGCCTATGGCGAGCGGGTCAGCAACAAGAAGGCGGCGCAGATCACCCGCGACGACCTGCTGACCGGCGGCTGCGCGCTGGTCAGTTGCTTCATCCGCGAGCCGGAATTCGTCGGCCAGACCAAGGACCGCCTGGCCACGGTCGAGGCCGCCCGGCTGGTCGAGGGCGCCGTGCGCGACCATTTCGACAACTGGCTGGCGGCGGATACGAAATCCGCCGGCGCGATCCTGGATTTCCTGGTGCTGCGGGCCGAGGAGCGGCTGCGCCGCCGCCAGGAAAAGGAAACCGCCCGCAAGTCGGCGACCAAGAAGCTGCGCCTGCCGGGCAAGCTGGTCGATTGTTCGAACGCGAACCGCGAGGGCACCGAGCTTTTCATCGTCGAGGGCGACTCGGCCGGCGGCAGCGCCAAGATGGCGCGCGAGCGCCAGACCCAGGCGCTGCTACCCCTGCGCGGCAAGATCCTGAACGTGCTGGGCGCGGCCAGTTCCAAGCTGGGCTCGAACCAGGAGATCAGCGACCTGTGCCAGGCGCTCGGCGTCGGCATGGGCAGCAAGTTCAACGTGGACGACCTGCGCTATGACAAGATCATCATCATGACCGATGCGGATGTGGACGGCGCCCATATCGCGTCGCTGCTGATGACCTTCTTCTTCACCCAGATGCGGCCCCTGATCGACAAGGGCCACCTGTATCTGGCCTGTCCGCCGCTTTACCGGCTGACCCAGGGGGCGCATCGCGTCTATGTCGCCGACGATGCCGAGAAAGAGGCGATGCTCGCCAAGGGCCTGGGCGGCAAGGGCAAGATCGACGTGCAACGCTTCAAGGGCCTGGGCGAGATGGATGCCAAGGACCTGAAGGACACGACGATGAACCCCAGGACGCGCAAGCTGATCCGGGTCTCGATCGACGAGGAAGAGGGCGGCGAGACCTCGGACCTGGTCGAGCGGCTGATGGGCAAGAAGCCCGAGTTGCGCTTCCAGTTCATCCAGGAAAACGCGCAATTCGCCGACGCCGAGGAACTGGACCTGTGACCCTGGCCGCGCCGCTGGCCGTCTACGGGCTGGCGGCGCTGGCCGAGATCGCCGGCTGCTTCGCCTTCTGGGCCTGGCTGCGGCTGGGCCGCTCGGCCTGGTGGCTGGTGCCGGGCATGGTCGCGCTGGCGCTGTTCGCCTGGCTGCTGACCCGGGTGCAGGTCGATTTCGCCGGCCGCGCCTATGCCGCCTATGGCGGGATCTATGTGGCCTCGTCGCTCGGCTGGCTGTGGCTGACCGAGGGCCAAGCGCCGAGCCGCTGGGACCTTCTGGGCGGCGGGCTGTGCATCCTGGGCGCGGTGGTGATCCTCGCCGGCCAGATGCGCCCGGCCTAGAGGGTGTCTTCATTCAAGGATTTCCATGTTGTCGGCGTGCTGATTCAAGATCGGAAACCGGAGGCGATCTTGAACGACGACCTGCGGGCCGCCGTCCGGATCAAGCGCAACCGCAGCCGCGCCGGGAGTACGCCGCTGGACCGGGCACTCTACGAGGAACGTCACCTCGTGGAGTGTTTCTTCAACAAGCTCAGATGCTTCCGGCGCATAGCCCTGCGATGCGAGAGGACCGTCGCCTCATTCAAGGCGTTTGTCGACCTCGCCTGCGCAATGGCTTGGAACGCTTGAATGAAAGACGCCCTCTAGCCGCCGAGCGCCGCCAATGCAGTCAGCTGCGCGCCCTCGGGATCGGCGAGGTCATCCAGCACATCGAAATGGTTGCGCCCCGCCACCAGCAGCAGCTCGGCCGGTTCGCCGGCTTGCCGGCAAGCGGCGGCATAATCGCGTGACTGGCGCAGCAGCTCCGGCCGCTCATCGGCACCGGCTGCGACCAGCATCGGCGCGCCGGGACCGATCCGGCGTTGCGGGCTGAAGCGGTCGATCTCGGCCTCGGTCAGCTGCAGCGGATCATTCCAGCCGCACAGGCTGATCGGCTCGAGATCGTAGAGCCCGCTCATCGCCAGCACCGAGCCCACCGCCGGATGCCCGCGATGAAGCGCCGCCAGATGGCCGCCGGCGGAATGGCCGGCCAGGCACATGGGTCCCGTGCCCAGCTCGGACTGCCCGGCCAGATGGTCCAGCAGCCGGCCGACCTGCTTGACGATGCCGGTCATCGAGGCGGCGGGCGCCAGCGCATATTCCGCCAGCACCACGTTCCAGCCATGCGCCAGCGGGCCGGCGGCGATGAAGGTGAAATCCTCCTTGTCGCAGCTTTGCCAATAGCCGCCATGGACAAAGACGAAGACCGGCGCCTCGGCGCGTCCGCAGGGCAGCCAGTCGAACCGTTCCCGCGCACCCTTGCCATAGCGCAGGTCGTAGCGCCCGCCGTGCCCGGCCCGCATCGCCTGGCTGCGGGTCTGGAAGTCGCGGATCAGCCCGGGAAAATCCGCCACATGGCCGCTGTTGTCATAGGCGCGGTCCAGCGCCGCGCGGTCCATGCCGCGATAAAGCCGTGTCATCGCACCCCTCCCCGCGACAGTCACCAGGCGGTCCCGGCGCACCATCTCATTGTCTTCGCAAAATGGCAAAGCTGCCTGAAGAGGAAGGTTCCGCACCGCATCGGCCTTGGCGAAGACGATCACGTCCCACGCCCGTCCTCTGTGGACCCCGTCTCACCATCGGGTTCGGCAATGCCCTCCAGGGTGCGGACAGCGGCACGGGAAATGCGATAGACGACGGTAAAACCGTTCTTGCAGGCGCGGCGGCCGGTCTCGATCAGGATGCCTTCGCTCAGGAACTCGTTGATCGTGCGCTTGACGATGGTTTCGCCAAGCTCGGTATGCCGCTGGATCGTTCCCTTGGAGCACCGGATGCCCGAGGCGCGGCGGGAAGCCGTGACATATTCTTTTGTCAGAAGACCTTTGACAGTGCCGTCGGATGGAGTGCCAGCGCCCCCGGCGGTTTTCTTTTGCGCAGGCGAGGCCCGGAGCTACGGGACACCTGCGTCATAACCCATTGATTTGCATGCTGCCGCATCGCGCGAATGCGGAACACCACTTTGTTGATTTCGTTCAGTTTTCAGAAGAAGTGGTGGGCGACCCTGGAATCGAACCAGGCATGGGTCTCCCCGGCGGAGTTACAGTCCGCTGCCGCACCTTGCAGCACGTCGCCCGCCGAACGCTTCCGGCGTGTGGAGGGGTGATTAGCCGCCCGCGCCACGGGCGTCAAGCGGTCAGCGCCGGAAAAATCCGCGCCGCCCGCAAACCGCCGCGAAACTTGCAATCCCCGGCGATTTCTGCGCTACCAGAAGCCCAAGGATAGGTGCGTCATGGCCGAGAAACCGCAGAAAACCAAGAAACCCACCTGGGTCATCGACAAGGAGCGCGCCCGGCGCGCCGCGGCGGCGGAAACCGTCTGGCTGTTCGGCCTGCACGCGGTGCGCGATGCGCTGGCCAATCCGGCGCGGGAAAAGCTGCGGCTCGTGGTGACCCAGAACGCGCTGGACCGGCTGGGCGCCCTGCCCCCCGGCATCGAGCCCGAGATCACCGACGCCCGAACCTTCGACCGCCATGTGCCGCTGCCGCCCGAAAGCGTGCACCAGGGCGCCGCGCTGGAGGTGAAGCCGCTGAAATGGGGCAGCCTGACCGAGCTGGCGCTGTCGGGGCCCGGCAAGCCGCTGCTGGTGGCGCTGGACCGCGTCACCGATCCGCATAACGTCGGCGCCATCCTGCGCTCGGCCGAGGTCTTCGGCGCCCGCGCCGTCCTCGCCCCTGCCCGCCACAGCGCCCCCGAGACCGGCGCGCTGGCCAAGACCGCCTCGGGCGCGCTCGAGCGCCAGCCCTATCTGCGCGTCACCAACCTGGCCGATGCGCTGATCGAATTGCAGGGCATGGGCTATGTGGTGATCGGCCTCGACGGCACCGGCGAGGAGATCCTGCCCGACGCCTTGGCACAGGTCGCGGGCCGGCCGCTGTGCCTGGTGTTGGGCGCCGAGGGCCCCGGTTTGCGCGACCGCACGCGCGAGACCTGCGACCGCATCGCCCGCATCCCCTTCGCGGCGGATTTCGGCTCGCTCAATGTCTCGAACGCGGCGGCGGTGGCGCTTTACGCGGTCTCACGCGGCTGAGCACGGCGCGCGGCATCGGGATCACATCGACGCTAGAAAATCGCCGCCTCGGTTGAGAATCGCCGGGCGATTTGCCAGATCCTAGGCATCTTCCCCATCGCCCGTGCCCATGATGATTCGCGCCCTGCTGACCAGCCTCCTGCTTCTTCTGCCCGTTTCGCCGGCATTGGCGCAGAATTGGGCATTGGACGGCATGGATCCGGTGTCCTATGGCACCGACAATGCGGCGGTGCCGGGGCGCAGCGACCTAGTGACGCTGTGGCGCGGCAAGGCCTGGCATTTCGCCAGCGAGCAGAACCGCAATCTTTTCGAGGCGAATCCGGGCGCCTATGCGCCGGGGCTGGGCGGGCTTTGCGTCGTCGCCCTGTCCGAGGGCCGCTCGGAACCCGGCAATCCGCGGTATTTCGTGGTGATCGGCCAGCGCACCTATTTCCTGCGCTCGGAACGCGCGCGCGCGCGGCTTCTGGCCGATCCGCAGCAGGTGCTGATGCGCGCCAAGGCCTTCTGGGCCCGGATGAATCCGTGAGTTTCTCACTTTTTCGTGAACAGGGTGGAACTTTTTGGCCACGGTTCCCATTTATTTAGGGAACTTGACCACGGAACGGTCTTGTTCAGATCACTGTCCCTCGTTCCGCGACTTGCGCCCGGCCAGAACACTGGACCGGGCGCTTTTTACGTGCCACTCTAAGTTGAGATCTGGGGGAGGATCAGATGAACCTGGCTATTCTTCGCGACATCGGCTCATCGCCGGCCGATGACGACATCGCGCGTATCGCCCGCTCGACCCGCTGCATCGCCATCATCGGCCTGTCGCCGAATGAGGCAAGGCCGTCCTGGGGCGTGGCGCGCTATTTGAAATCGCAGGGTTTTCGCGTGATTCCGGTCAATCCCGGCCATGCCGGCAGCATGATGCTGGACGAGCATGTCTATCCCGACCTGGCCTCGATTCCGCCCGAGGCGGGCGTGGACATGGTCGACATCTTCCGCCGCGCCGAGGCGGTGCCGGGAGTCGTGGAGCAGGCCATGGCGCATCTGCCGCGCCTGCGCACGGTCTGGATGCAGCTGGGAATCAGTCATCCGCAGGCGGCGAATTGGGCCCGCGCCCGCGGGCTGACGGTGATCGAGGACCGCTGCCCCAAGATCGAGTTCCCGCGCTTCCTGTGAGCCCATGAAAAAGACCCCGGACCTTGCGGCCGGGGTCTGACACCGCACCGGCGGCCGGCTCAGGCGCCGGTGTAGAGACCTTCGTAGATCGGCCCCAGGGTCTCGATCTCGAAGAGCGAGCTGACTGAGGTGCCGTTCCAGATGTTCAGGATCGCCTGGGCGAACATCGGCGCCGTCGGCACGATGCGGATGTTCGAGGCGGATTTCACCTTGTCGGTCGGCTCGATCGAATCGGTGATGACCAGCGATTTCATCACCGATTTCTGCACCCGCTCGACCGCCGGGCCGGAAAGGACGCCATGGGTGATATAGGCGTGGACCTCGACGGCGCCGTGCTGGATCAGCACCTCGGCCGCCTTGCAGAGCGTGCCGGCGGTGTCGCAGATGTCGTCGACGATGATGCAGGTCTTGCCCGCCACCTCGCCGATCACGGTCATCTCGGCCACCTCGCCGGCCTTTTCGCGGCGCTTGTCGACGATGGCCAGCGGCGCGCCGATGCGCTGCGCCAGCTCGCGCGCCCGCGCCACGCCGCCCACGTCGGGCGAGATCACCATCAGGTCCGACAGCCGGTCGCGGAAGTGATGCTTCACGTCCAGCGCAAAGACCGGCGCGGCATAGAGGTTGTCCACCGGAATGTCGAAGAAGCCCTGGATCTGCGCCGCATGCAGGTCCAGCGTCAGCACCCGGTCCACGCCGGCCTCGGTCAGCAGGTTCGCGACCAGCTTGGCGCTGATCGGCGTGCGCGCCTTGGCGCGGCGGTCCTGGCGGGCATAGCCGAAATAGGGGATGACGGCGGTGATCCGGTCGGCCGACGAACGCTTCAGCGCGTCGGTCATGATCAGCAGTTCCATAAGGTTGTCGTTCGCCGGGTTCGAAGTCGGCTGGATGATGAACATATCCTCGCCGCGGACGTTCTCATAGACCTCGACGAAGATCTCCTGGTCGTTGAACCGCTCGACGCGGGCTTCGATGGGGGCGACATTCATCCCGCGATGCATCGACATGCGCCGCGCGATGGCATTGGCCAGCGGTCGGTTCGCATTCCCCGCGATCAGCTTCGGTTCGGTCATGGCCGGCATGGCTGGCTCCGTAAGGGTGGATTCGTGTGATTGCACCCCGCTTAGCACCGGGCTAGCTTGCCCGCAAACCCCGGAGGCCCCGCCATGGCGCATATCGACTATTACCTGAGCACGCAGAGCCCCTGGTGCTATCTGGCCGGCGACCGGCTGGAGCAGCTCGCGGCGCGGCATGGCGCCTCGGTCACCTACAAGCCGCTGGATGCCTGGCAGCTTTTCGACCGCACCGGCGGCGTGCGCCCGGCCGACCGCCACCCGAACCGGCTGCAATACCGCGACCAGGAACTGGCCCGCTGGGCCGATTGGCTGGGACAGCCGATGGTGCCGAAGCCGGCGTTCTTTCCGGTGAATACCGCGCCCTCCTCCTATGCGATCATCGCGGCGCAGGAGGCCGGCGGCGGCGATCTGGGCGGGCTGGTGCAGCGTTTCCTGCGCGCGGTCTGGGCGGACCAGGAAAACATCGCCGATGACGCGGTGATCCGCGCCAAGCTCTCGGCCTCGGGCTTCGACCCGGACCTGGCCGACAAGGGGCTGTTCCTGGGCGCCGAGACCTATGGCCGCAACCTGAAACAGGCAGCCGAGGCCGGGGTCTTCGGCGTGCCCTTCTATGTCGTGCGCGAAAGCGGCCAGCGCTTCTGGGGCCAGGACCGGCTGGACTTCCTGGACCGGCATCTGGCCAGCCTGTGAGCGGGCTGCACCTGCGGGAATGGCCGGGCCAGGCCGACCGGCCGGCACTGGCGCTGCATTGCATGATGGGCAATGCCTCCTGTTGGCGACCGATCGCGTATGCGCTGCGCGACCGCATCCAGGTCACCGCGCCCGACCTGCCCGGCCACGGCCTCAGCCCCGGCTGGGACGGCGGGCCGCCGGATTACCACACCGCCGTCACCCGGGCGGTGGCCGGGCTGGTGACGCGGCCGCTGGACCTGATCGGCCACAGCATGGGGGCGACCGTAGCCCTGCGCATCGCCGTCGCCGCGCCCGAGGCGGTGCGCAGCCTGACGCTGGTCGAGCCGGTGCTGTTCGCGGCCGCACCCGACGCGGCGCATGACGGGCTTCTGGACCGCATCGACGCGCGGCTGGCCCAGGGCGACGAGATCGAGGCGACGCGCGCCTTTCTCTCGGTCTGGGGCGGCATCGACTGGGAGGCGCAGACACCGACCGCCAAGGCGCGGCTGGTCCGCCAGATCCGGCTGGTGCAGGCCAGCAACGAAGCCCTGCGCCGCGACAGCGCCAATATCCTGCGCGAAGGCGGGCTCGAGGCCATCGACGCGCCGGTGCTGATCGTCATGGGCGAAGATTCGCCCCCGGTGATCCCGGCGATTGCCGATGCGTTGGCGACGCGGCTGCCCGACGTGGGCCGCGCCCGGGTGCCGGGCGCCGGGCACATGCTGCCGATCACCCATCCGCAGCAACTGGCCGAGCTGATCGGGCTGAACCTCGACCGCGCCTGAGCCGGCCGGGTCGGTTGCGACGCGGCGCGCATGAGGCGCAGCGCGCCGCCGTGATCGCCGGCTATGACGCGCTGCAAGAGCCGGACCTGGCCGACCGGCCGCTCGCCCGAGGCGCGAAATTCGCCCAGACAAAAGCGGCATATCCGCCTATCCCGCTGAAACGGAATGGCTCTCGAGACTGCCGACCGGGACCCCCGATGGCTAAAGTTCTCTTCAGCTTCGCAACCGCCTCGTCCGGGCCTGGCGGGGGCTGGCGGAGCTCTGCTGCCTCTCCCTCATTCCGCGCAGCACGGGCTTCGCGCATCCTCGCGGGAGAGCGGAGAGCGGAGAGCGGAGAGCGGAGAGCGGAGAGCGGAGAGCGGAGAGCGGAGAGCGGAGAGCGGAGAGCGGAGAGCGGAGAGCGGGGCAAGATCACGGAACAATGGCGGGCGTCAAGGAAATTGAACCCCACGCGCCGACTCGCGCAGGTCGCTCTCATCGCCGGGACCAAGATCCACCCACTCGATGTCCTGGCTGAGGGCTTGGACGAACACGACAAGGCCCGCCGGGCAGAGCCTCGATCCGGCCCGGCCGCCAAATCCGCCGGGATGCGCCGCCGCAGCCTTGGCCGCGGCATCGCAGCGGGCACGGCTCAACCGGCGTCGAAATCGTCCTCGTAGCGCACCGGGCCGATGGCCAGCCAATTGGCCCGCACCCGTGCGACGCGGGTATCGCCCCAGGTGCGGAATTGCAGCTCGAACCCCTGCGTCGTGACCTGCACCGCCTGGATGTCGGCGCGCTGGTTGGCGTTGCGGTCCACGTCCCACATGCTGAGCCCGACATGCACCACCGGCGGCTCGGCGAAGCCCTGGTCGAAATGCACGTGCTGCACCTCGAGCCGCGGCCCGTGCCCGGTCCACATCGGACCGCCGCTTTCGAAGGCCGAGAACATCTCGACCGAGCCCTGCTCGACCCCGACAGCAAAATGTCCGAAACGCCGCAAATTCCGCCTTCCCCTCGCCGAATGCCCTGCATCCTGATGATAAAAGGTTGAGAAACAATTGAGAAAGCCCCGGAATTTCCGGGGCTTGCTGTCTTTTTCGCCAGATGCCCGCGCTTAGTGCGGGAAATTCGAGTGGTTCGGGTCCAACCCGATATGGGTGCCAAGGGCCTCCATATCCGCCAGCAGCTTGACGGCGGCGGCGACGATTTCCTCGCCGGCCGATTCGCGCTCCTTGGCGGATTGCACGCGACGATGGGCTTGCGCCATCATCTCGTCGAAGACCGCCTGCGTCATCTCGGCCCGCGGATGGCCGCGCTCGGCCAGCAGGGTGACGGATTCGTTGTTGATCTCGGCAAAGCCGCCGGTCACCGCGAATTCCGTCTGACTGCCGTCCGCCGCGACCACGGTCACCAGGCCGGGGCGCAGGTTGACGATGGCCGGCGCATGGCCGGGCATCGCCGTCAGATCGCCGTCGGCGCCGGGCAGGCGCACCTCGCGCACCGGGACGGACACCAGGTTCCGCTCCGGCGACACCAGGTCGAACTGCATCGTGTCGGCCATGTCGCCCCCTTACGCCGCGTCAGCGGCAAGGCGCGCGGCCTTGGCTTTCACGTCCTCGATGCCGCCGACCATGTAGAAGGCCGCTTCCGGCAGGTGGTCGTATTCGCCGGCCACCACCGCCTTGAACGACTTGATGGTGTCCTCCAGCGGCACCTGCACGCCGTCCGAGCCGGTGAAGACCTTGGCGACGTCGAAGGGCTGCGACAGGAAGCGCTGGATCTTGCGGGCGCGGGCCACGGTCAGCTTGTCCTCTTCGGACAGTTCGTCCATGCCGAGGATGGCGATGATGTCCTGCAGCGACTTGTATTTCTGCAGGATGCCCTGCACCGCGCGGGCGGTGTTGTAGTGCTCTTCGCCCACGACCGCCGGGTCGAGGATCCGGCTGTTCGAGTCGAGCGGGTCCACGGCCGGGTAGATGCCCAGTTCCGAGATCGCCCGCGACAGAACCGTCGTGGCGTCCAGGTGGGCGAAGGTCGTGGCCGGCGCCGGGTCGGTGAGGTCGTCGGCCGGAACATAGACGGCCTGGATCGAGGTGATCGAGCCGTTCTTGGTCGAGGTGATGCGTTCCTGCATCGCGCCCATGTCGGTGGCCAGCGTCGGCTGGTATCCCACGGCCGAGGGGATGCGGCCCAGGAGCGCCGACACTTCCGAACCGGCTTGCGTGAAGCGGAAGATGTTGTCGACGAAGAACAGAACGTCGGTGCCGGTGGCGTCGCGGAACTGCTCGGCCACGGTCAGGCCGGTCAGCGCCACGCGCATCCGCGCCCCCGGAGGCTCGTTCATCTGGCCATAGACCAGCGCCACCTGCGATTTCGACAGGTCGTCCGGCTTGATGACGCCCGATTCCACCATCTCGTGGTAAAGGTCGTTGCCTTCACGGGTCCGTTCGCCGACGCCCGCGAACACCGAGTAACCCGAGTGCACCTTGGCGATGTTGTTGATCAGTTCCATGATCAGAACCGTCTTGCCCACGCCGGCGCCGCCGAAGAGCCCGATCTTGCCGCCCTTGGAATAGGGCGCCAGCAGGTCAATGACCTTGATGCCGGTGACCAGGATCTCGGACGCGGTCGCCTGCTGGGCGAAGTCCGGGGCCGGCTGGTGGATGGCGCGGCGGTCGGTGACGTTCAGCGGCGCGCCCTCGTCCACCGGCTCACCGACGACGTTCAGGATGCGGCCCAGCGTCACGTCGCCCACCGGAACGGTGATCGGCGCGCCGGTATCGGTCACGGGCAGGCCGCGGACCAGACCTTCGGTCGCGTCCATGGCGATGGTGCGGACGGTGTTCTCGCCCAGGTGCTGGGCCACTTCCAGCACCAGGCGCTTGCCGTTGTTCTCGGTTTCCAGAGCGTTCAGAATCGCGGGCAGCTGGCCCTCGAACTGCACGTCCACCACGGCGCCGATCACCTGCGTGATTTTTCCTTTGGCCTCTGCCATGTGTTTAACCCCTACGTGTCAGAGCGCCTCTGCGCCCGAGATGATTTCGATAAGTTCCTTGGTGATCGCAGCCTGACGCGTCCGGTTGTATTCGGTGGTCAGCTTGTTGATCATGTCGCCGGCGTTGCGGGTCGCGTTGTCCATCGCGCTCATCCGGGCACCCTGTTCGGAGGCCGCGTTCTCCAGCAGCGCCGCGAAGACCTGGGTCGCCACGGAACGCGGCAGCAGATCGTTCAGGATCGCGTGCTCATCCGGTTCGTAGTCGTAGAGCGACGAGGCACCGGCCTCGGCGCCTTCCTCGACCACGGCGGGAATGATCTGGCGTGCGGTCGGAACTTGGCTGATGACCGATTCGAAGCGGTTGTAGAACAGCGTCGCCACGTCGAACTGGCCGGCGTCGAAGCGGTCCAGGATTTCGTCGGCGATGCCGCGCGCGTTCTCATAGCCGATGCGCTTGACCTCGCTCATGTCCACGTGATGGACGAAATACTGCGAGTATTCGCGCTTCAGCTGCTCGCGGCCCTTCTTGCCGACGGTCAGCAGCTCGACCTGCTTGCCCTGGGCTTGCAGCTCGGCCATGCGCTGGCGCGCCAGCTTGACGATGGACGAGTTGAAGCCGCCGGCAAGCCCGCGCTCCGAGGTCATCACCACCAGCAGGTGGCGACGATCCTCGCCGGTGCCGGCCAAGAGGCGCGGCGCGTTGTCCGAGCCGGCCGCCGCAGCGGTCAGCCCGGCCATCACGCTGGCCATGCGGTCGGCATAGGGACGCGCAGCCTCGGCCGCCTCCTGCGCCCGGCGCAGTTTCGCGGCGGCGACCATCTGCATCGCCTTGGTGATCTTGCGCGTGTTCTTGACGCTGCCGATCCGGTTCTTGAGATCCTTGAGGCTGGGCATCTGTCACCCTCCTCAGGCGTAGGTCTTGGCGTAACCGTCCAGAGCCGCCTTGATCGCATCCTCAAGATCGCCGCTGACTTTGCGGTCGTTCCTGGTCATGTCCTCAAGCAGGTCGGCTTTCTGGTTGCGCAGATACTGGATCAGGCCCTGTTCCCATTTGGTCACGTCATTGACCGGGATGCTGTCCAGGTAACCCTTGGTGCCGGCATAGATCACGATGACGATCTCGGCATTGGTCAGCGGCGAATATTGCGGCTGCTTCATCAGCTCGGTCAGGCGGGCACCGCGGTTCAGCAGCTTCTGCGTCGCGGCGTCGAGGTCCGAGCCGAACTGCGCAAAGGCCGCCATCTCGCGATACTGGGCCAGTTCCAGCTTGACCGGGCCGGCGACGGATTTCATCGCCTTGGTCTGGGCGGCCGAACCGACGCGCGACACCGACAGGCCGGTGTTCACGGCCGGGCGGATGCCCTGGAAGAACAGCTCGGTTTCCAGGAAAATCTGGCCGTCGGTGATCGAGATCACGTTGGTCGGGATATAGGCCGAAACGTCGCCCGCCTGGGTTTCGATGATCGGCAGCGCGGTCAGCGAGCCGGCGCCGTTGGCCTCGTTCAGCTTGGCCGAACGCTCCAGCAGGCGCGAGTGCAGGTAGAACACGTCGCCCGGATAGGCTTCACGCCCCGGCGGACGGCGCAGCAGCAGCGACATCTGGCGGTAAGCCACGGCCTGTTTCGACAGGTCGTCATAGATGATCAGCGCATCCATGCCGTTGTCGCGGAAATATTCGCCCATGGCGGTCGCCGAATAGGGCGCCAGGTATTGCATCGGCGCCGGGTCCGAGGCGGTCGCGGCCACGACGGTGGTATAGGCCATGGCGCCGGTCTCTTCCAGCTTCTTCACCAGCTGGGCCACGGTCGAGCGCTTCTGGCCGACGGCGACATAGATGCAGTGCAGGGTCTTCATGCCATCGGCCTCGCGGCCGTTGTAGTTCGCCTGGTTCAGGATGGTGTCCAGCGCGATGGCGGTCTTGCCGGTCTGGCGGTCGCCGATGATCAGCTCGCGCTGGCCGCGGCCGACCGGGATCATGGCGTCCACCGATTTCAGGCCGGTCGCCATCGGCTCGTGCACCGATTTGCGCGGCATGATGCCGGGGGCCTTCACGTCGGCAATGGCCATGATCGGGTCGGCGATCGGGCCCTTGCCGTCGATCGGGTTGCCCAGCGCGTCCACCACGCGGCCCAGCAGGCCCTTGCCGGTCGGGACTTCCACGATGGCGCCGGTGCGCTTGACGGTGTCGCCTTCCTTGATCGAGCGGTCGTCGCCGAAGATCACGACGCCGACGTTGTCGGTTTCAAGGTTCAGCACCATGCCGCGGATGCCGCCGGGGAATTCGACCATCTCGCCGGCCTGAACCTTGTCCAGGCCGTAGACGCGGGCGATGCCGTCACCGACGGACAGCACCTGCCCGACCTCGGCCACCTCGGCGTCCTGACCGAAATTCTTGATCTGATCCTTAAGGATGGCCGAGATTTCGGCAGCCTGGATTCCCATTATCCGACCTCTTTCATAGCATTCTGGAGGGAGGCGAGCTTCGAGCGGATCGAGCTGTCGATCATCTGCGAGCCCAGTTTGACGATCATGCCGCCGATGAGGCTTTCATCGACGCGCGCGTTCAGTTTCACCTTCTTGCCCGATTTCGCGGCCAGCGCGTCGGTCAGGCGGGACTTCTGGTCGTCGCTCAGCGCCTGGGCGCTGACCACGTCGGCGGTGACCTCGCCCTTTGCATCGGCGATCAGGCCGCGCAGCTTGGCGATCAGTTGCGGCAGCGCGAACAGCCGGCGGTTCCGGGCCATCAGGCGCAGGACATTCGCCAGCTCGGGCGAAAGGCCCATCTTGGCGGCCAGGGCGCCGATGGCGGCCTCCTGCTGGCGGCGGTCGTAGAGGGGCGAGACGGTCAGATCGCGCAGATCCGCGCTGGCGTCATAGGCCGAGGCCAGGTCGTCGATCTGGGCTGAAAGGGTGTCGATCCCTCCCGCGTCCCGGACCAGATCGAACAGGGCCTGCGCATAACGCCCGGCGATATCAGCGGAAATCGAAGCGGAATTGGCCACGGTCATCCTTCCGGTTAGCGCAAGCTCCGCAGGCGGGCCGGCGTTCGGGCCGGTCTGTCGCGGAGCGCGGGTCAAATGGGGGCCATGGCACGGCGGGCTAGGGCCTTCCCGAAATCTGCGGCGTCTCTAGCAGGTGCTTTTCCCTGCCGCAACCGCCTTGAACACGGAAATGCGAGGGTTTGCGGCCCCTGCGGCACCCATGTGACGCCGGTCCCGACCCCGATTGCGCAAACAGTCGCCGCGCCGGCCGGCCTCGCGCGCGCGAAGCTAATTCCCGCCCGGCTCTGCGCCGGGGAATCGTGCCACAGATTCGGGCTGCGTGCGCCCGCGCACCGTGCGCCCCGCGCCCTGCCCCGCCGGCCGCGGCCGGGCGATGCCTTCCAGCACGGCCAGCGGGCTCGGCACGCTGACCTTGCGGCCGCGCCCGACCGGGGCCTGCACCTGCTTGCTGAACTCGGACAGCACCACGCCCGCCACCAGCACCTGGCTGATGCGCAGCCCCGCCCGCTCCCACATCTGGGCGCTCTTCAGCCAGAAGCGCCGGTCCGAGGGCGGGATGTAAAGCGCCGCGCCGGTGCCCTCGGCGACGAAGCCCGCCGCCCGGGCCTGGGCATCCAGCTGCCCGGCGGTATAGCTGCGGCCGAAGCCGAAGGGCGTCGTCTCGGACCGCGCCCAGAGGCCGGCGCGGTTCGGCACCATGACCAGCATCCGCCCGCCCGGCCCCAGCACCCGCCAGGCCTCGTCCATCAGCGCCGCCGGATGGTCGGCGGTCTCGAGCGCATGCAGCAGCACCAGCCGGTCGACGCTGCCGGTGTCCAGCGGCCAGGCCGTCTCCTCGCACAGGGCCGAGCAATTCGGCAGCCCGGCCGGCCAGGCCATCACCCCCTGCGGCCCCGGCATCAGCGAGATCACCCGCCGCGCCCGCCCCAGCCAGGGCCGCAGCAGCGGCACCGCGAAGCCATAGCCCGCCACGGTCATGCCCTGGGTCTGCTCGGGCGGCCACATGCCACCCAGCCGGTCGCGCAGCACGCGCTGCACCACCCGGCCCAGCGCGCGGGTATAGTAGAACTTCCGTAGCTCATAGACGTCGTGATGCATTGCGTCCCCCGCTTCGCCCGGCCAGACTGCGGCAAAGAGAGGATTTTGCCAATGCCGCTGGAACTGGTCCCCGTCCGCTGCCTGACCGACAACTATGCCTGGCTGCTCAACGGCAACGGCCAGACCGCGCTGATCGACGCCCCCGAAGCCACGCCGATCCTCGCGGAACTCGCCGCGCGCGGCTGGTCGCTGGACCTGATCGCGCTGACCCATCATCACGCCGACCATATCCAGGCCGTGCCCGAACTGGTCCGGATGACCGGCGCGCGCGTCATGGGCAATGCGCAGGACGCCGCCCGCCTGCCGCCGCTGGACCTGGCCGTCCGGCCCGGCGAGACGGCGCGGATCTGCGGCGAGCCGGCCGAGGTCATCGACGTCTCCGGCCATACCATCGGCCACATCGCCTTCCACCTGCCGGAATCGGCCATGGTCTTCACCGCCGACAGCCTGATGGCGCTGGGATGCGGCCGGCTGTTCGAGGGCGACGCCGAAACGATGTGGGACTCGCTCTCACGCCTGGATGCGCTGCCAGGGGAAACGCTGGTCTGTTCCGGCCACGATTATTGCCGCGGCAACGGCGCCTTCGCGCTCTCGGTCGAGCCGGACAATGCCGCATTGCAGAAACGCCTGGCGGAGACCGCGGCGGGCGCGCGGCCCTGCGCGCCCTCGACCTTGGCCGAGGAACGGGCGACGAATCCCTTCCTGCGCGTGGCGGAACTGCGGGATTCCCTGGGCTTGCAGGGCGAATCCGATGCCCGCGTCTTTGCCGAGCTGCGCCGGCGCAAGGACGTATTCTGAGATGTTTCTGCAACGCGGCAAGCGAATTCGAACAGCATCCCGCCCTCGTGGCGCCGGGGCGCCGCCGGCGGGCGGGCTGCTTGAAATTTCGCCTGCCAATCATCACATCTGCCTCAGCCGCGGGAAATTCGGCATGAGCGGAAGCAATTACCGCTTGAATTGCGCGAAAATCCACCAATTCTTAACTGTATCGTGACAGTCTGGTCAGGTGGACCGCTAGATATGGCGGCCCAAACCGCCAGCCGACTGACAGGAGCTTGAAGTGCCTTCCTTTTCGACCTCGCTGGAACAGGCCATCCATGGCGCCCTCGCGCTGGCCAACGACCATCGCCATGAGCTTGCCACGCTCGAGCACCTGTTGCTTGCGCTGACGGAAGAGCCCGATGCCGTGAAGGTGATGCGGGCCTGCAACGTCGATCTGGACGAATTGCGCCGGATGCTGGTCGAGTTCATCGAAGACGACCTGTCGACCCTCATCACCGATGTCGAGGGATCCGAGGCCGTTCCGACCGCCGCCTTCCAGCGCGTGATCCAGCGCGCGGCGATCCATGTGCAAAGCTCGGGCCGGACCGAGGTGACGGGCGCGAACGTGCTGGTCGCCATCTTCGCCGAGCGGGAATCGAACGCCGCCTTCTTCCTGCAGGAACTGGACATGACCCGCTATGACGCGGTGAATTTCATCGCCCATGGCGTCGCCAAGAATCCCTCCTTCTCGGAGAACCGTCCGGTCCAGGGCGCCGAGCACCAGGGCGAGCAGGCCCAGGCCGAAGCCGCGCCCGCCAAGGACGAAACCGCGCTCGCGAAATATTGCGTGGACCTGAACCGCAAGGCCGCCAAGGGCGACGTGGACCCGCTGATCGGCCGCGCCGACGAGGTCGAGCGCTGCATCCAGGTGCTGTGCCGCCGGCGCAAGAACAACCCGCTGCTGGTGGGCGATCCGGGCGTCGGCAAGACCGCCATCGCCGAGGGCCTGGCGCTGAAGATCACCCGCGGCGAGACGCCGGACGTGCTGGCCGGCTCGACCATCTTCTCGCTCGACATGGGCGCGCTGCTGGCCGGGACCCGCTATCGCGGCGATTTCGAGGAGCGGCTGAAGGCCGTGGTCAAGGAGCTGGAAGAGCATCCCGACGCCATCCTCTTCATCGACGAGATCCACACCGTGATCGGCGCCGGCGCCACCTCGGGCGGGGCGATGGATGCCTCGAACCTGCTGAAGCCGGCGCTCGCCGGCGGCAAGCTGCGCTGCATGGGCTCGACCACCTACAAGGAGTTCCGCCAGCATTTCGAGAAGGACCGCGCGCTGTCGCGGCGCTTCCAGAAGATCGACGTGAACGAGCCGACCGTGCCCGATGCGATCAAGATCCTGATGGGCCTGAAGCCCAGCTTCGAAAAGCATCACGACCTGCGCTATACCAATGACGCGATCAAGTCGGCGGTGGAGCTGGCCAGCCGCTACATCAACGACCGCAAGCTGCCCGACAGCGCCATCGACGTGATCGACGAGGCGGGCGCCGCCCAGCATCTGGTCAGCGAAAGCAAGCGCCGCAAGACCATCGGCCCGAAAGAGATCGAGGCCGTGGTGGCCAAGATCGCCCGTATCCCGCCGAAAAGCGTCTCCAAGGACGATGCGGCGGTGCTGAAGGATCTGGACGCGACGCTGAAGCGGCTGGTCTTCGGCCAGGATGCGGCGATCGAGGCCCTGGCCTCGGCCATCAAGCTGGCCCGGGCCGGGCTGCGTGAGCCCGAGAAGCCGATCGGCAACTACCTGTTTGCCGGCCCGACCGGCGTCGGCAAGACCGAGGTGGCCAAGCAGCTCGCCAGCACGCTGGGCGTGGAGCTGCTGCGCTTCGATATGTCGGAATACATGGAGAAACATGCGGTCAGCCGCCTGATCGGCGCGCCTCCGGGCTATGTCGGCTTCGACCAGGGCGGGCTGCTGACCGATGGCGTGGACCAGCATCCGCATTGCGTGCTGCTGCTCGACGAGATCGAAAAGGCGCATCCGGATGTCTACAACATCCTGTTGCAGGTGATGGACCACGGCAAGCTGACCGACCACAACGGCCGGCAGGTGGATTTCCGCAACGTGATCCTGATCATGACCTCGAACGCGGGCGCCTCGGACATGCAGAAGGCGGCCATCGGCTTCGGCCGCGAAAAGCGCGAGGGCGAGGATACCGCCGCCATCGAGCGCACCTTCACGCCCGAGTTCCGCAACCGGCTGGACGCGATCATCAGCTTCGCCGCCCTCTCGCGCGAGGTGGTGGTCCATGTGGTCGAGAAATTCGTGCTGCAGCTGGAAGCCCAGCTCATCGATCGCGGCGTCCATATCGAGCTGACCTCCGAAGCCGCCGACTGGCTGGCCGAAAAGGGCTATGACGAAAAGATGGGTGCCCGGCCGCTGGGTCGCGTGATCCAGGAGACGATCAAGAAGCCGCTGGCCGAGGAACTGCTGTTCGGTCGCCTGACCAAGGGCGGGATCGTGCGGGTGCGGATCGAGGACGACAAGCCCGTTTTCGACATCACCGGCCCGGAAACGCCCAAGATCAGCAACTCGAAGCCGCCGCTGCTGACGGCCGATTGATCTGCGCCCTGAGTAAGAAGGCGGCACCCGGTGCCGCCTTTTTCACTTGCAGAGGCTCTGTTGCGCGAATTCCGCGGATTATGTCCGTCATGGATTCAGAGGATGACTGTCCTTGCTGTCAGACTGACAACAACGAAGTGACTGACCAGCGCACAATCAAGCGCCAGGGTGCCCTCCCGCCTGACATTCGCATGCTCTGGAATGCCACCCCGACGGTCGTCGGGGCCGACAGCAGACATGCCTGCCGGTGAAGGCGCTGTTCGGCATGGTCTTGCTCGACTGGACGGAGCCCGACGTCAGCACGCTGTCGCGCTGCAAGAAGGCTCTCGTCTTTCGACAGCATGCACGCAAGCATGGCGGCGCCAAGCAACGGAACAGGCGCAGATCCGTCCCCGGATAACGAGGGAGCCTCGGGTATCCGGCAACCGAGATTACCGAAGGTCACGTTGGCGGCACTGTCCGTCCCACCTGCCCAGGCAAGGCCCGGCGACGAGGAGATCGGAAGTGTAACCGCAGACGGTGCTTAGCGTCGCCGAGCGCAGACCCATCTCATCCCGCCATGCAGGAAGGCCAAGCCGCGGAAGCCAGCCGGTGCGGTCGCCAGAAATGAAGCCCTGCGCACAGCGAGATTACCTGGCGGAGTGCTGTGACAACGATGGTGCCACTGCCGCCGCGCCAAAACGAAGATGGGCTGCGTGGACCTGCTGGGTTAGTGCTTCATGACCCGGGACTTCGACCGTCAGGGCGCAGGATTCCGGTCTGCTTCGCCGACCTGACGGCAAGCCCGCGCTCAGAAACCCTGTCGCAGAGCCCTTGCGTGCAACAGGACCCCAGAAACGGGCCCGGATGTCCGGAAGCACCGGCCATGGCTCGAACCGCTCAGCCCTGACCCAAGCATGCCCGGCCGATTGACGAATCCCTCGCGCAGAATTAGAACAAACAAGGAACATCTTGAACGAGCCATGACCGCCCACCCTTTCCTGCGCGGGGTGACGCCTTTCGGACGGGCGCCAGCCCCCGCGGTGCCGCGCCTCGCCGGCGCCACCCTGTCCGAGGCCTTCGATTCCCGGCACCCCCTGGATGCCGCGGCGGCGGGATTCGTGCTGGCCGCGCTGCCGCCGGGGCGGGTGCTCTGGGCGCAGGACCGGCTCAGCCGGGCGGAATTCGGCGCCCCTTTCCTGCCCGGCACCGGCCGGGCGCTGCTGCGGCTGGACTTGACGCGCCCCGCCGATGTGCTGGCCGCGCTGGAGGACGGCCTGCGCAGCCGCGCCCTGGCCGCCGTGGTCGGAGAGATCCATGGCGCCCCCCCGGCGCTGAGCTTTACCGCCAGCCGCCGCCTGGCCCTGCGCGCCGAGGCCGCCGGCCTGCCCTGCTGGCTGATCCGCCATGCCGCCCGGCCCGATGCCAGCGCGGCGCGGATGCGCTGGCAGCTGTCGGCCCTGCCCTCGGCCCCCGACCCCGACGATCCCAAGGCGCCCGGCGATCCGCACTGGCTGGCCGAGCTGTTCCGGGCGCGCGGCCAGCCGCCCTCGACCTGGGTGGCGCGCCATGACCGGGCGGCGGATCGTCTCGATCTTTCTGCCCCGCCTCGCGATCGAGAGCTGGCTGCACCAGCGCGCGCGGCAGGGCGCGGCCTGGCCTGACGCGGTGCCGCTGGCGCTGGCGGCTTCCGGGCCGCATGGGCCCGTGGTCCATGCCGCGAACCGGGCCGGCGAAGAGGCCGGCGCCCGGCCCGGCGCCCGCGTGGTCGATTGCCGCAGCATCTGCCCCGAGCTGCGGGTCGAGGATGCCCAGCCCGCGCAGGACGCCGCCCGGCTGGCCCGGCTGGCGTTCTGGATCCGGCGCTGGGGGCCGTTCGGCGCCGTGGACGGCACGGACGGGCTGATCCTCGACACCACCGGCACCGCGCATCTGTTCGGCGGCGAGCCCGCGCTGCTGGCAGAGATCCAGGCCGGATTCGCCCGCGCCGGATTATCCTGCCGGCTGGCGCTGGCGCCGACGCGCGGCGCGGCCTGGGCGCTGGCCCGCTTCGGACCCGAACGCGCGATCTGCACCGATCCGCTGCCAGCCTTGGCGCCGCTGACGGTCGCCGGGCTGCGGCTGTCGGAGGAAACCCTGCTGCTGTTGCGCCGGCTGGGGCTGAAGACCATCGGCGATCTGGCCGCGCTGCCGCGCCTGCCGCTGATGCGCCGCTTCGCCCGGGCCGCGCCGGCCGACAACCCGCTGATCCGGCTCGACCAGGCGCTGGGACGCGCGGCGGAACCGCTGGATGCGCCCGAGCCGCCGGCCGAATTCGCCGCCGAGGCCCGGCTGGCCGAGCCGGTCATGGACCCCTCGGACTGGCTGCCCGGCCCGACCGGACAGCTTTGCGCCGACATGGCGGCGCAGGATCGCGGCTGCCGCCGGCTCTGCCTGTCGGTGTTCCGCGTCGATGGCGAGCGGCGCGACATCCGCGTCGCGCTGGCCGCCCCGGCCCGCGATCCCGCGCATCTGCTGCGGCTGTTCCAGGGCCGGCTGGACCGGCTGGATCCCGGCTATGGCTTCGACCTGATCCGCCTGTCGGCCGAGGCGGTCGAGCCCATGGCCCAGGCCCAGCCCACCCTGGACGGCAGCGCCCCCGAGGCGCTGGCGCTCTCGCGCCTGGTCGACCGGCTGGTCGCGCGCTTTGGCGCCGCCGCAATCAGCCGGCCGCTGCCGCAGGACAGCCATATCCCCGAACGCTCGGAAATCCCCGGCCCGCCGCTGGACGACAGCCCGGCACCCCCGGCCCGGCCCGACCGCCCGCTGCGCCTGCTGACCCCGCCCGAGGAGATCCAGGTGCTTTACGCCATCCCCGAGGGCCCGCCGGCGCAATTCATCTGGCGCCGCCAGATCCTGCGCGTCGCCCGCCACGCCGGACCGGAGCGCATCGCGCCGGAATGGTGGCAGGACCGCCCCGGCACCAGGCTGCGCGACTATTTCCGCATCGAGGACGACCACGGCCGCCGGCTCTGGATCTATCGCGAGGGGCTGGTCCAGGACGGCCGCGGCGGCGCCCCGCGCTGGTTTTTGCACGGGATCTTCGCCTGATGCCCGACCACCACCCCCGCAGCGCCCTGAAACTGCCCGAGGTTGCCGTCCCGAACCCGGCCTCGGCCTATGTCGAACTGGGCGTGACCAGCGCCTTCAGCTTCCTGCACGGCGCCTCGCAGCCCAGCGAACTGGCCTTGGCGGCGCATCTGCTGGGCTATGACGCGCTGGGAATCGCCGATCTCAACAGCCTGGCCGGGGTGGTGCGGCTGCATGCCACGGCGAATAAACTGCACCTGCGTCCGGTCGTCGGCGCGCGGATCGTGCTAGCGGATGGCACCGGCTTCCTGGCCTATCCGACCGACCGCGCCGCCTATGGCCGGCTGGCCACGCTGATCACCAAGGGCCGCCGCGCCGATCTGGACGGGGCCTGGCAGAAGAAGGGCCGCTGCGACCTGAGCCTTGACGACCTTGCCGCCCATGCCGAAGGACTGCGGCTGATCTGGCTGCCGGGCGACGATCTGTCGCCCCTGCCCGAGCTGGCCGCGCGGCTGCCGCAGCTGTCCCATGTCGCGGCAAGCTGGCTTTATCGCGGCGACGACCGGGCGCGGATCAACCGGCTGGACCGGGCGGCGCGGGCGGCGGGGCTTTCGATCGTTGCCACCAATGACGTGCATTACCACGCCCCCGACCGCCGCCCGCTTCAGGACGTGATGACCTGCATCCGCGAGGGCACCACCATCGCCAAGGCGGGCCTGCTGCTGTCGCAGAATGCCGAACGGCATCTGAAATCCCCCGCGCAGATGGAACGCCTGTTTGCCGACTGGCCGCAGGCCATCCGCGCCACGCGCGAGATCGCCGACAGCTGCCGCTTTTCGCTGGACGAGCTGAAATACGAATATCCGCACGAAACCGTGCCCGAGGGCCTGACCCCACAGCAGCATCTTCAGGCGCTGACCTGGGCTTGCGCCGGTGAACGCTATCCCGACGGCATCCCGCCGCAGGTGCGAGCGACGCTGCGCAAGGAGTTGGACCTGATCGGGCGCAAGGACTATGCGCCCTATTTCCTGACCATCCACGAGATCGTGAATTTCGCCAAGGAAAACCGGATCCTGCATCAGGGCCGCGGCTCGGCCGCCAATTCCGCGGTCTGCTTCGTGCTGGGCATCACCCCGGTCGACCCCGCCAAGCACCAGCTGCTGTTCGAGCGTTTCCTCAGCGACACCCGCAAGGAGCCGCCCGACATCGACGTCGATTTCGAACATGAGCGCCGCGAGGAGGTGATCCAGCACATCTATGACAAATACGGCCGCCATCGCGCCGGGCTCTGCGCCACGGTGATCCATTACCGCCCGCGCAGCGCCATCCGCGAGGTCGGCAAGGTCATGGGCCTGTCCGAGGACGTGACGCAGGCCCTGGCCAATACCGTCTGGGGCAGCTGGGGCGACAGCATGCAGGCCGCCCATCCCGACCAGGCCGGTGTCGATCCCTCCGATCCGCTGCTGGCACGCACCATCAGGCTGGCCGAGCAGATGATCGGCATGCCGCGCCACCTGTCCCAGCATGTCGGCGGCTTCATCCTGACCGAGGGGCCGCTGCACGAAACCGTGCCCATCGGCAATGCCGCCATGCCCGAGCGCAGCTTCATCGAATGGGACAAGGACGACATCGACGCGCTGGGGATCCTCAAGGTCGATGTGCTGGCGCTGGGGATGCTGACCTGCATCCGGAAATGCTTCGAACTGATCGAGAAGCATCACGACAGGCGGCTGACCCTGTCGGATTTCGACGAGGACGACCCGGCAACCTTCGAGATGCTGCGGCGGGGCGACAGCCTGGGCACCTTCCAGGTCGAAAGCCGGGCGCAGATGAACATGCTGCCGCGCCTGCGGCCCAGGGAATTCTACGACCTGGTGATCCAGGTCGCCATCGTCCGCCCCGGCCCGATCCAGGGCGATATGGTCCACCCCTATCTGCGCCGCCGCAATGGCGAGCCGGTGGATTATCCCTTTCCCCAGGGCGGCGACCCGGACGAGCTGAAATCCATCCTGGAGCGCACCTTGGGCGTGCCGATCTTCCAGGAGCAGGCGATGAAGATCGCCATGGTCGCCGCCGAGTTCCAGCCCGACGAACTGGATGAGCTGCGCAAGGCCATGGCCACCTTCCGCTCGCGCGGCACGATCGAGCAATTGCAGGACAAGATGGTCGGCCGCATGGTCAGGCGCGGCTATGAGCGCGAATTCGCCGAGCGTTGCTTCAACCAGATCAAGGGTTTCGGCGATTACGGCTTTCCGGAAAGCCATGCTGTCGCCTTTGCGCATCTGGCCTATGTCTCGTCCTGGCTAAAATGCCATTACCCGGCCGCCTTCGCGGCGGCGCTGCTGAACAGCCAGCCGATGGGCTTCTATGCGCCCGCGCAGATCGTGCGCGATGCGCGCGACCATGGCGTCACCGTGCTGCCGGTGGATGTGAATGCCAGCACCTGGGACAACCGGCTGGAGACAGGCCCCGGCAGCATCGCCCTGCGGCTGGGCCTGCGCCAGGTCGAGGGGCTGGGCAAGGCGGCGGGCGACCGGATCGCTATGCGGCGCGGGGCGGCGCCCTATGGCTCGCTGGCCGCGCTGAAGACCCGCGCCGGGCTCGACGCGCGCGCCATCCGGGTGATCGCGGCGGCGGATGCGCTGCGCTCGATGGGTCTCGACCGGCGGGCGGCGCTGTGGCAGGCGCGCGCCCTGCGCGACGCGCCGGACCTGCCGCTGTTCGGGGCCCGCGACGAGGGCGCCGAGCCCGCCGTCGCCCTGCCCGCCATGCCGCTGCCCGAACAGGTGACCGCCGATTACCAGACCCAGCGCCTGTCGCTGAAGGCGCATCCCATGGCCTTCCTGCGCCGCTCGATGCAGGCGCAGGGCTATGTCAGCGCCGCCGGGCTAGCCGATCTGCCGAACCGCGCGCCCCTGCGCATGGCCGGGATCGTGCTGGTGCGCCAGCGCCCGGGCAGCGCCAAGGGCGTCTGCTTCGTCACGCTGGAGGACGAGACCGGCATCGCCAATCTGGTGCTGTGGGAAAATGTCTTCGACCGCTTCCGCCGCGTGACGATGACCGCCCGCCTGCTCGAGGTGCATGGCCAGGTCCAGCGCGCCGAGGGCGTCACCCATGTCGTCGCGCAATGGCTGGGCGACCGCTCGGATGCGCTGCTGCGGCTGGCGGGCGAAAGCCCGCGCGACCTGCCCGCGCCCCGGCCGCAGCATCCGCGCCAGGTCAGGATGCTGCCGAAGTCGCGGGATTTTCATTGAACCGCACAGGAACGGCCGGCCGCGACGGCGATCCGGCCTGACGCAAGCCGGCCGTGCAGGCATGGCAAAGGCCGCGTCCCTGTCCGGAAACGCGGCCTTGGCTGTTCGTCACGAAGGGGCAGATCTTACTTGATCTTGCCTTCCTTGTATTCGACATGCTTGCGGGCAACCGGGTCGTATTTGTTGACCGTCATCTTCTCGGTCATCGTGCGGGCGTTCTTCTTGGTCACGTAGAAATGCCCGGTCCCGGCGCTCGAGTTCAGGCGGATCTTGATGGTGGTCGGCTTCGCCATTGTCTTGCTCCTGCTGCGGGGAAAGACGCTTCGCTCGCGAACCCCGTGGAATCTCTTGGAAGCCGCCTTTTAGCCGCCATACGGGCGAAGTCAACCGGGAATCACCGGATTTCGCCCGGCGCGGGCAGCGGATATGCGCGGATGGCCTGTAAGCCGGATTTTGTCCAGGGGTCGCCCCCTTGGATGACCATTCCTCTGGCCCCGCCGTTGCCGACGGGATCTAGCTGCCAACCCGGACCTGCTGGGGCGAAGATGGCCCTGTCTTGCGACGCGCGGTCCCTATTCGGCATTGCTCCCGGTGGGGCTTGCCGTGCCGGTCCTGTTGCCAGGCCCGCGGTGGGCTCTTACCCCACCGTTTCACCCTTACCCGTGCAGGCACGGGCGGTCTCATCTCTGTGGCGCTTTCCCTGGGGTTGCCCCCGCCGGGCGTTACCCGGCACCGTATCTTCATGGAGTCCGGACTTTCCTCGACGTTGCCGCCGCGGTCATCCGGCCATCCGCGCGAGGTTCAGATAGGCCCTGGCGCGCGAGGGGTCAAGCGCCGGGGCGGCGGCACGGGTGCAGGGGTATTTGAGGAGCAAAGAAGCCATGGGCGCCGCGCCCGGCTTCTTCGTTCCTCAAATACCCATCTTGCGGCATCTGCCGGTCAGGGATCCGGCCAATTGCGGGCGATGCTGGGCAGGCTGTCCTCGATCCAGTCGAGCAGCGCGCCGACCCGGGCCGCCGCCTGCTGGCCCAGGGGCGTCAGCGCGTATTCCACATGCGGCGGCACGGTGCCGAAGTCGCGGCGCAGCACCATGCCGTCGGTTTCCAGCCCCTGCAGGGTCTGCGCCAGCATGCGCTCGCTGACGCCGCCGATGTGCTTGCGCAAGCCGCCGAAGCGTTGCGGGCCGTCGCTCAGCGCCCACAGCACCAGCATGCCCCAGCGCCCGGTCAGGCGCCGCAGCACGTCGCGCGACGGGCAGGCCGCCGCCAGCAGGTTTCCGCGCTCGAAATTTTGCATACTAACATTTCCGTTCGTACTTACGGATCGTAAGTTAGGCGCCTATCTTGCCCGGCACAAGAAGGAGAAACCCATGACCATTGCCGTCACCGGAGCCACCGGCCAGCTGGGCCGCCTGACCATCGAGAAATTGCAGACCCTGCTGCCCGCGGGCGAGATCATCGCCCTGGCGCGTTCACCGGAAAAGGCCGGCCTGGGCATCGAGACCCGCGCCTTCGACTATGACCGGCCCGAGACGCTGGCGCCGGCGCTGGCGGGCGTCGCGCGGCTGGTGCTGATTTCCTCGAGCGAGGTCGGCAAGCGCGAGGCGCAGCACCGCGCCGTGATCGCGGCAGCCAAGGCTGCCGGCGTCGGGCAGATCGTCTATACCAGCCTGCTGCATGCCGACCGCTCGCCGCTGTCGCTGGCGGGCGAGCATGTGGCGACCGAGGCGGCGCTGGCGGAATCCGGCATTCCGCATGTAATCCTGCGCAATGGCTGGTATGCCGAAAATTATACCGGCGCGATTCCGGCCGCCTTGCAGCATGGCGCGCTGATCGGGGCGGCGAGCGCGGGCCGGATCTCGGGCGCGGCGCGGGCGGATTATGCCGATGCCGCGGCGATCGTGGCCGCGAGTGGCAGCCATGCCGGCAGGACCTATGAGCTGGCAGGCGACGACGCCTGGACGCTGGCCGATCTTGCCGCCGAAATCTCGCGCCAGAGCGGCAAGGACATCCCCTATCGCAACCTTTCCGAGGCGGATTATGCCGCGGCGCTGGTCGGGGCCGGGTTGCCGCAGGGGCTGGCGGCGGCGATCGCCGGCTGGGACGTGGGCGCAGGCCAGGGCGCGCTGTTCGACGACGGCCGGCAGCTGTCGGCGCTGATCGGACGGCCGACCACGCCCCTGGCGGATGTGGTCCGGGCCGCGCTCTAGAACGGCACGTCGTCGGTCGACGCGCCCGACGAGGCTCCCGAGGCGGGCTGCACATAGCCCGCCTTGATGGTCTTGAAGCCGGTCGGGAATTCGACGGTGAGCGTGTCCTCGGCGATGCCCTGCACGGTGCCATTGCCGAATTTCTGGTGGAACACCCGGTCGCCGACGGCAAAGCGCGCGGCCGGCTCGGCGTCGATGATGACCGGCGTGCGGTGTACGGGCTGTGTACGCGCGGTGGACCGTTCCTGCATCCGCTTCCAGCCCGGAGAATTGTAGACATCGGCCTTGGCGGCGCGGTCGTGCATGGACGACGCCGCGAAAGCCGCCGCCGCGCCATAGCCGCCGCCGTAGAGGCCGGGGGGCGTCAGCACCTCGACGTGCTCCTCGGGCAATTCGTCGATGAAGCGCGAGGGCAGCGAGGATTGCCATTGCCCATACATGCGGCGGTTGCCGGCGAAGGTGATGGTGGCCAGCTCCTCGGCCCGGGTGATGCCGACATAGGCCAGGCGGCGCTCCTCTTCCAGGCCCTTCATGCCGGATTCGTCCATGCTGCGCTGGCTGGGGAACAGCCCGTCCTCCCAGCCCGGCAGGAAGACGATGGGATATTCCAGCCCCTTGGCGGCGTGCAGCGTCATGATGCTGACCTGCTCGGCCTGCTCGCCCGCGTCATTGTCCATGACCAGCGCGACGTGTTCCAGGAAACCTTGCAGGTTCTCGAATTCCTCCAGCGCCTTGACCAGTTCCTTGAGGTTGTCGAGCCGGCCCGGCGCGTCGGGCGACTTGTCGTTCTGCCACATCGCGGTATAGCCGGATTCGTCCAGGATCCGCTCGGCCAGCTCGACGTGGTTCACGCGGGCGTCCAGCGCGTCGGCGTGCCAGCGGCCCATGGCTTGCGTGAACTGGCGCAGGGCGCCGGCCCCCTTGCCGCCCAGCGCGCCCACGGCCACCGCCGAGGCGGCGCCTTCCAGCAGCGACAGGCCGCGCTCGCGCGCCTCGGCCTGGATGGTCTGCACCGCCTTGTCACCAAGGCCCCGCTTCGGCACGTTCACGATGCGCTCGAACGCCAGGTCGTCGGTGGGGCTGACCGCCAGCCGGAAATAGGCCATGGCGTCGCGGATTTCCTGGCGTTCGTAGAAACGCGGCCCGCCGATCACCCGATAGGGCAGGCCGATGGTCATGAAGCGGTCCTCGAAGGCTCGCATCTGGTGGCTGGCGCGCACGAGGATGGCGATGTCGTTCAGGCTGCGCCGGCCGAGGCTGTGGCGGTGGCCGCCGTGGAAGGCCTCGATCTCCTCGCCGATCCAGCGCGCCTCGGCCTCGCTGTCCCAATGGCCGATCAGGCGCACCGGCTCGCCGCCCGTGGCATCGGTCCAGAGCGTCTTGCCCAAGCGCCCCTTGTTGGCCGCGATCAGCCCCGAGGCGGCGGCCAGGATATGCGGGGTCGAGCGATAGTTCTGCTCCAGCCGGATCACCTGGGCGCCGGGGAAATCGCTTTCGAAGCGCAGGATGTTGCCGACCTCGGCGCCGCGCCAGCCATAGATCGACTGGTCGTCGTCGCCGACGCAGCAGATGTTGCGATGCGCCTGGGCCAGCAGCCGCAGCCACATATATTGCGCGACGTTGGTGTCCTGGTATTCGTCGACGAGGATATAGCGGAACCGCTCCTGCCACTGGCGCAGCACGTCCGGATGGGCCTGGAAGATGGTGACGCAATGCATCAGGAGGTCGCCGAAATCGACGGCGTTCAGCTCCAGGAGCCGGCGCTGATAGGTGGCATAGAGCCGCCCACCCCAGCCGTCGAAGGCGCGTTCCTCGCCCTTGGGCAGCCGGGCGGGGGTGATGCAGCGGTTCTTCCAGCCGTCGATCAGCCCGGCCAGCTGCCGTGCCGGCCAGCGCTTTTCGTCGATGTTCTCGGCCGCGATCAGCTGCTTCATCAGCCGGATCTGGTCGTCGGTGTCGAGGATGGTGAAGCTGGGCTTCAGGTGCAGCTCGGCGTCGCCGACCAGCTCGGCATGGCGGCGCAGGATCTTGACGCTGACGCTGTGGAACGTCCCCAGCCAGGGCATGCCCTCGACCATCTCGCCCAGCAGGCGGCCGATACGCTCCTTCATCTCGCGCGCGGCCTTGTTGGTGAAGGTCACGGCCAGGATCTGGCCCGGCCGCGCGCGGCCCAAGGTCAGCAGATGCGCGATGCGGGTGGTCAGCGCCCGGGTCTTGCCGGTCCCTGCCCCGGCCAGAAGCAGGACCGGGCCGTCCAGCGCCTCGACCGCCGCGCGCTGCGCCGGGTTCAACCCCTCCAGATAGGGCGCCGGCCGCGCCGACATGGCGCGCTGCGACAGCGGTCCCTTTTGCGGCACCGGGGCAGCGGCGGCCTCGAAGGCGTCGGAATCGTCGAAATCGCTCATGCCGGCAGCATAGCGGCGACGGGCGGCCGAGGGAAGCCCGTGTTCACGGCTTGTTCACGCCCGCAGCCCGGCAAAGATCGAGGGATCCAGGCTGACCTGCGCGAAAGTCTCGCCCTGGGTCAGCACCGAGACCGCGTCATGCGAATGCAGCGATTCCTGGTGGCTGGCGACAACGCGGAAATCGCCGATGCGCGGCTCGGCCATCAGCTCGCCAGCAAAGGCGCGCACGGCATCCTCGACGAAGATCGGATTCGCCGCGTTCAGCTCGGCAAAGGCCTGCTCGTCTTCGCGCTTGACCATGACCTGGGTTTCCGTGGCGACGGCGCGGCGGCAGAGGTCGACCATGTCCTCGAACCACAGCGTATCGCCATGCATCACCGCCGAGATGCGCGCCACCGAGCGTTGCGAATGCGGCGTCGCCAGCTGGCCGCGCATCTGGCGGGCGTGTTCGCTGAGCTCCAGCGAGCAGGGGCAGGTCGAGGAATAGACATAGTCGAAATGCATGATCCGCAGCCGGTGGCCGGCGCGCTCGACCAGCTCCAGCGCCACGTCGTAATATTGCCAGCCCGACAGGCCCGAACGCAGCGATTCGACCCGGATCGGATAGGAAAGCCGCATCTGGATGCGGGCGTCGAAACTGTCGAGGTCGGACTTGTAGTCGTCCAGCGCCGCTTGCAGCACCCGCATCGAGAACTGCTTTTCTGCATGGGCATAGAACGAGCGCATGATGCGGCTCATGTTGATGCCCTTGCGGTCGGCCTCCAGGCTGACGGTGCCGGTGACGCTGGTTTCCAGCTTGATGTCGCCGCCCAGATGCGTCGAATCGGGGCGGGTCTCATAGCGGATCGGCAGGCGGAAGTTCGAGATGCCGACATGCTGGATCGGCGCGCGGGCGCCCACGATCAGGCTGGCCGGACCGTTCTGCAGGTCCGGCAGGCTGGCCTTATAGGCGTCGTCAACGCGGAAATCACTGGGGTATTCGCGCGACAGCGCCGGATAGGCGCGTTCGGTGGCGACGGGGCGGGCCTCGGTCATCGTCGTCTCCCTGGGGCAGGTCCGGCTGCAATGTGGGCATTATACAGCCAAAACAAAAGGGGCGTCCGACTTAATGCGGATGCCGGCGCGCTCAGGCCAGCGCCTGACGCAGATCGTCGATCAGATCGTCGGCATGTTCCAGCCCGACCGACAGCCGCAGCAGGCCCGGGGTGATGCCCAGGCCCTCGCGCACCTCGGGGGTCAGGCGCGAATGCGTCGTGGTCGCGGGATGGGTGACGATCGACTTGGCATCGCCAAGGTTGTTCGAGATCTCGAAGACCCGCATCCGGTCCATGGCGGCGAAGGCGGCGGCCTTGCTGCCGACGTCGACGGCGATCATCGTGCCGCCCGCCCCCATCTGGCGCTGCACCAGATCGTATTGCGGATGGTCGGGCAGGCCCGGATAGACCACCCGGCTCACGCCGGCCATGTCCTGCAGCGCCCGGGCCAGCGCCAGGGCGCTGTCGGTCTGCGCCCGGACCCGCAGGTCCAGCGTGTTCAGCCCGTTCAGCATCAGCCAGGCGTTGAAGGGGCTGATCGCGGCGCCGGTGTGCTTCAGATAGGGCTCGGCCACCTCGCGCACGAATTGCCGGGTGCCGCAGATCACGCCGCCCAGGCAGCGCCCCGAGCCGTCGATGTGCTTGGTCGTGGAATAGACCACCACGTCGGCGCCCTGCTCGACCGCGCGGCTGTAGACCGGGGTGGCGAAGACGTTGTCGACCACGACCAGCGCGCCCACGGCCCGGGCCAGCGCCGCCACGCCCGCGATGTCGACCACCTCCAGCGTCGGGTTCGAGACCGATTCGAAGAACACCGCCCGCGTGTCGGGCCGGATCGCCGCGCGCCACTGGTCAAGGTCGGTGCCGTCGACATAGCTCACCTCGACGCCGAAGCGGGCCAGCACGTCGAGCACATAAAGACACGAGCCGAACAGCGCCCGGGAGGACACGATATGGTCGCCGGGTTTGGCGAAGCACATCAGCGCGCCATTCACCGCCGCCATGCCCGAGGCGGTGGCAAAGGCGTCCTCGGTGCCTTCCAGGCTGGCGATCCGGTCCTCGAACATGCGCGAGGTCGGGTTGCCGTAGCGGGCATAGATGAATTCGTCCGGGCCGGCCTTGATGAAGCGCGCCTCGGCCTGCTCGGCGCTGTCATAGGCAAAGCCCTGGGTCATGAACAGCGCCTCGGCCATCTCGCCATATTGGCTGCGGCGGATGCCGTGGTGGATGGCGCGGGTGCGGGGGTGCAGGGGCTTGTCAGACATGCGCGGACTCCTTGGGGCTGAATCCCCGATACGCCCCCGCCGCCGGCCGATCAAGGCGTCACTGATCCCTGGGCAGGGCGTAGCGTTCGAAAAGCCGGGCGTTCAACACGAAGAAGGCCACCATGATCGCCGGCAGGCCGAAGGTCTTGAAGTTGACCCAGGCGGTCTCCGACATCAGCCGCCAGACCAGTTCATTGGCCAGCGCCAGGCCCAGGAACAGCGCCACCATGCGGATGGTCAGGATGCGCCAGCCCTCGGCGCGCATCGGCAGCGCCTCGGACATGACCAGCTGCAGCCAGTTGCGGCCCAACGCCAGGCTGATGCCCAGCAGACCCGCGAAAAGCAGGTAGATCAGCGTCGGTTTCATCTTGAAGAATTTCGGGTCGTTGAGCCAGACCGACAGCCCGCCGAACACCACGACCAGCACCAGCGTGGCCAGCTGCATCGGCGCCAGCTTGCCCGTCAGCCGCCACAGCGCCAGGGTCGAGGCGACCAGAACCGGGATGAAGACCAGCGTCGCCAGGATGAAGCCGGAATAGTCCCGCCCGCCGAAGCTGACCACATGGTCGCGGAAGCGCGAGAAGACCAGGAAGAACAGGATCAGCGGCCCGAATTCCAGCGCGGCCTTGAGCCAGGGGTTGATCTTGCGGGCGTCGGACTTGCGGGCATCGGACACGGGCAGAGGTTCCTTTCATCGGCGGGATGCGCGCTTGTGCCCCGGATGGCGGGTTCAGTCCAGCCGGATCGCGGCCAGGATCGGGCCGCTGGCGGCCAGCGGGTCGCCCTCGCCCAGCTCCTGCGCCAGGATGGCATGGCGGGTATCGGTCGGGAAGGCGTCGCCGCTTTGCGGATCGGGCTTCACGGTCATGCGCAGCGGCGCGCGGCCGTCCCATTCGGCGACGCGCTCGGCCGCGAGGACCACGTTGCGATAGTTCAGCGCCACGCCGCGGTTCTCGCCGGCCTTGATCGTGACCTTGCGGGCCGGGGCATAGCGTACCAGGATGATCGCCACCCGGTCGCGGATCGCGCCGCGCGGCGTCAGCTCGATGCGATAGCCCTCCGCCTGCTGGCTCGACGAGACCATGACCATGGGCGGGCGCGCCATCTGGCCCTGCACCAGCCCCATCAGCTCGGCCGGGCGCAGCGCGATCAGCGTGTCGCTGCCGCCGACGATCATCTGCGGGGTATAGATCGCCCGCTCGCCCGACTGATGCGCATAGGCCTGCTGGCGGCGGGTGAATTCGGGCCGGGCGAATTCATCGGCCCAGCCGAGATAGTCCCAGTAATCGACATGCCAGGACAGCGCCAGCACGTCGTCGCGGTCGGCGAGGTCGCCCAGCATCTCGTCCGCCGGCGGGCAGGACGAGCAGCCCTGCGAGGTGAAAAGCTCGACCACCACCGGCGGATGGTCGATCGGGCCCAGCATGCGGCGGGCCTGCACCTCGGCGAAGGCGGCGACGCCGGGACCGGCCAGGTCCACGGGATGCACCGGCGGCAGCAGGTCGGCGGGCAGACCCGGCTCGCCCTCGGGCGCCGGGATCAGGCCGATGACGCCGTCATCCTCGGGCTCGGCGGGGACGGTCTCGGGACCGGAATCGCCCGCGGGACCGGCATCGGTCGGAGCGTCCATCGGCGCGGCGGGCGCCGTGCCCATCGGCTCCGAAGGCGGGTCCGACAGGGTCGAGACGCCGACATGGTCCGCGCCCATCCCCATGCCGCCGCCCATGTCCCCGCCCATGCCGCCGCCATCCTGCGCCAGCGCCGGCACCCCGGCCGCCAGCGCCAGCATCAGCGCCAGGATCCGCGTCCCGCCCGCCAGGCCCCGCATCCGGGCGCGGGGTTTCCCGGACTCCGGTCCTGTCCTGCTGTCGCGAGTCTTCGGCATTGTCCTGTGCATTCCCGGCCCTTCCGATGCGGGTCAGCTAACCCGGCCGGGGCACGGACGACAAATCAATGCTTTGTTAGCGCCCCGTTCCGGCACTGTGACCGTGTTGCAAATCCCACAACCCCGGCGCTTTGGCCGGCATATTGGTATACTGTCGCATACAATTCTGCCCTGCCCCTCTTGAACCGCTCCGGGAAAAGGCGCACATGGTCAGTAAGCACCGCCATCTAGCCACCTTTTTCAGAAAATAGGGAGCCGGGTCATGCCCATCGAAACAGGAACCGACACCGCCAGGACGCGCCGCCAGCTTCAGGTCGGCGGCTCGAGTGTCGCCTATTACTCCATCGCCGCCGCGACCGAGGCCGGCCTGGGCGACTTTTCGCGCCTGCCCGCCTCGCTGAAGGTGGTGCTGGAGAACCTGCTGCGCTTCGAGGACGGCGGCCGCACGGTCAGCGTCGATGACATCAGGGCCTTCGCCGAATGGGCGGAAAAGGGCGGCCAGAACCCGCGCGAGATCGCCTATCGCCCGGCCCGGGTGCTGATGCAGGACTTTACCGGCGTGCCGGCCGTGGTCGACCTGGCCGCGATGCGCGACGGCATCAAGGCACTGGGCGGCAACCCGCAGCGGATCAACCCGCTGAACCCGGTCGACCTGGTCATCGACCATTCGGTCATGGTCGACGAATTCGGCACGCCGCGCGCCTTCCAGATGAACGTCGACCTGGAATATCAGCGCAACATGGAGCGCTATACCTTCCTGAAATGGGGGCAGAACGCCTTCAACAATTTCCGCGTGGTGCCGCCCGGCACCGGCATCTGCCACCAGGTGAACCTGGAATACCTGGCGCAGACGGTCTGGACCGACACCGACCAGGACGGCACCCTTGTGGCCTATCCCGACACGCTGGTCGGCACCGACAGCCACACCACCATGGTCAACGGCCTTGCCGTGCTGGGCTGGGGCGTCGGCGGCATCGAGGCCGAGGCGGCCATGCTGGGCCAGCCGATTTCCATGCTGATCCCCGAGGTCGTCGGCTTCAAGATCACCGGCGCGCTGCGCGAGGGCGTGACCGCCACCGACCTGGTGCTGAAGGTGGTGCAGATGCTGCGCAAGCACGGCGTCGTCGGCAAGTTCGTGGAATTCTACGGCGACGGCCTCGACCACATGCCGCTGCCCGACCGCGCCACCATCGCCAACATGGCCCCCGAATACGGCGCGACCTGCGGCTTCTTCCCGATCGACAACGAGACCCTGCGCTATCTGCGCCAGACCGGGCGCGACGAATCGCGCATCGCCCTGGTCGAGGCCTATGCCAAGGAGAACGGCTTCTGGCGGACGCCGGATTACGCGCCGGTCTACAGCTCGACGCTGGAACTGGACCAGGCCGACGTCGTCCCCGCCATCTCGGGCCCGAAGCGGCCGCAGGACCATGTCGCGCTGACCGATTCGGCCAAGGCGTTCCGCGACTATATCCTGGGCATGCGCCCGGCACCCTCGGCCCCCAAGGCCGAGAAAGAGCTGATGACCCGCGAAGGCGGCGCCCCCGATCCCAAACCGTCCGAGATTCCGGGCGGCCACCACGGCCACCTGAACACCGGCACGGTCGAGGGCCAGGGCTATACCCTGCGCGACGGCTCGGTGGTGATCGCGGCGATCACCTCCTGCACCAATACCTCGAACCCCTATGTGCTGATGGCGGCGGGCCTCGTCGCCCGCAAGGCGCGCGCGCTTGGCCTGACCAGCAAGCCCTGGGTCAAGACCTCGCTGGCGCCCGGCAGCCAGGTGGTCGAGGAATACCTGAAGGCGGCGGACCTTCAGGACGATCTCGACGCGCTGGGCTTCAACCTGGTCGGCTTCGGCTGCACCACCTGCATCGGCAACTCCGGCCCGCTGGCGCCGGAGATCTCGAAATCGATCAACGAAAACGACCTGGTCGCGGTCTCGGTCCTGTCCGGCAACCGCAACTTCGAGGGCCGGATCTCGCCCGACGTGCGGGCGAACTACCTGGCCTCGCCGCCGCTCGTGGTGGCCTATGCCATCGCCGGCGACATGAACATCGACCTGACCACCCAGCCGCTGGCCCATACGCCCGAAGGCCAGCCGGTGTTCCTCAAGGACATCTGGCCGACATCGAAAGAGGTCGCCGAGCTGGTCGACAGCATCGTCACCCGCGAGATGTTCCAGCAGAAATACGCCGACGTGTTCAAGGGCGATGCGCGCTGGCAGGCGGTCGAGGTGACGGACAGCGAGACCTATGACTGGCCGCCGAGCTCGACCTATATCCGCAACCCGCCCTATTTCCAGGGCATGGGCCCGCAGAAGGGCAGGATCCACAATATCGACGGCGCCCGCATCCTGGCGCTTCTGGGCGACATGATCACCACCGACCACATCTCGCCGGCCGGATCCTTCAAGCCGACCACCCCGGCCGGGAAATACCTGACCGAGCACCAGGTGGCCCCGCGCGACTTCAACAGCTACGGCTCGCGCCGCGGCAACCACGAGGTCATGATGCGCGGCACCTTCGCCAATATCCGCATCCGCAACGAGATGCTGGAGGGCGTCGAGGGCGGCTATTCCAAGGGACCGGACGGCCAGCAGACCTCGATCTACGACGCCGCCATGGCCTACAAGGACGCGGGCATCCCGCTGGTGGTGATCGGCGGCATCGAATATGGCGCGGGCTCCAGCCGCGACTGGGCAGCCAAGGGCACCAACCTTTTGGGCGTCAAGGCGGTCATCGCCGAGAGCTTCGAGCGCATCCACCGCTCGAACCTGGTCGGCATGGGCGTGATCCCCTTCGAGTTCACCGGCGGCGACAACCGCAAGACCCTGGGCCTGACCGGCGACGAGGTGATCTCGATCGACGGTCTGGAAGGCGACTTCAAGCCGCTGTCGCTGGTCCCGGCCACGATCCGCTATGCCGACGGCACCGTGAAGGTGATCCAGCTGAAAGCGCGCGTCGATACCGAGGTCGAGATCGAATATCTCGAAAACGGCGGCGTGCTGCATTACGTGCTGCGCAACCTGGCGAAGGCCTGAGCCGCGAAAGGCCCCGGAAAACCGGGGTCTTTTCCTTCAATGCGCCTGCATGTCCCGGGCGACCTGCGCGGGCGTCAGCGCGGCCGGGTAATAGGTCGGCCAGTTCGTCACCTCGTCGAGCAGCTTCGCCCGGTCGTCGCCCATGTAAAGGTGAAAGTGATCGGCCTTGGCCGGCGCGATCTTGTGGTCGCTGAACTGGAAATAACCCGGCGCGCCCGCATCGCCAGAAACCTTCCTGAAGATGAAGCGCACACCCCGGTTGCCCTTGGCATAGGTCAGGATCTCGTGCCCGTCCGAGGCATAGCGCCCCGTCAGGACCTTGTCGCCGGCATGGAAGCTGACGGTGTCGCCATGGATCTCGATCCGCTCGACATCGCTGCGATAGCCGGTATCGTAATAGGCCTTGTATTCGGCGGCGGTCTTGTCGCCATGCTTGGCCTTGTGCGCCATCACCGGGTCGAGCGTGCCATCCAGAAGCAGCGGATAGACCGACTGCCAGTCGCCGTCCCAGTTCGACAACGGCCGGTCGGCAACCTGTGCATCCTCGAAATAGCCTTTGGCGATCTGGGCCTGCTGCGGGTCGCCATGGCTGTGGCCATGCTGGTGGCTGTGCCCCTTGCCCTGCTCGGCCATGCCCGGCCCCGCCGCCAGCAGCAGCGCCAAGGCCGCCGCACCCAATCCGATTGCTCGCATCGTCCTGCTCCATTCGGTTACGTTATTACATAACTAAATTCCTGCGAAACCCGGCGCAAGCCCCGAAAAAGCAAAAGGCCGCACGCCTGCGCGCACGGCCCCCCGAACCCCCGCTGCGCGCGAAGCCTATTCCTCGGCGCAATACCACATGGTGCCGCCCACCGCGGCCGAGCCGATCACCATCGACCCCACCGCCACCGGCGAGGCCGCGACGCCCATCGCCGCCGCCCCCGCCGCCTCCAGCGTGCCGACCATCGAGCCCGAGGTCGCGGCCAGGATCGTCGCCCCCGGCCGCTGCGTCACCGCGTCATAACCGGCGACGGCCAGCGCATTGGCATTGCGGAAGGTGGCCTGCCGGGTCGAATTCACCCGCTCGCAGAAGGTCTTGCGGCACAGCGCATTGCCCTTGCGCGCGCCCTTCTGCGCCCCGATGTAGGTGTCCCCGGCCTTGTCCCACAGCAGGCAATAGCTGCCGTCGTCGCCCATCTGGTTGCGACGCAGGATCTCGCGCAGGGTGACATAGCCCGGGCAGGAGATCCGCCCCCAGCCCGAGAAGTTCTTCTCGAGCCGCCCGACATTCTCGCGGAATTCGGCGTCGCGGACATAGTTGATCGCGGTCTTCTCGCCCGCGATCGAGGTCTCGCAGGTCCAGAGCTTCTCCTCGGCCGCAGGCTTCTCCTGCGCCGCCGCCGGCAGCGCCAGCAGCACCGCCATCAAAACCGCCAAAAGCCGCATCGCATCCTCCAAGATCTGTCCGCGCAGCCCCTCATTCCAGACCCCGGGCCGGGGCCGCAATCCACAGGATCGTTACCAGCCCCGGTTGTGGCCCCGGGGGCACGGCCCTCGCCTTCACTGTTTCACAAATACCCACGCGACCGCGCCGCAAAAGGAAAAGGCCGCCCCCGAAGGGACGGCCCTGCAACCCGTCTGACCCGAAAGGATCAGTTCTTGGCGTAGAATTCGACGACCAGGTTCGGCTCCATCTGCACGGCATAGGGCACGTCGCCTAGGGCCGGCTGACGCACGAAGCTCGCGGTCATCTTGTTGTGGTCCACTTCCAGATAGTCCGGCACGTCACGCTCGGTCAGGGCGACGGCTTCCAGCACGATAGCCAGTTGGCGCGACCGCTCGCGGATCGAGATCACGTCGCCTTCCTTGACGCGATACGAGGCGATGTTCACGCGCTTGCCGTTCACTTCCACGTGGCCGTGGTTCACGAACTGGCGGGCGGCGAAGATGGTCGGCACGAACTTGGCGCGATAGACGACGGCGTCCAGGCGGCGCTCCAGCAGGCCGATCAGGTTCTCGCCGGTGTCGCCCTTGACGCGCTCGGCTTCCGCATAGATGCGGCGGAACTGCTTCTCGGTCAGGTCGCCGTAATAGCCTTTCAGCTTCTGCTTGGCGCGCAGCTGGGTGCCGAAGTCCGACAGCTTGCCCTTGCGGCGCTGGCCGTGCTGGCCGGGGCCGTATTCGCGGCGGTTCAGCGGCGACTTGGCGCGGCCCCAGATGTTTTCGCCCATGCGGCGGTCGATCTTGTACTTGGCAGCGGTGCGTTTGGTCATCGCTGATCTCCTTCTTTCACATTGTCGAAGGGCGTTGTCCTTTGGCATAAAGCCCGACAGGGTTCCCCTTGCGGGGTCCACCAACACCAATGAAGCGGCGCTTATAGCCGCCCCGCGACCAGAGTCAAGCACCCCTTGAGCGGCAGCCACGACGCCCCTAGATAAAGGGCAGCGAACAAGGAAGTCCTCGATGTTTTCCATTCCCGGCAAAAGCCCCGTCACCATCACCCAAGCGGCCGAGCGCCAGATCGCCCGGCTGATGGCCGCGAAATCCGCCAGCGGGCTGCGCATCGGCCTGAAGAAGGGCGGCTGCGCCGGCATGGAATACACCATGGAACTGGCCGAGACCGCCTCGCCCGGCGACGAGGTGGTCGAACAGGGCGCGGCGCGGGTGCTGATCGCCCCCACCGCGCAGATGTATCTGTTCGGGACCGAGATCGACTATGAATCCGGCATGCTGGAATCCGGCTTCAAGTTCCGCAATCCGAACGTCACCGACGCCTGCGGCTGCGGCGAATCGGTCAGCTTCGCCATCGCGGGCAATACCGCGGGCGCCGCGCCAAAGCTCTAGCTTGCCGGGCGTTAGCGCACCCATCCTTGATCCGTCCCGGCAGCCGGCCTAATCCCCTGACAGCACAACAAGGGAGAGGCTGATGGCCCCGCGCAAACTCGCCGCCGGCAATTGGAAGATGAACGGAACCCTGGCCGCGCTGGCCGAGATCGACGCCATCCTGGCGCAACCGGCGGGCTGCGACGTGCTGATCTGCCCGCCCGCGGTGCTGATCCAGGCCGTGGCTGCCAAGGGCATCGCCACCGGTGGCCAGGACTGCCACGCGAAGCCCTCGGGCGCCCATACCGGCGACATCGCCGCCCGGCAGCTGAAGGACGTGGGCGCGAGCCATGTCATCCTCGGCCATTCCGAGCGCCGCACCGACCATGCCGAGACCGACGCCCAGGTCGCCGCCAAAGCCGTCGCCGCGCATGAGGCGGGCCTGGTCGCGGTGATCTGCGTCGGCGAGACCGAGGCGCAGCGCGACGCGGGCCAGACGCTGGACGTGATCTCGGCCCAGTTGGCCGGCTCGGTGCCCGACTGCGCCACGGCGGCGAATACGGTGATCGCCTATGAGCCGGTCTGGGCCATCGGCACCGGCCGCACGCCCACGAACGACCAGATCGCCGAGGTCCACGCCCTGATGCGCGACCGCCTGGCCGCGCGCTTCGCCGACGGCGCCGACTTCGCCCTGCTCTATGGCGGCTCGGTCAAGCCGGGCAATGCGGTGGAAATCTTTGCCATCCCGCATGTGAACGGCGCGCTGGTCGGCGGCGCCAGCCTCAAGGCCAGCGACTTCGGCCCGATCATCGCCGCGCTTTCCGCAGCGTAATTTCCCCGGAAAAGAACGCCATTCCCACCACCCGGGCCGGGTTTGGAATGGCATTGCCCTTTTGCGACCGCCCTGCCCCTTGCCAAGCCCGGCCCGCCGGGCATAGGTCTGCGGCTGACATTCAAGGCACAAGGGCAGATGGCAGAGCCGGCAATCTCATTCCAGGGCGTGACGCGCCGCTATCCGCAAAAGGGCGGCAGCGACGTGGTGGCGCTGCACGACATCTGGCTGGACGTGCCGCAGGGCGCGATCACCGGCATCATCGGCCGCTCGGGCGCCGGCAAGTCCACGCTCTTGCGCATGGTGAACGGGCTGGAACGCCCCAGCTCGGGCAAGGTCATCGTCAACGACCACGACGTCGGCGCCGCCACCGGCACCGCGCTGCGTCGCGTCCGGCGCGAAGTCGGGATGATCTTCCAGCATTTCAACCTGCTCGCCAGCCGCACCGTAGCGGAAAACATCGCCCTGCCGCTGGAGATCGCCGGGGTCGATGCCGCAAAGATCGCCCCGCGCGCCGCCGAGTTGACCGAGCGCGTCGGCCTGACCGCCCAGGCCAGGCGCTATCCGGCCGAGCTCTCGGGCGGGCAGAAGCAGCGCGTCGGCATCGCCCGGGCACTCGCCACCGGCCCGCGCGTGCTTCTGTCGGACGAGGCGACCTCGGCCCTGGACCCCGACACCACGCGGCAAGTGCTGGAACTCTTGCAGGCGATCAACCGCGACCTCGGCCTGACCATCCTGCTCATCACCCATGAAATGGCGGTGGTGCGCGACATCTGCAGCCATGTCGCGGTGATCGAGGCCGGCCGCATCGTCGAGTCGGGCGAGACCTACGACGTGTTCTCGAAACCCGCCCATGCCACCACGCGCTCGTTCCTGACCGGGGTGACCGGCGTCGCGGTGCCGCAATTCGTCGCCGGCCAGATGCAGGAGGCGCCGCAGGGCCCCGAGGCGCAGGCGGTGGTGCAGATCACCTTCATCGGCGCCCATGCCACCGACCCGATGCTGGCGCGGCTGACCGCCGAACGCGGCGTCGGCGTCAACATCCTGGCCGGCGCCATCGAGGAAATCGGCGCCCGCCCCTTCGGCAGCCTGATCGTCGGCCTGCCCGCGGCGCGGCTGGCCGAATCGCAGGCTTTCCTCGAGGAACACGGGCTTCTGACCGAGGTGCTGGGCTATGTCGGCTAACCTGATCCCGATCCTGTGGGAAGCCACGCTGCAAACCCTCTACATGGTCGCCATGTCGACGCTGCTCGGCACGCTGATCGGCGGGCCGCTGGGCGTGTTCCTGGCCACCTCGCGCCGGGGCGAGCTGCTCTCGGCGCCCTGGCTGAACACCGTGCTGGGGCTGATCGTGAACGCGGCGCGCTCGACGCCCTTCATCATCCTGGTGGTGGCGATCATCCCCTTCACCCGGCTGATCGCCGGCACCTCGATCGGCACCACCGCCGCCATCGTGCCCTTGACCATCGCGAGCGCCCCCTTCATCGCCCGGCTGATCGAGACCGCCATCCGCGAGGTCGATGCCGGGCTGATCGAAGCCGCCCGCGCCATGGGCGCGACGCCGGGCCAGATCGTGCGCAAGGTGCTGATCCCCGAGGCGATGCCCGGCATCATCCTGGGGCTCACGCTCGCCGTGGTCAGCCTGATCGGCTATTCCGCCATGGTCGGCGCGGTCGGCGGCGAAGGCCTGGGCGATCTCGGCATCCGCTACGGCTACCAGCGCTTCATGCCCGAGGTCATGCTGGCGGTGGTCGTCATCCTGATCGTGCTGGTGCAACTGGTGCAAAGCTGCGGCGAATGGATCGCCTCCCGCTTCGACAAACGCGCCCCGCGCAACCGGGGCCAATAACCGAAAGGACACATGATGCGTAAGATCGCCCTTCTCGCTTCGGCCTTCGCGCTGACGGCCGCCATGGCTTCGGCCGAGGAAATCAAGGTCGGCGTCTCGGTCGGCGAACATGCCGAGATCATGGAAGAGGTGGCCAAGGTCGCTGCCGCCAAGGGGCTGACCATCGACATCGTCGAATTCACCGATTACGTCGTGCCGAACCAGGCGCTGAACGACGGCGACCTGAATGCCAACAGCTTCCAGCACCAGCCCTATCTGGACAACCAGATCAAGGACCGCGGCTTCGATCTGGTGACCATCGGCAAGACCATCACCACGCCGATGGGGGTCTATTCCGAAAAGCTGAAATCGCTGGACGACCTGCCCGAGGGCGCCAAGGTGGCGATCCCGAACGACCCGACCAACGGCGGCCGCGCCCTGCTGATCCTGCAGGCCAAGGGGCTGATCAAGCTGGCCGAGGGCACCGGGCTGACGCCCTCGCCGCTGGATGTCTCCGAGAACCCGAAGAACCTGAAGTTCCTGGAACTCGAGGCCGCGCAGCTGCCGCGCACCTTGGCCGATGCCGACATCGCCGTCATCAATACCAATTACGCGCTGGACGCCGGGCTGAACCCCAACAAGGACGCCATCGCCATGGAACAGGCCGACAGCCCCTATGCCAACGTCATCGTGGTGCGCAAGGCCGACGAGAACGCGGATTGGGCCAAGGAACTGGTCGAGGCCTATCACGACCCGGCGGTGAAGTCCTTCATCGAGGAGAAATACCAAGGCGCCGTCATCCCGGCCTGGTGAACTTCTTTGTTGTGAAAATACCCCGGGGGACGCCGATCCGACCCCGTCGAGGGGTCGGATAGGAAACGCGCCCGCGCAATCGCCGGGCGCGTTTGCCTTATTCCGGCCTCATGCTGCCGGTGCGGCGCAGCCGGTCGTGCCAGCTCAGCGCCTCCTCGATCACATGCGGCGTATGGCCGCCGCGCGCCAGCGCCCGGTCGTGGTAATCCGCCAGCGCATCGCGCCATTCCGGGCCCACGCAGTTCTGCAGCACCACCCGCGCCCGCTCGCGCGGGGCAAGGCCGCGCAGATCGGCCAGCCCCTGCTCGGTCACCAGGATGTCCACGTCATGCTCGGTATGGTCGACATGGCTGACCATCGGCACCACCGAGGAAATCCGCCCGCCCTTGGCCACCGACTTGGTCACGAAGACCGACAGATAGGCGTTCCGCGCGAAATCGCCCGAGCCGCCGATGCCATTCATCATCTGCGTGCCCATGACATGGGTCGAGTTCACGTTGCCGTAGATGTCGAATTCCAGCGCCGTGTTGATGCAGATCAGCCCCAGCCGCCGCACCACCTCGGGGTGGTTCGAGATCTCCTGCGGCCGCAGCACCAGCCTGGGCTTGTAGTCCTGAAACCGCGCCATCACCTCGGCATATCTCGGCGCCGAGAGCGTGATGGACGAGCCCGAGGCAAAGACCATCTTGCCCGCATCCATCAGGTCGAAGGTCGAATCCTGCAAGACCTCGCTATACATCGTCAGGTCGTGGAACGGGCTGTCGATGAAGCCGTGCAGCACCGCATTGGCAATGGTGCCGATGCCGGCCTGCAAGGGATGCAGATGGCTCGGCATCCGGGAATGCGCCACCTCGTTCTTCAGGAATTCGGTCAGGTGGCCGGCGATGGCGCGGGTCTCCGCATCCGGGTCCAGCACGGTCGAGGACGAGTCGAGCTTGGTCGAGACGACGATGGCCGCGATGCGCTCGGGCGGCACCGGGATGAAGGGATAGCCGACCCGGCTTTCCGGCGCCACGACCGGAATCGGCGTCCGCGTCGGGCGATAGGTCGGGATATAGATGTCGTGCAGCCCCTCCAGCGTCTCGGGCTGGCTCAGGTTGATCTCGACGATGACCTTGTCGGCGAGCAGCGCGAAACTGGCCGAATTGCCGACCGAGGTGGTGGGCACGATGCCACCCTGCTCGGTGATCGCCACCGCCTCGACGATGGCGATGTCCACCGGCGGCAGCTGGCAGGTGCGCAGCTGCTCGACCGTCTCGGACAGGTGCTGGTCGATATACATCACCTCGCCCGCGTTGATGGCGCGGCGCAGGGCGGGGTCGGACATGAAGGGGATGCGGCGCGACAAGAGATGCGCCTCGGCCATGGTCTTGTCGAGGTCGTTGCCCAGCGAGGCCCCGGTCATCAGCGTGACCTTCATCGGCTCGCGCTTCGCGCGCTCGGCCAGGGCCATCGGCACCGCCTTGGCCTCGCCCGCGCGGGTAAAGCCGGACATGCCCAGCACCATGCCGTCGCGGATCAGGCCGGCGGCCGCTTCGGCGCTGACCACGCGGTCGCGCAAGCCGGCGTGGCGGATGCGGTGCAGATAATCCTGGTCCATGAGCCCCTCCCTGATGCCGCGATGCTTAGGCTCAAACGGCTGCAACGACAAATCAACCCTGCCATGCACGCCAGGAAGGCCGACCCGAGGGCCGGCCTTCGCAAAGGTTGCGCATTGGTTACCGAAACGGGGTCAGCGGCGCTTGCCCAGCGACCAGGCCCCGTCGCCCAGCAGCGACAGCGCCAGCATGGTCACGGCCCAGAACACCGGATATTCCCAGCCGCCGCCCGGGTTGCCGAAGCCGAAGCCGTTCGCGGCATGGCCGAACCAGGCCGCGCCCAGCAGCACCGCCGCCAGGACCAGCGCGACGTGGCGCGTCGCAATGCCGGCGATCAGCGCCAGGCCGCCGGCGATCTCCAGCACCATGGTCAGGTATCCCAGCGCGCCGGGCAGGCCCAGCGACTGGAAATAGCCCGCCGTGCCCGCCGGGGTAAAGACCAGCAGCTTGGTCAGCCCGTGGACCAGGAACCAGGCCCCGGCCAGCAGGCGCAGCAGCAGGGCGGCCAGTTCGGCCCGGTTTTCGCTGGCGGCCAGGCCGCCGTGGTTGAGGGTGCTCATCGCGATTGTCCTTGAAACCTGTTCACTGCCGGCAAGATAGCGCTTGGTCATTGTCGCAGAAATGGCCATATTCATGGAAACATTGTCGCCATGACGGGGATTTCAATGGACAGGATCGACGGCATCCGCGCTTTCGTCGCCGTGGTGGACGCGGGCTCGTTCACCCGGGCCGGCGACAGGCTGGGGATCTCGAACAAGCTGGTCAGCAAATATGTCGCGGCGCTGGAGGGGCAGCAGGGCGTGACGCTGCTGAACCGCACCACCCGCGCGCTGTCGCTGACGCCCTCGGGCGAGCGTTACCTGATCGCCGCGCGCCGGGTGCTGGCCGCGATGGAGGAACTCGACGCCCAGGCCAGCGCCGAGGAAGGCACGCTGACCGGCCGGCTGCGCATCACCGCCCCGGTCACCTTCGGCGAGATGTTCGTGACGCAACTGACCCGCGACTTCACCCGCGCGCATCCGGGCATCAGCATCGACCTGCATCTGAGCGACCGCTATGTCGATCTCGCGGCCGAGGGCTTCGACCTGGCGCTGCGCATCGGGCAATTGCCCGATTCCAGCCTGATCGGCCGCCGCATCGGCCAGACCGAGGCCTGGGCCGTCGCCAGCCCCGCCTATCTGGCCCGCCACTCGCGCCCGACCCATCCCGAGGCGCTGCGCGACCACGTCTGCATCCGCGACAGCAATGCCCAGTCGCCCGGCCGCGCCGCCTTCCTGGTCGAGGGCAAGTCGGTCAGCGTCGCCCTGCCCGGCCAGATCACCGTGAACAGCGCCCAGGCCGTGCGCCGGCTGGTGCTGGAGGGCGAGGGGCTGGCGCTGATCCCCGGCTTCGTCGTGGCCGAGGATGTCGCCGCCGGCCGGCTGGAACGGCTGCTGCCGGCTTATGCGCGCCCGCAGCTGGACATCCAGGCTTTATACCTGCCGCAACCTTTCATCGCGCCGCGGCTTTCGGCCTATCTCGACCATCTGCGCGCGGCGCTTACGCCCCTGCTGAAAGCACCGCCCCCGGGTTCATGATGCCCAAGGGGTCCAGTGCCTGCTTGATCGCCCGCATCGCCGCCAGCCGCGCCGGGTCGCCCCAGCGCTCCAGCTCGCCGACCTTCAGCCGGCCGACGCCATGCTCGGCCGAGAAGGAGCCGCCGCGCGCCACCACCATCTCATGCACCAGCGCCGACAGCGCCTTGCGGCGGTCGTCGTAGTCGCCGCGCTGGCGGCCGGGGGGCGGGAACAGGTTGTAATGCAGGTTGCCGTCGCCGAGATGGCCGAAGCAGTTGATCCGCAGCCCCTCGCCCGCCAAGGCCGCGCCGGCATCGCGGATGAAGCCGGCGATTTCCGACAGCGGCAGGCTGATGTCATGGCTGGCGATGGCACCGATGCGGCGGTTCGCCTCGGGGATATGCTCGCGCAGGTGCCAGAAATCCGCCGCCTGCTGCCCCGACTGGGCGATAACGCCGTCAAGCACCAGCCCGCGCTCCATGGCGTCCACCAACAGCCCCTCCAGCGCCGCGTCCGGGGCCAGCCCCTCGGGCAGGCCGACCTCGACCAGCACCGACCAGGATACGCCCGGCAGCGGCTGGCGGATCTCGGGCAGCACCTCGGACAGGAAGGCCAGCCCCTGCCCGCCGATCAGCTCGAAAGCCGTGACGCCGCCGGCCATGCGGCCCTCGGCCAGCGACAGCAGCGTCAGCGCCGCCTCGGGGCCCGGCACCTGCAGCATGGCAAGGCCCACGTTCGGCGGCGGCACCACCAGCTTCAGGCTGGCGGCGGTGACGATGCCCAGCGTGCCCTCGGCCCCGATCAGCAGGTCGCGGATGTCGTAGCCGGTGTTGTCCTTGCGCAGCCGCTTCAGGTCGTGGACGATGGACCCGTCGGGCAGCACCGCCTCGACCCCCAGGCACAGCGACCGCGCGGTGCCATAGCGCAGCGCGGTGACGCCGCCGGCATTGGTCGAGAGGCAGCCGCCGATGGCCGCCGTGCCTTGGCTCGCCAGCGACAGCGGAAAGAGCCGGCCCGCGACTGTCGCCGCGTCGCGCACGGCTTGCAGGGTCATGCCGGCCTCGGCGACCAGCACGTTCTCCTCGGGCCAGAGGCCGCGCAGCGCGGTCATGCGTTCCAGCGACAGGATCAGCGGCGCCGGACCGTCCGGCATCACCTGCCCCGAGACCAGCCCGGTGCCGCCGCCGCGCGGCACGATGCCGACCCGCGCCTCGGCGCAGGCGCGCACCACGGCGGCGACCTCATCGGTGTCGCGCGGCGCGGCGACCAGCCCGGCCCGGCCCAGATAGCGGCCGCGCGGCTCCTCCAGATAGGCAGGCGTCACCTCGCGCAGCACGCCTTCGGGCAGGCGCGCGGCCAGCGTCTTATCGGCGGGGTTCAGCATCAGCGCACCTCGGTCTTGCCGCGCCGGTCGTGGCGCAGGTTGGCGTAAAGCACATGGTTGCGCCAGCGGCCGTTGATCTGCAGATAGCTTTGCGCCACGCCCTCATACTTGAAGCCCGCCCGTTCCAGCACCCCGCGCGAGGGGGTGTTCTCGGGCAGGCAGGCGGCCTCGATGCGGCTCAGCTCCATCTCGGCGAAGGCGTGCTGCACCAGCGCGCCGATGGCCTCGCGCATGTAACCCTGCCGGGCAAAGGACTGGCCGATCCAATAGCCGATGGTGGCCGATTGCGCCGGGCCGCGGCGAATGTTGTCCAGCGTGATCGCCCCCAGCAGCGTGCCGTCGCGGCGGATCAGGAACAAGGGCAGCGCCGTGCCGTTGCGGCTGGCGCGCTGCGCCCAATAGACCCGGTTGGTGAAGCTGCGCTTCGACAGGTGGTCGGCCGCCCAGACCGGCTCCCACGGCGTCAGGAAAGCGCGGCTTTCCACGCGCAGCGCCACCCAGGGGCCGAAATCCTGATGCGCAGGCAGGCGCAGCAGCATCCGCTCGGTCTCGAGACTGGGCGGACGCCTTCGGCCGAACATCAGGCGGCAAGCCTCGCGGCCAGTTCCTCGCGCGTCGGCGCCGCCTTGACCGGACCGTAAAGCGCCAGCGCCGGGCGGGCATTGCCCAGCAGTTGCCGGGCGTGGTCGCGGATCTGCGCCACGGTCACGGCGTCGATGCGCTCGGCCACCTCGGCGGCATCGGGCACCCGGCCCCAGATCGCCAGCGAACGCGCCATGCGCTCGGCCTGGCCGGTCGGGCTTTCCAGCCCCATCAGCAGCCCGGCCTTCATCTGCGCCCGGGCGCGGGCGATCTCGGCCTCGGTCATGTCATCGGCCGAACGCTTCAGCTCGTCCACGGTCAGCATGGCCAGATCCGCCACCTGGTCGCCCGAGGTGCCGGCATAGATCGTCACCATGCCGGTGTCGTCGTGGAAACCGGACTGCGCGAAGATCGAATAGCACAGGCCCTTTTCCTCGCGGATCTTCTGGAACAGGCGCGAGGACATGCCGCCCCCCAGGGCCGAAGTCCAGATCTGCGCCGCGTAGAAATCGGCGTCCTGGTAGCCCGGTCCTTCAAAACCCAGGGCGAAATGCGCCTGCTCCAGCTTCTTCACGCGCCGCGCCTCGGCGCCCTGCCAGCGGGCGGGCTCGCGCGTGGTGCCGGCGCGGGTGGCGATGCCGCCGAAGATCGCCTCGACCTGGCGGAGGATGCGGTCGTGGTCCACGGCACCGGCGGCGGCGACGATCATGCGTTCCGGCCCGTAATGCTCGCCGATGAAGCGCGAGAGGTCGTCGCGGGTGAAATGGCTGACCCGCTCGGCCGGGCCCAGGATGGTGCGGCCCATGGGCTGGTCGGGATAGGCGGCCTCTTGCAGCCAGTCGAAGATCACGTCGTCGGGCGTGTCCAGCGACTGGCCGATCTCTTGCAGGATCACGCCGCGCTCGACCTCGATCTCGCGCGGCTCGAAGACCGGGTTCAGCACGATGTCGGAAATCACGTCCAGCGCCAGCGACACGTCGCCCGCCAGCACCCGCACGTAATAGCTGGTCACGTCGCGCGAGGTATAGGCGTTGATGTAGCCGCCGACATTCTCGATGGTCTCGACGATCTCCAGGGCCGAGCGCGTGGCCGTGCCCTTGAAGGCCATGTGTTCCAGGAAATGCGCGATGCCGTTCTGTTCGGCGCGTTCGTCGCGGCAACCCGCGTTGACCCAGATGCCGATGGCGGCGGAATGCAGGCCGGGCATGTCGCGGGTGACGACGCGCAGGCCATTCGGCAAGGTGCTGATGCGGGGTTCGGTCAAGCTGCTCTCCGTTCAAGGATCAGCGATTTAAGCCTATCCGCGTCGTTTTCAATACGGGTGATGCGTTCGGCGCGCTCGAACAGGTCGGCCATCTGCGGCGGCAGGCCCGGGCGGAAGCCGATGGCCTGTTCCACCGCATCGGGGAACTTCGCCGGATGCGCGGTGGCCAGCGTCACCATGGGCACGCCGGGGCGCAGGTTCTCGCGGGCGATTTTCACGCCGACGGCGGTATGCGGGCAGATCACCTCGCCGGTCTCGGCGCGGATGGTGGCGATCATGGCCAGCGTCTCGGCCTCGGACACGCGGCCCGAGGCATAGGTCTCGCGCAGCGCCTGCAACGCGCCCTGGCTGATGGCGAAGCCGCCGGATTTCAACTCGTCCATCAGCTGCGAGATGGCGGCGCCGTCGCGGCCGTAAGCCAGCCACAAGGCGCGTTCGAAGTTCGAGCTGACCTGGATATCCATCGAGGGGCTGATCGAGGGCTGCGCCTCGCCGACCCGGTATTCGCCGGTGCTGAGCGCCCGGTGCAGGATGTCGTTCTGGTTCACGGCCGCGACCAGCCGGCCGATGGGCAGGCCCATCTCCTTGGCGATGGAGCCGGCGAAGATGTCGCCGAAATTCCCCGTCGGCACGGTGAAGTCCACCTCGCGCCCCGGTGCGCCCAAGGATACGGCGGCGGTGAAGTAATACACGATCTGCGCCAGCACCCGCGCCCAGTTGATCGAGTTGACGCCCGCGAGCCCCACCGCGTCGCGAAAGGCGTGGTCGTTGAACAGATCCTTCAGCCGCGCCTGGCAATCGTCGAAGGTGCCATCGACGGCCAGCGCATGCACATTGGCTTCCGAGGGCGTGGACATCTGCCGGCGCTGCACCTCGCTGACGCGGCCATGCGGATACATGATGAACACGTCGACATTGTCGAGCCCCTTGAAAGCCTCGATCGCGGCCGAGCCGGTGTCGCCCGAGGTCGCGCCCAGGATCGTCACCCGGCTGCCCGACCGCGCCAGCGCCAGCTGGAACAGCTGGCCGATCAGCTGCATGGCGAAATCCTTGAAGGCGATGGTCGGCCCGTGGAACAGTTCCAGCAGGTGATGGCCCGGCGCCAGCTGCACCAGCGGCGCGCGGGCGACATGGTCGAAGCCGGCATAGGCCCGCGCGATGGCGCCCTTCAGCTCTTCCTGCGAAAAGCTATCGCCGACGAAGGGGGTGACGATGCGCAGCGCGACCTCCTCATAGGGCAGCCCTTCCAGCGCGGCGATCTCGTCGGCCGAGAACATCGGCATGGCCTCGGGCAGATACAACCCGCCGTCGCGCGCCAGCCCGGTCATCATCGCCTGTTCGAAGTCCAAGACCGGAGCCCGCCCCCGGGTAGATACGTAACGCATCGCGTCCCCCTAGAATTTCCGCTGCCTGATACGCCAGATCAGGGCGACTGTCATCCCTGCCCAGACCACCGCGAACATGAACCATTGCACGGCATAGCCCAGGTGGTTGTTCGGGATGCCCTCGACCGCGACGGGCATCGGCGCGACACCCTGCGCGTCGCCCCGCACCTCGGCCGCGACGACCAGCACCGGCTCGGTCCCGAGCTGCGCCGCCATGGCGGGCACGTCGCGCGCGAACCAGATGTTCTCGGACAGGTTCGGCGCGGGCGTGGCGCTGCCGTGTTCCTGCGGCCAATGCAGGTTGCCGGCGATCTGGAGGGCGACGGGCGGGCGCGGGTCGCGCTTGTGGTCCTGGTCGACGAACCCGCGATCCACCAGGATGCGGCGCCCGTCATCCAGAACGAAGCCCGAGACGACCTGGTAGCCGCCGCCGGATTCGCGCGTGCCGGACAGCACGTCGATCTCGCCCCCCGTGGTCCGGCCCGAGACCAGCACCGGCATGTATTTCATCGACGGATCGACGGCGGCGGGCAAGGGCACGGGCTGGCCATGGATGCGGCTTTCGATCTGGGCGATCATGCCCTCTTTCCAGTCCAGCCGCCTGAGCTGCCACAGGCCCAGCGAGATCAGGATGGCGCAGCCGACCACACCGACGATCAGCGGAAAGACATAGCGGCGCATCGGGGTCTCCAAAGAAAAGCGGCGCGGGACCGGGCCCCGCGCCGCCAGATTTCCGCCGGGCTCAGCGGCCCCAGATATAGATCACGACAAAGAGGAACAGCCAGACCACGTCGACGAAGTGCCAGTACCAGGCCGCGGCCTCGAAGCCGACATGCTGCTGCTGCGTCATCTGGCCGCGCAGCATGCGGATCAGGCAGACGAACAGGAAGATGGTGCCGATGATGACATGCGCGCCGTGGAAGCCGGTGGCCATGAAGAAGGTGCCGGCATAGACCGTGTCGGCCATGCCGAAGGCGGCGTGGCTGTATTCATAGGCCTGAAGCCCGGTGAAGCACAGGCCCAGGATGACGGCGACGATCAGCCCGTTGATGGTGGTCTTGCGGTCGCCCTCATGCACGAAGGCATGGTGCGCCCAGGTCACGGCGACGCCCGACAACAGCAGGATCAGCGTGTTGATCAGCGGCAGGTGCCAGGGATCGAAGGTCACGATGCCTTCCGGCGGCCAGACGCCGTCCTTGATCGGGCTGTCCGGCCCCATCGGGTAGAGCGCGTTCTTGATGAAGGCCCAGAACCAGGCGACGAAGAACATCACCTCGGACATGATGAACAGGATGAAGCCGTATTGCAGGCCGATGCGCACGACCGGGGTATGCTCGCCCGACTCGCCTTCCTTCACCACGTCGGCCCACCAGCCGAACATGACGTAGAGCACGGCCACGAAGCCGATCAGGAACATCCAGGGCCCCTCGACCGGGGCACCGAAGACGGTGATGCCCTTCATCCAGGCCACCGCGCCGGTCAGCATGACGAAGGCGGCGATCGCGCCGAGGAACGGCCAGATCGAGGGTGGCAGGATCTGATAGTCGTGGTTCTTTACATGGGCCATGGCTGCGTTCCCGGCTGTTGCTGCTGGTTCTTGTTGCTCAGTTTACGGTCGGTCGGTTTCCGGCGTCCAGCGCCGCCTGCTGGGGCGCCGGCGGCTCGGTCCGGTGGAAGGTATAGGACAGGGTGATGTCGCGGATGCGCCCGGCGTCGCGGTCGGTGACGATCTCGGGATCGACATAGAAGCTGACCGGCATCTCGACCCGCTCACCGGGTTGCAAGGTCTGCTCGGTAAAGCAGAAACACTCGATCTTGTTGAAGAAATAGCCGGCGGCGTCGGGGGCGACGTTATAGCTGGCCGTGCCGGTGATCGGCTGGTCGGTGGTATTGACCGCCTCGTAGAAGGCGATGGCGTTCTCGCCGATGCGCAGCTCCATCTCGCGCTGCAGCGGGCGGAAGGTCCAGCCCATGTTCGGATCGACGTTGGAATCGAAACGCACGCGGACCTTTTCGTCCAGCACGGTGTCCGAGGTCGCGGTCGCGACATTGGTGGTGCCGGCAAAGCCGGTGACGCGGCAGAACCAGGAATAGAACGGCACCGCCGCCCAGCTGAGTGCGCCCATGACCAGGACCACGGCGACCAGATTCAGCACGGTGCGCCCGTTCGAGCGTGGCGCGGTCATGGCTCTGCCCCCTGCTCGGCGCCGGGCGTGCCGGGCGCCGCAACCGGGGCCGGATTGGCCGCCGGCGGGTTCGGGTCCTTCGGCAGCATCGAGGCCTGCGGCCGGTGGTCATAGCCCTGCATCATGTCGCCCTGGGTGATCTTGACCACCGACAGGCCGAAGACCAGCGCCACGAAAGCCGCCAGCACCACCGCGAGGCCGATGTTGCGCGAGCGCCGGCGCCGGTGCAGCTCATGTTCGACATGCAGCGCCATCACCATCCTCCGATCCCGTGCTGGACCAGCAGCGCCAGGAAATGCAGGAACAGGTAATAGAGCGACAGCCGGAAATAGCGCTTCTCGACGCGGTAGCCGTCGGCCTGGGCCTGTTCCTCGTCCCGGCGCAGGATCTGCCAGCCGCCGGCGATGAAGAGCCCGTTCAGCACCGCCGAAACCGCGAGATACAGCGGCCCGCCGACCGAGGTGAAGCCCAGCCAGAGCGCGAAGGGCGCCAGCACCAGCGTATAGATGAAGATGTGCCGGCGCGTGACCTTGCGGCCATGCGTCACGGTCAGCATCGGCACGCCGGCCTTGGAATAGTCGTCCTTCATGAACAGCGCCAAAGCCCAGAAATGCGGCGGCGTCCAGAAGAAGATCAGCGCGAACATCAAGAGCGATTCGATGCCGATGCCGCCGGTGGCACAGGCCCAGCCGATCATCGGCGGGAAGGCCCCGGCCGCGCCGCCGATAACGATGTTCTGCGGCGTCGAGCGCTTCAGCCAGATCGTGTAGACCACGGCATAGAAGAAGATGGTGAAGGCCAGGAAACCCGCCGCGAACCAGTTCGCCGCCAGGCCCAGCATCATCACCGACAGGCCGGACAGCGCGATGCCGAGGCCCAGCGCCTCGCCCGAGGCGACGCGCCCCGAGGGCACCGGCCGGCCGGCCGTGCGCTTCATCACCGCGTCGATATCGGCGTCGTACCACATATTCAGCGCGCCCGAGGCCCCGCCGCCCAGCGCGATGAACAGCACCGCGCAGAAGGCCACGAAAGGGTTCACCGGCAGCGGCGCGATCCACAGGCCGACGAAGGCGGTGAACACCACCAGCGACATGACCCGCGGCTTCAGGAGCGCGACGTAATCGCCGAAGCCCGCCTCGGCGGGCCCCTCATATGCGTTGATGTCGGTCACGGCCCTTACTCGGCCGAGGCCAGCTTGACCGGGCTGGCGGGCAGGTAATCCGAGGCGTCGGCGGCGAATTCCTCTTTCGCGCCGGCCAGCCAGGCGTCGTATTTCTCCTGGCTGACGGCCTTGACCACGATGGGCATATAGGCGTGGTTGATGCCGCAAAGCTCCGAGCACTGGCCGAAATAGACGCCTTCCTTGTCGACCTCGAACCACAGCTGCGCGATGCGGCCCGGCACGGCGTCCTGTTTCACGGCAAAGGCCGGCACGGTCCAGCTGTGGATCACGTCGGTCGCGGTGACCTGCACCAGCACCTTCTTGCCGATCGGCACCACGACCGGGTTGTCGGTGGCCAGCAGGTATTCGTCCTCGCTGTAGCCGGCGTCGGCCAGGGCGTCCTTCTCCAGCAGCAGCGCGTCGAAGGCGATGGCATCGTTCGGATATTCATAGGACCAGTACCACTGGTGGCCGATGGCCTTGATCACCAGGTCCGGATCGTTCGGCATTTCCTGGCTGCGGAACAGCGCCGGCAGCGAGAAGGCGCCGATGGAAACCAGGATCAGCACCGGCACCAGCGTCCAGACCACCTCGACCGGGGTGTTGTGGGTAAAGCGCGCCGGGACGGGGTTCACGCGGCGGTTGAAGCGGACGATGCAGACCAGCAGCAGCAGGCAGACGAAGATCGTCACCGCCGTGATGATATAGAGCACGAAATGATCCAGCCACTGCTGGTCATGCGCCAGCGGGCTCGACGCGGGCTGGAAGCCCATGCCGCCATTGTGCGGCTTGCCGATCACGGGCAGGTCGCCCAGCACGTCCTGCGCCAGCGCCGGCACGGCCGTCAGCCCAGCAAAACCAAGACCCGTAGCCGCCATTACCCCGCGGCGCATCGTCGCAATTGCCATCTTCCCATCCCGTTGCCTATCATGCCGCCGGCAGGGCCCTGTCTCCTCGGGCTGCCGGCATTCGGTCCTGAACCAGAACCATATCTTACCCCTACGGGCAAGCCATAGCTATCGACTTACGACCAAAAAACCCCTAGTCGAGGCTTCCAGGTCAGGAGCGATGACATGCCGGACACAGCCTTTTCCCCGTTTGAAACCCATCTCGACCAGGATCGCGCGCTGCGTGTCCTGCAATCGGCGCTTGCAGGGGCGGATGATGGCGAGCTGTATCTGGAACGCTCCCGCTCGGAGGCGCTGGTCTTCGACGACGGCCGGCTGCGCACGGCAAGCTATGACGCCGAGCAGGGCTTCGGCCTGCGCGCGGTGCGCGGCGACGTGACCGGCTATGCCCATTCCACCGAGATCGACGAAACAGCCTTGCGCAAGGCGGCGGAGACCGTGCGGCTGGCCGTGGGCGACGGCGGCGGCACGCTGGCCCTGCCGCCCCTGGCCGAGATCCGCCCGCTTTACGCCGCGATCGACCCGGCGGAATCGGTGCCCTTCGCCGCCCGCGTCGCGCTGCTGCGGGAAATCGACGCCTTTGCCCGCGACCTCGACCCGCGGGTGGTGCAGGTCTCGGCCAGCATCTCGACCTCGGTGCAGGAGGTGGCGATCCTGCGCCCCGAGGGCGGGCTTTCGACCGACATCCGGCCGATGGCGCGCATCAACGTCTCGGTCATCGTGGAATCGAACAGCCGCCGCGAATCGGGCAATGCCGGCGGCGGCGGCCGCGTGGCGCTGGACGGGCTGATCGCCCCCGAACACTGGCAGGCCCAGGTGCGCGAGGCGCTGCGCATCGCGCTGGTCAACCTGCGCTCGGTCCCCGCCCCTGCCGGCGTCATGGACGTGGTTCTGGGCCCGGGCTGGCCGGGGATTCTGCTGCACGAGGCCGTGGGTCACGGGCTGGAAGGCGATTTCAACCGCAAGGGCCATTCCGCCTTTGCCGGGCTGCTGGGCAGCCGCGTGGCCGCGCCCGGCGTGACCGTGGTCGACGACGGCACCATCCCGGACCGGCGCGGCTCGATCTCGGTCGATGACGAGGGCACGGCGCCGGGCCGCAACGTGCTGATCGAGGACGGCGTGCTGACGGGCTATATGCAGGACCGCCAGAACGCCCGGCTGATGGGGGTCGCGCCGACCGGCAACGGCCGCCGGCAGAGCTATGCCCATGCGCCGATGCCGCGCATGACCAATACCTTCATGCTGGCGGGGTCCGAGGATCCGGCCTCGATCCTCGCCGGGCTCGAGGATGGCATCTATGCCGTGGGTTTCGGCGGCGGCCAGGTGGACATCACCAACGGCAAGTTCGTGTTTTCCTGCACCGAGGCCTATCGCGTGAAGAATGGCCAGGTCGGCGACCCGATCCGGGGCGCGACGCTGATCGGCGACGGCGCGACGGCGCTGCAACAGATTCGCGCCATCGGCAGTGACCTGTCCCTGGACCCCGGAATCGGCAATTGCGGCAAGCAGGGACAATGGGTTCCGGTCGGCGTGGGCCTGCCCACATTGCGCATCGGCGGGCTGACCATCGGCGGCTCGGCGGCCTGATTTCCGGCAAATCCAAGGGGTTGGCGGAATCTTTTCGCGGCTAACGCATTCTTAACCATTGCCATGGCATGACTCGTCCCGCGGATGAGGCAAAGGCAATGATGATGGCAAGACCGCTTCCTTTCGAACCCCACCACAGCTCACTCACACCGATGGGGGACGGGATCGCCTGCCTGCGGCTCATCCGCTCGCGCCGGGTCGGACCGGCGACATTCCACCGGCTGCTCGCCGAACATGGCAGCGCCGAGGCGGCGCTGGCCGCCCTGCCCGAGATCGCCCGCGCCGCCGGGATCGCGGATTACGCCCCCTGCCCGCTGGCCGTGGTCCATGCCGAGCTCGAGGCTGGCCGCCGCGCCGGCGCCCGGCTGCTCACCTGGGACGACCCCGCCTATCCCGCTCTGCTGCGCGAGGTGCCCGAGGCACCGGCGGCGCTGTGGCTGCGCGGCAATCTCTCGGTGCTGGAGCGTCTGCCGGTGGCGGTGATCGGGGCCCGAAACGCATCCTCCCTGGGGTTGCGCATGGCGCGCGGCATGGCACTGGGTCTGTCGCAGGCCGGCGTTGCGGTGGTCGCGGGCCTGGCGCGCGGCATCGACACCGTCGCGCATGAGGCGTCGCTGCATGGCGGCACCATCGCCGTGATGGCCGGCGGCATCGACATGATCTATCCGGCGGAAAACGCCGCCCTGGCCGAATCGATCTGCGACACCGGCCTCTTGATGACCGAGCAGCCCCCGGGGGTCGAGCCGGTGGCGCGGCATTTCCCGGCCCGCAACCGCATCATCTCGGGCCTGTCGCGCGCCGTGGTGGTGGTCGAGGCGGCGCATCGCTCGGGCAGCCTGATCACCGCGCGCTGCGCGCTGGACCAGGGGCGCGAGGTGATGGCGGTGCCCGGTCACCCGATGGACGCCCGCGCCAGCGGCTGCAACAGCCTGATCCGCGACGGCGCGACGCTGGTGCGCAATTCGGCCGATGTGCTGGCGGCCCTGCAATCGAACGGCGCCCCGGTCGAGGCAGCCGCGCCCGCCCGGCTGCCGCAACCGGCGGCCCCGGCGGCCGAACCCGCCCGCCCCGGCATGGCCCGGACCCTGCAACCGGCTGCCGTGGCGCGCCGCCTGGCCGAAATGGGCCACGGGCTGCGCCGCCGGCCCGCGCCAGAGATCCCGCAGGCGCAGGGCGGCCCGGTCAATCTCGAGGCACGGATCCTGGCCAAGCTCGGCCCGAGCCCGACCGAGGAAAACCTGCTGATCCGCGACCTGGGCGTGCCGGCAGCGGTCATCGCCCCGGCAATCCTGGCGCTGGAACTGGCCGGGCGCGTGCAGCGCATGTCCGGCGGCCGGCTGGCCCTGCTCGGTTAGGTCCGGCCGGCGTCTGGACGGCGGCAATCCGCCGGCCGATGCGGGCTGCCTCCGATCACGTGCTTGTGGGGGAACCTCGGCATTTCACCGGGGTTTTTCCGATCATCACGCGACATTCGGAAGGGACCGACATGCGCCGCATCTTCAAGACCACAACCGCGCTTGTGGCTTGCCTGTCCATCATCACCCCGCAGCTTGCCCTGGCCCAGGACCAGCAGGCGCCGGACGGCCAGCAACAGATCCTGCCCAAGCAGAAGAAAAAGCAGGCCGAGGAAGGCCAGGCGCAACAGCCCGAACAACAGCAGCAAGAAGCCCAGCAGCAAAAGCAGCAGCCCCAGCAAAAGCCCCGCGCCGAGCGGCAGGAGCCGCCGCAGGAGCAAAAGCCCGCCCAGGCCGAGGAACAGCAGGAACCGCGCCGGCAGGTCCAGCCCCGGCAGGAACAGCCGGAGCCCGAAAGGCCCGCCGCAGGCCAGGACGCGCCGCAGCCCAGGCAGCAGCAGGCCGCCGAACCGGCTCCGGCCCCGCAGGACAAGCCCGCCGTGACGCAGGCGCAGGATCCCGTCCCCAAGCCGCCGGTGGTCGAGGCCGAGACGCCTCGGGCCAAGCCTGCCGATGCCGACCAGGCCGCCGACCGCGCCGAGCAATTGCGCGAAGACGCCCAAAAGCAACCCGGGGCCAAGCCGGACAGCGCCAAATCCGTGACCACCGCCGATCCCGCCCCCGACCCCAAACCCGACGAGCCGCGCCGCGACCAGCCTTCGGTCCAGGCCCAGCAACCGCCGGCCGAGCCCGAGGACATGCCTGACGCCGAGGCGTTGAAAGAACGGCTGGAAGCGCGCGACCAGGATCAGCCCGCCCCCGGCCAGCCTCAGCCCGGCGAGGCCGCGCAAAAGCCCGAACCGCGCCGTCAGCAGGTCGGCGGCGAGCAGCAGCGCAGCCAGGATGACCAGCAGCAGGCCGGCGACGATCAGCAGCGCCAGAAGCAGGCCGGTGACCAGCAGCGCCAGGACGATCCGCAGCAGGCCGGCCAGGATACGACCGCAGCCCCCGGCGCGGCCGAACTTGCCCGGCGCCTGCAAGAGCAGCAGCAGGATAGCCAGCCGCGCGGCCAGCAACAGGGCCAGCAGCAGGGCCAGCCCGGCCAGCCGCAACCCGGCGAGGTCCAGGCGCCCGAAGCCCGGGTGACCCCGAACGAGGTCGCCAAGCGCGCCGCCGAGAACCCGCCGCCGGTCGCCGCCACGGCGCTCGCCGCCGGTGCGCAGGAGCAGCAGCAGCAGGGTCAGGTGGACGAGGTGCAGATCACCGAGCAGAACGCCCGCCGCTCGGACCAGGATTTCGAGAACGCGATCATCCAGGGCCTGAACGGCGACCAGCAGCGCGAGGAACAGCGCCGCGAGGCCCGCAGCGACGACGATGACGACGATGACAACCTCAAGGACATCGGCAAGCTGCTGCTGGCGGGCGCCGCCGGCTTCGCGGTCGGCAAGATGCTGTCGAACGACCGCCAGGTGGCGCTGAACACCGGCGACCGCGTCGTGGTGACCCTGCCCGACGGCAGCCAGCAGGTCATCAAGGACGACAATGCGCTGCTCTACCAGCCCGGGTCGAACGTGCGGACCGAAACCTTCGACGACGGTTCGACCCGGACCACGGTGCTGCGCGAGGACGGCAGCCGCGTCGTCACCATCCGCGACGCGAACATGAACATCCTGCGCCGCACGCTGGTTCGCGCCGATGGCAGCGAGACCCGGCTGATCGACGATACCGCGGCGGAACCGGTGCGGATCTCGACCCTGCCGGCGCCGCCGCCGGTCGAGGTCAGCCGCGGCCCGCTGGACGAAGCCGCGCTGCGCGAGGCCCTGCGCCGCGAGGCCAGCGTCGACCGCCGCTTCACCTTGGGCCAGATTCGCGACATCCCCGAGGTGCGGGCGCTGGTCGCCCCCGTGAACGTGCCCGAGATCACCTTCGAGACCGGCTCCTCGGCGATCACGCCCGACCAGGCGCAGCAGCTCGCCACGCTGGGTAAGGTGATCCGCGACAGCGTCGACCAGAACCCGGCCGAGATCTATATGATCGAGGGCTATACCGATGCCGTCGGCTCGGATGCCGCCAACTTGGCCCTGTCGGACCGGCGCGCGGAATCGGTGGCGCTGGCGCTGACGGAATATTTCCAGGTGCCGCCCGAGAACATGGTGGTCCAGGGCTATGGCGAGCAGTTCCTGCTGGTGCCCAGCGACGGGCCCGAGCGCGACAACCGCCGCGTGGCCGTGCGCCGGATCACTGATCTGATGGAGCAGAACTGAGGCCTATGGTCGAAGCTGGCGACAGGCGCGGGAAACCGCGCCTGTTTTCGTCGGGCAGGTCCTGGAGCCAAGGCTTGCATTGGACCCAATCCCGCAAATGTGTGCCGCTGGCGAACCCGGGGGCTGGGAAGGCCGCGACTCACCGTGGCACAGGACAGGTCCGAGTTTTCACGCCCAAATATCCGAGGACCGGCGCGGCGGCCCATCACGCCGCCCCCCCGGGGCCTATCGGGCCAGGGCCGCGCGCAGCGAGGACAGATGCGCCGCCGGTGGCTGCGTCGGGCGATACTCCAGCCCGACCGTCGTGCAGCCCGCATCGCGGAACCGGCGCAGGATCTCGGGCGCCGGCTCGGCGCGGGCGGGGACCGATGCGGCCTGGACATGGCCGATCAGCGGCCTGTGGTGCAGCAGCGCCTTGGCCGCAGCGGGGGCGCCAAGCTCGGTCGCGACGTGGAACCAGTCGAACATCACCCGCAGGCGCGGACCGATAGAATCGGCCAGTTCCAGCGCATCGCCAAGCCGCGACAAGTGATAGCCCGGCATCGCCTGCGGGCAGAGCGGCTCGATCAGGATCAGGCGGTCGGTCGCGTCGATGGCCCGGCGCAGGTTGGCGCGATAGGTCGCGGCATCGGTCGCGCCCTTGCCCGCCAGCACATGAATCGCCGGCGCGCCGACGCATGCGGCGGCGGCATGGGCGGCGGCGAGGTCGGCCATGAAGCCGGCCTCTTGCCCCGGCAGCGCGGCACGGCCGGCCGTCTCGCCCATATGCGCGTTGATCCCGCCCATGCGCAGCCCCAGCCGGGCCAACAGCGCGGCGATGGCGGGCGCGTCCTCGCGCTGCAATTCGTCGTGGAACTCGACCCCGTCGAAGCCGGCGGCGGCGGCAGCCTCGATGCGCTGCGCGAAGGGCAGGTCGGTGAACAGAAAGCCGGTATTGGCGAAGAGCGTCATGCCCAGGCCGTTCCGGTCAGGCACGTCTGCGGACATCTCGCGCTCCTTGGGGAAACCTGCCGCGGGCTTACAGGCGCCGCAGCGGGCCGGCAAGGTCAGGCCGCGGCGCTGACTCGGACGAAGGCCGCGGCCTCGCGGACGATGGGGTCGGCCTCGGCGCCCTGGTTGATCAGCGCCACGAAGTCCTGGCGCAGCTGTGGCGACCAGTTGTCGTTGATATGGGCGGCGACCGCCTCGGCCGGCGGGCGGCCAGGCTGGTTGCGGAAGAAATCCGCCATCTGCTTGGCCATGTGGATCAGCTTCATCGTGTCGTAGTGCAAGGCTCAGGCTCCGGCAATGCGGTCGGGATGGGTGTAAAGGTCGAAGCTCGCGCCGCGGGCGCGGGCGATCAGGGTGATGCCGGCCCGTGCGGCCCAGTCCAGCGCCAGCCCGGTCGGGGCGGAGGCGCCGATCAGCACCGGGGCGCCCAGCCGCGCGGCCTTCTGCACCAGGTCGACCGACAGGCGCGAGGACATGACGATGGCGCCCTGCCCGACATCGGCGCCGGCCCGCGCCAGCGCGCCGGCCAGCTTGTCCAGCGCATTGTGCCGGCCGACATCCTCGCGCACCAGGGCGGTGCGGCCGTCCCAGAAGGCGGCGCCGTGGATCGCCGGAGTGTCGCGGCGCAGGAGCTGCCCCGCATCCAGCGCCGCCATGGCGCGGGCCACGTCCTGCGGCGGCATGCGCCAGGCCGAGGCGACCGGCACCACCTTGGGCAGCGCCGCGGCAATGCTGTCGACGCCGCACAGCCCGCAGCCGACCGGCCCGACCATGCTGCGCCGGCGCTCGGCCAGACCCGCCGCCAGGCCGGGGCGCAGCCACAGCCGCGCCTCGCGGGCGGGGAAACCGCCGGCCTCGACCTCGGCCTCTTCGAAGTCCTGCACGTCGGCCGGGCTGGCGATCAGCCCCTCGGTCAGCGCGAAGCCCAGGGCAAAGTCGCGCAGGTCGCGCGGCGTCGCCATCAGCACCGCCTGGCTCATGCCGTCGATGACCAGCGCCACCGGCACCTCTTGCGGCGCGGGCGGCGGGGCGGCGTGACGCCAGCCCGAGCCGTCCCAGCGCATGACGCCCGTCACGTCGCGCATGTCACTCGGCTGCGGTGGGCAGGATGCGGCGCGACAGTTCGGAATGGGCCTGATACTCCTCTTGCCAATCCGACGGGCCGTTCGAGGGGCTGACCTGCACCGCCGTCACCTTGAACTCGGGGCAGTTGGTGGCCCAGTCGGAATTGTCCGTCGTGACCACATTGGCCTGGGTCGTCGGGTGATGGAAGGTGGTATAGACCACCCCCGGCGCCACCCGCTCGGTGATATGCGCCCGCAGCGTGGTGTCGCCCGAGCGCGAGGCCACCCGCACCCAGTCGCCCTCGCGCACGCCGCGGTTCTCGGCGTCCGAGGGATGGATCTCCAGGATGTCCTCGGGGTGCCAGGCGACGTTGTCGGTGCGGCGCGTCTGGGCGCCGACGTTGTATTGCGACAGGATCCGCCCGGTGGTCAGCAGCAGCGGGAAGCGGGCGCCGGTGCGTTCCTCGGTCGCGACATATTCGGTGTGGATGAACTTGCCCTTGCCGCGCACGAAGCCGTCGATATGCATGACCGGCGTGCCCAGCGGCGCGGCCTCGTTGCAGGGCCATTGCACCGAGCCCTCGCGTTCCAGCAGCTCGAACGAGACGCCGGCGAAGCTGGGCGTGGTCAGGGCGATTTCCGCCATGATCTCGCGCGGGTGGGTATAGGTCCAGTTGCCGCCCATCCGGTTCGCCAGCATCTGGGTGATCTCCCAGTCCTCATAGCCGTTCTTCGGCGTCATCGCCCGGTTCACCAGGTTGATGCGGCGTTCCGCATTGGTGAAGGTGCCGTCCTTTTCCAGGAAGGAAGAACCCGGCAGGAAGACATGGGCGTAGTTCGAGGTCTCGTTCAGGAACAGGTCGTGGACGATGACGATGTCCATCGCGGACAGCGCGCTGGTGACATGGCGGGTGTCGGGGTCGGATTGCACGATGTCCTCGCCCTGGCAGTAGAGGCCGCGGAAACGGCCGGCCAGCGCCTCGTCGAACATATTCGGGATGCGCAGGCCCGGTTCCGGCGACAGCTCGACGCCCCAGGCGCGTTCATAGATCGCCCGGGTCTCGGGGTCCGAGACATGGCGGTAGCCCGGATATTCGTTCGGGAACGAGCCCATGTCGCAGGAGCCCTGCACGTTGTTCTGGCCGCGCAGCGGGTTCACGCCGGTGCCGGGCTTGCCGATATTGCCGCACATCATCGCCAGGTTGGCAATCGCCATGACCGTGGTCGAGCCCTGCGAATGCTCGGTCACGCCCAGGCCGTAATAGATGCTGGCGCGGGGTGCGGCGGCATAGGCGCGGGCGGCCTTGCGGATCAGCTCGGCCGGGACCTTGCTGAGCTTCTCGACCTCTTCCGGCGCATGTTTGGGATCCAGCACGAATTCGGCATAGTCCAGGAATTCGTCCCAGTCGCAGCGCTCGCGGATGAAGGCCTCGTCATAAAGCCGCTCGGCCACGATCACATGCGCCAGCGCGGTGACCACGGCGACATTGGTGCCCGGGCGCAGCGGCAGGTGCAGCCCCTGCCCCATATGCGGGGTCTTCAGCAGGTCGATCTCGCGCGGGTCGATGACGATCAGCGAGGCGCCCTCGCGCAGCCGCTTGCGCATGCGCGAGCCGAAGACCGGATGCGCATCGGTCGGGTTGGCGCCGATGACCAGCGCCAGGTCGGTCTCATCGACCGAATCGAAATCATGCGTCCCGGCCGAGGTGCCGAAGGCGGTCTTCAGCCCGTAGCCGGTCGGCGAATGGCAGACCCGGGCGCAGGTGTCGGTGTTGTTGTTGCGGAAGACGGCGCGCGCCAGCTTCTGCACCAGATAGGTTTCCTCATTGGTGCAGCGCGACGAGGTGATGACGCCGATGGAGTTGACGCCATGATTGGCCTGCGCCGCGCGCAGCCGGCCGGTCGCGAAATCCAGCGCCTCGTCCCAGCTGACCACCCGCCAGGGATCGGTGATCTTCTCGCGGATCATCGGCTCCAGCTTGCGTTCCTTGTGCGTGGCATAGCCCCAGGCGAAGCGGCCCTTGACGCAGCTGTGGCCGTGGTTGGCCTTGCCGTCCTTGGAGGGCACCATGCGCACCACCTCCTCGCCGCGCATATGCACGTCGAAGGAGCAGCCGACGCCGCAATAGGCGCAGGTGGTCTTGACGACATGCTCGGGCGTGCCGATCTCGATCACCTTGTTCTCGATCAGCGTCGCGGTCGGGCAGACCTGCACGCAGGCGCCGCAGCTGACGCAATCCGACGACAGGAAGCTGTCCGAGGCCATCCCGGCCGAGACACGGCTGTCGAAGCCGCGGCTTTCGATGGTCAGCGCAAAGGTGCCCTGCACCTCTTCGCAGGCGCGCACGCAGCGGTTGCAGACGATACATTTCGCCGGGTCGAAGGTGAAATAGGGGTTCGACTGGTCCTTGGGCCGCCATTCCGGGTTCGGCCCCTCGGCCGTGCGCCTGGCGAAATGGTTCTGGCCCGGCTCATAGCGCACCTCGCGCAGGCCGACGGCGCCGGCCATGTCCTGCAATTCGCAATCGCCGTTGGCGGCGCAGGTCAGGCAGTCGAGCGGGTGGTCGGAGATGTAAAGCTCCATCACCCCCTTGCGGATCTGCGCGATCTCGTCGGTCTGGGTATGAACCACCATGCCCTCGCCCACCGGCGTCGTGCAAGAGGCGGGCGTGCCGCGCATGCCGTCGATCTGCACCACGCAAAGCCGGCACGAGCCGAAGGCGGTCAGGTGGTCGGTGGCGCAAAGCTTCGGCACCGAGATCCCCGCCACGGCGGCGGCGCGCATGACGCTGGTGCCGGCGGGAACGCTGACGGGAATGCCGTCCACGGTCAGGTTGACGATGACATCCGACTTGACCGCCGGCGTGCCCATGTCGCGGTCGGGAATGATGAAGTCCTTCATTCTGCGGCCTCCCGGTAGGTGTTGGCGGGTCGGGGTGCGCCCCGTCCGCTGAAATCGTCAGGGAAATGGGTCAGGGCGGACATCACCGGGAAGGGCGCAAAGCCCCCCAGCGCGCAAAGCGAGCCCCATTTCATCGTGTTGCACAGGTCCTTCAGGATCGGAATGCCGTCCTGGTCGCCCTGGGCGATGCGGTCGATGGTCTCGACCCCCCGGACCGAGCCGATGCGGCAGGGCGTGCATTTCCCGCAGCTTTCGACGGCGCAGAACTCCATGGCGAAGCGCGCCAGCTTCAGCATGTCGGCACTGTCGTCGAAGACGCTGATGCCGGCATGGCCCAGAAGCGCGTCCTTGGCGCCCAGTTCCTCGTAGCCGAAGGGCACGTCGAAATTCCAGTGCGGGACATAGGCGCCCAGCGGCCCGCCGACCTGCGCCGCCTTGACCGGCCGGCCCGAGGCGGTGCCGCCGCCGATCTCGTTGATGATATGGCCCAGCGTCATGCCGAAGGCGGCCTCGAACAGCCCGCCGTATTTCACATTGCCGGCGATCTGGATCGGGATCGTGCCCTTGGACCGCCCGATGCCCAGCTTGGCATATTCCGCGCCGCCATGCGCCAGGATCCACGGCACCGAGGCCAGCGAGATGACGTTGTTGACCACCGTCGGCCGGCCCAGGAAACCCTCCAGCGCCGGGATCGGCGGCTTGGCCCGCACCACGCCGCGCTTGCCTTCCAGGCTGTTGAGCAGGCTGGTCTCCTCGCCGCAGACATAGGCGCCGGCGCCGGTGCGCACCTCCATGTCATAGGCATGGGCCGAGCCCAGCACCGACTGGCCCAGGATGCCGGCCTGCCGGGCCTTGCCGATCGCGGCCTCCATGTTGCGGATCGCGTCGGGATATTCGCTGCGGATATAGACATAGCCCTGGACGGCGCCGACGGCGATGCCGGCGATGGCCATGCCCTCGATCAGCACCAGGGGATCGCCCTCCATCAGCATGCGGTCGGCGAAACTGCCCGAGTCGCCCTCGTCCGCGTTGCAGACGATGTATTTGCGCGGCGCCTGCGCGCCGGCCACGGTCTTCCACTTGATGCCGGTCGGGAAACCGGCGCCGCCGCGGCCGCGCAGACCGGATTCGCTCACCTCGGCGACCACGGCCTCGGGCCCGATCTCGATGGCGCGGCGCAGGCCGGCCAGCCCGCCATGCGCCTGATATTCCTCGACCGAGAACGGGTCGATGACGCCGACGCGGGCAAAGACCAGCCGCTGCTGCGCCTTCATCCAGGGCAGTTCCTCGACCGGCCCCAGGGCCAGCGGATGTTCGGCGCCGCTGCGCAGCGCCTCGACCAGCCCGGGCACGTCGCCCGCCTCGACCGGACCATAACCGTAGCGCAGGCCGTCGCGCTCGACCTCGACCAGCGGCTCCAGCCAGATCATGCCGCGGGTGCCGTTGCGGGTGACGGTGAAATCCCCGGCCAGCGCGGCGGCCACCTCATCGGCGCCCAGGGCCTTGGCGGCCGCGTCCAAAGGAACCCAGACCCTCATGCGCCCGCTCCCATTCCCGCTTCCGCGACCAGTCGCTGCACCTTCTCGACCGTGGCCCGGCCCAGCAGCCGCTCGCCCATCTGCGCCGAGGGCGCACAGGCGCAAAGGCCCAGGCAGAACACCGGCTCCAGCGTCAGCCGGCCGTCCGGCGTGGTCTGGTGAAAGTCGATGCCCAGGGCCGCGCGCACCCGGTCGGCCAACTCGTCCGCGCCCATGGACTGGCAGGCCTCGGCCCGGCACAGCCGCAGCACATGCCGCCCCGAGGGGTGATCCCGGAAATCGTGATAGAAGCTGACGACGCCATAGACCTCGGCCCGGGTCATCCCCAGCGCCGCGGCGATCACCGGCTGCGCCTCTTCGGGCACATAGCCCCATTCCGCCTGAATGTCGTGCAGGATGGGCAGCAAGGGCCCCTCGCGGCCGGCATGGGCGGCGATGATGGCGTCAAGGCGCAAAAGGAAGTCAGCGTCACTGGCTGGCGAGGTCATGGCTAGGTCGATCCGGGCTCATACATTTAGCCCAGATTAGGCGTCCACGATAGCCATAACAATCGTGATGTGCCGTTTATTGATTGAAAACTTCAATCGATGGGCGGGATATCCGCCCCGCCCTGCTGGCGCCCGACCAGCCGCAGCAAGGCCTCGACCAGGGGCGGATGCGGCTCGCGCCGGGCGACGACCAGCCCGACCATATGGCCCTGGCCGTCAAGGTCGCGCGCCACCACCCCCTCGGGCAGCGGCAGGCCGCGCGCCAGCGCCCGCGGCAGGATCGCCGCCCAGTCGCCGGTCGCGACATGCGCGAGAATCGCCAGCATCGAGGTCGATTCGACCCGCGGCATGGCATCCGCCCCCGCCTCCAGCAGGTGCCGGGTGACGATGCGGCGGTTCTGCATGTCCGGGGTCAGCAGGCACAAGGGCCGGGTCGCGGCCTCGGACCATTCGGCGGGGCCGGCGGCGGTGCTGAGATCGATCAGGCAATAGGTCTCGCGATACAGCGGCAGGCTCTGCACCCGGCCCAGCGGCTCGCTGTCCAGATAGGTCACGCCCGCGTCCAGCTCCAGCGCCTCGATCTGGTCGCGGATCTCGTCCGAACTGCGCGACAGGATCGAGACCCCGGCGCTGGGATGGCGCTTCAGGAACGGCCCGGTCAGCTCGGCGATGCGCGGCATGGCGGTCGGAATGACGCCGATGCGCAGCCGCCCCGAGACGCCCTTGCGGCTGGCCTGCATCTCGGCCTGCATGGCGCGGGCATCGCCGACGATGCGCCGCGCCCAGCCCAGCACCCGCTCGCCCTCGGGCGTCAGCCCCTGGAAACGCGAGCCGCGCCGCACCAGCTGCACGCCCAGCTGCTCCTCCAGCGCCCGCATGGCCGAGGACAGCGTCGGCTGGGTGATGCCCAGCGATTCGGCGGCGCGGCCGAAATGCTTCTCGCGCGCCAGCGCCATGAACATGGAAAGCTTGTCGATCACCGAGCCGCCCTCCCGTTCTTTCTTGTCCAAATATCCCGGGGGTCCGGGGGCAGCGCCCCCGGCGCCGCCGGATCAGACGATCTCGACCGCGTATTTCTCGATCACGGTATTGGCGAGCAGCCCCTCGCACATGCGCGCGACCTCGGCGCGGGCCGCCTCGGCATCGACCGAAGCCAGGTCAAGCTCGATCACCTTGCCCTGCCGCACGCCCGAGACGCCGGCAAAGCCCAGGCCGCCCAGCGCGTGCCGGATCGCCTCGCCCTGCGGGTCCAGAACGCCGTCCTTCAGCATGATGGTCACACGGGCTTTCAGCGGGGCGGTCATGGTGGCGGTCCTTCAGTTGATGAGCGTGGGCTTGGTCAGCGAGGTGGTGTTGGCGGGCATCAGGCCCAGCCGGCGCGCCACCTCGGTATAGGCGTCGGTCAGGTTGCCCAGGTCGCGGCGGAACACGTCCTTGTCCAGCTTCTGGCCGGTCTTGACGTCCCACAGCCGGCAGCTGTCCGGGCTGATCTCGTCGGCGACGATCAGGCGCATGAAATCGCCGTCCCAGATCCGGCCGATCTCGATCTTGAAGTCGATCAGCTTGATGCCGGCACCGAAGAACACGCCCGACAGGAAATCGTTCACCCGCAGCGCCAGCGACACGATGTCGTCCAGGTCCTGCTGGCTGGCCCAGCCGAAGGCGATGATGTATTCCTCGCTGACGAAGGGGTCGCCCAGTTCGTCGTTCTTGAAGCTGTATTCGACGATCGGGCGCGGCAGGGGCGTGCCCTCCTCCATGCCCAGACGCTTGGCGATGGAACCGGCGGCGAAGTTCCGCACGATCACTTCCAGCGGGATGATCTCGACCTGGCGCACCAGCTGCTCGCGCATGTTGATGCGGCGGATGAAGTGGTTCGGCACGCCGATATTCGTCAGCCCGGTCATGAAGAATTCGGACAGGCGGTTGTTCAGCACGCCCTTGCCTTCGATGGTCGCCTTCTTCTGGGCGTTGAAGGCGGTGGCGTCATCCTTGAAATACTGGATCAGGGTGCCCGGCTCGGTGCCCTCGTACAGGATCTTGGCCTTGCCTTCGTAGATTTTCTTGCGCCTTGGTGCCATGCTGCGCTTCTCCCGTCCGCAAGGTGACATTCTTTAATGGCGCTATAGGCCAGAAACGGGGTCAGGGGCAATACGGGCTTGCGATGCGCGGGCTTTAGGGCTCATATCGGGATCAATATTCAAGCAGAGGCCGCCATGACCACCTTTGACGACCGCGAACGCGCGCAAGAGGCGAAATTCGCCCGCGACGAGGAACTGAACTTCAAGGCCGAGGCGCGCCGCAACCGCCTGCTCGGCGAATGGGCGGCGGGGCTCCTGGGCAAGACCGGCGACGACGCCCGCGCCTATGCGCTGACCATCGTCAGCTCGGATTTCGACGAGCCGGGCGACGAGGACGTCTATCGCAAGCTCAGCGCCGACCTGGCCGGCAAGGTGGACGAACAGACCATCCGCAGCCAGATGGTCGCGCTGCGCGCCACCGCGCGCAACCAGATCGTCGACGAAAGCTGATCCGCCGCAAGCGGGACGCCCCCATGAAGAAACTCCCCGCCGAGCGGGGAGTTTTGCGTTTCAGGCCCGCGATCTCAGGCCGCCAACCCGCCATGCGGGTCCAGCACGTATTTCCTGGCCACGCCGGCATCGAAACTTTCATAGCCCGCCACCGCCTGGTCCAGCGGGATGATCGTCGCATTGACGATATCGGCGATGGGCAGCCGGTCGTGCAGGATCGCCTGCATCAGCTGGCGGTTGTATTTCAGCACCGGGGTCTGGCCGGTATGCAGCGACTGCGCCTTGGCCCAGCCCAGCCCGAAGCGCATCGACAGGCTGCCATGCTTGGCGGCATTGTCGACCGCGCCCGGATCCTCGGTGACGTAAAGCCCCGGGATGCCGATCTGGCCGGCGGCGCGGGTGATCTCCATCATCTGGTTCAGCACGATGGCCGGCTGTTCGCCGCCCGAGTGGCCGCGCGCCTCGAAGCCCACGGCGTCGATGGCCGAATCGACCTCGGGGGTGCCGGTGATCTCGGCGATCATGTCGCCCAGCCGGTCGGATTTCGACAGATCCACCGGCTCGAACCCGACCTTGCGGGCATGTTCGAGCCGCTCCTTGTTGAAGTCGCCGATCATCACCACGGCCGCGCCCAGGATGCGGGCCGAGGCCGCCGCGGCAAGGCCCACCGGGCCGGCGCCCGCGACATAGACCACCGAGCCGACGCCGACGCCGGCCTTGACCGCACCGTGGAAGCCGGTGGGCAGGATGTCCGACAGCATGGTCAGGTCGCGGATCTTCGACATGGCGCGGTCGCGGTCGGGGAATTTCAGCAGGTTGAAATCGGCATAGGGCACCATGACATAGCGCGCCTGGCCGCCGATCCAGCCGCCCATGTCGACATAGCCATAGGCGCCGCCGGCCCGCGCCGGGTTCACCGTCAGGCAGACGCCGGTGTCGCCCTCGCGGCAGCAGCGGCAGCGGCCGCAGGCGACGTTGAACGGCACCGAGACGATGTCGCCGATCTCCAGCATCTCGACATCGGCGCCCTTCTCGATCACCTCGCCGGTGATCTCATGGCCCAGCACCAGGCCCGGCTCGGCGGTGGTGCGGCCGCGCACCATGTGCTGGTCCGAGCCGCAGATATTGGTCGAGACCACCTTCAGGATCACGCCATGCGGCGCCTTGCGCCCGTCGGGGGATTGCAGTTTCGGGTCGGCGATGTCCTGCACCTCGACCTTGCCGGGGCCGATATAGACCACGCCTCTGTTGCTGCTCATGCGCTCTCTCCTCCATGATCGTCTGCGGCGCGTGGCCCTCCCGGCCGCGCGCGTCAGCCCCGTGCCGCGCCAAGCGCGGCTCTCATGCCGATCCTAATCCAGGAAGCGGCGCAAAATGCGCCGATTGCGACATGCGGGGCGACGATCAAGACATCCCGCGCGCCGATCAGCCGCCCTGCGGCATCAGGAAATGCCCGGTCGCCTGGGCGAAAAGCTTCTGGCGATGGTCCTGCCAGCCCTCGACATGCACGCTGGCATAGCGCCGACCGGACCGCACCACCCGCGCCCGGGCATAGGCGTCGCGCGGCAGGCCCGAGCGCAGGTAATCCACGGTGAAGTCGATGGTCTTGGGCAGGCGCGGCAGGCTTTCGGGCACGGCGGCATCGGGGGCGATGCGGCCCTGCTCCATGTCCTCCCAGATCTGGGTCCAGGTCAGCTCGACGATGGCCGCCACCTCCAGGAAGGCCGCCGTCACCCCGCCATGGATCGCCGGCAGCATCGGATTGCCGATCAGCTTCTCGTCAAAGGGCAAGACGGCGGTCAGCTCGTCGCCGCGCCGGTCGAAGCTGATGCCCAGCCAGCGGATATAGGGCACGCTGCCCACCAGCGCGTTCAGCGCATTGTTGCGGCGCGACTTGATCGCCGACAGCGGCTCGTTGCGGCCCGCCATCTCAGCGCTCCACCGTGAAGGCGCCGGTGGCCGAGGCGACCGGGCGGCTGTCGTCGTCGTCCATCGCCACCGCGCGCACGAAGGCGACCGACCGGGTAAGGTGATAGCAACTCGCCTTGGCGCGGATGGTCTGGCCGGGCACGGCGGGGCGCATGTAGTCGATGCGCAGGTCGATGGTCGCGGTCGAGCGCGCGCCGGTCGGATGCGCCATCACCGCCGCCCCGCAGCAGGTGTCCATCAGGGCCGAGATCACCCCGCCATGGATCACGCCGCTGCGCGGATCGCCGACCAGGTCCTCGCGCCAGGGCAGCGAGATCTCGGCCCCCTCCTCGGACAGCATGTCGAAGCGCATCCCCAGCGCACGCGCATGCGGGATCACCTCGATGAACTGGCGCGCGATGCGGCGGCGCTGTTCGGACAGGTCGGACGGGGCTTCCTCGGTCATGCGGCTGGGTTCTCCTGCTGGTTGGCGGAATGGTAACAGCCCCTGCCCGGCTGGCAAGCCCGCCCGCCAGACCGGCACGACCGACCAAAGGTTGAGTTTGCGCCCGGCCCGCGATAGGCTCGCCCCCGATGCGCGCCCGCGGCGAGGTTCACGCGATGACCGGTAACGAATACATTGGCTTCAAGGAAATGTGTGCGCGTTTCGACGTGACGCCGCGCACGCTGCGGTATTACGAATACATCGAATTGCTCAGCCCCCGGAAAGAGGGCCGCTCGCGCTTCTACGGCCCGCGCGAGATCGCGCGGATGAAGCTGATCCTGCGCGGCCGCCGCTTCGGCTTCTCGCTCGAGGACATCCGGCAATGGCTGCTGATCTATGGCGAAAAGGGCACGCGCGAACAGTATCGGGTCTGGATCGAACTGGCCGACCGCCAGCTCGACGTGCTGGCCCAGCAGCGCCAGGAACTGGAAGCCGCCATCGCCGACCTGCGCGACCTGCGCGACGAGACCGAGGCGCTGCTGTCGCGGATGGAGGCCGAGCCCCGCGACGGCTGAGGGATGGCCTGACGCCACGTCGGGGCTTACGTGAACGTAAACTTCGCCTATATTCCATCCCGAGACCAACGGCTGGGGAAAGGAGGCAGCGGCATGGGCGATGCGTTGATGACCATCCGGCAGATGTGCGACGCCTTCGAGGTGACGCCGCGCACGCTGCGCTTCTATGAGGCGCGCGAGCTGCTGTTTCCGCAGCGCAACGGCCAGCACCGGCTTTATGGCCGCACCGACCGGGCGCGGCTGAAGCTGATCCTGCGCGGCAAGCGCTTCGGCTTCTCGCTGGAACAGATCCGGCAGCTGCTGGAGCTCTATGACCCGGCCGAGCGCAACATTACCCAGACCGAGGCCACCCTGGCCACCGCGCGCGAGCGGCTGGCCGACATGGAACGCCAGCACCAGGAACTGGGCATCGCGCTTTCCGAGCTGCGCGACCAGATCGCCCAGGGCGAGACCTGGCTGCAAAACCTGAAATCCGGCGCCTGACCCGGCGCCAACCCTTTGGGAGGACCGATGACCACCTATGCCGCCCCCATCCGCGACATGCAATTCGTGCTGCACGACGTGCTGCGGATCTCGCAGCAGGACTTGCCCGGTCATGGCGATCTGGACCGCGAATTCACCGAAGCCGTGCTGGCCGCCGCCGGCAAGCTGGCCGCCGAGGTGCTGGCGCCGCTGAACCCGGTCGGCGACCGCCAGGGCTGCCGGCTGGAAAATGGCGTGGTGCGCACGCCCGAGGGCTTCAGGGCCGGTTTCGAGCGCATGCGCGAAGGCGGCTGGACCGCGCTGGACTGCGACCCCGAATTCGGCGGCCAGGGCATGCCCTATGTGATCGGCCTGGCGGCGGGCGAGATGTTCTCGGCCGCGAACATGGCCTTCACCATGTATCAGGGCCTGACCCATGGCGCCTATTCGGCGATCCACGCCCATGGCAGCGACGAACAGAAGGCGACCTACCTGCCGAAGATGGTCAGCTGCGAATGGACCGGCACCATGAACCTGACCGAGCCGCATGCCGGCACCGACCTGGGTCTGCTGCGCACCAAGGCCGAGCCGCAGGAGGACGGCAGCTACCGCATCACCGGGCAGAAGATCTTTATCTCGGCCGGCGACCACGACATGGCGCAGAACGTCATCCACCTGGTGCTGGCCAAGGCGCCCGGCGGCGGCGAGGGCACCAAGGGCATCTCGCTCTTCATCGTGCCGAAATTCCTGATGAACGAGGACGGGACCTTGGGCGAACGCAACGCGGTCTCGGTCGGGAACCTGGAAGAAAAGATGGGCATTCACGGCAATGCCACCTGCGTGATGAATTACGACGGCGCCAGGGGCTGGCTGCTGGGCGAGCTGCACAAGGGCATGCGCGCCATGTTCACCATGATGAACGAGGCCCGCGTCGGCGTCGGGTTGCAAGGCTATGCCGTGGCCGAGGCGGCCTATCAGAACGCTGCCGCCTATGCCCGCGACCGGCTGCAGGGCCGGGCGGTGACCGGCGACGCCAACCCCTCGGGCCCGGCCGATCCGCTGATCGTGCATCCCGACATCCGCCGCAACCTGATGGACCAGAAGAGCTTCCTGGAAGGCGCGCGCGCGCTGGCCTTCTGGGGCGCGCATCTGATCGACCGCGCGCATCTGGCGCAGGACAAGCAGGCGGACGACCTGGTGTCGCTGCTGACGCCGGTGATCAAGGGCTTCCTGACCGACAAGGGCTTCGAGACGGCGGTGCAGGCGCAGCAGGTCTTCGGCGGCCACGGCTACATCGAGGAACAGGGCATGTCGCAGTTCGTCCGCGACGCCCGCATCGCCATGATCTACGAGGGCGCGAACGGCGTGCAGGCGCTGGACCTCGTCGGCCGCAAGCTCGCGGCCGAGGGCGGCAAGCCGATCATGGCCTTCTTCGAGATGGTGAAAGCCGAGATCAAGGCGCAGGAAGCCGACGAAACGCTGCGGGTCCAGTTCTGCGAGCCGCTGAAGGCGGCCTCGAAGGACCTGCAATCGGCGGCGATGTTCTTCATGGAACAGGGCATGAAGAACCCGAACGCGGCGCTGGCCGGCTCCTATGACTTCATGCACCTGTTCGGCCATGTGGCGCTGGGGCTGATGTGGACCCGCATGGCCGCCGCGTCGCGCAAGGCGCTGGAGGAAGGCACGCAGGACGCCGCGTTCCACGAAACCAAGCTGGCCACCGGCCGCTACTACATGGCGCGGCAATTGCCGGCGACCGCGATGCATCTCGCCCGCATCCGCTCGGGCGCCGAGCCGGTGATGGCGCTGGATGCGGCGCGGTTTTGAAACGGGCAAAAGGGGGCGCCTGGCGGCGGGGTCGCATGGGTATTTGGACAACGAAGAAACCGACAGGTTGCGCCCCGGCCACCCCCGCTGTTCAGGCGGGACAGGTTTTCGCCAGATGACCGGGGCGGCTTCTCCGTTGGCGGTCATCGGCTCCCCAGCCTGTACCGCGATTCGCACCTTGACCGGGAAAAGTTAAGATCGGGTTGAGGCGCTTCTTCGTTGTAAAATACCCGATGCGACGGCGACGCCCGGCGCCACCATGAAGAAAGGAAGAACAGCGTGCCAGCCCAGCTTCATTGTTTCGGAGAATCCGGCCACTCCTACAAGGTGGCGCTGATGATGCAGCTGACCGGCTATCCCTGGCAGCCGGTCTTCGTGGATTTCTTCGGCGGCGCCACGCGCAGCCCGGAATACCAGGCGCTGAACGAAATGGCCGAGGCGCCGGTCTTCATCGAAGACGGCCGTAGCCTGACGCAATCCGGCGTCATCCTGCTGCATCTGGCCGAGAAGACCGGCCGCTTCGCCGAGGGCGACCGGGACGAGATCCTGCGCTGGCTGTTCTGGGACAATCACAAGGGCTCGGCGCAATTCGGCGCCTTGCGTTTCCTGATGAACTTCCTGCCGCCCGAGAAACGCCCGGCCGAGGTGATCGGCTGGATGCAGGGGCGCTGCAAGGCGGCTCTCAAGACCCTGGATCGGCATCTGAAGGGCCGCGACTGGCTGGTGGCCGACGCACCCAGCATCGCCGACCTGTCCTGTTGCAGCTATCTGTTTTACCCCGAGCCTTTCGGCTTCGACCGCGCCGAATGGCCGCATATCGACGCTTGGCTCGGCCGCATCCAGGCCCTGCCTGGCTGGAAACACCCCTATGACCTGATGCCCGGCAGCCCCGCCGACCGGGCCGCGAAGGAGGACGCATGACCGACGCCTATATCTACGATGCCGCCCGTACGCCGCGCGGCAAGGGCCGCGCCGATGGCAGCCTGCATGAAGTCACCTCGGTCGCGCTCTCGGCCCGGCTGCTCGACGCGATCAATGAGCGCAACGGGCTCGAGGGTCCTGCGGTCGAGGACGTGATCTGGGGCAATGTCACCCAGGTCAAGGAACAGGGCGGCTGCCTCGCACGCTCGGCCGTGCTGGAAAGCGGGCTGGACGAGAGCATCCCGGGCCTCTCGATCAACCGCTTCTGCGCCTCGGGCATGGAGGCGGTGAATCTGGCCGCGAACCAGGTCAAGGCCGGGGCCGGCCAGGCCTATATCGCCGGCGGGGTCGAGATGATGGGCCGCGTGCCGATGGGCAGCGACGGCGCCGCCATCGCCGTCGATCCCAGCCTGACCTTCAAGACCTATTTCGTGCCGCAGGGCATCAGCGCCGACATCATCGCCACCGAATACGGCTTTACCCGCGACGATGCCGACCGGCTGGCGGTTGAATCCCAGCGCCGCGCCGCCCAGGCCTGGCAGGAAAACCGCTTTGCCAGGTCCATCGTTCCGGTCAAGGACCAGAACGGGTTGGTGATCCTCGATCGCGACGAATACCTGCGCCCAGGCACCACGATGGAGGATCTGGCCAAGCTCCGGCCCGCCTTCAAGGAGATGGGCGAGACCATGCCCGGCTTCGACAAGGTGGCGATGCTGAAATACCCGCATCTGGACCATATCGAGCACATCCACCACGCCGGCAACAGCTCGGGCATCGTCGACGGCGCCGCCGCGGTGCTGATCGGCAATGCGGAATTCGGCAAGGCGCATGGGCTCAAGCCCCGCGCCCGCATCCGCGCCACCGCCAAGATCGGCACCGACCCGACGATCATGCTGACCGGCCCGGTGCCGGTAACGGAAAAGATCCTGCGCGACAGCGGCATGGCGATCAGCGACATCGACCTCTTCGAGGTGAACGAGGCCTTTGCCTCGGTCGTCTTGCGCTTCATGCAGGCCTTCCAGGTCGATCCCGGGGTCGTCAACGTCAATGGCGGCGCCATCGCCCTGGGGCACCCGCTGGGCGCGACCGGCGCCATCATCATCGGCACGCTGCTGGACGAGTTGGAGCGGCAGGACAAGACCGTGGGCCTCGCCACGCTCTGCATCGCGTCCGGCATGGGCGCGGCCACCATCATCGAGCGCGTCTGAGCGGAGGGGAAGATGACCGATTTCACCATGGATAAAGGCGCCGATGGCGTCGCCATCATCACCTGGGACGTGCCCGGCAAGTCGATGAACGTGCTGTCGCTGGACGGCGCGGCCGAGCTGAACGGGCTGATCGACGACGCGCTGGCCGATACGGCCGTGAAGGGCGTGGTCATCACCAGCGGCAAGAAGGATTTCGCCGCCGGCATGGACCTGAACGTCATCGCCGGCATGAAGCAGGGCGGCGCCCAGGCGGTCTTCGACGGGGTGATGACGCTGCATCGCCTGCTGCGCAAGATCGAGCTGGCCGGCATGGATCCTAAGACCAAGAAGGGCGGCAAGCCCATCGCGGCCGCCCTGCCCGGCACCGCGCTGGGGATCGGGCTGGAGCTGCCCTTGGCCACGCATCGCATCTTCGCCGCCGAGAACCCCAAGGCGAAGATCGGCCTGCCCGAGATCATGGTCGGCATCTTTCCCGGCGCCGGCGGCACCACCCGGCTGGTGCGCAAGCTGGGCGCCATGGGCGCGGCGCCCTTCCTGCTGGAAGGCAAGCTCAGCGACCCGGCCAAGGCAAAATCCGCCGGCCTGATCGATGAGGTGGTGGCCGATCCCCTGCAAGCCGCCCGCGACTGGGTGCTGAAGGCCGGCGATGCCGACCTGGTGAAGCCCTGGGACGCCAAGGGCTACAAGATGCCGGGCGGCGAGCCCTATCACCCGGCCGGCTTCATGACCTTCGTCGGTGCCAGCGCCATGGTGCATGGCAAGACGCTGGGCGTCTATCCGGCCGCCAAGGCCCTGCTGAGCGCCGTCTATGAAGGCGCCATGGTGCCCTTCGACACGGCGCTGAAGATCGAGGCGCGCTGGTTCACCAACGTGCTGATGAACCCCTCCAGCACGGCGATGATCCGCAGCCTGTTCATCAACAAGGAGGCGCTGGAGAAAGGCGCGAACCGCCCCGAGGCGCCGGACCAGACGGTCAGGAAACTCGGCATCCTCGGCGCCGGCATGATGGGCGCCGGCATCGCCTATGTCTCGGCCATGGCCGGGATCGAGGTGGTGCTGATCGACTCGACGCAAGAGGCGGCGGAGCGCGGCAAGTCCTACTCGACCGGCCTGCTCGACAAGGCGATCAGCCGCCGCAAATCCACCGAGGAGAAGAAGGCCGAGGTGCTGGCCCGCATCACCCCCACCACCGATTACGCCGCGCTGCAAGGCTGCGACCTGGTGGTCGAGGCGGTGTTCGAGGACCCCGCCGTCAAGGCCGAGGTGACGAAACGCGCCGAGGCGGTGCTTCCGCAGGACGCGATCTTCGCCACCAACACCTCGACCCTGCCGATCAGCGACTTGGCCCGCGCCAGCGCCCGGCCCGACCAGTTCATCGGCATCCACTTCTTCAGCCCGGTGGACAAGATGCTGCTGGTCGAGATCATCAAGGGCAAACAGACCGGCCCGCGCGCCGTGGCCAAGGCGCTGGACTTCGTGCGCCAGATCCGCAAGACCCCCATCGTGGTCAACGACGCGCGCTTCTTCTACGCCAACCGCTGCATCATCCCCTATATCAACGAGGGCATCCGCATGGTGGCCGAAGGGGTCAGCCCGACGCTGATCGAGAACGCGGCCAAGATGATGGGCATGCCGCTGGGACCGCTGCAGCTGGTGGACGAGACTTCGATCGACCTTGGCGTCAAGATCGCCAAGGCGACGCGCGCGGCCATGGGCGCGGCCTACCCGGACGATGCGGTGGATGCGGTAATCTTCAAGCTCGCCGACCAGGGGCGGCTGGGCCGCAAGACCAAGGCCGGCTTCTACGACTATGACGAGGCCGGCAAGCGCCAGGGCTTCTGGTCCGGCCTTGCGACCGAATGGCCCGAAGCCGAGACCCAGCCCGAGCTGACCGAGATCCAGCACCGGCTGATGTTCGCGCAATCGCTCGAGGCCGTTCGCGCGCTGCAGGAAGGCGTGCTCGAGGACATCCGCGAGGGCGATGTGGGCGCCATCCTCGGCTGGGGCTTCGCGCCCTGGTCGGGCGGCCCCTTCGGCTGGCTCGACATGCTGGGCGCCCCGCGTGCGGTCGAGATCGCCGAAAACCTCACCGAGAAGTTCGGCCCGCGCTTCACCCCGCCGCAGCTTCTGAAGGACATGGCGGCAAAGGGCGAAAGCTTCTACGGCAAGACCGCCCGCAAGGCGGCCTGAACCGGAACCACCGGACAAGGCCGCCAGCCTCGGCCTTGTCCGAAACGTCGCATGGGTATTTGAACAACAAAGAAGGCGCATGAGACGCGCGCCTTCTCCGCTTCAGGCTTTCTTCGTTGTCCAAATACCCATGCTGCCCGCGCCACGGGCGGCTAGATCAGCCCTTCGCTCCGAAAGGCGGCCAGCAGATCGGTTTCAGGCCGGGCGCCGACATGCGAGATCACCTCGGCCGCCGCGATGCAGCCCATGCGGCCCGCGACGGCCAGCGGCACACCGCGCGCCAGGCCGTGGATCAGCCCGGCGGCGAACTGGTCCCCGGCGCCGGTGGCATCGATCGGCACCACGCGATGCACCGGCGCCGTCACCCGTTCCTCGCCCCGGATCAGGATGGCGTCCTCGCCCGAGCGGGTGCAGATCACCGTGCTGCAATCGGCCTGCGCAAGGGTCAGCGCCTGCTCCAGATCCTCGACCTGGTAAAGCGATTGCCATTCATGGACATTGCCGATGACATAGTCCATCGGCCCGGCGACCAGCCTGCGGAAACCCTCGCGGTGGCGGTCGACGCAGAACGGGTCCGACAGCGCGATCCCCGCCTGGCCGCCCGCGGCGTGGCAGGCCTCGGCCGCCTTCAGGAAGGCGGCCTTGCCCTCGGGCTTGTCGAAGAGATAACCTTCGAGGAACAGCCAGTCGCAGCCGCTGAAGGTGGCGGGGTTGACGTCCTCGGGGCCGATCTCGCCGGAAATCCCCAGATAGGTGTTCATCGAGCGCTCGCCGTCCGGCGTCACGAAGATGATCGAGCGCGAGGTCGGCGCGACCGGGCCCGCGACCGGCGGGTTGACGAAGACCGTGCCCGCCGCCTCGGTCTGCTCGGCATAGGACAGGCCCAGGGGGTCGCCCGCCACCTTGCCGATGAAGGCCGTGCGCAGCCCCATCATCCCCAGCCCCGCCAGCGTATTCGCCACCGAGCCGCCCGGCACCAGCCGCGCCTTGCCGGCCTGCGGATCGGCCGATTGCGCCGCCATCAGGAACTCGGACCGCTCGCGGTCGATCAGCTGCATGATGCCGCGCTGCACCCCCAGCCGCGCCAGCGTGGCCTCCGAGGTCGGCGCGATCACGTCCATCACGGCATTGCCGATGCCGATCACATAGGGGGTGGTCATTCGGTCTTCTCCTCATAGGGGCAGAGGTCTTCGATGGGGCAGATCTTGCAGCGCGGGCGGCGCGCCTGGCAGATATAGCGGCCATGCAGGATCAGCCAGTGATGCGCATTCTGCTGGAAGGGGACGGGAACATTGTCCTCGATGGCGCGTTCGACCGCCTCGACGTCGCGGCCCGGCGCGATGCGGGTGCGGTTGCCGACGCGGAAGATATGGGTGTCGACCGCCTGGGCCGGGAAGTCGAAGACGCTGTTCAGCACCACGTTCGCCGTCTTGCGGCCGACGCCCGGCAGGGTCATCAGCGCGGCGCGCGATTGCGGCACCTCTCCGCCGTAGTCCTCGACCAGGATGCGCGACAGGGCGATGACGTTCCTGGCTTTCTGGCGGTAAAGACCGATGGTCTTGATCTGCTCGGTCAGCGCGTCCAGGCCCAGCTCCAGCATCTGCTGCGGTGTCGAGATCCTGGCGAACAGCGCCTTGGTCGCCTTGTTCACCCCCACGTCGGTCGCCTGCGCCGACAGCGCCACCGCGACCAGCAGGGTGAAGGCATTGGTGTATTCCAGCTCGGTCACCGGATGCGGGTTCGCCTCGCGGAAGCGCGAGAAGATCGCCACCTGCGCCGCATAGGGCAAGGCCGGGGGGGTGCGAAGGGATGCGCTGCGTGCCATGGCCTCCAGATGCCCCGCCCCGCCGTGAAGCGCAAGCATTGCGGCATGGATTCCCGGCCGTTGCGCGCTAATCTGGCGGCACGGACAGAAGCGAGGTTGCCATGACCCGGACGTTGTTTTCCCCCGCCGCCCCCGCCAGCGGGTTGCGTATCGCCCTTGCCACCCGGCCCGTCGGGAATGCAGAGGTGCTGTGCCTGGGCCGCTTCGAGACGCCGCTCGGCACCGTGGTGGCGCTGGGTACCGGCGGCGCGCTTCGGGGTCTGGGCTTTGCCGGCGAGATGGCGCCCGAGGCGGTGCTGGCCGACCTGATGGCGCGCTGGCCCGGCGCCCGCGCGGTCGAGGCGCCCGAGGCGCTGGCCCCTGCCATCACCGCCCTGCTCTCGGACAGCGGCGAGATCACCGTCGCGCTTTCCGGCACCGACTTCCAGCTGGCGGTCTGGCGCGCGCTGGCCGAAGTGCCGGCTGGCCAGGTCATCAGCTATGCCGTGCTGGCCGAGCGCATCGGCCGGCCGCGGGCGCTGCGGGCGGTCGGCACGGCGGTGGGGCAGAACCCGGTCAGCTGGGCCATCCCCTGCCACCGCGTCACCCGCACCGACGGCAGCATCGGCGGCTATCACTGGGGCGAGGCGGTCAAGCGCGCCCTGCTGGCCCGCGAAGGCGCGAGCATCGCGCCGCGCGCCATCGCCGCATTGTGACGCCGGGGCGCCGGATTTCTTCGCCTTTCTGTAGCCTTGGCCGGGAACTCATGCCATGGTCGCGGTGTTTGGGCTCCCAGAGCCGGAGGCCATGCTCCGGACCAGTCGCAAGGACAGGCGGCGGTGGATCGCCCCGAAAAGAAAGGTAAACGAATGAAGACCCGTATTCCGTTGCTTCTCGCCTCGGCCGGCGCGATCGCCCTGACGGCCTGCGCGCCGACCGACCAATATGGCAGCACCGGCAGCACCACCGGCCAGGGCATGAATCGTGCCCAACAAGGCGCCATCGCCGGCGCCGTGGTCGGCGGCATCCTGGGCGCGACCCGCGACAGTGACAAGAACGGCCAGGGCAAGGACGCCATCAAGGGCGCCATCGTCGGCGCGGCGGTCGGCGGCGTCGGCGGCGCGATCCTCGACCAGCAGCAGAAGGCGCTGCAGCAGTCGCTGAACAACCCGAACATCCGCGTGGTGAACAACGGCAACCACCTGTCGGTGATCATGCCGGAATCGACGCTGTTTGCGACCGATTCGGCGGCGGTGGGCGCGCAGGGGCAGAACGACCTCTACACCATCGCGCGCAACCTGAACCAGTATCCGAACAGCACGATCCAGGTCGTCGGCCATACCGACAGCACCGGCTCGGCCGCCTACAACCAGGACCTTTCCGAGCGCCGGGCACGGTCGGTCGCCGGCATCCTGACCGCCGGCGGCGTGGCCTCGAACCGCGTCTCGACCGCGGGCCGCGGTGCCAGCCAGCCCATCGCCTCGAACGACACCGCCGCGGGCCGGGCGCAGAACCGCCGCGTCGAGATCCTGATCTTCCCCTCGCGCTGATCCGCAAGACGGCAGCCGCAGGGCGCGGGCCGGCAGCCATGCTGCCGGCCCTTTGCCTTTGCGCCCTCGATGGGCGGAAAGGCAAAGACCCCGGCAAAGAAAAAACCCCGCGACGTTGCCGCCGCGGGGTTCAAGATCACTGTCCGGCGGGAACGCTTGGCCGCGTCCCTCGTTCGTTTCAGTTCAGCCGGCGCGCCACGTCGTCGATGGCCTTGTCGATGCCGGCGGCGCGCTGTTCGGCGGTGGCCTGCTTGCCCAGGATCTCGGTCGCGGCCGAGATCGCGGTCTGGATCGCCCGGTCGCGCACGGCACGGACCGCATCGCCCTCGGCGCTGGCGATCTGCTCTTCGGCGGCCTTCAGACGACGCTCGATCGACAGCTGCAGCGCCTTCTTGGCTTTCTCGGCCTCCAGCACGGCCTCGCGCTTGGCATTGGCGACGATCTCGTCGGCCTGGGTCTTGACCTCGCGCTGGCGCCGCTCGTAGCTCGCATAGATCTCCTGCGCTTCCTCGCGCAGGCGGCGGGCTTCGGCCAGGTCGTTGCGGATGCCTTCGGCACGCTTGTCCAGCAGGCCGCCGACGATCTGCGGCACCCGGAAATAGACCAGGATGCCGACGAACAGCAGGAAGGCCAGCGTGACGATGAAGTCGGTGTTGCGCAGCGAGAAGAACGGGCCGGTGGCCGCCAGGGCCGGGCTCGCCATCAGGGCAAAGAGAACGCTCAGACGTTTCATTGCAGCGTCCCCTTCAGCCGCTGATCGACCGCCTCGCCGACCAGGTTCTGGTCCGCGGCGCCGCCGAAATTCTCAACCAGAGCGGCCGTCACCTCGCGGGCGACCGAGCGCGCATCCTCGACGGCCGAGGCGCGGATCTCGCCGATGCGCTTCTCGGACTCGGCCGAGCGGGCACCGATTTCCGCATCCGCATGGGCGATGGCGGCATCGAGTTCCTTCTGCATCTCGGCCTTGTTGGCGGCGATGATCTTCTGCGCCTCGGAGCGGGCGTCGGCCAGCGCCTTGTCATAGGCGGCCTCGGCTTCCTTGGCCTTCTGCTTGAATTCCTCGGCCGCCATCAGGTCGCCGGTGATCGCGCCCTGCCGGTCCGAGATGACCCCGCCGATGCGCGGCAGCGCGATGCGCGACAGGACCCAATAGATCACGGCCAGCACGACCAGCAGCCAGAAGATCTGGTTGCCGAAGGTCGTGAAATCCAGTTGCGGCATGCCGGGGGCGCTGGCGGCGTGGCCGGCCGCACCATGGGCAGCATCCGCAGCACCGGCAACGGCATGGGCCGCATCGGCGCCATGGCCCGCCGCTTCGGCGGATTCGGTGATGACCACCGTTTCGGTTTCTTCGACCACGACGGGCGCGGTCTGTTGCAACAGGCTGAACATATCCTACCCCATGCCGGTCGTTTCACAATCGGGTGGGCGCGTCACGCCCCCACCCAACCGCAAGGATGGCAAAGGATCAGACTGCGAACAGCAGCAGCAGCGCGACCAGGAACGAGAAGATCCCCAGGGCTTCGGCGAAGGCCATGCCGATGAACAGCGTGGCGGTCTGCGAAGCGGCGGCCGACGGGTTGCGCAGGGCGCCCGCCAGGTAGTTGCCGGCGACATTGCCCACCCCCATGGCCGCACCGGCCATGCCGACGCAAGCCAGACCGGCGCCGAGGTACTGTCCCAGTTGACCCAGATTTTCCATGTTCATGCTCCTTGAGGCTTTGGAAAGGGTTTTTCGATGTGGTCCCGACTGCGGGTCCGGCGCTCAGTGCGCCGGATGCAGGGCGTCCTTCAGATAGACGCAGGTCAGGATGGCGAAGACATAGGCCTGGATCAGCGCGACGAGCACCTCGAGGCCATACATGGCGGTGATGGCGACGACCGAGATCGGCGCGATGGCGGCGATGGCGGCGAAGGCGGCAAAGACCTTGATCACCGCGTGGCCGGCCATGATGTTGCCCGCAAGTCGGATCGAGTGGCTGACCGGGCGCACGAAATACGAGATCAGCTCGATCACCGCCAGGATGGGCCGCAGCGCCAACGGCGCCGAGCTGACCCAGAACAGGCCCAGGAAATGCGCGCCGTTCTTGACGAAGCCCAGGATGGTGACGCCCAGGAAGACCATGACCGCCAGCACCGCCGTTACCGCGATATGCGAGGTCGGCGAGAAGGATTTCGGCAGCAGCGCCAGGAAGTTCGCGAACAGGATGAAGCAGAACAGCGTCATCACATAGGGGAAGTATTTCAGCCCGTCCTTGCCGGTCACGTCCTCGACCATCTTGCGGACCATGCCGTAAAGCAGTTCGGCGATGGATTGCAGGCGGTTCGGCACGATGGCGCGGCCGCGGGTGCCGAAGACCAGAAGCGCGGTGATCGCCAGGGCGGCCAGCGCCATCCACAGCGTCGCGTTGCTCGGCGTGTACCAGTTCAGCTCGCCGCCGAACAGCGGCTTGACGACGAATTGATCCATCGGATGGAAGGTCAGGCCACCGGTTTCTTCTGCCATTTGTCACTCACCCTTGTCGTCGCCGGGCTGACCCGGTGTCTTGCCTATCTCATTGGCGGTCCGCATCATGGTCTTGATGCCGGCCGCAAGGCCCAGCAACACGAAGACCACCATGAAGACCGGCCGCAAGCCGGTCACATAGTCCAGCCCGAACCCGATCAGGAAGCCGATCCCCAGACCGGCCACCAGTTCCGTCACCATGCGCCAGGCCATGTTGGCCTGGCTGAAATGCTCTTCCCCGCGCGAAGGCGGCTCTTCCTTCGCCTTCTCACCCAGCCGGGTCTCCAGCGCGCGCAGCCGCTCCGCGTCCCGGGCCCGCGCGGCGTCATGGTCGTCCTCGGCCACGGCTCACACCCCCGTTATCGGTTGCGGCGGTGATAGGGGCTGATGCCCCCCGAGTCAAGCAATGCGGGTCCCGCTGCAATGCGTTGAAATTACAAGATTATGAGAATCGCGTCGGCACGGGAAATCCCGGACTTGCGGCCGGTGGTGCTTCCGGACCATATTCAACCGGACAGTTAAGCAAAGCCCGATGTCCGCGCCGCAACCCAGCCTCGACGCCATCTTCTCGGCCCTCGCCGACCCGACGCGGCGGGCGATCCTTGCCATGCTGCTGGAGGACGACATGGCGGTGACCGATGTCGCGGCGCCCTTCCAGGTCAGCCTGGCGGCGATTTCCAAGCATCTCGCCGTGCTCGCGGCGGCGGGGCTGATCCGGCAGGAACGGCGCGGCCGCATCATCTGGTGCAAGCTGGAACCCGACGGGCTGCGCAACGCCTCGGTCTGGATGCAGGGTTTCGGTCAGTTCGAGCCGGTGGATCTCGACGATTTCGAGCGTTTCCTGCGCCACGCCCTGCCGCTGGGCGATGAGCCTGAGGCCTAGTCAACTCGCGCAAAAGTTGCAAGATCGCCACATGCCGGCCTTGCCGTGCGGCGACAAATTAACCTTTTATTGATATTTGGCGCGCCGGATTCGTATCAAGCCTGACAACCTGTGATTGTTTCCGAGGCTGCCATGGAATACCGTATCGCGATGGCGACGTTCCCGAGCCAGGTTTACAACGACCCCGGCGCGACGGGGTCGGACAAATATCTGCCCTTCCTCAACCGTCGCGAGATCAGCTTCGCCGAGGCGAGGATGGGCGAGATCCGCATCGAGGACGACGATCCGCGCTTCGGCTATCTGTCGCGTGGCGGTTCGGGCAGTTTCTACGACGACCCCGGCAGCGACGACGGCCAGGCGCTGCTGGAGCCCGCCAGCTTCGGCCCCGACGGCGCGGCCGAGACGCTGCCGGCGGGTCAGCGGATCTCGTTCCAGGATGCCGCGATCCTGCGGGACGCGGCGGGGAACGAATTCTATGTCTGCTTCCCGACCTATGTGGATTACGACGTCTCGGGTTATCCGCTCGAGCTTGGCGGCCGCCACAGCGCCCTGATCCTGCCGAAGATGCGGCTGGATTCGGGTGGTCAACCCACCTGGCCGCAGTTCGATCCCGCGGCGGACTTCACCTATGTCGGCAGCTACAAGATCGGTGTCGGCCAGACCTCGGTCGCCTATGACCCGACGGTGCCGGCGGCGCCCTGTTTCACCTCCGGCACCCTGATCGAGACCCCCACCGGCGCAAAACCCATCGAGGACTTGCAGTCCGGAGATGCGGTTCTGACCCGCGATCACGGCGTGCAAGCGTTGCGCTGGATCGGCGGGACGGCGCTGGACGGCCGGCAACTGGACCTGCAGCCGAACCTGTGTCCCATTCTGATCCCGCGCGACGCGCTGGGTCCGAACCTGCCGGCGCGCGATCTGCTGGTCTCGCCGCAGCATCGCGTCCTGCTGCGCTCGGCCATCGCCGCGCGGATGTTCGGCGCCGACCAGGTGCTGGTCGCAGCCAAGCATCTGACCGCCTTGCCCGGTATCCGCGCGCTGCGGCCGGCTGCGGGCGTGCGCTACCTGCATCTGCTCTTCGACCGGCACGAGCTGGTTCGCTCGAACGGCATCTGGACGGAATCGCTGCTGACCGGACCGCAGGCGCTGCTCGCGCTTTCGGCCGCCGCACGGCGCGAAATCCGCGCCCTGCTTCCGACGCTGCCGCAAGACCCGGCCCGGCGCCTGACCACCGGCCGCCAGGGCCGCAAGCTGGTCGAGCGCCACCTGCGCCACGACCGCGCCTTCCTGCCGGCCTGAACCGGGCGCCAGAACGCAAAAAGGGCCGGGCAAAAGCCCGGCCCTTTCTCATTTCACGGTGATGCGCCCGTCCAGCTTCGGCGTGAAGCCCGGCCCCTGCCGCGCCAGGTAGTCCGCCAGCACATCCGCCAGATCGGGCCCGAAGTCATAGGCGTTGATCGCCTTCTCGGCAAAAACCTTGTAGCCGTCCCCGCCGCCGCGCATGTAGTTCTGCGACACCACGCCATAAGTCGCGTTCGGGTCGATCGGCACCCAGTTCGTGCCATCTTGGACCTGCACCTCGCTGATCCGGTGACCGGCCTCAGCCGCAGGATCGACGGTGTATTTCAGCCCCGCGACCTGCGCGAAGCGACCGGCACCCTCTTCCATCTGGCTCGCGCCGTTCTCCAGCGCCGCGATCACGTCCGTGCCCTTCAGCTGGAAGGTCGAAAGCGTGTTCTGGAACGGCAGCACCGACAGCACGTCGCCCATGGCAACCGGCCCAGCCTGGATCGAGGCCCGCAGCCCGCCGCCGTTCTGGATCGCGATGGCGATGCCCTGGTCCTTGACCCGCGCCAGCATCGCCTCGGCCACCACATTGCCCATCTCGCATTCCCTGGCGCGACAGGTCTCGCGGCTGCCGTCGATGGGCGCGGCGATCTCGGCCACGCGCTTGGCCTTCAGCTCCTCGATAGGCGCTGCCATCTCCTTGACCCGCGCCGCCAGCTTGGGATCCGGTGTGACCGAGGCATCCAGCAGGATCGGCTCGCCCTCGACCTTGACCAGCTTGCCGGCGTCGTCCCAGGTCAGCACCAGATGGCCCAGGTATTTGCCATAGGCATAGGCCGTCGCGACCGGCACCTCGACGCCGCCCTCGCCCTTGACCATGGTGGGATAAGGGCCTTCGGCGCCCTCCATGTCACCCAGCAGCGTATGGCTGTGCCCGCCGATCAGCGCGTCGATGCCGGCGACCTCGGCCGCGAACTGCTGATCGCGCTTATAGCCGGAATGGGTCAGCGCGATGATCTTGTTCACCCCGGCGTCGGTCAGCTCCTGCACCTCGGCCTTCAGGCTGTCCATGTCGTCCTTGAAGATGACCTTGTCGCCCGGCGCCGCGGTCTCGGGCGTGTCCATCGCCAGTGCCGAGACGATGCCGACCTTTTCGCCGCCGACATCCAGCGTCAGCGCGGCCCCGACCTTGCCCTTCAGCTCGGGCGATTGCGACAGGTCCAGGTTGCCCGAGACGACCGGGAACTTCACCCCTTCGGCCAGGATCTGCAGCCCGCCCGGCCCGTCGTCGAATTCGTGGTTGCCGACCGCCATGGCGTCATAGCCGATGGCGTTCATGAACTCGACCGTATCCTTGCCCTTGTAGGTCGTATAGAACAGGCTGCCCTGATACTGGTCGCCGGCGTCCAGCACGACGACATTCTGCCCGTCAGCTTTTAGCTGGTCGCGCAGCTCGGTGATCTTGGCACCCAGCCGGGCGACGCCGCCGAAACATTCGTTCTTGGCCTCGGCCTCGGCATCGCAGGTGTTGTCGTATTTGGTGATCGGCTCGATCCGGCTGTGAAAATCGTTGGTATGCAGAACGTGCAGCGTGAAATCCGCCTGCGCCGCACCCGAGGACAGCATCACTGCCACTGACACCAGGAGCCAACGTTTCATCTTAACCCTCTCGTCGCGAAATGTCTGGACGTGGGGAAGATTGGTCGAAGCCCCGGCAGGCGTCAACCAACGAAGCCGTATGTCGCCAAAGGTTCATGCTTGACGACGCAGCACCCGCGACGCATGAACCGGCCATGCTGGCCTACAAGATTTTCCGCGACTCCGAATACCAGGCATTCCTGCGCGATGGCCGCAGCGCCGGCGCGCCGGTCGATCTGGCCGATGGCTACATCCACCTGTCGACCGCGGCACAGCTGCCCGGCACGCTCGCCAAGCATTTCGCCGGCGAACAGGACCTGCATTTGCTCGCCGTCGAGACCGAAAGGCTCGAGCCCCTGCGCTGGGAGCCGTCGCGCGGCGGCGACCTCTTTCCGCATCTCTACCGCGACTTGCGGGCCGAGGACGTGCTCTGGTCCCGCCCCCTGCCGCTCGGCCCCGGCGGCCACGACATCGGAGACCTGGCATGACCCCTATCGAGCGGCTGGGTCTAGCCGCGCTGCATCGCCTCGACCCCGAACGCGCGCATGATCTCTCGATCGTCGTGCTGCAACGCGGGCTGGTGCCTCTGCCCGGCGCGCCCGTCACCTCGCCGCGCCTGCGGCTTCAGCTGGCCGGGCTCGAGTTGCCGAACCCGGTCGGCTTGGCCGCCGGCTACGACAAGAACGCCCGCGCCCTGCCCGCGCTGATGCGCGCCGGCTTCGGCTTCGTCGAGATCGGCGCCGCCACCCCGCGCCCGCAGCCCGGCAACCCCAAGCCGCGCCTGTTCCGCCTGACCCAGGACCGCGCCATCATCAACCGCTTCGGCTTCAACAACGAAGGCGCGCAAGCCATCGCCCAACGCCTGGCCCGGCGCCCCGCCGGCATCCCCGTCGGGTTGAACATTGGCGCGAACAAGGACAGCGCCGACCGCAGCGCCGATTTCGCCGAAGTCGTGCGCATCGCCGGCGCCCATGCCGATTTCCTGACCGTCAACGTCTCGTCCCCGAACACCGAAAGACTGCGCGACCTGCAAGGCCCGCAGGCACTGGCCGCGCTTCTGCAAGGCGTGCTAGCCGCGCGCGATGGTCTGCCGAACCGCCCGCCTGTCTTCATCAAGATCGCCCCGGACCTCGACGACGCAGGGCTGGCCGACATCGCCGCCGTGGCGCTGGCCGCGCCGGTCGATGCGATCATCGCGACCAACACCACCTTGTCGCGCGATGGCCTGACCTCGCCCCACGCGGGCGAAGCCGGCGGCCTTTCCGGCGCGCCGCTCTTCGACCGCGCGACCCGCGTGCTCGCCCGCCTCCACCGCGAAACGCAGGGCCGCGTGCCGCTGATCGGCGTCGGCGGCATCGGCTCGTCCGAGCAGGCCTGGCAAAAGCTCCGTGCCGGTGCCTCGGCGCTGCAGGTCTATTCCGCGCTGATCTACAAGGGGTTTTCGCTGGCCGCAGAAATCGCGCGCGACATCGACGCCCGACTCGCACGCGAAAACCTCACGCTGGCCGAATTGACCGGCAGCGGCAACGCCGACTGGCTCTAGAACAAATCCTCGTGGCCCAGCAGCTGGTTCATGCTGCTGGACGGCTCGGAACAGCCCGCATCGCCCACGATCCGCGCCGGCACACCGGCCACGGTCTTGCAGGGCGGCACCTCGCTCAGCACCACCGAGCCGGCGGCGATGCGCGAATGGTGCCCGACACGGATATTGCCCAGCACCTTGGCGCCGGCGCCGATCATCACGCCATTGCCGATCTTGGGATGGCGGTCGCCGTCTTCCTTGCCGGTGCCGCCCAGCGTCACCGAATGCAGCATGGACACGTCGTTGCCGACCACCGCCGTCTCGCCGATGACGATGGAATGGGCGTGGTCGATCATCACCCCGGTGCCGATCCTGGCCGCCGGGTGGATGTCGACGCCAAAGACCTCGGAACAGCGCATCTGCACGAAATAGGCCATGTCGCGCCGGCCCTGCTCCCACAGCCAATGGCCGATGCGATAGGCTTGCAGCGCCTGATAGCCCTTGAAGAACAGGATCGGCTGCATCAGCCGATGCGTGGCCGGGTCGCGTTCATAGACCGCCAGCAGGTCGCCCTGCGCCGAGGCCGACAGTTCCGGCGACCGCGCGAAGGCGTCGTCCGCGATCTCGCGCAGGATCTGCTCGCTCATCTCGCGCGAGGCCAGCTTCAGCGAAAAGCGATAGGCCAGCGCCGCCTCGAAGGTCGCGTGATGCAGCAGCCCGGCATGGATCAGCGCGCCCAGCAGCGGCTCGTCGCGCACGGCGATGCGCGCCTCGCGCTGGATGCGTCCCCAGACCGAATCGCGCGGAGCGTCGCGCATGTCGGAAAGCGGCTCGATCATGTCTTTTTGCAGGTTCATTCGGGGCCCGCCCGTCAGTTTCATCCTTCATTCTTAACTGAAACCGACGGGCGCGGAAAGCCGTCAGTCGGGCAACCGCAACTCCCACCAATGCAGGACCAGCCGCACCCGGCCGCCGGCGAACTGGCCGCCGGTCGCGGTCAGGCGCAAGGCGGTCGGCTGCCAGAACACGACCGGAGGTGACAAAAGCCCGCGCGCCCAGGACCCCTGCGTCTTGCCCAGGCTCTGCCCGAACTGGCGCAGGCTGTCGGCGGTGCCCTCGGTTCCCAGCGTCCACGAGGTCGCGCTGCCGGTGATGGCCTGCTGCACCCGCCCGGTGACGCCTATGACCAGCGCCCCCGCCGGGATCATCATCGAGCTCTCGGACCAGGCCCCGGCGCCCAGCGTCACGTCCTCGGACATCTGCCGGGCGATCATGCCCGAGCCATGCTGGCCCAGCGTCACCGCCCCCGGCACCCAGACGGCGCCGTCATGGATCGCCGCCACCCCCTGATCGGCGATCACCGCGCGCCGGCCATAGGCGGGCTGGACGAAGATCCAGCCGCCATTGGCGCCGATGGCGACCTTGCCGCCCTGCCCCTCCCAGGCGTTGACGGCGCCCTGCGGCACGCCCCAGCACAGCCCGTCCACCACCGTTTCGGGCGGCGTGATCCGGGTCAGGCTTTGCAGCACCAGGTCCAGCTGCCCGTCCAGGCGCATCAGCGCGTCATTCACCGTGACATGCTTCTGCGCCTGGGCCGGCAGCAGCAGCGGCAGGCCGCAATTCGCGGTCGTGTTCTCAGGCATCGATCATCCTCCTAGCAAACGGCCCAGCCCCGAACGTGTCGGAAAGCTGCGCCACCTCGACGGCGAAACCGCCCCCGGCCATGACCTGCGACCAGGCATTTTCCGGCACCGCCCAGCGCGGTTCCGAAACCACCGCCTGCGCCAGCACCTGCCCGTCCCGGACCAGCCGGGCCGAGTAACGCTCCTGCGCCTCGCCCAGCGGCACGTCGGGCCCGTCCCAGCCGTCGCCCTGCACCCGGGTGCGCCGGATCCAGGTCACGACCCGGCCGGAAACCTCCAGATGACAGGGCGACAGCGGCCGCAGCCCCGCGCCGCGGAAGGCGGCGGCGATATGGCGATAGCTCGCGTCGTCCGGGCTGCGCGCCGCCGGCCCGATCCGCCAGTGCCGCAGTTGGTTGCGCGCCGAGGGCGGCAGGTCCACCTGCTGCGCCGTCCCGTCCAGCAGCACCACCGTGCTGCCGGCGGGCCAGACCTCGGGCATGAAGGCATCCGTGCCCGCCTGCCCGCGCAGCCGGGTCGCGATCTCCCACACCCCGGCCGAGACCAGGCGCGCCTCGGCGAACTGCAGCAGCTCCCAACCCTCGGCCGAGCCGTCGCCGATGGCCATCAGATTGGCCCCCGACATCAACGCCTCGACGGACGCCGATTCCAGATTGCCGCCCTTGACCCGGACCCGCAGCGCCGGCCCGCGGTCCCAGACCCCCGGCCGGGCCGCCGACAGCGGCCCCAGGGTCACGCCCATGACCGAAGGCGCCGCCACCGTCAGGTTCAACCAATAGCCGCCCACCTGCTGGGTCGAGACCCAGACCGCCGCCGCGCCCGGCCAGGGCGTCGCCGTCACCGCCAGATGCGGCGCATGCGGCGCCTCGTCGCCACGCAGCAGCGGCAGGTCCAGAAACAGCGGCCAGACCGGAATCGGCGGCACAAAGGCCCGCGCCACCGTCTCGCCCTCGACCACCCGGGCCGGGCGATAGACCCCCGGCTCGACCCGCACGGCATCGACGGTGATCGCGCCGGCGCGCTCGACCCGGTCGATGCGCCAGCGCCGCGCCTCGACCCGAGGCTCGGCCAGCCGCACCACGTCGCCCGGGCCAAGATGGCCCAGCGACGGCGGCAGCGCGAAACGCACCGCATCCCGCGCCACCGCCGATTCCGACAGCCAGCGCTCGGCCATGGCCTGCCCCTCGCCCCGCGTCAGCGCCATCGCCAGCTCGCTGTCCGAGACCGCCAGGAACTCGGCCCCCGGCATCAGCGTTTCGGCCGTGCGCGCGGCGTAATCCGCCCCCGCCTCGACATGGGTCAGCCGGATGCGCCCGACCATCTCGGCCTCCGCCGCGCGCGAGACCTCGACGGCCTCGACCTCCTCGGCCAGCGCCATGTCGTCCGGGCCAAGCTCGGCATCGACTCCCGCGCCGCGCATGGCAAAGACCAGCACGCCGTCCCGCTCGACCGCATCGAAACCATGCGCCAGCATCAAGGGCTGCAAGGCCGCGCGCCCGCTCTCGGCCCCGGTCAGGGCATAGCCGCGCACCAGCCCGCGCAGGCCCTCGGTGTCGAATGCCCGCACCCCCGCCTCGCGGCAGATTTCGGCCACGACATCGGCCAGAGGCACGGCACCCGCGCGACCGTTCAGCCAATGCCCCCGCTCCCACGCCGGGCCGTCAGACCACAGGTCGGTGCGCGCCGGGAATGCCGGATAGGGCCGCGCGTCCCAGCACCAGACATGCGCGCGGGCCATGTCGATCATCCGCCCCGCCCCGCTCCGGCCAAAGGCCGCCCGCGGCGGATTGTTCGACGGATCGCCCCAGAACTCGGTCATGGCGCGCACATAGGCCGCCTGCATCGGATCGTCGCGCCGCCCGTCCGAGAACCAGGGCAGCATCGATTCCGAGCTCATCGCATCCAGGAACTTGTTGGGCTGGTTGGTGCCCTTGTCCAGCGCCGCGCACCCCATCTCGGTGAACCAGATCGGTTTTGACCGCGGCTGCCACGCCGTCGCCTGCGCCTGCCTGACGCCGCCGATGCGGTTGCGATGCTCGCTCAGCCACCAGTTGCGAATGTCCTTGTAGCGCCAGACCCAATGCTCGCCATGCGCGCCATCGACGATCGGCGTGCGCAGCTGCATGGTCCGGTCGACGTCGCGGGCGTAATACCAGTCGTAGCCCTCGCCGCCCGCGACATTAGCGCGCAGATAGTCCGGGTTGTCGATCCGCTTCCAACCGGCGTCCAGATGGTCCTCGCCCTCGCGCCAGTCGGACAGAGGCATGTAATTGTCGATGCCGATGAAGTCGATGTTCTCATCGGCCCACAGCGGATCCAGATGGAAATGCACGTCGCCATTGCCGGGATGATGGCCGAAGTATTCCGACCAGTCGGCGGCATAGCCGATCTTGACCGCCTCGCCCAGAATGCCCCGCACATCCGCCGCCAGCCGCCGCAACTGCTGCACAGCCGGAAAGCTGTTCCCCGCCCCCATGATCGTCGTCAGCCCGATCATTTCCGAGCCGATCAGGAAGGCGTCGATGCCACCCGCCGCCGCGCAAAGATGCGCGTAATGCAGGATGAAGCGGCGATAGGACCACTCCTCCGGCCCGTCGTAGCGGATGATCTCGCCATCGCGCAAAAAATGCTCCGCTTCGGCCGCACCGAAGAAGCGCGCGACCTCGGCCGCAGCCGCCGCCGTGCCGGCCGGACTGCCCTCGCGCCCAGCCGCAATGCTGGTGGTGATGCGCCCGCGCCAGGGCATGACCGGCTGATCTCCCGCACCGCTCCAGGGATCGGGACGGCCGTTGCCCGCCAGTTGCTCCATCAGGATGAACGGATAGAACACGGCCTTGCGCCCGCTTTCGGCGATGGCCCGCAGCGCCTGGATGACCGAGCCGTCCGCCGGCGTCCCGCCATAGATCGGCCGGTCGTTCACCCGCGCGACCTCGGCCGCACCGCTGCGCCCGACCCCGCCCGCGCGCCAGGCCATCTCGCGCCCGTCGCGCGACAGGTCCTCGACCTTGGGCCGGACCGTGCAGTCGCCGACCCGCAGGTCGTCGCCGAACCAGGACACCACCAGCGAGACCGAGCCGACATTCGGCAACTCGCGCCCCAGCACCCGCATCGAGGCCTGGAAATCCGTCGGCGCCAGAGCGGTGTTGTGGTTGATGACCTGGGTCTCGCCCAGGCCCTTGTCATAGCTGACCGCCTGGGTCGCCAGCGAATATTCGCCGGTGCCCGGAATCATCGCCACGGCCCGCACCTCGCGCGACAGCCCGCGGCCCTGCTTCGCAGCGCGCGTCACCTCGAAGGACAGCTGCGGCACGCGATTGCCCCATTTCTCCAGCGCCAGGTCCTCGAAGACGACATAGGCGATGCCGCGATAGGCCGGCGCCGCGTCGCCTTCCTGCGCAGCGATCACCGGATCAGGCAATTGCGCCTCGTCGCCCGGATAGACGCGCATGTTCAGATCATCGGCCGCAACCTCCTCGCCATCGGCCCAGACCCGGCCGATGCCCAGGATCGGCCCCTCGCAGATCGCCAGCGCGAAGCTCAGCCGATAGCTGATCGAGGTCACGCTGGGGCCCGTGCCCTTGCCGCCGCCCTGCTTGCGCCGCACCTCGACCAGCGGCCCGGCCCAGATCGCATGGCCCGGCACCCTCATCTGCCCCCACAGCCGCGGGATCGGCGTGCCCTCGCCCGCGGTCTGGATCCGCATCCGGTCCACGCGCCCGGTCTCGACCGCCTTCGAGCCCGAGCCCAGCAGGCGCTGGTCGATGACCCGGCCCAAGGTGGCGCCCACGGCCCGGCCGATGACGGCACCCGAAAGCCCCAGAACCGTGCCGCCAAAGCCGGCCCCCAGCGATGCCCCGACCGCCGACAGCAGAATCGTCGCCATTGCGCCCTCACCTTTCTCTTACAGCGGCGGAAACCGGAAACGCCCGGCGATCCGCGCCCGCCACGGCGCCGACAGCGGGCTTTCGACCACGCCATGCCGGTCATAGGCATGGACGAAGCTCGGCGCCGCGCCGGTTTCCGCCAGAATTCCCATATGTTTGGCAACCGCGCCGACCCTCATGCGAAAGATCAGCACGTCGCCCGGCTGCTCATCCGGGGCCGGCCGCAGCAACCGACCGGCCCCGCCCAGCAGCAACTCGATGCCCCCCGCCTCGCCCCAGTCGGGGGTATAGGCCGGCATCTTCTCGGGCTCGGGGCCGCAAAGCTCGCGCCAGACACCCCGCACCAGCCCCAGGCAATCCGTCCCGACCCCCTTGGCCGAGCATTGATGCACATAGGGCGTCCCGATCCAGGCCCGGGCGGCCTCGACTACCGCGCTCATCGGTTCACCTTGGGCGCGATCAGCCAGTCCTCGGGCGGCAAATGCGGAAAGCCGCGAAAGTTCGGATAGTTCAGGAACTTCATCCGGCAGGTCTCGCCCCGCTTGTCGCAACCCGCGATCAGCTTCACGCGGTCACCGACGCCGGGATGGATGCCAAGCCCGGTCCAAAGCTCGACCTCACGCCGCCCGCCGGCGGCCGCCAGGTCAACCTTGACCATGCCCGACAGATCCTGCGCGGCACCCGACAGCACCACCAGCCGCCCATGCTCGAACCAGCGCGTGTCCAGGCCCGAGACCCCGGACAGCACGAAACGCTGCCCATCCTCGGCCACCTGCACCACGCCCTCGGCAGAATAGCCCGCCCGCGTCAGGTCGAACCGGCACATGCCATCCCCCAGCTCGGCCGAGCAGCGCGGGTGATAGACCCGGCCCTGCCCGCGGTTCAGCGGCTCGGACAACCCGCGCAACTCGGCTCGAAAGGCCGCGCCGCTGCGCACCACCTCGCCCAGATGGCCGCGAAAGATCAGCCGCCGGTTGGCGGTATCGGCCCAATCCACCTCCCACAGCCGAACGTCGGCCGCGTCCCAGCGCCCGGCCATCAGGTCGGCCTCGGTGATCGCCGTGTCGGATAGCGCCCCGACCGCCTCGCTGTTGTCCACCGACAGGCCCGAGCTCTGCACCACCGCCCGCGCCGTCAGCCCGCTGTCGGGCCGAAAGGCGATGCCGTCGAAGGCCAGCGCCCGGTCGTGGTCGGTAAAGCCCAGCACCAGCCCGTCGCTGCGGGAAACCGCCCATGCCCGCGCAATCGTCTCGCTCATATCCGCACCTCGACCACCGGCACCTGCGGCAGATCCCCCGCCTGAAAGGACGAAACCGAGACCGCGATCCGGTCCGTGTCGAAGCGCACCGGCACGTCGAACTCGAACCCGGCCGTGACCACCGCCCCCGCATCCGGCGGCACCGCAAAACTGATCTCACCGCTGGCCAGATCGACCGTGTAATCCACGCCCTCGCGCTTCTCGACGGCCCCGACCCCGGCCAGCACCGATCCCTCGACCGGCTTCGCCACCGGCCGCCAATAGCGCGCCGGGCCCGAGGCATAGGCCTTGCGCAGCGCAAACACCCGCCGCACCCCGTCGCCCACGCCTAGGTCCTGGTCCAGATGGCTCGGCGCCACGCTGGGCGCGCAGGATTTGAAATCCGACCAATCCTTCCAGCGGAAACCGTGCATCTGCCCGGCCCGCGCCTCGAAGAACGCGATCAGCGCCGCCACATCGTCCAGCGAGCGCAGCCCCAGCCCGGCGTCATAGCGCCGGCGCGAATGCGCCCAGGGCGTGCGGCGTTCCTCGTGGCCGTTGGTCAGCGTCACGATCTCGGTGCGCCGTTCCGGCCCGCCGACCGAGCCGAAGGACAGGTTCGCCGGGAACCTGATCTCGTGAAAAGCCATGGATCACCCGTTCCTTTCGCCGCGCGCCAATAGCCGCCCCAGTTGCGAGGCGATCTGGCTCTGGCTGCGCTGGAACCCCGTCACGTCGGGGGTCGAGACATTGAAGGTCACGTTCACCGCCCGGCCGCCGCCCCCGGCCGCCGCGACGCCCAGCCGCCCGTCCGCACCGCGGCGCAAGGGCATGATCGCCTCGGCCCCGGCCTCGCCCATCAGCCCGGTCGCGCCGCGCATCGGGAAATAGGTCGGCTGGCTGACCACGCCGCCCTTGGCGAAAGGCAGCACCCGCCCCTGCGAGAACGCGCCCCCGTTGGCAAAGGGCAGGGCGCCCGAGACCATGCCGTTGACGCCCTGCGCGATCGCGCCTGCCAAGGCCTGCTCGATCGGCTTCATCGCCACGGAAAAAGCCGTGTCCGCCATGCTGCGCGCGATGCCCTTCAAGGCGTCGCTCAGCTTCAGCCCATCGAAGACCAGGCCCGAGAACGCCCGGCGCAGCCCGCTGCCGATGCCCTGGGTCAGTGTGCCGACCTCGCGCCCGGTATAGACCATCGACTCGCGCAGCCGGGCCAGCTCGGCCTCGAACTCCGCGGTCATGCGGCCGCTCTGGTCCATGCTCTTGCCCAGGTTGACCGGGCCGTCCTCGTCCAGCCGGTCGAATCCGTCCTTGTTCGCCACGGCGGCGCCTCCTTTCCAGATGTTTCAGCCTGCCGGCCGGTCGGGATAGCGCGCGACCAGCTCGGCCAGGCGGTTGCGGGTCATCGCCCCGCCCTTGCCCGGCTCGACGCCCAGCATCAGCGCCAGCTCGGCCGGGGTCAGCGCCCAGAACGCGGCCGGCGTCAGCCCCAGCCCGCCCAGCCGCGCCGGCCCGAGGCCCATGCGCAGCAGCCCGGGCCAGTCCAGCCCGGCGCTCATGTGCCCTCGATGCGGAACGCCCGCGCCAGCAGCGCCGCCGCGGCATGGGCCGCGCCGACCGGCCCGCCCTTGAACTCGGCCGCCATCAGCGCGTCCATGTCGCCCGCCCAGCCGCCGCCGCGCAATCCCGCGACCAGCACGGCCAGCACGTCCCGGCTGGAAAAGCGGCCGCTCTCGAACCGCTCGACCAGCGCGATCATGCTCTCGGCGCCCAACTCGGCCTCAAGCCCCGCCAGGGCGCCCAAGGTCAATTTGGCGACATGCGGCCGGCCGTCCAGCACGACCTCGACCTCGCCCGCCAGCGGATTGACCATCTCAGAACGCGACGAAGCTGATGACGCCCGCGCTGGCCATGGAAATCTCATAACTCGCCTCGCCATTGTAACTGCCCGCATATTCCAGAGAGGTGATCTGGAACGGCCCCTCGACCGCGCCGAAATCCGGGATCACCACCTGAAAGCGCGGCACTTCCCCGTCAAAGAACACCTGCCGCGCGCGTTCGTCCGTGGTCCCGTCCCGAAACACCCCCGAGCCCGAGATGCTGGCCGAGCGTACGCCCGCACCGCCCAGAAGCTCGCGCCAGCGGCCCTCGCTTTCCAGGCTCGTCACATCCACCGTCTCGGCGTTGAACCCCAGCCGGGTCGCGCGCAGGCCCGCGATGGTCTCGAACTGGCCGTCGCCGGTCATGTCCATCTTGATCAGCAGGTCGCGTCCGTTCTGCACCGCCATGTCCGTCTCTCCTCAACCCAGGTCAATGCGCGCGCGAAAGGTCAGGTCAACCCGCCGCCCCGCGCCGTTCTCGGCCCGCCGCGCGCGGGCGCGCAGGAACCACAGCCCCACCAGATGCCCGCGGGTCAGCGCGATCTCGGCCGCCTCCAGCGCGTCCGAGACCGCCACCGCCGCCGCCTTGATCGCGGCAAAGCCGCTCGACTCGTCCGACCCCGACAGGACCGAGACCACGAAATCGTGGCTCGCCCCCGCCGCCGTCATGTCGCCGGCGTCGCGCACCTCCTCGGGGCCCAGCGCGACATAGGTGCCGCTGGGCGCCGCGACCGGCATCGCGTCATAGATCGCGTCGCCGACCAGGTCGTGCAGCGGCGCGCTGCCGCGCAACGCCTCATAGACCGCCGCCTGAAGCGCGGCCGTCGCTGCATAGCTCATGCCAGGGACTCCTCTTTCGCGACGCAGACCAGCCAGCGGCCGGTGGCATCCGCCTCGGCCACCGCCTCGATGCGAAAGCGCCGCGCCGTGGCGCCCTCGCCCATGCGCAACCTCTGTTCCGGGCGCGGGCGCCGCGCGTCGCCGGCAGGCGCCGCCCTGACGGTGATCCGCCAGCTGACGACGCTCTGCGCCCCCACCTCGGCGAAACGCTCGGCCCCCGCGCCCGACCGCATCTCGGCCCAAAGCTGCCCGACATCCTGCCAGACCAGCCGGAACCCACCCATCCCGTCCGGCGCGCGCACCGGCGTCTCGACCACCAAGGGCACCGTCAGCCGCGGCGCCTTCATGCCCGGCCGCGCGGACCGCCGCGCCCTCCCAGCACCCGGACCGAGCGCCAGCGCTCGATCAGCGCGCTGACCCCGAAGGGCATCGCGCCCTGGCTGCCCTCGAAGCTGCGGTCCTCGTGATAGCGCGCGGCCAGCATCAGCACCGCCTGCGCCAGGTCCGCCGGCACCGAGTCCCACCATGCACCGAACCCGGCCGAGAAGGTCACCGTCACGAAACCGCCGCTCGGAACACGTGGCAGCCATGCGCCCTCCGGCAGCAGCATCGGCCGCTGCGTGTCCTGGACCAGTCGCCAGCCGCCCTCGACCGGCACGACAACGCCGGCCGCATCGGTGATCTCGACCCGCTCGACGCTGCCGACCGGCGCCAGCGGCAAGGGCTGGCCCGCCGGGTCGCGCCACTCTTCCAGCCGCAGCCGGAACTGCCGCGTCAGCAGCACCTTGCCGGTCCGCGCCTCGATGGTGGCGATGGCCGCGCGCAGGAAGCCCCCCAGCGCGGCGGTCTCGGCCGCGTCCACGGCCATGTCAAAGCCGGTTCCCAACCGCAGATGGTCGCGCAACCCTGCGACGGGCAGCGCCTCGATGGCGGGCGCCGTCAATTCCACAAGCATCATCTTCATCTCTCCCGTTCGCACGGAACCTGCATCCCAAGGGCGGAAAATGGGGGCCGCGCATGCCCGCCGTCGCGCGTGCGGACAGTTGCTTGGCCGGTTCGTCGGGCATCGCCCGCGCGGCCCCCGCTTCGGCCGTGGATCAGCCGAAGACCATCAGCTTGATGGCGCGGGCGTCGGTGACGCCGCCGCCGACGCGCTTGGTGGCATAGAACAGCACATGCGGCTTGGCCGAGAAGGGATCGCGCAGCACGCGCAGGTCCGGCCGCTCGACGATGGTATAGGCCGACTTGAAGTCACCGAAGGCGATCGAGAACGAGCCGCGCGCGATGTCGGGCATGTCCTCGCACAGCAGCACCGGATAGCCCAGCAGCTGCGGCGGCTGGCCCATGGCCAGGCTGTCGGCCCACAGGAAGCGGCCGTCGGTGTCGCGCATCTTGCGCACGGCGGCGGCGGTCTTCGAGTTCATCACGAAGCTCGCATTGGCGCGGTATTGCGCGCCCAGCGCATAGACCAGGTCGATCAGCGCATTGGCCGGGTTGGTGGCCGCGAAATCGCCATCCCCGCCCGAGGCGATGGTGCCGATCTGCACATTGGTCGCGCTGGCGTTGGCCGCCTTGGCATGGGTCAGGAAACCCTTGGGCTTGTTGACGCCGTCGCCGCTGATGAAGGCCGTGGCCTCGGCGCGGGCGAATTTCTCGGCGATGCGGCCGGCCAGCCAGCTTTCCACGTCGAAGGCCGCGTCGTCCAGCAGGCGCTGGCTGGCCTTGGGCATGGCCGACAGTTCATGCACCGGGATCACCACCCGCTGCACGGTCGAGGTGCCGGTCTCAGCCTGGGTGCCGGCCTCGGTCGACCAGCCGCTGGCGATGTCGCCCATGTCGACCAGCATCTCGAAATTGGCCGATTCCACCGTGACGACATTCGCCACCCGCCGCAGCGAGGCGGTGACGTTCAGCGCATCCTGCACCTGCAGGGCCACCGTCGGCGCCGCCAGGAAGCCGCCGTCCGAGCTCGAGGTCATCGCCTTGCCTTCCAGCGGCAGACCGCGCAGCGCACCGTCGTCGCCATGGCGGATATAGGCGTCGAAGGCCTTCTGATGCGGCGCGCCGGCATCGGCTTCGGCCGACAGAGGGGCGCGGGCGCGGGAAAGGGTCTTGCGGTCCAGCATGGTCATGCGTTGTTCCTGTGCTTCCAGTCGTTTCTGAATGTCGGTGCGGAAAGCCTTGAGTTCATTGACGAACCCCAGCATCTCGGCCCCCAGGTCGCCGGGCATGTCCGCCCCGGCCGCGGCTTTCACCTCGGTCATCGTCCCCTCCGTTTGGTGAAACTCACTCGGCGCGCAGCGCCTTGGTCGCGGCCCGAAAGGCCGCCGCCAGTTCCAATGCACCGTCGGACTTGCGCCCGACCTTGGCCTCGGCCAGCATCGGGAAGGTGACCAGCGACACCTCCCACAGCTCGACCTCGGAAAGCATCCGCCGGCCCTTGCCGTCGCGCTCGGCCGCGATGGTGCGATAGCCGATCGACAGCCCGTCGATGGCGCCGGCCGCGATCAGCGCGGCCGCCTCGCGGGCCTGCGCCACCTCGGGCAGCAGGCGCCCCTTGACCCACAGGCCCTTGTCGTCCTCGCGGATCTCGTCCCAGACGCCGATGGGCCGGGCGGGATCGTGCTGCCACAGCATCCGCACCTTGTCGCCCCGCGCCGCCAGCCGCTTCAGGCTGGCGGTATAGGCGCCCTTGACGACGATGTCGCCGCCCTGGTCGGCCAGGCCGAACAGGCTGGCATAGCCTTCCAGCTGCGCGCCGTCCGACACCAGTGAGGCGCCGGCCGCATACTTCAACTCCAAGCCGTAATCCTTTGAATTCACGTCACCCTCCTTTCGGCGTATAAGCCAGGATCGACTGCACGGCTTGGGTCAGGATCACGGCGACGACGCCATAGACCGTCATCCACAGCCGCCGCTCCAGCCCCTCGATCAGCCCCTCGATCCGCTCCAGCCGCCGCTCGACCTGGCCGAATTGCAGCGCCATGATCCGCTCCTGAGTGTCGAAACGCTGGTCGTGCCAGTCGAAGGGCTCCTTGACGAAGCGCGAGCCCTCCATCTCAGCCCTCCGCCAAGGGCGGCAGACCCAGGGCGGCGCGCTTCTCGGCCTCGGTCAGGAAGCTCGCCGCGTCGATGCGGCGCCAATGGCTGTCGCGCTCCTCGGCCAGTGCCGGAACCTGGTCCGGATCGGCCCGCAGGTCGATCTCGGCGCCCAGATGCTCGGACAGCCACCAGGCCACCGCACTCGCCACCCGCGCCACCAGGGGCAGCACGGTCAGCCGGTAAAACGCCCGATGCGCCTCGGCGTAATTGGCATAGGTCGCCTCGCCCGGAATACCGATCAGCATCGGCGGCACCCCGAAGGCCTGCGCGATCTCCCGCGCCGCCGCCAGCTTCGTCTCATGAAACTCCATGTCGCTGGGCGAGAACCCCATCGGCTTCCAGTCCAGCCCGCCCTCCAGCAGCATCGGCCGCCCGGCGTTCCGCGCGCCCTGGTGATGCATCTCCATCTCGGTCACCAGCCGGTCATACTGGTCGGGCGACAGGCTGCCCTGCCCGTCCGCCCCCTTGTAGACGATGGCGCCGCTCGGCCGCGCCGCATTGTCCAGCAGCGCCTTCGACCAGCCGGATGCGCTGTTGTGCACATCCACCGCCACCGCCGCCGCCTGCATCGGCGACAAGCCGTAATGATCGTCCAGCGGATGGAAGCTGCGGATATGGCAGATCGGATCCGGACTGCCCGCCATGTCGAAACGGTACTTGCGCCCGCCCACCGCATATTCATAGGCCGAGGGCCAGCCATCCTCGCCCGGCACCACCGCCATCCGGTCCGAGCGCAGCACATGCAGTTCGGCCGGCAGCCCCTTGGCACCCTCGCCCACGGCCTCCAGATAGCCGTTGCCGCTCAGCAGCACCTGCCCGAACAGCGCCTCGAACAGCTCGGCCCGGCCCTGCCCCGGATTGGGCCGGCGCAGCAGGTCCAGAACCGGATGCACGTCATAGCGCCGCTCGCGATCCTGACAGACCAGCGGCACGGCCGCGGCGGCCTCGGCGATCAGCCGCACGGCGCGGAACCCGACCGGATTGCCGACAAAGCCGGCATGGGTCAGGCTGACCGTGTCGCGCGGCGACCAGACCACCCGCCCCGAGCCTGCCGCCAGCGCCACCACCTTGCCCGCGGCGCTGGCCTTTCTCTCGACCTCGACGCCGGGCGATCTTGCGGGCGCAGCCGCTCGCCCGAACCAGGGAAATGCCATCGGTCCCTCCTGAATTTCCAATGAAAAAGGGCCGCGACCGCGACCCTTCGCAGGCCCCGAAAGGCCCTTCTCCGTTTCCCAAATACCCCGGGGGAACGTTTCGATGGCCCCATCGAGGGGCCAGCGAAACGTGGGGGCAGAGCCCCCTAGAGCCCCCGCACCGCCGGGCGCCGCCAGGCCGCACCGGGCTCGATCACCAGCTCATGAATGGCCCAGACCAGCGCATCCAGCCGGTCGGGCGAGCCCTTGCCGTCATAGCCCGCGACCGTCATGCGGCACATCTGGTCCTCCAGCGCGCCCAGGCCGCGCAGGTGATGCACCCGCCCCTGCTCGTAAAGCGCCGCCACCGGCTCGGCCCGCAGCCCCTTGCCGCGCCCGGCCCGCAAGGCCCGGAACGGCACCAGCGGATCGACCTGGCGGATCACGCTCTCGACCAGATCGCCGCCCTGGTTGACCTCGGCCACCAGCCGCTCGGCGCCATGGCGCTGCATCGCCGCGATGGCGGCCCGCGCCCAGTCCACCGGCCCGCCGCGGACCGAGGCATCTTCCAGCACATAGACCCGCCAATCGGTGATCGGCCCCGCGCTGACCACGCCCGCCACGACGATGCCGCATTCGTCCGAAGCCGCGCCCGAGGTCACCGCCGGATCAACCGCCACCACGATGCGCGACAGCTGCGGCGCCGTCTCGACCCGACAGCGCTCGACCATGCCCGTCGTCCACAGCGCCCCCTCGACATCCTCCAGCAGCAAGCCTTCCAACTCCTGCCGGCCCAGCCGCGTCCCGGCATAGCGCGCCTCGACCTCGGCCAGGAAGCTCTCGGCCAGATAGGCGCGGTTCGCCTCGGTCGGCGCATGGGTCGTGACCGTCGAGGCATTGCCCAGGATCCGCTTCAGCACCGCGACATTCTTCGGCGTGGTGGTGACGACCTGTTGCGGATGCTGCCCCAGCCGCAGCGCGAATTGCAGCATGTCCCAGCTGTCCTCGGCCTTCTTCCACTTCGCCAGCTCATCGACCCAAGCGGCGTCGAACTGCGGACCCCGCAGCGCCTCGGGCTCATGCGCCGAATAGACCTGCGCGGTCGCGCCATTCGGCCAGAGCAGCCGCCGCCGCCCGGCCTCCCAGACCGGACGCCGGTCGGGCGGCGAGCAGGCCAGGATGCCCGACTCGCCAAAGACCATCACGTCCCGCGCCTGGTCGAAGGTCTCGCTGACCAGCGCCACGCGCTGCGCCCGCCCCGGCGCGTCCGGCGTCGGCCCCTCGACCTGCGCGCGCACCCATTCGGACCCGGCCCGGGTCTTGCCCGCGCCGCGCCCGCCCATGATCACCCAGGTCTTCCAGTCGCCCTCGGGCGGCAGCTGATGCGGCAGCGCCCAGAACTCGAACAGCCACGGCAACGCGGCCAGGGCATTGTCGCTGAGCCCCCCCAGGAATTCGTCAACTTCCTCCGGCTCGGCGGAGGCAAGCCAGGCGGCGCCCGATTTCATCTCGTGCCGCGACAAGGTCGAGTGCGCCTGCACCGACCTGTCCGGCAGCATCCTTGCGAAGCTTGTCAACCTTGTTCCTTTCCTCCAGCACCATCTGGGTCGCGTCCCGCAGGGCGCGCACCAGCTTGCCGGATTCCTTCAAATCACCGGTCTCGCCCGCCGTGATCTTGCGGCGAAGCCGGTCCAGATCCGCCGCATAGGACCAAAACAGCCCGTCCGCGATCTCGACCACGCTCATGTCGGGCGCCCCGCCGGCGCCCGGGCTCATGTCAGGCGCCATGCCGGCGCCGGGCACGAAAGGCCCTTCCGGAGCCTCCGGCCCCGGATCGAAATTCATCGTCATTCGTGTGTCGCCCTGCCCTCGTGTGCCTGTCCGCACGAGCGAGACATGAAAAAAGCGGCCTCAGGTCGCCCGACCCGGCCGCTTGCCCATTTCTCCCAGCATGGATAAGTTCTACTTTAGGGCGTTCGGTGAGTCAACGCAAAACCAGGGGTTGATCAACCACCCGTTAATCCCCGTTGAAAAACAATGAACTAACCCGCGCAACACCAGCGCACGACCCGCGCAACAGCGGCCGAAAACCGGGCGGAATCGCTCGGGAATCGCCCCCGCATCAGCCGGATTTCTTCAGCGCCTCGGCCTTGGCGCGCGCCTCGGCGGCGGCGGCGACGGCGGTGCTGGCCTCGTCCTGCATCTGCTGGGCATAGCTTACCATGGTCGCGGCATAGGCTTCGGACCAGTCGGCATAATCCTCGGCCTGCATGGATTCGGCCTTGGCGCGCAGCTCCTCGGCCTTGGCGCGGGTCTTGGCGACCTGCTCGTCCCAGCCTTCCTGCATCTGGCCCCATTGCGAGCGGACATTCTCGCTCGCATCGTCCAGATAGCCCTGGATCTGCTTGTTCAGATCCTCCTGCCGGGTCTTGGCATTCTCCTGCCGGGTCTTGGCATTCTCCTGCCAGCGCCGGGCACTGGCCATCAGGCCGTCGCCCTTGGCCTCCATCTCCTCCTGCCATTTCTTGACCCGCGTCTCGAAGCCGCGGGCATTCTCGGCCAGGCCGGACAAAAGATCGGACAGTTTCATCGCACCATCTCCGTCACAGGGAATGACGCAGATGGTGCCCCGCGGCCGCGCGCTTGTCAAAGGCCGGGGTCAGTCGCCCTGGACCGGAGACATCGCCTGGCCGCGCTGCCGCTCGATCTCGCGCCAGCGCTTCACGTTCTGGTTGTGCTCCTCCAGCGTGCGGGCAAAGGCGTGCCCGCCCGAGCCATCGGCCACGAAGAACAGGTAATCCGTCGCCTCGGGATTCAGTGCCGCCTCGATCGAGGCCTTGCCGGGGTTGGCGATGGGCGTCGGCGGCAGGCCCTCGATCTGATAGGTGTTGTAGGGCGTGCGCCGGCGCAGCTCGGACCCGCGGATGCCGCGGTCCAGCACGCCCTCGCCCTTGGTGATGCCATAGATCACCGTGGGGTCGGTCTCCAGCCGCATGCCCTGCCGCATCCGGTTGACGAAGACGCTGGCCACCACGCGGCGCTCATCCGGCACCGCCGTCTCCTTCTCGACGATCGAGGCCATGATCAGCGCCTCCTCGGGCGTCTGATAGGGCAGCCCCTCGGCCCGCTTCTCCCAGGCCGCGGCCAGGCTCGCCGCTTGGCGCTTCTCCATCTCGGCGATCAGCGCGGCGCGGTCGGCGCCCTTCTGCACGTCATAGGTATCGGGGGCGAGGCTGCCCTCGGCCGGCAGCTTCGCCACCGTGCCATCCATGAAGCCGGCCTGCTTCAGCCCTTCGACCACCTGCCAGCTGGTCACGCCCTCGGCGACGCTGATGCGCAGCCGCGAATCCGCGCGGGCCTCGGCATCGGCCAGCACCTGCGGCGCGGGCTCGGTCGCCGGGTTGTATTTCGCCTGCTCGGCCATCAGCCCGGTCTCGCTGTCGATGTCGCGCAGGATGACCGAATTCTCGCGCACGCCGATGCGATAGACCACCTCGGTGCCGCAGGTCGAAGGCCCGCCGGCGGTGATGACCGCCACCACCTGCTCCATGCTGCTTTTCGGCGGCACCAGATAGCTGCCGAACTTCAGATCGCGCGATTTCCCGGCGTAATCCGCGCCCGCCCGAAAGATATAGGCGTTCGAGACCACGCCCTGATCGGCCAGCTGCTCGCTGACCGCGCTCAGGCTGGCGCCCGGCGCCACCCGCACGCAGGCGGCGGTGGCGCTGGGGCCCGGGGCCACGTATTGATGCTTGGCCCAAGCGATCGCCGCCGCGACCGCGATCAGGATCACGATCAGCAGCGTCAGGAAATTCGACGCGATATGGCGCCAGATCATTCCCGGACCCGCCCCATCACCAGGCTGGCGTTGGTGCCGCCGAAGCCGAAGCTGTTCGACAGCACGTAATCCACCTTGCGGCGCACGGCGGCATTGGCGGCCAGATCGACCGGAGTCTCGCGCGCCGGATTGTCCAGGTTGATCGTCGGCGGGCAGATCTGGTCACGCAGCGCCAGGATGCAGAAGATCGCCTCGACCGCGCCGGCCGCGCCCAGGAGGTGCCCGATGCTCGACTTGGTCGAGGACATCACCACATTGCCCGCCGCCTCGCCCAAGAGCCGCTCGACCGCGCCCAGCTCGATCACGTCGGCCATGGTCGAGGTGCCATGCGCATTGATGTAGTCGATATCGGCCGGCGACAGGTTCGCGCGCGCCAAGGCATTGGTCATGCTGCGGAAACCGCCGTCGCCATCCTCGCTGGGGGCGGTGATGTGATAGGCGTCGCCCGACATGCCATAGCCCAGGATCTCGGCATAGATCTTGGCGCCGCGGGCCTTGGCGTGCTCGTATTCCTCCAGCACGACGACGCCGGCGCCCTCGCCCATGACGAAGCCGTCGCGGTCCTCGTCCCAGGGGCGGCTGGCGGCCTTGGGGTCGTCCTCGCGCTTGGTCGACAGCGCCTTGCAGGCGTTGAAGCCGGCGATGCCGATCTCGCAGATCGGGCTTTCGGTGCCGCCCGCGACCATCACGTCGGCATCGCCCAGCATGATCAGCCGCGCCGCGTCGCCGATGGCATGGGCGCCGGTCGAGCAGGCGGTGACCACCGCATGGTTCGGCCCCTTGAAGCCGAAGCGGATCGAGACCTGGCCCGAGACCAAGTTGATCAGCGCGCCCGGAATGAAGAAGGGCGAGACCCGTTTCGCACCGCGTTCCTTGATCAGCACGGCGGTATCGGCAATCGACGACAGCCCGCCGATGCCCGAGCCGATCAGCACGCCGGTGCGCTCGCAATCGGCCTCGCTCATCGGCTCCCAGCCGGAATCGCGCACCGCCTGCGTCGCGGCGGCCATGCCGTACAGGATGAAATCGTCGACCTTGCGCCGGTCCTTGGGCTCCATCCACTCGTCGGGGTTGAAGGTGCCGCCCGTGCCGTCGCCGAAGGGAATCTCGCAGGCGTATTTCGTCTGCACGCCCGAGGTGTCGAAGCGGGTGATCGGTCCGGCGCCGGATTCTCCGGCCAGCAGCCGGGTCCAGGTCTCTTCGACTCCGCAGGCCAGCGGCGTGACCATCCCCAGTCCGGTGACGACAACTCTGCGCATGCAAGGGGCTCCTTCCCAAGGCTCAATCGCGCAGGTTCTACACGCGGCCCGCCGGCCACGCAACGCCAAGCCGGCGGCCTGGGCGGCGCTCTGTCGTTGAACTTGCCGCAAATCCGCCTATTCTGCACCCGCAGCACGCCCGCACAGAAAAGGACGAAGCCGGATGACCTCGCAGACGCAGGCCAATGCCCAAGCCGCCCTGGACGAGATCCAGACCGTGACCTCGGTGATCCTGCCCGAGCCCCCGGCCGCCGTGCCGCCGCTGGAACAGGCCGACCCGGCCGTGGCCGCGCAGATCCGCCAGCGCATGGACGAGATCGACATCCGGGACTCGGGCTCGATCGTGCATTTCGGCGCCCGCGCCCAGAACGAGCTGCAGGAAATCAGCCAGGCCATGCTGGCCGACGTCAAGAACAAGGACGTGGGCCCGGCCGGCGAGTCGCTGCGCGAGATCGTGACCACCATCCGCGGCTTTTCCGTCACCGAACTCGACGTGCGCCGCCAGCGCAGCTGGTGGGAAAAGCTGATGGGCCGCGCTGCGCCCTTCGCGAAATTCGTCGCCAATTACGAACAGGTGCAATCGCAGATCGACCGCATCACCGTCGAGCTGGACCAGCATCAGCACCGGCTGCTGAAGGACATCAAGTCGCTGGACCTGCTCTATGACCGCACGCTGAACTTCTATGACGAGCTCGCGCTCTATATCGCTGCGGGCGAGCACAAGCTGGCGCAGATCGACCGCGAGGACATTCCCGCCAAACAGGCCGCCGTCGAGGCCGCGCCCGAGCCCGACAAGGTCATGGCCGCGCAAGAGCTGCGCGACCTGCGCGCGGCCCGCGACGACCTTGAACGCCGGGTGCATGACCTGAAGCTGACGCGGCAGGTGACGATGCAGTCGCTGCCCTCGATCCGGCTGGTGCAGGAAAACGACAAGTCCCTGGTGACAAAGATCAATTCCACGCTGGTGAACACGGTGCCGCTGTGGGAAACGCAGCTGGCGCAGGCCGTCACCATCCAGCGCGGCGCCGAGGCCGCCCGCGCGGTCAAGGAGGCAAACGACCTGACCAACGACCTGCTGACCGCCAACGCGAAGAACCTGCGCCAGGCCAATGCTCAGATCCGCACCCAGCTGGAGCGCGGCGTCTTCGACATCGAGGCGGTGCGCACCGCCAATGCCGAGCTGATCTCGACCATCGAGGACAGCCTGCGCATCGCCGACGAGGGCCGCGCTCGCCGCGCCGCCGCCGAAGAGGATCTGCGCACGATGGAGAGCGAATTGCGCCAGACCCTCGCCTCGGCCAGCCCCCGCACCCCCAGCCCGACGCAAGCGCCGTGACCGGGCCGGCCCGCTCCTGCCTGGCGCTCGCGCTGCTGCTGGCGCTGGCCGCCTGCTCGGACCAACCGCCCGAGCCCGAGACCCCGCCGCCCGCGGTCGAGGTGCCGCCGCCCGAGCGTCCCGAACCGCCCCGCGCCGACCAGGCCGCCCTGCGCCGCGAGCGTGCCGAAACCGCCCGCGCCGCCGCCGCCCGCGCCGATGTGGCCGCCAATACCCCCGCCAGCCGCAACATGCGCGACTATCTGGCCGGCATCGAACAGGCGCTGATCGCGCGCGGCCGGCTGCGCACCGACGACGGCAGCGACATCGCCCTGACGCCCGAGAAGCTGGCCGAGGATTTCGTCGAGGTCGCCCTGCATGACGAATACCTGCGCCAGGGCGGCAAGCTGATCTCGCGCCCGACGCCCGCGCCGCTGCGCCGCTGGCAGCAGCCGGTGGCGATCCGGCTGGAGTTCGGCGACTCGGTCGCGCCGGTGCAGCGCAACCGCGACCGCGCCGAGATCGCCGATTTCGCCGCCCGGCTGCAACGGGTCAGCGGCCATCCGGTCGGGCTGACCGGCGCCGCGGGCAATTTCCAGGTGCTGATCCTCAGCGAGGACGAGCGCCGCGCCATCGGCCCCCGGCTGGCCAGCCTGGTGCCCGGCATCCCCGAGGGCGACATCGCCGCCCTGCGCGACCTGGTGCCGCAGAACTATTGCACGGTTTTCGCCTATTCCAGCGGCAGCTCGCCGGTCTATTCGCAGGCCGTGGCGCTGGTCCGGGCCGAGCTGCCGCCGCGCCTGCGCCGCTCCTGCATGCATGAGGAACTGGCGCAGGGCATGGGCCTTGCCAATGACAGCCCGCGTGCGCGGCCCTCGGTCTTCAACGACGACGAGGAATTCGCCTATCTGACCCGGCATGACGAGCTGTTGCTGAAGATCCTCTACGACCCGCGCCTGCGCCCCGGCATGTCCGAGGCCGAGGCCCGCCCCATCGTCTTGCAGATCGCCCGCGAGCTGCTGGGGACCGAGATTTGACGCGAAGCGCCGCCCTGCCGGCCCTGCTGCTGACCGCCCTGCCTTCTCGGCACCGGCCCAGCGGCGGCGGATGCGTTGCCGGGCGCGGTGCAATGGCTGATCGACCGCTCGGGCGACCCCGACCGCATCGGCCGCGACATCGGCCCCTATCCGCTGGACGGCAGCGGCATCGTGGCGCTGGACCCGCTGACCGGCTTTGCCACCAAGCCCGCGCCGACCCCGCCGGCGCCGGACGCGCGTTTCTACACCGTGCTGGCAGGCAAAAACGGTCATGATGTCGCTGCCATCGCGCTGGTCATGGCCGACAATGCGCCAGTCTGCGGCGAATCTCTGGGCGCGATCGGCGTCGATACCGGGCTCGCGTCGATTGTGACGGCAACAGGCAACCGGGCGCTGAACGGCTTGTTCGAACAGCTGGAAGCCCGCGGCAGCGACCTTTACGACGCTCTCTCCAGCCAGCTGCCGCTACGAGGCTTGCCCACTATCGTGACCCTGCCCGACGGCACCCAGGTACCAACCTCCAGAAGCGGCCACGGGGATGGCGGCTACGAGTTCTTCCGTCTCGACGATGTGCAGGGCCAGACGGTAGCCTATTTTCTGGATTTCCTCGGCGACAGCAAAGGGGAATGGATCGACCCGCCGCCCTGCGCTAACGTCTGAGAGCATCCCAAGGACGAGGCTCCCATGTCGCTCTTCAACATCCTCGGCGGCGAGTTCATCGAGATCATCGAATGGACCGACGACAGCCGCGACACCATGGTCTATCGCTTCCCGACCGTCGGCAAGGCAATCAAATACGGCGCCAAGCTGACCGTGCGCGAGGGCCAGGCCGCCGTCTTCATCCACGAAGGGCAGCTTGCCGACGTGTTCCAGCCCGGCCTCTACATGCTGGAAACGAACAACCTGCCGATCCTGACCCGGCTGCAGCACTGGGACCACGGCTTCCGCAGCCCCTTCAAGTCGGAAATCTATTTCGTCAACACCACCCGCTTCAACGACCTGAAATGGGGCACCAAGAACCCGGTCATCGCCCGCGATCCCGAATTCGGCCCGGTGCGCATCCGCGCCTTCGGCACCTATTCCATGCGCGTGACCGACCCCGGGCGCTTCATGACCGAGATCGTCGGCACCGACGGCGAATTCACCAAGGACGAGATCACCTTCCAGCTGCGCAACATCATCGTACAGGAATTCTCGCGCATGATCGCGGGCTCGGGCATCCCGGTGCTCGACATGGCGGCGAACACGGCGCAATTCGGCCAGTTGGTCGCCAAGGCGATCAGCCCGACGGTCGCCGAATACGGCCTGACCATCCCGGAATTCTATGTCGAGAACATCAGCCTGCCCGACGAGGTGGAAAGGATGCTCGACAAGCGCACCTCGATGGGCATCGTCGGCGACCTGAACCGCTTCGGCCAATACGCCGCCTCCGAGGCGATGCTGAACGCCTCGCAACAGCCGGGCGGCGCGGGTGCAGGGATGGGCGCGGGCATCGGCGCCGGGCTGGGCGTGGGGCTGGGCGCCGCCATGGCGCAGCGCGGTCCCTGGGGCGCCGTGCCCCAGCAGCAGGCCCCGCAGAGCCCGCCGCCGCTGCATCCCGAAACCGTCTGGCACATCGCCGTCGACGGCGCCGCGCAAGGCCCCTATGGCCGCGCCCATCTGGGCCGGCTGGCGCAGCAGGGCGGCTTTTCGCGCGAAACCCTGGTCTGGACCCCGGGCCAGGACGGCTGGAAACCGGCCGAGGATGTGGCCGAACTGGCCCAGCTCTTTACCATCGCCCCGCCCCCGCCGCCGCCCCCGGTGCCCAAGGGCTGACGCATGCCGACACCACCATCGGAATACCGCTATCCGTGCGAGAATTGCGGCGCGAGCCTGGAATTCTCGCCCGGCCAGCAAAGCCTGGTCTGCCCCTATTGCGGGCACGAGCAGCATATCGGCCCCGGCCCCGCCCGCGCCCCCGCCCGGCAGGCGGCGCAGGGGCCCTGGGGCGACCGGGTCATCCTGAACGACCCCTCGACCGGCCGCGCGCTGCAATGGGACAGCGGCCACAAGTCCGACCTGCGCGAGATCCCGCTGGAACAGGGGCTGCGCCTCGACGCAGGGTCCGACCTGGCCGAAACCGTCCGCACCCTCTCCTGCCCGAATTGCGGCGCCAAGGTCGAGATCACCTCGGACCAGCACGCCTCGACCTGCCCGTTCTGCGCCACGCCGGTCGTCACCGACACCGGCGCCACGAGGCAGCTGAAGCCGCAGGGCGTGCTGCCCTTCGTCATCACCGAGGCGCAGGCGAAATCGGCGCTCGACGACTGGATGAAAGACCTGTGGTTCGCGCCCTCGGGCCTGACCGCCTATGCCCGGCGCGGCAAAAGGATGAACGGGGTCTATTCGCCCTTCTGGACCTTCGACGCCGACACGCGCTCGCAATACAGCGGCGCGCGCGGCGACTGGTATTACGAAACCGTCTATGTCACGCAGACGGTCAACGGCCGCCAGCAGCGCGTGGCGCAACAGGTGCGCCGCACGCGCTGGACGCCGGTCTCGGGCCAGGTGGCGCGGAATTTCGACGACGTGCTGGTGCTGGCGGCCAGCGCCCTGCCGCGCCGCATCACCGATGCCCTGGCACCCTGGGACCTGTCGCATCTGGTGCCCTACAGCCCGGAATACCTCGCGGGCTTCCTGGCCGAGGGCTACACCATCCCGCTGGCCGCCGGCCATGACATCGCGCGCCAGGAAATGGCCGGCGTGATCGCCATGGACGTGCGCCGCGCCATCGGCGGCAACGAACAGCAGATCGCCAGCATCCAGACCCGCTACGCGGACGAGAGCTTCAAGCATATCCTGCTGCCGGTCTGGACCGCCGCCTATCGCTACAACGGCCAGAGCTACCGCTTCGTGGTCAACGGCCAGTCCGGCCGCGTGCAGGGCGAGCGGCCTTGGTCGGTGTGGAAAATCACGCTGGCCGTGCTGCTGGCCCTGGCGGTCGTCGCCGCCCTGCTGTGGCTGAACGAACGCGGCGGCTATGTGCGGATCGGGGCCGGCGCGCTCACGCCGGATATTTCCATCAGCGGCAGTTACCGCTATCAGTCGGACAACGGACCTTGAGGGAGGGGGGCGTCATGATCCTGTGCGCCGGTGAATCGCTGATCGACATGGTGCCCGAGGGCGCCCATTACCGGCCGCTGCCCGGCGGCGCGGTCTACAACACCGCCATCGCCCTGGGCCGCATCGGCGCGCCGACCGGCTACCTGTGGCCGATCTCGCGCGACGGCTTCGGCGAGATGCTGCTGCGCCCGCTGGCCGAGGCGCATGTCGACACCGGCCTCTGCCCGCGCAGCGACCGGCTGACCACCCTGGCCTTCGTCACCCTGACCGGGGGCGAGGCGCGCTATGCCTTCTACGACGAAGGCTCGGCCGGCCGGATGCTGGCGCCCGAAGACCTGCCCGAGATCCCCGAATCGGTCTCGGCCCTGTTCGTGGGCGGCATCAGCCTGGTGCCCGACCCCTGCGGCGCGGCGATCGAGGCGCTGGTCGAACGGCTGCACCCCCGCGTCCCGGTCATGCTCGACCCGAACATCCGCCCCTTCTTCATCAGCGACGAGACCGGCTATCGCGCCCGGCTGGAGCGCCTGCTGGCGCGGGCCGACCTGGTCAAGCTCTCGGGCGACGACCTGGAATGGCTGATGCCGGGCGCGCGCTTCGAGGAAGCCGCCGCCGCCATCCTCGCCAAGGGGGCGAAGGTGGTGCTGCAGACCGGCGGCTCGGCCGGGGCGCGGGCGCATTGGCAGGGCGCGCCGCTCGACGCCCCCGCCACGCGGGTCGAGGTCGCCGACACCATCGGCGCCGGCGACACCTTCAACGCGGGCGTGCTGGCGGCGCTGCACCAGTCGGGCGCGCTCAGCCGCGCGGGCATCGCCGCCCTGACCCCGGAAACCCTGCTGCGGGCGCTGACGCTCGGCACCCGCGCGGCGGCGATCACCGTCTCACGCCCCGGCGCCAACCCGCCCTGGCGGCACGAGCTGGACGCCCTGCCCGCCTGATGCTGCAACGGCCGCCCCGGGAAAGCGGCCGTGTGGCTTTTCTTCGTTGTTCAAATACCCATAGGACAGCGCCGCTGGAGCCGCCGCATGGGTATTTAAGCAACAAAGAAGACACCTGCGTTACGCATGACGGGCACCGATCCCGCGAATTACAGCGCCGCGAATTCCGCCTTCTGTCGCGCGGTCCAGCGCACCAGCAGGTGCACGCCGGTCTCCGTCATTTCCTCTGAAACGACAATGCCCTGGCGATGCAGCCAGGCGCGGCGGCGGCCGTCCTCGGCGGGCAGGCGCAGCTCGGCCTCCTCGGACGGTTCGTCCAGCGCCTCGGCCAGGCGCGCATCGACGGCGGCCAGCAGGTCCGCGATGCCCTCGCCCGACAGCGCCGAGATCGCCTGCACGCCCTCGGTGCGGGCGTCGGTGCGGCGCAGGGCGGCGCGGGTTTCGGGCGACAGCGCGTCGATCTTGTTCCAGACCTCGATCAGCGGCACGTCCTCCTCGACGCCCAGCGATTCGAGGATCTCGCCCACGTCGCCGGCCTGTTCCTCGGTTTCGGGATGCGAGATGTCGCGGACGTGCAGGATCAGGTCGGCGGCCAGCACCTCTTCCAGCGTGGCGCGGAAGGCGGCGACCAGCTCATGCGGCAGGTCGCTGATGAAGCCCACGGTGTCGGACAGGATCACCCGGCGGCCGCCCGGCAGCACCATCTGCCGCATGGTCGGGTCCAGCGTGGCGAAAAGCTGGTCCTGCGCCAGCACCTCGGCCCCGGTCAGCCGGTTGAACAGCGTGGACTTGCCGGCATTGGTGTAACCCACCAGCGCCACGATGGGATAGGGCACCTTGGCGCGGGCCTTGCGGTGCAGTTCGCGGGTCTTGACCACCCGCTCCAGCTGCCGGCGCAGCCGCACCATCTGTTCGTCGATGGCGCGGCGGTCGGCCTCGATCTGGGTCTCGCCGGGGCCGCCGACGAAGCCCAATCCGCCGCGCTGGCGTTCCAGGTGGGTCCAGGCCCGCACCAGCCGGGTGCGCTGATAGGCCAGCGCCGCCAATTCCACCTGCAGCACCCCCTCGCGGGTCTGCGCCCGGTCGGCGAAGATCTCCAGGATCAGCCCGGTGCGGTCCAGGATCTTGACGCCCCATTCCTTTTCCAGGTTGCGCTGCTGGACCGGCGTCACCGGCCCGTCGATCAGCACCAGCTCGGCGCCCTCGCCCTCCGCCGCCGCCTTCAGATGTTCGCCGATCTCTTCGCGCTTGCCCTTGGAAAACAGCATGCCGGCATCGGGGTTGCGCAGCCGCGCCACCTCGGCGCCCGTCACCTCGATCGCCGGCAGCGCATGGGCCAGGGCCACGGCCTCTTCCAGCGCCAGCTCGGGCGAGCGGCGGGTGCGTGCATTGCCCAGATCCGGATGGATCACATAGGCGCGGGTCGGCCGCTCTTGCGTTTCCGACAGCTCGGCCAATCAATCCTCGCCGTCGTAAAGGCTGATCGGCTGGCCGGGCATGATGGTCGAGATCGCATGCTTGTAGACAAGCTGCGACTGGCCGTCCCGGCGCAGCAGCACGCAGAAATTGTCGAACCAGGTGATGACGCCCTGCAGTTTCACACCATTGATAAGAAAAATCGTCACCGGAACCTTGCCCTTGCGGACATGATTCAGGAAAGCGTCCTGGAGGTTCTGTTTGTCGCCGGCCATTCGATGCACCTTGTTCTTATCGCTGGTTTTCAAGACTTAGGCGAGGCGCGGGGCGCTTGCAAGCCGGTGATCGGCGCTAACGGCGCCAGTATTCGGGCGAGAACAGCGCCAGGATCGCCAGCGTCTCGAGCCGCCCGACGATCATCGCCGCCGCCAGCACCGCCTTGGTCAGCCCGGGCAGGCCGGCCCAACCTTCCCAGGGCGCGCCCGCCATGCCGGCCGAGCCCTGGAAGGTCGGCGTCAGCGGGATTGCGCCGGCCAGCGGGCCGGTATTCGTCAGCGCCGCGATCGACAGGATCGTCGCCGTGTCGAATTCGATCTGCTGCAGCGAGATCAGCATGACCGTCACCGCGATGGAGCTGGCGAAGAGCATGAAGAAGATGAAGGCGAGATAGGCCCCCTCGCGCCGCAGCCGCCGCGCCATCAGCCCGCCGCCGCCGACGGAGCTGGGATGGACGATCTTTTCCAGCTCGCGCTCGGAGTGCCGCGCCAGGGCATAGACCCGCAGGAGCTTCACCCCGCCGGCCGTGGTGGCGACGCCGCCGCCCATCATGGCCAGCCCCGCCAGCATCAGCCCGGGCGAGGAAAGCCCCGACCAGTTGCGCGCGCCCTGCCATTCGACCGAATTCCAGCCGGTCGTGGTCAGGTAGCTGAGCCCGTTGAAGATGCCGCCCCAGGCGGCGGACAGCGCGCTGTCCAGCGTTTCCAGCACGCCCTTGGCACCCTGGGGCGAGACGCCGATGGCGCCGGCGAAATGGCGCAGGAACAGCATGGCCGAGACCATCAGCACCACCCCCGCCGCCATCTGCAGCTCGGGGTCGCCGCGCCAGCTGTCGCTGACGGTCAGCTCGCCGCCGCCGGGCCAGAAGCGGCGCGACAGCGCCGGGATCAGGAACAGGAAGATCACCATTTCCCCGGCGATGCCGCTGCCCTGCCCGGCCGGGCCGTTCACCGGGCTGATGCCGCTGGTCGAGAGCGTGCCCAGCGCCCGGGTCAGGGCGATGAGCCCGGTCTCGCCCAGCATCAGCAGCACCGTCCACATCAGCAGCGTCAGCCCGGCGTAAAGCGGAAACACCGCCCGGGCGGCGCGGATCACCCGATGCACCGGGTCGACCAGCTCGGTCTGGAAGGCGGGGGCCGAGAGATGCGTCACCACCGGCCGCGATTCGGTCGAGCGCGGCAGCCGCTCGAAGCGCTCGCTGCGGCCATAGGGCGAGGACAGGATCTCGAACCCGCCGACCCGCAGGGGCGCCAGCAGCGCCACGGCGGCGATCAGCATGAACAGCCCGCCCAGCCAGCCGACCAGCGCCCGCCACAGGTGCAGGGGCGGCGCCAGCAGGTCGGCGGCGTAAAGCGAGGCGCCGGTGGTGGTCAGGCAGGAGATCATCTCCCACCAGGCGTTGAAGAAGCCGGTGTCGGGCAGCGCCAGCGCAAAGGGCACCGCCAGCGCCGCCGGCAGCACCGCCATGGTGCCGAGCATGGCCAGAAGCACGCTGCGCGCCTGCGGCCCGGCCGGCCTTTCGGCGGTGGCCAGCCCCAGGATCGCCGACAAGAGCACGACCAGCCCGGCGCAGCCCAGGAAGATCGAGCCGATCTTGTGCTGGTCGGTGGCATGGGCGTAAAGCCCGGGCAGCACCATCGCCGCTCCGCCGATCCCGGTCAGGACCACCATCAAGGGCAGGCGCGTCAGCCACCCCATCGCGGCCTCAGAAGAAGTCGATCGAGACCTGAAGCAGGCGCTCGACCTCGGGGACGTCGGATGTCAGGGCAAAGATCACCACGATGTCGCCCTCTTCGATGCGCAGGTCGCCGGTGGGCTTGACCACGCGCTCGCCCTTCTGGACGGCGCCCATCAGCGCGCCCTCGGGGAATTCGATGTCGCGCAGGGCGCGCCCGGCGATGGGCGAGGTCGAAAGCACCTGCGCCTCGATCACCTCGGCCTCGGCATCGCCGATGGAATAGATGTCGCGCACGCGGCCATGGCGGATATGGCGCAGGATGGTCGAGACCGTGCTGGCGCGCGGGTTGATGAAGGCGTCGATGTCCAGGGGCTCCATCAACGACATCAAGGTCGGGTCGTTCACCAGCGAGATGGCGAGCTTCGCCCCCGCCTGCTTGGCGCGCACGGCGGCCAGGATATTGGTCTTGTCGTCATCGGTGATCGCCAGCACCGCGTCGGCGCGCGGCACGGCGGCCTCTTCCAGCAGTTCGGCCGAAAGCCCGTCGCCGTTCAGCACGATGGTGCGGTTCAGCGCATCGGCGGCATCCTCGGCCCGACCGCGCGAGCGCTCGATCAGCTTGACGCGCACCCGCTCGGGCCGGGCCTCCAGCGCCTGGGCCACGGCAAGGCCGACATTGCCGGCGCCGATGATGACGACGCTTTCCTGTCGCGCGGCGGGCTTGCCGAAGATTTCCAGCGTGCGCGGCACGTCCTCGGTGCGGGTGAAGACATAGACCTGGTCGCCGTCGAACAGCTGGTCGCCCGGCTCGGGCGCGAACAGCCGCCCGCCGCGCCGGACGCCGCTGACGATGGCGCTGAGGCTGGTGAACATCTCGTTCAGCTGCCGCAGCGGCGTGTTCAGCACCGGGCTGTCGGGGTCGAGCACGATGCCCAGCAGGTGCAGCCGGCCGTCGAGGAAGGTCTCGGCATCGAAGGTCGAGGGCGCCGACAGCCGCTGGATCGCCGCCCGCGCCACCTCGCGCTCGGGGCTGATGACCACGTCGATGGACAGGTGGTCGGTGCGATAGAGATCCGACCAGATCGCATCGAGATAGGCCGGGCTGCGCAGCCGCGCGATCTTTCTCGGCACCTGGAAGACGGAATGCGCCACCTGGCAGGTGACCATGTTCACCTCGTCCGAATGGGTGGCGGCGATGATGAGGTCGGCGTCGCGGGCGCCGGCGCGGTCCAGCACGTCGGGATGGCTGGCGAAGCCGGTCACGCCCTGGACGTCCAGCGCGTCGGTGGCGCGCCGGATCAGCTCGGCGTTGGTGTCGATGATGGTGACATCGTTGCGCTCGCCGGCGAGATGGCGGGCGATGTGCCAGCCGACCTGCCCCGCTCCGCAGATGATGATCTTCATTCCGGCCCCGGTTCATGCCCTTCGTGAAGCGCGATCCTAGCGCGGCGTTCCCGCGACGGATACTGGGAAAAGTGCGGCGAGGAATAGCAGGCAGGCCGAAGCTTCGCTGTCGCATGGGTATTTGAAAAACGGTGAAAGCGATTAGCCGTTTCTTAACCTTTGCACGCTAAGCCAGTCATGCGGTACAGGCTGGGGAGCCGATGACCGCAAACGGTGAAGCGCCCCGGATCGCCCTGGAATCCAAGCCTTGGCCTCCCGGCGGTCTGGGGCGCAACCTTTCTCATTCACCGTTTTCCAAATACCCATGCGACCGCGCAACCGGCGCAGGGCTGGGGTCACTTCCCCATCATCTCCTCCTCGACGCGCACGCCGCCGACCACGCCGAGCGATTTCAGCTTGCGATGCAGCGCCGAGCGTTCCATGCCGACGAATTGCGCCGTGCGGCTGATGTTGCCGCCGAAGCGGTTGATCTGTGCCAGCAGGTATTCCCGCTCGAAGAGCTCGCGCGCCTCGCGCAGCGCCAGGCTGGTGATCTGCGGGCCCAGCGCCAGGGCCTCGCCGGTGCTGGCGCCGCCGTTCTGGGTTTCCAGTTCCGAGGGCAGGATCGGGCCCGGGCCGTCGCCCAGGATCAGCACCCGCTCGATCACGTTGCGCAGCTGGCGGATGTTGCCCGGCCAGTTCATCGCCTGCAGCGCGGCGCAGGTTTCCTCGGGCAGGGCGCGCTGCGGCAGGCCCTGGGTCGCGTGGAAGACCTCGATGAAATGCCCGGCCAGCGTCGGGATGTCGTCGCGGCGCTCGGCCAGCGAGGGCACCGCCACCGGCACCACGTTCAGCCGGTCGTAGAGTTCCTGGCGGAAGCGGCCGGCGGCGATTTCCACCGCCAGGTCGCGGTTGGTCGAGGAGATCACCCGCAGGTCGACCCGCACCTTGTCCGTGCCGCCGGCGCGCTGGAATTGCTGTTCGGTCAGCACGCGCAGGATCTTGGGCTGGGTGCCCAGCGGCATGTCCGCCACCTCGTCGAAATAGATCACCCCGCCATGCGCCTGTTCCAGGAGCCCGGGCTCGATGCCGCGTTCCGAGGTTTCGCGGCCGAAGAGCACCTCTTCCATGTGGTCGGGCTCGATGGTGGCGCAGGGCACGGTGACGAAGGGTTCGCGGGCGCGCGGGCTGTGGGCGTGGATGTAGCGCGCGGCGCTTTCCTTGCCCGCCCCCGGCTCGCCGGTCAGCATGATGCGGCCGTTCGACTTCGACACCTTGTCGAGCTGTTCGCGCAGCCGCCGGAACGGCGCGGAATTGCCCAGCATCTCGGCCGCCCGCGCCTCGACCCGCTTCAGCGTCGCATTCTCGTGGCGCAGCCGCGAGGCCTCCATCGCGCGGCGGATCACCACCAGCAGCTGGTCGATGTTGAAGGGCTTCTCGATGAAGTCATAGGCGCCCTGCTTGATCGCCGCGACCGCGATCTCGATATTGCCATGGCCCGAGATGATGACCACCGGCACGTCCGGGTTGTTGCGCTTGACCTGTTTCAGGATGTCGATCCCGTCCATCTTGCTGTCCTTCAGCCAGATGTCGAGGATCATCAGCGCCGGCTCCGAGAGGTTCAGCTCGGCCACCGCCTGGTCGGAATTGGCGGCGAGGCGGGTCGCATAGCCCTCGTCGCGCAAGATGTCGGAAATCAGTTCGCGGATGTCCCGCTCGTCATCGACAATCAGAATATCGCTCATTTTGTTGTTTCCTGCTCGTGTTTCTGGCGTCGTGTGGACAGGCGCACCGGCTGGCGCTCGCGCGGCAGGCGGATTTCGGCCATGGCGCCCTGTCCGTCGGGGGCGTCGGTCAGGGACAGGCTGCCGCCATGTTCCTCGACGATCTTCTTGACGATGGGCAGCCCGAGGCCGGTGCCGCCGGGCTTCATCGTCACATAGGGCTCGAAGAGCCGGGTGCGGTCCTCGGGCAGGCCCGGGCCGTTGTCGGTGATGCGGATGGTCACCGCATCGGGCGCGGCCAGCATCTGGACCGCGACCCTGGGCTGCCAGCCCTCGGGCGGGGCGGGGCGCAGCTCGTCCAGCGCCTCGCCGGCGTTCTTCAGGAGGTTGGTGAAGACCTGCCCCATCATGCCCGCATCGGCATCGACGATCACCGGCTGCTCGGGAATGTCGGCGACCAGCGCGCCTTGCAGCGCGTCGCGCTGCATCAGCGCGCTGTCGCGCAGAAGCTTCGCGAGGTCGGTTTCCTTGCGGTCCGGCTCGGGCATCCGGGCGAAACGGCTGAATTCGTCGACGATGCGGCGCAGGTCGCCCGTCTGGCGGATGATGACACCGGTCAGCTGCTCCAGCGCCTCGGCATCGTCGCCGGCGACCGGGGCGAACTTGCGCTTCAGCCGCTCGGCCGAAAGCTGGATCGGGGTCAGCGGGTTCTTGATCTCATGCGCCACCCGCCGCGCCACGTCGCCCCAGGCCGCCATGCGCTGCGCCGAGACGAGGTCGGTCACGTCGTCCAGCGCCACGACATAGCCCTCAAGGCCGCCGGCCGCGCCGCGCCGGATCGCCATGCGCACCAGCAGGCTTTCGACGCGGCCCTCGCGGGTCAGGCGGATCTCGTCCTGCACCGATTCGGCGACGGAATGCTCCAGCCGCTGGAACAGCGGGGCGAATTCCGGCACCGCATCGGACAGCAGCCGGTCATGCGCCGCCGCCGGATCCAGCCCCAGCAGCCGCGCGGCCGAGCGGTTCAGGAAGTCGATCTCGCCCGCCGCGTCCAGGCCGATCACCCCGGCGGTGACCGAGGACAGCACCGAATCGAACAGCCGGCGCTGGTCGTCGGCGGTGCGATAGCTTTCGACCAGCTCCAGCCGCTGCTGCTTCAGTTGCCGGGTCATGCGGTTGAAGGCCTGGCCCAGGGTCTGGATCTCGTCCCCGGTGTCGGGCTCGGGGATCTGTAGGTCCAGGTTGCCCTCGCCCACCTGCTCGGATGCCTCGGCCAGCCGGCCGATCGGGCGCGACAGCCGGTCGGCGAACCACAGCCCCAGCCACATCGCCGCCGCCACCAGCAAAAGCGCGAAGCCCAGGTAGACCAGCGAGAATTCCAGCAGGATGCGGCCGCGTTCCTTTTCCAGCCGCTGGTAGTCGCCGACGGTCTGCCGGGTGTCGTCGAGCAGGCCCAGCAGCTTGCCGTCCACGTCGCGGGTGACGTAGAGATAGCGGTCGGCCAGCGGCGTCAGCGGCACCAGCGCGCGGAATTCGTTGTTCTTCCAGTCCTCGATCAGCACCAGCCCCTGGCTCGCGGCCTCGTCGAACTCGGCGGGCGTCGGCTGTTCGTACCAGAACTGATAGCTGCGCTCGCCGCGGGCGCGGATGGTGCCGCTGCCGTCGATGACATAGGCCTCGCGCAGCCCGCGCTGGATCTTGCTCTGATACTCCGTCAGCAGCAGCCGCAGGTCGCCGTCGTCCAGCAGCGGCTTGCGCCGCACCTCCTGCATCAGCGCGCCGGCCAGCAGCTTGGCGTCATTGGTCAGGTCGCGGCGGTGCTCTTCCTGATAGGCCTCGGCGGCGGAAAGCGAACTGGCCACCACCGATTGCACCTGCCCCGAGAACCAGCCCTCGAGCCCGATGTTCAGCGTCAGCCCGGCAAACAGCGCCACCAGCACCGTGGGCACCAGCGCGATGGTGGCAAAGACGCCGACCAGCCGCGTATGCAGCCGCGAGCCGGCGGCGGATTTGCGTCGTGCGGCAAAGATGCGCGCCATGCGCGCCACCACCAGCCCGGTCAGCACGATCAGGTAAAGCAGGTCCGCCAGCAGCACCAGCCGCAGCGCCGAGCCGCCCGGCTCGGCGGTCGAGAACGGGCCCATGACCGCGAAGGTCAGCGCCGCCAGCACCGGACCCAGCAGCGCCAGCCCCAACGTCGCGGCATTGCGATATAGCCGCAGACGCCGCAGCCGCGCGACGCGTTCCCATGTGCCTCTGGACAATGTGCCTGCCACCGTGCCCGCCTTCGCCTTCGCCGCTGTGTCGCGGCCTTGCTGTGGCCGTTCAGCGACTAGCGTGCGGCCATCTGTGGCCGTTTTACATCAGCTTGCGGCGCCTTGTCACTTCGATATTCAGGTCGGTGAGCTTCTTGCGCAACGTATTGCGATTTATCCCCAGAAGATCGGCGCATCTCAGCTGATTGCCGCCGGTGGCATCCAGCGCGATCTCCAGCAGCGGCTTTTCGATCTCGCGCAGGATGCGGTCGTAAAGCCCGGGCGGCGGCAGGTCGTCGCCATGCAGGTCGAAATAGCGTTGCAGATGCATCTCGACCGATTGCGCCAGCCGCATGGTCGCCGGCTCGGCCAGCATCGCGGGCGCGCCCGGCGCGGCGGGACCGTGGCCGGGCTGGCTCGGCGGCGGCGACGGCAGGATGGGCGCGGCCTGCGCCAGCGGCGCCGATTCGCTCAGTGCGGCGCGGGCCTCGGCCTCGGAGATTTCGTTGCCGGCGGCGGTCAGCGCCATGCGGCGCATCATGTTCTCCAGCTCGCGCACATTGCCCGGGAAGGCATAGGCGCGGATCAGCGCGGTCGCGCCTTCGGACAGCGTGCGCTGCGGCAGGCCCTGCGCGGCGGCCCGGGCCAGCAGGTGACGCGCCAGCGGAGGGATGTCGTCCACCCGCGCCCGCAGCGGCGGCACGGTGATCGTCACCCCGGCCAGCCGGTAATACAGGTCGGCGCGCAACCGGCCGGCCGCGACATCGGCCTGCGGGTCGGGCCCGGTGGTCGAGACCAGGCGCGGCATCTGGTTGCGGCCGGGACCGACTTCCCAGGCCTCGATCATGCCGATCAGCCGGGCCTGCGCGGCGCTGTCGAAGCCGGCCGGATCCTCGATCAGCAGCGTGCCGCCCTGGGCGCGGTCGCCGGCGCGGTGGATCGCCTCTTCGGAAAGGTCGGCCGAGGTCAGCACGACAAAGCCCGCCTCGCGCCGGTCCGACAGGTCGTGGAACGAGCGCGCGACCACGGTCTTGCCCACCCCGGCCTCGCCCGCGATCATCACCGGCAGGTCGGCGTTCAGCACCCGCGCCACCATGCGGAACAGGTTCTGCATCGCCGGCGCATGGCCGATCAGCGGCAGGGTCGGGTCGGCCGCGCTTTCCGGCACGGCCGCCGCCGGCGCCGGGTCCGACCTGCGCACCCGCCGCGACAGCGCCTGTCCGGCCCGCGTCATCAGGTCCGGCAGGTCGAAGGGCTTCGGCAGATAGTCGAAGGCCGCGGCCTCGGTCGCGCGGATCGCGGTCACGATGGTGTTCTGGGCCGAGATCACGATCACCGGCAGGTCGGGCCGCGCCTTGCGGATCGCCGGGATCATGTCGATGCCGTTGCCGTCGGGCATCATCACGTCGGTGATCACCAGGTCGCCCCGGCCCTCCTCGACCCAGCGTTGCAGCTGCGCCAGCGAGCCGGTGGCGTGGACCCGGCAGCCGGCGCGGGTCAGGGCCTGGGTCAGCACCGTGCGGATGGTGCGGTCGTCGTCGGCGATCAGAACGGTGCCGTCCATGGGGAAACCTCAGGCTTTGGGCAGGGAAAGGCGAAACACGGTGCGACCGGGGCGGGTATCCAGCGCGATCCAGGCGCCATGGTCGGTGATGATCTTGGAAACCAGCGCCAGCCCCAGGCCGGTGCCGTTCTCGCGCCCCGAGACGAAAGGCTCGAAGACCTCGGCGACGATGCTCTCGGGGATGCCGGGGCCGTCGTCCTCGATCTCGATCTGCAGCGGCAGGCTGCGGCCCTGCGGCTCGGCCTCGGTCGGCGCCAGGCGCAGCGTGCCGTCATAGAAGCTGCGGATGCGGATGGAGCCGCCCTGGCCGGCGCGCTGGATCGCCTCGGCGGCATTCTTGACCAGGTTCAGGCAGACCTGCACCAGCTGGTCGGCATCGATCAGCGCCGGCGGCAGCGAGGGATCGTATTCCGGCACGATGCGCAGCCCGCGGCCGAAGCCGACCGAGGCCGAGCGGCGCACCCGTTCCAGCACGTCATGCACGTTCACCGCCGCCAGCCGCGGCGCCGAGGTGTCGCCGAAGCGTTCCACCTGGTCCAGCAATTCGACGATGCGGCGCGATTCCGCCACGATCAGGTCGGCCAGGTCGCGGTCCTCGGCCGAAAGGTTCATGCCGATCAGCTGCGCGGCGCCGCGGATGCCGGCCAGCGGGTTCTTGATCTCATGCGCCAGCATCTCGGCCATGCCGATGGCCGAGCGCGCGGCCGAGCGCGCCGCCTGCCCGTTGCCCAGCCGGCCGCCGCCGTCCTGCGGCGCGATCAGCACGGCGATGCCGCCCGCCGGGCTGGGCGCGGCGCCGGCGTGGATGGTGCCGAAGCGGTCGGTATGCCCGCCCGAGCGGTCGCCGATCTCGAAGCGCACGCCGGCGCGGTTCAGCGCGTCATGGCCTTCGCGCACGCGCTCGAGGATCGAGCCCAGCGTCGGCACGATGCGCAGCCGCTTCAGGATCTCGGGCCCCTCCAGCGCCAGCCCCAGCGACGAGCGGCAGGACAGGTTCAGAAAGGCCTCGGCCAGGTCGTTCATCGCCGCGATGCGGCCCTGGGCGTCCAGGATGATCGCGGGCAGGGGCAGCGCCGCCCAGTTGGGGCCGACCTCGGCCGGGGTGAAGCCGGCGCCGGTCTCGACCTCGGGGTCGCGAGCCATGTCGGACCTGGGCCGGGCTGTCACGAGGGCACCTCGGTCGCAGGGGAAAACACCGGCGCCGCATCGCCGAAGCCGGCGCGGATCGCGGCCAGCGCCGCCTCGGGGCTGGGCGCGCGCAGAAGCTCGGCGCGGTTCGGGGCGCCGTTCGCCTCGGCATACCAGCCCAGGTGCTTGCGCGCGACGCGCAGGCCCAGTTCGCGCCCGTAAAGCGACAGGATGTCGTGGTAATGCTCGGCCACGGCCTCGGCCAGCGCGGCGCCTTGCGGCACCCGCGGCGCGGGCGTGTTCCACAATTCATGCGCGATCTGCGCCAGCTTCCAGGGCGCACCCTGGGCGCCGCGCCCGACCATGACCGCATCGGCGCCCGACTGGCGCAGCGCGGCGCGGGCGCTGGCCGCGTCCACCACGTCGCCATTGGCGACCAGCGGCGGCCGGCCCGGCAGGTTCGCCACGGCACGGATCGCCGCCCAGTCGGCGCGGCCGGTATAGAACTGCGCCCGCGTGCGGCCGTGCACGGTCAGCATGCGCACCCCGGCTCCGGCGGCGCGCGCCGCCAGTTCCGGCGCGTTCAGGCAATCCGCGTCCCAGCCCAGCCGCATCTTCAGCGTCACCGGCAGGTCGGGCACGGCGGCGACCACCGCCTCGACCAGCCCGAGCGCGTGATCGAGGTCGCGCATCAAGGCCGCCCCCGACAGCCCGCCGGTGACCTTCTTGGCCGGGCAACCCATGTTGATGTCGACGATGCGCGCGCCCATGCCGGCGACGATGCGGGCGGTCTCGGCCATGGCGCCGGCCTCGCGCCCGGCGATCTGGACGCTGACCGGCGCCGCGCCCTCGGTCAGGGCCTTGGCGCGCACCGCGGCGCGGGTGGACGGGCGCGGCGTCACCATCTCGGTCGAGGCGACCATCTCGCTGACCATCAACCCGGCCCCGCCGTGGCGCTGGACGGCGCGGCGAAAGGCCAGGTCGGTGATGCCCGCCATCGGCGCCAGGAAGACCGGGGCGCCAAGGGCGATATCGCCAAGAAGGATCGGTTCGGGTCGCGTCATGAAAGAACTCGTAGGCCGGGCGGTGGGAATGCGAAAGAAAACGGCTGCTGCCCGATCCATGGGCGGTCGCATGCCGGGGGGATTTGCCGTGATTTTATGCTTGATGCCGAAATAACGTGCAGGCGGCGACTCGTCAAATGTCGCGACGGTTCCTAAGTGCCGTCGCAGCCGCGCTGGCCGCAAGGGCGCGGCCCGGCTAGACTGGGGCGCTACTGACAACGGGAGCCGGCGCATGTTTCTTTCGGTCTTCGACATCTTCAAGATCGGGGTCGGCCCCTCGTCCTCGCATACCATGGGGCCGATGGTCGCCTGCGGCCGCTTCCTGGATGCGCTGCGGGCGCAGCCGTTCAAGGCGCATGGGCTGCGCGCCAGCCTGCACGGCAGCCTGGCCTTTACCGGCAAGGGCCATGCCACCGACCGCGCCACCATCCTGGGCCTGGCCGGTTTCCTGCCCGAGACCATGGATGCCGAGGCCGCCGAGGCCGCGCTGGAGGCGAACCGCCAAAGCCAGGTGCTGACGCCGCGCGACCTGGGCGAGCTGCGTTTCGACCCGGGCCGCGACCTGATCTTCGACTATGACCGCGCCCTGCCCGGCCATGCCAACGGCATGGTGCTGATGGCGACCGACGCCCAGAGCGACGTGATCTTCAGCGAGACCTATTACTCGATCGGCGGCGGCTTCGTGCTGACCGAGGCGGAGCTGGCCGCGCGCGGCGACGACACCCGCACGGATGCCTCGCCCAAGGTGCCCTATCCCTTCGCCCAGGCCGCCGAGATGCTGGAGATGGCCGCGAAATCCGGCAAGTCCATCGCCCAGATGAAGCGCGACAACGAGCGCGTGTTCCGCAACGACGCCGAGATCTCGGCCGGCATCCACCGGATCTGGCAGGTGATGCGCGACTGCATGGACCGGGGCCTGGAGGCGCGCGGCATCCTGCCCGGCGGGCTGTCGATCCGCCGCCGCGCCGCCGGCATCCACGAGGCCCTGAAGGCCGAGGCCGGCATGAACCTGACCGCGCCGCATGTCATCAACGACTGGATGTCGATGTATGCCATGGCGGTGAACGAGGAAAACGCCGCCGGCGGCCAAGTCGTCACCGCGCCGACGAATGGCGCGGCGGGCGTGGTGCCGGCGGTGATCCGCTATTGGCTGGACCATGTGCCCGGCGCCTCGGAACGCCAGCTTGACGATTTCCTGCTGACCGCCTCGGCGGTGGGCGGGCTGATCAAGCACAATGCCTCGATCTCGGGCGCGGAATGCGGCTGCCAGGCCGAGGTCGGCAGCGCCTCCGCCATGGCGGCGGCGGGGCTTTGCGCCGTGCTGGGCGGCAGCGTCGAGCAGGTGGAAAACGCCGCCGAGATCGCGCTGGAGCATCACCTGGGCATGACCTGCGACCCGGTCGCCGGCCTGGTGCAGGTGCCCTGCATCGAACGGAACGGCCTGGGCGCGATCAAGGCCGTCAGCGCCGCCAGCCTGGCGCTGCGCGGCGACGGCAAGCATTTCGTGCCGCTGGACGCCGCCATCGAGACCATGCGCCAGACCGGCCGCGACATGATGGACAAGTACAAGGAAACCTCGCTGGGCGGGCTGGCGGTCAACGTGCCGAACTGCTGACGGGCGCGGATCTTTGCTGAAATCCCTGCGCCGGCTGGCCGCAAGCCCTGTCGGCGCTTGCCCAATCCCGGGCCTTCCTGTAGCCAATAAGGCATAAGGAAAACCCATGGAACCGGGACAGAGCAGATGAAATTCCGTTCGGCTTTCGCCGTTCTCTCGATGACTGTTGCCTTGGCCGCTTGCGGAAACCTGCCTTGGCAGCAGGAAGACCGCGCCGCCGACACCCCCGCCCATTCCGGCCCGCCCGGCGTCTCGCCGCTGGAACAGCCGATCGAGACCGGGGCCGAGCAGAAGCCGGTCGCCACGGCCGAGGCCAGCACCATGGGCACCGCGATCTTCCGTGCCGCAGGCGCCGGCTGGACCGCCACCGCCGGCGACAACACCGCCGTCTATGAACGCCCCGGCGCCAAGTCGGTGGGCGTGACCGTGCGCCGCATGACCTATGCCAGAGGCGTCGAGTTCATCGGCAACATGAACGGTTCGGTCTTTGCGCTGAACATCCGCGCCGAAAGCTGCGAGGTCGGCGGACAGAAGACGCCCTTCACCGCGAACCTGCGCGTCGGCAGCCAGCGCCTGACCGGCTGCGCCGCACCGACCGACAGCCTGCCCAAGGCGCAGGTCAAGGCCTCTTCCGCCGCGCCGAAGCCGAAGTCGACGCCGAAGCCCGCCGCCCCGGCCGCGAAGCCGGCCGAGCCGAAGCCCGCGCCGACCACCGAACCGGCGACGCCGGAAACCCCGGCGACCACAACTCCGGCCACGACCACGCCAGAGACGGCGCCGACGACGACCACGACGACGCCCGCCACGCCGGCCCCGGCGACCGGGACGCCGGCGACCTCGACGACCACGACCGAGACTCCGGCCGAGGCGCCGACCAGCACCCCGGCTCCGGCCGAGACCGAGACCGCGCCCGCGGCCACCGAGACGCCGGCGGCGCCCTCGACCGACAGCGGCACGACCGACAGCGCCACCACGCCGGCGCCGATCCTGCCGGTGCCCCAGGCCACGGACTCGACCACGACCACCGAGTAAGCCCGACGATCCCGGCGCCGCGCGGACAGATCCCGCGCGGCGCCGGCCCCTCCGCCAGCACCAGGCTGCGCGCCATGACCTGAAAGGATCCGCCGATGCGCGCCCATTCGCTTCTTACCCGCCGCCTGCTGGCCACGACCGTGCCGGCCCTGCTGCTCTTGGGTCTTGCCGCCGGTCCGGCCCGGACCGATCCGATGATCGGCGAGGTGATGAACAGCTACGGCCTGGCCGGCGGCGTCGAGACGCCGACCGCCGAGATGCTGCCCGACGCCACGCTGGGCGGAACCGTGTCCTACAACAAGGCGGCACGGCGCCATAACGTGATCTTCCAGCTGCATCCGCGCATCACCACCGCGCTGCGCTATTCCCGGGTCGAGGGCATCAACGACCACAACGAACTGGGCCATCTCTGGGACCGCTCGTTCGATATCCGCTTCCAGGTGCTGGACGAGGCCGGCTGGCGCCCGGCCGTGGCCATCGGCCTGCAGGACTTCCTGGGCACCGGCATCTATTCCGGCGAATATATCGTCGCGACCAAGACCATCACCCCCCGGCTGCGCGCCAGCGTCGGCATCGGCTGGGGCACGCTGGGCGGCGATCCGCGCCTGATCGAGATCGGCGACACCGGCGGCAAGCCGCAGGTCGACGAATGGTTCCGCGGCAAGGCCCGGCCCTTCGGCTCGATCACCTGGCAGGCCACCGACAAGCTGCGGCTGGTGGCGGAATATTCCAACGACAAGTACCTGGTGCGCAACATCTTCCCGAACGGCCATGTCGAGGAGATCCCGCAGGGCGACGGCGAGCCGGGCAGCAAGCTGAACCTGGGCGCCTATTACACCTTCAGCCCCAGCTATCAGGTCGGGCTCTATACCATCGGCGGCGATATGTTCGGCGCCCAGTTCAGCTTTGCGCTGAACCCGCGCAACGCGCCCTTCCCCTCGGGGCTGGAAAAGGCGCCGGCGCCGGTCAAGCCGCGCCCCGCGCCCTCGGCCGATCCCGAGGGCTGGTCGGGCGCCTGGTCGGCCGACCCGACCGCGCAGCCGGCGATCCAGACCGCGCTGGCCGGGGCGCTGAAGGACGAGGGCCAGATCCTCGAATCCATGTCCCTGTCCGGCAACCGCGCCGAGGTCCGCATCCGCAACACCCGCTATATCCAGCAGTCCGAGGCCGTGGGCCGCACCGCCCGGCTGATGACCCGCGCCCTGCCGCCCTCGGTCGAGACGCTGGTCATCACCTCGAACACCGACGGCATGGCGACCTCGTCCGTGGTGCTGAAACGCTCGGATGTCGAGCGGCTGGAGAATACCGAGGCCGGCCGCATCGCCGATGCCTCGCAACTGGTCGATGCCGATCCGCGGCCGGGCGATCTGGTCACGACGCCGGGCCTGTTCCCGCGCTTCCGCTGGAACCTGGCGCCCTATCTGGACATCGGGCTGTTCGACCCGCAGGACCCGCTGCGCTATGAAACCGGCGCGCAGCTGAAGGCGAGCTATGAGTTCATGCCGGGCCTGATCGTCTCGGGCACCATCCGCCAGCGCGCCTTCGGCAGCATGGAACAGCGCGGGCCGGGCATTCCCGGCCAGCGCGGCGAGCATTACACGCCCGAGGAATATGTCTCGAACCCCGCCTATGAATATTACAACGGCGTGCCGCGGGTCCGTTCGGACACCCGCATGTATACCGGCAACGACAGCCCGACGATCCCCGAGCTGACGCTGGCCTGGTATGCCCAGCCGACCGAGGCGATCTATTCCCGCGTCACCGTGGGCCTGCTGGAGCGCGCCTATGGCGGCGTCTCGACCGAGGTGCTGTGGAAGCCGGCGGATTCCCCCCTGGCCTTCGGCGCCGAGGTGAACCGGGTGAAGAAGCGCGATTTCGAGGATGTCTTCGGCTTCCGCGACTATGAGGTCACCACCGGCCATGTCTCGGCCTATTACGAATTCGCCAATGGCTTCACCGCGCAGCTGGACGTCGGCAAGTACCTGGCCGGCGACAAGGGCGCGACCTTCACCCTGACCCGCGAATTCGCCAATGGCTGGCGCATCGGCGCCTTCGCCACCAAGACCGACCTCAGCGACGAGGAATTCGGCGAAGGTTCCTTCGACAAGGGGCTGACGATCTCGATCCCGGTGGCCTGGGCCATCGGCACGCCGACCCGCGACCGCGCCGGCAGCACGCTGCGTTCGCTGTCGCGCGACGGCGGCGCGCGGCTGAACGTCGACGGCCGGCTCTACGACAAGGTCCGGGACGCGCAATCGGTCAAACTCTATCAAGGCTGGGGGAGGTTCTGGCGATGATTTCGGCCCGCATGACCAAGGCGGCGCTGTCCGCGGCTCTGATCGCCGGCCTGGCCGCCTGCGGCAACGACGACAGCGGCAACCAGACCAATCCGGTGCTGATCGCCGCCAAGGCGGCCGGCAGCACCGCGGCCCGGATCCGCGGCGGCAAGGCCGAGGCGCCGGCCGAAGCCCCGCGCACACCCGAGCAGATGGCCGCCGAGGCGCTGCGGGTGAATCCTGCGCCGCTGGTCATGGTCGGCTTCGAATCGCTGGCCCGCACCCAGGTCATGGCGATGACCGGGCAGAACGGCGGTCTGCGCACCTATATGGCGCCCTCGAAAGAGGCGCTGATCATCCGCGACGGCATGGTGGTCGGCACGCGCGGCTTCGGCCACGACCTGTCGGTCGCCGAGCCGCAGACCGAGGCCCTGATCCGCGCCGGCCGGGCCGGCAGCGCGCCGCGCGTCATGCGCTATTTCAGCGGCGACGGGCTGGAGCGGCCGCTGAACTTCGACTGCGCGGTGGCGCCCGGCCCCAAGGCCGGCGTGGTGGTGGAAAGCTGCGAGGGCCATGGCGCGCGATTCCAGAACAATTACGCGCCGCAGGGCGGGCATCTGCCGGTGTCGCGGCAATGGCTGGGGCCGCAACTGGGCTATGTCACCATCCAAACCCTGCGGCCCTGACAAGGGCCGGGCGGCAGCGCAAAACCGGCCTCTTGGGGCCGGTTTTTTCATGGGCGCGGCCGTTGCGACGGTGGCACGGCCGCTGGGGTATTTGGAAAACAAAGAAGGTACGAGGCTGGGCCTTGCGATGGCGGGCCCGCGCAAAAAAGCAAAGGGGCCGGCACGAGGCCAGCCCCTGTACGCTTACGGAACCGAGGCCCCGTTGAGCGATTAGCTGTCGTCGTCGTCCGAAGCGACGGCGGCGATGACGCCCAGCAGCAGCAGGGCCGGGACGACGAGGCCAGCGTTCGACGAAGCGGGCTTCTCGTCGACGACGACCGGCTCAACTTCCACGACGGGGGCAACGTAACCGCCGGCCAGAGCCGACGAAGCCGTCAGGCCGAGGGCCAGGGCGAAGGTAGCGAATTTGGTCATGATCATGCTCCGTTCAGTACTTTGAAGGCTGCCGTTTCCGGCAACATCATTGGGACAGTCGCATAAACCCAAGGACTTGGAAAGCGGTCTTGATGGGAAGCTTCTGCGCGCCACAGGCAACTGTTGCATATTAGCCAACACCTCGCGCTCTAGGCGAGATGCCGCCGTCCCGCCGGCCGAAACCTGCCGGTCGCCGGGACGGGTCAGCATGGGGTCATTTCCGGCAAAGCACCAGAGTAAAAGCATAAATCAGCGCGGAAATCGCCACGATGGACGGGCCGGCCGGCGTATCGAGCCACAGGCTGGCCCAAAGCCCGCCCAGAACCGCGACCGCACCGATGGCGGTGGCGGAACCGGCCATCTGTTCGGGCGTTGCAGAGAATCCCCGTGCCGCCGCGGCCGGCACGATCAGCATGGCCGAGACCAGCAGCGCCCCTACGATCCGAATCGCGATCGCCACCACCAGCGCCAGCGCCAAGGACAGGATCAGCCGTTCGCGCGCGGGGTCGATGCCGGCGGCCATGGCCAGTTCCTCGTTCACCGAGGCCGTCACCAGCCGCTGCCAGCGCCAGGCCAGCAGCGCGATCACCGCCGCCGCCCCGCCCCAGATCCAGGCCAGGTCCGCCTTGCCCACCGCCAGGATGTCGCCGAAGAGAAAGGCATCGAGCCCGGTGCGCAGCGCAGGCACGAAGCTGACCGCGACCAGCCCCAGCGCCAGCGCGCTATGCGCCAGCACCCCCAGCACCGTATCCATGGACTGGCCCCGCCCGGTCAGATGCGCCACCGCCAGCGCCATGGCCAGCGCCACGCCCAGCGTGCCGAGATAGACCGGCAGCGCAAAGGCAAAGCTCAGCGCCACCCCCAGAATCGCCGCATGCGCGGTCGAATCGCCGAAATAGGCCATGCGGCGCCAGACCACGAAGGAGCCCAGCGCGCCGGTCGCCAGCACAAGGCCAAGCCCGGCCAGCACGGCGCGGGTCAGGAAATCGTCAAGCATGGGGCCTCAATGCTCATGGGCGCAGGCGGGACCGTGGACATGCCCGTGGTCGGGGCCCTCTGCGACGTGGTCGTGATCGTGGTCGTGGTGATGCTGATAGAGCGCCAGCGTGCCCTGCGCCTCGGCGCCGAAAAGCGCGCGATAGGCGGGCGCGGCGCTGACCGCCTGCGGCGTGCCCTCGCAGCAGACATGGCCGTTCAGGCAGACCACCCGGTCCGAGGCGCGCATCACCACCAGAAGATCGTGGCTGACCATCAGCACGGCGGCGCCGGTCTGGGCGCGGACCTCTTCGATCAGCTTGTAGAAGGCGACGATGCCGGGCTGGTCCAGCCCCTGCGTCGGCTCGTCCAGCACCAGCAGCTGCGGGTCGTTCAGCAGCGCCCGGGCCAGCAGCACGCGCTGGAACTGCCCGCCCGAAAGCTGGGTGATCTGGCGCGATTGCAGGCCCGGCACGCCGGTGCGGTCCAAGACCGCCGCCGCCTCGGCATCACCGACGCGGGTCGGCAGCGACAGGAAGCGGCGCACGGTCATCGGCATGGCGCGCTCGATGTTCACGCGCTGCGGCACATAGCCGATGCGCAGGCCCGGCGCACGCTCGACCCGGCCCGAATCCAGCGCCAGATGGCCCAGCAGCGCCCGGATCAGCGTCGACTTGCCCGAGCCGTTCGGGCCGACCACGGTGACGATCTCGGCCGGGGCGATGCGGAAATCGACATGGCTCAGCACCGGCAGGTCGGCGCCGGCATGGCTGACCGACAAGTCGGCGGCGCGGATCAGCGCCGTCACAGCCCGGCCTCGCGGCAGCGGGCGCAGAGGCCCAGCAGTTCGACCGTGCTGCGCTCGATCCCAAAGCCGGCGCTGGCGGCGAGATCGGTGAGCGCGGCGCGAAGCTGGGCCGAATCGGCCTCGGCCACCTGCTCGCAGCCGCGGCAGATCAGGAAGGCGGGCGAATGGTCGCGCTCGGCCGAGAGGCAGGCGGCATAGGCGTTCAGCCGCTGCACGCGATGGGCAAGCCCCTGTTCGACCAGGAAATCCAGCGCGCGATAGGCAACGGGGGGCTGCTTGCCGAAACCCTCGGCCGAGAGGCGTTCCAGCACCTCATAGGCCCCCATGGCGCGGTGCGATTCCAGCAGGATCTCCAATGCGCGGCGGCGCACCGGGGTCAGGCGCACGCCTTCGGCCCTAGTCTGGCTCTCGGCGCGGGCCAGGACGGCGGCGGCGCAATGCGCGTGGTCATGGTCGTGGAACGGGTCGGCGGGGTCGTCTTGCATGATGTGATACTATTACAATTTCTCTTGACGAGTTACGATATAACATAAATAACTCTGGCGTTTCCGCAAGAGAGCCCAGACATGACCCGACACGCCCTGCTTCTTTCCGTCGCCCTGACCGCCCCCCTGCCCGCCCTGGCCGAAGTCCCGCGCGTGCTGGCCGACACGCCGGTCACCGCCTCGCTGGTCCAGCAGGTCATGGGCGAGTTGGGCCGGCCCGAGGCACTGCTGGCGGCAGGCAGCGATCCGCACCACTATCAGTTGCGCCCGAGCCAGGCGCGCAGTCTTCAGGACGCCGACCTGCTGGTCTGGGTCGGCCCGGCGCTGACGCCCTGGCTGGAGCGGCCGGCCGCCGACCTGGCCGCCAAGGGCGCCGCGCTGGCGCTGCTGGAGCAGCCAGGGACGCAGCTGCGGGACTTCGCCGGTGGGGATGAGCATGGGCATGAGGACCATGCCGAGGATCACGGCCATGACCATGACGAGGAGGGCCACCATCACAGCGGGCTCGACCCGCATGCCTGGCTCGACCCCGACAATGCCGCGACCTGGGTGCAGAGCATCGCCGCCGCCCTGTCCCGGCGCGACCCTGAGCATGCCGAGACCTATGCCGCCAATGCCAGCAAGGCGGCGGCCGAGATCGCCGCGCTGGACGGCGCGCTGAAGGTGCAGCTGGCGCCTGTGCAGGGTATGCGATTCGTGGTCTTCCATGACGCCTATGGCTATTTCACCGATCATTACGGGCTGGAACCGGCGCTTGCGGTCAGCCTGGGAGATGCCTCGACCCCATCGGCGGCGCGGCTGAAGGCGATTCGCGACCAGATCGCCGCCGAGGGCGCCATCTGCGCCTTTCCCGAGGCGAATCACGATTCGCGGCTGATCGCCGCCGTGACCGAGGGCAGCAGCACCCGGGCCGGCGCCGCGCTGGACCCCGAGGGCAGCACGGCCGAGCCGGGCGCCGCGCTCTATGCCACGCTGCTGCGCGGCATGGCCGGGGCGCTGGCGGACTGCCTGGGACAGGACTGAAGTCCATTCCCGCCAAGAAGGAACGGGCGCCGCATCGGCGTCCGATTTTATTGGTCGCAAACAGCCGGTTACGGAATCCGCAAATTCCCGACTATTTTCCTTTGACATCTCTTAGCGAATTTGTCAGGTTACGCTTACCGCGACAGAAACCAACACGAGGACATGGACATGACCGCGACCCGCCCCGCCGAATTCACGCGTCCCGGCGTCATCGCCCTGCAGCGCCTGCCCGAACATGATGCCGAAGCCCTGACCGCGGGCGGCAACCAGGCGCTGATCGTCCTGGGCGACCAGGTCTATAACCTGCGCATCACCCGCGCCGGCAAGCTGATCCTCACCAAGTAAGCATCCCCAAGGCTGCGCCAGCACCGCAGCCGCGCACGCGCCCTGAGCGCGCGGCCGATGCCCGCGCCGCAGGGCCGGTGGAATTCCGGGCGGCGCGGTTTTCCGGCGCCACCCGCCATGCCGATACGGTCAGCCGCGTCTCGGCCCCTTTCCCTCGGGCCGCGCTCCCTTGCCGGGGGCGCGGCCGCTTTTTGCCGGGCCGCCCGGACGTTGGCCGGTTTTGGGGCCGGGTTTGCCGCCGGGCTTGGGGCCGCGCATCGGCTTGCCCTCGCCCCGCGGTTTGAAACCGCCCTCCGGACGCTCGCCGCGCGGCTTGAAGCCGCCTTCGGCCTTGTCGGTGCGGGGCTTGAAGCCCCGGCCGCCCTCGGCCGAGCGCGGGCCGGATTTGAAACCGGGCTTGCCGGGACGCTCGGGGCGATCCGAATCGTCGCGGCGGGCGAAGGGCTTGCGGTCGGCATCGCCGCGCTTGGCGAAGGGCTTTCGGTCACCGTCCTCACGCCGCGCGAAGGGCTTGCGGTCGCCCTCCTCGCGACGGGCATAGGGCTTGCGATCCCCGTCCTCGCGTTTGGCGAAGGGTTTCCGATCACCCTCCTCGCGGCGCACATAGGGTTTGCGCTCGCCATCCTCGCGCTCGGCGAAGGGCTTGCGATCCCCGTCGCCGCGCTTGACGAAGGGTTTCCGGTCACCCTCCTCGCGCCGCGCGAAGGGTTTCCGGTCACCTTCCTCGCGCCGGGCAAAAGGCTTGCGCTCGCCATCCTCGCGCTTGGCGAAGGGCTTGCGATCCCCGTCGTCCCGTCGCGCGAAAGGCTTGCGCGGCCGCTCGTCGCCCTCGCCGCGCGCGGCGCCGCGGTCGCGGAAGCTGCGCGGCTTCTCCTCGGTCTCGCCGGTCAGCAGCCCGCCCAGCTGGTCGCGCAGCACCTTGCGCTTGACCTCGCGCACCTCGTTCTCCTCGAGCCCGGTCAGCTTGAAGGGACCGTAGCCGATGCGGATCAGCCGGTTCACGATCAGCCCGACATGGGACATGGCGCGGCGGATCTCGCGGTTCCTGCCCTCGCGGATGCCGACGGTCAGCCAGGCATTGGCGCCCTGCTGGCTGTCCAGGCTGATCTCCATCGGCGCGAATTCCTCGCCCTCGATGGTAACGCCCCGGCGCAAAGGCGCGAAGGTCAGGTCGTTCGGCGTGCCGTTCACCCGCACGCGATAGCGCCGCAGCCAGCCGGTGGTCGGCAGTTCCAGCCGCCGCTTCAGCTCGCCGTCATTGGTCAGCAGCAGCAGCCCCTCGGAGTTCAGGTCCAGCCGGCCGACGGTCATCACCCGCGGCAGGTCGCGCGGCAGGGCGTCGAACACGGTCTGGCGGCCCTTCTCGTCGCTTTCGGTCGTGACCAGGCCCAGGGGCTTGTAATAGAGCCACAGCCGGGTTTCCTGCGGCGCCTCCAGCGGCTTGCCGTCGACGCGGATCTTGTCGGCGGGCGTCACGTCCAAGGCCGGGCTGTCGATCCTCGTGCCGTTCACGGTCACGCGGCCCTCGACGATCATGCGCTCGGCCTCGCGGCGGCTGGCGACGCCGGCGCGGGCCATCACCTTGGCGATGCGGTCGGATTGCGGATTGGCGGACGGATTCTGGGCGGTTTCGGGGCTGTCTTCGGTCATGGCGATCTCCTGCGCATCTCTGCGGTGGCAAAGATGGCAATCTACGGGCGCGGCGCACAAAAGGAAAGCGGGGAGTGGGGCTTTGCCCCCCTCGTCGCTGCGCTCCTCACCCCCCAGGATATTTGGGCAAGAAAGAAGCCGGGGCCGTGCGTGCCTTCCATGCCCGGCCCCGGCTTCTTTCTTGTATAAATATCCATTCTTGCGGGACGTGGCGCGGCGGGCCAGAAGGGGGCATGACATTCGCCTCCTGCATGCCCGCAGCTCTGGACGAAGCCCGCGCCGCAGCCCGGCGCGGCGAGGTGCCGGTCGGCGCGGTGCTGGTCGGCGCCGATGGAAAGGTGCTGGCACGGGCCGGCAACCGCACGCGCGAGCTTTGCGATCCGACCGCCCATGCCGAGATCCTGGCCATCCGCGCGGCCTGCGCCGCGCTGCGGTCGCAACGCCTGCCGGGCGCGCGGCTGTGGGTCACGCTGGAGCCCTGCCCGATGTGCGCCGCGGCGATTTCCGCCGCCCGCATCGCGGTGCTCTATTACGGTGCCGAGGATCCGCGCATGGGCGGGGTGCGCCACGGCGCCCGGGTCTTCGACCATCCGCAATGCCACCACCGGCCAGAGATCATTGACGGCATTTCGGCAGAAGAATCGCGCATTCTGCTGAGAAACTTCTTTATTGCGCGGCGATCTGACGACATGACCGGCAGATGACACTGCCGAAACAGAGTGCTTGCGCTGCGGCGCAGCATCTCTAATGTGCCCGCTCGGGCGAACACAGGGGGGCGATATGTTCCGCAAGATCTTGGTAGCGAACCGTGGCGAGATAGCGATCCGCGTGATGCGGGCGGCGAACGAGCTGGGCAAGAAGACGGTGGCGGTCTATGCCGAGGAGGACAAGCTGGGCCTGCACCGCTTCAAGGCGGACGAGGCTTATCGCATCGGCGAGGGGCTGGGCCCGGTCGCGGCCTATCTCTCGATCCCCGAGATCATCCGCGTCGCGAAGGAATCCGGCGCCGACGCCATCCATCCGGGCTATGGCCTGCTCAGCGAGAACCCCGATTTCGTCGATGCCTGCCAGGCCGCCGGCATCGCCTTCATCGGTCCCTCGGCCGACACCATGCGCGCGCTTGGCGACAAGGCCAGCGCGCGGCGCGTTGCCATCGAAGCCGGCGTGCCGGTCATCCCGGCCACCGAGGTGCTGGGCGAGGACATGGAAGCCATCAAGCAGGAAGCCGCGCAGATCGGCTATCCGCTGATGCTGAAAGCCTCCTGGGGCGGCGGCGGGCGCGGCATGCGGCCGATCATGGGGCCCGAGGAGCTGCCCGAGAAGGTGCGCGAGGGAAGGCGCGAGGCCGAGGCCGCCTTCGGCAATGGCGAGGGTTATCTGGAAAAGATGATCCTGCGCGCGCGCCATGTCGAGGTGCAGCTTCTGGGCGACAGCCACGGCGGGCTTTACCATCTCTATGAACGCGACTGCACCGTGCAGCGCCGCAACCAGAAGGTCGTCGAACGCGCGCCCGCGCCCTATCTGACCCCCGAGCAACGCGCCGAGGTCTGCGCGCTGGCGCTGAAGATCGGCCGCGCCGTCGGCTACCAGAACGCCGGCACCGTCGAATTCCTGATGGATATGGACAGCCAGCAGTTCTACTTCATCGAGGTGAACCCGCGCGTCCAGGTCGAGCATACCGTGACCGAGGAGGTCACCGGCATCGACATCGTGCAGAGCCAGATCCTGATCGCCGAGGGCGCGACGCTGGCGCAGGCCACCGGCGCCGCCAGCCAGCAGGACGTGCATCTGAACGGCCACGCCCTGCAATGCCGGGTCACGACCGAAGACCCGCTGAACAACTTCATCCCGGACTACGGCCGCATCACCGCCTATCGCTCGGCCACCGGCAACGGCATCCGGCTGGACGGCGGTACCGCCTATTCCGGCGGCGTCATCACCCGCTTCTATGATTCGCTGCTGGTCAAGGTCACCGCCCATGCCCAGACGCCGGAAAAGGCCATCGCGCGGATGGACCGGGCGCTGCGCGAGTTCCGGGTGCGCGGCGTGGCGACGAATATCGAATTCGTCATCAACCTGCTGAAACACCCGACCTTCCTTGACGACAGCTATACGACCAAGTTCATCGACACCACGCCGGACCTGTTCGCGTTCCGCAAGCGCCGCGACCGGGCGACGAAGCTTCTGGTCTATATCGCCGACATCACCGTCAACGGCCATCCCGAGACCGCTGGCCGGCCGCTGCCGCCGGCCGAGGCCCGCGCCCTGGTGCCGCCCGCGCCCAAGGCCGAGCCGGCGCCGGGCACGCGGCAATTGCTGGAAAGCCAGGGCCCGAAGGCCGTCGCCGACTGGATGCTGGCGCAAAAGCGGCTGCTGATCACCGACACCTCGATGCGCGACGGCCACCAGAGCCTGCTGGCCACGCGGATGCGCTCGATCGACATGATCCGGGTCGCGCCCTCTTACGCCGCGAACCTGCCGGGGCTGTTCTCGGTCGAATGCTGGGGCGGCGCGACCTTCGACGTCGCCTATCGCTTCCTGCAGGAATGCCCCTGGCAGCGGCTGCGCGACCTGCGCGCGCGCATGCCGAACCTGATGACGCAGATGCTGCTGCGGGCCTCGAACGGCGTCGGCTACACCAATTACCCCGACAATGTGGTGCAGGAATTCGTCCGGCAGGCGGCCAAGACCGGCGTCGACGTGTTCCGGGTCTTCGACAGCCTGAACTGGACCCCGAACATGCGCGTCGCCATGGATGCGGTGATCGAGTCGGGCAAGCTTTGCGAGGGCACGATCTGCTATACCGGCGACCTTTTGGACCCGGCCCGGTCGAAATACGACCTGCAATACTACCTGAAGATGGCGCGCGAACTCAGCGATGCCGGCGCGCATGTGCTGGGGCTGAAGGACATGGCGGGGCTCTTGAAGCCGGCCTCGGCCAGCATCCTGGTCAAGGCGCTGAAGGACGAGATCGGCCTGCCGGTGCATTTCCACACCCATGACACCGGCGGCATCAGCGGGGCGACGATCCTGGCCGCCAGCGCCGCCGGGGTCGATGCGGTCGACTGCGCCATGGACGCCTTCTCGGGCAATACCTCGCAGCCCTGCCTGGGTTCCATCGTCGAGGCGCTGCGCCATACCGAGCGCGACACCGGGCTCGACATCCGCGCCATCCGCGAGATCTCGAACTACTGGGAGGCGGTGCGCGAGCAATATGCCGCCTTCGAGAGTGGCTTGCAGGCCCCGGCCTCCGAGGTCTGGCTGCACGAGATGCCCGGGGGCCAGTTCACCAACCTCAAGGCGCAGGCGCGTTCGCTGGGCCTCGAGGAACGCTGGCACGAGGTCGCCCAGGCCTATGCCGACGCAAACCAGATGTTCGGCGACATCGTCAAGGTCACGCCCAGTTCCAAGGTGGTGGGCGACATGGCGCTGATGATGGTGGCGCAGGGGCTTTCGCGCGCCCAGGTCGAGGATCCCGCGGTCGAGGTCGCCTTCCCCGATTCGGTCGTCGACATGATGAAGGGCAACCTGGGCCAGCCGCCCGGGGGCTGGCCCGCGGCCTTGCAGAAGAAGGTGCTGAAGGGCGAGCCGCCGCTGACCACCCGCCCCGGCGCCTCGATGCCGCCGGTGGACCTGGAGGCGACCCGGGCCGAGGTCGAGACCCTGCTGGAAGGCAAGGCGGTCGATGACGAGGATCTGAACGGCTATCTGATGTATCCCAAGGTCTTCCTGGACTACATGGGCCGGCACCGGATGTACGGCCCGGTGCGCACCCTGCCGACGCGGACCTTCTTCTACGGCATGGAGCCGGGCGAGGAGATCGCGGCCGAGATCGACCCCGGCAAGACGCTGGAGATCCGCCTGCAGGCCATCGGCGAGACCGACGAGACCGGCGAGGTCAAGGTGTTCTTCGAACTGAACGGCCAGCCGCGGGTGATCCGGGTGCCGAACCGCCTGGTCAAGGCGCAGACCGCCGCCCGTCCCAAGGCCGACCCCGCGAACGAGGGCCATGTCGGCGCGCCGATGCCCGGCGTGGTCGCTTCGGTCGCGGTCGCGGTCGGCCAGAAGGTCAACCCCGGCGACATGCTCCTGACCATCGAGGCGATGAAGATGGAAACCGGCCTGCACGCCGACCGCGCCGGCGTCATCAAGGCCCTTCACGTCACCCCGGGACATGCCGTCGACGCAAAGGATCTCATGGTCGAAATCGAATAGCCGCCATTTCGGCGTCAGCAGAACGGGCCGGATGCCGCGCGCATCCGGCCCTTTTTCATGCGCGAACCCCGGCGGTGCGACGAAGCCGCGCAGGTGTCGCCGTCTCTTGCATACATTCGCATAATCGAATATATCACGGATGAAATTCCGCATCCCGCCCGCCAAGCACGAGGTTTTCCCATGAATGCGCATCCGGAAGTGACAGGGTTCTACGAGGCACGGACCGGCTCGGTGCAATATGTGGTGGCCGACCCCGCGACCGGGGATTGCGCGATCATCGACCCGGTTCTGGACTATGACGAGAAATCCGGCGCCACCGCCACCATCGAGGCGGATCGCATCCTGAACTTCGTCGCCGACAGGGGCTATCGGGTGCAGTGGATCCTGGACACCCATCCCCATGCCGACCATTTCTCGGCCGCCGACTATCTGCGCCGCAAGACCGGGGCGCCGGCCGCCATCGGCGAAAAGGTGGTCGAGGTGCAGAAGCTGTGGAACGGTTTCTACAACCGCGAGATGCCCGCCGACGGCAGCCAGTGGGACCGGCTGTTCGCCGAGGGCGACAGCTTCAGCGTCGGGACCATCCCGGCCCGGGTCATGTTCTCGCCCGGCCATACGCTGGCTTCGGTCACCTATGTCATCGGCGACGCGGCCTTCGTGCATGACACGCTGTTCATGCCCGACAGCGGCACGGCGCGGGCCGATTTCCCCGGCGGCAACGCGGCGGTGCTGTGGCGCTCGATCCAGGCCATCCTGGCCCTGCCGGACGACACCCGCATCTTCACCGGCCACGACTATTGTCCGGACGGGCGGCCGCCGCGCTGGGAATCGACCGTGGCCGAGCAGAAGCGCGAGAACCCGCATGTCGCCGGCATGGACGAGGCCGGCTTCGTCGCCACGCGCGAGGCGCGCGACAAGACCCTGCCGATGCCCAAGCTGATCCTGCACGCCTTGCAGGTGAACACCAATGCCGGCCGGCTGCCCGAGCCGGAAGCGAACGGCCGGCGCTATCTGAAAATCCCGCTCGACCTGCTCGATGCGGCCTGGGACTGAGGAGAGACGAGGATGAAGACGAATGTCGGCGGCATCGACCGCGCATTGCGCATCGCGCTTGGCGGGGCGCTGATCCTGCTGGGCCTACTCGCGGGGCTGACGGGGCTGGCGAAATGGGCGGCGCTGGTCGTCGGCGCCGTGCTGGTGCTGACCGCGCTGGCGCGGATCTGCCCGGCCTATGCGCTGTTCGGCATCAGCACCTGCGGGCGGCGGTGACGGATTTCACGCCCCTGCAATCGGCACTGGGGGGTGCGCTGATCGGGCTTGCTGCCGTCCTGCTGATGGCGGCGCTGGGACGGGTCGCCGGCATGACCGGCATCCTGTCCGGCGCGATCTTCGAGCGTGGGCGCGGCTGGCGGCTGGCCTTTCTGCTGGGCGCCGTGGCGGCGCCGGCGCTGATGCGGGCGGCGGGCGTCGAGATCGCCTTCGACAGCCCGGTGCCGCGACCCTGGCTGGTGGTCGGCGGCGTGCTGGTCGGGATCGGCGTCATTTATGGCGGCGGCTGCACCTCGGGGCACGGCGTCTGCGGCAATGCCCGGCTGTCGCCGCGCTCGCTGGTGGCGACCGGCTGCTTCATGGCGGCGGCCTTTGCCACCGTCTTCGTCATCCGCCACCTGGTCGGAGGGTTCTAGATGCCGATCCTCGTTGCCCTCCTGTCGGGGCTGGTCTTTGGCGCCGGCATCGCGATTGCCGGCATGATAAACCCGGCCAAGGTGCTGAATTTCTTCGACCTCGCCGGGGCCTGGGATCCGTCGCTGGCCTTTGTCATGGCCGGCGCGCTGCTGGTCACGTTCCTCGGCTACCGGCTGGCGCTGCGCCGCCCGCGCCCGGCTCTCGCGCCGGCCTTCCAGCTGCCGGCGCGGCGCGATCTCGACCGCGGGCTGGTCGGCGGCTCGATCCTGTTCGGCATCGGCTGGGGCATCGCCGGCTTCTGCCCCGGAGGCGCGATTCCCGCGCTGGGGCTGGGTCAGCCCGACGCGGTGATCTTCGTCGCGGCGATGCTGGCGGGCATTGCGCTGGCGCGGGTCCTGCGCGGATGAAGCTGCCGGCGCTGGAATGGGCGCGGGGCTATGACGGGGCCACGCTGTCCTCGGACCTGCTGGCGGCGGTGATCGTGACGATCATGCTGATCCCGCAGAGCCTGGCCTATGCCATGCTGGCGAACCTGCCGCCCGAGGTCGGGCTTTACGCCTCGATCCTGCCGCTGGTCGCCTATGCCGGATTCGGCACCTCGCGGGTGCTGGCGGTCGGGCCGGTGGCGGTGGTGTCGCTGATGACCGCCTCGGCCATCGGGCCGGTGGTGGCGCAGGGGCTGGCCGGTCCGCTGGTCGCGGCGGCGGCGCTGGCGCTGATCTCGGGCGCGATGCTGCTGGCGGCGGGGCTGTTCCGGCTGGGGTTCCTGGCGAATTTCCTCAGCCATCCGGTGATTTCCGGCTTCATCACCGCCTCGGGCATCCTGATCGCCGCCGGGCAGGTGAAGCATCTGCTGGGCATCCAGGCCGGCGGCACCACGCTGGTCGAGATCCTGCCCGCGCTGCTGGCCCATGCCCGCCAGGCGAATGCCTGGACGCTGGCGATCGGGCTCGGCGCGCTGGCCTTCCTTTACGCGGCGCGGCGTTGGGCGCGGCCGGGCCTGGCCGCGCTTGGCCTGCCGGCGCGGCTGGCCGACATGCTGGCGCGGTCGGCGCCGATTCTTGCCATCGCGGTCGCGGTCCTGCTGGTCAAGGCCTTCGACCTGGGCGCGCGCGGCGTGGCGTTGGTCGGCGCCATCCCGCAGGGCTTGCCGGCGCCCGCCCTGCCCGCCCTTTCGGCGGAACTGCTGGCCGCGCTGGCGCCGGCAGCGGCGCTGATCTCGGTCGTGGGCTTTGTCGAGTCGGTCTCGGTCGGGCAGACGCTGGCGGCGCGCAAGCGCCAGCGCATCGCCCCGGACCAGGAGCTGATCGGCCTTGGCGCCGCCAATATCGCCGCCGGCCTCAGCGGCGGCTATCCGGTGACCGGGGGCTTTGCCCGCTCGGTGGTGAACGACGATGCCGGCGCCCGGACCCCGGCGGCGGGGGTCTTCACCGCCATCGGCATCGCCGGCGCGGCGCTGTTCCTGACGCCGCTTCTGGCCGACCTGCCGCAGGCGGTGCTGGCCGCGACCATCATCCTGGCGGTGCTGTCGCTGGTCGACCTGCGCGCCATCGCCCGCACCCATGCCTATTCCCGCCGCGATTTCGCCGCCATGGCCGCGACCATCCTGGTCACGCTGCTGGTGGGGGTCGAGCAGGGCATCAGCGCCGGCGTCATCCTGTCGCTGGTCATGCAGCTTTACCGCAGCGCGCGGCCGCATATGGCGGTGGTGGGACAGGTGCCGGGGACCGAGCATTTCCGCAACATCGACCGCCACCGGGTCGAGACCTGCCCCGGCATCCTGTCGCTGCGCGTGGACGAAAGCCTGTATTTCGCCAATTCGCGCTTTCTCGAGGACCGCATCGCCGCGCTGGTGGCGGGCGATCCGCGCATCCGCCATGTCGTGCTGATGTGCCCCTCGGTCAGCGACATCGACGCCAGCGCCCTGGAAAGCCTGCAGGAGATCAACCGCCGGCTGGCCGAGGCCGGGGTCAAGTTCCACCTGTCGGAGGTCAAGGGGCCGGTCATGGACCGGCTGGGCCGCAGCGATTTCCTGCACCACCTGTCGGGCCGGGTGTTCCTGTCGCAGCACGAGGCGACCTGCGCCCTGCGCGGCGACTGTGCTCAGGCGCAGAAGCTCTCGTAAAGCACGGCCATCACCCGCCGCGCCGGTTCGCTTTCGATGCGATACCAGATCACCTGCCCGGCGCGCCGCCCGGCGATGATGCGGTCGCGGCGCAGAAGCGCCAGATGCTGCGAGACGGTGGAATCGCGGATGCCCAGGAAGGCCGCGAGCTGGCCCACCGATTTCTCGCCCGAGCTCAGCGCGCAAAGGATCATCAGCCGGTGCGGATTGCCCAGCATCTTCAGGAACTCGCCGGCCTCGGCCGCCGCCTGGCGCATGGCCTCGGGGTCGATGCCTTCCGGCAGCGGCGGGGTCGGGGGCAGGGTCTGGGTGGTCATGGCTTCATACCTACAATATTTCGAAGATATGGTCAAGCCACGCCCCGGTTGCCGATGCGGCGCGGCGGGCTATGCTGGGGCGGCAGGCAGCAAGCGAGGCGCGGCATGGGACAATTGGTGGACGGCACCTGGCACGACGAATGGTATGACACCGAAAGCACCGGCGGGCGGTTCCAGCGCAGCGTGACGGCCTGGCGCAACTGGATAACCCCGGACGGCAGGCCCGGCCCGACCGGCGAGGGCGGCTTTGCCGCCGAAAGCGGGCGCTATCACCTCTATGTGTCCTATGCCTGCCCCTGGGCGCATCGCGCGCTGATCTTTCGCGCGCTGAAGGGGCTCGCGCCGCATATCGACATCTCGGTCGTGCATCCCGACATGCTGTCCGAGGGCTGGACCTTCTCGGCCGATTTCGCCGGGGCGACCGGGGACCGGCTGTTCGGCCTGCCCTTCCTGCGCGACATCTACCTGAAGGCCGATCCCAAGGCCTCGGGCCGGGTGACGGTGCCGGTGCTGTGGGACAAGGCGCGGGGCACCATCGTCAGCAACGAAAGCGCCGAGATCATCCGCATGCTGAACGGCGCCTTCGACGCCCTGACCGGCAACCGCGACGACTATTGCCCGGCCGATCTGCTGCCCCGCATCGACGAGATGAATGCCCGCATCTATGACCGGGTGAACAACGGCGTCTACAAGGCCGGCTTCGCCACCTCGCAAGCCGCCTATGACGAGGCGGTGTTCCCGCTGTTCGAGACGCTGGACTGGCTGGACAACCACCTGGCCGAAAACCGCTATCTGTGCGGCGGCCGGGTGACCGAGGCGGATTGGCGGCTGTTCACCACCATGGTCCGGTTCGACCCGGTCTATCACACGCATTTCAAGTGCAATCGCAAATGGTTGCGGGAATATCCCAACCTCTGGGCCTGGACGCGCGAGCTGTATCAATGGCCCGGCGTTTCCGAGACGGTGCATTTCGACCATATCGTGCGGCATTACCATTACAGCCACGCCACGATAAACCCGCATCGCATCATCCCGATCAACCCGCTGATCGACTGGCAGCAGCCGCACGGACGGGGCTGAGGCACGGCGTCGCGGAACTTTCCTAGCGTTTCGCTCTGGATTGACTTTGGCGATTTCCGTCTTAATGACTCGGGAAAACCGGGCCATGTCGGTCCGGTCCATTGCCGCCAAGCCCGCCCGACTGGCCCTGCCAGTGGACCCGCTGCGTGACAAAGCTGGGAAAGGCCGATGCTCGCACCATTCCTCATCATGCTGCGCGAGGGGCTCGAGGCCGCGCTGATCGTCGGCATCATCGCCAGCTATCTGCGCCAGACCGGCCGCCGGCAATGGCTGCCGGCGATCTGGGTCGGCGTGTTCCTGGCCGTGGCGTTGTCGCTGTTCGCCGGCGCCGCGATCCAGCTGCTGGCCAGCGGTTTCCCGCAAAAGATGCAGGAGCTGTTCGAGGCGGTGATCGGCCTCGTCGCCGTCTGCGTGCTGGTCGCCATGGTGTTCTGGATGCGCCGCGCCGCCCGCAGCATCCGCGACGAGTTGCATGCCGGCATCGACGAGGCGCTGGCGCATCAGGGCAGCGCCGGCACCTGGGCGCTGATCGGCATGGTGTTCCTGGCCGTCGCGCGCGAGGGGCTGGAATCGGTCTTTTTCCTGCTGGCGATCTTCCAGCAAAGCCGGGACAGCGCGGCACCGATCGGCGCGGCGCTTGGCGTGCTGGTCGCCGTGGGCGCCGGCTGGGGGCTGTATGCCGGCGCGCTGCGGCTGGACCTGCGCCGTTTCTTCCGCTGGACCGGCATCTTCATCCTGCTGGTCGCGGCGGGTCTGCTGTCCGGCTCGGTCAAGGCGCTGCACGAGGCGGGGCTGTGGAACGGCCTGCAGGACCGGGTCTATGACCTGGGCCGCGTGCTGCCCGAATCCAGCCCGCTGGGCACGGTGCTGTCGGGCCTTCTGGGCTATCGCGAGGCGCCCACGGTCGGCGAGGCGCTGGTCTGGGCGATCTTCCTGGCGGTGACGCTGTATCTTTTCCTCAGGCCGCTGAACGGCGCCATGCCGGCCCGGCCGCAGACTGCGGGACGTAAATGAGTTCTCCGTCGAAAGGCCTTTCCCTGGCCATCCTGGGCGCGGCGGTGCTGGCCGTGGCCGGGGGCGCCGCCTTCTGGTATGCGACGCAAAGGAATGCCGGCAGCCAGACCGCCGCCGATCAACTGGTCACCGTCGGCGCCACCACCTGTCAGCCGAACGCCATCACCGTCGCCGGCGGCCGGCGCAGCTTCGAGATCGTGAACGCCTCGGACCGCCCCATCGAATGGGAGATCCTGGACGGCGTCATGGTCGTGGCCGAGCGCGAGAACATCGCCCCGGGCTTCCGCGCCACGCTGGAGGTGCAGCTGCAACCCGGCGAATACGCCATCACCTGCGGGCTGCTGTCGAACCCGCGCGGCACGCTCAGCGTCACCGCCTCGGACGAGGCCAGCGCCGCCGCCTCCGAGGTGACGCTGCGTAAGTTCCTGGGGCCGCTGTCGGAATACCGGGTGTTCCTGGTCATGCAGGGCAATGCCGCCGTGAAGGCCGCCGAGACCCTGCGCGCGGCCATCGCGGCCGGCGATGTCAAGGCCGCGCAAGCCGCCTGGCGCGAGGCGCGCCTGCCCTATCGCCGCATCGAGCCCCTGGCCTATCGCTTCTCGGATCTCGAGGACAGGATCGACCCGCGCGCCGCCTATCTGGAAAAGCGCGAGGACGATCCGGGCTTCACCGGCTATCACCGCCTGGAATACGGGCTTTTCGCGCAGAACAGCACCGAGGGGCTGCTGCCCGCCGCCGATGCGCTGCTGGCCGACCTGAAGGAGCTGGCGCAGCGGCTGAAACAGGCGCCACTGGACCCGGGCCTGCTGATCGAGCTGCCGGGCGCCAGCGCCTTGCAGATGGCCCAGGCCCAGGTGCCGCAGGGCGAAAACCTCTATGCCGGCAACGACCTGCAGGATTTCGCGGCCGGGATCGAGGGCATCGGCAAGCTGGCCGGCCTGCTGCGCCAGGTCGTGGCCGGCGTCGATCCGGCGCTGGACACGGTCATCGGCCAGGACCTGGACGCGGTCGACGCCCGGCTGGCCACGCTGCGCGACAAGGGCTTTGCCAGCTATGGCGACGTGCCCAAGCCCGAGCGCGAGGCGCTTTCCGCCGATCTGACCCGGCTCTCGGAATCGCTGGACCGGCTGCAAGCCGCCATCGGGATGAACTGACATGGACGACCACCGCACCCTGCGCCGCCGCGCTTTGCTGAAGGCGCTGGCCCTTGGCGCGGCGGCGGGGGCGCTGCCCGCCCTGCCCGCCCGCGCGCAACAACCCGAACAGGCCCGCAACGTCGATGCCGCGCCGCAAGGCCATGCGGAATCGGCCAGGCAAAGCGTGCCCTTCCACGGTCCGCACCAGGCCGGCATCACCACGCCGCGCCCGGCGAACGGCATCGTCGCCGCCTTCGACCTGGTGCTGGGCTCGCTCGACGATTTCGAGCGCATGTTGCGGCTGCTGACCCAGCGCGCAGAATTCCTGACCGCCGGCGGCCCGGTGCCGCAGCGCGACCCCAAGCTGCCGCCGGCCGATTCCGGCCTGCTGGGCCCGGTGATCTCGCCCGACAACCTGACCATCACCGTGGCCTTGGGCGATTCCCTGTTCCAGAACCAGCCCTGGCTGGCCGGCCTGAAACCGGCGCGGCTGCAACGCATGGTGCAGTTCCGCAACGACGCATTGGACCCGAGCCTGTGCCACGGCGATATGTCGATCCAGTTCTGCGCCAACCTGCAGGACACCTGCCTTTATGCGCTGCGCGACATTCTGAAGAACCTGTCGGAATTCGTGGTGCTGCGCTGGATGGTCGAGGGCTCGGTCCCGCCCGAATTGCCGGGGCCGGACGGCACCACCCCCAGCGCGCGCAATTTCCTGGGCTTCCGCGACGGCTCGGCCAATCCCGACGCCACCGACAAGGCGGCGATGGACCGCATCGTCTGGACCGGCGGCAAGGACGAGCCGCAATGGGCGCATGGCGGCAGTTACCAGGCCGTGCGCATCATCCGCAACCTGGTCGAACGCTGGGACCGCACCCCCCTGCGCGAGCAGGAGCGGATCTTCGGCCGGATGAAGCACAACGGCGCGCCTCTGGACGCGCCCGAGTCGGGCGAGCGCCATGTGCCGGATTATGCCGCCGATCCCGACGGCACCACCACGCCGCACAGCGCCCATATCCGGCTGGCCAATCCGCGCACGCCGGACAGCCAGAAGCACCTGATGCTGCGCCGGCCCTTCAACTATTCGCGCGGCGCGTTGAAGAACGGCCAGTTGGACCAGGGCCTGCTGTTCATCGCCTGGCAGGCCGACCTGCAGGCCGGCTTCATCGCCGTGCAGGAAAAGCTGAACGGCGAGCCGCTGGAAGAATACATCAAGCCGATCGGGGGCGGCTATTTCTTCGCCCTGCCCGGCGTGCAGCCGGGCGACTATCTCGGCTCGGCCCTTGTCACCGCAGCCAGGCGGAGCTGATCCGCCCAGCCGTCACCTTGCATCAACGGGAGTTCTGAACATGCTTGCAAGACAACTGAGGAGCACGGCGCTGGCGCTGGCCCTGATCGGCTGGGGCGGCGCGGCCCTTGCCGCCGACCCTTCGCTCGACCTGGTCGCGCCGCTGGCCGACTACAAGATCTATGTCGCGGAAAACACCGCGAAACTGGTCGAGGACACCAAGGCCTTCACCGAGGCCGTCAAGGCCGGCGATGTGGAAAAGGCCAAGTCGCTGTTTGCGCCCACCCGCATGAGCTATGAGCGGATCGAGCCGATCGCCGAGCTGTTCTCGGATCTCGACGTGTCGATCGACGCCCGCGCCGACGATTTCGAGAAGGCCGAGGCCGACGACGCCTTCAGCGGCTTCCACCGCATCGAGCACGGGCTGTGGGAAAAGGGCTCGACCGAGGGCCTCGAGGGCTATGCCGACAAGCTTCTGGCCGACGTGACCGACCTTAACGCCCGCATCAACGGCCTGACCTTCCCGCCCGAGGTGGTGGTGGGCGGCGCGGCCGTGCTGATGGAGGAAGTCGCCGCGACCAAGATCTCGGGCGAGGAAGACCGCTATTCGCACACCGACCTGTGGGATTTCGACGCGAACTTCGAGGGCTCGCAAAAGATCTATGAGCTTCTGCGCCCGCTGATCGCCGAGAAGGAGGCCGATTTCGTCGCCAAGGTCGACGGCAATTTCAAGGCGGTGGACGAGGTTCTGGTGAAATACCAGAAAGACGGCGGCTATGTCTCCTATGAGGAGCTGACCGACGCCGACCGCAACCTGCTCTCGACCAAGGTGAACACGCTGGCCGAGGACCTGTCGACGCTGCGCGGCAAGCTGGGCCTGGGCTGATCGCCCGGCGGGAGGCGCGCCCGCCGCGCCTCCATCGCCTGTGGGGGCGCCTGGAAAAGCGTTTCTTTTCAGTTGGAAGCGGGGATGTTCGGATTTTTTCCGGCGCGGGGTGTTTTTCCGCTTGCACCCCTTCGGCGGCCCTTCTATACGACCCCTCACACGGGCGACGGAGACGCCGCCCGAGACCTCCGGTGGGGCCATAGCTCAGTTGGTAGAGCGCTTGAATGGCATTCAAGAGGTCAGGGGTTCGACTCCCCTTGGCTCCACCAAATTCTCCCAAAGCGTTGAAATATAAATAGTTTCCAGCAGTGCTTGGGTGAATTCCGGCATGTGTCGCGGAAAGGTGTTACAGTGGAAAGGCCGATAGCCGTGCCCCGACACACCCGCTTGGCCCGCCGTGGGGCGGTCTGTTACCACCGCGCCACCCCCCATGGACATCAGGGACAGCTACCCCAAGACTGCCGAGGTGTTCTCGCTCAAGACCAAGGATCATGCCGAGGCCCTGGTCCGTCTGGCGGCTGTCGAGGTGGATCAACGCTTTGAAGCCCACCGCCGCATGATCGCCTTGGAACGGGCCAGCCTCGTTGACGAACTGAGCGCTCTTCAACGCCGATTGGCACTGTGAGGCGGCGCGATGCCGGGCCATGCCGATCCGATGGCGCTCGAGGCCGATGCCATGCTAGCTTGACCATCGTCCGCCAACCGACAACCCGGCCGCCGTTCGCCCGCAGGAAAAGCCGCCCATGTCCATCTTCGTCGGAGTCGCCGGCTGGTCGATCCCCTCCGCTTTTGCCGGACGGTTTCCCTCGGCGGGAACGCATCTTGAACGCTATGGCGCATGCTTCTCGGCCGTCGAGATCAACAGCAGCTTCTATCGGCCGCACCGGCGCACGACATACGAACGCTGGGCGGCGAGCGTGCCCTCCGGGTTCCGTTTCTCGGTCAAGCTGCCGAAGGCGATCACGCATGAGCACCGCCTGAAGGACTGCGAGGCGCTGATCGACCGCTTCGCCGAGGAATCGAGCGGCCTGGGGGACAAGCGCGGCCCGATCCTGGTGCAGCTTCCCCCAAGCCTCGCCTATCCCGGCGAAACCGCGGAACGCTTCCTTGATGCCTTGCAGGCCGCGATCAAGGGCGCCGTCGTGCTGGAGCCGAGGCATGCCAGCTGGTTCCGGCCGGAGGTCGACCACATGCTGGAGCAGCGGCGGGTGTCGCGGGTCGCGGCGGACCCCGCCAAGCCGGCCCTGGCCGCGCAACCCGGCGGCTGGCGCGGTCTGGCCTATTTCCGCCTGCATGGCTCGCCGCGGATCTACGAGTCGCTCTATGGACGGGATGCCGTCCAGGACCATGCGAAACGTGTCGCTGCGCTGGCCACGCATGGGCGCGATACCTGGACGATCTACGACAATACCACCCATGGCGCCGCCACGCAGAACGCTTTCGAGCTGATGGACGCTGTTCGGTGAGTCCTGGCGTTGCCGGGGCGCTCATCCCACCAGGCCAGCTGCCCGAGGCGACTTCAGCAGCGGCAAGACACTTTCGCCGAAGGTGTCGATGAATTCCTGCTGATTGCGGCCCACATTGTGCAGCAGCAGGCGATCCACCCCCAGCGCCGCGATCTGGTGCAGCCATTCGGCATGCCGCGAAGGATCGGATGACATCAGCACGCTGGAGGACAGATCCTCGGCGCGTAGGTGGCGGGCCGCATCGTCGAACATGGCGGGCGAGGACAGTTCGGCCGCCACCGATGGCGGCAGCGCATTCGTGCGCCATTGCTCCAAAGCGTTCCGTTCGGCCTTGGCGTCGCTTGCGGCATGGGAAAGATGCACCTGGACATGCACGGGCCGGCCGGCGCCGGCACCGTCGCGAAAGGCGTCGATGACCGCGCGCAATTTGTCATGCGGCATGGCGATGGTGGCCAGCCCATCCGCCCAGTCGCCGGCGCGCCGGGCCGTCTCGGGCGTCAGCGCGGCGGCAAACAAGGCGGGTGGACGCGCGGGCAAGGTGTAAAGCCGGGCCTCCTCGAGCCGATGGAAACCGTCGGAGGTGACGCTTTCGCCGCGAAACAGCGCCCTGATGATCGCAACGGCTTCCGTCAGCCGCGCGCTGCGTTCCTGCTTTCCCGGCCAGCCCGCGCCGAAGGGACGTTCGTTCAGCGCCTCGCCGCTGCCCAGGATGACAGTCAGCCTGTCGGGAAACATCTCGGCCAGGGTGGCGGCGGCCTGGGCGATCAGCAACGGGTGATAGCGCAGGCCGATGGGCGTGGTGACCACGCCGAAAGGCAGGCGGGTCGCCTGCATGGCCGCGCCGAGCCAGGACCAGGCGAAACCCGATTGCCCCTGGCGGGCGCCCCAGGGCGCCAGATGGTCCGAGGACATCGCGGCATCGAAACCCGCCGACTGCGCCCGCTGCACCAGATCCAGCAGTTCGGACGGGGCAAACTGCTCATGCGAGGCGTGGTATCCGATGCTCGTCATCCCGCCTGACCTTCGCCATAGGCAATGGTGGTCATCAGCGCGTTTTCGGCCTGCCGGCTGTCAAGGCGCGTATGCTGCACGACGATCGGCCGATCCGCGCGGATGACGCAGGCATAGGGCGTGTCGCGGGGAATTTCCTGTGGCGTATCAAGATCGTTGAAGCGCAGATGCAGCGTGCGGCGGGCCGGCACCTCGACAAGATAGGGGCCGACCGGCTCGCGGTCGGTGAAGTAGATCATCAGCTCGACCTGCGCCGGCTCATCGCCGCAATTCAGCAGGCAGGCCGCCTCGTGGCTGGTCAACTCGGGCGCCGGGCCATGGCTGGCCGAGGGAATATAGCCCTCGGCAATGGCCCAGATCCGCTTTCCGATCGCCTGCATACGGTCCTCCCGGGTTGCTGCACAAGGAACCGCGCTTGCCGCGCTATTGTTCCGTGACAGTTGCAGCGGGCAGAGGGGCGGACCATGCAGGAGCAATGGTGGAAGCACGCCATCATCTATGGCGTCGACGTGGAACGCTTTTGCGATTCCGACAAGGACGGGATCGGCGATTTTCCCGGCCTTTGCGCCAAGCTGCCCTATCTGGCCAGCCTGGGTTTCGACTGCATATGGCTGTTGCCCTTTTATCCCTCGACCGATCGCGACAACGGCTATGACATCACCGACTATTACCGGGTCGCCCGGAAATACGGCCAGCTGTCCCAGTTCCAGGAATTCATCCGTCGGGCCGGCGAACAGGGCATCAGGGTCGTCCTGGATCTTGTCGCCCATCACACGTCGGACGAGCATCCCTGGTTCCAGGCCGCGCGCCAGGCCAAGGATTCACCCTATCGCGACTATTACGTCTGGAGCGACCAGCCGCCGAAACCCGCGCCGGGCAAGGGGCAGATCTTTCCGGGCCGGCAGGACTCTGTCTGGACCTTCGACGAGACCGCCCGGGCCTATTACTACCACCGCTTCTACGATTTCCAGCCGGCGCTCAACCATCGCAATCCGGCCGTCCTGGACGCATTGAAGCGCGTCGCGGATTTCTGGCTCAGCTTCGGGATCGCCGGCTTCCGCATCGATGCCGCCTCGCATCTGATCGAGGATCCGCTTGATCCCTCGGGCAAGGGCGATCCGGCGCATCAGGTGCTGCGCGATCTTTACAGCCATATCACGCGGCGCAAGCCCGATGCGATGGTGCTGGGCGAAGTCGACGAAGAAGAGGCCAAGCTGGCCAGCTTCTTCGATGGCGAGCAGTTGAACATGATGTTCAACTTCTTCCTCAACAATTATCTGATGCTCGCCCTGGCGACCGAGACGGCCGCTCCCATCGCCGAGGCGCTGGCCCGCCTGCCCCCCAAGCCCGCAAACGGCCAATGGGCGAATTTCCTGCGCAACCTGGACGAGGCGGATCTTGAAAGGCTCGACCCGGACCAGAAGCTGCAGGTGCTTGACCGCTTCGCGCCGCGTGACGACATGCGCATCTTCGGGCGCGGCATCCGGCGGCGCTTGGCGCCCATGCTGGGGAATGCCGCGAAGCTGAAGATGGCCTACAGCCTGCTGTTCGCCCTGCCCGGCGTGCCGGTGGTCTGCTATGGCGACGAGATCGGCATGGGCGAGGATCTGGCGGCCGAGGGCCGCAATGCCGTCCGCGCACCGATGCAATGGACCGGCGGCCGCAATGGCGGCTTTTCGGCCGCGCGCAAGACGCGGCTGGTGCAGGCCATGGTCGAGGATGGGCCCTTCCGCCTGGAAAAGGTCAATGTCGCGGCGCAGGACGGCCAGGAAGGCTCGATCCTCGAGCATCTGCGCAAGCTGACGGCGATCCGGCACGGCTGCCTGCATATCGGTCAGCGCGAATGCCGGATCATCGACACGGGCCAGGATGCGGTTCTGGCCCTGGGCTGGCGCACGCCCGAGGAAGATATCCTGACATTGCACAACCTGTCGTCGAATAAGGTCGAGGCGCGGTTTGCGCTGCGCGGCCTGGGAACCGATAAGGCGCCGCAGCCCCTGCTTGGCGCGGCCTGCGACGCGCCCGAAGAGGATCACGTCTCGGTCAGCTTGGCGCCCTATGATTTCCGCTGGCTGCGCTGGAGGCCAGTGATGGCGCCCCCGTAAGGGGGAGCTGCCGTCGCACCAGCGCCTGGAAGCGGAGCGGCAGCAAGGGGGCTGACCTGGACAAACACGCTCAGGCGAGGCGACGCTGCCCCCATTGCGGAAAGGGGTCGGGCAGGCTTGCCCAGTCCTGCGGCGTGAATCCGTCGGCCATGACCAGGGCATCGTCCAGGGCACGGCCTATCGCCTCGGGGTCTAGGCCCGCGCCGATGAAGACCAGTTCCTGCCGCCGGTCGCCCCAGGGCTCCACCCAGGTCTTGGCCATCTCGGCAAGGCTGTCGGGATGGGTCGGCCAGCGTTCGCGCGGCACCGAGGCCCACCAGCCGCCCAGCGGCGCGACCGAGGAGACGATGCCGGCCAAGCTGAACTCCACCGCGCAGTCCGGGCGGGTCGCGATCCAGAAATGCCCCTTGGCCCGGATCACGCCGGCCAGGTCGCCCTTGAAGAAGGCGTGGATCTTGCGCGGATGGAACGGCCGCCGCGCCCGATAGACGAAGGAGGAGATGCCGTATTCCTCGGTCTCGGGCACATGGTCCGCGAAGCCGTAAAGCTCTTTCGCCCACATCGGATGCAGATGCGCGCGGTCGAAATCGAACAGGCCGGTGTCAAGGATCGCATCGGCGGCCACACGGCCGAAATCCGTCTCGATCAGCTTTGCGTCCGGGTTCAGCGCGCGCACGATCTTGCGCGCCCGGTCCAGCCGCTCGGGGCCGGCATCGGTGGCCTTGTTCAGAACCACCACATCGGCGAACTCGATCTGCTCGGTCAGCAGGTTGACCAGGGTCCGTTCATCCGCCTCGCCCAGGCTTTCGCCGCGCTCGGCGATGAAATCGCCGCTGGTGAAATCCTGGGTGAGGTTGATCGCATCGACGACCGTGACCATCGTGTCCAGCCGCGCAACATCCGACAGGCTGTCGCCGTTTTCATCCCGGAAATCGAAGGTCGCGGCCACCGGCAGGGGCTCGGCGATGCCGGTGGCCTCGATCAGCAGATAGTCGAAGCGCCCCTCCCCGGCCAGCTTGCGCACGCCGTGCAGCAGGTCGTCGCGCAAGGTGCAGCAGATGCAGCCATTGGTCATCTCGACCAGCTTTTCCTCGGCCCGGTTCAGTCCCGCCCCGTCGCGGATCAGGTCGGCGTCGATGTTCACCTCGGACATATCGTTGACGATGACCGCGACGCGGCGTCCCTCGCGGTTGTTCAGGACGTGGTTCAGCAGCGTGGTCTTGCCGGCGCCGAGGAAGCCGGACAGGACAGTCACGGGCAGGCGTTTGTCGCGGGATTGCTGGCTGGTCGGCATGGCGTCCTCATGAATGTAATATTATTACATTACCCAAATAGCCAGGATCACCGAGACCTGCAATGCCGTTTGTCTGATCAGGCCCTGATCCGCTCGGCAGATGACGAACAGAACGCGGTCCGTCATCCTGAAGCGGGTAAGCCCTTAGCATGTCTCCTCCCTGGATTATGCTGGATGCGGGCGCATTTGCGGGCGTAGGCCGCGGCCTCGATCACGTCGGGATGCGTGTAAAGCGCCTCGTCGATCTCGCGCGGGGCGATGTTCTCGCCGCCCTTGATGATCAGCTCCGTCAGGCGGCCGGTGACGAAGACGTAACCCTCCGCGTCCATCCGGCGCAGGTCGCCGGTGCGCAGCCAGCCGTCGGCGGTCAGCGCGGCGGCACTCGCGGCCGGGTCGCCCAGATAGCCGCGCATGACATTGGGCCCGCGCACGGCGATCTCGTCCTCGGCTCCGGGCGGCAGCGGGCGCCGGTCGGGCGACAGGATCGCCACCTGGTTGCCCACCGCCCGGCCCGGCGAGCCAGCTTTCCCGGCATGAAGCGGACAGGTGATCGCGCATGATCGGCGCACTGTGCGCCTTGTCGTCAGATCCATCTTGCCAGACGGCCGATTCCTCCATAGCACCCGGCGGAACAGAAAGGCGGAACATGTCTGACAAGGATCTCGAGCCCCGACACCTCGAAACGCTGGACCGCGATCTCGGCCGCTTCGCCAATCTCGAAGCGGCTGCCGCCTATGTCTCGCGGCCGCTGGTGGCGCCCGGCATCGCGCTCGTCTTCATCATCCTGGCCGGGCTGGCTGCGGGGATGCTGCTGGGGCAGAGCGGCGAGATGCTGGTCGTCGTCACCGCGGCCGTGTTCGGCGCCTATATGGCGCTGAACATCGGCGCCAATGACGTGGCCAACAACATGGGCCCCGCGGTCGGGGCGAACGCGCTCAGCATGGGCGGGGCCATCGTCATCGCCGTGATCTTCGAAAGCGCGGGCGCGTTGATCGCCGGCGCCGACGTGGTCTCGACCGTCGCCAAGGGCATCGTCGCGCCCGAGGCGCTGGATACGCCGGCCACCTTCGTCTGGGCGATGATGGCGGCGCTGCTGGCCTCGGCCCTGTGGGTGAACCTCGCGACATGGATCGGCGCGCCGGTCTCGACCACGCATGCCGTGGTCGGCGGGGTCGTGGGCGCGGGCATCGCCGGGGCCGGACTCGGCGCGGTCAACTGGGAACAGATGCTGGCGATCGCGGCAAGCTGGGTCATCTCGCCGGTGATGGGCGGCTTCGTGGCGGCCGCGTTCCTGTGGCTGATCAAGAGCCGCATCGTCTATCGCGAGGACAAGATCGCGGCGGCGCGGGTCTGGGTGCCGATCCTGGTCGGCATCATGGCGGGGGCCTTCACGGCCTATCTGGCGATGAAGGGGCTGAAGCAGCTGGTCGAGATCTCGATGCGCTCGGCGCTGCTGCTGGGCCTGCTGGCGGGGTTCTGCTCCTGGCTGCTGATGATCCCGGTCACCCGCCGCCAGTCCGAGGGGCTGGAGAATCGCAACAAGTCGCTGAAGGTGCTGTTCGGCATTCCCCTGGTCGCCTCGGCGGCGCTGCTCAGCTTTGCCCATGGGGCGAATGACGTCGCCAATGCCGTCGGCCCGCTGGCGGCCATCGTGCAGACCGTGACGACCGGAAACTTCAACGGCGACGTGGCCATCCCGCTGTGGGTCATGCTGATCGGCGCCTTCGGGATCTCTTTCGGGCTGAGCCTGTTCGGTCCCAAGCTGATCCGCATGGTCGGAAACGAGATCACCAAGCTCAACCCGATGCGGGCCTATTGCGTCGCGCTGTCGGCGGCGGTGACGGTCATCATCGCCAGTGCGCTGGGGCTGCCGGTCAGCTCGACCCATATCGCGATCGGCGCGATCTTCGGCGTGGGCTTCTTCCGCGAATGGGACGCCGAGCGGCGCCTGAAGCAGGCCCGGATGGCCGTGCCAAGGCCGGAGTCGATCCCGGCGGACGAGCGCCGCCGCCGCAAGCTGGTGCGCAGGCTGCATGTGCTGACCATCGGGGCGGCATGGGTCGTCACCGTTCCCGCCGCGGCGCTCTTGTCGGCGCTTCTGTTCCTGCTCCTGCGGCAGATCCCGGTCTGACCGGCCGGACGGCCGGTGTCGGGGCTGCGGCGTCAAGGCTCTCGGCCGATCCGCGCGACAGAGGCTTTCGCCGGCCACGGACGTCACCGACGACAAGGGCAACGGCTTCCCTGCCCGGAGGCCGGACTTGACCCCCGCCCGGCCGAGGCGCGACCAGTTCGACCGGGGCAATGCGGGGACGCGGATTGGACAGGGCGTAGCATAAGATCAACGGGGAAGGGGGCCGGGCCGCTCGTTCAGTCCCTGACTTCTGCAACGATGCCGGCTCGCCTCATCATCGAAGAATCGGCGTCTATGGACCGGCGGCACGATGAAGCGCGGCCCCCTATGGCGCTTTTGGTCCATGTAGGCATTGACGGCAGCCGCACGCGGACCTTTCAAGTGTCGTCGCGCAAGGCGTGCTGCCGATCTCACGCAGGCAATCGACACAGCCGCCGAGGATACCCCGCCCGAAGGGCAAGGACATAGTTTCCGGCCGGGATTGCAAACCCCGGACCTTGATGCGCGGGGCCTGCTGGCGCCGCCGCTCTAGGCCTTCCCGTTCGCGGTTGGAGGACTGCCCGTGCTTTGAGATTGGTCGGGGCGTCGTGGTTGGCACTGCCTCACCCGATAGCGCCGCGTCGTTCCACCCATGATCGGGCACGCCGATTCCTGCCCGCCAGCCGCCCCGCTGGCGGGCTTTTTGTTTGTTCCGCTACGAAACACCTGAGAAGGTAACAAACCGCCGCAAACTTTTTGCGCTAGGGGAACGCGCGCTTGAGCAAGCGGGCTGGCGCATCGAGCGCATCCAAGGCATCCAGGGCATCGGCAAGTCCAGCGTTCGTAGGATCGTGAAAGGGGCCGAACAGCACACGGTTTCCATTCGCACGACGCAAGACACATGGATTGCCTTCCCACGGAACGACGACGATAGCGGATGGGTCACACTGGACGATGTGGATTACGTCGTAACCGTCACCGTTGATGATAAGGACTGCCCGAAGCGCGGCTTGGTCTACATGGTGAACGGCGATAAAATGCGAGAACGTTTCGACCGCGCTTATCGTGCAAGGCTGGACGCGGGGCATAGCATTCCCCTTGGGCGCGGCGTTTGGGTTTCGATGTTCGTTGCCGAAGCCCCCGACGCGCCGTCTTCGATTGGTGGCGGCATTGCGCTTGGCAAGCAGCCCCTTCTTGGCGTGAAGTTAGGTGACGTGGACGACGAAGCGACCGCCGAACCCCTGGTTCAAGCTTCTACGCCGCACCATGAAGCGCCATTGACCATCGCAGAGGCGAAGCGACGTTTGGCGCAAACGCTTGGTGTTGACCCCGAGAAGGTCAAGATTGTGATTGAAGCATGGAGCCGTAGCAATGGGCCGATAACGGCCCGTCGGTCTTTCGTTCGACACGGGTAATTTGCGGGCAGATTGCGGCTGCGCCTAATTTACCAAAAAAATCAAAGATTTATGGTAGCGGAGGAGGGATTTGAACCCCCGACACAAGGATTATGATTCCTCTGCTCTAACCAGCTGAGCTACTCCGCCACGGAGTGCGAGGGATTTACGGCGTGCCGCCGGGGCCGTCAAGGGCCTCTCCCCGCATTTCGGCAAAGTTTTTCGCCCCCGCCCCGCGCCCCTCCTTCACCGTTTCCCAAATACCCGGAAACCCCGGGCAAGCGATCCGGCCCGGGCTTCTTTGCTCTGAAAATACCCAAGGAAACCGGTCGCGGCCGCGCCACGCCGGCAGCCGGCCCCACCAGGGCCAGGCCGATGAAAACTCAGACGGAAATGCCCTTGCGCCCGGCCAGGTCGGTGAAGAACTGCCAGGCCACCCGGCCCGAGCGCGAGCCGCGCGTCGCCTGCCATTCGATGGCCTCGGCGCGCAGCTCCTCCTCGCCGATCGACAGGCCATAGGCGTCGCAATAGCCGCGCACCATGGCCAGGTATTCGTCCTGCGAACAGGGGTGGAAGCCCAGCCACAGCCCGAAGCGATCCGACAGCGAGACCTTCTCCTCGACCGCCTCGCCGGGATGGATCGCGGTCGAGCGCTCGTTGTCGATCATGTCGCGCGGCATCAGGTGGCGCCGGTTCGAGGTGGCGTAGAGGATCACGTTCTCGGGCCGGCCCGAGATGCCGCCGTCCAGCACCGCCTTCAGCGATTTATACTGCGTGTCGTCATGGCTGAACGACAGGTCGTCCGAGAAGAGCACGAAGCGCCGATCGCGCGCCCGGCCCAGGATCGCCAGCAGCCGGCCGACCGAGCCCAGGTCCTCGCGCGCGATCTCGACCAGCACCAGCGGCAGGCCCTGGCGCACCGCCTCGGCATGCACGGCCTTGACCAGCGAGGACTTGCCCATGCCGCGCGAGCCCCAGAGCAGCGCGTTGTTCGCCGCGTGTCCGCGGGCGAATTGCAGCGTATTGGCCAGGAGCGTGTCGCGGGCGCGGTCGATGCCGATCAGCTGCACCAACTCGACCCGGCTGACCTCGGGTACCGGCAGCAGCCGGTCGGGGTCGGGCTGCCAGACATAGGCCGTGGCTTCGGTGAAGCTCGGCGCCGGCGCGGGCGGCGGCGCCATGCGCTCCAAGGCCTCGGCGATGCGGGTCATCAGGGTCTCAGACATCGGCCTGCTCTTCCAGTTCGCGTTTGCGTTCGATGCGGCGGACCAGGAAGATCGACACCTCGTAAAGCCCATAGATCACCGAGAACAGCACGATCTGGCTGATGACGTCGGGCGGCGTCACCATGGCGGCCAGCACCAGGATGACGATGATGGCATAGCGCCGCACGCTGCCCAGCCCCTCGGAACTGACCAGCCCGGCCTTGCCCATCAGCGTCAGCGCCACCGGCAACTGGAACGACAGGCCGAAGGCCAGGATGAACTTGGTGGTCAGGGTCAGGTATTCCTCGACCGAGCCCTGGAAGACGATGCCGGCCCAGGGCTCCTTGGCGGCGGCGGTCGCGCCGGCCGCCGCGGTGGCCGTGGCCGCGCCCGCCGGGTCGTCCGGCAGCGCCAGCGGCCCCTGCTGGAAGCCCAGGAAGAAGTCGAAGGCCCAGGGCAGGATGATGTAATAGGCGAAGGCCGCCCCGATCAGGAACATCACCGGCGAAGCGACCAGGAAGGGCAGCAGCGCGTTCTTTTCGCTGCGATAAAGCCCCGGCGCCACAAAGCGCCACAGCTGGTAGCCCACGACCGGGAAGGCCAGCACGAAACCGCCGAAGAAGGCGATGCGCATGGCGACGAAGAAGCCCTCCTGCATCTTCAGCAGGATCAGCCCGCAGGTCTGGCCGCGCTTTTCCAGCGCCGTGCAGACCGGCTGGGTCAGGAAGTCGAAGATCGGGTTCCAGACGAAATAGCAGACGATCATCGCCACGACGAAGGCCAGCACCGACCAGATCAGCCGGGTGCGCAATTCCTTGAGATGCTCGATCAGCGGAGCCGAGCTGTCGTCGATATCGTCCGGCTTGGCGGATTTCGTTGCCACGGCGCGGGGCCCTTCCTGTCAGTCTTGCTGGTCGCGGTCCGAGCGCCGCACGGCATGAAGCTGCCGCCGCCCCTCGACCGGCGCCCCGGGCGGCTCGGCCGCCACCATCCTGTGCGGCTCGGCCTCGGCCAAGGCCGGCGCGGGGGTGGGCGCCCCGGGATCGGGGACCGGCCCGGCCTGGCGCGCCTCGTCCCTGGGATTCAGCGGATCCCATTTCTCGAACCGCTCGGTGGCGCGCTCCAGCGCGTCCAGGCCCAGCGCCCGTTTCGAACCCAGCGCGTTCACGTCCTTCAGCGACTTGGCGGCGTCGTCCAGCCCCGAGGCCTTGGCGGCATCCTCCATGGCGGAACTGAATTCGCGCGCCATCGAGCGGGCGCGCGCGGTGATGCGGCCCAGCGTGTGGAACAGCTTGGGCAGGTCTTCGGGGCCGATGACGATCAGCGCGACCACGCCGATCAGCAGCAGCTCGCTCCAGCCGATGTCCAACATGCGCTTGCTGGCGTCAGAGCTTGGTCTGATCGGTCGGCGTCACGTCGCGCAGCGTGCTGTCGGCGGCAAGGCGGGCGCGCTCGGCATCCAGCCGCGCCCGTTCGGCGGCCAGCTCGGCCCGGGCGCGTTCGATGTCCTCGCCGGTCTTCAGCTCGACCTCCTTGACCTCGCCCTTCGCGGCGGCGTCGATCTCTTCGGCGCCGTCCTTGACGCCTTTCTTGAAGGCGGTGATGCCCTTGCCGACCTCGCCCATCAGGGACGAGACCTTGCCCCGGCCGAACAGGACCAGGACGACGATCGCGATCAGGAGCAGCGCCATGGGAGAAGGTGCGTGCATGTCTTTAACCTCCGTGGCAGGACCAGGAAGCCCCGCGTGTTCGTACCCACCCGATATAGGGGCGGATCGGCCGCCACGAAACCCCCAATTCCGTGATCCGGGCGCGCCAGGCGCGGCCCGGCTTCCCCCGGCGCGCAAAGCGGGCGATACTGGCCCCGCCATGGAAACGACCCAGATCATCAGCGCCTTCGTCACCCTGTTCGTGGTCATCGACCCGGTCGGGCTGGCGCCGCTCTTCATCGCGCTGACCCGCGGCATGTCGCCGCAACACCGCCGCCGCGTCGGCTGGCGGGCGCTGGCCATCGCGGCGGGGCTGCTGACGCTCTTCGGCCTGGCGGGCGAATCGATCCTGCGCGGCATCGGCATCTCGCTGCCCGCCTTCCGCATCTCGGGCGGGATCCTGCTGTTCCTGACCGCGCTCGACATGCTGTTCGAGCGCCGGACCGAGCGGCGCGAGGGCCAGGCCAGGGACGAGGACGACGACCCGTCGGTCTTTCCGCTGGCGACGCCGCTGGTCGCGGGGCCGGGGGCGCTCGCCACCATGATCCTGCTGGTCGGGCAGAACGAAAGCCCGGCCCATACGCTGGTCATCCACCTGGTCATGCTGGCGGTGCTGGGGATCGCGGCGGGTTTCTTCGCCATGGCCGGGCCGATCGCGCGCCTGCTGGGCCGGACCGGGACCATGGTGGTGACGCGGCTCTTCGGCATGTTGCTGGCGGCGCTGTCGATCCAGTTCGTGATCGACGGGCTCAAGGGGACGGGGCTGTTCTGATGGGCGAGGAATTCGGCCGCGCGGCCTATCTGGTGCTTCTGCTGATCGCGGTCGGCGGCTTCCTGCTGGTCGAGTTGCGCGCCCGCCCCGGCAAGATCCTGCGCCAGGCGGCGGCCTGGGGGCTGATCTTTCTCGGCGCCATCGCGCTTGCCGGTCTCTGGGGCGACATCCGCCAGGCGGTCGCGCCGCAGGCCCGCATGCTGGAGGGCGGCCGGATCGAGGTGCCGCTTGGCAATGACGGCCATTTCCACCTGACGGCGCAGGTGAACGGCACCCCGGTCCGCTTCGTCATCGACACCGGCGCCAGCAGCATCGCGCTCGGCCCGCGCGACGCGGCCCGCGTCGGCATCGACCCCGAGGCGCTGGCCTATGTCGGCCAGGCCCGCACCGCCAACGGCATCATCGAAACCGCCCCCGTGACCCTCGACAGCCTCGCCCTGGGCGAGATCCGCGACAGCCGCGTCCCGGCCATGGTGCTGCGCAGCGACCTCGACCAGTCGCTGATGGGCATGTCCTATCTTGCGCGCTTCGCCCGCGTCAGCATCGAGGGCAACCGCCTGATCCTGGAGCGCTGACCGGTTTCTTTCTTGTCCAAATATCCTGCGGGGGTCCGGGGGCGCAAAGCCCCCGGCGCGGCGATGAACAAAAGGGGGGCGCTGCCCCCAGCGCGTTCCGCGCTTCCCCCGGGATATTTGGACAAGAAAGAACGATCCCGGCCCGGATCTATTGCTTGCGTTCCCAGCGGCCGCCGGCCTCGGACCAGTATTCCGCCTCGACGCCCGCGGCCTTGAGTTCGCGCCATTGCGCCCGGGCCCGCTCCAGCGCCTCGGGGTCGGTGCCGTCGAAGACGATGCAGACCCGCTCGAGCCCGGCGCATTCGCCGCCCGCGACCCCGGCGCCGTCCAGCGCGATCAGGCAGCGCGGCGCATTGCCGGCCGCCTGGCCCTCGACGGTCAAGAGCACCGGCTGGCGCGCGTCATGCGGCCCGCCGGCCAGCCCATGCGGCAGGAAACCCTCGCCCAGCCACAGGCTCTCGTCCAGGCCCGCCTGACGGGCACGGTCCCTGCCCCGGACCTCGACCCGCCAGCCGGCCTGCAGGCTCTTGCCGATCAGCATCGGCAAGAGCTGCCCGGGCCCCGAGCGGGTGAGGTGATAGAACAGGGCCGCGCCCATCACTTCGTCTCGAAACGGTCGCGCACCAGCCGGTCCAGCGTCATCACGCCCCAGCCGCTGGCCCCCTTCGGCGCCAGGTCGGTGGCCGAGGGCGGCAGCGCCACGCCGGCGATGTCGAGATGCACCCAGGGCGTGCCCTTGGCGACGAAGCGATGCAGGAACTGCGCCGCGGTGATCGAGCCGGCCGCCCGGCCGCCGGTGTTCTTGATATCCGCCAGCCGCGAATCGATCAGCTTGTCATAGGCCGCGCCCAGGGGCAGGCGCCAGGCGCCCTCGCCCTCGGACCGGGCGGCGGCCAGCACCGCCTCGGCGAAGCTGTCGTCGTTCGAGAAGACCCCGGCGTTCTCATGGCCCAGCGCGATGATGACGGCGCCGGTCAGGGTCGCCAGATCGACGATGGCGGCCGGCTTGAAGCGGTCCTGCGCATACCAGAGCACGTCGGCCAGCACCAAGCGCCCCTCGGCATCGGTGTTGATGACCTCGATCGTGTCGCCCTTCATCGAGGCGACGATGTCGCCGGGGCGCTGGGCCTTGCCGTCGGGCATGTTCTCGACCAGGCCGACCAGGCCCACGACATTGGCGCGGGCGCGGCGCAGCGCCAGGGCGCGCATGACGCCCGCGACGACGCCGGCGCCGCCCATGTCCATGGTCATCTCTTCCATGCCGGCGGCCGGCTTGATGGAAATGCCGCCGGTATCGAAGACCACGCCCTTGCCGACCAGCGCCAGCGGCGCGGCATCCTCGGCGCCGCCGTTCCAGCGCATCACCACCACCTTGGACGGGCTTTCCGAGCCCTGCCCCACCGCGAGCAGCGCCCGCATGCCGAGCCTGGCGAGCTCGTCCTCGTCCAGCACCTCGACCTCGAGGCCCAGTTCGCGCATGGCGAGCAGGCGGTCGGCGAAATCGCTGGTGGTCAGGACGTTCGCCGGCTCGTTCACCAGATCGCGGGTGAAGAACACGCCCTCGGCCAGCGCCGCGCCCTCGGCGGCCGAGCGGGCCAGCGCCTCGGGATCCTTGTGCATGAAGGTGACCTTGCCGCGCGGCTTTTCGCCGGGCGCGGACTCGGTCACGGGCTCCGTCGCCCCGGCCGCATCCGAAAGCCGCGCGTCGCTTGCCGCGCCGGTATGGCTGGTCGAGGCGGCGGGCTCGGCCGGCGTCTCGGCTTCGGGCGGCTCGGCGTCGGTATCGCCGTTCCCGGTCTTTCTGGTCTTGTAGGCCGAGAAGTCATAGGCCCGCAGCGCCAGGCCCAGCGCCACCTCGGCGGCGCGGGCATGGCTGCCGGCCAGCACCAGCGCGTCGGACTTGCCCAGCTTGGCGCCGATGGCGGCCCCGGCCTTGCGCGCAGTCAGGGCATCCGCGCCCGAGGGCAGCGACACGAGCTGCAACGCCTCGGCCTGCATGCCGGCGGGAAAGGCCAGTTCCAGCGCCTTGCCGGGCTTCACCGCCTTCCAGGCGTCGGACTGGAGCGCGCGGGCCGCCGCCTCGCGCGCCGCGCGCGGCAGGCCGCCCGGCAGCCGCCCGGTCTGCGGCACCAGGATGGCGATGCGTCCCGGATGCGCGGCCAGCCCGGCCACCTCCGTCGCCGTGAAGGAAATTTCGACCGGGTGCGTCATGATCCTGCCTTTCGCGTTGATCCGATGGGCGGAAACTAGTCACCCGGCGCGCGCTTGACCAGAGCCGGGGCTTTCCCAATGTTCGCGCAGCGGCTAATCAAACGGGGTCCGAGCCCCGAGACCGCAGCCCGTGAAAGCCGCCATGCCCCGCATCGACCGCTATATCCTGACACAGTTCCTGACCCTGTTCGGGTTCTTTGCGCTGGTGCTGGTCTCGGTCTATTGGATCAACCGGGCGGTGTCGCTGTTCGAGCAGCTGATCTCGGACGGGCAGACCGCGCTGGTGGTGCTGGAGTTCACCGCGCTGACGCTGCCGCTGGTGATTTCGGTCGTGCTGCCGATCGCGGCCTTCGCGGCCAGCGCCTATGGCACCAACCGGCTGTCCTCGGAATCCGAGCTGGTGGCGATGCAAAGCGCGGGCATGTCGCCCTGGCGGCTGGCGCGGCCGGTGCTGGTCTTTGGTGTCACCGTCGGACTGATGGTGGCGCTGCTGGTCCATGCCATCGTGCCCTTGGCCCGCGCCCGGCTGACCGACCGCCAGGCCGAGATCGCGCAGAACGTCACCGCGCAATTCCTGCGCGCCGGCAGCTTCCAGTATCCGGTGCGCGGCGTGACGCTGTATATCAGCGAGATCGCGGCGGATGGCCGGCTGGTCTATTTCTTCCTGGAGGACGCCCGCAACCCGCGCGAGCAGGTGACCTATACCGCCGCCGAGGCGCTGGTGGTGCGAACCGAGGCCGGACCGCGGCTGGTGATGATGCAGGGCATGGTGCAGAACCTGCGCCGCACCGGCGAGACGCAGAACCTGTCGGTCACGCGCTTTTCCGAGCTGACCTATGACCTCGGCACGCTGATCGACCCGAACACCGCCCGCAAGCGCGACCTGCGCGCCTATTCGACGCTGCGGCTGCTCGACCCCGACGATGCCCTGCTGGCCGAGACCGGCGCCACCGTCGACAAGGCCCGGGCCGAGGCGCATGAGCGGCTGGCCAAGCCCTTTCAGGCGCCGGTCGCGGCCATGCTGGGCTTTGCCATGCTGCTGCTGGGCGGCTTCAGCCGCTTCGGGGTCTGGAAGCAGGTGCTGTGGGCGGTCGTGGCGCTGATCGTGGTGCAATTCCTGAGCACGGCGGCCGAGAACCAGGTGGCGGGCGACGCCTCGCGCTGGCCGCTGATCTATGTCTCGCCGCTGGTCGGGGCGGCGATCTGCGTCGCGGCGCTGTGGCTGGCCGCGCGGCCGCGGGGTGCGCGCGGCGCCGGCAGGGGGGCGCCCGCATGATCCTGTCGGCCTATGTCGCGCGGCGCTTCCTGCGCATGTTCCTGATGATCGCGCTGATCTTCGGCGCCATCCTGTTCCTGATCGACATCGTCGAGCAGATCCGCCGCTTTTCCGACGAGGCCATCGGCCTGTCGGGCGCCGCCGTGCTGTCGCTGCTGAACATCACCGCGAGCTTCTATTCGATCATGCCGCTGATGACGGTGCTGGCCGGGATCGCGCTGTTCCTGGGCCTGTCGCGCACCTCCGAACTGGTGGCGATCCGCGCCTCGGGGCGGTCGGGGCTGCGGGTGCTGGCGGCGCCCGCCATCGCCGCCGCGCTGGTGGGCATGCTGGCGGTGGCGGTGCTGAACCCGATGGTGGCCGCGACCTCGAAACGCTATGACGACGCGGTGGCGCGGATGAAGAGCGGCGGCGGCCAGACCATCAGCGTCGGCGCCAATGCGGTCTGGCTGCGCCAGGCGCTGCCGATGCGCGCGCCGGACGGGACCGAGACCATGGGCCAGGTGGTGATCCAGGCCAGCCGTGCCAGCCCGGACGCGACCACGCTTTACGACGCCACCTTCACCGTCTTTGCCGAGGGCACCGGCCCCAGCCGCCGCATCGACGCGGCCGAGGCGCGGCTGGGCGACGGCGCCTGGCAGCTGAGCCAGGTCAAGGAATGGCCGCTGAGCCAGCCCAACCCCGAGGCCATGGCCCGCACCGCCGCAGCCATGGAGCTGCCGACCGACCTGACCGCCGCCCGCATCCGCGACAGTTTCGGCAATCCCGAGGCGATCCCGATCTGGCAGCTGCCGACCTTCATCAAGGGGCTGGAGCGCGCGGGCTTTTCCGCCCAGCGCCACAAGGTCTGGTTCCAGATGGAACTGGCGCGGCCCCTGCTGATGGCGGCGATGGTGGCCATTGCGGCCGTCTTCGCCATGCGCCATATGCGCGGGCGCAAGATGGGGCTTCTGGTGCTGGCGGGTTTTGGCTGCGGCATCGGGCTGTTCTTCCTGCGCAACCTGGCGCAGGTGCTGGGCGACAATGGCGGGCTGCCGCCGGTTCTGGCCGGCTGGGCACCGCCGGTGGTGGCGCTGCTCTTCGCGCTCGGGGCACTTCTGCGGCTGGAGGACGGATGATGGCGCGCAAGCGGCGGGCTTATCGGCAAGGCGGAACGGGCATGGCGCGCGCGGCGCTGCTGGCGGCGTTGCTGCCCGGGCTGTTTCCGGGCGGGGCACTGGGACAAAGCCTGACGCCCGACGGCCAGACCTTGCCGCTTTACGGCCAGGACGGCGATTTCGTCCAGGGCGCGGCCGGCCCGGCGCTGGCGCCGACCGCCGGGGCGGATGACAACGCCCGCTTCGCCGACGGGACCGAGGCCTCGCGCGCGCCCGCGGTCGCGCAAGCGCCGGGTTCGGTGCGGATCGCGGGCAGCGGCGCGGCGCCCGAGGGCAGCCCGGCCACGCTGCTGGCCGATCAGGTCAGCCTGGGCGCCGACAAGAAGCTGGTCGCCTCGGGCGGGGTGGTGATCTGGTATCGCGGCAGCCGGCTGGTCGCCTCGCGCGTGATCTATGACAGCGACACCGGCGCCGCCACGATCGAGGGCCCGATCCACCTGACCCAGCCCGCCCGCACCGGCACGCCCGAGGAGACCATCCTGATCGCCGACAGCGCCCAGCTGGAGCCGAACCTGCAGGACGGCATCCTGCGGGGCGCCCGGCTGGTGCTGGCGCGCGAGATGCAGCTGGCCGCCCGCGAGTTGCGCCGCAGCGAGAATGGCGCCGTCACCCGGCTGGACAATGTGGTGGCCTCGAGCTGCCAGATCTGCGCCGAGGATCCGGTGCCGCTGTGGGAGATCCGCGCCCGCAGGGTTACCCATGACGCGCGCACGCGCCAGCTGCGCTTTGACCAGCCGCAGCTGCGCGCCTTTGGCGTGCCGGTGGCGGTGCTGCCCTGGCTGACCGCGCCCGACCCCACGGTCGAGCGCATGACCGGCTTTTTGCGGCCGCAGTTCCGCACCACCTCGGGCCTGGGTTTCGGCATCAAGCTGCCCTATTTCGTCACGCTGGGCGATCATGCCGACGTGACGCTGACGCCCTATGTCGCCGCCTCGCGCACCCGCACGCTGGAGCTGCGCTATCGCCAGGCTTTCACCAATGGCGCGATGGAATGGAACGGCGCCGTCAGCCGCGACGACCTCGAAAAGGGCGAGACCCGCGGCTATCTGTTCGGCGCCGCCCGCTTCGAGCTGCCGCGCGGCTATATGCTGGGCATGCAGATCCAGATGGCCAGCAACCGCGCCTATCTGCTGGATTACGACATTTCCGACGCCGACCGGCTGTGGAGCGGGCTGACGCTGGACCGCGTGCGCCGCGACCGCATGGTCATGGCGCGGATCGGCAATTACGAATCGCTGCGCGACGACGAGCCGGACGAGTTCACCCCCTCGGTCGTCGCCGATGCGCTGTGGAAGCGGCGCTGGAGCCCGGCCCGGATCGGCGGCATCGCCAGCCTGGAATGGTCGCTGCATGCGCATCGCCGCTCGTCGGGGCTCGACGTGGTCGGACGCGACATGGCGCGCGGCTCGGTCAGCCTCGACTGGCAGCGGACCGAGATCCTGCCCGGCGGCTTCCTGGGCAAGGTCGAGGGCGAGGTCGCCGCCGACGTCTATCGCATCAACCAGGACAGCGATTACGAGGATTGGGTCGCCCGCGCCGACCCGATGCTGGCGGCCGAGCTGCGCTGGCCGCTTGCGCGCCATGCCGGCGGCGTCACCCATGTCATCGAGCCGGTGGCGCAGCTGGTCTGGTCGCCCGAACGCACGCGCGAGGACGACGTGCCGAACGAGGACAGCCGGCTGATCGAATTCGACGAGGGCAACCTGTTTTCGCTGAACCGCTTTCCGGGCTGGGATGCGCGCGAGTCGGGCTTCCGCGCCAACCTGGGCGTCAGCTGGACCCGGATCGACCCGGCCGGCTGGTCGATCGGCCTGACCGCCGGCCGCGTCTTCCGCACGGGGCCGGACCCGGCCTTTGCCTATCGGGACGAGGGCGGCAACCCGGTCTTTACCGGGCCGCAGGGCAAGAAGCGCTCGGACTGGCTGCTGTCGGCGACCTACCAGGGCGCGAACGGGCTGGCGCTGGTGAACCGGGCGCTGTTCGACGACAGCCTCTCGATCAGCCGCAACGAGCTGCGGCTGGGCTGGCTGAAGCCGGGGCTTCAGGTCTCGGCCGGCTACCTGTGGCTCGATTCGGACGAAAGCGAGAACCGGGTGGACGACGTGTCGGAGCTGACCATGGCCGGCGGCTGGCAGATCCGCGACGGCTGGTGGGCCACGACCGAGACGCGCTATGATTTCACCGCCGACCGGGCGCAGAAGGCGCAGCTGGGACTGGAATATCGCAACGAATGCGTGACGGTGGAAATGTCGGTGCAGCGCCGCTTCACCTCGTCTGACGAGCTGCGGCCCGACACCAGCTTCGACCTGGGCATCCGGCTGGGCGGTTTCGGACAGCAGAAGGCCGGTCCGGGAACGGTGGCGCGTCGCGCCTGCCTGCGCTAATGTCCCGGCAAAACCATGCGGCGAGGGAGCTGATGCGGCGAATTCTTCTGGGGGCGGCGATGGCCGCGATGCTGGCGGCGGGGGGGATGGCCCCGGTCTTCGCGCAGTCCAACCCGTTCCAGCCTCTGGTCTATGTCAACGATTCGGCCGTGACGCGCTATGAGCTGGCGCAGCGCATGCGCTTCATGGAGCTGCTGCGGGCGCCGGACGCCGATGCGGTCGCGTCGCAAAAGGCGCTGGTCGACGACCGGCTGCGGATGTTCGCGGCCAAGCAGCTGGGCATCACCGCCAGCGATGAGCAGATCGACGCGGGCCTGGCGGAATTCGCCGGCCGTGCCAATCTGGGGGTCGAGGAATTCACCGCCGAGCTGGCCCGGGCCGGGGTCGAGCGGCAGACCTTCCGCGACTTCGTCACCGCCGGCGTGGTCTGGCGCGAGGTGGTGCGCCAGCGCGTCGTGCCGCAGGTCCGCGTCACCGATGCCGAGGTGGACCAGGAATTGCAGAAGGTGATCGAGACGCCGCGCGTGACCCATGTCGCGCTGTCCGAGCTGATCATCCCCGCCCCGCCCGGGCAGGAGGAGGCCGCCATGGCCCAGGCCGGGCGCATCGTCGCCGGCACCCGCTCCGAGGGCGATTTCGCCGCCTTTGCCCGGCAATATTCCGCGACGCCCTCGGCCGAGAACGGCGGCCGGCTGCCCTGGACGCCGCTGGCGAACCTGCCGCCGTCCCTGCAGCCGATCATCCTGGGGATGAAGCCGGGCCAGGTCGGCCAACCGCTGCGGGTCGAGGGCGCGGTGGTGCTGTTCTATCTGCGCGACACCCGCGGCACGCTGCGGCCCGGCGCGACGGCGCAGGTGCTGGATTTCGTGCGCTTCCGGCTGTCGAGCGCCGAGGAGGCGCGGCGCATCGCCGCCGTCTCGGACACATGCGCCGATCTGTTCGTGCATGCCCGCGGCCTGCCGGCCGAGCAGATCAGCCGCCAGACCCTGCCGCAGGGCCAGATCCCGACCGGCGAGGCGATCCGGCTGGCGGTGCTCGACGACAATGAAAGCACCGTGGTCTCCTATGGCGGCGCGGTGGAGCTGCTGATGCTGTGCAAGCGGCAGTCGGCCGCCCTGGCCGAGGCGCCCGAGACAGCGCCCGTGCCGGTCACCGCCGAGGGCGAGGCCCAGCCCGCCCCCGATCCGGACGCGCTGCCGGGACGCGAGGAGGTGCGCAACATGATCTTCAACCGCAAGGTGGGCCAGGCGGCCGAGAGCTATCTCGCCGAGCTGCGCTCGAATGCGATCATTCGCCGACCGTGACGCGGGTGGCCGGGGGCTCTGCCCCCCGCGCCTGACGCACCCCTCGACGGGGTGCGTCAGGCGCTCCCCCCGGGATATTTGGACAAGACAGAATGACCCAGCCGCGACCCATCATCCTGACCTGCGGCGAGCCGGCCGGCATCGGACCGGAACTGGCGCCCAAGGCGCTGGCGGCCGGGGTGCCCTTTGTCTTCCTGGGCGATCCGCGGCACCTGCCCGAAGGCACCGCCTGGGCCGAGGTTTCGGTGCCGGGCGAGGCGGTCGCGCCGGGCGTTCTGCCGGTGCTGCGGCATGATTTCGCGGCGCCGGCCGTGCCCGGGCGTCCCGATCCGGCCAATGCCGCGGGCGTGATCGCAGTCATCGACCGCGCCGTCGCTTTGGCGCAGAGCGGCGCCGCCGGCGGCATCTGCACCCTGCCGATCAACAAGGAGGCGCTGAAGCGAGGGGCCGATTTCCCCTTTCCCGGCCATACCGAATACCTGGCGCATCTGGCCGGTGGCGTGCCGGTGGTGATGATGCTGGCCTCGACCGGCGTCGAGCCGCCTTGCCGGGTGGTGCCGGCGACCATCCACATCGCGCTGTCCGAGGTGCCGCATGCGCTGACGCCGGCATTGCTGGAGCAGGCGGTGCGGATCACCGATGCCGGCTTGCGCCGCGATTTCGGCATGGCCGCGCCGCGGCTGGCGCTGGCCGGGCTGAACCCGCATGCCGGCGAGAACGGCGTCATGGGCAGCGAGGAGATGCGCTGGATCGCGCCGCTGGCCGCGCGGCTGCGGGCCGAGGGGTTCGACATTGCCGGCCCCCTGCCCGCCGATACCATGTTCCATCCGGCGGCGCGCGCGCGTTATGACGCGGCGATCTGCGCCTATCACGACCAGGCGCTGATCCCGATCAAGACGCTGGATTTCGCCGGCGGGGTGAATGTCACGCTGGGCCTGCCCTTCGTGCGCACCTCGCCCGACCATGGCACCGCCTTCGACATTGCCGGCCGGGGCATCGCCGATGCCGAAAGCGTCATCGCCGCGCTGCGCATGGCTTGGGACATGGCGGAACGCCGGGCCGGGGCGCAGGCATGAGCGCCATCGACGGGTTGCCGCCGCTGCGCGATGTCATCGCCCGCCACGAGTTGCGGGCGAAGAAGCAACTGGGCCAGAACTTCCTGCTGGACCTGAACCTGACCGCCAAGATCGCCCGCGCCGCCGGCGACCTTACCGGCTGCGACGTGATCGAGGTCGGCCCCGGTCCTGGCGGGCTGACCCGCGGGCTGCTGGCCGAGGGCGCCCGCCATGTGCTGGCCATCGAGAAGGACGCGCGCGCCCTGCCCGCCCTGGCCGAGATCGCCGCGGCCTATCCCGGCCGGTTGCAGGTCATCCATGGCGATGCGCTGGAAGTGGATCCGCTGGCGCATCTGACGCCGCCGATCCGGGTCGTGGCCAACCTGCCCTATAATGTCGGCACCGAGCTGCTGATCCGCTGGCTGACGCCGCCAGAATGGCCGCCGTTCTGGGAATCGCTGACGCTGATGTTCCAGAAGGAGGTGGCCGAGCGCATCGTGGCGAGGCCCGGCGGCAAGGCCTATGGCCGGCTGGCGGTGCTGGCGCAATGGCGCTCGGACGCGCGGATCGTCATGACCCTGCCGCCGGAGGCCTTCGTGCCCGCGCCCAAGGTGCATTCCTCGGTGGTGCATCTGACCGCCCTGCCCGAGCCGCGTTTTCCCGCCGATGCGGCGGTGCTGAACCGGGTGGTGGCGGCGGGCTTCAACCAGCGGCGCAAGATGCTGCGCGCCTCGCTGAAGGGCTTGCATCCGGCCATCGAGGAGCTGCTGGTCGCGGCGGGCATCGCGCCCACCGCGCGCGCCGAAGAGATCGGGCTGGAGCAGTTCTGCGCGCTGGCGCGGGGCCTGGCCGCCGCGCCGCGCTAGGGCCTATTCGCCGGAAGCCTTGTCGGTCTTTGCCGCGGGTTTCTTCTCGGCGCCCTCGGCCGGCTTGCGGCGGGTGCGCGGGGTGCGCGGCGCCGGGGTCGCGGCAGAGGCAGCCGCGGCGGCGGCCGGCTGGCGCGTGCGGCGACGCGGCGCCGGGGCGGCGGGCTCCTCGAGCGCCAGTTCCGGCGCGGGCTCGGCCGCAGCGGGGGCCGGCGCCGGGGGCTCGGCCGGGGCTGCGACGGGGGCTTCGGGCGCGATGGCGGCTTCCGGGGTCTCGACCGGGCCGGCGGCGTCCTCGTCCGAGGCGATCACCGGCGGCAGGCCGGCGGGCGCCTGGGCTTCGGCACGCGCGGCTTGCCGGTCGTCGCGGCTGCGCTCTTCGCGCCGCTCGTCGCGGTTGCGATCCTCGCGCCGGTCGTCGCGATGGCGTTCCTCGCGCGGCTGGTCGCGGCGGTCGTCGCGCCGCTCGTTCCGGTCCTGGCGATCCTGGCGCTCGTGGCGGTTGCCGTTCTGGCCGTTCTCGGACTGGGCCGAATGGCCGTTGCCGTCCTGGAAATCGTCGTCGCGGGCTTGATGCTGCTGGCGCTCGGCCTGCTCGCGCTGCGCCTCGCCCAGCATGCGGGTGTAATGCTCGGCATGCTGCAGGAAGCTCTGCTCGGCCACGCGGTCATTGGAGAGCTGGGCGTCGCGGGCCAGCGCCAGGTATTTCTCGATGATCTGCTGGGGCGTGCCGCGCACCTTGCCCTCGGGGCCCGAGGAATCGAAGACGCGGTTGACGATATTGCCCAGCGAGCGCTGGCGGTTCGACTTGTTACGCGAACGGGATTTGGATGATCTCATCAGCTTGTTGTCGTTTCGTCCGGATTTGTCCGGCTGAGGTTGGGGTCATCTCGGAAGCGAGTGTCCAGAACGGGAGCGGTGGAATTCCGTTTCCCGCTTTGCCAGGATTGTGCTGGGTTATCTGAGTATGGCTGACCCATGCGTGGGCAGCGCCCCCGTCACATCTGCGAATAAACACGCCGCATCGCCGCTTACAAGCGGAATCTGCATCGAATGGCGCAAAACGCGCGGATCCTTGCCGGGTCAGCCGGGCTTGCGGGCCATGACAACCCGGTCGCGGCCGTCAAGATCGGGCAGGATGCGCGGCTGTTCCAGCCCGGCCGCCGCCATCAGCGCCGCGACCGCCGCGCCTTGCGTCGGGCCGATCTCGACCATGAGCCGGCCGCCCGGATTCAGATGCGCGGGCGCCCCCGCGGCAATGGCGCGATAGGCCGAAAGCCCGTCGCCCTCGTCGGTCAGGGCGCCGCGCGGCTCCCAGTCGCGGACCTCGGGGGCAAGGCCGGCCATCTCGGCCAGCGCGATATAGGGCGGGTTCGAGACGATCAGGTCGAACTGGCCCGAGACCGCCGAAAACCAGTCGGACCCTATGAAATCGGCGCGCACGCCAAGCCGCGCGGCATTGCCCTGCGCCACCGCCAGCGCCGGGGCCGAGATATCGGTGCCGATGCCGCGCGCAGCCGGCCGCTCGGCCAGAAGCGAGATCAGGATGGCGCCCGTCCCGGTCCCCAGGTCGAGCACCGAGGCGAAGGGCTGGGCCAGCGCCGCCTCGACCAGGGTTTCGGTTTCCGGGCGCGGGTCCAGCGTGTCGGCGGTGACGTGGAAGTCATGCTTCCAGAAGGCACGGCGGCCGAGGATCTGGCTGACCGGCTGGCGCGCGGCGCGGGCGGCGACGGCTGCGTCGAAACGTCGCAGCGCCTGAGGCGGCAGCGGCGCGGCCAGGGCGGCGGCCAGATGGTGGCGCGGCAGGTCGAGCGCATGGGCCAGAAGCAGGCGCGAGTCGCCCGCCGCATCCGCGACACCCGCCTGCGAAAGCCGCTCGGCCGCCTGCCGCAGCGCCTCGGCGCCGATCACGTGTCGCCCTGCGCCGCCAGCCGGGCGGCCTGGTCATGCGCGGCCAGCGCATCCACCGTCTCGGACAGGTCGCCCTGCATGATGCGGTCCAGCGCGTAAAGCGTCAGGCCGATGCGGTGATCGGTCATCCGGCCCTGCGGGAAGTTGTAGGTGCGGATGCGTTCCGAGCGGTCGCCCGAGCCGACCTGCGACTTGCGGTCCGCCGCGCGCTCGGCATCGGCGCGCGAGCGTTCCATGTCATAGAGCCGGGCGCGCAGCACGGCCATGGCGTTGGCGCGGTTCTGGTGCTGGGATTTTTCGGAACTGGTCACCACGATGCCGGTCGGCAGGTGGGTGATGCGCACCGCCGAATCGGTGGTGTTGACGTGCTGGCCGCCGGCGCCGCTGGCGCGCATGGTGTCGATGCGGATGTCGCCGGCGGGGATGTCGATGTCGACCTCCTCGGCCTCGGGCAGCACGGCGACGGTCGCGGCCGAGGTATGGATGCGGCCGCCCGATTCGGTTTCCGGCACCCGCTGGACGCGGTGCACGCCGGATTCGTATTTCAGCCGGGCAAAGACGCCCTCGCCCTCGATCCGGGCCACGGCCTCGCGCACGCCGCCCAGGTCGGATTCGGCCAGTTCCAGCAGCTGGAACTGCCAGCCCTGCGATTCGGCAAAGCGGCGATACATGGCCAAGAGGTCGCCCGCGAAAAGCGCCGCCTCTTCGCCGCCGGTGCCGGGGCGGATCTCCAGGATCGCCGGCCGGGCGTCGGCGGCGTCGCGGGGCAGAAGCGCGATGCGCAGCGCATGTTCCAGCCCGGGCAGCAGGTCGCGCAACCGGCCCAGCTCATCGGTGGCCAGCTCGCGCATCTCGGGATCGGCCAGCATGGCCTGGGCCTCGGTGATGCCGTCCTGCGCGGCGCGCCATTCGGCGATCTGCGCCACCACCGGCTTCAGCTCGGCATATTCGCGGCTGATGCCGGCGATTTCCTCCGGCGCCGGGCCGGCATTCAACCGCGCCTCGAGATATTCGAAACGCGCGACGATCTGGGAAAGGCGGTCCTGCGGCAGCATGCCACGGGATTATCCCGTGATCCGGTGGGCGGCAAGGCGGAAGCGGGCGCGGGCGTGACCCAGATCAAGGCGCCGCGCCCGTCCTTGCGCGATCATGATGCTGCGCGCGAGGACCACAGAAGGAGACAAAGGTGAAACTCGTTCCCCTGCTGACAGCAACGGCGCTGACCCTGGCGGCCCTGCCCGCCCTGGCCCAGACCGCAGCCATCGACAGCGGCGCCCTGCGCGAGGAAGCGAAGGGCGTGTTCGAGGCAATCCCCGCCGAGCTGACCGCGATCAAGCAGACCGAGGAGGCCCCCGAGGGCATCCCGCTGACCACGGAAAAGATCGAGCTTGGCAAGACCCTGTTCTTTGACCCGCGCATGTCGCGCTCGGGTCTGATCTCGTGCCAGACCTGCCACAACGTCGGCCTGGGCGGCGTGGACGGGCTGCCGACCTCGGTCGGGCACGGCTGGCAGAAGGGGCCGCGGAACGCGCCCACCATGCTGAACGCCATCTTCAACGCCGCGCAGTTCTGGGACGGCCGCGCCCCCGACCTGGCCGAGCAGGCCAAGGGTCCGGTGCAGGCCAGCGTCGAGATGAGCAATACCCCCGACGAGGTGGTGCGCACGCTGAACTCGATGCCCGATTACGTCGAGGCGTTCCGCGCCGCCTTCCCCGATGAGCGCGAGCCGGTCAGCTTCGACAATTTCGCCGCCGCCATCGAACAGTTCGAGGCGACGCTGATCACCCCGAACAGCGCCTTCGACCGCTTCCTGAACGGCGACGATTCGGCCATGACCGAGCAGGAAAAGCGCGGGCTGCAGGCCTTCATGGATACCGGCTGCACCGCCTGCCACTTTGGCCGCAACATCGGCGGACAGGACTATTATCCGTTCGGCCTGGTCGCCAAGCCCGGCGCTGAGGTGCTGCCGGTGGGCGATACCGGCCGGTTCGAGGTCACCAAGACCGTCGACGACGAATATGTCTTCCGCGCCGCGCCGCTGCGCAACGTCGCGCTGACCGCGCCCTATTTCCATTCGGGCGTGGTCTGGGACCTGAAGGAGGCGGTGCAGATCATGTCCTCGTCGCAGCTGGGCACGGAACTCGCGCCCGAGCAGGTGGACGACATCGTGGCCTTCCTGCATGCGGTCACGGGCGACCAGCCGCAGATCGCCCATCCGGTGCTGCCGGTGCGGACCGACGCGACGCCGCTGCCGGCGCCGATGTAGGGCGCGCCTTGCAGCGCCAAAAGGAAAAGGGGCCGCACGGGCCCCTTTTCGCTGTTTCGGAACGGACAGGCCTTAATCGGCCTTGACCGCCTCGACGGTGATGTTGATCTCGACCTCGTCCTCGACGGCCGGGGCGAACTGGCCCAGGTTGAACTCGCTGCGCTTGATCTCGGTCTCGGCGTCGAAACCGGCGGATTCCTTGCCGCTCATCGGATGGGCGCCGAGCTTGTTCAGATCCACGTCCAGCACGATCTGCTTGGTCACGCCGTTCAGGGTGAAGTCGCCGGTGACCTTGGCCTCCTTGTCGCCGTCCGGCTCGACCTTGGTCGACTTGAAGGTCGCGACCGCGCCGCTCTTGTCGGTGTTAAGGAAGTCCTTGCCGAAGATATGCTGATCCAGTTCCGGCGCGATCATGTGCAGGCCCGACAGCGGGATGGTCGCCTCGACGCTGGAATTGGCCGGGTTCTCGGCATCCAGCATCAGCTTGCCGGTCACGCCGTTGACGAGGCCGGTGCTGTTGGAAAAGCCCAGGTGGCTGTATTCGAAGACCACCTGGCTGTGCGCGGGGTCAAAGTCGTATTGCACCGGCGCGGCCATCGCGGCGCCCGCGCTGAATAGGGCCAGGGCGGCGGCAGGGACGAAAACGGATTTCATGGGGTCAAGCTCCGACTGAATTGCTCATGGATGGTTCCCACAGGGAAGGTGCCAATGACAACAAAGGTTTCCTTGCATTTGCCTGACAATTTCGTGTTGGCGCGCCGCGTAGAGACAGTATCGCCGCAGCGGCGACGATGCCGGCCCGGACCCGGCCCGATGCGCCTTTCGCCTTGCATTCGCCGCCCGCGCCTGTATAAGGCCGCATCCTTCCGCAGACACGAAACCGGCGCAGCCTCTCGTGACGGGGCGCGGAAGGTGTTGTCCCGTCGTTGAAATGCGCCCTGAAAAAGGAACAGACATGCCGCTTTACGAGCATGTGCTGATCGCCCGCCAGGACCTGTCGAACGCGCAGGCCGAAGGGCTGATCGAACATTTTTCGACCGTGCTGGCCGACAACGGCGGCAAGGTGGTCGAGAACGAATACTGGGGCGTGCGCACCCTGGCCTACAAGATCAACAAGAACCGCAAGGGCCACTATGCCTTCCTGCGTTCGGACGCGCCCTCGGCCGCCGTGCAGGAGATGGAGCGTCTGGCCCGCCTGCATGACGACGTCATGCGCGTGCTGACCGTCCGCGTGGACGAGCACAAGGAAGGCCCCTCGATCCAGATGCAGAAGCGCGACGAGCGCGAGCGCGGGGATCGTGGCGACCGCGGGGACCGTGGCGAGCGCCGCGACCGCGACGGCGACCGGGGTGATCGCGGCGAGCGCCGCGAGCGTCGCGACCGCGACGACCGGAACTGAGGGAAAGGACGCATATCATGGCCAACAAACCCTTCTTCCGCCGCCGGAAGGTCTGCCCCTTCTCGGGCGACAACGCTCCCGCGATCGACTACAAGGACACCCGCCTGCTGCAGCGCTACATCAGCGAACGCGGCAAGATCGTGCCCTCGCGCATCACCGCCGTCTCGGCCAAGAAGCAGCGTGAACTGGCCCGCGCCATCAAGCGCGCCCGCTTCCTCGCCCTGCTTCCCTATGCCGTGAAGTAAGGAGAGACGAACATGCAAGTCATCCTGCTGGAACGTGTGGCCAAGCTGGGCCAGATGGGCGAAGTCGTGAAGGTCAAAGAGGGCTTCGCGCGCAACTACCTGCTGCCGCAGGGCAAGGCGCTGCGCGCCTCGGAAGCCAATATCGCGGCCTTCGAGGAGCGCAAGGCCGACCTGGCCGCCAAGAACGACGAGACCCGCGCCGATGCGCTGAAACTGGCCGAGAAACTCGACGGCCAGAGCTTCGTCATCATCCGCTCGGCTTCGGACGCCGGCGCGCTCTACGGCTCGGTCACCCCGCGTGACGCCGCCGATGCCGCCAATGCCGAAGGCTTCGCGGTCGAGCGCCGTCAGGTCGTGCTGACCGCCCCGATCAAGGAGCTGGGCCTGCACGAGGTCCGCGTGCACCTGCACCCGGAAGTCGACGTGACCATCAAGCTGAACGTCGCCCGTTCGGCCGAGGAAGCCGAGCTGCAAGCCACCGGCAAGTCGATCCAGGAACTGGCCGCGGAAGCCGATGCCGCCGCCGATTTCGAGATCGCCGAACTCTTCGACGAGATCGGCTCGGCCGGCCGCGACGAGGACGATGCCGCGAACTGATCGCAGGTCATCGCCGAAAGACAGGAAACGCGCCGCAACCCGGCGCGTTTTTTCATGGCCGTTCCGCGCCCGCCGCCGCGCGCAGGCCGGGACGGAACATTCGCCGGGCTGGCGGGTTTGATCCGCAAAGCGCCACCCGCGAAAGGATTCCCGATGCATCACGAGCCCGACTCCCCCCGCCCGATCCGCCGGACCGAGGCCGATGCGCCCGGCGACACCCGCTTCGGGCCGCGCCCGGTGCCGCCGGGACATCGCGGCCCGCATCCCGAACCCGAATCGCGTCGCATCCCGCCGCATGGTGCGGTCTCGCCCGATGGCAGCCGGCCCTGGCCGCAGCCCTCGCGCAGCGCCAAATGGCTGGTCTGGGGCGGCACGGCGCTGACCGCCGCCGCCCTGACCGCCGGCACGGTGCTCGCCGCGCGCCAGGTCATGCACGCCCTCTCGGAGCCCAGGCCGCACCGCGACTTGCCGCCCATGGCGCCGCGCATGGCCGCGATGCCGGATGCCGAGCGCGAAGCCCTACGCCGCCGCGCCAAGGCCCGCGAACATGCCGAGGATGCCCGTGCCGAGCAGCTACGCGCCGCCGCAGCCCAGGCCCGCCCGCGTCGCAAGCCCGCGCCCCGTGCCGGGCTGATGCAGGAGATCGAGGCCAATACCGCCAGCCTGACCAAGGGCGTGGACAATGTCATGCAGGCGCTGACCGCCGGCATGACCGGCTTTCGCACCGTGGCCGCCCAAGCCAGCGACATCATGCGCGAATTCGGCGACGCCGCCGCGCTGGTGCAGGACATCCTGGGCCGCAACCGCCCCACCGGATCCGACCGGCCGCGCCGCGATCCGTCGCGCCCCGACGACCGCCACGGCGCCCATATGCCCGACCTGCGCGACGACCCGCTGACTCACGATCCGCTCGACGGCCCCGATGCCGACACGCCGCAGGACCACGACCCGCGCATGCACAGGCTCTAGCGCCTTCACTGTTTTCCAAATACCCCGGCGACCGCGCCGCCACTCCGAAGGCGCGAGAAAAGCAAAAAGGCCGCCCCGAGAGGCGGCCTTTCCCATGCGGGCATCGGCTGAGGATCAGACCTGATCCAGCGCCTCGATGGCCTTTTCCAGTTCTTCCTTGCTGACGTCCTTGTCCGAGACCTTGGCGCCCTCGACGATGTGGTCGACGACCTTGTCCTCGAAGATCGGCGCGCGCAGCTGCTGCTGGGCCTGCGGGTTCTGCTGGATGAACTCGAAGAAGGCGCGCTCCTGCCCCGGATATTGCCGGGCCTGGCGCAGCACCGCCTGGGTCATCTCCTGGTCCGTGACGGTGATCTCGGCCTTCTGGCCGATCTCGGCCAGCAGAAGGCCCAGGCGCACGCGGCGCTCGGCCAGCGCCTTGTGCTCGTCCGTCGGCTCGATCTCGCCATGGTTATGGCCGTGATCGTCCGGGTGCTCCTCGTGGTAAAGCTGATGCGCGATCTGATGCGCCTCGGCCTCGACCAGCGATTCGGGCAGGTCGAACTTGACCAGCGCGTCCAGCTTGTCCAGCAGCGCGCGCTTCAGCACCTGGCGCGAGGCGCCCTTGTATTCGGCCTCCAGCCGCTCGCGGATCTGGGCCTTCAGCGCGTCGAGGCTCTCGGCGCCGAATTTCTTCGCCAGCTCGTCGTCCAGCTCGGCGGCTTTCGGGGCCTTCACGGCCTTCACCGTGGTCTCGAAGACCGCGTCCTTGCCGGCCAGGTTCGGAGCGCCGTATTCCTCGGGGAACTTGACCTCGACCTTGACCTCGTCGCCGGCCTTGGCGCCGACCAGCTGCTCCTCGAAGCCGGGGATGAAGCTGCCGGAGCCCAGCACCAGCGGGTAATCCTCGGCCGCGCCGCCCTCGAAGGCCTCGCCGTCGACCATGCCCTTGAAGTCGATCACGACCTGATCGCCGTCCTTGGCCTTCGAGCCCTTCTTGCGGTCCTCGAAGGACTGGGCGTTCTTGGCCAGGTTCTCCAGCGCCTCGTTCACCTGCTCGTCGCTGGCCGACACCACCAGGCGCTCCAGCTCGATGCCGGACAGGTCGGCTTCCGGGATCGCCGGCAGGGCCTCATAGGCCACCGTCACGACCACGTCGTCGCCTTCCTTCCAGGTCTCGCCGCCCACCATCTCGATCTTGGGCTGCACGGCCGGGCGGTCGCCGGATTTTTCCAGATGCGCGCGCAGGGCGCCGTCGATGGCCTCCTGCATGGCGTCGCCCATGATGCGCTGGCCGAACTGCTTCTTCAGCATCGCCATCGGCACCTTGCCCTTGCGGAAGCCCTTCATCTCGACTTCGGGCTGGGCCTCTTTCAGCTTCGCGTCCACCTGCGCCGCCAGATCGGCCGCCGGCAGGGTGAACTCATAGCCGCGCTTCAGCCCTTCGTTCTGGGTTTCCTTGACCTGCATTTGTCTTCCTTCATCCAACCATGCCGCGGGAGGAGGCCCCGCCCCCGGGACGGCAGCAAAGCCTGCGCCCGCGCCCCCGCCTGTTTCAGCGCGCTAGCTATGGGATTTCGCCGTCCATAGCAAGGAGGAAGGCAGAATCGGCGCCCCGTCGACAGGCTGCGCCGCCACGAAAAAAGCCTGCCGCGACGCGGCAGGCTTCGGATTCCGGCAGGGCGGCCGATCAGAAGCGGAACGAGGCGCGCAGTTGCACCGCATCGGCATCCAGATCCAAGCCGTCCACATCCGCCACATCGCGGAAGCTGTTGCGGCTGTATTCCACGCCCATCGAGAAGCGCGGCGTGAACAGGTATTCTGCGCCGATGCCATAGGTGAAGCCGGTCTCGGACAGGTCTTCCTCGGAATAGCGCGCCACGCCGAGGGTCAGATAGGGCTGGAACTTGCCCAGGTCGGCCCCGACGCGGCCGCGCAGACGCCACAGGTCGGCATGGCCGTCGCCGTCACCGGTCAGCCGGTTATAGTCCAGCTCGCCGCCCAGGACATATTTGCCCATGTCGCGCAGATAGCCCGCGTGCAGGCCCCAGGCGTCGAAATCGCCGATGTCGGCCGAATAGCCGGCATAAGAGGCGTCGGCATTGCCCTGGCCGTATTGCAGACCGGCATAGAAGCCGGTCCAGTCGATCTCGGCGGCGGTCTCGACGACGACGGCCGGGGTGGTCTCGACCACGGGGGCCTGGTAGCCGCCGGCGAAGGCAGCGGTGCCCGCCAGAGCGGCCAGGGCGGAAAAGATCGCGAGTTTCAATGCATTACTCCTTACTGAACGAGATTTCCGGATAGGCCTGGGGCGCGACGCGGTCAGCCTGCCATTATTGTCAGGTTGACGCCCGCACGCAGGGAGATTTCCGGCAAGTTCTTGAAAATAAATGTACTTCATTCTCTAAAATTGCCCCTGTTTTCGCGGCCTCCGGGGCGGGCGTGGCTGCTTGCCCCCGGCGTCCGCTGCAAGGCAGCCATGCGCGCCGCTCAACCAAACTAACTTATGGACAGGTTTCCTTTCAACCATAGGCAGAGCATACGGACATAACGCAGTCAGTGGTTGTTTGTTACCCGGTGTCGTTAATTGGTTGCGTGTTACCCCTGTTGGGCTTGACCGGATGAAGGGCCAGAAGGCCGCCATCCGGTCACCCTGCCCTCGGGCGCCAAGCCTGCGGCCGGACTGGCCGCGCCGCTTGCGCTGGACGAAATGCACAAATTCTGGCGCGATGCCGCCCGCGCGGCAGCGGCTCTTGTGCCCCGCTCAGCCCCCGCCATCCGGTCATCCCGGTATCGCGAAAAGGCAAAAGGCCGCCCGACGGGACGGCCAGTTCGCGGTGGCGGCAAGCCGGGTTCAGCCGCGCGCCCGCACCACCTGCAACAGCGGCATCACATCCGACATATCCGGGCCATGCGCCTGGCCGGTCAGCGCCTTCCTCAGCGGCATGAACAGGCCCTTGCCCTTGCGCCCGGTGGCCTCTTTCACGGCAGCGGTGAATTCGCCCCAGCTCGCATCGGTATAGGGCGGCGGCGGCAGCAGCGTCATGGCCTGGGCGATGAAGTCGGCGTCCTCGGCGTCGATCTGCGGCTCGGCACCCTTCGAGAAGATCTCCCACCAGCCGGCCAGGTCGTCCAGCCTGGTGATGTTCTGCGAGGCGACGCGCCAGAACCGCTCGGCCAGTTCGGCCGGCACGCCCAGCGCGGCGATGCGGTCCTTGACCTCGGAGAACGGCCGCGCCTGGTTCGCCTCGCGCGTCAGCGGCCACAGATCCTCGGCATCGAACTTGGTGGGCGAAGCGCCGAACTGCGACAGCTCGAAGCCGGCAGCCAGTTCGTCCAGCGACATCTTCAGCTCGACCGGCTGCGAGGAGCCCAGCCGCGCCATCAGCGACAACAGCGCCTCGGGCGCCACCCCCGACTCGCGCAGATCCTTGATCGCCAGCACGCCCAGGCGCTTGGACAGTTCCTCGCCCTGCGCGCCGGTCAGCAGGCTGTGATGGGCGAAGGCCGGCGGCGTGGCCCCCAGCGCGCGGATGATCTGGATCTGCGTCGCGGTATTGGTCACATGGTCGGCGCCGCGCACGATATGGGTCACGCCCATGTCGGCGTCATCGACCGAGCTTGCGAAGGTATAGAGCACCTGCCCGTCGGCGCGGATCAGCACCGGGTCCGAGACCGAGGCAGCGTCGATGGAAATCTCGCCCAGGATCCCGTCCGGCCATTCGATCCGCTCCTGGTCCAGCAGGAAGCGCCAATAGCCGTCGCGGCCCTCGGCCCGCAGGCGGTCCTTGTCGGCGTCCGAAAGGTTCAGCCCGGCGCGGTCATAGACCGGCGGCTTGCCCATGTTGAGCTGCTTCTTGCGCTTCAGGTCCAGCTCGGTCGGGGTCTCGAACACCTCATAGAGCCGACCCTCGCCGCGCAGCCCCTTTGCCGCCTCGGCATAGCGGTCCAGCCGGTCCGACTGCCGCTCGATCCGGTCCCAGGTCAGACCCAGCCATTCCAGGTCGCGCTGGATGCCGTCGGCATATTCCTGCTTCGACCGCTCGCGGTCGGTGTCGTCCAGGCGCAGGATGAATGTGCCGCCCGCCTTGCGCGCGATCAGGTAGTTCATCAGCGCCGTGCGTAGGTTGCCGACATGGATGTGGCCGGTGGGCGAAGGGGCGAAACGGGTGGTGGTCATGGAAGGTCTCCTGTCGGCTTCGCTCTTTCACAAACGGCGGTTTTTGTCCATATCAGGGCCAAAGACGAGGTTAGCCAATGCTTGACTGGAAGAACGCCGAAGCCCCCGACGCCGGTGCGATCGAGGAACTGGCACGCGAGGCCATCGCCGCCCTGCCCCCGGAATTCGCCGGCCCCGCGCGCGAGGTGGTGCTGCGGGTCGAGGAATTCGCCGGCGAGGAATTCCTGGACGAGCTGCAGATCGACGACCCGCTGGAGCTGACCGGGCTTTACGACGGCGTGCCGATGACCGAGAAATCCGCCAGCGAGCCGCAGCATTTCCCCGACACCGTCTGGCTGTTCCGCCGCGCCATCCTGGACGAATGGGCCAGCCGCGCCGACGTGACCTTGGGCCAGCTGGTCGCCCATGTCGTGGTCCACGAATTCGCCCATCACTTCGGCTGGTCCGACGACGACATCGCCGCCATCGACCGCTGGTGGGAATGATGAGCCAGGCGCCGATCCTGACCATCACCCTGAACCCGGCGCTGGACCTGACCACCTCGGCTCCGCGCGTGGTGCCGGACGGCAAGCTGCGCTGCACCGCGCCGCGCTTCGATCCGGGCGGCGGCGGCATCAACGTCAGCCGGGCGATCCGCGCCATGGGCGGCGAGAGCACGGCGCTGGTGGCGCTTGGCGGCGCGACCGGCGAGCGGCTGGCGGCGCTGCTGACCGAGGCGGGCGTGCCCCTGGTGACGCTGCCCGCCCCGGGCGAGACCCGGCAATCCCTGACCGTGGACGACCAGAGCCTGGGCCAGCAATACCGCTTCGTCATGCCCGGGCCGGAATGGTGCCCCGAGGATGTCGAGGCCGCCTTGCAGGCCGCCGTCGCGGCCGCCGCCCGCGATGCGCTGGTGGTGCTTTCGGGCTCTAACCCGCCAGGGGTGCCGGCGGGCTTTGCCGCGCAACTGGCCGAGCGGCTGCAGGGCTCGGGCGCGCGGCTGGTGGTCGATACCTCGGGCGAGGCGCTGGCCATGGCCGCCGCCGTGGTCGACCGCCGGGTCGAGGTCCTGCGCATGGACGATGCCGAGGCCGAGGGGCTGGCCGGCCATGCCCTGCCCTATCGCCTGGACACGGCGCGCTTCGCGGCCGGGCTGGTCGCCTCGGGCGCGGCGCATGCGGTGATCGTGGCGCGCGGCCGCGACGGCAATATCATCGCCACTCGCGACGGCCTCTGGCATGCCGAGGCGGCGCGCGTGCCCATCGTCAGCAAGGTCGGCGCCGGCGACAGCTTCCTCGCCGGCTTCGTGCTGGGCTATGCCCGCGGCTGGCCGGTGCCCGATGCCCTGGGCCTGGCCGCCGCCGCCGCATCGGCGACGGTGCAGACGCCGGCCACCGAGCTTTGCCGGGGCGAGGATGTCGAGCGGTTGTTCGCGGCCCGCGTCGTGACCGAGATGCGGCTGTAACCTTGCACCCCACCGATTCCCCTGCCGCGGTGGTCGCGGCCGTCGTCGTCACCTTCAACCGGCGGGCGGCGTTGCAGAAGACGCTGGCGCGGCTTCTGGCCGAGCCGCTGGACCATGTGCTGGTGATCGAGAACGGCTCGACCGACGGCACGCGCGCCTGGCTCGCGACGCTGGACGATCCGCGGCTGGCGGTGATCGAGATGGACCGCAACGGCGGCGGCGCCCTGGGGTTCGAGACCGGCATGCGCGAAGCGCAGGCACGTTTCGACCCCGACTGGCTGGTGCTGATGGACGACGACGCCCGCCCGCAGCCCGGCGCCATTGCCACCTTCCGCACGGGACTCGCCCGCGGGCGCTGGCCCGGGGCCGAGGCGCTGGCGGCGGCGGTGCGTTTCCCGGACGGCGGCATCTGCGAGATGAACCGGCCCTGGGTCAATCCCTTCGCCAGCCTGGCGGTGTTCCTGCGCGTGCTGGCCGGCGGCGGCCGCGCCGCCTTTCATATTCCCGACAGCGCCTATGCGCCCGGCACCGACCGGGCGCTGGACGGCACCTCCTTCGTCGGCTTCTTCATCTCGCGCGCGGGCGTCGCGCGGGCCGGCTATCCCGACGGTCGGCTGTTCATCTATGGCGACGACGTGCTTTACACGCTGGGCCTGACCCAGGCCGGCGGGCGGTTGCTCTTTGCCCCCGACCTGGGGTTCGAGCATGAATGCGCCACGCAGATCGCCGGCGCCATCCCGCGACCGTTCTGGAAGATCTATTACAACACCCGCAACCGCTGGCTGATCTATCGCCGCGCCGCGGGGCCGGTGCTGTTCCCGTTGCTGATGGCGCTGATGCTGCCGAAATGGCTCGCGACCGGCAGCGCGCTGCCGCAGGGCGAACGGCGGATCTGCCGCAAGCTGATCCGGCTGGCAATCCGCGACGCCTGGCGCGGCGATTTCAGCCGCAGTCATGCCGAGGTCATGCGGATCGCCGAAGGCGGCTGAGCCCCGCGCCGATCGGCCCGTCGGCATTTGGGTATTTGGGGAGCAAAGAAGGATGGCGTTCCCGCGCCGCTTCCCCATATTCTTTCTTGTGAAAATATCCTCGGGGGTCCGGGGGCAGACAGCCCCCGGCGCTCAGCCCGCCTCTCCCAGCACCCGCAGCAGATATTTGCCGTAAGCGTTCTTCGAGAACAGCTTGGCCCGCGCGCGCAGGTCGTCGGCCGAGATCCAGCCGGCCTCGAAGGCAATCTCCTCGGGGCAGCCGGTCTGGAGGCCTTGGCGCTGTTCCAGCGTGCGCACGAAATTGCCGGCATCGAGCAGGCTGGCGTGGGTGCCGGTGTCGAGCCAGGCAAAGCCGCGGCCCATGCGCTCGACCGTCAGGCTGCCCTCGTGCAGATAGGTTTCCAGAAGCGTGGTGATCTCGAGCTCGCCCCGGGCCGAGGGCTTGACCTCGCGCGCCCGCGCCGGCGCGGTGCCGTCGAGGAAATAAAGCCCGGTGACGGCGTAATCCGACGGCGGCACCTCGGGCTTTTCGATGATGGCGCTGGCCTTGCCGTCGGGGTCGAAGGCGACGACGCCATAGCGCTCGGGGTCGGCGACGCGATAGCCGAAGACGGTGCCGCCGCTCGGGCGGCTGTCGGCGGCGGCCAGCAGCACCGGCAGGCCGTGGCCGAAGAAGATGTTGTCGCCCAGCACCATGGCCGAGGGCGCGCCCGCCAGGAACGCCTCGGCCAGCAGATAGGCCTGCGCCAGCCCGTCGGGCGAAGGCTGCACCAGGTATTCGAAACGCAAGCCCCATTGGCTGCCGTCGCCCAGCAGGCGCTGGAACTGGAGCTGGTCCTCGGGCGTGGTGATGATGGCGATCTCGCGGATGCCGGCCAGCATCAGCACGGTGATCGGATAGAACACCATCGGCTTGTCATAGATCGGCAGCAACTGCTTCGACACGCCCATGGTGATCGGATAGAGCCGGGTGCCCGAGCCCCCGGCCAGGATGATGCCCTTGCGCGCGGGCGGAACGGTCTGGGTCATGCGGTCAGCTCCTGCAATACCTTGGCGAGACCGGCCGGCCAGTCGGGGCGACTGATGCCGAAGTCCCGCAGAATGGCGGCGCAATCCAGGCGGGAATTCGCCGGGCGTCGCGCCGGTGTCGGATAGTCCGAGGTGGGAATGTCGATGATGCGGCAGCCGAGACCCGCCCCGGCCATGATGGCGCGGGCGAAATCGGCCCAGGTCGTGTCGGGGGTGCCGGCGAAATGGTAAAGCCCGCCCTTGGCCGGGTCGGCGCGCATCGCCTGCAACATGGTCAGGCAGGTGCGCGCGATGGACTCGGCCGGGGTCGGGCCGCCGTGCTGGTCGGCGACGACGCGCAATTCGTGCCGCTCGCGCCCCAGCCGCAGCATGGTCCTGACGAAATTCGCGCCATGGGCGGAAAAGACCCAGGAGGTGCGCAGCACCGCCCATTGCCCGCCGGCGCTTGCGATGCCGCGCTCGCCGGCCAGTTTCGAGCCGCCATAGACGCCCAGCGGCCCGGTCGGATCGGTCTCGACCCAGGGCCGCGCGCCCGAGCCGTCGAAGACGTAATCGGTCGAGATGCTGAGAAAGGGCAGCCCCAGATCGGCGCAGGCGCGGGCCATGGCGGCGGGCGCCTTGGCATTGATGCGATGCGCAAGCTCGGGTTCGGATTCGGCGCGATCGACGGCGGTATGGGCGGCGGCGTTCAGCACCGCCGCGCAGCCCGAGGCCCGGATGGCGGCCGCGCAGGCCTCGGGGTCGGAGAGATCGGCCTCGGCGCGGGCCAGGAACCGCGCCTGCGGCGCCAGCCGCGCCAGTTCCTGCGCGACCTGGCCGCTTTGGCCAAAGACCAGCAGATCCATCACGCCGCGCCGAGCCTTTGGCCGACGCCCTGCCGGGTCAGCAGCGGGCGCCACCAGTCCTCGTTCGCCAGATACCATTCGACGGTGCGCGCGAGCCCTTCCTCGACCGTGACCGAGGGGCGCCAGCCCAGCTCGGTGCGGATCCGGGTCGGGTCGATGGCATAGCGCCGGTCGTGGCCGGGCCGGTCGGTGACGAAGCTGATCAGCCGCTCATGCGGGGCGGCATCGGGGCGCAGCCGGTCCATCTCGGCGCAGATCATGCGCACCAGGTCGATGTTTCTGGCCTCGTTCTCGCCACCGATATTGTAGCTTTCGCCCAAGGCGCCCTTTTCCAGCACCAGGAGCAGCGCGTCGGCGTGATCCTCGACATAGAGCCAGTCGCGGACATTGCCGCCGTCGCCATAGACCGGGATCGGCTTGCCGTGCAGCGCGTTCAGGATCACCACCGGCACCAGCTTCTCGGGGAAGTGGAAGGGCCCGTAATTGTTCGAGCAATTGGTCAGCACCACCGGCAGGCCATAGGTCTCGTGCCAGGCCCGGACCAGGTGATCCGAGGCGGCTTTCGAGGCCGAATAGGGGCTGCGCGGATCGTAGGGCGTTTCCTCGGTGAACTGCCCGGTCTCGCCCAGCGAACCGAAGACCTCGTCGGTCGAGATATGGTGGAAGCGGAAGCCCTCGGGCCGGCCTTGCCCCACCCAATGGGCGCGCGCGGCTTCCAGCAGGTTGTAGGTGCCGGTGACATTGGTCTCGATGAAGGCGCCCGGCCCGTCGATCGAGCGGTCGACATGGCTTTCTGCGGCCAGGTGCATGATGGCGTCGGGCTTGTGCGCGGCCAGCACCCGGTCCAGGCCCGCGCGGTCGCGGATGTCGACCTGTTCGAAGGCGTAATGCGGGTCGTCCGCGACCGAAGCGACGTTTTCCAGATTGGCGGCATAGGTCAGTGCGTCGAGGTTCACCACCGCATGCCCGCGCGCGACGGCCAGCCGCACCACGGCCGAACCGATGAACCCCGCCCCGCCGGTAACCAGAATCTTCATAGTCTCGCCTCGTAATCAAATGGGCCCGCATAGGTGAAGGGGCTGTCGAAATCGCGCAATGCCGGGGCCTCGGCGTCCTTTCCGGACAGGATCGGACGACCGGACAGGCCCCAGTCGATGCCGATTGTGTCCCAGGCGACCGCCCCATCGCAATCCGGCGCGTAATGATCGCTACATTTGTAGATGATTTCCGTGTCCGGTTCGCGCGTGACGAAGCCGTGCAGAAAGCCCGGCGGGATCCACAGCTGCAAGCCGTTCTGGAATGACAGCTCGTATCCGGTCCAGCGGCCATAGGTCGGGCTGCCCTTGCGGATGTCGACGGCGACGTCGAACAGCCGCCCGCGCCCGCAGCGCACCAGCTTGCCTTGGGCATGCGGCGGCGCCTGGAAATGCATTCCGCGCAGCGTGCCGCAAGCCGATGATAACGAATGGTTATCCTGAACGAATTCGGGCAGGTCCAGCCCGGCCTCGTGCAGCGTCCGCCGGTTCCAGCTTTCCGAGAAAAACCCCCGTTCATCGCCGAAACGCCGGGGAGCAAGGACCAGGACGCCCGGAAGCGAGGTCTTTTCGATCTGCATCTGTCTCTACCAGATAAGTTCTGCGCGGAAGGCCGCGCAGAGAAACCCGAGGCGGCCCCGAGGCGCCGCGCCCGCGCCAACCTAGTCCCGCGGCTGTTAAAATGCACGGGGAATAATGCGTGACTTGAAGGCGCGAATTATCGCTTTGTTAGGCGACCGGGAACTGTCCCGCACCACCGCCACCTGCCACAAGCGAAACCCGCTATGCGCTATCGACTGATCGCCACCTATACGGGTGCTGATGCACCATTCGTGAGCAATATCACGGATTTGCGGACCCATTCCGGGCCCGAGGGCCATGCGCTCTACAGCGTCACCCATGTGGGCGGCGGCATCGCGGCCTATCGCGTCACCTCGGCCGAGCAGCCGATCCAGGCCATGGGCAGCCAGGCCTATCCGGCGGCCGCGGGCTATGCCGGCAACCCGGCGGCGGCCATCCTGCAACTTGGGGGTGATTCCGTGCTGTTCGGCACCGGCTTGCGCAATGGCACCGGCCCGGCGATCCGGCTGGGCAACCAAGGCGATTTCCTGGAAAGCGCCGCCGCCGCGCCGGGCGGCAGCCCGCTGCCGCAGGACATGATCCAGCTCGGCCAGTTCAGCACGCCCTTGGGCAATTTCCTCTACAGCGCCCGCGACGGCCAGACCGCCTTCGACATCTGGCGCGTGGCCGACAACGGCGGCATCAGCCATGTCACCCGCGCGCAGCTGCCGGTCGGCGCCGGCGTACAGGGGACCGAGATCGACGCCATGCATGTCGCCACCCTGGGCGACCGCAGCTTCATCCTGGCCGCCTCGGGCATGGGCAATTACGTCTCGGTGCAGATGGTCCATGCCGACGGCAGCCTGGGCAGCGCGCAGATGCTGTGGTCGTGGAACGGGCTGGGCATGGATCAGCCCAGCCACCTGGGCACGGTGACGGTCGGCGGCGTGACCTATGTCGCCATCGCCGCCTCGCAAAGCTCGTCGCTGACCATGATGCGGCTGACCTATGACGGCCAGCTTCTGCCGGTCGACCATATCGTCGACGAACGCACGACCCGCTTCTCCGGCGCCACGGCGATGGAGACGCTGAACATGGACGGCCGCGCCTTCATCTTCCTGGGCGGCGGCGATGACGGCATCAGCGTCTTCACCCTGCTGCCCGACGGCAAGCTCCTGCATATCGCGACCCTGGCAGACACCGACGACCGGGCGCTGGCCGATGTCTCGGCCATCTCGGCGATGGAGATCGACGGCAAGATCGCGGTCTTCGTCTCGTCCCGGACCGAGCGCGGCATCAGCCAGTTCGTCTTCGAGCCGGGCGACATCGGCCTGACCCGGGTGGTCGGCACCGGCGTGCAGAGCGGCACCGACGGCAGCGACCTGATGCAGGCCAGCGCCGGCACGACCGAGATGCGGGGCGGTGCCGGCGACGACATCCTGATGTCGGGCACGGCCCCCGTCAGCATGACCGGCGGCGACGGCGCCGACACCTTCGCGGTGACCGAGGTCAACGGCCGCATCACCGTCACCGACTTCGAACTGGGCGTGGACCGGCTGGACCTGTCGGCGCTTGGCATGATCCGCAGCACCGACCAGCTGGTGTTTCGCCCGCAAGCCTTCGGCATCAAGATCTTCTATGGCAACTCGGTCATTTTCGTCATGACAAAAGACAACACCACGCTGCAAGCCGGCGCCTTCGACAATTCCCTGTTCCCGGTGACGCATTACGCCGCACCCAATATGCGCACCGTGGTGCATGGCACGACCCGGAACGACTCGCTCAATGCCTCGCGCAACGGGTCGAGCATTTTCGGCTATGCCGGAAACGACCTGATCCTGGGCGGGCTTGGCGCCGATGAGTTGAACGGGGGGCCCGGCAATGACACGCTTCGGGGCGGCGACCGGAACGACACGCTCTTCGGCATGGATGGCAACGACCAAGTCTATGGCGGCAACGGCAATGACAGGGTCTATGGCTGGAAGGGCAATGATACGCTTTACGGCGGGGCCGGAGATGATACGCTGGGCGGAGACGCCGGGAACGACGTCCTGTTCGGCGATGCCGGCAACGACCGACTGGTGGACCTGGGCGGCAACAACACACTGTGGGGCGGCGTCGGCAACGACTACCTGCAGATCGGCAACGCCGCCGGCCGGCTGAACGGCGACGATGGCAATGACACGCTGATTTCGGGCACTGGCAACGACCATCTCTTCGGCGGCACCGGCAACGACAGCATGATGGCCGGGGCAGGCATGGATACGCTGATCGGTGGCATGGGCAATGATTACATGGCCGGCGGGGCGGACAACGACAGTCTGGATGCTGGCCGGGGCAACGACACGCTCTTCGGCGGGCTGGGTCACGACATCCTGCGGGGACGCGAAGACAATGACCTGGTCTATGGTGGCGAAGGCCACGACACGATCTGGGGCGATTCCGGCAATGACGCGCTTTATGGTGACGGCGGGCACGACGCCATCTATGGCGGCATCGGCAACGATACCCTGTTCGGCGGCGAGGGCAACGATACGCTGATGGGCCAGGACGGCAGCGACTCTCTGGCCGGGGGGCTGGGGAGCGACACGCTTTATGGCGGCAATGGCACCGATACGCTGATGGGCGGCGAGGGCCACGACTTGCTGGATGGCGGCGCCGACAATGACGTGCTTTACGGCGGCAACGGCCATGACATGCTTCAGGGCGGCGACGGCAACGATTCACTCTATGGCGAGGGCGGCAACAACACCCTGCGGGGCGGGGCCGGTGACGATCTGCTCTGGGGCCAGGCCGCAAGCGACTATCTGTCGGGCGACGACGGCAATGACACACTCTATGGCTTTCGCGGCGCCGACACGCTGTTCGGCGGCCTGGGCGACGACCTGGTGAACGGCGGCGAGGGCGATGACGAGGCCAGCGGCGGCGAAGGCAACGACACGCTGCTGGGCGAGACCGGCAACGACATCCTGCGCGGCGAAGGCGGCAACGATTCGCTGGCCGGCGGCGGCGGGCACGACCTGCTGGACGGCGGCGAGGGCGACGACCGGCTGGAAGGCGGCGCCGGCTATGACACCCTGACCGGCGGCGCCGGGGCCGATGTCTTCGTCTTCACCAGCGCCGAGAATTTCGGCAGCGGCAGCGACACCATCACCGACTTCCAGACCGGGTTGGACCGCATCGACCTATCGGGGCTGAACCTGACCTTCATCGGCAGCGACGCCTTCTCGGGCGCGGGCCAGGTCAGGGCCGACCTGTCGCAGCCCGGCGCGGCCCGGCTGCTGGTCGATCTGAACGGCGACGGTGCCGCCGATCTCACGGTCGATCTGGGTGCCCTATCGAGCCTCGGCGCCTCGGACCTGCTGCTCTAGCGCTCCAGCAGGTCGCGGTGCCGGCGTTCGAGCAGCATCAGCCCCAGCAGCAGCAGCGTGACCGAGATGCCGATGACATATTCCGGGCTGATGTAGCTGCCCTGATAGGTCGGATAGATCCCCTGCCGCATCAGCCCGACGCAATGGATCAACGGATTGTACCACAGCAGGTTCTGCGCCTGGGGCGGCATCAGGTCGAAGGTGAAGAAGATGCCCGACATCAGGAACAAGGGCCGGGTCAGGATCTGCCAGATCCGCTCCCAGATCGGGAAGGCGGTCATCAGATAGCAGTTCAGCGTGCCGACTCCGACCGCCAGCAGCGTGACCAGCAGAAGCGATTCCAGCACCGGCGCCAGGTTCACCACCACCGGCAGCTGAAAGATGACGTAAATGCCGATGAAGACGATGGCGATCACCACGGTATGGGTCAGCGCGTTCAGCAGCACCCGCGCGATCATCGCGTCGATGAAGGTCACGCTGGGATAGGCCAGGAACGGCCGCGAGAAGCGGATCGAGCTCGCCACCTTGTTGGTGATGTCGTTGAACATCGCGAAGGGCAGGAAGCCGGTGGCATAGAACAGCGGAAAGTTGGTGCCCAGCCCCGGCCGGTTCAGCGCCAGGCTGAAGATCAGCGACAAGAGCGCCACGCCCAGCACCGGCTCGAGCACCGCCCAGACATAGCCGCCGGCGGATTTGCCATAGGTCGTCGCCATCTCGCGCAGCATCAGCGCCACGATGATGCGCATCATGCGAAAGCGCGGCCCGTTCCGGGACGGGCGCTGCGGCGGTCGAATCTCGCGGGTGATGTCGGACATGTGAACGCAAAAGCTGGTCTTGACGAGCCGCAATATGTAACAACTGCGCCGAAAAGGTAAACCAGCGAAAGCGCAACTGCGGTGAGCACCCCTTCGAACCCGGCCAGCGGCCCCTCCGGCGCCCCGGCCCAGCCAGCGGCGGACCGGCAGGCCCCCGCGCGGCCCGCAGCCAATCCCGCCGCGTCAGCGCAGGCCAACCGGCCGTTCCAGGGCCAGGGCGCCCCCGCCCAGCCGCAAACGCAGCCGCAGCCGGCGCCCGCCAAGCCGCAGGGCAATGCCCAGCCGCCGGCGGTGCGCCCGCAGCAGCAGGCCAAGCCGATCCCGGTGAAGCCCATGGGCCAACCCGTGGCCCGCCCGGCGCAGGGGCAGCCTCCGGCCCGGCCGGCAACGCCGGTCCGCCCCGCGGTCGCCATGGCCCAGCCGAAGCGGCGGCACTGGCTGATGCTCGCCTCGTTCCTGGCGCTGGTGGTGCTGCCGACCCTGCTCTGGGCCTGGTATCTTTGGGCCAGGGCCAGCGATCAATATGTCTCGTCCGTGGGCTTTTCGGTGCGCAAGGAGCAGATGGCGCCGTCGATCGACCTTCTGGGCGGGCTGACCTCGTTCACCGGCGGCAGCGGCAGCGCCTCGGATACCGACATCCTGTACGAATACATCCGCAGCCAGGACATGGTCGAGCAGATCGACGCGCAGCTGGACCTGCGCGCGCGCTTCTCGCGCGACTGGCCGCATGACTTCGTCTTCGCCTTCAACCCCGAGGGCCATGTCGAGGACCTGACCGAATACTGGCAGCGCCAGGTCAAGGTGCTCTACGACAGCTCGACCTCGCTCATCACCCTGAACGTCAGCGCCTTCAGCGCCGAGGACGCCCAGGCCATCGCCGCGGCGGTGTTCAAGCAGAGCTCGGACAAGATCAACCAGCTTTCCGCCGTCGCCCAGCAGGATGCGACGCGGCTGGCCAAGGCGGAACTGGACAAGACGCGCGACGAGTTGACCGCCACCCGCCAAGCCATGACCGCGTTCCGCATGAAGTCGCAGATCGTCGATCCCCAGGCCGATCTTGCCGGGCAGATGGGCGTGCTGAGCGGGCTTCAGGGCCAGTTGGCCGAGGCGCTGGTCGCGCATGACATGCTGCTGGAGAATGCCCAGCCTACCGACCACCGCGTCACCCAGTCGCAGCAGAAGATCGATGCGCTGCGGCGGCTGATCGACCAGGAGCGCGGCAAGTTCGGCGCCGAGGGCCAGGGTCCGGCCGGCGAAAGCTATGCCCAGCTGATGGCCGAATATGAAAAGCTGGCCGTGGACCGCGAATTCGCCGAGGGCGCCTATCGCACCGCCCGCATCGCCTATGAGACGGCGATGGCCGAGGCGCAGCGCCAGTCGCGTTACCTCGCCGCCCATATCGAGCCCAAGATCCCGCAAAGCTCGACCGAGCCGCAGCGGCTGTGGCTGCTGTTCATGGTCGCGGGCATGCTGCTGGCCGCCTGGTCGGTCCTGGTCCTGATCTATTACAGCATCCGCGACCGCGCCTGAGCCATGATCCGGCTGGAAAACCTGACCAAGGCCTATCGTCTGAAGGGACGCCGGACCGTGGTGGCCGACAATATCAGCGCGGTCTTTCCGACCGGCGCCTCGGTGGCGCTGCTGGGCCGCAACGGCGCCGGCAAGTCGACGCTGCTGCGCATGATCGCGGGCACCGTCTCGCCGACCTCGGGGCGGGTGCTGTCGGATGGCACGATCTCCTGGCCGGTCGGCTTCATGGGCAGCTTTCACGGCGAACTCAGCGGGGCGCAGAACGTGCGCTTCGTGGCCCGCATCTATGGCGTCGACAGCGACGAGCTGGTCGATTACGTCGCGGATTTCGCCGAACTGGGCCAGCATTATCACCAACCCTTCGCCAGCTATTCCTCGGGCATGCGGTCGCGGCTGGCGATGGGCACCAGCATGGGCATCCATTTCGACACCTATCTGGTCGACGAGGTGACCAGCGTCGGCGACGCCGATTTCCGGGTGAAGTCGCAGCGGGTGTTCAACGACCGCATGGCCAATTCCGGCGCCATCGTGGTCAGCCATTCCATGCCGATGATCCGCAATATGTGCACCATGGGCGCCGTGCTGGAACGCGGCACGCTGGAGGTCTACGAGGATCTCGAGGAGGCCATCGCCCGGCATGAGGCGATCCTGCGCGTGCCGCCGGCGGTGGCGGGGGACTAGCCCGCCAGCAGCGCCTCGATCTCGGCCCGTTTCGCGGCGACCAGCGCCGCGTCGCCGCGCGATTCGACGTTCAGCCGCACCACCGGCTCGGTGTTCGAGCTGCGCAGGTTGAAGCGCCAGTCGGCGAATTCCAGGCTGACCCCGTCGGTATCGTCGCGCCGCAGCGCCATTGGCGCGAAATGCCCGACCACGCGGGCGATGGCAGCGCCGGGATCGGCCAGGCGGAAGTTGATCTCGCCCGAGGACGGAAAGGCCCGCATCCGCTCGGCCAGCAGATCGCCCAGGCTGGTGCCCTTGCGGCTGACCAGTTCGACCACCAGCAGCCAGGGGATCATGCCGCTGTCGGCAAAGTGGAAATCGCGGAAATAGTGATGCGCCGACATCTCGCCGCCATAGATCGCACCCGACTCGCGCATGGCGCGCTTGACGAAGGCATGGCCGGTGCGGGCCTGCACCGCCTGCCCGCCTGCCCCCGCGATCATGTCGCGGCTGTTCAGCACCACGCGCGGATCGTGGACGATCTTCTCGCCCGGGTGCTTTTCCAGGAAAGCGGTCGCCAGCAGCCCGACGATATATTCGCCGGGGATGAAATTCCCCTTTTCGTCGAAGAAGAAGCAGCGGTCGAAATCGCCGTCCCAGGCCACGCCCAGGTCGGCGCCATGTTCGCGCACCGCATCCGCCGTCATCGGCTGGTTTTCCGGCAGCAGCGGGTTCGGAATGCCGTTCGGGAATGTCGGATCGGCGTCATGGTTGACGCGGACGAAGCGCAGCGGCGCGCCGCGGCGCTCCAGTTCCGCCGCGATGGCGTCGAAGGTCGGCCCCGCCGTGCCATTGCCGGCGTTGACCAGCACGGTCAGCGGCTTCAGCGCGGCAATGTCGATGAAATCGGCCATGGCGCGGGCATAGCTGTCGCGCGCCTCGGCAAAGTCGCGGGCCACGCCCGGCGCGGCCGGTTCGGCGAAATCGCCCGATTGCGCCAGCGCGGCGATGGCGGCGAAGTCGCCCTCGGGGTCCAGCGGCGCCGCGCCGCGCCCGACCAGCTTCATGCCGTTATAGTCGATCGGGTTGTGCGAGGCCGTCACCTCGATCCCGCCATCGGCGCCGAAATGGGCGGTGGCGAAATACATCTCCTCGGTGCCGGCCAGGCCCAGGTCGCGCACATTCGCCCCGCCCTCGTTCAGCCCGCGGATCAGCGCCGCCGCCAGTTCCGGCGAGGTCTCGCGCGTGTCGCGCCCGACGATCACCTCGCGCGCGCCCAGCACCTGCGCGAAGGCGCGGCCGATGCGCCAGGCCACGTCCGCGTCCAGTTCGGTCCCCAGCCGGCCGCGCACGTCATAGGCCTTGAAACAGTCGATCCGTCGCGCCTCAGCCATCTGCCATCCCCTTTTTGCCGCCCCTTGGCTACACCAGCCGCCCGGCGATGGGAATAATGCGTCAGCCTTGCAGAAGGGTTAACGCATCCGCCAAAGGGTGGAGGTGACCTGCGCCCTCGCCCGCGCTAGACCGGGAGAAACAAGGAGATTGTCATGGATACCAAGGCCCTGATCGCCGCCTATTACGACGCCTTCAATGCCGGCCGCACCGACGAGATGCTGGCCTATCTGCATGACGAGGTCGAGCATCACGTGAACGAGGGCGGCATCCGTCGCGGCAAGGCGGCTTTCGCCGAGTTCAACGCCCACATGACCCGCAGCTACAAGGAGCGGCTGACCGACATCGTGATCTTCGCCAATGAGGCCGGCGACCGCGCGGCGGCGGAATTCGTGGTGAACGGCACCTATCTGGCCACCGACGAGGGCCTGCCCGAGGCGAAGGGCCAGACCTACGTCCTGCCCGCCGGCACCTTCTTCACCGTCAAGGACGGCAAGATCGCCCGGGTGACGACCTATTACAACCTCGCCGACTGGACCCGGCAGGTGGTCGGGGAATGATCCGGACGCGCAGCCTGACCGGGGATGCCGTGGCCGCCGCGCTGGACGACCTGGCGCGGCTGCGCATCGCCGTGTTCCGCGACTGGCCCTATCTCTACGACGGCGACCTGGATTACGAGCGCGACTACCTGCAGGCCTATCAGTCGCCCGGCGCGGTGGTGGTCGCGGCCTATGACGGCCCCCGCATGATCGGCGCCGCGACCGGCGCGCCGATGGAGGATCACGCCGGCGATTTCGCCGCCGCCTTCGCCGCGCGCCCCGAGCCGCTGGAGCAGATCTTCTATTGCGCGGAATCGGTGCTTTTGCCCGAATATCGCGGCCACGGCCTCGGCCATGCCTTCTTCGACGACCGCGAGGCGCAGGCCCGCGCCCTGGGCCGCCGCTACAGCGCCTTTTGCCGCGTGATGCGCCCCGAGGATCACCCGCTGCATCCGCAGGACTATCGCCCGCTGGACGGCTTCTGGCGCAGGCGCGGTTACGCGCCGCTGCCGGGCGTGGTGGCCGAATTCGAATGGAAGGACATCGGCGAGGAGGCCCCGACCCGCAAGCCGCTGCAATTCTGGATGAAGACGCTGTGACCCGGACCGTCCGCATCGCCGCCGCCGCCTATCCTTTCGACTGGCTGGCGGACTTCGACGCCTATCGCGCCAAGATCTCGGCCTGGGTGCTGGATGCCGCCGATTGCGACCTGCTGGTCTTTCCCGAATACGGCGCCATGGAACTGGCCTCGCTGGGCGGCCGCGCGGTGGCCGGCGATCTCGAGGCTTCGCTGCACGAGGTCGCCCGGCACGAGGCCGCCCGCGACGCGCTGCACGCGGAACTGGCGGCGCAACACGGGCTGCATATCCTGGCGGCCTCGGGCCCGGTGTTCGAGGGGCCGCGGCCGGTGAACCGCGCCGTGCTGTTCGGCCCCGCCGGCCGCATCGGCCACCAGGACAAGCAGGTGATGACCCGCTTCGAGCGCGAGGAATGGGACGTGACCGGCGCCCCTGGCCTGCGAGTCTTCGACACGGCGGTCGGGCGGCTCGGTGTGCTGATCTGCTACGACAGCGAATTCCCGCTGCTGGGCCGGGCGCTGGCCGAGGCCGGGGTCGAGGTGATCCTGGTGCCCTCCTGCACCGATACGGTGGCGGGCTACAACCGCGTCCGCATCGGCGCCATGGCCCGCGCGCTGGAGAGCCAATGCGTGGTGGTGCAGGCGCCGACGGTGGGGGACGTCGACTGGAGCCCGGCGGTGGACGAAAACCGTGGCGCGGCGGCGATCTATGCGCCGCCGGACGGGCTGTGGCCGGAAAGCGGCGTGGTGGCCGAGGGGGCGATGGACGCGCCCGGCTGGGTCAAGGCGTCGGTCGATCTGGATCGGGTGGCGGCAAGCCGGCGGGATGGGCGCGTGCTGCCCTTTGCGCATTGGGGCGAGACGGTGGGGGTGCGGGTAAAATAGCGGATGGCGTCCGGCCGAACTCTCACCTTTACGCAGCGCACTCCAGATGCAACTCTCGCAGAGCGGTGCAAGGCTCACCTGCCAAAGAACACCTAGAGTCAGGACTCACAACCAGTAGATAACGGTTGCAGCGAGGGCGCAGGCCGAGAGAAACAGGATCGGGCAGCGGTCGTAGCGGGTGGCAATGCGCCGCCAGTCCTTGAGGCGGGCGAACATGTTCTCGATCTTGTGGCGCAAGCGGTAAAGGTCCGCGTCGTGCGGTATCGGAATCTTGCGACCGATGCGGGAGGGGATACACGGCGAAATGCCCATCTCGATCAGAGCGTTGCGGAACCAGTCGGCATCGTAGCCCCGGTCCCCGAGCAGCGCTCCGGCCTGTGGGATAGAGGACAAGAGCGCCCGCGCCCCGATATAGTCCGAGGTCTGGCCCGCCGACAGGAACATCCGGATCGGACGACCCTTCGCGTCGGCCAGGACGTGGAGCTTGGAGTTCAGGCCGCCCTTCGTCCGCCCGATCAGCCGTCCGCGCCCCCCTTTGAACCGCAAGGCTCGACGCCGTCCGATGGGCTTTCGCATGGGTCGCGTCGATCATCACGATCCCGGTCTCCTGCGCCTGGGCGGCCAGCTCGGTCATGATCGTGGCGAACACGCCCATCCGGCTCCACCGCTTCCAACGGTTGTAAAGCGTCTTCGGCGGGCCATAGGTCGCAGGCGCATGTTTCCACATCAAGCCATTGCGCTGGATGAAGATTATCCCGCTCAGCACGCGCCGGTCATCGACCCTCGGCTTCCCGCGCGACTTCGGAAAGAAGGGCCGCAGCCGCTCCATCTGCGTTTCCGTCAACCAGAACAGTTCGATCATGATCCCTCCCATAGTTGGGAGTTTGAATCACGCGGCGAGATAGCCCTCAAGCAGATTTATGGGTCCTGACTCTAGCTCACAGAGCGCATTTTCGTCGCTCTCGCACTGCTGTATCGCAAATAAAATTACAGAAAAAGTTGCGCCATGGAACTGTCGAGGATCCGCTTGATTGGTGAAACAACCGATAGTAACCTGCTCATTCTCAGGTAAAATGAAGGGATGGGTATGGACGGTGCGGCGACCTCGATAGCTCCGATGGCGAAGATCAGGCTTAAAGTCGGCTCCATGGAGCTTGAGTATGAAGGTGACCCTTCCTTCCTGACAGGAGGCATAGAGGCGCTTCTGATGACGATGGGCAGTTTAGTCTGCAAGATGCCGAACGAGCCTCTGCCAACAGAACTCGCAGTGGAGGTGCCGCCCACAATAGGCAGTGGAAGTGGGGTTACACCCACTGACAACAGGCAGTTCACAATTTCCACGAACACAATTGCAGCCAATCTACTGGCAAAATCAGGGTCTGACTTAGTGATTTGTGCAATGGCGCACTTGGAACTCGTGCAGGGGAAAATGTCGTCGGGTCGCGCCGAGATATTGGCAGAGATGAAGAATGCGAAGCAATATTACAAACAGTCGATGAGTAAAAATCTCAGCAAGAGCTTTGCTACGCTACTGGGTGCTAAGCGTATCAACGAGGGCGCGAAGGATTCCTATGCCCTGACGGCTAGTGAGCGTAAGCAGATCGAGGCTAAGCTTGCTGCAATCGGATGATCTTAAGCAATGGCTGCATAAAGACCTGAGCAAGCTCGACAAGGTTCTGCTCGTGCTAGGGCGTGTTGACAAAAGGGATTCACCGGGCGCGGTGATCGTGATTCAAGCTGGTATCTGCAATGGAGACCAGCGTGGCACGAAACCTGATGTCGAACGACGAGTGGGCGTTCTTTGAACGCTTCATCCTGGCTGTCCGTTCTCCGAACGGCCGCAAGCCCACGAACCATCGGCTTGTTCTGGATGGGATTTTCTGGATCGCCCGAACGGGGTCGCCCTGGCGCGACCTGCCGGAAGAGTTCGGCAAATGGTCGTCTGTCTATCGGCAGTTCCGGCGCTGGACGTTGGCGGGGCTGTGGGAACAGATCCTGGAGGCGCTGAACGAGAGCCGGATCGTGCCGGATGCGCTGCAGATGATCGACAGCACCGTGGTTCGCGCTCATCATCAGGCAGCGGGCGCAAAAGGGGGACTCCGCGCCAAGGTTTCGGCCGCTCGCGAGGTGGCTTCACGACCAAGATCCATCTGCGGGTCAATGCGGCAGGCCTGCCCATGAGAACCGAGATCACGGCCGGGCAGACATCGGACTACCTCGGCTTCGATCTGGTCATGGCTGACAACCTGCCCGAGCCAAGCGTTCTGCTCGCAGACCGCGGCTACGACTCCGACAACATCCGCAAGACCATGGAGGTGCGCGACGTGGTGCCGGTCATCCCCATGCGCAAAACCCGGAAGCTACGGGTCGCCGTTGACCGCAGGCTCTACCGCCTGCGCAATCTCGTTGAGCGGTGCTTCAACAAGCTCAACAATGCCCGTCGCGTCGCCACCCGCTACGACAAGACCGCCGAAAGCTTCCTGGGCTTCATCGACATCACGTCGATCCGCCTCTGGCTCCGCCATTTGTCAACATGACCTAGCCACACAGGAAAAGCCCGTAGCAGTTTCGAAGATCAACGAACTGGCAGAAGCGGCGGGCTTCCGTGCAATGCGCAAATGGAATGTCTCGGCGACTCTGGGTTCATCCAGAGGTAAGGCCATCCGGACCTCGGGGTTGGGAGCTGACAGATGCTGGCAGGATGCATCTTCGTAGTCTTGGGGTGGCTTCGGCCAGCCCGGCGGTAATGCAAGTTGCGGTAGATCTTCGCAATCACCTGACCAAGATCGACAACCAGCAGACGCGCGAGTTCGTGGAAGAGGCCATCAAGTGCCAAGAGGCAGAGTTGTTTCGGTCTGCCATTGTTATGTCATGGTTGGGCGCGATTGACGTGTTGCAGAGTTATGTTCACCGGCATCACCTCGCCATCTTCAATGCTGAAGCTCTGCGGGTTAACAGCAGATGGAAGCCTGCTGTAACGCAGGACGACATTGGAAAGATGGGCGAGAGCGACTTTCTAGACCGCATCGAAGCACTGTCGATTATTGGCAAGAACGTAAAAGCACAGCTTAAGTCCTGCCTCGACTTGCGGAACGGATGCGGCCACCCAAATACCTTGAAGGTCTCGGTGAACAAGTCCGCCGCACACATCGAAACGCTGCTACAGAACGTATTTGAGAAGTTCTGAGCAGAGTTTTCAGTGCTATAGCTACCATCAGAACAAGGCTCTCCTTAGGACATAACTGTGCTTGGCATTCTTTCACAATTGCCGCTCTGACGGCAGATTTGCTGCTGTTCCCCTTATGCGGGATCCCATGTGCAAAGGGCGACCTTGCCCCGGCAGCCCCCTACTCCCCCTCCCCCGGCTCGTCCGGCACCGCCCCCTCCGGCGTCTCCCCCTGCGCCGCCCCCTCGGTCGGGACCGCCAGCCGGTTGTCCTCCCATTCGCCCGAGGCGACTTCGCCCGTCGCATAGCGCATCACCCCCGCGCCCTGGCGTTTGCCCATGACGAAATGGCCGGTGTAGACGTCGCCATTGGCATAAGTGGCCACGCCCTCGCCGTCGATCTCGCCCTGCTTCCACAGGCCCTCGTAGCGGAAGCCGTCGGGGGCGATCAGCCGACCCTTGCCTTGGCGCAACCCGTCCACGAAGGAGCCGTCATAGGTGGTGCCATCGGCATAGGTCGCCTGGCCCTGGCCGTGGCGCTGGCCGTCGCGCCAGGCGCCGTTGTAGACATAGCCGTCCGGGTAGGTCATGCGGCCCTGCCCCTCGTTCCGGCCGCGCTTGAAGCCGCCCTCGTAGACCAGGCCGTTGGCGTATTTCGCCACGCCCTGGCCCTCGATCACCCCGGCCAGCCAGTCGCCGTCATAGGTGGCGCCGTCGGGATAGGTGATGAGCCCCCGCCCGTCCGGCATGTCGGCCTTCAGCGCACCCTCGTAGACCGAACCGTCCGGATAGGTGATGCGGCCCAGCCCCTCCATCCGGCCCTCGACCCAGTCGCCGGAATAGACATAGCCGTCGGTGCCGGTGAAGGTGCCCACGCCCCAGCGCTTGTCGGCGCGGAAATCGCCCTCGTAGCGGTCGCCGTTGGCGAAGGTGGCGATGCCCTTGCCTTCGCGCTTGCCATTGGCGAAGCGGCCCTCGTAGCTGTCGCCCGAGGGCTGGACCAGCTTGCCCTGCCCCGCCATCTGCCCGGCCGACCAGCCGCCGACATAGGACAGCCCGTCCGGCATGGTCAGCTTGCCCTGGCCGGAACGCTGGTCGGCTTTCATCTCGCCCTCATAGGCGGCGCCGTCGGGATAGGTGATCTTGCCGAAGCCTTCCTTGACGCCGGCCTTCCAGTCGCCCTCGTAGCGATAGCCGTTGGGCTGGGTCAGCACGCCCTTGCCGTCATGCAGCGCGTTGACAAAGCCGCCCTTGTAGATCGAGCCATTGGCGTAATGCGCCTCGCCCTGGCCGGTGATCTGGCCGTCCAGCCAGTCGCCCTCATAGGTGCCGCCGTCGGCATAGGTGATCTTGCCCTTGCCGTTGGGCTTGCCCTTGGCGAAGGCGCCTTCGTAGACCGAGCCGTTGGGGAACTTCGCCACGCCCTGGCCCAGGATCTCGCCCTCGACCCAGTCGCCGGTGTATTCATAGCCCGAGGGCAGGCGATAGGTGCCGCGGCCGTGCTGCTTGCCGTTGCGGAAGGTACCCTCGTAGACGCCGCCGTCGTCATATTGCTTGGTGATGACGGATTGGGCGGCGGCCATGCCGCTGCCGGCCAGGATCATCGCGCATGCGAAAATGGCTGCCTTCATGGACCTGCCTCCGCCTCTTGTTCGTTCTTTCGGCAAGGGTTTACCGCATGGGCCGGCCGGCGCAAAGCCGACTTTTCCTTTGCCGCGCCCTCGCCTATCACAGGGATCAAAGCCGAAGGACGCGCCATGACCGATACGTTCCGCATCACGCTTGCACAGCTGAACCCCACCGTCGGCGATCTGCCGGGCAATGCCGCCAAGGCCCGCGACGCCTGGCAGCAGGCGCGCGCGGCCGGGACCGACATGCTGGTGCTGCCCGAGATGTTCATCACCGGCTATCAGACCCAGGACCTGGTGCTGAAAGCCGCCTTCACCCAGCACGCCATGGCCGAGATCGAGGCGCTGGCCCGCGACTGCGCCGAGGGCCCCACCATCGGCATCGGCGGCCCCTATGCCGAGGGAGACCGGCTCTATAACGCCTATTGGGTCTTGCAGGGCGGCCGGGTCGCCGCCCGCGTGCTGAAGCACGAACTGCCGCACAAGCAGCTGTTCGACGAATGGCGGCTGTTCAACGTCGGGCCGATCTCGGGCCCCTACAGCGTGGGCGGCGTCCGCATCGGCAGCCCGATCTGCGAGGACGCCTGGTGGCCCGAAGTGTCCGAGACCCTGGCCGAGACCGGGGCCGAGATCCTGATCGTGCCGAACGGCAGCCCCTATCACCGGGGCAAGCTGGACCTGCGCATGGGCCACATGGTCGCCCGCGTGGTCGAGACCGACCTGCCGCTGGTCTATCTGAACTCGGTCGGCGGCCAGGACGACCAGCTTTATGACGGCGCGAGCTTCGTGCTGAACCCGGGCAGGACCGGCGGCGCCGACAAGGTCGTGCAACTGGCGCCCTTCGACGAGCGGCTGGTGCATGTCGACTTCACCCGCACGCCCGATGGCTGGCGCGCGGTGCCGGGACCGATGGAGCACCAGCCCGACGAATGGGAACAGGATTACCGCGCCATGACCGAGGGGCTGCGCGACTACATGCGCAAGTCCGGTTTCCGCAAGGTGGTGCTGGGCATGTCGGGCGGCATCGACTCGGCGCTGGTCGCGACCATCGCCTGCGACGCCGTCGGGCCGCAGAACGTGCGCTGCGTGATGCTGCCCAGCGAATACACCTCGCAGGCCAGCCTTGACGATGCCGCCGATGCCGCGACCCGGCTGGGCGCGCGGCTGGATACGGTGCAGATCGAGGGCGCCCGCAACGCGGTCGGCGCGGCGCTGGCGCATCTGATGGAGGGGACGAAACCCGACACCACCGAGGAAAACATCCAGTCCCGGTTGCGCGGCGTGATGCTGATGGCGATCTCGAACAAGTTCGGCGAGCTGCTGCTGACCACCGGCAACAAGTCCGAGGTGGCGGTGGGCTATGCCACGATCTATGGCGACATGGCCGGCGGCTACAACCCGATCAAGGATCTCTACAAGACCCGTGTCTTCGAGACCTGCCGCTGGCGCAACCGCAACCACCGCGACTGGATGAAAGGTCCGGCGGGCGAGGTGATTCCGCCGCAGATCATCACGAAGCCGCCCTCGGCCGAGCTGCGCCCGGACCAGAAGGACCAGGACAGCCTGCCGCCCTATGAGGTGCTGGACGCGATCCTGGAGGGGCTGGTCGAGAAGGACCTGGCGCTGAAGGACCTGGTCGCGCAGGGCTTCGACCCCGAGACGGTGAAGAAGGTCGAGACCCTGCTTTATGGCAGCGAATGGAAGCGCTACCAAGCGGCGCCCGGCCCGCGAATCTCGACCAAGGCCTTCTGGCTGGACCGGCGCTATCCGCTGGTCAACCGCTGGCGCGACCGGCTGTAGGGTCTTGGGTGACGCCACGTCATGCCGGCGCCGGCATGACGTGATTTCCGGCACTGCCCTGATGTTGCGATAAAAAATCTTGCCGATAGCTAAAATCCTGTCGATTTCGACAGGTGTTTAAACTTGCACGCATTCCCTAGCTATCCAGCCGTGCCCCGCGTTGCCTATCCTTGGGGCAGGACGTGATGCAGGACCGGATGTTCCGGGACGCGCATGACCGAATGGTTCACTGGTATCGACCCTCCCCGTCGGAGGGTCTGTTGATGATGAGGGTCTGCTTATGCCGACGACGACGACGATTCGCGTCATTTCCCTGGGCACGCATCGCGATCTGGACAGCAACGAACGCTATCTGGGCGCGGAACGGGCCGGCGAGCTGGTCGGAACCACCTTCGGCAGCGTGGACGAGCCGCTGGCGCGCAGCATCACCGCGGTGACGCTGAACGACGGCAACGGCAACCATTCGATCGGCTTCGACGGCCCGCACGGCAGCCCGCGGAACGAATACGTGCTGCATGACGGCGTGCGCTACAATCTCGACTCGGGCATCATCTATTCCGGCACCGTCACCTATATGGACGGCACGACCGCCAGCAACGTGCCGCTGCGCGTCCTGCAGGCGACCGACGGCACGCTGGCGCTGGTGCCGCCGCCCACCAACGCCTCGCAGGCCGAAATCCAGGGCGTCACCAGCAAGGCGATCCAGTCGATCACCCTGACCCGGGTCATCAACAGCAATTTCAACGGGCTCGACACATCGCGCTATGGGCTGCCCGACCCGACATTCGTCTGCTTCCGCAACGGCACGCTGATCCTGACCGCGCGCGGCAATGTCGCGGTCGAGGATCTGCGCGTCAGCGACATGGTGATGACCCGCGACCACGGGCCGCAGCCGCTGCGCTGGATCGGCTCGAAACAGGTGACGCCGGAGTTGCTGCAGCTGTTCCCGAACATGCGCCCGGTGCGGATCCGCGCAGGCGCGTTGGGGGCCGACCTGCCGACACGCGACCTCTACGTCTCGCAGCAGCACCGCGTCCTGGTCACCTCAAAGATCGCCGAACGGGTGCTGGGCGAGGCCGAGGTTCTGGTCGCCGCCAAGCACCTGACCGAGATCGACGGCATCGAGATCGACGACAGCGCCGAGGCGCTAAGCTATTTCCACCTGCTGTTCGACCGGCACGAGATCGTCTGCTCGGAAGGCGCGCAGACCGAGTCGCTGTTCACCGGCCCCGAGGCGCTGAAGGCCGTGTCACCCGAGGCGCGGGCCGAAATTCTGGCGCTGTTCCCCGAACTGCTGGCCGAGGGCCGGGCGCATGAACCTGCGCGCCGTCTCGGCTCTGGCCGCGAGGGGCGGCAACTCGCGAAGCGCCATTCCGCAAACGGACGCGAGCTGCAAGCGGCGCTGTCGCGCTGAAACTCCAGGCCCCGGGCCACCACATGCCGGGGCCTTTCCCTTCCGCGCCCGCCGCGTTCAGACCAGCACGTCCTGGCGCTGCTGCTGGCCGACGCCGAACACGCGCTTGTAGCGGGCGATTTCCTCGGCCGGGCCGGTGGCCTTCTCGGGGTTGTCCGACAGTTTCACCGTCGGCCGGCCATCCGCCGCCACCGCCTTGCAGACCAGCGAAAACGGCGCCAGCCCGTCGCCCGGCACCAGGCCACGGAAATCGTTGGTCAGCAAGGTGCCCCAGCCGAAGCTGACCTTCACCCGACCGCGGAAGCGCCGGAACAATTCGCGGATCTTGTCCACGTCCAGCCCGTCCGAGAAGATGATCAGCTTGTCGCGCGGATCCTCGCCCCGGTCCTGCCACCAGCGGATCGCCGTCTCGGCCCCCTCGGCCGGGTCGCCGCTGTCGACGCGGATGCCGGTCCAGCCCGCCAGCCAGTCCGGCGCATGCTCCAGGAAACCCCTGGTGCCATAGGTATCGGGTAGGATGATGCGCAGCATGCCGTCATGTTCCTCCTGCCAATCGGCGAGGACGCGATAGGGGGCCTGGCGCAACGCCTCGTCGGTATCGGCCAGCGCGGCATAGACCATGGGCAGTTCGTGGGCATTGGTGCCGATGGCCTCGATGTCGCGGCGCATGGCGATCAGGCAGTTCGAGGTGCCGATGAAGCGTTCGTCGCCCAACCCCTCGACCATGGCCTGCACGCACCAGTCCTGCCACAGGAAGCTGTGCCGCCGCCGGGTGCCGAAATCGGCGATGCGCAGCTCGGGGCCAAGCTCGCGCAGCTGCTCGATCTTTTCCCACAGCCGCGCCATGGCGCGGGCATAGAGCACCTGCAATTCAAAGCGCCCCATGTCCTTCAGCACCGCGCGCGAACGCAGCTCCATGATGATGGCCAGCGCCGGGATCTCCCACAGCATGACCTCGGGCCAGCGGCCTTCGAAGGTCAGCTCATACTGGCCGTCGCGCTTTTCCAGCTGATAGGCGGGCAGGCGCAGGTTCTCGAGGAACTCCATGAAGTCCGGGCGGAACATCTGGCGCTTGCCATAGAAGGTATTGCCACGCAGCCAGGTGCTTTCGCCGCGCGTCAGCGACAGCCCGCGGACATGGTCCAGCTGCTCGCGCAGCTCGCCCTCGTCGATCAACTCGGCCAGGCGGATGGACCTGGTGCGGTTGATCAGGCTGAAGGCGACATGCGTGTCGGGCCGGTTTCGGAAAACCGACTGGCACATCAGCAGCTTGTAGAAGTCGGTGTCGATCAGCGAGCGCACGATCGGGTCGATCTTCCACTTGTGGTTATAGACGCGGGTCGCGATGTCGACCGTCGGTATCATCATGCCAAAGTCACTCCCGCCTGGCGCATCCTCTCGCGGGCTGCCTCGCGCGAGCCGTCCAGGTCGATGGCGCGGGTGGCGTCCTCGATCACCGTGGCGCGAAAACCCAGCCGCGCCGCGTCCATGGCCGACCAGGCGACGCAGAAATCATGCGCCAGGCCGACGAAGGCCAGTTCGGTCAGGTCGCGCTCGCGCAGATAGCCGGCCAGGCCGGTCGCGGTGCGGTGATCGTTCTCGTAAAAGGCGGAATAGCTGTCGATCTGCGGCCGGAAGCCCTTGCGGATCACCAGATCGGCGCAATCGACGGCCAACGCCGGATGGAACCCCGCCCCCGGGCTGCCGATGACGCAATGCGCCGGCCACAGCACCTGCGGGCCATAGGGCATCTCGACCACGGAAAAGGCCGCCGCGCCGGGGTGGTTGTCGGCAAAGCTGGCATGGTCATGCGGGTGCCAGTCCTGGGTCAGCACCACGGCATCGTAATCCGCCATCAGGTCGTTGATCCCTGCCACGATCTCGTCGCCGCCGGCGACGGCCAGCCGGCCCCCCGGGCAGAAATCCAGCTGCATGTCGATGACGATCAAGGCCTTGGCCATGGCTTTGCTCCTGCTTTGACAAAAGTCGTAGGCGGGTGGGCCGGGGGCGTCAATGCCGCAGCTTGATCCGGGCCCCACGCGGCGCTAAGGCCAGGCCATGCTGATCGTCGCCGCGCTTTACCATTTCACCCGCTTCCCCGATCCGGCCGCGCTGAAGGCGCCGCTGGCGAAATGCGCCTGCGCGCATGGCGTCAAGGGCACGCTGCTGCTGGCACCCGAGGGCATCAACGGCACCATCGCCGGCACGCGCGACGGGATCGACGCCGTGCTGGCCCATATCCGCGCCCTGCCCGGCTGCGCCGCCCTGGAATGGAAGGAAAGCCCGGCCGAGACCATGCCCTTTGGCCGCATGAAGGTGCGGCTGAAGCGCGAGATCGTCACCATGGGCCAGCCCGAGGTCGACCCGACCGCCGCCGTCGGGCGCTATGTCGCAGCGTCGGACTGGAACGCGCTGATCAGCGCCCCGGACGTGGCGGTGATCGACACCCGCAACGATTACGAGGTCGAAATCGGCAGCTTTGCCGGCGCCGTCGATCCCGGCACCCGCAGCTTTCGCGACTTCCCGGAATGGTGGCGCCAGAACCGCGACCGCTTTGCCGGCAAGCGCATCGCCATGTTCTGCACCGGCGGCATCCGCTGCGAGAAATCGACCAATTTCCTGCTGGGCGAAGGCGTGCCCGAGGTGTTCCACCTGAAGGGCGGCATCCTGAAATACCTCGAGGAGGTGCCCGAGGCCGAGAGCCTGTGGCAGGGCGAATGCTTCGTCTTCGACAAGCGCGTCAGCATCACCCACGGCTTGCGGCCGGGGCGCCATGGCCTGTGCCACGCCTGCCGCCGGCCCTTGGCGCCCGAGGACCGCACCCGCCCGGAATACGAGGAAGGCGTCAGCTGCCACCGCTGCGCCAGCGAATATTCCGAGGCCGACCGCGCCCGATTCCGTGAACGGCAGCGCCAGGCAGCCCGTGGCGAATGTTTCGGCGAGCCATAGGGCCAGGCGTTCAGCAACATTCGTTTACACCCAGCAACGTGTTGAAAACAATAAAGTTACCCGCTTCACGCCCGCTCAAATCTGCTTGAGCGGCTAAGCCGTTCTTCCTGCGGCATTTCCCGCCGCCGCCCAAGGGGCGCCGGTCACCGGCTGACACTTGTCCGTGCTGCGGCGCCGCAAAAGCTTCCATCCGGCGGGGGTGGTGCTAGGCATGGGGGCCGAGGGATCTGGGCCAGACCGGCCCGTAAGAAATGGAGAACTCACAATGAAAGCAATTGGTTACGCAACCCTTGTCTCGCTGATCGCTGGCGGGGCCTATGCCGGGGGCTATGTCGCCCCGGTGGTCGAGCAGCCCGTGGTTGCCCCGGTCGAGACGATCGCGCCGGCCCCGGTCGGCAACTGGGACGGCTTCTATGCCGGTCTGCAATACGGCAAGGGCTCGGGCGATCTGGGCGACCGCGGCGCGCTGCCGGATTTCGGCGATTTCGACGCCTATGGTCTGCATGCCGGCTACCAGAAGGGCTTCAACAAATTCGTCCTGGGCGGCGAGCTGGACTACAACAAGGTCTCACCCGGCGAGAACTACAGCGACGGCGACATGACCCGGCTGCGGCTGCGCGCCGGCTATGATGCCGGCAAGTTCCTGCCCTATGTCACGCTGGGCGCCGCCAAGCTCGACACCGACGAATTCTCGGACACCGGCATGACCTATGGCCTGGGCGTCGACTACAAGGTCGCCGAGCATTTCACCGTCGGCGCGGAATACACCCGCAACGCCTTCAAGGACGTGCTGCAGGACAGCGCCGGCGTCGACGGCAATGACCTGGACATGGACCTGGTGCAGGTCCGGGCGTCCTACAAGTTCTGACGCCAGGGGGCGGGCGTGCCTTGCGGTGGCGCCCGCCCTGCCCGCTGCTGCCGGCGCATGACCGACAGCCGGCGCAATCGCAGGCTCGTTTTTGCAAATTGCCTTCGCTAGTTTCGGGATGAGACATTCATTCCGACAGGCATTTCATGACGATCTTCATTAACGGCACCGCTGGTAACGACCGGCTGCGGGCCGACAGCCGTTTTCCCTATCGCGAGACCATCGTCATCGACGGCCTGGCCGGCAATGACATATTGACCGGCAGTTTCCTGAACCCGAATGCGCTTTACGGCGGTGCCGGTCGCGACACGCTGGAGGGCGGCGCCGCGACCAATATGCTGGACGGCGGCCTGGGCGACGACGTGCTGCGCGCCTGGCAGGGCACCGCGAACGTGCTGCGCGGCGGCGCCGGCAACGACCTGCTGACCGGCGGCGACCAGGGCAGTCGCCTGGATGGCGGCAGCGGCAGGGACACCATGGCGGGTGGCACGGGCGGTGATGTCTATGTGGTGGACTCCGCGCTGGACCAGATCCGCGAAAGCTATGTGCCCCGCTATCCCGGCGACCCCAATCCGCCCGACCAGGTGCAAAGCTGGATCAGCTGGACGCTGGGCGCCAGGCTGGAAAACCTGGTGCTGCTGGGCAATGGCGACACGAACGGCACCGGCAATGGCCTGGCCAATCTGATCGTCGGCAATGGCGGCAGCAATCTGCTGTTCGGCGCGGCGGGGGCGGATACGCTGGAGGGCGGCCAGGGCCGTGACACGCTGGACGGCGGCGCCGGAGTCGACACGCTGCGGTTTTCCGGCGCCGGGCCGGTGCGGGTGAACCTGGGGCTGAGCGGGCCGCAGGCGACGGGCTACGGCCTCGACAGCATCCGCAATATCGAGAACCTGCTGACCGGCGCCGGCAACGACATCCTGACCGGCAACGCGCTGACCAATACCCTGACCGCCAGTGCGGGAAACGACCGCATCGCCGGCATGGGCGGCCATGACCGCCTGTTCGGCCAGGCCGGCGCCGACCGGCTGCGCGGCGGTCTGGGCAATGACACGCTGCATGGCGGCCCGGGCGCCGACAGCTTCGTCTTCGCCGCCGGCGACGGCGCCGACCGCATCCTGGACTTCGTCGACGGCCAGGACCGCATCGTCATCGAATCCGGGGCCGAGCGCTTTGCCGAGCTGCGCATCACCGACCTGGGCGCGGATGCGCGGATCAGCTTCGGCAATGTGGTGATCGTGCTGGCGAACATCGACCACCACCTGCTGACGGCGCAGGATTTCCTGTTCCTGTGAAGCCGGCCGGCCCCGTCCTGGCTATTTCACCTGGCCCAGCCGGCCGGCCGCGATGGCCGCCATGTTCAGGATGTCGTTCACGGTCGAGCCGGTCGAGCAGATCTGGATCGGCTCGGGCACGCCGGTCAGGATCGGGCCGACCACCGTGGCGCCGGCCATTTCCTGCAAGAGCTTCACCGAGATCGAGGCCGAGTGCCGCGCCGGCACCACCAGCACGTTCGCCGGCCCGGTCAGGCGCGAGAACGGGTATTTCGCCGCCTGCGACGGGTTCAGCGCCACGTCCACGGTCATCTCGCCCTCATATTCGAAATCGACCTTGCGGGCGTCCAGCACCTCGGTGGCATGCGCCATCTTCACCGCGCGCTCGCTGACCGGATAGCCGAAGTTCGAGAAGGACAGGAACGCCACGCGCGGCTCGATCCCCAGGCCGCGCGCGACATGGGCGCCGCGGGTGGCGATATCGGCCAGGTCCTCGGCCTCGGGCCATTCGTGGACCAGCGTGTCGCCGATCAGGATCACGCGACCGTTGTGCAGGACCGTGGTGATGCCCACCGCGCCCGCCGCCGGGGTCACGTCGAAGACCATGCCGATCTGCGCCAGCACATGCGCGTTCTTGCGCGTCGCGCCGGTCACCAGCCCGTCGCCATGGCCATGCGCCAGCATCAGCGCGGCAAAGACATGCCGGTCGCGGTTCGCGAGCTTGGCCGCATCCTCGCGGTCATAGCCCTTGCGCTGCAGCCGGGCATAGAGCGTCTCGTGATACTGGTCGAGATGGCGCGAATTGCCGGCGTTGACCACGGTGATCTCGCGCGCGGCGTCGCCCAGGCCGGCGGCGTCCAGCTTTTCCTTCACATCGGCCTCGCGCCCGACGACGATGGACTGGCCCATGCCGCCGCGTTGCCAGGCGATGGCGGCGCGCAGCACGCGCGGGTCGTCGCCCTCGGCAAAGATCATCCGGGCCTGGGCCTGGCGGGCGCGAGCGTGGATGCCTTGCAGGATCGCCGCGGTCGGGTCCATGCGCGCCTTCAGCGACTGGACATAGCCCTCCATGTCGATGATCGGGCGGCGGGCGACGCCGGTGTCCATGCCCGCCTTGGCGACCGCCGGGGGAATGACGTGGATCAGCCGCGGGTCGAAGGGCGTCGGGATGATGTAGTCGCGGCCGAATTGCAGCTTGCGGCCATAGGCCACGGCGACCTCGTCCGGCACGTCCTCGCGCGCGAGCTTCGCCAGGGCTTCGGCGCAGGCGATCTTCATCTCGTCGTTGATGGCGCGGGCGTGGATGTCCAGCGCGCCGCGGAACAGATAGGGAAAGCCCAGGACGTTGTTGACCTGGTTCGGGTAATCCGAGCGGCCGGTGGCGACGATGGCATCGGGACGCACGGCATGCGCCTCTTCCGGGGTGATCTCGGGATCGGGGTTCGCCATGGCGAAGATGACCGGGTTCTCGGCCATCGAGGCCACCATGTCCTGCGTCACCGCCCCCTTGGCCGAAACGCCCAGGAACACGTCGGCGCCCTTCATCGCGTCTTCCAGCGTGCGGGCCTCGGTCACGACCGCATGGGCCGATTTCCACTGGTTCATGCCCTCGGTGCGGCCCTGCCAGATCACGCCCTTGGTGTCGCACATGATGCAGTTCTCATGCCGCGCACCCATGGATTTCAGCAGTTCCAGGCAGGCGATGCCCGCCGCGCCGGCGCCGTTCAGGACGATGCGCACATCCTCGATCTTCTTGCCCGACAGTTCCAGCGCATTCAGCAGGCCCGCGGCGCAGATCACCGCCGTGCCGTGCTGGTCGTCGTGGAACACCGGGATGTCCATCAGTTCCTTCAGGCGCTGCTCGATGATGAAGCATTCCGGCGCCTTGATGTCCTCGAGGTTGATGCCGCCGAAGGTCGGACCCATCAGCCGCACGGCGTTGATGATCTCGTCCGGGTCTTCGGTGTCCAGCTCGATGTCGATGGCATTCACGTCGGCGAAGCGCTTGAACAGCACCGCCTTGCCCTCCATCACCGGCTTCGAGGCCAGTGCGCCGAGGTTCCCCAGCCCCAGGATCGCGGTGCCGTTCGAGATCACCGCGACCATGTTGCCCTTGACGGTATAGTCATAGGCGGTCTCGGGGCGTTCGGCGATGGCCTCGACCGGGACGGCGACGCCGGGGGAATAGGCAAGCGACAGGTCGCGCTGGGTCGCCATCGGGGTCGAGGCCACGATGTCGTATTTGCCCGGCCGGGGCTCCAGGTGATAGGCCAGAGCCTCTTCCCGCGTGATGCGGGACTTGCGCGGGGTGTTGTCGTCGCTCATCCGGTCCTCCTCGTGGCGTGGCCTATGCCATAGCGCCCGGGCCACGGCGACCGGAAGGGGTAAAATGCTTGAAGCTGACCCTAGGGATGCATGGCAGCCGCGATGACCTGCTCGTGCCCGGTCAGCGCCGCCGCAATCGCCGTCAGCGCGATCAGCGCCGCGATGGCGTCATGGCGCGGATCCCAGCAGCCGTGCCGGCGCGCAAGCCAGACCGTGACCGGATAGCACAGGATCTGCGACAGCCCCTGCCCGATCAGCAGCCCCGGCAGGCCATAGAACCAGGCCCCGGTCGCGACCAGCGTGAAATAGATCGCCGCCCGCAGCGACTGCATCACGAAGAAGCCGCGCGAATCCCCGGCGGCCAGCGCCGAGAATTCATAGCTGATCGGGATCACCTGCAGCATCTGGATACAGGCGATGGCGACCAGGATGCCGCCCGCCGCCGCATAGCGCGGATCGTAAAGCAGCCCGACCAGCGGCGGTCCGGCCCAGGCCAGCACCACCGCCGCGACCAACAGCAGCGCGGACAGGCCGGCGCGGGTGCGGGCCAGGATGCGCGCGTTCTCGCGGCTCTCGGCCGGCGGATGCTGGCGATACATCGGGATGAACAGCCGGCTGGCGATGGAATTGCCCAGCATCATCGGCACCGTCGCCAGGAACAGGCCGATGTTGTAGATGCCGAGCTGGTGCAGCGTCAGCACCCGGCCCAGGATGATGCGGTCGCCCTGGAACAGCAGGAAGCCGCAGATGGTGCTGAAGAAGATCCACTTGCCGAAATGCATCACCTCGGCGCGGGCCTCGGGCTCCAGCCGGAAGCGGTTGCGGTGGCCGGGCAGGAACAGGCGGAACATCAGGAGCTGCGCGAAGGCGCCCAGCACATTGCCCCAGACCAGCGCCCAGACCGAATTCAGGATCAGCGCCGCCGCGATGGTGATCAGGATGCCGATCAGCTGGTTGCCAAGCTCGATCACCGTCAGCCGGCCCAGCTGCAGGTGGCGGGCGGCGCTGTCGATGCGGGTGGGCAGGAAGCCGCCCACGATCATCGAGGTGGCCGCGACCGGGAACACCCAGCCGAACAGCGGCGCGTCGTAGAACAGCGACAGCGGCCAGGCCATCGCCATCGCGGCCAGGAAGATCAGGAAGCCGCGCAGGATCTTCAGCGTCCAGATCGTGTCCAGGAAATCCGGGTCGTCGCCGCGCTTGCTTTGCATGATCGACGGGCCGAAGCCCATGTCGCTGAACATGCTGAGCCCGATCAGGAAGCTGGTGACCAGCGCCATCAACCCGAAATCGTCCGGGCTGAGGATGCGGGTCAGGATCAGGTTCGAGCCCAGCCGCATGATCTGGCCCAGGCCGAAATTGGCCATGGACCAGGCGCTGCTGCCCAGGGCGCGCGAGGCCAGCGTCTTGCGCGCCGGTTCGGAGGTGGCGGCGTCGCTCATCAGCCCATCCCGTCGGTCGGCGTCGGCACGACGCCCGGCGAGGGCAGGCCGGGGATCTTGCCCAGCAGCCACAGCGCCACCAGCGCGCCCACCACCAGCAGCACGACCAGATAGACCTGCCGCAGCCGGCGGGCGTGCAGGTCTTCGGGCGACAGCCGATAGGGCAGCGCGATCACCGGCCGGGTGCCGGTCGCGCGGGCGAATTGCGTGGTGCGGCGCAGCACCGGGTTCAGCAGTTCAAGCACGAAGGCCACCATCATCGCCAGCGCGAAGCTGCCGCCGACGCCCATCACCGCGCTTTTCTTGCGGTTCGACAGCGCCGGATATTCCGGCGGCAGGGCGCGCTCCAGCAGCACGAAACGCTCGGTCTGGTCGTTTTCCATCAGCTGCTGCTGGGTCTCGACCTGCGCCAGCTGGCGCGAGATCTCGTTATAGCGGTCCTGCAGGCGGCGCTGCTCGCGCTGCATCGCCTCGAGCTCGCGCGTGACCTGCGGCACGCGGGCGCGGGCGCGGTCGATCTCGATGCGGCGGGCCTCGAAACCGGCCTTCTGCTGGTTCAGCTGCTGCAATTGCGCGTCGATCAGCTCGGCCTGGCGGCGCACCACGTCCGAGCCGCCCGAGCCGCCGCCGCTGTTCAGCCGCTGCAGGTTGTCCTCGAGCCGCTTGATCTCGGGGTGATCGGCGGCCAGCGTGCGCCGGGCCTGCGCCAGCTCGATCTCGGCCGAGCGGATCTGCTGCACCAGCGAGGCCGAGGGCCGGGCATCGGCGCCGGCGCCCGCCTCGAGCGACAGCCGCTCGCGTTGCAGGTCCATGATACTGCTGTTCAGCGTGGTTTCCATCTCGCTCAACTGGGCGAGCTCGGTCTGCAGGAAGGTCTGCGAGCTGGGCAGCGCGTCCTCGTTGCGGGCGCTGTATTCGACGACCTTGCGTTCCTGCGCCGAAAGCTGCTCGTTCAGCCGCGCCTCTTCGCCGCGCAGGTAGTCCTGCGATTCCAGGATGCGGGCCTTGCGGTTCTCGCGGTCGCGGTTGACGACGCTGTCGGCGAAGTCATTGGCGATGGCGGCGGCCATGTTGGCCGTCTCGGCCTGCGAGGTGATGACGATGGCGGCCAGCGCCAGCCGCGAATCGACCGAGACGCCGGGCGCGGTGATGCTTTCGATCCGGGTCGAGTTGCGCAGCGCCACCAGCTTTTCCGTCTCGCTGAGGCCGGGCGTGTCGGCGAAAAGCCCCAGCCGCTGGATCACGTCGCGCAGGTTGGCGCGCGCCATCAACCGCTGCTCGATCAGCTGCACCCGGCGCGAGGCGGGCAGCGAACTGTCGGCGCCCTGGTCCATCACCGCCGGCATGTCGAGCTGGATCACCGCCGAAGCCTGGTAGACCCGCGGCGAGGAGACGATCAGATAGAACGACACCAGCACGCCCAGGACCATGATCGTCATGACCAGCGGCAGCCGCCGCCAGACCATCGAGATCAGATCCTGCAAGGATTGAATCGGTCCCAAAATCCTGAACCCTTAAAGCAAACTCATGAAATCAATCTTCGGATTTGTTCAGCACCACGCCCATCACGGGCGGCATGCCGACCAGCAGCCGCTCGGCCTCGGTCATATGGGCGGCGGTGCCCTTGCGGCCGTCGGCGACCAGCAGCAGTGCATCGGCCAGCGGCAGCGCGGCCAGGGCCGCGTCCTCGCCCAAGAGCGGCGCGGTGTCCAGGATCGCGATCTCGCTCGGATGGCGCTCGTGCAGGCGCTGCATGGCCTGGACCAGCGTCTCGTCCTGCAACAGCTCGGCGGCGCCGGGCTCGGCGCGTTCGGGGGCCAGCACGGCCAGGTTCGGCGCCTCGTCCACCCGCGACAGCAGCATGTCGAGTTCGCCGCTGTCGCGCAGCACCGGGGCCAGGGCGCCGCAGCCCGGCACGCCCAGTTCCCGCGCCACGCTGGGCGTGCCGAGATCCAGGTCGAGCAACGCCACCTTGGTGTGGGGCTGGCGCGCCAGGGCCAGCGCCAGATGCACCGCGACATAGGTGCCGCCGGCGCCCGGCGTCACCGGCACCACGGCGAGCTTGCTCCAGCCGCGGCTGCGCATCTCTTGCAGGATGCGGGTGCGCAGCAGCGAAAAGCGCTGCGCGATGATGCGGGCATGTTTCGCGTCCGAGGCCGCCAGCGCCGCCTCGCGCCGGACGAACCGGCTCGAGACCTTGCCGCGCGTGTCGGACAAAGCCTCGTCTTCCGGCGACCTGTCCGGGCTGTTTCCTGTCGCGGGCTTCAAACCTGTGGCCCCTCTGCCTCTGGTGGAACGCGGCCGCTCCTGGCTGCGCCGCCTGCCGTGACTTTCATGGCAGCAACATGGTAGCGTCCGCGCCATGAGGGCCACAACCGAAAACACGCCGGATCACGACAATGCACCGCATTTCGCGGCCAAGCCTGACCTTTTGGACAGCCCGTGCCGCAGCGCGGCATCACCCCCGCCGCGCCGCGCCCGGCGCCAAAGCCGCCCCTGCCCCCGAATCAAGACGGCAGCAACCCTGGCACGAGCCCGATGACGCCCTGCACCATCATCCTGCCCGCCCATGACGAGGCGGATTACATCGACGCCTGCCTTGACCACCTGCTGGCCCAGGACCATGCCGGCCCGGTGGCCGTCGTGGTCGTGGCCAATGGCTGCGGCGACGACACCGCCGCCCGCGCCCGCGCCCGGGCGCCGCAATTCGCCGCGCGCGGCTGGTCGCTGCGGGTCGAGGAACTGGCCCAGGGCGGCAAGATCGGCGCGCTGAACCATGGCGACGCCTGCGCCGGGCCGGGGGTGCGGCTCTATCTGGACGCCGACATCCACATGGGGCCGCGGCTGCTGTCGGGCATCATGCGCGTCCTGGACGTGGCCGAGCCGCGCTATGCCGGCGGCCGGCTGGTGGTGGCGCCGGCGCGCAGCCCTGTGTCGCGCGCCTATGCGCGGTTCTGGCAGAAGCTGCCCTTCGTCGCCCAGGGCGTCACCGGCGCCGGGCTTTTCGCGGTGAATGCGGCCGGCCGGGCACGCTGGGGGGACTTCCCGCAGATCATCTCGGACGACACCTTCGCCCGGCTGCAATTCGCGGAATCCGAGCGGTTCCTGGTTGACGAGCCCTATCAATGGCCGCTGGTCGAGGGCTTTTCGCCGCTGGTCCGGGTGCGGCGGCGCCAGGACATGGGCGTGGCCGAGATCGCCCGGCGCTTTCCCGACCTGCCCGCCCGCCAAGGCCACGTCCGGCCCGGCCGCGGCGCGCTTTTGCGGCTGGCGGCCGCCGATCCGCTGGGCTTCGCCGCCTATGCCGCCGTCGCCCTGGCCGTGCGGCTGGGCCGCAACCGGCAGGGCTGGGCGCGCGGCCGCTAGTCGCGAAACGCCTGCACCGTCTCCCAGGCCAAGCGCTGCAGGACTTCGGCCTGGGCCCGCGGCACCTCGGGGTAAGGCCCGCCGCCGCCCGGGATCTGGTTGGTCAGGCCGACCGGGCTTTTGCCGGTCAGCGCGGCATAGTGGATCATGGCGATGTAATAGAAGCCGCCCGCCTCGGTCGGGTGGATGTCGTCGCGAAAGAAATCGCGGATCGAGCGCGCGCCCGGCACCTGTCCGGCCGTGATGGCGTCATGCAGCCGCACCATGCCCAGCCCGGCCGGGATCAGCCGCATCGGCTGGGCGCCCGCCGGCCGGTCGCGATTGACCTCGGCCAGGATCTGCTGCCATTTCGGCAGGTCCGCCAGGATGCGGTCGCGCCAAGGCCGGGTCGAGCCGGGCTCGATATAGTCCCAGGTCTGGTAAAGCCAGGGCTGCACCTCGGGATTGCCCTGCCGCGCCAGTTCCAGCCAGCGGGCGGCATAGCCGGCGCTGTCGTGATATTCCATCGCCGGCCCCAGCGGCACCCGCTCGGTCAGGACCAGCGTGTCGACGGGATGATTCGGCAGCCAGGCGCGCGCGTCGACGCCCTGGGCATGGCGCGACTCGGTCCATTGCAGCTGCAACGGGGCGCCGTTCAGGATCTGCATCTCGACCGGCCGGCCCAGCAATTGCTGCATCATCCCCGGCACGGTCGGGCTGACCAGGCTGTGGCCGATGTAAAGCGCCGAAACGCCTTCGAGCAGAAATTGAAATAAGCCGGGCATTATTCAACCGAAGGTTGCCATATTGGACTGGCCGAATATGGCATGAAGGAATTGAACGCACCATCATATTCAACCCACAGTTGCCGATGAAACGGTTTATCCGCGTTCCTGTTGTGAGGCGCTTAAAACCTCATGAAACGCTAAGGAAAGTTGACCCGAGGGAAGGCGGACGGGATCGGCGGGAAATCCGCCACAAGCTATTGAAAACAAACAAACCTATACTTTTCGTCAGTCGGCCGTTTCGTTCTAGTTTTATTAAAATGCAAGGCTATACTGCCGCTTGTAGTGATTAGGACGGGTTTATCATGCGGCACAGTGCAGATTTCCATATCGAGTCGATTGATTCGGTGCTGCAAGCCTCCCCCAACAGCGCAGCCATTGCAGAGCCCACAGGGATCAGTTCATTTTATGCACGCTTTTTGAAGCGCCCGCTGGACATCGTCGCGGTGCTGCTGGCGGCGCCGATCGTATTGCCGCTGGTGCTTCTGCTGGCGGTCGTGATCCTGTGGAACGGCGACAGGCCCTTCTACACGCAGCTACGCGTCGGCCGCTCGGGCCGCAGCTTCCGGCTGTGGAAGCTGCGCACCATGGTCGAGGACGCCGACCTGCGCCTGGCGGAATATCTGGCCGCGAACCCCGAGGCCAAGGCCGAGTGGGATTCGACCCAGAAGCTGAAGCAGGATCCGCGCATCACCAGGACCGGGCATTTCCTGCGCAAGACCTCGCTGGACGAGCTGCCGCAGCTGTGGAACGTGTTCCGCGGCGACATGAGCGTGGTCGGCCCGCGGCCGATGATGCTGGAACAGGCGCAGCTTTACCCCGGCGCGGATTACTATCACCTGCGGCCGGGCGTGACCGGGCTGTGGCAGATCTCGGATCGCAACGACAGCACCTTCGCCGCCCGCGCCACCTTCGACGCGCGCTATGCGGCCGATCTCAGCCTGACGGGCGATCTCGGCATCATCGCCAAGACCGTGGGCGTGGTTCTGCGCTGCACCGGATACTGAGACGGCTCAGCCCCGCCCGGGCTGCATGCCGTGATGATCGAGACATCTGGCGCGCCGCCATGCGACGAACAGCGTGGCGGCGGTTCCGCTGACCGAATACAGCAACAGCCCGCCCCAAAAGGACAGGTCCAGAGCCCATACCCCGACCGCCGTGCTGAACAACGCCACCGCGATGCCTATGGTCAGAATCCCGATCAGGGGTTTTCTCCACAAAATTCCATGCTCTCCTGCCACAATAGTGCCAAATAAAACCCGAATCGCCAGATAAACTTTGGTCTGGCCCAAGCTGACTACTGCATATCCGCTCATTCTTTACTAAAAATCAGCATAATCCAGCCGAAATGCCGCAAGATCCTCGCGGCGATATGATTTTTTTCTTGAAGGGACGGGCACTTGCGAATCGGCTATCTGGTCAACACCTACCCCCGTCCCTCGCACAGCTTCATCCGGCGCGAGATTGCCGCGCTCGAGGCTCTGGGGTTTGAGATTCACCGCATGGCGATGCGCGGCGATGCGCAGGCGCTGAGCGATCCGGCGGACCTCGCCGAACATCAGCGGACCGAGCGGGTGCTGGATGCCGGCGGCAAGCGGCTGCTGCTGGGCCTGGCACGGCAGGCGCCGGGCCAGTTGCGCGCGGCGTTGCGCCTGGCACGGCAGCGCGCCAAGGCCGGCGAATCCAGCCTGGCCCGGCAGATGATCTACATGGCCGAGGGCGCTTATGTCGCCGCCCGCGCCCGGGCGCTGGAGCTGCGCCATATCCATGCGCATTTCGGCACCAATTCGGCCCGCGTCGCCGCCTATGCCCGGATCTTCGGCGGCCCGCCCTTCAGCTTCACCGTGCATGGCCCCGAGGAATTCGACAATGTCCAGCCGCTGGACCTGGGCGGCAAGCTGGCGCTGGCGGATTTCTGCGTCACCGTCAGCAGTTACGGCCGCTCGCAGATGTATCGCTGGGCGGCCCCGGGCGACTGGCCCAAGGTGCGGGTGGTGCATTGCGGGCTGGACCTGACCCGCTGGGCCGAGCCCGTCCCCCTGCCCCCGGGCCCGTTCCACATGGTCGCCGTCGGCCGCTTTGCCGAGCAGAAGGGGTTCGGCCTGCTGATCCGCGCCTTCGCCCTGGCCTGGCGGCAGGATCCGGTGCTGCGGCTGTCTTTGGTCGGCGACGGCGAATTGCGCCGCCAGATCGAAGAGCTGATCGCCGCCGAGGGCATGGGCCAGGCCGTTACCCTGCTGGGCTGGCAGGACGAAGCCGGCGTGCGCGCCGCGATGAATGCCGCCCATGCGCTGGTCACGCCCAGCTTTGCCGAGGGCCTGCCCGTGGTCATCATGGAGGCGATGGCCTGCGCCCGCCCCGTCATCGCCACCTCTATCGCCGGCATCCCCGAACTGGTCCGCCCGGGACATGAGGGCTGGCTGGTTCCCGCCGGCGATGCCGAATCCCTGGCCGCCACCATGCTGGACGCCGCCGCGACCCCGGCCGAGCGCCTTGCGGCCATGGGCGCCTCGGCCCGGGCCCGGGTCTGTGCCCGGCACGACATCGCGGAATCGGCGCGGCTTCTGGCCCAGTGCTTCAGCCGTTCCACAGGCTGATCGCCAGCCAGCAGCCGGCCGCCCGGCCCCAGCGCCCGCCGATCAGCCGGTCGCCCAGGCAGCCGCGAAACCGCGCGCCGCGCAACACCAGCGGCACGTCGCGGAAATCCAGCATGCGGCCGGTCAGCGGGTATTGCGCCTTGAACATCGCCTCCTTGGCGCAAAAGGCCAGCAGCGGCGGCAGGCCGTCCGGCGCGCGCCAGGGCATCACCATCTCGCCCAGCCCCTCGGGCGGCGCGCGGTCGCAAGGCTCCAGGTCGATCCCCGGCCCCGGCGCCCCGGCGGGGGCCGCGACCGCGATGCAGTAATCGCCGCTATGCGACAGGCTGGCGCGGATGCCCGGCGGCAGGTCGGGCTGGCGATCCGGCCGCATGGCGATGGGCCGCGCGGCGGGCAGGTCGTGCCCGGCCGCGCGGATCGCCGCACGCAAGGCCATGCGGCCCAGCGCGAACTCGCGCCGGCGTTTCGGCACCGCGCGCGCCACGGCCTCGGCCTCGGCCGGCAGCAACGGCGCCGGATCTGTCGCCAGCGGCAGCACCGCGCAAGCATAGCCCTCGGGCATGAGGCTCAGCGCCAGCGCGCGCAGCGCCTCGGCCCCGCTCAACGCCCGCCGCGCAATTGCGCCCGCAGCGCCCGGCGCCGCGCCATGGCATCGTCGCCAGCCGCGGCCGCCGGCTCGGGCACGGCAACCGGCGCGGCGGCGGCCGCAGAAACCGGCGCCGCCGCGGCCTGGTTCGCCGGCGCCAGGCCCGCGACATGCTTGACGAAATCCGCCAGCACCGGGAAGCGGAAGATGTCCGTCACCCCCAATCGCGGCAGCGCCAGCCGGTCGCGCATGGTGCGATGCAGCTGGATCGCCAGCAGCGAATGCCCGCCCAGCGCAAAGAAATTGTCGCGCGGCCCGATCTGCTCGACCCCCAGGGTCTCGGCCCACAGCGCCTGCACGGCGGCGGCCAGATCCTCGCTCGGCGCGGCCGGGGCGGCGGCAGCCGCCGCGGCGGGGGTGGCCTCGATGGCCGCCCCCGGCGCCACCATCGGCGCGACAATCGCCCCCGGCACCGGCAGCTGCTTGCGGTCGATCTTGCGGTTCGGCGTCAGCGGCATCTTCTCCAGCCGGACGATGCGGCCGGGCACCATATGGGCCGGCAGATGCGCCAGCAGCGCCTCGCGCAGCGCCTTTTCCGACAGGCTGGCATCGCCAGTGACATAGCCGACCAGCCGCTTGTCGCCGGGCACGTCCTCGCGCACCAGCGCCACCGCCTCGCGCACGCCGGGCTGGTCGGCCAGCTGCGCCTCTATCTCGCCCAGTTCGATGCGGAAGCCGCGCAGCTTGATCTGGTGGTCGGCCCGGCCGATGTAGTCCAGCCCGCCATCCTCGCGCCAGCGCACCAGGTCGCCGGTGCGATACATGCGCGCGCCCCAGGGCGCGGCGCGATCCGCCGGCACGAAGGGATCGGGCCGGAACGCGCCCGCAGTCAGGTCCTCGCGCTGCCAATAGCCGCGCGTGACGCCATGGCCGCCGATCCACAGCTCGCCCTGCGCGCCCGGAGGCACCGGCACCTGATCGCCGTCCAGCACGTAAAGCTGCGTATTGGCAATCGGCCGGCCCAGGGTCACCTCGGCCGCATCGGTCAGGTCGGCCACCGTGGACCAGATCGTGGTCTCGGTCGGGCCGTACATATTCAGCACCCGCGCCCGCGTCGCCGCCTTGATCTCGGCCAGCAGCGAGGGCGGCAGCGCCTCGCCGCCGACCATCACGCATTTCAGCCCCGCCATCGCCGCCGCCACCTGCGGGTCCGAGACCAGGATGCGCGCCATGCTGGGCGTGCATTGCAGATGCGTCACCTTCCAGCGCCGGATCTGCGCCGCGATCGAGAAATCGCGCGGGTCCAGCGCCACATCGGCCGGATTGACCGCCGCCCGCAGCCGGGCCAGCATCGGGAAACCGGCCATGACCTGGTCCGGCGCGATGCCATAGTCGATCAGGCAGGCCACCTCGCCCACGCCGATGGTCTTCAGCTGCTCGACCCGGGCGATGGCATCCTCCATCGAACCGAACAGGCCCGAATCCTCGAAATAGCGCAGGAAGGCGAATTCCAGGATGCCGTCCAGCTCGTCCTCGCTGAGCGTGCCCAGGTCGATGGCCATCGGGTTGGTCATGCCCGCGGGCTTGCGGAAGGCCGGGAAATCCCAGGCATATTGCTTGACCAGCGCCGCCGCGCTGCGCAGGTAGTTCTTCATCGGCTCGCGGGCGATCTCGCGCGTGGTCTCGCGATCCTCGGCCAGGCAGGTGTGCAGCATCAGCGTGACGGTGAAATGCGCCGGGTCATGGCCGGCCTCGCGCAGCGCCGCGTGATAATCCTTGATCCGGGCCGCGACCGTGTCGATGCTCTGGCCCAGGAGGTGGGTCAGCACGTTCATGCCCAGCCGCCCGGCCTCGATCCAGGTTTCCGGGTTGCCGGCCACGGTCAGCCACAGCGGCAGTTCCTTCTGCACCGGGCGCGGCTGCGTCACCACGCCGAACGTGCCGCCGCCGGCGCGCGGGAAATCGACCTTTTCCCCGCGCCACAGCCGGCGCAGCTGCTCGACGCCCTGGATCAGCGCCGCCTTGTTGTTCGGCGGCGCGTTTTCCGGGCGCAGCACGAAATCGTCCGGCTGCCAGCCCGAGGCGATGGCCAGCCCGGCCCGGCCCGAGGTCAGGTTGTCGATCACCGCCCATTCCTCGGCCACGCGGGCCGGGTGGTGCAGCGGCAGCACGCAGCTGCCGGCGCGGACCGAGATGTTCCTGGTCACCGCCGCCACCGCCGCGCCGGAAACCGCCGGGTTCGGATAGGGGCCGCCAAAGGCGTGGAAATGCCGCTCGGGCGTATAGACGGCGACGAAACCGTTCTGGTCGGCGAAACGCGCACCCTCCAGCAGCAGCCGGTATTTCTGCGGCCCGGGCCCGTCGTCATTGCCCCAGTAGAACAGGCTGAAATCCATGCCGCCCTGCACCTCGGCGCGCGGATGCGCCGGCGCGCTGGACACGGCGAGCCGCGACTCTTCGCCCGCGATCACCAGTTTCAGGCCACGCGCCAGCGACCAGAAGATCTCCAGCACCGAGATGTCGAAGGACAGGCTGGTCACCGCCAGCCAGGCATCGCCCTCGGCATGCGGGATCACCGCATCCATGCCGGCGAAGAAATTGGCGACATTGCGATGCTCGACCATCACCCCCTTGGGCCGGCCGGTCGAGCCGGAGGTATAGATCAGATAGGCCAGGTTTTCCGGCCCGGCATGGTTGACCGGCGCCGCGACCAGGCCATGCGGCAGGTCCGAGGGGATGGCCACCACCTGCGCGCCATGCGCCGGCAGCTTTTCGGCAAGGCCGTCCTGGACCAGCACCACCCGGGCGCCCGAATCCTGGATATAAAGCTCGATGCGATCGGCGGGGTAATCCGGGTCCAAGGGCACATAGGCGCCGCCGGCCTTCCAGATCGCCAGCGCGCCGATCACCAGCTCGGGCGAGCGTTTCGCGAACAGCCCGACCGGCTGGTCGGGACCGACACCCATCGCCACCAGCTTTTCGGCCAGCGCATTGGCGGCGCGGTCCAGCTGGCCGCGGGTCAGGCTGTGATCCTCGAAGGCCAGCGCCACCGCATCCGGGTTCTCGCCGGCCTTCTCGGCGATCAGCTGGTGGATGCAGGCCAGCCGCACCTCGGCCTGGGTGGCGTTGCGGGCGACCAGCAGCGCCTCGCGCTCGGCGGCATCCATCAGGGGAATGTCGCGCAGCGCCGTCGTTCCGGGCAGCGCCAGCCCGGCATCCAGAACCCGGGCCAGCCTTTGCGCCTGCGCGGCCGAGACGCGGGCCGGATCGTGGTCCAGCCAGGCGCCGGCTTCGGTCAGGGTCACGGTCAGCGCCGCGCCCGCGACCGGGCCGCGCGCATCGAGGCTGATCGCCAGATCCGGCACCGCCACCTCGCGCAATTCCGGCGCGCGATGCAGCAGGTCGGCCAGGAAGAAGCCCCGCTTCGCCTGATCGGCGATCTGGCCCGAGATCGCGGCCCCAAGCTCGGCCAAGGTCTGCGCACCACCAAGCGCCACCGAAAGCGGCTGCCAGTCGGCGACGATCCCCGCCGCCTCGGGCTGGCCCTCGGGCCGCAGCGCCAGGTCGCATTCCGCCTGCCCCGCCAGCCGCGCCAGCAGCGAGGCGGCCAGCGCGATCCGCTCGGGCCCGGCGCCGGGCAGCAGCGCCACCCGGGCGCGCGCCTCCGAGCCCTCGCCCGGCAGCACCGCGGGGTTCATCGCCGCCAGCCGCTTGCGCCACCAGCCGTCATGCCGCGCCGCCTGCGCGCCCAGATCGGTCAGCCGCGCGCGCTCATCGGCGGCCAGCGCCGGGATCACCGCACCGATCGGCGGCAATGCACCGCGGAAGATCAGCCGCACGGCCGCATCGCCGGCCGCGATGGTGGCAATATCGCCGTGATGCGCCAGCACCGTGCCCGGCGCGGCCGTCGCCGGCTCGGTCCCGGCCGAGGCCTCCACCGCCAGCACCCGGCCATCCTCCAGCCGAACCTTGGCCTCGGTCAGCGGGTTCCAGTAGCCGCCATGGTCAAGCCCGCGCACCAGCGCGCAGATGCGCCCGGCGGGCTGGGCAAAGTCGATCAATCCCGCAGCCTCGGGGCGCTTGTCGCGGCCGACATAGCTGCGCTGCGACAGGTCCTGTTTCACCCGCTGCGGCCCCGCCCCTTCCAGCTGGGCCAGCACATCGGCGAAACTCTCGGCGCCGCGGGCAAAGCAGCGGGCATTCAGCGTCAGGGCGGTGTCGTCAGGGCGCAGGTCGAACAGGGTCTGGGACAGGATGTCGCCCTCGTCCACGCCGCCCTCGATCATGTGCCAGGTGATGCCGTGCTGCGGCTCCTGCCCGATGATCGCCCAGACCGGCGCGTTCAGACCGGCCAGCCGGGGCAGCGGGCCGTCATGGAAATTGATCGCGCCCCGCGTCCCGCGCGCCAGCATCTCGGGGCGCAGGATCGACAGGTTGGCGACGCTGAACAGCCAGTCCGCCACCGGCGCACCCGGCGGCACCGGCGCGTCCTGGTCCTCGACCGTCAAACCGGCCCCCATCGCCCAGTCGCGCAGGTCGGGATTGCGCGTCACCACCGCGATAATGCGATGGCCGCGCGCCAGCAGCGTCTCGGCCGCGTGGCGCATCAGAGATTCGTTACCCACCAGAATCGCGGAAAACTGCGTCATGGCTTACCCTTTTCAACATGCACGGGCTTTGGCTGCAAACGAAGCGCGTGGCGCGTCAGATGCGACAGATGACCCTTGGGCCCATCCGGCCTGCGCCCCGACAACAGACAGCGCAGGCGAAACACGCCCGCGCCCCCCAGATGCGCGATCGTGGCCCAAAGCGCGCCCGACCGCCCATGGTGTTTCTCGAAATAGCGGCGCCGGGAATCGTACCAGTAATCCGGCGCGCGCTTCCATTCCTTCATGCCGGTGCTGACCGAACCGATATGCAGCACCAGGCTTTCGACCACGTAATGGGTCTGCCAGCCCGCCAGCGCCGCGCGGCGGCACAGGTCGGTTTCCTCGTAGTAAAGGAAGAACCCTTCGTCGAAGAGGCCGATTCGGTCCAGCACGTCCATGCGGATCATCATCGACGCCCCGGCCGACCAGTCCACGCGACCCGATGTCTCGGGCTGCGGCAGCGCCACGATCTTGCGCCGCAGCAGGCGCGAGATCGGGCCGGTGCGGCTTTCCGATTCGAACTCGGCCGCTGCCGAGGGAAAGCGAAAGGCGGTGCTGTGCGGCACGTCGTCGGTGCCGCGCAGGCGCGAGCAGGCGATGCCGGCCTCGGGATGCGCGCCCAGGTAATCGACCAGCGCCCGGATCGCGCCCGGCTGCGCGATGGCATCCGAGTTCAGCAGATAGACCAGGTCCGGCCGCCGCCCGTCCGGCAATCCCTGGCGGATGCCGTGGTTGTTGCCGGCGCCATAGCCGCCGTTCCAGCCCGATTGCACCACCGCGACCCGGTCGGCCGGCCAGCCGCGCGCGGCGACGCCGGCCTGCAATGCCTCGAAACTGCCATCGCCGGAATCATTGTCGACGATGGTCACGCCGCCCTCCAGCCCCTGCATTTCCCGCATGGCGGATTCGGCGGCCTGCAAGGACATCTCTGGCGTGCGCCAGTTGAGCACGACGACCTGGACGCTGGGATTGCCGTTCATGGTCACTCTGCCGCCTTGACGCTGGAGGGCGCGGCATCGGCCTCGCGCAGGATCTCGCGCAGGACCGAGGCCATGCGCCGCACATTCGGCTCAAGCACCATGGAATCATGGTCGCCTGGCACCTCGATCACCCGCAACTGCGGCATGTAGGGCGTCCAGCCGTTGTCCTCGACGACATAATCGCGGCCCGAGTTGATCCAGCGCCCGCCGGTCACCTTCCAGCGTTTGTCCAAGGGCGGGCGGAACATCGCCACCGGCCCGTCCCATTCCGTCACCTGCATCCCCGGCAGCGCGGCCAGGAAGGCCGCCTCGATGGCCAGGTCGTGGAAGGCGCCCGTCGCCTCGGCCGAAACCTCGGCCTCGACCGCCTTGGCCTTGCTGCGGCGCTGGAATTCATAGGCCACGCGGTCGCGCAGCCATTTCCAGACGAAGCCGGGACCGCCCTCGCGCAATTCGCCCAGGCGGATCGCCAGCCGGTCCTTGCGGCTGACCGGCTCACGCAGCGGCAGGGGCGTGTCGAGCATGACCAGCATCGCCACCTCCTCGCCCGCCGCGCGCAGCTGCCGCGCCATCTCATAGGCGGTCAGCCCGCCACCCGAGAAACCGCCCAGCAGATAGGGGCCGTTCGGCTGCACCTGGCGGATCTCCGCGATATAGTCGCGCGCCGCCTCGGCAAAGCTCTCATGCGGCTTGTCGTCGCCCAGAAGCCCGCGCGCCTGCAGGCCATAGAAGCGGCGGTCGGCGCCGGTGCGCTGCGCCAGTTGCCGCAGGTTCATGATATTGCCGAACATGCCGGCGACGATAAAGAAGGGCGTGCCGTCGCCGCGCCCGCCCATGTCCACGACAAAGCGGAAGCGCGGTTTCTGCGACACCGGCAGCTTGGCCACGTTGTCGGGCGAAACCAGCTCGCGCGGGCCGGTGCGTTCCTCGACCAGCGCGGCCAGGCCGGCGATGGTCGGCGCCTCGAACAGGGTTGAGATCGGCAGGTCGACGCCGAATTTCTTGCGCAGCTGCCCGAACATGCGCACCGCGATCAGCGAATGCCCGCCCAGGTCGAAGAAGCTGTCCGCGGCGCCGACTTGGGCGATGCCCAGCAGTTCGGACCAGATCGCCGCCAGTTCGGCCTGGGTGCCGGGTGCCGGCGCGACGAAATCGCTGTCGAGGTCGGGACGCTCGAAGCCGCCCTCGCTGGGCGCGGCATCCTCGACCACGCCGGCCTCGAGGATCAGCGCGTTCAGGTCCAAGGACGAGACATAGACCTGCGCCAGCCCGGTCGAGATCGCCCGGCTCAGCATCGAGGGGCCGATGGCGGCCGGGATGCCCTGGCTGATATTGTGCTGCAAGCGCCGCTCGGCCGGCGACAGGCTGCGCGGGGCGGCCGCCCGCTGCGGCTGGGCCGAGAGCGCCGCCGACAGCTTCCTCAGCGCGAAGCCCTTGATTTCCGCGACAATCGCGCCGTCCGGCCCGGCCAGGCTGATGTCGAACTGCGCCATGCCCTGGGCATCGCTGTTCTCGCCCGCGTTGCGGATGCGGCTGGTGACCTGCGCCGGCAAGGGCGCGTAAAGCCGGATCGAGCGATAGCCCATCGGCACCCACAGGTGATCGGGCGACCAGCCCTTGATGAGCGCCATGGCCCAGCCGGTGGCGATGTCCAGCAGCGCCGGATGCGCCAGCCACTCGCCCGCCTCGCCGGCGAATTCCGGCGCCAGCGACAGCTCGGCCAGGCCCTCGCCCTCGGCGATGCGGAAGCGGCGCAGCACCTTCCAGCGCGGACCGAAAGCCATCTGCCGTTCCTGCGCCGAAGGCAGCGCCGCGCCCTGCCCGTCCTGGTCCCAGCCGCCCGCAACCGCCAGCGCCTCGGGCGCGGGCGCGGCCAGGCCCGCGACCAGCGCGGTGACGTTCGGATCGCCCTGCGGGTCGTCCAGGATGTCGATGCGCATGGCATCGCCCTCGGGCGTCACCCGCGTCGTCACCATGGCCTTGTCCGTCACCAGCAGCGGCCGGCGGAATTCCAGGTCGCGGATCACGATCGGCAGCGACAGGCCGGATTCCAGCGCCGCCTCGCAGACCAGCTCGATCCAGCCGGTGCCGGGCATCAGCGCCTGGCCCGCGGCGGTCTTGTGGCCGCCGATGATCCAGTCCTCGATCCGCAGCGTGCTGCGGAACTCGCGCCCGCCCGGAACCGGCAGGCTGTCATCGAGCAGCGGCCGGCCCTGCGGCACCGCGACGACCGAGGCCGTGTCCAGCCCCATCGCCCGCGCCGCCATGCCGGCATCGGCCCAGACGCCCCAGTTCACCGCCACCACGCGCCCCAGCGCCGGCGGCGCCGCGCGCGCCACCGCGTTCAGATATTCGTTGGCGGCGACGTAATCCGCCTGCCCCGCCGGCGCGATCACCGAGGAGGTCGAGGCAAACAGCACCGTCAGCTTGGCCGGGTTGTCGGCCAGCGCCAGGGTCAGCGCCCGGGTGCCCAAGAGCTTCGGCGCCAGCACGTCCCAGGCATCGTCGTCGGTCTTGGCGGCAATCAGGCCGTCGCGGATCACCCCCGCCGCATGCAGCACCACGTCGAGGCTGCCGAAGCGCGCCTTGGTCTCGGCCACGGCCCGGGCCATGTCCTCGGGGCTGGTCACATCGGCGCGGATCGCCAGCACCTCGGCTCCCAAGCCCTCCAGTTGGCGGACCGAGGCCAGCACGGCCGGGCTGTCCACCCGCCCGCGCGTGGTCAGCGCCAGCTTCGCGCCGCCGCGCCCGGCCAGCTCGCGGGCAATGGCCTGGCCGATGCCGCCGAAACCGCCGGTGATCAGGCAGGTCGCCCCCGCCGGCACGCCGGCCATGCCGTCATCGGCCAGCGCAACCTTTTCAAGGCCTTGCTCGAAGCGGCGCCCGTCGCGCCAAGCCGCAATGGCCGCGCCCGAGGGCGCCAGCGCCTCTTCCAGCAGGTTCGCGGCCAGCGCGTCCAGCGCCTTCGGCACCCGCACATCGACCAGCCGGGCGCGGATGTTCGGCATCTCATGCGGCATGACCCGGATCGGTCCCGCCGCCGTCGCCTTCTCGGGGCTGGGCGCCGGCTCGTCCGCGACGCGCAGCGCGTCGTTGCATACCGCGATCAGCTCCAGCCTGGCCTCGGGCAGTTCCGTGCCGATGGCCTGCGCCAGGTGCAAGAGCCCGAAGAAGCCGCGCTCCAGCTGGCTGTTGAGCAGGCTCGAGCCGGGGCGGAACTTCGCGCCTTGCGTCACCGACCACAGGTGCAGGATGCGCTCGGGCACCATGTCCTGCGCCGCCAGCGCCGCCAGCAGCATCTCATAGCCCTCGCGGTCGGATTCGACCGGCAGCAGGAAGCGGCCCTCGCCCCCGGACACGGTCTTGTCGGCGAAACTGTCGCCGATACGCACCTCGGCCACGCGCTGGCCGCGGGCGCGCAAGGCCGCCGCCACCCGCTCGCCCAGGCCCAGCTCGTCGACGAAGACCAGCCAGTTCTGCGCGCCCGTCGCCACCGGACCCTGCGGCCCGATCTCGATATTCGGCGAGGCGAGCTTCCAGGCCGGGCGCCAGCCCCATTCGGCGGGTTCCTCGATCCGGGCCAGCTCGTCGGCCACGTCCGAGGCCACGCTGGCGGAACGCTCGATGAAATAGCGCTTGCGCTGGAAGGCATAGCCCGGCAGCGACAGCCGCCGGCGCGGGGCCTCGCCCCAGATCTGGCCCCAGTCGATGGCGCCGCCGCAGGCCCAGAACCGGGCCAGCGCGGCCATGAAGAAGCTGTCATCCTCGGTCGCGTGGTCGCGGTGGCGCAACGTGGACACCACCTGATGCGCCGCGACGCCCGGGTTGGCCTTGGCCATCGCCTGCATGGCGCGGCCCGGCCCGACCTCCAGGAAGACCCGCCCCGGCACCTGCGCCAGATGCGCGATGCCATCGGCAAAGCGCACGGTGCCGCGCAGATGCGCGACCCAATAGTCGGGACTGGTGGCCTCGGCATCGCTCAGGGGCAGGCCCGAGCGGTTCGAGATGATCGGAATGCGCGGCGGGTGCAGCGGGATCGAGGCCAGATAGGCGCGGAATTCCGCCATCACCCCGTCGAGCAGCCGCGAATGCGCGGCGATGGAAATGGCGATGCGCTGGCATTCCACCTCGCGCGCCGCCATCTTCGCGGCGAATTCGTCCAGCTTCGCGTCCGGCCCCGAGACCACCGCCATCGACGGCCCGTTGACCGCCGCCAGGTCCAGCCCCAGCTCGGCCAGCTCGGCGGCGAAATCCTCGGGCTCCAGCGGCACCGACAGCATGCCGCCCGCCGGCACCCGGTCCATCAGCAAGCCGCGCAGCCGCACCAGCCCGATGCAATCCTGAAAGCTCATCACCCCGGCGATGCAGGCGGCGGTGTTCTCGCCCATGGAATGCCCGATCAGCGCCGCGGGCTGCACGCCCCAGCTGATCCACAGCTGCGCCAGCGCATATTCGGTAATCATCAGCAGCGGCAATTGCAGCGAGGGTTGCAGCAGCCGCCGGTCCGCCTCGGCCTCGGCGCCCGGCTCGGGCAGCCACAGCGCCCGCAGGTCCACGCCATGCGCGGCCGCCATATGGTCCAGCCCGCGATCCATCCATTCGCGGAAGGTCGGCTCGGTCTCATAGAGCCCGCGCGCCATGCCGGCATATTGCGCGCCGCCGCCGGGCAGCATGAACACCGCCTCGGCCGGGTCGCCGACCGGCTGGTGGTCGAAGACCAGCCGCGGGTCGGGATCGGCCAGCAGCGCCGCCGCCTGCGCGGCGGTTTCGGCAACCAGCACCCGGCGCCGGTCGAACTGCCGCCGGCCCTGCGTCAGGGTGAAGGACAGGTCGGCCAGGTTCACCTCCGGGTTCGCCGCCAGCCAGCCGGCCAGCGCCGCCGCATTGGCATCCAGCGCCGCCTTGCTGCGGCCCGAGACGGCGATGATCTGGAACGGCCAGTCCGATTCGCCCGAAGGCTGCGCCAGCGGCGGCTCCTGCACGATCACATGCGCATTGGTGCCGCCGACGCCCAGCGAGTTCACCCCGGCCCGGCGCGGCCCCGGCAGCGGCCAGTCCGAAAGCCGGTCGTTGACGCGGAACGGCCCGCCCTCGAAGTCGATGGCCGGGTTCGGCGCCTCATAGCCCAGGCTGGCCGGGATCTGGCCGTGATGCACCGCCAGGGCCGACTTGATCAGCCCCGCGCTGCCCGCCGCCGTATCCAGATGGCCGATATTGGTCTTGACCGAGCCGATATGGCAAGGCCCCTGCCGCGTGCCGTCCGAGACCCGCGCGTAGGCCTGGTTCAGCGCCGCGACCTCGATCGGGTCGCCCAGCGCCGTGCCGGTGCCGTGGCATTCGACATAGCCGATGCTGTCGGAACTGACGCCGGCCATGACCAGCGCCTCGGAAATCGCCTGCGCCTGGCCCTCGACGCTGGGGGCGAGATAGCCCGCCTTGGCGGCGCCGTCGTTGTTGATGGCCGAGCCCTTGATGATCGCCCAGATATGGTCGCCATCGGCAATCGCGTCCGCCGCCCGCCGCAGCGCCAGCACCGCCGCGCCGCTGCCGAAGACCGTGCCCTGCGCCCGGTGGTCGAAGGCGTGGCAATGGCCGTCCGGCGACAGGATCTCGTTTTCCTTGTAGAGATAGCCCAGCCCGTGCGGCAGCTCGATGGTGACGCCGCCGGCCAGCGCCATGTCGCATTCGCCCGAATTCAGCGACTGGCAGGCCATGTGGATCGCCACCAGCGAGGTCGAACAGGCCGTCTGCACATTGACCGAAGGCCCCTTCAGGTCGAAGACATGGCTGACGCGGGTCGACAGGAAATCCTTGTCGTTGCCGGTATGGCGCAGCAGGAAATGGCCGACGCCATCGACCAGGTCGCGGTTCGAGCACACGTTCCAGTAGTAATAGCTGCCCGCGCCGCAACCGGCCCAGACGCCGATATTGCCGGCGAAACGCTCGGGCACATGGGCGGCATCCTCCAGCGCGTGCCAGCAGGTCTCCAGGAACTTGCGGTGCTGCGGGTCCATGATCGCGGCTTCCTTGGGCGAGAGGCCAAAGAATTCCGCGTCGAATTCGTCGAACTGCCCCAGGATCGCGGCCGAGGGCACGTAATTCGGATCGGCCATGCGCGCCCGCGATTCCCCGCGCGCGATCAGCTCGGCCTCGGGCAGGCGCCGGATCGACTCGACGCCCCGACAGAGGTTGTCCCAGTATTCGGCCACGCCCGCCGCGCCCGGCAGTTGCGCGGCCATGCCGACGATGGCGATGTCACTGTCCTCAACGACGCTCTTGTCGAAGGCCATGGGATGCCTCTTTTCAACTCGTGGAAACCCCCTGCGGGGCCTAATGGCTTAACAACTGGCAGGCGTATTCGGCATAGCCAATTCGGGGCCGCGCACCAACCTATAAAACCGTTTGAATGCCTGCCTTTTTAGGCAGAATCCGTTCGTTCAGCGGCAGGTCGGCATCATCCGCGACACCCTGCCGCAGCCTGTGTGCATTGCCCAGCAGAGCGCCCGCCGTCAGCCAGGTCAAGGGCGTGATCGTGGCGTTCGGGATCAGGTCCAGCAGATTCATCGCCAGCATCAGGGACAGCGTGCCCAGCACGACCAGCTCGCGCTCGCGCGGCGGGTGGCGGCCGCCGGGCATGGCGCGCAGCATGGCGAAGATCGGCGTCAGCAGCAGCAGGAACTGCGCCAGATAGCCGAAGATGCCGCGCGCGCCGATCCAGATCACCCATTGCCCGTCCGGGACCGAGGCCAGCTTGCCGTTGTAGAGGTCGTAAAACAGCGGCCGCCCCCAGCCGCCCCAGCCGAAGACCGGCCGCTCCATGGCGCGCTCCAGCAGCGCCTCCTCGTTCATCAGGCGGAACTCCAGCGACCGGCCGCGCTCGGGCGAGATCGACATGGCCAGGTCCACGATGCCCTGCAGCGGCATCCACGAGGTCGTGCGCAGCGTCGGATAGGAAAAGGCGATGCCCGCGACCAGGGCCGCCGCCAGCACCATCAGCCGCGGCCGGGCAAAGGCCACCAGCGGCGCCGCCATCATGGTCTGCAGCAGCGCCCCGGCCGATTTGCACAGAAAGACGATGCAGCCCAGATAGGCGGCGATCAGCAGGTTGCGCCGGGTGCGGTCGTTGCGCCAGATCGCGATCGCCGACAGGAAGGCGGTCATGGTCATCAGCGCCACCCACAGCGGATGCTCCAGGAAGACGATGGGCCGATAGCCGCCATAGCGGATGGTCTGGATGAAATCGTGCTGGAAATAGCCATAGACCCAGACGTTGATCTGCGGGCTCATGCGCAGCTCGATCAGCATCGGGATGGTGTAGCACAGCACGCCCAGCACCAGGGCGCGGATCCAGAGCTCGGCCCCGCGCGCGTTCCAGAGCAGCTTGTAGCCCATCAGGAACGGCAGCAGCAGGATGAATTGCAGGATCAGGTCGGCCACGCCCTGGCTGACCGACATGGCGGGCCGGTAGTTGATGCCGTCGATCAGCGGGTCGGGATTGGTCAGCGCCGTCAGCACCGGCGCGGCAAAGTTCATCGCCAGCAGCACCGCCACCCAGGCGCCCATGGGCGGCGGCGGCGGTTCGTCCCGGGCACGGTCCTTGGTGACGAACCAGACCATGACGGCGGCGGCCATGGCCGGGATCATGTGCTTGTTCAGGCCCGGAAAGGCCGGCAGGTCGATCTCGACCAGCTGCGGCAGGATCAGGTAGCCGGCGAAGATCGACCAGATCAGCGCCAGCGCCCGCTCCTTGCGCGAGAACAGGATGCCGACCACCACCGGCCAGCTCAGCAGCACCATCAAGGCCAATACGGGCATGGCCTGCCTCCACCAGTCACGCGGCGGGCGCCGCTCTTTGCCAGGGGCCGGGAAGGGCGTTGCAATCGCCGCGCCCAGGCCACATCCTGCCGCAAATTCCGGCCGGACCCCGAGGCGCATCATGCAGTTCAGCTTTCCCGACGGCAATGCCGTCCGGATCAATTGTCACGATTCAGCGGCGCTGCTGGCGGCGGTGCGGCAGAAGCTGCGGGACGGCCAAGGCTTCGCCATCGCCACGATCAACGTCGATCACCTGCAAAGGCTGGCCGAGGACGGGCGTTTCCGCAGCGCCTATGCCGCGCATGACCTGGTCTGCGCCGACGGCAATCCCATCGTCTGGCTGTCGCGCATCGCCGGGCGGCCGGTGGCGCTGGCGCCGGGCTCGGACCTGGTGCTGCCGCTCGCGGCCGAGGCGGCACGGGCCGGCCTGCCGGTGGCGCTGATCGGCAGCAGCGACGAATCGCTGGCGCTGGCGGCCGAGGCCATGGCGCGCGCCGTGCCCGGGCTGCGGGTGGCGCTGACCCATGCGCCGGGCTTCCCCTTCGACCCGACGGGCGAGGAAGCCGGCCAGATCATCGCGCGCATCCGCGCCTCGGGCGCGCGGCTCTGCTTCCTGGCGCTCGGCGCGCCGCGGCAGGAGCTGTTCGCGATCCGCGCCCGTGATGCCCTGGGCAATGTCGGCTTCGCCTCGATCGGCGCGGGGCTGGATTTCCTGTCGGGCCACCAGCGCCGGGCGCCGGCCCTGCTGCGCAAGGCCAAGCTGGAATGGGCCTGGCGCATGCTGTCGAACCCGCGCCGGCTGTTCCTGCGTTATGCCAAGGGCTTCGCCATCCTGCCCGGCCATGTCCGACAGGCCGCCGCGCTGCGCCGCGCGCGGCGGGACTGACGGCGCCCCGCAAGGGGACGCCGCCAAGGGGATCAGGCCCAGTCGAAAAGCTGCGCCAGCAGGTGCTGGACGCCGGCATGGTCGCTGCTGTCGGCATGGGCCAGGCCGCGGTAGCTCTCCACCAGCGCCGAAAGATCGGCCGCGGCCCCGGCCGCATGTTCCTCGACCGCCGTCGCGGCGGGCGCGAAACGCCAGGCGAAGTGATCCACCGCGAGGTGATCGCCCGCAGCCTCGGTCGCGGTCGCGGTCAGGCTGCTCGCGACCGTGGCCGTCTTGGCCTGGGCGCCGTCCTCGGCCGACAGCGTCGCCGCGCTGGCCGTCTCGCTCGCCTGCGCGGAGCCGGCGGCCGGAATACCCAGCTTGACCAGCATCGCCCGGGTCAGCGTGCCGGCATTGACGCCCTCCAGCACCAGCCGCTCGCCATTCGGAAAGCTCAGCACGGCGCTGCTGCCCTGGGAGGACACCCGGACGTCGCCGACATCGATGCGGTTGCCGGCCGCGTCATGCAGCGCGCTGACGTTCAGCACGTCGCCGTTCGCGCCGCCGACCTGGAAGGCGCGGATGGTGTCCGAGCCGAAGCCGTCCTGCAGCATCAGCACGTCGCGGGCCGAATCGCGCGGCACGCCGGCGCCGTTCGCGGCCGTGATATCCTCGTACATCGAGATGAAGTCGTTGCCGCGACCGCCGTTGATGGTATCGGCGCCGTCGCCGCCCTCGATGGTGTCATTGCCGGCGCTGCCGGTGATGCGGTCGTCGCCCCAGCGGGTGTTGATCATGATCCCCTGCCGATTCGCGCCGATGGTGGCATTGGCGGCGGTGACGGTGTCGCGGCCCTCATGGGTCCAGAACTGCTCGAACTCGCTGAAGACCACGGTGCCATTGGCCTGCGGATAGCTGGCGCGGCCGGTGCTGGCGCTGGTGAAGACCACGTTCACGCCGACGCTGTTCTCGCCATTGCCCTTGGCCCAGAGGTTCAGCAGGTCGTGGCCGGCGCCGCCGACCAGCGTGTCATGGCCGATATTGTAGATCGGCCCCATGCTGCCGTTGTTGCCCCAGCGCACATTGTCGTCGCCGGCGCCGGCATGGCCGTAGTCGTTGCCCTGCGAGGGCATCAAGAGGTCGTTGCCGCCGCCGCCGAACACCCGGTCGTTGCCGGTGCCGGGGTCGATCACGTCGCTGCCGTTGGTGCCGCGGATGGTGTCGTTGCCGGCGCCCGAGTTCACCGTCAGCCCGTGCACAGGCATGTAGCTTGCACCGCTGCCGCGCTCGGCGTTCAGCCCGGCCCTGCTGCCGTCGATGGAATCATTGCCGGCGCCGGTCTGCAGCCGCTCGATGCCCGAGAAGTTCAGCCGGTTGCCCCAGGCGTCCAGCGCGAAGCCGTTCTCGCTGCTGTTGAAGGTGACGCGGAAGCCGCCGGCCCCGTTCAGATGCAGCCGGTCGCCGCCCGCCAGGTCGCCATAGATGTTGGAATCGTAATTCTCGCCGGCGCTGCCGCCGATATAGGTGTCGACGCTGCCGCGCGACAGCGCATCCTGGTCCCAGATCAGCACATCCGCCCCGGGCCCGCCGTGCAGATGATCGCTGCCCCGCCCGCCGTTCAGCGTGTCGCGGCCTTCGAAGCCCTGGATGGTGTCGCGCCCCGTCGTTCCGTTCAGGCGGTTGGCGCCTGTCGTTCCGTTAATCACAGCCATCGCTGTCCCCAATCTCGCTCACGTTGGGGATAGGCCAGAGAGGTTAAAATATGATGAACCGCCCGAATCGCCTATCCGGGGCGGATTAGAAAGAAAGCACCAAAACGCCGTTACCTGTCCTTTCGGGCAGGGCGCAGGGCTATACCGCCCTGCAATTTCCACCTGTGGTTGCGCGTTCCTAGCCGATCAGCGCCTTTCCGTTCCGAGCGTGCCGCTCTGCCAATTGCCTGGCCTTGCCCCCCGGCACCAGCGGCCGCGCGGCCGTGACCGGGCCGTCGCGCAACTCGGGGAACAGGGTCAGGATCTCTTCACGCGCCGCCGCGCCGACCGACTTCAGCGCCTCGGCGCCGGTGTAAAGCGACTCGGTCTCGGCGCCGTTCGACAGCAGGATCTCGTGCCGCTCGAACAGCAGGTGGACATATTCGACCGCTTCGGCCTCGACCTGCTCGATCCCCTCGATCGCCAGCAATTGCTTGGCCGCGACCAGAACCTCGGGCGCGCCGAACATGCGCTGCGCGATGGCCGAGCGCACCAGGACGCGGTGCTGGGGCGAGACCATCAGGTCGGCGCGCGGCAACCCGCGGCCCAGCGCGCCGGCGCGGATGCGGATCGGCCGCAGCTTCGGCGCCGCCGCCAGGTCCACGGCGTCCAGCGCCCGGGTGCCGATCCAGCGAATCGGCTGCAACCCATGGTCGCGCGTGACGACCAGGTCGCCCACCGCCAGTTGTTCAACCGCGATTTCGCCGCGATCCGTGGCGATCAGCGTGCCGCGGCAGAAGCAGGGAATGCCCAGTTCGTGCAGCCGCGCGCGGGTCAGGTCGGCGGGATCGACCTCATAGAGCACCAGGCTTTCGCCATTCGGAAAGGTCAGCAGCGCATGGGTGCCGCGCGGATCGACATAAGAGCCGACGGTGACGTCGCTCAGGTCGATCGGATTGCCGTCCGCGTCATGCAGCCCGCTGACGTCCAGCCGGTCCTGCGGAAAGTGGTCGACCCCGCCCCAGTCGTTCGGCTGGCTGTAGTCGCGGATGGTAAAGGCGCGCACGGTGTCGTTGCCGAAACCGTCGCGTAGCACCAGCAGGTCCGCGCCGTCGTCGTCCCAGGCATGACCCGCGTTCAGGTCGCCCGCCATCGAGATGCGGTCGTTCCCGGCCCCGGCGTCGATGGTGTCCGCGCCCCAGCCGCCCTCGATCTCGTCATTGCCGGCGCTGCCCAGGATCGAATCGTCGCCCCAGGCGGTATAGGTGCGGAACCCGTCCACCCCGGCGGCCGAGCCATCCACCGTGTCATTGCCCCCGCCGGTGATGACATTGTTGAACTCGTAGAAATCCAGGTGCCCGGTCGCGGCGCCGGTCGCATCCACCGTGCCGCTGGTCGAGGTGTTCAGCACCAGCCGCACGCCATTGCCGTCGGTGTCGTGCTGCCAGGCATTCAGCGTATTGGTCGAGCCGGGGTCGATGGTGCCGGTGCCATATTCGCCGTAATAGACGTCGTTGCCGATAGGCCCGTTGTAATTGCCGTCGCCCCAGCGGAAACCGTCGGTGCCGCCATTGCCATAGATGGTGTCGTCGCCGGTGCCGGTCTCGACCAGGTCATAGCCCGAGCCGCCATGGACGATGTCATTGCCGTCGCCGGTGCTGATGAAGTTCGCGCCATCGCCGGCATGGACGGTGTCGTCGCCGCCGCCGGTCTGGATGCGGATGCCCTGGCCATCGACCGGCGCGGCGCCGGTGGCATCGATGAAATCGGCACCATTCCCGGTCGAGACGCGCTCGATGCCGTCGAAGGACAGGGTATTGCCATAGGCATCCTCGGCCGCGCCCGAATTCGGGGTCGAGAAGGTGACGTCGAAGCCGCCCGCCCCGGCGCCGGCCGTGACCATGCTCAGCGTGTCGCCGCCGGACAGGGAATAGACGTCGGAGTTGTAGCCGTCCTCGCCGTCGCCGCCGTGATAGTCGTCATGCGCGCCGCTGCTGCCGGAATCGGCCGACCAGATCAGCTGATCCGCGCCGCTGCCGCCATCGACCACATCGCTGCCGGTGGCGCCGTCCAGCGTGTCACTGCCGGCGCCCCCCTCCAGCGTATCGTCACCCGCGTCGCCCGTGATCCAATCGCTATCAGCCGTGCCGACAAGGCTGTCGTTGCCGGCGGTGCCCGGAATCGTCACCATCTCAAATCTCCAGAACTCGTAATGCGCAGGCGCGGTTTTCCGCAAAGGAATCTCACCGAATCGGCGAATTCATGCCGATTTAAACCATGCGCACGGGCGCCGGGTCAGCTGTCCTTTTGGGCAGGTGACAGGAAAAATCGATCGCAATCAGCCGCCCAGCACCAGCCAGCCGCCCGGCGAGGCGGTCAGGTGCAGGCGCTGGCCCGGGCGCGGCAATTCGGCGCCCGGGGCGTTGAACCGGTCCAGCACCACCTCGCGCCCGGCGACCCGCGCCCGCAGCCGCTGCACCGAGCCCAGGAACTCGGCCCCGGTGATCTCGGCCGGGATGCCCGCCGCGGCGATCTGCAGGCTCTCGGGCCGGGCGGCCAGCGCGATGCGGCCGGCAGGCAGGGGCCGGTCCAGCGCGATCTCGTGGCCCTCGACGCGGACCAGGCCGGTGCCTGGGTCCAGCACCTCGGCCTCGAAGCGATTCAGCGTGCCGACGAAGCCGGCGACGAAATCGGTGGCGGGCTGGTTGTAGATCTGCGCGGGCGTGCCGGTCTGGTCGGCGATGCCCTTGTGCATGACCACGATGCGGTCCGAGATCGACAGCGCCTCCTCCTGGTCATGGGTCACGAAGATCGTGGTGATGCCCAGCTGCTGCTGGATCGCGCGGATCTGGTTGCGCAGGCTGACGCGGATCTTGGCATCCAGCGCCGACAGGGGCTCGTCCAACAGCAGCACCCGCGGCCGCGGCGCCAGGGCGCGGGCCAGCGCCACGCGCTGCTGCTGGCCGCCCGACAGCTGCCAGGGATAGCGCCCGCCCAGGTCCGGCAGGCCGATCAGCTCCAGCATCTCGGCCACGCGGCCCGCGCGCTCGGCCCGGGGCAGGCCCGCGACCTTCAGGCCGAAGCCCACGTTCTCGGCCACGGTCAGGTTCGGAAACAGCGCATAGGCCTGGAACACCATGCCGATCTTGCGCTGGTTCGGCCGCAGCCGGGTCACGTCCTGGCCGTCGATGGTGATGCGGCCGGCGCTCGGGGTCTCGAACCCCGCGACCATGCGCAGCACCGTGGTCTTGCCGCAGCCCGAGGGGCCCAGGAAGGACACGAACTCGCCCTTTTCCACCGACAGGTCGAAGTCATGCACCACCCTGGTCGGGCCAAAGGACTTTTGCAGGTGATCGAGGGTCAGGAAGGTCATTTCGCTTGCATCCCTGTGCCGAACAGGCGGGAGATCAGCTGCATCAGCCCCATGCAGCCCCAGGTGACGGCAAAGGCGATCACCGCCAGCGCCGCCGGCTCATAGGCGCGATTCGCGCCCAGAAGCTGCATATAGGGCCCGAAGGCCGGGCGGTTCAGCAGCGCCGCCATGGTGAATTCGCCGATGACGATGGCGAAGGACAGAAAGGCCCCCGACATCACCGCGCCCAGCACATTGGGCAGGATCAGCCGGCCGATGATGCGGGTCCAGCCGGCGCCCAGCGACTGCGCGGCCTCGGTCAGGCTGCGCACGTCCATGGTCGAAAGCCCGGTATCGACGGCGCGATACATATAGGGCAGCGCCAGCGTGGCATAGCCGCAGAGCAGCAGCAGGTTGGTGCCGGATGCCGTGCCGGTCAGCGGCAGGACCGAGCTGGTATTGTAAAGCCGGATATAGCCGAAGACCACGACGATGGCCGGGATCACCAGCGGCAGCAGGGTGATGAACTCGATCACCGGGCGCAGCCGCGGCAGGCGCAGCCGCACCCAATAGGCGGTCGGCACCACGATCAGCACCCCCAGCAGGATGGTCAGAGCCGCCATCACCACGGAATAGCCGAAGGTCTGCCGGAAGGCCGGGTCCGACAGCACCGACCGATAGGCGTCCAGCGAATATTCCCCGCGCCGCATCCGCAGCGAGAATTCGATGGTGCCGATCAGCGGCAGCAGGAAATACAGCGCGCCAAGGCTCAGCGCCGCCCAGGACCAGAGCCGCTTCATCGCATCCACCGCTCGGCCCGGGCGCGCATGACGACATAGGCGAGGTTCGCCAGGCCGGTGACGACGATCATGCCGAAGGCCATGGCATAGCCCAGATGCGGGTCTTGCAGCACGTCGCCGCGGATCTGCGCGAACAGCATGATCGGAACGATGGACAGCGACGAACCGGTCAGCGCATAGGCCGTCGCCACCGCCCCGAAGCTGTTGGCGAAGAGCAGCGCGAAGGTGCCCAGCAGCGAGGGGAACAGGATCGGCAGCGCCACCATGCGCCAGTATTGGAAGGTCGAGGCGCCCAGCACCTCGGCCGCCTCGCGCCATTCGCGCTTCAGCCCCTCCAGCGCCGGGGTGATGATCAGGATCATCAGCGGGATCTGGAAGAACAGATAGGTCAGCGTCAGGCCCCAGAAGCTGAGCAGGTTGAAGCCCATGGCATAGATGTTGATGCCGAACCATTGCCGCAGCAGCATGGTGACCAGCCCGACCCGGCCCAGCGTCGAGATGAAGGCAAAGGCCAGCGGCACGCCGGCGAAATTCGAGGCGACGCCGGAAAAGGTCATCAGCGGCGCCTTGATCCAGCCCGGCAAGCCGCCCATGACCACCGCCGCCGCCATGGCGAAACCGATCAGGCAGCCCAGCACCGCCGAGGCCAGCGACACCTTGATCGAGATCGCGAAGCTGTCGACGATGCGCGGCGAGGCGAGCCCGGCGAGATTCGCCAGCGTGAACCCGCCCTCGGGGTTCCGGAAGGCGCCGATGACGATGTTCATCGTCGGCAGGATCAGGAACAGCGCCGCGAAGGCGAAGAAGGGCACCACGCCCAGCCAGTTCCAGTTCGGTCGCGTCATGCCTGCTTCCCGCCGGCGCCCCGCGCGCCGTGACTGTTTCCCCCGGCGCGGCCGGTTGCCCTTGCGCCCCGCGCCCCGAAGATGCGGGCGGGGCTGTTCCTGCTGCGGGCCGCCGTTCCGCACGACGCCCCGCGCACAGGCGGTGTACGCCCGGTGCACGCCCGGTGTACACGCTTTTCGTTACTTTTCGGTTACTCCTTGACCGCGGCGCCGACGACCTTGTCCCAGCCCTCGGTCACGGCCTTCTTGTTGGCCTCCTGCTGCTCCAGCGTCGGGAAGATCGCCTTCTCGTAGGCGGCGGCCGGCGGCAGCGCGTCCAGCATCTCCTGCGGGATCTTGCCGGCCTTGGCCAGGTCGTTGAAGCGGATCGGGTGGCAATAGCCCTTCAGCCAGCCCAGCTGCCCCTCGTCGGAATACAGGTATTCCATCCACAGCTTGGCGGCATTCGGATGCGGCGCATAGGCCGAGATCGCCTGGACATAGACGCCCGCGACCACGCCGTCCTCGGGGATCACCACCTCGACCGGCGGGTTGCCGTTCAGCCCGTCGCGCCAGGACAAAAGGTTGTAGTCCCAGGCGGTTACGATGGGCGTGGCCCCTTGCGCGATGGTCGCAGACTTGCCGATCACCGGGACGAAATTGCCGGCCTTGTTCACCTCGGCCATCAGCTCCATGCCCTTCTGACCCGAAGCCTCGCCGGCCTCGCCGCCATTGGCGATCCCGGCCGCCATGACCGAGATGATCGCCTGGGCCGAGGCGCGCGGATCGCCGGCCAGCGCGAAGGCGTTGGCATAGTCCGGCTTGGTCAGGTCCTTCCAGCTTTTCGGCACCGTGTCGATCAGGTCCGAGTTCACGCCGAAGGCCATGACGCCGTAATAGTCGCCATACCAATAGCCTTCGGCGTCCTTGGCGTCCTCGGGGATCGAGTCCCAGGTCGCGACCTTGTAGGGCTGGATCAGCCCCTCGGCCTTGGCCTGCGGGCCGAAGGACAGGCCGACGTCGATCACGTCGGGCGCCTGCGGGCCCTTGTTGTCCTTGTTGGCGCGGATCGCCTCCAGCTCGTCGGCCGAGCCCGCGTCGGGGTTCAGCTCGTTGACCTTGATCTCGGGGTATTTCGCCTTGAAGCCCTCGATCACGCCGCCGTAGTTGCACCAGTCATGCGGCAGCGCGATGGTGGTCAGCATGCCCTCGGCCTTGGCGGCCGCTTCCAGCGCCGCCAGATCCTGCGCCGAGGCCGCACCCGAGGCCGCCAGCGCGACCAGGGCGGCAAGCCCCGCCGCACGCGATTGAATGGTCATATGATCTACTCCGTTCCAGTACACGCCCCATCGGCGGCTGGCTGCCACCTAGCGGCCCCGGATGACAGTGTTGCGACACAGCCCCCGGCAAAGCAAAGGTTTTTTCCGCCCCCTGCCCAAAGCGGCAGGCTGACGCGGGGTCAGGGCACCAGCGTCGCGCCGACCTTCATCGCGCGCCCGCCGATGCGGTATTCGGCCTCGACCCGGTGGCCGACATAGGCCGGATACAGCTTGCCCAGCGTGCCGAGCGAGATCACCGAGCCCGGCTTCAGCTCATAGCCGCCCTGCCGGACCAGCCACAGCACCACGTCCAGCGGATGGCCCATCAGCACCTCGCCCGAGGCACTGTCGATGCGCTTGCCGTCCAGCTTCAGCGTCGCGGTCAGCGCGCCCAGGTCCGCGACCGGATCGGCCAGGTCGGCCACGGCAATGCCGCGCCCCAGCACCCCGCGCCAGGGCGTCAGCCCATAGGCGGCCAGCAGCGGCGCGGTCGCCGTGACGCCGTCGCGCAGCGCCACGTCCGGCACCTCGATGAAGGGGCGCACGTCGCGCAGCGCCGCCGCCACCTCCTCGCGCGTGGTGGCCTGCATGATCGCGGCGCTGCCGACGGTCACCACCAGGTCGGCCTCGAAAAACGGCGTGCGGCTGCCCTTCAGGCTGAGCCGGGCGCCGTCGGGCAGCAGCATCGGCGCGAACAGCGCCCCGGCCATCGGCTCGGAGACGCCGAAATGCCTTTGCGCCGGCTTCGAGACCAGCCCGACCTTGACGCCGACCGGCGGCCCCATCTCGGCCTCGAGGATGCCACGGAAGGCGGCATAGGCGCAGGCCCCGTCCTCGACGCTGCGCACCAGGGGATCGGGCAGGCGCTGGCCGGCCAGCCAGCCCCGCGCCGCGTTCTGCATCAGCGAGACATCCGGGCAGGCCGCCGCCGCCGCCTGCGCGACGGTCAGCAGCAATGCGCCCAGAATCAGCGATCTCATGTCAAAGGCCCCGCAAGCGTATTTGCCGCGACGATGCCGTAACGCGGGCGCGCTGTCACCGGAATTTTTCACGCCCTGCCCGTATCTTGCGCCGATGCTGTTTGCATCGCCCGGCGCATCCCCTAGAACGACGGCAGCGCAGGCGAAAGGCAGAACATGAGCGATCAACCGACCCCGATGATGGCCCAGTATCTGGCGATCCGCGAGGCGAACCCCGGCGCGCTGCTGTTCTATCGCATGGGCGATTTCTACGAGATGTTCTTTCAGGACGCGCTGGCCGCCTCGGCCGCGCTGGACATCGCGCTGACCAAGCGCGGCACGCATCTGGGCGAACCGATCCCGATGTGCGGCGTGCCGGTCCATGCCGCCGAAAGCTATCTGCTGACGCTGATCCGCAAGGGCTTCCGCGTCGCCATCGCCGAGCAGCTGGAGGATCCGGCCGAGGCGAAGAAACGCGGCGCCAAGTCGGTCGTGGCCCGCGACGTGGTGCGGCTGGTGACGCCCGGCACGCTGACCGAGGAATCGCTGCTGGAGGCGCGGCGGCACAATTTCCTGGCCAGCTTCGCCAGCGTGCGCGACGATTGCGCGCTGGCCTGGGTCGATATTTCCACCGGCGAATTCCGCGTCATGCCCTGCCCGCCCGCGCGGCTGGCGCCGGAACTGGCCCGCCATGCCCCGCGCGAACTGCTGGCCGCCGAGGGCGCGCGCCTCGACGAGATCGCCCGCGAGGCCGGCTGCGCCCTGACCGAGCGTCCCGCCGGCAGTTTCGACAGCGCCGCCGCCGCCCGCCGGCTTTGCGCCCTGTTCCAGGTCGAGACGCTGGACGGCTTCGGCAGCTTCAGCCGGGCCGAGCTTGCCGCGATGGGCGCCATCGCCGACTATCTGGAGCTGACGCAAAAGGGCCGGATGCCGCTGATCCGCCCGCCGGTGCGCGAGGCGGCGGGCGGCGCCATGCAGATCGACGCCGCGACCCGGCGCAACCTGGAGCTGACGCAGGCGCTGTCGGGCGGGCGCGAGGGCTCGCTGCTGGCCGCCATCGACCGCACAGCGACCGCGGGCGGCGCGCGGCTGCTGGAGCGCCGCATCAGCGCGCCCTCGCGCGATCTGGCCGAAATCCACGCGCGGCAGGCGGCGGTGGCGCATCTGGCCGCGGACCCGCGCCTGACCGCCGATCTGCGCGAGGCGCTGGCCCGCGCCCCGGACATGGACCGGGCGCTGTCGCGGCTGGCACTGGACCGCGGCGGACCGCGCGACCTCGGCGCGATCCGCGCGGCGCTGACGCAGGGGGCGGCCATCGCCGCGCTGCTGGGCTGCGACGACATCGCCATGCTGACGGATGCCGCCCGCGACCTGACCGGGCATGACGAATTGATCGACCTTTTGGACGACGCGCTGGTGGCCGAGCCGCCGCTTCTGACCCGCGACGGCGGCTTCACCGCGCCGGGCTTTGAGCCCGAGCTGGACGAGACCCGCGCCTTGCGCGACGAAGGCCGCGGCGTCATCGCACGCATGCAGGCCGATTATATCGCGGAGACCGGCGTCACCAGCCTGAAGATCAAGCATAACAACGTGCTGGGCTATTTCATCGAGACCACCTCGACCCATGCCGAGAAGATGCTGGCCCCGCCGCTGAACGTCCGCTTCATCCACCGTCAGACCACCGCCAACCAGATCCGCTTTACCACCGTCGAGCTGTCGGAACTGGAGACCCGCATCCTGAACGCCCGCGACCGCGCGCTGGAGATCGAGCGCGAGATCTTCGCCCGCCTGACCCGCGCCGTGCTGGACCGCGCCGGCCCGCTGGGACAGGCGGCCCGCGCCCTGGCCGAGATCGACCTGACCGCCGCCTTCGCCGACCTCGCCAATGGCGAGGGCTGGGTGCGCCCCGAGGTCGATGCCTCGCGCGCCTTCGTCATCGAGGGCGGTCGCCACCCGGTGGTGGAACGCGCGCTGCGGCGCAAGGGCGAGGCCTTCGTCGCCAACGACTGCGCCCTGACCGAAGGGCCCACGCCGGCGATCTGGCTGCTGACCGGGCCGAACATGGCCGGGAAATCGACCTTTCTGCGCCAGAACGCGCTGATCGCCATCCTGGCCCAGGCCGGCGCCTTCGTCCCCGCGACCCGCGCCCATATCGGCCTGGTCAGCCAACTTTTCAGCCGCGTCGGCGCGGCGGACGACCTGGCGCGGGGACGGTCCACCTTCATGGTCGAGATGGTCGAGACCGCCGCGATCCTGAACCAGGCCGACGACCACGCGCTGGTGATCCTGGACGAGATCGGCCGCGGCACCGCGACCTGGGACGGGCTCAGCATCGCCTGGGCGGTGATGGAGCACCTGCATGGCAAGAACCGCTGCCGGGCGCTTTTCGCCACGCATTACCACGAGATGACCAGCCTCTCGGCCCGCCTCCCGGGCGTCGAGAACGCCACCGTCGCGGTGCGCGAATGGGAGGGCGAGGTGATCTTCCTGCACGAGGTCCGCAAGGGCGCCGCCGACCGCAGCTATGGCGTGCAGGTGGCGCGGCTTGCCGGCCTGCCCGATGCGGTGGTCGAACGCGCCCGCGACATCCTGCACCAGCTGGAAAGCGGCGAACGCGAAGGCGCCAAGCCCGCCGCGCTGCTCGATGACCTGCCCTTGTTCCGCGCCGCGCCGCCGCCCGCGCCCAAACCCCGCGCCTCGGCGGTCGAGGCCCGGCTGCGCGAGCTCAACCCCGACACGATCAGCGCCCGCGAAGCGCTGGACCTGGTCTATGAATTGCGCGGGCTGCTGGACGCGCCGGGCTGAGGCGCATCCTGCGCCAGCGCCTCGTCCACCAGATCGAGGATGCGGCGGGTGGCGTTGCGGCCGACATGCACGCCCAGCAACCCTTCCGAGACCGGCGGCACCCGCGCCAGGTCGGACAGCCCCGCGACATCGGCAAAGACCGTGTCGTAATGGCAGCGCGACACATGCGCTGCGGGCAGGAAATCGCCCCAGCGGTGCAGCTGCGTCTGGCGGGTGCCGATCTCGATCACCAGCGCGCCGGACTTGGCATAGACCATGTTCGCAAGCCCGGCACCATGCGGCGCAATCAGGATGTCCGCCGCCTGCATCTGGGCGATCTGTTCCAGCGGGCCAAGGTGCTCGAAGGCGACCACCTCGAAACCGCGGGCGGAAAGCTCGGCCAGCAGCGGCTTGTGCCCGGTGATGCCGCGCGCGCGGGCTTCGCCGCTTTCGTCGCGGCCCATCCAGACCAGGCGCGGCCGCTCCTCGACCAGCTTGGCGGGCACCTGGCGCAGGGCGTGTTCGCGCAGCAACCGCAGGCTGCTGTCATAGGAGGCCATGGCGATGTTCTTGCGACTGAGCGATTCCGAGCGCAACTGCTGGGCCCAGCGGGGATCGACCCCCGGCTCGGCGATGGCGGCGCGGATGCGCTCGTCGCCGGACTGATACAGATAGTGCCGGTGACTGTAATGCGCGCGCACCCGGTCATAGGACCGCCCGCTCGAGACGAAGGCCACCCGATCCGCAATGCCGGGAAACACCGCGGCGATGAAATCCGGGATGAAGCCCCGCACATTGTCCTGCGGCAGGTGGAGGTTGATGGGCTGGCCGCTGTCGTCATTGGCAAAGGCGGCCAGGCAGCCCAGGGTCTCGACGGTGAAATGGTAGTAGTTGAAGCCGTTCTTCAGCTCGATGGCGACGGGCAGGTCATCGGCCGGTTCCTTCCAGACCGGCAGAGTCTGATCGGCCGCACCGCGCGCGCGCCGGAAGGCGTCATGAAGCCGGGACTGGCGCCACTCGGCCTGGTTCTGCTGGTCGAAGCGGGTGCGCAGCCGGCCGCCGGCGGCGCCGTTCAGCCAAGCCCGCTCGCCGATCATGGCGAAGCCGTGCCGAAAGGTCGCGTCCTCCAGCAGCACGGGGGTGCAGTTGATCTCCATCACGCTGGCCAGCATCCGCCGCTGCTGGCGGTCGATGGCATTCTGCTGCGCGCGGCGCAGCTTCGGATTGTCGCTTTCGGCGAAAAGCCGGACCCGCGCGCCCTCGGCCGGACGCAGGATCCAGCCCGGGCGCGGCGGCAGATAGGACAGACCGGGATGCAGCCCCGGCATGTGGAACGTGGACATCGGGGGGCGGGCAAGATCGACCTTCATCTGCCTCTCCTCGGTCTTGGGTCCGCGGGGCAGCTGCGGTCAGATCGTGACCTTCACGAAACTGTCGCGCAGCGCCGCGGACCAGGCGGCGGACATGGCCATGAAGGCCGGGTCGCCCTCCAGGATGCGGCGGGTAAAGGAAACCGCGCACGCATCCTTGCGGATGACGGCCATGTCCAGCGGCATACCCACCGACAGATTGGACCGCAACGTCGAATCCATCGACAAGAGCACCGCCTTCTGCGCATCGGCAAGATTCGTCTCAGGCCGCACCACGCGGTCGAGGATCGGCTTGCCGTATTTGTGCTCGCCGATCTGCAGGAAAGGGGTGTCCTCGGTCGCCTCGATGAAATTGCCCTGCGGATAGACCAGGAACAGCCGCATCTCGCCGCCCCTGCGCTGGCCGGCGACGATCATGCTGGCGCTGGCCTGCTGGTTCAGGTCGCGGGTGCGGTCGGTGATCTCGCGCAGGGTGGCGTTCAGCGTATTGCCGACGATGGTCGCCACCCGCAGCATGCTGGGTGCGCGCATGATCGAGCTGTCCTCGCCGGCCTCGGGATGGTCGATGGCCTCGCGCAGGCGGGCGATGGTGGTCTGGGTCGCCGACAGGCTGCCGGCGGTCAGGATCACGATCACCCGCTCGCCCGGCTCCTCGAAGAAGAACATCTTGCGATAGGTCGAGATATTGTCCAGCCCGGCGTTCGTCCGGGTGTCGGACAGAAGCACCAGCCCCGCATTCAACTTCAAACCGACGCAATAGGTCATGACCGTCCACCAGCCTTTGCAGATCAGCCGCACATAGGGCCGCGGCGCGCGCGGCGCAAGAATCGGCTATTGCTCCTGGCTCATTTCCTCGACCTGCACGCGCACGTCCAGGCTCTCGCGGCCCGAGCCGAAGGTGGTGCCGCGCACCGGCGCCGCGTCGTCCGCGTCATAGCCCGAGCCCAGCCGGACATAGCGGTCGTCCGGGCAACAGGCATTGGCGGCATCGAAGCCGACCCAGCCCAGCGGGCCGACATGGATCTCGGCCCAGGCATGGGCGGCGTCATGCGGCGTGCCGTCGATGGTCGAATGCAGGTAGCCCGAGACATAACGCGCCGGCAGGCCGCGATGCCGGGCGCAGGCGATCAGGGCGTGGGCATGGTCCTGGCAGACGCCATGCCCCAGCGCCAGGGCCTCGGCGGCCGAGGTCAGCGCCTCGGTCACGCCGGGCAGATAGGCGATGGCCCCGGTCACGGCGGCCGAAAGCCGGTGCGCCAGGTCCAGCGCATCCTCGCCCGCGACGTCCTGCGCCAGCGCGCACAGCGCCGCGTCGGCGGCGGTCAGCGCGGTCGGGCGCAGATAGACCAGCGGGTTGATCGTCTCGCGATGGCCGCGCAGCACGCCCGCGGTATCGCGGGTCTCGACCAGGCCCGAGATCGAGACGGTGATTTCCTCGACCGGGCCGCGCACGGTCCAGGCCTCGATCCAGTCGCCGGCGCCATCGCGGAAGGCGGCGCCGCGCTGGCCGCGGCTGACCGCGATCTGCCAGTCGGTGACGCGCTGTCCCTCGTGGACCGAGGGCGTCAGCCGCAGGCTCTGCACCAGCGCCTGCGCCGGATGGTCGTAGCGATAGCCGGTCTCATGGGTGATCTTCAGTCGCATGACGCCCCCTACATCCGCCCGCTGAGGTAATCTTCGTGCACGGCGGTCGAGACGCCGGCCACCTCGTTGATGAACCAGGACAGGAATTCGTGCAGCCCCTCGTCGAAAATCGCCTCGATGTCGCGGGCGACCAGCGAGTCGAGCGTCTGCCGCGCCTTGGCCGAGGCGGTGGCCTGCACCGTCTCGCCATAGCGCTTGACCAGCCCGTCGAGATGCCAGACCGCCTCGTAGAGCGAGGTCAAGAGCGAACGCGGGCTTTCGCCGTTCAGGATCAGGAAATCGGCGACCTTGGCCGCCGTCACGTCGCCGCCGTAGGCCCAATGGAACGCCCGATGCGCCGAAAGCGCGCGCAGGATCACCTGCCACTGGTAATTGTCGAGCCCCGAGCCCACGAATTCCACTCGCGGCAGCAGCACGAAATATTTCACGTCCAGCAGGCGCGCGGTGGCATCGGCGCGTTCCAGCGAATAGCCCAGGTTGATGAAATGCCAGCCGTCGTTGCGCAACTGCGTCGCATTGATCGCACCGCGCACGGTCGAGCCGTGGCGGGTGGTGAAATCGGTCAGCATCGGCGTGTCGAGCTGGGCGCGCGGCCGGCGCGTCAGCGCCCGCAGTTCCTGATAGGCGGTGTTCAGCGCATCCCAGACCTGGCTGGTCAGGGCGGTGCGCACGATGCGGCCGCCCTCGCGCGCGCGCTCGATGCAGGAGGTGACCGAGGACGGGTTGTCCTGGTCGAAGAACAGCCAGGAGACGATGTTTTCCTGGTTGATCTGCTCGCCATAGCGTTCGGCAAAGGCCGCCTGCGCGCCCGAGGCCCGCAGCAGCGATTCCCATTCGTTGCGATAGCCCTCGGGCGTGTTCGGCAACAGCGTGATGCGTTCGCCCACGTCCAGAAGCCGGGCGGCGGTTTCGGCGCGTTCCAGGTGGCGGCCCATCCAGAACAGGTTGGCGGCGGTGCGGCTGAGCATGGCTGACCTTTCCTATTCCGACAGAACCCAGGTGTCCTTGACACCCCCGCCCTGCGACGAGTTCACCACCAGCGAGCCCTCGCGCAGCGCCACGCGCGTCAGCCCGCCCGGCACCAGCTCGACCCGGTCGCCGCAAAGGCAGAACGGCCGCAGGTCGACATGGCGCGGCGCGATGCCCTCATCGACGAAGGTCGGGCTGGTCGACAGCGCCAGCGTCGGCTGGGCGATGTAATTGCCGGGGTTCTTCTCGATCAGGCTGCGGAAACGGGCGATCTCCTCGGGACTGGCGCGGGGGCCGATCAGCATGCCATAGCCGCCCGAGCCATGCACCTCCTTGACCACCAGTTCCTTGAGATTGGCCATGACGTAGCGGTAATCCTCGTCCTTCCACAGCGCCCAGGTCTGGACGTTCTGCAGCAAGGGCTCCTCGCCCAGATAGAATCGGATCATCTCGGGGACATAGGTATAGACCGCCTTGTCGTCGGCCACCCCTGCCCCCGGCGCCGAGGCGATGGACACCCCGCCCGAGCGATAGACATCCATCAGCCCTGGCACGCCCAGCATGGAATCGCGGCGAAAGCACAAGGGGTCCAGGAAGGGGTCGTCGATGCGGCGATAGATCACGTCAACCCGCTTCGGCCCCTGCGTGGTGCGCATATAGACGAAGCCGCCATCGACGAACAGATCGCTGCCCTCGACCAGCTCGACCCCCATCAGGTTGGCAAGGAAACTGTGCTCGTAATAGGCGCTGTTGTAATGCCCGGGGGTCAGGATGACGATGGTGGGCGCGCCGTCGCATTTCGCCGGCGCCACGCTGGCCAGGGTGCGGCGCAGCAGCTCGGAATACTGGTCCACCGGCTCGATGCGGTTGTGGCGGAACAGCGCCGGGAACATGCGCATCATGATCTCGCGGTTTTCCAGCATGTAGCTGACGCCCGAGGGGGTGCGGCAATTGTCCTCGAGAACGAAGAACTCGTCGCGACCGGTGCGCACGATGTCGATGCCGACGATATGGGAAAAGACGCCGCGCGGCGGCACGAAGCCGACCACGGCCTTTTCATAGGCGGCGTTCTGATAGACCAGCCGGGCCGGGACGCGGCCGGCGCGGATGATCTCGCCCCGGCCATAGACGTCGCGCAGAAAGGCGTTCAGCGCCCGGGCGCGCTGCTTGATGCCACGTTCCAGCTTGCGCCATTCGCCTTGCAGGAACACGCGCGGCATCATGTCGAAGGGGATCAGCCGGTCCGGGTCGCCGCCCTCGCCATAGACGGCGAAGGTGATGCCGATGCGGCGGAACAGCGCCTCGGCCTCGGCCTGCTTCATCTGGCGGATCTCGGCCGGCATGGTCTCGATCCAGTCGGAGAGCATGGCATAGGGCGCCCGCACCCGCCCGGCCTCGACCATTTCATTGTAATACATCGTCATCGCTGCGACCCCTACCTCTGCCCCCGATCTTCGCATCCGGACGCGCCCTGTCCACGCCCGCCGGGTCGCGCTGCGTCGGATTTTCCGCTTTGGCGCGGCAAGGCAGCCCTTTTGCACAAAAGCAAGGCAGATGGGCCGGCAAGGGTTCCGCGTCCGGGTCAAAAACCGGCGACAGGCCACGAAAAAGGGCGCCGCAGCCGCGACGCCCCATGCCGGTTTTCCGGGCAAGCCGGATCAGATGACGATCAGGTCGTCGCGCAGGGCGTCGATGCTGCCAAACCCGTTCAGCGTCAGCACATTGCCGCCGCCAAAATCGAAGACGGTATTGCCGCCCAGCACGCGGGCATAGGACAGCACCTGCGCCGCCGTGCGCGCCCCGCCGCCCCACAGCGCATCGTCGATGCGCAGCGTGTCCACATTGTCCTGAAAGTCCAGGATCACGTCGCGCCCGGCGTGAAAGGCGAAGTGATCCGCCCCCAGCCCGCCGTTCAGCTGGTCATTGCCCACGCCGCCCACCAGCAGGTCGTTGCCGATGCCGCCGAACAGCGAGTCATTGCCCGCCCCGCCCAGCAGCGTATCGTTGCCGCCGGCCCCGAACAGCGCGTCATTGCCCAGAAGCCCGCTCAGCTGGTTGGCAAAGGCATTGCCGGTGATCCGGTTCGCCAGCCCGTTGCCGGTGCCGTTCTGCGCCCCGCCCGAGATCAGCTCCAGATTCTCGAGATTGGCGCCCAACGCCATGGAGACCAGCGCCCGCACCGTGTCGGTGCCCTGGCCGGCGGTCTCGCGGATCTGGTCACTGCCGTCGGTGACATAGATGTCATTGCCGCCGCCGCCGATCAGCAGATCGCGCCCCGCCCCGCCGTTCAGCACATCGGCACCGATGCCGCCCTCCAGCGTGTCATTGCCGCCCTGGCCCAGCAGCGTATCCGCGCCGTCCAGGCCCTGCAGCCGGTTCGCCGCCGCATTGCCGGTCAGCTGGTTCGCCAGCGCGTTGCCGGTGCCGTTCTGCGCCCCGGTCGAGGTCAGCACCAGATTCTCCAGATTGGCCCCCAGCACCGTCGAGAAAGGCGCATAGACCGTGTCGATGCCGGCGCCCGCCGCCTCGACCACGCGGTCCTGCGCTCTGTCGATGTAATAGGCGTCGTTGCCGATGCCGCCCTCCAGCAGGTCGGCGCCGCCGCCGCCGAACAGCCGGTCGTTGCCGGCATTGCCGCGCAGGGTGTCATTGCCGGCATTGCCATGGATCTCGTTGTTCGCGGCATTGCCGTTCACCACGTCATAGCCGCTTCCGGCGCGATAATTCTCGATCACCGTGCCCTGCGCGATCGAGATATTGCCGGTCAATCCATAGGCGCTGGAGATGCTGCCCTGCGACAGGTTGATGCGCTGGCCGCTGTCGTCGCCCGACAGGTCCAGCGTGTCGATGCCGCCCTGGTCGAAAACGGTGAAGGCGATGTCATCGCGGCTGCCGGCATTGCGCAGCATGGTGGCGATGCGGGCATAGGCCGCGCCGGCATTGGTCTGCTCGCCATAGGTGTTGTTGCCGGTGCGGATCGAGGTCGCGCCATAAAGCGTCTGCATCGCCAGGATGTCCGCGATCATCGCCGAGGTGATATAGGCATAGCTCGCATTGACCGAAGTGTTGTCGATCTGCGAGAAATAGGACATCACCGACGCCTGCCAGCTGTCGTTCAGATAGTGGTTGTCGACGCCATAGGTGGCATTGCCGTTGTAGTTGCCGGCATGGCCCAGGCCCAGCGCATGGCCGATCTCGTGGATATAGGTCTGGTAGCTGTAGGTGTTGAAGCCGGTGCCATAGGATTGCAACCAGTCCGTGCTGACATTGACGTGCGAACTGATGATGGTGCCGCCGCTGGTGACCGAGCTCGACCAGGCACTGTTCGGATCGTTGTCGTCGAAGCTGATGTGGATGGTGGCGCTTGGCCCCGGGTTGCGGTTGAAGCGGATGCCGGTCACCGATTCCCAGGCCGCAAGCGCGGCATCGGCCAGCACGCGGCCCGCCGGGGTCAGGCCGGACAGGTCCACGTTCAGCACGCCCCCCGGCCCCACGTCGAAGGCGCGGCGCGCGCCGCCGCCATCCTGCCAATAGCCGTCGGTCAGCTGCCGGGCGATCTCGGGCATGGTGAAGTTGCGCAGCGGCGCCGTGCGGGTCAGCGACAGACTGTAGGCGCCGCTATAGGCATCGGCATAGCTGCCGGCCTCGAGGTAATAGGTGCCGGCCTGGGTGATGTTCAGCACCAGCCGCGAATTCAGCCCGGTGCTGCCGCCGTCGTCGTCATAGGCGATCACCGCGCCGGCGCCGTTCATCACCTGAAGGTAGGGGTCGTAGACCCCGCCGCTGCCGCGCGAATCCAGCGAGATGACATAGGTGCCGGGTTGCAGCTGCACCCGCACCCAGTCCGCGTCCCCCCCGCCGAGCGAGCCGTTGAACGTGTCGCCGACCGCGATGGAATAGCCGGTCGCGGTCGAGGCGGGCGCATCACCGCCCTCGACCCGGATGGCGCGGGCGGCGTCATCCGCGGCGCTTCGGGTCCAGTCGCGGGTGAAGAAGCTGAAATTCGCATCGGGCATGGGGAAAATCCTTTGAAACTATTCGTCAGGGGGAAGCGTCCGGTCCAGCAGCAGCCGGGCCAGCTGTCTCAGCTGCCTGTCGGGGATTTCGGCGCGATCCATCACCGTCAGTTCAAGCTCGGGTCCGTCGCGCCGACCCGCGCCCTCGCCGATGCTCAGCCGGGCGCGCAGCAGATCGGGGCGGGGGCTATGGGCCTGCAAGGTCAGCGGCGGCGCAGGCGTGCCGGACCGGTCCAGTTCCTGCCGCAGCGCCGCGCACAGCCGGGCGGTCAGCGCATCGCCGGGCTCGGGACAGCTCAGGCCGGCCTGCGCGGCAGCGGCGCTCATGGCGCAGGCCGCCAGCAGGGCCGCGGGAAGAAGGGCAAAACGCATGGGGTCATCTCGTGCCGGTCCATGTCCGACCCTATCCCGCTTCGCCGCCCGCCTTCAATCTGCGACCCGGCTGCCCTTTGAGACAGGTCAAGGGCGGCAGGGACAGTAAACTGGTTAGAATTGCGCAGAAATTCCTGCCGGTGCAGGGGCGGGAAACCGCTGCGCCGCTTACCGGCTGGTAATATTTTCGCGCTAGTGATGAACCGAGGCCACAGTGACGGAGCCAGAGGATGCACATGACATTGCTGCCCCAGCAGGACGGGCTGACGATCCGCGTCGACGAAAAGCGCCTGGACGCCATGGTCGCAACCGCCTTCAAGGACCGCGTGCGCAGCATGATCGGCGCTTCTGGCCCGCCGGTGACGCTCGACCTGGGTGCGGTGGAGTTCATGGACAGCTCGGGCCTGGGCGCGGTGATCGCCATCTACAAGGCCATGCCGCCCGACCGGCCGCTGGTGCTGGCGCGGCTGACGCCGAATGTGGCGCGGGTCTTCCGGCTCACCCGCATGGACACTGTGCTGAACATCCGTCAGGATCCGGATGACGGCAGCCAGACGGAAAGCCCCGCGCCATGAGCCTGTCCCCTCCGCCGGCGGAAAAGCGGCTGCGCCAACCGCCGCCCGGGCGGCATCCGATGTTCCACCGCATCTTTCGCGCCGATCCGGAAACCGTGCGCGCGGCGCTGCTCTTCATGCGCGAAAGGTTCGACGGCAGCGCCGAGGACGAGGTGATCGCTAAGCTCGAGCTGGCGCTGGCCGAGGTGCTGAACAACATCTGCGAACACGGCACCCGGACCGAGGCGATGCGCCTGGGCGGCCGCCCACATGCGCCGCTGATCCATCTCTGCGTCGCGCGCCATGTCGGCGGCATCGCCTGCGCGGTCACCGACGACGGCCGGCCGCTGCCGCTGTCCTGCCTCGATCCGCGCGACCTGCCCTTTGTCGACCTGGCCCCCGGCGACACCGCCTCGATCCTCTTGCTGCCCGAAGGCGGGTTCGGCTGGTACCTGATCCAGGAACTGACCGCCTCGCTCAGCTATTTCCGCGAGGGGCACCGCAATTTCCTGGCCTTCATCGTCCCGGTGACCGAGGCGCTGCTGCCCTGCGCGCCGCCGGCCGCCGCCTCGTGAGCCCCTACGCGGCGGCGCTCAGTTCAGGCCGGCCTGCAGCGGATAATGGCCGTCGCGGAATTCGCCGAACATCTCGGTGACCTCGGGATGTTCCAGCGGCTCGCCCGACTGGTCCGGCATCAGGTTCTGCTCCGAGACATAGGCGACGTAATAGGTCGCCTCGGTCTCGGCATAAAGATGATAGAAGGGCTGGTTGCGCGACGGGCGCGATTCCTCGGGAATGGATTCGTACCATTCCTCGGTATTGGCGAATTCCGGGTCCACGTCGAAGATCACCCCGCGAAAGGGATGTTCGCGGTGGCGCACCACCTGGCCCAGACTGTATTTCGCCGATTTGGCCGGAATCCGCATCACATCATTCCCGTTTGGCGGGGCTCATACAGCCAGCCGGCGCCCCTGTCCACCTGCCGGGCGCGGATTGCGGCGCATGCGGCAGTTTCGCATGACCCGGGATGACGACGCAAATCCGCAAAAGGTCTAGCGCGCCGGCAGCGCCTCGCCCGGCTCCAGCGCCACGGTGGAAAGCGACATCTTCGCCGAGCCCTGCTTCACCTGGTCGGCATGGGCCAGATAGACCAGCACCTGGTTCTTCTCGTCATAGATCCGCTTGACGCGCAGCGACTTGAAGATCAGCGAACGCGAGGCGCTGAACACATCCTCGCCCTTGGGCCCGCGGCGGATGTCGCCGATCTTGATCGGCCCGGTGCGCGCGCATTCGATGGCCGAGTTCGACGGATCCTCGAACCAGTTGCCCTGGCTGAGCCGGTCGATCACCGAGCGGTCGAAATAGGCCAGGTGGCAGGTCACGCCCTGCACATCGGGATCGGCGATGGCCTCGATGATGATGTCGTTGCCGACCCAGTCGACCCCGACCTGGCCGACCACGTCGGCCATGGCCGGCGTGACGGCCAGCGCCGCCGCGGCGATCCATTTCAGCATCCTGACCTCCGACTGCCGTTGCCGCTTGCACCATGGCAAGCCGGCGGCGGACGCGCAAGACCGTGCCCCCGGACCTGACGTTCAGACCCGTCCGTTCCCGCGCGGATTGCTTCACGCGCGGTCGAGAGACTCGCGAAGTCCAGAATGCACCTCCGCTTTCCCCGTGTCCCAGCACGGAAAACCGCCCCATCTGTGGAGAAGGCGCGAGCGGCGCCGGTCTGCCGGCTCGGGCTTGGTCGGCCCCTCAATGCGCCCTGCCCGGATTCAGGGCCCTCGGCGCGATCCCGGGCCTTTTGCCCGAAGGCAATGTGGCTCTGCGCCAGCGATGAATGTCGCCAACCGGATTAAGTTCTCCGGCAGCGGGGTTTCAGCCTGGGCGCCGGACTGCAAGGCAGGCCAGATCGGATGAAGCAATCCGTTGATCGCCACTGCGCGGAACGGGCCAGCCTGAGCGTCAGGTCCGACCCGGGTGGGCCGGTCCGAAGAAGGCTTCGACCATCGTATTGTCATCGGCTTTCTTGGCCCCTGACCGAGATCGTGGATGACGCGCTTGCGAAGCAGCGCCTGGTCCTCGACAGAGTAGGATGCGACCCGCGGGGGATGCGGGATTGCGCGCTGCGAGGGCACGCCGCAAGCCTGCCACCACGAGATCGCTCCTCGATCGGTTAGTAGGACCCCGGCCCGAGCCATGGCGCCGTCTGGCTCTGGTCCCGCAGCAAAGGCCGAGCGCCCGGAGCGACCGCGAGAGCAAAGATCCCGCTGCTGTCCGGATGTGGAAAATACCCGCACGCCCTCCCCTGCTCTGGTCCGGGCAGCGCCGGGACTGCACCTGCAAGCTGACCGACTTTCGGCGGGACCAGGCTCATGGACCACGGGCCGAGTATCGGGCATCTACTGCTGGCCGAAAGCTGACCGACCTGCGGCGGGTCCGTCGACCTGCTGCACCACGAGAAGGAGCCGGGCGGTCCGAGGCGAATCCGGCTTGTCCCGGCGCTCACCGCCGCAATCGCAACGAACAGCCAAGGATAGCGCAGGCATGCGAGGGCAAATGGTCTTCCTGCCGCCTGGAGTGCGAAGCGATTCCCCCTATGGCCGGGAGAGGCGGTTTGCGCCCGGACCCATCGCGGTTCCAGCCCGCCGCAGGACGATGGCAGGCCCCCGCCTCACACCGTCTTCAGCCGGCTTTCGATCAGCAGGTCGGCCTCGTCCAGGATCGGATGCGCGACCGAGACGATATGCGCGTTCACCCGCTTCAGGTCGCGCAGGATGTCGAGATGCAGCGACGAGGTCTGCTGGCTATCCTCGCGCCCCTCGCGCAGCCGCATCAGGTGGCGCTGCGCCGACAGGCGCTCCAGCCGGCGGATCTCGACCTTTTCCTCCATCAGCTGCCGGGCTAGGTCGCGGTCGCGGGTCATGAACACGGTCTGCGCCACGCGCAGGTTCTCGATCGTCATCAGGAACAGCCCGTCGAGCTCGCGATAGCCCTCCTCGGAAAAGCGTAGCGCCAGGCCCGCCTTCTTGCGGATCTCGGGCGCAAGGCCCTTGTCGATGATGTCGCCGACATGCTCGAGGTTGATGACGTAGTCGAGGATGGTGATGGCCTGGCGCCGCTCATCCTCGCCCGCCTCGCGGCCCAGGCGCGACAGGAAGCCCTTCACCTCCTGCTGCATGCGGTCGACCCGGTCCTCGAGCACGCGGACCTCGGCCAAGGGCGCGTCGTCGCCACGCGCGAATGCGGTGCGGGCCTGCTGCAGCATGCGCTCGACCACGTCGCCGATGGCAAGCGCGGCGCGGCTGGCGCGGGCCAGGGCCACGGCGGGCGCATCCAGCGCCGAGCCGTCCAGAAGCTGCGCCTCGATCGGCGGGGTTTGCTCGGGCTCGGGCATCAGGATGGCGGTCAGCCGGGTCAGCAGCCCGGCAAAGGGCCAGATCGCCGCCGCCAGTGCCAGGTTGAAGGCCAGATGCGCCTCGACCGCCAGCCCGGTTTCGGGCAGCGGCAGCGCGGTCAGCAGCGCCGCCGCCTGGCCGGCGAGCGGCAGCGCCAGCAGGCAGCCGATGCCGCGCACGATCAGGTTGCCCAGGGCCACCCGCCGCGCCGCCACCCCCTGCCCCGCGGTCGCGAGCAGCGGCGGAATCGCCCCGCCCAGGTTCGCGCCCAGCACCAGCACCACCGTCAGCGCCGGCGCCATGCCCAGGGACAGCACCAGCATCACCACCGCCAGCGAGGACGAACAGACCACCGCCAGCCCGGCCGCGAAGGCCAGCGCCACCGGCCAGGCATCGCCCAGCATGGCCAGGAACGCGGCCATGGCCGCCGAATCGCGCAAGGGTTCGGTCGCCCCGGTCAGCAGCGACAGCGACAGCAGCATCAGCGCGATGCCGATCAGCGCCAGCCCGGCCCCCGACCATGTCCGCTGGTCGCGCCGGCGCAGGACATGGCCCAGCAGCAGCAGCGCCGGCACCAGCGCCTCGATCCCCGAGGCGACGATCCAGGCGGTCAGCGCCGTGCCAAGGTTGGCGCCCAGCAGCACGACCTGGGCCATCTTGGCCCGGATCATGCCGCGATCCACGAAAGAGGCCGTCATCAGCGCCGTCGCGGTCGAGCTTTGCAGCCCCAGCGTGGCAAGCAGCCCCGAGACGAAGGCCCGCAGCCCGGTCCCGGTGCCCCGCCCCAATGCCACCTTCAGCTTCATCCCGAAGGCGCGCAGCATGCCGTCGCGCACCAGCCCAAGGCCGAACAGCAACAGCGCCACGGCACCCGCCAGCTGAAGGATCACGGATAGGGACTGCACGGCGCCTCGCCTCCTGGCGTCGGCGAAGGGGCCGGCGCCTGAATGTCATGATAACGTCATATTTGGCCCCTGCCCGGCCTGCGTCAATGGATGCCCTTGATTTTAGGGATTTCACGCCTGCGCGATGGCCGCAGCGCCACAGGATCAGGCAGCGGCCAGGGGCGCGCGCCCGGTATCGGTCAGCAGGTGCAGGCCGGTCTCGTCGAAGACCACCACGCTCAGCGGCCCGCCATGGCCGGCGCCGGTGTCGATGGCCAGGCGATTGCCGAAATGCGTGACCCGCTCGACCACGGTATGGCCATGCACGACCAGCGGGCCGTGGTCGCGGGCGTCGTCAAGAAAGCCCTTGCGGATCCAGACCAGATCCTGCTCGGTCTGCCGCGCCAGGTCGACGCCCGGGCGGATGCCGGCATGGACGAACAGCGCCTGCGGGGTCAGGTGCCACAGCGGCAGCGCCTCGAGCCAGCGCAGATGCGCCTGCGGCACCCGGTCCAGCACCGCGGCGTGGGTGCCGGCGCGGTCGCCGAGCGTGATCCCATAGGAGGCCAGCGTCTGCGCCGCGCCCAGCGTCTCATGATCCAGCCAGTGCCGCCCCGAGGCCAGCCCGGCGTCGATCCAGTCCGGCTCGGTGGCAAAGCGCGGCAGGAAGCGGTCGTGATTGCCCTTCAGCACGATCCAGGGCCGGCCCTCGGCCTGGCCCTGCATCAGGTAGTCGATGACGCCGCGGGAATCGGGGCCGCGATCCACCAGATCGCCGACATGGACCAGCTGCGAGACGCCGCCCCGCGCCGCGTCGTCGCGGGCGATGCGCGCATGCGCCTGTTGCAGCAGGCTCAGCTGGCCGTGGATGTCCCCGATGGCATAGGTCCGCATGGCGCCTCCTGAAAGCCGAACCCCCGGGAACCATGCCCCGGGGGTTCGCAAGGTTCAAACCTCGAATTGCAGCGGCCGCACCTGCAGGAACTTGCCGGTGGCGCGCAGCGCCTCGACCGCCTCGGGCGCCATCGCCTCGTCCAGGTAGAGAATGGCAATGGCGTCGTCGCCGGCATGGGTCCGGCCCAGGGTGAAGTTGGCGATGTTCACGCCCAGGTCGCCCAGGGTCATGCCCAGCGCGCCGATCACGCCAGGCACGTCCTTGTTGCGGGTATAGAGCATATGCGCGCCGATCTCGGCATCGACGTTGATGCCGCGGATCTGGATGAAGCGCGGCTTGCCGTCGCTGAACACCGTGCCGGCGATCGAGCGTTCGCGGCGGTCGGTCACCATGGTCACCTTGATATAGCCGTCGAAGACGCCCGTCTTGGCCTGGGTCGTGGTCTGCAGCTGCACGCCGCGCTCGGCCGCCATCACGGGCGCCGAGACCATGTTCACATCCGGGTTCGTCGCCTTCATCACCCCGGCGATCACCGCGGCATTCAGCGCCTTCAGGTTCATCTCGGCGACCGAGCCGTCGTAGAGCACGTTGATCGCCTTGATCGGCTCATCGGTCATCTGGCCGATGAAGGTGCCCAGATGCCCGGCCAGCTTCAGCCACGGCCCCATGGTCGCGGCCTCCTCGGCGGTGACCGAGGGCATGTTCAGCGCGTTCTGCACCGCGCCGGTCAGCAGGTAATCCGACATCTGCTCGGCGACCTGCAGGGCCACGTTCTCCTGCGCCTCGGTGGTCGAGGCGCCCAGATGCGGCGTCACCACCACATTGGGCAGGCCGAAGAGCGGGCTTTCGGTCGCGGGCTCGACGGCAAAGACGTCCAGCGCCGCCCCGGCGACATGGCCCGACTTCAGCAGTTCGGCCAGCGCCGCCTCGTCGATCAGCCCGCCCCGCGCGGCGTTGACGATGCGCACGCCCTTCTTGGTCTTGGCCAGGTTCTCGCGCGACAGGATGTTCCTGGTCTTCTCGGTCAGCGGCACATGCAGGGTGATGAAATCGGCCTTGGCCAGCAGCTCGTCCAGCTCGACCTTCTTCACGCCCAGCTCCTTGGCCCGCTCCTCGGACAGGAAGGGGTCATAGGCCAAGACCTTCATCTTCAGTCCCAGCGCCCGGTCGATGACGATCGAGCCGATATTGCCCGCGCCGATGATGCCGAGCGTCTTGTTGAAGACCTCGACGCCCATGAAGCGGTTCTTCTCCCACTTGCCCTCATGGGTCGAAACGCTGGCCTCGGGCAGCTGCCGCGCCACCGCGAACATCAGCGCGATGGCATGTTCGGCCGTGGTCACCGAGTTGCCGAAGGGCGTGTTCATCACGATGACGCCCTTCTTCGAGGCGGCCGGGATATCGACATTGTCGACGCCGATGCCGGCGCGGCCGATCACCTTCAGCCTGGTGGCATTCTCCAGCAGCTTCGCCGTCACCTTGGTGGCCGAGCGAATGGCCAGCCCGTCATACTGACCGATCACCTCGGCCAGCTTCTCCTTGTCCTTGCCGAGATCCGGCAGGTAATCCACCTCGACGCCGCGATCGCGAAAGATCTGCACGGCGGTTTCCGACAGCTTGTCCGAAACAAGAACCTTGGGCATCTTCTCTATCCTCTTGGATATGCGGGAACAGCCGGGGCCCCGCCGGCCCCGCGCGATGTTTCTTTCTTGTCCAAATATCCCGGGGTCCGGGGCAGAGCCCCGGTCCGGCAGGTCAGGCCAGGGCGGCCTGCGCCTCGATCTCGGCCTCGAAGGCATACTCGATCCAGGGCATCAGCGCCGCCACATCCGAGGCCTCGACGGTCGAGCCGCACCAGATGCGCAGCCCGGGGGGTGCATCGCGATACGCGCCGGCGTCCAGCGCCACGCCTTCCTTCTCCAGCCGCTTGGCGACGGCCTTGGCGAAAGCCGCGCCGTCCTTGATGCGCGGATCGGTGAATTTCAGGCAGACCGAGGTGGTCGAGGCGGTGGCCGGATCCTCGGCCAGGTCGGCGATCCAGTCGCGGGTGGCGATGAAGTCGCGCACGGCCCTGGCATTGGCCTCGGCCCGCGCGATCAGCGCCTTGCGGCCGCCCAGGGCTTGCGCCCATTTCAGCGCCACCAGGTAATCCTCGACACACAGCATCGAGGGCGTGTTGATGGTCTCGCCCTTGAAGATGCCCTCGATCAGCTTGCCGCCCTTGGTCATGCGGAAGATCTTCGGCAGCGGCCAGGCGGGGGTATGGCTCTCCAGCCGCTCGACGGCGCGCGGGCTCAGGATCAGGATGCCATGCGCACCCTCGCCGCCCAGCACCTTCTGCCAGCTGAAGGTCACCACGTCGAGCTTGTCGAAGGGCAGCTCCATCGCGAAGGCGGCCGAGGTCGCGTCGCAGATGGTCAGCCCGGCGCGGTCGGCCGGAATGGCGTCGCCGTTCGGCACCCGCACGCCCGAGGTGGTGCCGTTCCAGGTGAAGACCACGTCATTGTCGAAATCGACCTCGGCGAAATCCACGATCTTGCCGTAATCGGCCTTGCGGACCACCGCATCCAGCTTCAGCTGCTTGACCACGTCGGTGACCCAGCCCTCGCCGAAGCTTTCCCAGGCCAGCATCTCGACCTTGCGCGCGCCCAAGAGCGACCACAGCGCCATCTCGACCGCGCCGGTGTCCGAGGCCGGCACGATGCCGATGCGGTAATCGGCCGGCACGTCCAGGACCGCGCGGGTCAACTCGATGGCTTCGGCCAGCTTGGCCTTGCCCACGGCGGCACGATGCGAACGGCCCAGCGGCGCATCGGCAAGCATGTCCAGCGAAAATTGGGGGATCTTGGCGCAGGGGCCCGAGGAAAAGCGCGGATTGACCGGACGCGCGGCCGGAGCAGTCATGCTCATTCTGAATAGCCTTCCAGCTAGATAGCGCCGCGTTGGGGCGGCGTGTCCCACGGAGGGCTCTACAGCCCGGCACGGATTCCCGCAAGAAGAAATTGCAAGCCCTGGATGCGACAGATCCATGGCACGAATCCGACCGATTGATCCGCCGCCGCGCTTTGGCTAGTGCTGCCCGGAACGACCGCCGAAACGAACCGCCGAAGGGGCAGCCATGTTCACCGTCACCGTCCTTGCCGCCCCCGATCGCGCCGACCTGACCGCGGCCATGGTCGATGCCCTGCGCAGCCGCTGGGACGCCGGCCACACGATCTGGCTCGATGACCGCATCGCCGCCGAATTCCCGGTCGAGGCGCCGCCGGCCGATTTCTGGGACGCCTGGGAAAGCCTTCAGGTACAGGGCTTCGACCTGGCCGTCCAGCCGACGCGCGGCCGGCGCAAGGCGGTGCTGCTCGCCGACATGGATTCGACCATGATCCAGCAGGAATGCATCGACGAGCTCGCGGATTTCGCCGGCGTCGGCGAACGCGTCGCCGCCATCACCGCCGCCGCGATGAACGGAGAGCTGAACTTCCACGAATCGCTGATCGCCCGCGTCGGCCTGCTGGCCGGCCTGCCCGAATCGGTCATCGGCGAGGTGCTGGACAGCCGCATCACCCTGGCCCCCGGCGGGCGCACCCTGGTCGCGACCATGCGGGCGCAGGGGGCCCACAGCGCGCTGGTCTCGGGCGGCTTCACCGTCTTCACCGGCCCGGTCTCGACCGCGCTCGGCTTCGACGAGCATCGCGCCAACACGCTGCTCGCCGAGGAAGGCGTGCTGACCGGCCATGTCAGCCTGCCGGTGCTGGGCCGCGAGGCCAAGGTCGAGGCACTGGAACAGATCACCGCCGCCCGCGGCCTGACCCCGGCCGATGCGCTGGCGGTGGGCGACGGCGCCAACGACCTCGGCATGCTGCAACTGGCGGGCATGGGCGTCGCGCTGCATGCCAAGCCCGTGGTCGCGGCGCAGGTCGACCTGCGCATCAACCACGGCGACCTGACGGCGCTTCTGTATCTGCAGGGCTACGCGGCCGAAGAATTCGTCCGCTGACCGCGCGCCGCCGTCCTGCACCACGCCCCGGGCGAAATGCGGCTCTGCAACCATCACGAACTTGCGATCATGACCGTTCGGTGACAGAAGCATAGGATGAATTCCCGCCTCAAAGCCCTGTCCGTGCATCTCTTGACCGCCACCGGCGCGGTCCTGTCGATGCTTGCCTTGCTGGCCGCGGCCAATGCGGAATGGTCGAAGATGTTCTTCTGGCTGGTGATCGCGCTGATCGTCGACGGCGTCGACGGCCCGCTGGCGCGCCGCTACCACGTCAAGAAGAACTGGCCGACCTATGACGGGGTGTTGATGGACCTGATCATCGACTACCTGACCTATGTCTTCATCCCGGCTTACGCGCTCTTCATGTCGGGCCTGCTGCCCGGCTGGACCGGCTGGATCGCCATCATCGCCATCACCTATGGCAGCGTGATCTATTTCGTCGATACCCGCATGAAGACCAAGGACAATTCCTTCGCCGGCTTTCCGGCCTGCTGGAACATGGTGGTGCTGGTGCTCTTCGCGCTCAAGCCGAACTTCTGGGTCATCCTGCTGATCGTGGTGGCGCTGGCGGTGACCATGTTCACCAACGTCAAGTTCATCCACCCGGTGCGGACCGAGCGCTGGCGGCTGATCTCGCTGCCGGTCTGCGCGGCCTGGGTCGGCTTCGCGGTCTGGGCGGTGCTGGTCGATTTCCACCCGCAAAGCGTGGCGCGCTGGGGGCTTCTCTTGACCTCGCTCTGGCTGATGTTCGCGGGCCTCGCGCAGCAGCTGACCGAGAAGCGGGCTTGATCGCCGGGCGTTTTGCCCGGAATGTGCGCCCCGGAAAACCGGCCGGAGGGGGAACGATGTTCGCAAGATTGATGCAGGCGGCGGCCGCGGCCGCGCTTCTCGCCACGCCGGCCATGGCCGCGCAGGACGCGATCACGCTGGCCATGGTGCTGGAGCCGCCGAATCTCGACCCGACCGGAGGCGCCGCCGCCGCCATCGACGAGGTGGTCTATGCGAACCTCTTCGAGGGCCTGACCCGCATCGGCCCCGATGGCAGCGTCAAGCCCGGCCTCGCCGAACGCTGGGAAACGGCGGACGGCAAGACCTATACCTTCCACCTGCGCCCGGGCGTCAGCTTTCACGACGGCAGCGGTTTCGACGCGCAGGACGTGATCTTTTCGCTGGACCGCGCCCGCGCGCCCGACAGCACCAACGCCCAGAAGGCCCTGTTCGAGGGCATCGAGACAGTCGAGGCGCTGGACCCGCAGACCGTCCGCATCACGCTGAAGGCCCCGGACGGCGGCTTTCCCTTCAAGCTGGCCTGGGGCGACGCGGTCATGGTGGACGAGGCGAATATCAAGGACATCGCCACCCATCCCGTCGGCACCGGCCCGTTTCAATTCGGTGAATGGAAACAGGGCGACCATATCCGGCTCGACGCCTTCGACGGCTATTGGGGCGCGAAGCCGGCGCTGAAGACCGCAACCTTCCGCTTCATCGGCGACCCGACGGCGGCCTTCGCGGCGATGATGGCTGGCGACGTGGACGCCTTCCCGATCTATCCCGCGCCCGAAACGCTGGCGCAGCTGCAAGCCGATCCGCGCTTCAAGGTGCTGGTCGGCACCACCGAGGGCGAGACCATCCTCGCCATGAACCACAAGACCGCGGCCCTCTCCGACAAGCGCGTGCGCGAGGCCATCGCCCATGCCGTCAACCGCCAGGAGCTGATCGACGGCGCCATGTTCGGCTATGGCACCCCGATCGGCACGCATTTCGCGCCGCACAACCCCGATTACCTCGACCTGACGGCGCAATCGCAATACGACCCCGCGCTGTCGAAGAAGCTGCTGGCCGAGGCCGGGGCGGAAAACCTGACCCTGCGCCTTGCGCTGCCGCCCACGCCCTATGCCCGCCGCGGCGGCGAGATCCTGGCGGCCGAGCTGCGCGCCGTCGGCATCCAGACCACGACCACCAACATGGAATGGGCGCAGTGGCTGGAACAGGTGTTCAAGAATGCCGATTACGACCTGACGATCATCAGCCATGTCGAGCCGATGGACATCGGCATCTACGGCCGCGAAGGCTATTACTTCAACTATGCCAACCCCGATTTCAACGCGGTGATGGCACAGCTCGACGCCGCCACCGACCCGGCGGAACGCGCGACGCTGCTGAAGCAGGCGCAGAAGATCATCGCCGAGGACTACGCCAACGCCTACCTGTTCCAGCTGGCGAAAACCGGCGTCGCCAAGGCCGAGATCGAGGGCCTGTGGGAAAACGCCCCGATGCCCGCCAACGACCTCACCGCGGTGCATTGGCGGGACTGAGCCCTTCACTGTTTCACAAATACCCGACAGCAACGGCGCCACCGGCGCCCGCGCTTCAGTTCTTCAGCACCAGGCAGCGCCCGCCGACGCCGCGCAACCGGTTGCAGAAGGCATAGGCCTCGGTCTTCGAGGAATAGCCGATCTGCGCGGTATAGACCTTCCTCGGCCCGCCCGAGATCTTGCGGCGCACGTAGCTGACCCGCTTGCCGCCCAGGATCGGCCGCAACTGCCGGTTCAAGCGCGAGACCTGGGCCGAGACCCCCGACTGGCTGGGGTGGGTGGCCACGATCACGCCCCAGGGCCAGGGATGCTCGGGCGTGTTGAACTCGCGCAGCTTGCGCTTGCCGGCCAGGTCGATGCAGGCCTCGCGGAAGCTGCGCTGCTTGTCCAGCCGGATGTCCAGCACCTTGGGCGGGCTTTCGCGCCAGCTTGCGGCGGTCAGGCCGGTGATGGCCTGGACATAATCCTGCGTCTCCCAGGGCAGGCTGCCGCCCTGGGCCAAGTAGCGCGCGGCGCGGTTCTCGCCGCCGTTATAGGCCACGGCGGCCATGCCGACGCTGCCGAAACCGTCGGTCAGCTTGCGCAGGTAGCGGGCGCTGGCCTCGATGGCCTTGGCCGGGTTGAACGGGTCGTCAAGCCCGACCATCTCGGCCGTGCCGGGCATGAACTGGGCGATGCCCATGGCGCCGACCGGGCTGATCGCGCCCGGCTCGAACAGGCTTTCCTTCCACAAAAGCCGGGCAAAGAAATGCGGGTCGAGCCCGTGCCGCCCCGCCGCCCGCTCGATCGCCATGCAGACATCGGGGACATAGGTCGCGACCGAAATGCAGAACGTGCCGTCATCGGTGCAGCGCAGCCGGTCCGAGACGCGCGGCGCCTTCAGCCCGTGCACCGCATCCACCGCCTCATAGGCCAGGGCGGGGCTCAGGACGGACAGCAGGAGGGCGACAAGGACCGGAACCAGACGGCGCATCGGAAACTCGAAACGAGGAAGGCTGCGCCCCAGATAGCAGGCAAGGCGCGGCTTGGGAACCGCGCCCGCGCGCTCATTCGGCCTTCTTGCCCTTGGCCTTGCCGGGCTTGCCGGAACCCTTGGCCCCAGTCCCTGCCCCCGTCCCTGCCCCGGCTTTGCCCGCGGCCTTGGCCCCGGCAGGTTTCGCGGGCGTATCTCCGCCCTGCCCGGCCAGTTTCGCGGCCTTGCGCGCGGCCTGCTTCTCGGCCTTGCGGGCGGCTTGGCGTTCGGATTTCTCCGCCTCCCTGACGCGCTTCTTCTCGGCCTGCTCGGCCTCCTTCAGCCGCTTCTTCTCGGCCTTGTCCGCCTTGTCGGCGCGCGCGGCCGCAGGGGCCGGCGCGGCAGCGGCGCCGGCCTCGGGGCCCGCATCCGCGCGGCGGCGCTTCTCGGCGGCGATGCGCTGCACCGCCTTGGCCAGCGTCTTGCGCATCGGCTCGTCGGCGGCGGCCTCTTTCATGGCGCGCAGCTCGCGCTGCAACCCGGTCAGCGCCGCCGGCTCCAGCAGGCGCAGCGTGGCGGCCTGGGTCTGGGTCACGATGGCGTCGAGATCCCGCGATGCGGCCGGACTCTGATCGGAAACGGTCATGGCATCCTCCTGAAACACGCCTTGCGCGCGGAACCTGCCACGCGGCGCTGCGGCTTGCCAGCGCGAAACGCCCCGGCCTTGCGGACCGGGGCGTCGGGTGGGACATCGCCGGCGACGGGCGGTTACTGCGCGGCTTCGGCGGTCTCGACCGCGCCGCCGGCCGGGGCCAGATAGCCGTTCGGCTGCTCGACCAGCGGCCCCTCCAGCGCCAGGCTTTCGGCGCGGGTGCGGACCTTGACCGGGGTGCCACTGGGGATCTCGTTGAACAGGTCCATGATGTCCTGGTTGAACAGCCGGATGCAGCCGGCCGAGGTGGCCTTGCCGATCGAGGACGGGTCCATGGTGCCGTGGATGCGATACATGGTGTCGCGGCCGCCGCGATAAAGATAGAGCGCGCGCGAGCCCAGCGGGTTGTCGACCCCGCCCGACAGGCCGCCCTTCAGCGGGCCGTAAAGCTCGGGCTGGGTGCGGACCATGTTGGCGGTGGGCGTCCAGCTGGGCCAGGCCTGCTTGCGGCCGATGGTGGCATTGCCCTGGAAGTTCTTGCCGGCCTGGCCGACTGCGACGCCATAGCGCATGGCCTGACCATTGCCCTGCACGTGATAGAGGAAACGCGCATAGGGATCGACGACGATGGTGCCGGCGGCCTCGGGACCGTTATAGGCGACCTGCTGGCGGCGGTTGCGGTCGGTCAGATAGGCGGGGCGGACGGCGTGGATCTCGATCGGCTGGCCGCTCGGGCCCTCGTCGGTGCGGGCGCCATAGGGGCCCATGTCGACGGGCGCGGAGGCCGGGGTCTGCGGAGTGGGCGCGCAGGCGGCAAGGCCAAGGCCCAGGGCCAGCATCAGCGGTGCAAGGCGCATCGGTATTTCCCTTCGTAACGAGCCCCGTCCCGGCAAGGGACGCGGCCGTGGCAGCGTGACATTGCGTCGCGGTCGCACCGGCACCGAGCAGCAGGCCAGACACGATCTTGACACGATTCGGATCGAACCATCAGCCTTCGCGGGCCGTCCGTCGTCAAGTGGCCGGCCTTTTCGCGGACGCAATCGTTACCGGACTGTTGCCAAATCGCGCGCCATCAGCGGGTTGCAGGCGGGTGGCGGAACCTGCGCGGCGCGATCGGCGTTTTCCCGCCAGACCGGCTTTCCGCCGCTGCGGCGCGAAACCGCAAGCCATGCAAAGGAAGCGTTCCCATGACCTTGACCGCTCTGCTCATCACCCTCATCATCGGCGCGATCGCCGGCTGGCTGGCCGGGCTGATCGTCAAGGGCCACGGCCAGGGCCTGCTGATGAACATCGTCGTCGGCATCGTCGGCGCGGTGATCGCCGGCTGGCTGTTTCCGATGCTGGGCATCGGCATGGCCGCCTCGGCCCCGATCCTGGGCACGATCATCTTCGCCACCATCGGCGCGGTGATCCTGCTGGCCGTGATCTCGCTGATCCAGCGCGCCTGACCTGCGGCAGAACGGAAGCAAAGGGGCCCGCGCGGGCCCCTTCTTCATGCGGCGGGATCAGGCATTCGCCGGTTGCAGCGCGCCCGTCGCGGCGGGTTTGCGGCCCTTCAGATAGCGGGCATAGCCCAGATCCTCGGACTGGATGTCCGGCCGGCGCCCCGAGATCAGGTCGGCCAGCACCCGGCTCGAACCCGCGGACATGGTCCAGCCCAGCGTGCCGTGGCCCGTGTTCAGGAACAGGTTCGGGATCGGGGTCGCGCCGACGATGGGCGTGCCGTCGGGCGTCATCGGCCGCAGCCCGGTCCAGAACTGCGCCTTGTCGGGATCGCCCGCGCCGACGAACATCTCGCCGACCGATTTCGCCAGCGTGGCGCGGCGGCGCGGGTTCAGGCTCAGGTCGTAGCCGGCGATCTCGGCCAGGCCGCCGACGCGGATGCGGTCGCCCAGACGGGTGATCGCGACCTTGTAGGTCTCGTCCATCACGGTCGAGACCGGGGCGCGGCTTTCGTCCTGGATGTCGATGGTCAGCGAATAGCCCTTGAGCGGATAGATCGGCAGCTTGATGCCCAAGGGACGCACCAGCAGCGGCGAATGCGGGCCCAGCGCCAGCACATAGCGGTCGGCCACCATGCGGCCCCGATCGGTGCGCACGGCGCTGATGCGTCCGCCCTCGGCCTCCAGCGCCTCGATGCCGACGCCCCAGCGGAAGGTCACGCCGGCCGCCGCGGCCATCTCGGCCAGGCGGTTGGTGAACTTGAAGCAGTCGCCGGTCTCGTCGCCCGGCAGGCGCAGCCCGCCGACGATGCGGTCGGCGGCACCGGCCAGCCCCGGCTCGGCCGCGATGCAGCCGGCGCGGTCCAGCAGCTCGAAGGGCACGCCGTCGGCCCGCAGCACCTCGATGTCCTTGCCGGCGCCGTCCAGCTGTTCCTGCTTGCGAAACACCTGCAGCGTGCCCTGGGTGCGCTCGTCGTAATGGATGCCGGTCTCGGCCCGCAGCTCGCCCAGGCAGTCGCGGCTGTATTCGGCGACGCGGACCATGCGGCTTTTGTTGACCGCATAGGCGGCCGAGGTGCAGTTGCCCAGCATCCGCGTCATCCACGAGAGGCGCTGCCAGTCCAGCCGCGGCTGGATCACCAGCGGCGCGTGGCGCTGGAACATCCATTTCAGCGCCTTCATCGGAATGCCGGGCGCCGCCCAGGGCGAGGAATAGCCGGGCGAGATCTCGCCCGCGTTGGCAAAGCTCGTCTCCAGCGCCGGGCCGGCCTGGCGGTCGATGACCGTGACCTCATGCCCGGCCTTGGCCAGATACCAGGCCGAGGTGACACCCAGAACGCCGGCCCCCAGAACGATGACTTTCATGTTCGCGCACCCTGTCGAAGAAGATTTCCGCAAAGATAGCAGCAGCGCCGGAAATGAAATCCCGAAGTTGCGTCGAAATGGCGCGGTCTGCGCAATGATCCAAGCGTCTGTGGCGATATTTCCGTAACTTCTTCGACACATCCTGGAAATGGCACAAGATATGGCGGTCCTTCACAGAATCGGCGGCGGCGATTGCGGCCCGCGCGAGGGCTGCCTAAGGTTGGAGCCAAGCGAACAGGTTACCCCGATGCCAGCGACTGCCCGCAAGAACCCCTTTGCCCCGTTCCGGCACCATGACTTCCGCCTGCTGTGGTCGGCGACGCTGATCTCGAACTTCGGCGCGCTGGTGCAGGCGGTCGGTGCGGCCTGGATGATGACGCAGCTGACCGACTCGGCCACGCTGATCGCGCTGGTGCAGGCCTCGAACACGCTGCCGATCATGCTGTTCGCGCTGCTGTCGGGGGCGCTGGCCGACATCCTGGACCGGCGCACGCTGCTTCTGGGCGCGCAGCTTTTCATGGCGGCGGTCTCGGTCCTGCTGGCGGTGCTGACCTGGCAGGGCTGGATGACGCCGCTGCTGCTCTTGTCGCTGACCTTCCTGATCGGGGTCGGCCAGGCGATCTACAACCCGCCCTGGCAGGCCAGCATGCAGGACCTGGTCCCGCGCGAGGACCTGCCGGCGGCGGTGTCGCTGAACTCGGTCGGCTTCAACCTGATGCGCAGCGTCGGGCCGGCGGTGGGCGGCATCATCACCGCGGCCTTCGGCGCCGCCGCCGCCTTCGCGGTGAACGCGGTCAGCTATATCCCGCTGCTGGGCGCGCTGACGCGCTGGCATCCGGTGACGCCGCCGCGCACCACCACGCCCGAGCCCTTCGTCGCCGCCGTCGGCGCCGGGCTGCGCTATGTCGCGCTGTCGCCGAACCTGGTCCGGGTGATGTCGCGCGGCGCGCTTTTCGGCTTTTCCGCCATCGTCATCATGGCGCTGCTGCCGCTGGTCGCCAAGCAGAACCCCTCGGGCGGCTCGCTGCTGTTCGGCCTCTTGCTTGGCTGCTTCGGTCTGGGGGCGATCTGCGGCGCGCTGATCAACCCGATGGTGCGCGAGCGGCTGAACAACGAAAACGTCGTGCGCCTGGCCTTCGCGGCCTTTGCCGGCGCGGCGCTGCTGCTGGGGCTGACCGAACAGACCTGGGTCCACGCGCTTGCCATGCTGCCCGCCGGCGCCAGCTGGGTCTTGGCGCTGTCGCTCTTCAACGTCACCGTGCAGCTGTCGACGCCGCGCTGGGTGGTGGCGCGCGGGCTGGCGCTCTATCAGACGGCGGTCTTTGGCGGCATGGCCGCGGGCAGCTGGATCTGGGGCTCGGTCGCGAACAATTACAGCGTGAACACCGCGCTGGTCGCCGCCTCGGTGCCGCTGATGCTGGGCGCCATCGCCGGATACTGGCTGCGCATCCCGGAATTCGCCACGCTGGACCTGGACCCGGTGAACCGCTTTCGCGAGCCCGAGCTGGCGCTGGACCTGCGCGGCCGGTCCGGCCCGATCATGGTGATGATCGACTATGAGATCGACCAGCTCGACGTGCCCGAGTTCCTGCGCCTGATGGCCCTGCGCCGCAATATCCGCCGCCGCGACGGCGCGCGCGGCTGGGCGCTGCTGCGCGACCTGGAACACCCCGAGCGCTGGACCGAAAGCTATCACATCGCCACCTGGGACGAATATGTCCGCCACAACCTGCGCCGCACCAAGGCCGATTTCCCGATCTATGAGGACCTGCACCGCCTGCACCGCGGCGCCGAACCGCCGCAGGTGCATCGCATGATCGAGCGCCACAGCATCAGCCTGGACGACGACGTGCCGTTGATCGGCAAGATCGAGGTTCCTTGAACCTTATAGCCACCTTTACCGCCGCCCGGCCGCGGATTAGCGTTTTGCCATGCTGCGCTATGTGACCAGACGCCTGATCTCGCTTGGCCTGAGCCTGCTCGTGGCCTCGGCGCTGATCTTTGCGGTGGTGGAACTGGTGCCGGGCGACCCGGCCAGCTTCATGCTGGGCACCGGCGCGCAGCCCGAAACCGTCGCGGCGCTGCGCGAGCAGCTGGGCCTGGACCTGCCGCTGCCGCTGCGCTACCTGCACTGGCTCGGCGGCGTCGTGACCGGCGACCTGGGCCACAGCTTCACCTACAAGACGCCGGTGGCGGGGATGATCCTCGACCGGATGCAGGTCTCGCTGCCCCTGGCGGTTCTGGCGCTGGTGCTGGCGGTGGCGGTGGCGCTGCCCATCGGCATGTTCGCGGCCGGGCGCCGGGGCCGGCCGGCCGAGACGGCGGTGATGGGCGCGACCCAGATCGGCATCGCGCTGCCGAATTTCTGGTTCGCCATGCTCTTGGTGCTGGTCTTTGCGGTGAACCTGCGCCTGCTGCCCGCCGGCGGCTTTCCGGGCTGGAGCCATCCCGGCGCGGCGCTGAAATCGCTGATCCTGCCCGCCGTCGCGCTGGCGCTGCCGCAGGCGGCGATCCTGGCGCGGGTGCTGCGCTCGGCCCTGGTCGAGACCCTGGGCCAGGACTATATCCGCACCGCCCGCGCCAAGGGGCTGACCGCCGGGCAGGCGCTGTCGCGCCACGCGCTGCGCAATGCGCTGATCCCGGTGCTGACCATCCTCGGCATGCAGTTCTCGTTCCTGCTGGCGGGGGCGATCATCATCGAGAACGTGTTCTACCTGCCCGGCCTGGGCCGGCTGATCTTCCAGGCCATCACCCAGCGCGACCTGATCGTGGTGCAGGGCGCGGTGCTGGTGCTGGTCGCCGCCGTGATCCTGGTCACCTTCCTCGTCGACCTCAGCTATGCGCTGGTCGACCCGAGGCTGCGCCGATGAGGTGGTCGCTGGCCTTCGGCGGCGCCCTCGCCGGGCTGGCGCTGGTCGCGGCGCTGCTGTCCTTCGTCTGGACGCCGGGCGACGTGACGCAGATCGCCATCGCGCAGAAGCTGCAGCCGCCCTCGGCCGCGCATTGGCTGGGCACCGACCATTTCGGCCGCGACATGCTGGCGATGATCATGGTCGGCGCGCGGACCTCGATCGCGGTGGCGCTGGTCGCCGTGGGCATCGGGATGGGCTTCGGCGTGCCGCTGGGCCTGCTCGCCGCCGCGCGCGCGGGCGGCTGGATCGACGAGGTGGTGATGCGCGGCAACGACCTGGTCTTTGCCTTTCCCAGCCTGGTCATCGCCATCCTGATCACCGCGGCGCTGGGGCCTTCGGCGCTGAACGCGATCATCGCCATCGGCATCTTCAATATCCCGGTCTTTGCCCGCGTGACGCGCGGCGCGGCGCTGCCGATCTGGACGCTGGACTATATCCGCGCCGCGCAGGTGGCCGGCAAGGGCCGGGCCCGCATCAGCACCCAGCACATCCTGCCCAATATCGCCAACCTGCTGATCGTGCAGGCGACGATCCAGTTCAGCCTGGGCATCCTGGCCGAGGCCGGGCTCAGCTATGTCGGCCTGGGCGCACAGCCCCCGACCCCCAGCTGGGGCCGGATGCTGGCCGAGGCGCAGACCATGATCTCGCTGGCGCCGCATGTCGCCATCGTGCCGGGCCTGGCCATCGTGCTGACGGTGCTGGGGCTGAACCTCTTGGGCGATGGCCTGCGCGATGCGCTGGACCCCAGGCTGCGCAGGACCGCGCCATGATCGAGCTGAGCCGCCTGACCCTGCGCATCGGCCGGCACGAGGTCCTGCAAGGCATCGACCTGGCGCTGCCGCCCGGGCAGGTCACCGGGCTGGCGGGCGAATCCGGCTCGGGCAAGTCCATGGCGGCGCTGGCGATCATGGGGCTGCTGCCGCAGGGCGCGCAGGCTGGCGGTCGCGTCGATCTGGACGGGCGCAACCTGCTGGACCTGCCGGAAAGCGCCCTGTGCCGGATCCGCGGCAACCGCCTCGGCATGGTGTTCCAGGAGCCGATGACGGCGCTGAACCCGCTGATGACCATCGGCGACCAGGTGGCCGAGGCGCTGCGCATCCACCAGTCCCTGCCGCGCGACCAGGCGCTGGCCCGCGCCCGCGACCGGCTGGACCGCGTCGGGCTGGAAGCGCCGCGCTTTCCGCTGACGCTTTATCCCCATGAGCTGTCGGGCGGGCAGCGCCAGCGCGTCGCCATTGCGCTGGCCATCAGCCAGCGCCCCGACCTGCTGATCGCGGACGAGCCGACCACGGCGCTGGACGTGACGACGCAGGCCCGCATCCTCGACCTGCTCAAGGGGCTGGTGCGGGACGAGGGCATGGCGCTGCTGCTGATCACCCACGACCTCGCGGTGCTGGCCGGCATCGCCGACCGCGTGGCGGTGATGCAGCGCGGCCAGATCGTCGAGCAGGGCCCGACCGAGGCGCTGTTCCGCGCGCCGGGCCACCCCTATACGCAGGCGCTCATCGCCGCCTCGACCCAGCAGGCGCGGCTGGTGCTGCCGCCCGCCCGGCCGCACCGCCTGCTGCAGGTCGAAGACGCGGTGCGCGACTATCCCCTGCCCCGCGCCGGGCTGATGGCGCCGCCGGGGCGCCTGCGGGCGGTGGACGGGGTCAGCTTCGACATCGCCGCCGGGGAATCGGTCGGGCTGGTCGGCGAATCCGGCTGCGGCAAGTCCACCCTGACGCGGGCCATCCTGGGCCTCGATCCCTTGCAGGGCGGCCGCATCCTGCTGGACGGCCAGCCGGTCCAGGCCGGCCGCGCCATGGCGCCCGCGCTGCGGGCCCGGATGCAGGTGGTGTTCCAGGACCCCTTCGGCAGCTTCGATCCGCGCTGGCGGGTCGAGCGGCTGGTCTCCGAGCCGTTCCACCTGACCGGCCTGCCGCGCGACTGGCGCGAACAGGTCGCCGAGGCGCTCTATGAGGTCGGCATCCCCGGCGACGCCATGCGCCGCCATATCCACGAATTCAGCGGCGGCCAGCGCCAGCGCATCGCCATTGCCCGCGCCCTGATCATCAAGCCGCGGCTGATCGTGCTGGACGAGGCGGTCAGCGCCTTGGACGTGCAGGTCCGGGCGCAGGTGCTGGACCTGCTGGCGCGGCTGCGGGTCAGCCACGGGCTTGCCTATCTGTTCATCAGCCACGACCTCGCGGTGGTGCGCCAGATCACCGACCGGGTGCTGATCATGCAGCAGGGCCGCATCGTCGAATCCGGCCCGACGCATCAGGTGCTGGACGCGCCGCAGCACGCCTATACGCAAGGCCTGCTGGCGGCAAGCCCGCGCATCCCGGCGGCATGGCAGGCTCACATTCCCGCCAGCCTCCTTGCGCTGCCCCCGCCCGGCCCATAACTGCTGCGGGCTTGTTCGAAACGAGACGCAAGATGGAACCCAAGGCCCCGATCCCCGCGCCCGTTGGCGACCGGAACGCATTCCCCGGCATTCCCGACACCGGGCTGCCGGCGATGCCCGAATCACCGATTCCCGATCTGGCGCCGCGCAACCGCACCCCGGATCCGACCCAGCGTCACGCCAGGCCCGAGCCGGCCGAGGGCTGAAGCCCGCCGCAGCCGGCCCCGCACCCGCCGGCGCCGAGCGCATGAATGTATTGAATCTTTATGACAATTTCATGACCCGGCAAGGCCGGTGCCCCGAATGACAACAGGCCCTGCCTGCGGCAGAGCCTGTTGCTCCTCCCCTGTCATGGCGACCAGCCTCCCCGCGTGGCCGCCCAGGTATTCCGTCGTGGTCAGGCGCTGATCAACTCTGCCTGCCGCACGATCACTTGTGCCTGACGGATCGACGCGATGTCAACCAGTCTGCCCTTGTAGACGGTGGCGCCGGCGCCGGTTTTCGTCGCCTCCTCCATCGCGGCCAGGATCTCGCGCGCCTCGGTGACGGCCTTGTCGCTGGGCGAAAAGACCTCGTTCGCCAGCGCCACCTGCTTGGGGTGGATGGCCCATTTCCCGACCATGCCCAGCGTGGCCGAGCGCCGCGCCTGCGCCCGGAAGCCCTCGTCGTCGCTGAAATCCCCGAAGGGGCCGTCGACCGGCAGCACGCCATGGGTGCGGCAGGCGGCGACGATGGCGGCCTGCGCCCAGTGCCAGGGATCCGACCAGTATTTCGCGCCCTCATGCGCCATGTAGTAGTTTTCCTGGGTGCCGCCGATGCCGGTCGTGGCCATGCCCATGCTGGCGGCGAAATCCGCGGCGCCCAGGCTCATCGCCTGCAGGCGCGGGCTGCTGGCCGCGATCTCCTCGACATGGGCGATGCCGGCGGCGGATTCGATGATCACCTCCAGGCTGATGCGTTTCGAGCGGCCCTTGGCGGCCTCGATGGCGGTGACCAGCGCATCCACGGCATAGACATCGGCGGCATTGCCGACCTTGGGGATCATGATCTGGTCCAGCCGCTCGCCCGCCTGTTCCAGCAGGTCCACGACGTCGCGATACCAATAGGGCGTGTCGAGCCCGTTGATGCGCACCGACAGCGTCTTGGTGCCCCAGTCGATGTCGCCGATGGCCTGGATGATGTTGCGGCGGGCCTGCGCCTTGTCATCCGGCGCCACCGAATCCTCGAGATCCAAGTTGATCACGTCGGCGGCCGAGCTGGCCATCTTCTGGAACAGCGCCTCGCGCGAGCCGGGGCCGAACAGCTGGCAGCGGTTCAGGCGGGCGGGGGCGGCGGGTTGCAAACGAAACGACATGGCTTGCCTTTCGGGTAAGGATATTTCAAAGGTGTCCCGCAAACCGATAGATAATTGCTGCGGCTGCATCAAGCCTGTTTTGCACCCGCGAAAGGCCCAAGGCCGCGCCGCCGATCTTGACGCCCCGCCGCTTTGGGCGCAGGACCGCGCCAGCAGCCGTTGCGAATGGAGAGAATGATGACCCGCACCGTCTATCTGAATGGCGAATACCTGCCGGAAACCGAGGCCCATGTGTCGATCTTCGACCGCGGCTTCGTGATGGGCGACGGCGTCTATGAGGTGACGAGCGTGCTGGGCGGCAAGCTGCTGGACTTTCCCGGCCACATGGCCCGGCTGACGCGCTCGCTGGGCGAACTGGGGATGGGCAATCCGCTGCCGGACGACGAATGGCTGGCGATCCACCGCAAGCTGGTCGAACTGAACGCCATCGACGAGGGCATGGTCTATCTGCAAGTCACGCGCGGCAATCCGGGCGACCGCGACTTCGCCTATCCGCCCGAGGATACGCCACAGACCGTGGTGCTGTTCACGCAGTCGAAGCCGGGCCTGGCCGACAACCCGCAGGCCCGCCGGGGCATCCGGGTGATCTCGATCCCCGACCTGCGCTGGGCGCGCCGCGACATCAAGACGGTGCAGCTGCTTTACCCCTCGATGGCCAAGATGGAGGCCAAGAATCGCGGCGTCGACGACGCCTGGTTCACCGAGGACGGTTTCGTGACCGAGGGCACCTCGAACAACACCTATATCGTCAAGGGCGGCAAGATCATCACCCGGCCGTTGTCGCAGGACATCCTGCACGGCATCACCCGCGCCTCGCTCTTGCGCTATGCCGCCGAGGCGCAGATGCAGATCGAGGAACGCCCCTTCACCATCGAGGAAGCGCAGGCGGCGGACGAGGCCTTCTTCACCTCGGCCTCGGCCTTCGTCCTGCCGGTGATCGAGGTCGACGGCGTCACGCTGGGCTCGGGCCAGCCCGGGCCGGTGGCGACACGGCTGCGCGAGCTGTACCTGGAGGAATCGCTGAAGTCGGCGATCTGAGGCGGCGGCGCGCCGGGGGCTGTCTGCCCCCGGACCCCCGAGGGTATTTGGGAAACGGAGAAGACCTGAAGAGAGCGCGGTCGGGGAACGACCGCGCCCTTTGGGTTCAGGTAGCGGTGGCGCCGACCACGTCGATCGTGCCCACCGCATCGACCAGCGTGTCGCGCAGCACCGCGACGGCATTGCCATCCAGCAGCACCTGCACGTCGTCGCCGTCCTGCTCGAGCGTATATTCGCCCTCGCCGGTGTAATCCTCGGCCAGGGTGATGGTGATGGTGTCGTCGGCGCTGTAGGTGATGACCGCCGCGCCGCCAGCCTCGGAACTGAGCATATAGCTGTCGTCGCCGTCGCCGCCGTCCACCAAGTCGTTGGCGCCGGCATGGATGGTGTCGTTGCCGTCGCCGCCCAGCAGCGTGTCGGGCGCGTCGGCATCGGAAGCGTCGGGCGACAGGATCAGGTCGTCGTCCTCCTCGCCATCGATCTGGACGGTGCCGCCATTGTCGGTGATGGTGTCGTCGCCCTCGCCGCCGGTGATCGCGTGATTGCCCAGGTTGGTGGTGATGCTGTCGTCGCCGTAACCGCCGTCGATGGTGTCGTTGCCGTCAGCCGCGCCGTCGTCCTCGGCGCCATAGAGGTCATCGCCATATCCCAGGTAGATCTCGTCGTCGCCGGCATCGGCGCTGACGCTGTCGTCGCCATAGCCGGTCCAGACCAGATCGTCGCCCTCGCCGGCATCGACGGAATCGTCGCCGTCATAGGACTGGATCGCATCGTCGCCGGCGGTGCCGGTGACGGTCTCGGCCTCGTCCGTGCCCTCGATCAACTCGCGGTCGCCATAGGGATCGCCCGGATCCTCGGGGGCATGGTCGTCGTCGTTGCTCGCCACCAGCGAGCCGATACCGACAAGGCCCAAAAGGCCGAGCATCAGGAAAATGGTCTGGTTCATCGTCGTTCTCCGAAGCGCTTGCCGGCACGATAGACCGGCCGCACCCCGGCCCGCAACCGGCGCCACGTGGTGTTTCTCTGTTGCGGAAATACCCCGCAGGGGGAGTCCGCCGCGCCAGCGGCGGGCGGGGGACGCGAAGTCCCCCCTTCAGTGCCCCAGGATCTGCGACAGGAACAGCTTGGTGCGCTCGCTCTGCGGGTTGTTGAAGAACTCGCGCGGCGTGTTCTGCTCGACGATCTGGCCCTGGTCCATGAAGATCACCCGATGCGCCACCGCCTGGGCGAAGCCCATCTCGTGGGTGACGCAGAGCATGGTCATGCCGTCCTCGGCCAGCTCGATCATGGTGTCGAGCACCTCCTTGATCATCTCGGGGTCCAGCGCCGAGGTCGGCTCGTCGAACAGCATGATCCGCGGCCGCATGCACAGCGCGCGGGCGATGGCCACGCGCTGCTGCTGGCCGCCCGACAGCTGGCCCGGATATTTCAGCGCCTGATCGGGAATCTTGACCTTGGTCAGGAAATGCATGGCCGTTTCCTCGGCCTCGCGCCGGGGGATCTTGCGCACCCAGATCGGCGCCAGCGTGCAGTTTTCCAGGATGGTCAGGTGCGGAAACAGGTTGAAATGCTGGAACACCATCCCGACCTCCGAGCGCACCTTGTCGATGTTCTTCAGGTCGTGCGTCAGCTCGGTGCCGTCGACGACGATCCTGCCCGACTGGTGCTCTTCCAGCCGGTTGATGCAGCGGATCAGCGTCGACTTGCCCGAGCCCGAGGGGCCGGCGATGACGATGCGCTCGCCCCGGCTGACGGTCAGGTCGATGTCGCGCAACACGTGGAAGGTGCCGTACCACTTGTTCAGCTTGCTGATCTCGATGGCCGGGGTGTCGGTCTGGCTCTGCAATGGCGTCTGCATGGGAAGGCCTCAGCGATGGTCGCGCTTCAGGCGGCGTTCGAGATACATCGAGTAACGCGACATGCCGAAGCAGAGGATGAAGAAGATTGAGCCGACGAAGATATAGGGCTCCCAATAGGCGCCCTTCCATTCGAAGCTCGCGCGGATGGTGTCGGCCATGGCCTTCAGGGGGTCGAACAGCCCGACGAAGACCACCAGGGTGGTGTCCTTGAACATGCCGATGAAGGTCGAGACGATCCCGGGAATCGAGATCTTCAGCGCCTGCGGCAGCACGATCAGCCGCTGCGCCTTCCAATAGTCCAGCCCCAGCGCGTCGGCGGCCTCGTATTGGCCCTTGGGCAGTGCGGCCAGACCGCCGCGGATCACCTCGGCCATATAGGCGGCGGCGAAGAGCGTCACCATGATGATGACCCGCAGGATGATGTCGAAATTCGTGCCCGGCGGCAGGAAGTAGTTGAGCAGCAAGGAGGCCACGAACAAGAGCGTGATCAGCGGCACGCCGCGGATGAACTCGATGAACATCACCGCCAGCAGCTTGATCACCGGCAGGTCCGAGCGCCGCGCCAGCGCCAGCACGATGCCCAGGGGCAGCGACAGGGCGATGCCGGCGACGCCGATGGTGATCGACAGCACGAAGCCGCCGAACTGGTCGGAACTGACCGGCTGCAAGCGCAGCGGCAGGATGCCGGCCAGCGCATCGGCGACCGGTCCGGCCAGGAACAGCCACCACAGCACCGCAACCACGGCGGCCGCGGCGACGGCGAAAAGCCCGAAGCGCGCCCCCGCCCGCCAGACCCCGAAGCCGATGCCGAAACCCGCCAGCACGGCGATCTCGCTCCACAGCGAACCGCCCCAGAGCAGCCAGACCGCCAGCAGCGGATAGACCAGGCTGGCCAGCAGCGCCCAGGCGGGCCGGGCCTCGATCAGCGCCACCCAGGCCAGCATCAGCAGCGCCATGCCAGCGAGCGCCGCCACGGGCGCGCCAAGCACCAAGGCGATGGCAAAGCTCAGCACGGTCGCCAGCGCCAGCACGATGCCCCGCGCGCGCCGGCTTTCGGCAAACAGCACCGGCGCCAGCGCCAGGAACAGCAGGCCGAAGGCCAGCACCGGCCGCCAATACAGCGCCGCCGGGTAGAAGCCGAAGACGAACTGGTTCCAGCGATGCTTGATCAGGGCGAAGCAGGCGCCCGAGGCGCCCTCACCCCAGGTCTCGGCGATGATCTTGCGGCAATCTGCCATGCCATTGGCGTTCCAGACCGAATGCGTGAGCCAGGGCCCGATGGTGCTGACCAGAAGCCACAGGATGCCGAGCCCGATCAGGGTCAGCACAATGTTGAGCGGCCCCGAGAACAGGTTCTCGCGCAGCCATTTGATCGCGCCGCGCTCGGTCACCGGCGGCGGCGCCGGCGGCAGCATGGTGTCGCGGACATAGGCGACGGTCTGGGCGTGGGTCTCGCTCATCTCACCGCTCCCTCAGCTTCACGCGACTGTTGAAGACGTTCATCCCGCCCGAGATCAGCAGGCTGAGAACCAGGTAGATGCCCATCATCAGCACCATGCATTCCATCTCGCGCCCGGTCTGGTTCAGCGTGGTGCCGCCCAGCGTGCCGCGCAGGTCCATGTAGCCGACCGCGATGGCCAGCGAGCTGTTCTTGGTCAGGTTCAGGTATTGCGAAATCAAGGGCGGGATGATGACCCGCAGCGCCTGCGGCAGGATCACCAGCGACATGGTGCGGCGCGGGCGCAGGCCCAGGGCAAAGGCGGCCTCGGACTGGCCGCGGCTGACGGCCAGGATGCCGGCGCGGACGATCTCGGCAATGAAGGCGCCGGTATAGAGCGTCAGCGCCAGCCACAGCACCACCAGGGCGTTGTCCATGTTGATGCCCTCGGCGAAGTTGAAGCCGCGCAAGACCGGCGGGATCAGGTGCAGGCCGAACCACCAGGTCAGCAGCAGCAGCGGCACCGCGAACATCGCCAGCGTGATCCACCAGGTCGTCGGGCGCTTGCCGGTCGCGTCCTGGATGCGCTGCGCCCGGGCCCGCAGCAGCCGGTTGCCGATGAAGGCCAGCACGATCACCGCGACATAGGCGACGAAGGCCCAGCCGATCCCCTCGCGCCCCAGGGCGATGGTGCCCGGCGGGTTGGTCATGCCCAGCGAGGGGATGGCGGTATAGCGGTTCGTCGGCGCGATGGTGTCGAACAGGATCATGCTCGCGGCCGGATTTTCGCCGCGATAGGCGTTGGGCGGCGGCATGACCTCGGTGAAGATCGCCAGGATCACCAGGATCCACAAGAGCAGCGGGATATTGCGGAACACCTCGACATAGACCGTCATCAGCCGCGCGATCAGCCAGTTCGAGGACAGCCGCAAGACCCCCACCACCACACCCACGATGGTCGCCGCGATGCAGCCCAGAGCCGAGACCAGCAGCGTGTTCAGCAGCCCCACCACCATGGCGCGGAAATGCGTGTCGTCGGAATTATAGGGAATCAGCTGCTGCGGAATGTCATAGCCCGCGCGGCGGAACAGGAAGTCGAAGCTCAGCGTCTTGCCCATGGCGGACAGGTTGCGCAGCGTGTTGTCGATCAGCCAGCTGGCCAGCAGCATCACCAGAATGAAGACGATCGCCTGCAAGGTCAGCGAGCGATAGCGCCGATCATAGATCAGCATCGACCATCGGAATGGTGGATTGTCCACCCCCGGATAGGAAACCATGTTGTAACCCCCTGTGCCGGACGGGATGCGGGCCTTGTGGCCTCTGTGCGCCGGCGTCGTTCATGCGGCGGGCGGAGGTCTTGCGCCCCCGCGCCGCCCGGTCTTCAACCGCGATCAGCGGAAGGGCATGGCATACATCAGCCCGCCCTGGGTCCATTGCGCGTTCAGGCCGCGCGCCAGGCCGATGGGGGTCTGCTCGCCGATGGTGGCGGCGAAGATCTCGCCATAGTTGCCGCTGGCCTTGATGGCGCGCTTGGCCCATTCGGCGTCCAGGCCGATCATCTTGCCCAACTCGTCGGTGGTGCCCAGCAGGCGCTGCACCTCGGGGTTGGTCGAGGATTTCGCCAGTTCCTCGATATTGGCCGAGGTGACGCCGTATTCCTCGGCCGCGATCAGCGCGAACAGCGTCCAGCGCGCGATGTCGCCCCAGTTGTTGTCGCCGTGGCGCACCGCCGGCCCCAGCGGTTCCTTCGAGATGATCTCGGGCAGGATGATGTGGTTTTCCGGGTCGGCGAAGCTGGCGCGCGTCGCCGCCAGGCCCGAGGCGTCGGTCGTATAGGCGTCGCAGGCGCCGGCCATGTATTGCTGCTCGCCCTCGGCGTTGCTGTCGATGTTGACCGGCTGATAGGTCATGTTGTTGGCCTTGAAGTAATCGGCCAGGTTCAGCTCGGTCGTGGTGCCGGTCTGGATGCAGATCGTCGCGCCCTCGAGTTCCTTGGCCGAGCTGACGCCCAGGTCCTTGCGCACCATGAAGCCCTGGCCGTCATAGTAGTTCACGCCGATGAAATCCAGTTTCAGGTCGGTGTCGCGCTGGAAGGTCCAGGTCGAGTTGCGCGCCAGCAGGTCCACCTCGCCCGAACTCAGCGCCGTGAAGCGGGTCTGGCCGGTGGTCGGGACGTATTTCACCTTGGCCGGGTCGCCCAGCACCGCGGCGGCCACGGCCTTGCAGAAGGCCACGTCGAAGCCCGACCAGTTGCCATTCGCATCGGGGGCGGCGAAACCGATCAGGCCGGTGTTGACGCCGCAGTTCAGCACGCCGCGCGACTTCACCTCTTTCAGCGTGTCGCCTTCGGCGGCCATGGCACCCGAGGCCGCAAGGGCCAGCGCCGTAACCGAGCCGAAGAGTGCAGTATATTTCATGAATTTCCCCTCTGTTGTTCCCGGGTCGGGCCACGGGTCCATCCGCAGACTGCCCGTGGCGAGCCCGTGTTGAAGGGGGCCAGGACTGCCCCCCTTACAGGCATTGTGCCGATGCAGGGCGAAGCGTCAAGAAAGAAGAAAAACGATCTCCTCAGCGCTGGCTGAGCTGCCAGAAACGCTCAGAATCGCGCATGGCGGACAGGCGGGCGGCGGCGGCCGCGTCGGCCTCCTCGTCGCGGCCCCAGCGTTGCGCCTGAAATTCCTCGTCAATTCGCGACAGGGCATGGGCGGTTTCGGCATCGATGCGGCCGCGGATCACCGCCAGCCCCAGGACCAGCGAGCCGGGCAGCGTCACCAGATCGTGCAGCGCGGTCAGCCCAAAGGCATCCAGGGCCGCGACTTCGGCATGCAGTTTCAGCAGCGCCGCCGGATCCTGCGGCACCGGGATGACGCCATGGGTGATGCGCAGGGGCGCGCGCAGTTCGGTCGCGGCCCAGTCGATCAGCGGATCCCAGCCTTCGGCCTGGGCGCGGGCCAGTTCCTCGGGCGCGTCGGCGCGATAGGACAGAAGATCGGTGCCGCCATATTCGGCCAGCATGGACGCCACGTCATGGAACTGCGGCGCCACCTTCTCGATGGCGGAATTCGCCGCGCGGGACAGCGGCATCCGGTTCGGGTCGATCACCGCGGCCTGGGCGTCCCATTCCGCGGCGACGGCGCGGGCCAGCGCCTCGGTCGGCAGGACCAGGGGCTTCTTGCCCGGGGTGCGCAGCGGGCGGTCGTCCAGCACCACCTCCCAGCCCGCGCCGGCCGGCCGCACCGAGGCGGTTTTCCAGAATCGCCGTGCCTTCCATTCGCTCATGGCTGCCCTCCTTCGGCCCAGTCCAGCAGCGCCAGCGTCAGGTTGGCATAGTCCGGCGCGATCAGCACCGCCCCCGCCGCCCGCAGGTCGGACGCTGAATGAAACCCCCAGCCGACGCCATAGCCCGCCACCCCGGCCGACTGTGCCATCGCCATGTCAAAGGTGCTGTCACCCACCATCACCGCGCGGCCCGGCGGCACGCCGGTTTCGGCCAGCGCGCTTTGCAGCATCGCCGGATGCGGCTTGGAGGGATGGCCGTCCGCCGTCTGCCGGGTCGCGAAACGATCCGTCAGCCCGTGCGCCGCAAGGATCGCCACCAGCCCCCGCATCGGCTTGCCGGTGGCGATGCCCAGCGTGACCCCCCGCAGCCCCGCCAGCGTGTCGAGGCAGTCCAGCGCGCCGGGATAGAGCTGCGGCAGATGCCCGGCTTCGCGCGAGGCGATGAAATGGCGGCGATAGCCCTCGACCACGCGGTCGCGCAGTTCGGGGACGGCGGCGGGCAGCAGGTGCGCCACCGCGACCGGCAGCGACAGGCCGACGATGGACAGGATCGTCGCCCGCTCCATCTGCGGCAGGCCGGCGGCGCGCAGCCCGGCGTTCATCGACTGGACGATCTCGTCCTGGCTGTCGATCAGCGTGCCGTCCACGTCAAAGACGACCAGCCGCATCACGCCTCCTCGAACGGGTCTTCGGGCACGTCGTTTTCCGACCAGCCGAGCGTGTCCCAGGTGCGCCGCATGTGCTCGGGCAAGGGCGCGGTGACGGTGACCAGCTTCTTGGTGATCGGATGCTCGAAGCGGATCATGCGCGCATGCAGGTGCAGCTTGCGGCTGATCTCGCCGCCCAGCTGGGCGCCCCAGCCGTCGCCCAGGTTCTCCTGCCCCGAGCCGCCGTATTTGCCGTCGCCGACGATGGGATGGCCGATCTCGGCCATATGCGCGCGCAGCTGGTGGGTGCGGCCGGTGACCGGCACCATGGCGGTCCAGGCGACCCGGCCGCCAAGCGCCGACAGCACGGCGTAATCGGTATGGGCGCGCTTGGCGCCCTCGGTCGTCGCCACCTCCGAAGGGTGGACGGCGACCATCTTCTCGCCCTCGCCCATGCGGCCGCGGCCCGGCGCCTTGACGAGGCCGTATTTGATCGAGCCCATGCGCGGATGCGGCACGCCCGCCACGGCAGCCCAATAGATCTTGCGGGTCAGCCGGTGCCGGAACGCCTCGGACAGCGCGCGGGCGATGCGGTCGGTGCGCGCCAGCAGCAGGACGCCCGAGGTGTCCTTGTCCAGCCGATGCACCAGCTTCGGCCGGTCCTTGTAGCCGAACATCAAGGCCTCGGTCAGCCCGTCCACATGGCGGTCGCCCTGGCCGCTGCCGCCCTGCGAGGGCAGGCCCGGCGGCTTGTTCAGCGCAATGATATGCTCGTCGCGCCACAGCACGCAGGACTGGATCATCTCGGCATCGGACGGCTTGACGCGCGGCTTCGCCGCCGGCGGCGGGGCGCTGCCGTCCGGGATCGGCGGGATGCGGATCTCTTGCCCCACCTCGATGCGGGTATTGGCCTTGACCCGGCCACCATCGACGCGCAGCTGGCCGGTGCGGCACATCTTTTCCACCGCGCCCTGCGTCAGCTGCGGGAACCGCTTCTTCAGCCAGCGGTCGATGCGCTGCTCGCCCTCGTCGGCGCCGATGCGGATGGTCTGCACGCCGCTCATGCGAAGATCCCCCGGCCAAGCGCCAGTCCCGCCGTCACCGCCGCCAGCGACAGCAGGACCGAGGCCGCGACATAGCCCAGGGCCAGCCCCGCAGCGCCGCGTTGCCACAAGGTCAGCGTGTCCAGCGAAAAGGCGGAGAAAGTGGTGAAGCCGCCCAGCACGCCGGTCAGCAGCAAGGGCGCCAGATGCTGCCCGCCCCGCAGCGCCAGGACCGAGGCCAAGAGCCCCATGGCAAAGCAGCCGAGGATGTTCACCGTCAGCGTACCGACCGGAAAGCCGGTGGTCAGCCGCGCGCCCAGGATATTGACGCCGTAACGCGCCATCGAGCCCAGGGCGCCGCCAAGCGCGACCTGGAGGAATGTGTGTTTCATGCTTTGCCCTCTGTCTGCCGCTTCTGCCGCAGGCTGGCGAACCATTCAACGCGCTTTTTCAGGTCGCGCTCGAATCCACGCTCGACCGGCAGATACAGCACCGGCCGCTTCATCCCCTCCGGGAAATAGTTCTGGCCCGAGAAGGCGTCCTCGGCGTCATGGTCATAGGCATAGCCGGCGCCATAGCCCTGGTCCTTCATCAGCCCGGTCGGCGCGTTCAGGATATGCGCCGGCGGCATCTGGCTGCCCGACTGGCGCGCGAGCGCCCGCGCGCCCTTGTAGGCGACATAGCCGGCGTTGGATTTCGGCGCGAGCGCCAGATAGATCACCGCCTGCGCCAGCGCGAGCTCGCCCTCGGGGCTGCCCAGCCGCTCGTAAAGCGCCCAGGCGTCCAGGCAATGACGCTGCGCGGCCGGGTCGGCCAGGCCGATGTCCTCGACCGCCATGCGGGTGATGCGGCGCGCGAGGTAACGCGGATCCTCGCCGCCCTCGAGCATGCGCGCGAACCAGTAGAGCGCGGCGTCGGGGTCGCTGCCGCGCACGGATTTGTGCAGGGCCGAGATCAGGTTGTAATGCTCGTCGCCCGACTTGTCGTATTTCGCCGCCCGCCGCATCAGCCGCTGCGACAGCTGGCCCGGGTCGAGCTTGCCGGTGATCTTCCAGGCCATGACCTGCTCGATCAGGTTCAGGGCGGCGCGGCCGTCGCCGTCCGCCATTTCCAGCAGCCGGTCGCGCGCCTCGGCGGTCAGCGGCAGGGGGCGGCCCAGTTCCTGCTCGGCGCGCTGCGCGAGACGTTCCAGATCGGCCAGGCTCAGCCGCTCCAGCACGATCACCTGGGCGCGCGACAGCAGCGCGGCGTTCAACTCGAAACTGGGGTTCTCGGTGGTGGCACCGACCAGGGTGATGGTGCCGTCCTCCATATGCGGCAGGAAACTGTCCTGCTGCGCCTTGTTGAAGCGGTGGATCTCGTCCACGAACAGCAGCGTGCCGCGGCCCTGGCTGCGGCGCAGCCGGGCGGCGTCGAAGACCTTGCGCAGTTCCGGCACGCCGGAAAAGATCGCCGAGATCTGCACGAAGGCCAGGTCGGTCTGCTGCGCCAGAAGCCGCGCGATGGTGGTCTTGCCGACCCCCGGCGGCCCCCAGAGGATCAGCGACGACAGGCTGCCGGCCGCCAACATGGCGCCCAGCGGTCCCTCGGGGCCAAGCACCTTGTCCTGGCCGATGACGTCGGAAAGCCGTGCCGGACGGATCCGGTCGGCCAAGGGGCGCGTCGCGTTGCGCGCAGGTTCGCCCTCGGCGGGCGCGGTGTCGAACAGGTCTGCCATGCGGGCGGTATGTTACGCCGCCCGCATCACCTGCGAAAGGCCCTCCTCCTGGCGGCGGGCATCAATGCATCTTGGTCGCCAGGTTGATCGAGACGCATTGGAAATAGCCGTCGTCGATCCAGATCACCGGGCCCATGGCCTGCGCGTCAAGGCCGCAGGGCTTGAGCCAGCGCGGCCAGGTCGAGGCGACCAGGCAGACGAGCCGCGTCGCCCCCAGCGCACGGGCCGAGTTGGTCATTTCCTGCACCAGGGCCAGTTGTACCCGACGACGGTCGCGCTGCGGGATGGTGTGGTCGACGAACAGCCGGCTGGCCTCCCAGGTGCCCGGCTCGACCGGCGCGGGGCCGTCGAGCAGGTTCTGCGGGATCGAGCCGCCCAAGAGGTCGAGCTGCGCGTCGCGGATCATGTAGGAATACATGCCGCAGCTGGCCGTGGTGGGGGTCAGCCGCACGCCGGCCATGACCCGGCCATGCTCGTGGATCGCGACCCAGCGGCTCATGGGCGTGTCGTACTGGTCGAACTCCATGTCGTCCGTCTGGGGCAGGTTCCAGCGCTTCTGGACGATGAAGCTCTGCTTGCGGGCGCGGAAGATGTTCGCGAAGAGTTCGCCGTGGTTGTGCAGGTTGGCGAAGGAAAGTGTGGTGGTCTGCATTGGTCTTCTCCTGGGGTTTGTGGTGGTGGTGGCCCCCAGGTGTAAACCGCAACGGTGGACGGACCGTTTATAGCAAGCGGTAGTCCTTGGCCCGTTGCAGCGCCTCGGCAGTCGTGCGCGCCATCAGTCTTTCACGCGCCGAAATGAGACGAGCCTTGAATGCGCTTTCCGTAATACCAAGTTTGGCAGCCGCCGCTGCATGACGATCCCCCTCTGCGATACACCGAAGGGCCTCTTGCTGAGCCTTCGTCAGGCTCTCCGGCGGCTCCGTGATCTCGTGAAGCCGGCGTAGCGTGGTCGAGATCGCTTCGATCTCGTCATCCGTGAATTCCCGTTTGTCATGGGCGAAGTCGGCGATGGTGCGCGACTTGATCGGGCCATGGGCGACCGCCAGCCCGTAGCGCAGCCCGTGATCCGCCGCATCCTGCAGGATGGAAAACGGGTCGGGAATCGGCAGCACGCTCCACCGGCAGGTGCCGGTGGTCGAGAAGCCCCAGGCGATGGTGGGGTCGCGGAGCGCATAGGCCCGCTCGGAATAGCGCTGCGCCCATTCCTTGTTATAGGTCTGGAACTGCATCAGCGGTGCAGCGAAACGAATGTGAAGCCCGATGAAATACCCCGCGGGAGCGAGCTTTTTCAGCTTGGCGAGTGCTGCATTGATTTCCGCGCGAGATGACATGACTTTTTGGACAGATTGCGTTTTCTCAGGGTTACCACGAAAAATGGCACGGTTCGCAATGTATTCAAGCAATACCGTGCTTGTACGCGACGTTTTTCGGGACGCCGCAGGGTCACCCTGTCGGCGCAACCATCCTTACCTGCACGGTGCGGCAAAAGGCAAGCGCCCGGCCGGAAGCGCAATTCCCGTTTGTTTTCTGCACCCGCATGATCAGCCAAAGGCTGACAGCCGTCCGCACCCATCCCGCCCCGGGTCGGAAAGTTTCGCTTTCCTGTGGCAAAAATGCCCGCAGCCATCGACTGGCTGCGGGCATGAACCTTCGGTTAACCCTAAGTAAGAGTTAATTTTCTTACGATTCGTCGGCGGCCGATTCGGCTTCCAGGCGGGCGTGGTCGGCGGCACCCTTGGCCGAGGGATCGCGATCGACCAGCTCGATGATCGCCATCGGGGCCATGTCGCCATAGCGGAAACCGGCCTTCAGGATGCGGACATAGCCGCCCTGGCGGTCCTTGTAGCGGGCGCCGAGAACCTCGAAAAGTTTCGCGACATGCTGGTCCTGCTTCAATTGCGCATCGGCCTGACGGCGGGCGTGCAGGTCGCCGCGTTTCGCCAGCGTGATCAGTTTTTCAACGATCGGGCGCAATTCCTTGGCTTTCGGCAGCGTGGTCTTGATCTGCTCGTGCTCGATCAGCGAGCCGGCCATATTGGCGAACAGCGCCTTGCGGTGTTCGTGGGTGCGGTTCAGGCGGCGGTAGCCACGGGCGTGACGCATGATGATCTCCTATGACGTCTTTTGCTTTGTCCGGCAGCCCATGCGTGCGGGCCGCTCTCCTTGGGGCGGGATTGCCCAGATTTCCGGGGGCGTGCATGGCGTACACCGCGCGTACACAGGCCGTATGACGCCCCCGGGGTCTTCCTTCTTAGAACTGGTCGTCGAAACGCTTGGCCAGGTCCTCGATGTTCTCCGGCGGCCAGTCCACGACATCCATGCCGAGGTGCAGGCCCATGCCCGAGAGCACTTCCTTGATCTCGTTCAGCGACTTGCGGCCGAAGTTCGGGGTGCGCAGCATCTCGGCTTCGGTCTTCTGGATCAGGTCGCCGATATAGACGATGTTGTCGTTCTTGAGGCAGTTCGCCGAACGCACCGACAGCTCCAGCTCGTCAACCTTCTTCAGCAGGCGCGGGTCGAATTCCAGCCCGTCCTCGGCATCCGAGCGGGTGGCGGTTTCCGGCTCGTCGAAGTTCACGAACACCGACAGCTGGTCCTGGATGATGCGCGCGGCATAGGCCACGGCGTCTTCCGGGGTCAGCGAACCGTCGGTCTCGACCTTCATCGTCAGCTTGTCATAGTCCAGCACCTGGCCCTCGCGGGTCGGCGTGACTTCGTAGCTGACGCGCTTGACCGGCGAGAAGATGGCGTCGATCGGGATCAGGCCGATGGGCGCGTCCTCGGGACGGTTCTTGTCGGCGGCGACATAGCCCTTGCCGTTCGCCACGGTCAGTTCCATGTGCAGCTCGGCGCCGTCGTCCAGGTGGCAGACGACGTGGTCGCGGTTCAGGATGGTGATGCCGGCGGTTTCCTGGATGTCGCCGGCCTTGACCTCGCCCGGGCCCTTGGCCGAGAGCGTCAGGCGCTTGGGCGCGTCCACGTCCATCTTCAGCGTCACGCCCTTGAGGTTCAGGACGATGTCGGTCACGTCCTCGCGCACGCCGGGGACGGACGAGAATTCATGCAGCACGTTGTCGATCTGCACCGAGGTGATGGCCGCGCCCTGCAGCGAGGACAGCAGCACGCGGCGCAGGGCGTTGCCCAGCGTCAGGCCGAAGCCGCGCTCGAGCGGTTCCGCCACCACGGTGGCGACGCGGGACGAATCGGCGCCCGGCTTGACTTCAAGCTGGGTGGGCTTGATGAGTTCGGCCCAGTTCTTGTGGATCATGCGTTTGCCTCCATACCAGTTCCCGACCCATGACCATTGGCCGGAAACGCCCGAGGTGAAATGCGAAAAGCGCGCCCCGCACGGGATAGCCCCGCGCGGAACGCGTCAAAATCCCGAAGGTTCAGACCCGGCGGCGTTTCGGCGGACGGCAGCCGTTATGCGCGATCGGGGTGACGTCGCGGATCGCGGTGATGTTGAAGCCGACGGCGGCCAGCGCGCGCAGCGCCGATTCGCGGCCCGAGCCGGGACCCTGGACTTCGACTTCCAGCGTGCGGACGCCGTGTTCCTGCGCCTTCTTGCCGGCGTCTTCGGCGGCCATCTGGGCGGCGTAGGGGGTCGATTTCCGCGAACCCTTGAAGCCCATGGTGCCGGCCGACGACCACGAGATCGCGTTGCCCTGCACGTCCGAGATCAGGATCTTGGTGTTGTTGAAGGACGAGTTCACATGCGCCACGCCGGTGGCGATGTTCTTGCGTTCCTTGCGCTTGATGCGGGTTTTATCGCGTGCCATGTCCGTTCCCCCTTATTTCTTCTTGCCGGCGATGGGCTTCGCCGGGCCCTTGCGGGTGCGGGCATTGGTGTGGGTGCGCTGGCCGCGAACCGGCAGGCCGCGACGGTGGCGCAGGCCACGATAGGAGCCCAGGTCCATCAGGCGCTTGATGTTCATCTGGGTTTCGCGGCGCAGGTCGCCTTCGACGGTATAGTTGGCGTCGATGTATTCGCGGATCTTCAGAACTTCGGCATCCGAGAGTTCGTTCACGCGGCGGGCCGGCTCGATGCCGACGGCGGTGACGATCTCATCGGCGAATTTCGGGCCGATCCCGTGGATATAGGTCAGTGCGATCGGGACGCGTTTCCCGGTCGGAATGTTGACGCCAGCAATACGAGCCACGCGTTTTCCTTTTCCTTGTTGCGGTTCCGTAGCACCGGAACCTTTTTTCACAACCAAAGACCCGAAAGCATCGCCTTCGGGCCTTCAACGGCCACCCCTCGCGAGGTGATTCTCATGCGAGATGCTGCGAATTAAGGGATTCGCGCGGGGGCGTCAACCCCGGCCCGCCTCCTTGTCGAGAATGGCGCCGATCTGGGCCGCCACTTCGTCCATGGCAGCCATGCCGTCGACATGGCGCAACTGGCCCTTGGCGTAGTAATAGCCCAGGAGCGGCGCGGTCTTCTTGTAATATTCGCGCAAGCGGTCGGCAAAGACCTCGGGCGTGTCGTCCGGCCGCACCGGCTGGCCGGCGGCGCGCATCTCGTCGGCGCGCTTGACGATGCGCGAGACCAAGGCCGCGTCATCCACGCGCAGCTCGATGGCGGCATCGATGCGCTGGTCCATCTCGGCCATCAGCGCCTGCAGCGAATCGGCCTGGGCCAGGGTGCGCGGGAAGCCGTCGAAGATGAAGCCCTTGCCGCCCTGCCCCAGCTTCTCGCGGATCAGGCCCACGACGATCTCATCCGTGACCAGCTCGCCCCGGTCCATGACCTCGGCCACGCGCTTGCCCATCTCGGTGCCCGAGCTGCGGGCCTCGCGCAGCATGTCGCCGGTGGACAGCTGCACCAGCCCGCGTTCCTGGATCAGACGCTGGGCCTGGGTGCCCTTGCCGGCGCCGGGCGGGCCCAGCAGAATGATGTTGATCGCCATGTAATCGTCCCTCTCCTACCCTTTTGGTGGGCTTAACCCCTCAGCGACGTGCCGGCGCCTTGCGCGGCTTGGCCGCGCCGGGCTTGCCGCGCTTGCCGCGCAGCTGCGATTTTTCGATCAAACCTTCGTATTGATGGGCGAGCAAGTGGCTTTGCACCTGGTTGATCGTATCCATCACGACACTGACCACGATCAGAACGGAAGTCCCACCAAAGTAGAAGGGGATCGCCAGCTGGTGCCGGATCACCTCGGGCAGCAGGCAGACCGCGGCCAGATAGGCCGAGCCGATGACCAGCACCCGGTTGACGACATAGGTCAGGTAATCCTCGGTCCGCTTGCCGGGGCGGATGCCCGGGATGAAGCCGCCCTGGTTCTTCAGGTTCTCGGCCACGTCATCGGGTTTGAAGCTGACGTTGAAGGTGTAGAAATAGGCGAAGAACACGATCATCGCGCAGAAGAACACCAGATACAGCGGCTGGCCGGGGCCGAAATAGGCCAGGATCGTCGACATCACCGGGCCGGTCTGGTTGCCCGAGAAGGTCGAGATGGTGATCGGCAGCAGCAAGAGCGAGCTGGCGAAGATCGCCGGGATCACACCGGCCGGGTTGACCTTGATCGGCAGGTGCGAGGACTGGCCGTCATAGATCTTCATCCCGACCTGGCGGCGCGGATACTGGATATGGATCTTGCGCAGGGCGCGTTCCATGAACACCACGAAGGCGATCACGGCCACCACCATCACGATCACCCCCAGGATCACCGGGGTCGAGACGGCGCCGGTGCGGCCCTGGGCCAGGAACTGCGCCAGATGGCCCGGGATCTCGGCCACGATGCCGACGAAGATGATCAGCGAGATGCCATTGCCGATGCCGCGGGCGGTGATCTGCTCGCCCAGCCACATCAGGAACATGGTGCCGCCGACCAGGGTGATGACCACCGAGGCGCGGAAGAACAGCCCCGGCTCATGCGCGAGGTTGCCGTGCTCCAGGCTGACCGCGAGGCCCCAGGCCTGGAACAGCGCCAGCGCCACGGTGCCGTAGCGGGTATACTGGTTGATCTTCTTGCGCCCGGTCTCGCCCTCTTTCTTCAGCTGCTCCAGCGCGGGCACCATCGAGGCCATCAGCTGCACGATGATCGAGGCCGAGATATAGGGCATGATCCCCAGCGCGAAGACGCCCATCCGCCCCAGCGCGCCGCCGGTGAACATCGAGAGGATGCCGCCGATGCCGGCCTGGGCCTGGTCCATGAAGTTGCGCAGGCTCGCGCCGTCGATGCCGGGCACCGGGATATAGGTGCCGAGGCGGTAGATGATGAGAAGACCAAGCGTGAACCAGATCCGCTGGCGCAGCTCGGTCGCCTTGCCGAGCGCGCCCCAGGACAGGTTCGCGGCCATCTGTTCTGCGGCTGACGCCATTGATGTGCCCCTTCATGGCAGCGCCGCCGGATCGTTTTCCGATCCCGCGGCGCTAAGGAAAACTTGGATAGCTATCTATTGGGCGCGGGCGGCCCCTTCAACAGCTTATTCGGCCGCGGCTTCTTCTTTCGCCGCGCGGGTGACGGTGATCTTGCCGCCGACCTTCTCGATCGCCTCGGCGGCGGCTTTCGACGCGCCGGCGACGGTCAGGGTCAGGGCGGATTTCAGCTCACCCTTGGCCAGCACGCGCACGCCGTCCAGCTTGCGGCGGATGACGCCGGCCGCGACCAGCGCGTCCTCGGTCACCTCGGCTTTCGCATCCAGCTTGCCGGCATCGACGAAGGCCTGCAGCTGGCCCAGGTTCACCACGGCGAAGTCCAGGCGATTCGGCTTGCTGAAGCCACGCTTCGGCAGGCGGCGATAGAGCGGCATCTGGCCGCCTTCATAGCCGTTCAGCGCCACGCCCGAACGCGAGGTCTGGCCCTTGATGCCGCGGCCGGCGGTCTTGCCCTTGCCCGAACCGGGGCCGCGCGCAACGCGTTTCTTCTTGCGGTTGGCGCCTTCGTTGTCGCGGATTTCATGCAGTTTCATATCGCTTCTCCTTGGCCGGAAGCGCCCCATGAAGCGTAAGGGGGCGGACACGGCGTTTCTTGCTTGTTGAGTCGTGGCCTCGATGGCCACCGGCGGCTTCTAGCGTTTACCCCCTCCGGGGTCAAGCGAAGCCGCTGGCTGGCCGGTCAAAGCGCATGCTCGGCGATGCAACGTGCGATCTTGCGCATGTCGACCCGACCCGAGAACTCGAACCGCACCTTTCCGACGCCTGAGAAGAATAGGTCGAGTTCGGCATCCAAGTCGAAAGTCCCAACCGTTTCGATCGAGAAGGCCTGGATCGCCCGATAGGGCATCGAGGTGAAGTCCTTCTTCTTTCCAGTGAGCCCCTGCACGTTGACCGCAATCACCCGGCGGCTGGTGAAGATCACGCCGTCGCGCATGGACTTGAAGCTGGCAAGCACGGTCTCGTCCGGCAGCAGGATATCCGCTGCGATAACGGCATAATCCGCGTTCTCGGACAACTTGAAAAAGGCTTTGTTGTTGAAGTCGATCATCTTACGTCTCCGTTTCGTTGCATTGTCCCTGCCGCAGCCGAAGCGGCTTCTAAAACTCCACCCACGTCCCCAGCTTCACCGCCCGCTCCCCTTCCCCGGTCAGCGGCTCGATCAGCCCCAGTTCCAGCTTGGCCGGCCCCCAGAGGTCGCGCACCACCGAGACCGCCAGCTTGCCGGAAAAGCCGGTGTCGTCGCGCTGCTCGAAGCGGAACTGGTTGATCAGCATCAGGTTTTCGCGCGCGTGCCAGCCCAGGGTCAGGTCCAGCTTATGCGTGGTCTCGGGGGTCAGATAGGTCGGATCCTCCCAGATCACATTGGGCTCCTCGGGGTAGTCGCGGGTGATCGCGGCGAGTTTCGAGCGGGTCTCGACCGCGAGCCAGCCGCCGCCGGGGATGCGGCGCAAGAGCGGGATGCTGTCGAAGCCCCTGCCCCAGGCCGTCACCACCTGGCCCATCGGGTGATGGCGGCCGTCGCGCTGGATCGCGCCAAGGCCCAGCGACACCGCCCAGCGGTTCGGCCCCTCGGCCCGGCCGAGCGCGCGCTGCCACCAGAGCAGCAGCGTGGTCTCGTCCCGGGTCCGGCCCAGTTCCAGCCCCAGCGTGTTGCGCGGGCTGAGCCCGTATTCGGCGTAAAGCCCGGTATGGCGGTTGTCGTCGCGGTCCTGCTCGGTCGAAAGCGCGGCGAAGAACCCGCCGGGATCGCGCGCCCAGGGGCCGGCCAGGGCGGCCGGGGCCAGCAGCCAGAGCGCCGCCAGACAGCAGATGATGCCGCGCATGTCTTGCCCTTTCGCCGGACTAGGAACGACGCCAGACTAGGCGCGGCGTGGTTAGCAAAAGGTTAACGCGGCAAAGAAAAACGCGCCCCGGATTGCTCCGGGGCGCGCTTCCAGGAAACAGGGGCTGAGATCAGCCGCGTTCCTCGATGATGACGGCCAGATGCGGGATCTTGGCGACCATGCCGCGCACGGCCGGGGTATCTTCCAGCTCGCGGGTGCGGTTCATCTTGTTCAGGCCCAGGCCCTTCAGCGTCTCGCGCTGGACGGCGGGGCGGCGGATCGGCGAGCCGATCTGCTTGACGACGATGGTTTTGGCCATTCTTGCCTCTCCTTACGCTTCGACAGCGGCGTCAGCCGGCTTGTCGTTCGAGGGCAGGATCTCGGCCACTTTCTTGCCACGACGCTGGGCGACGTTGCGGGGCGAGGCCTCTTTCTTGAGACCGTCGAGCGTGGCGCGGATCATATTGTAGGGGTTCTGCGAGCCCTGCGATTTCGCAACGACGTCCTGAACGCCCAGCATCTCGAACACGGCGCGCATCGGGCCGCCGGCGATGATGCCGGTCCCCGGAACGGCGGTGCGCATGATCACCTTGCCGGCGCCGTGACGGCCCTCGATGTCGTGGTGCAGGGTGCGGCCGTCGCGCAGCGGCACGCGAACCAGCGAGCGTTTCGCCTGTTCGGTGGCCTTGCGGATCGCCTCGGGCACCTCTTTGGCCTTGCCCTTGCCGAAGCCGACGCGGCCACGCTGGTCGCCGACGACCACCAGAGCGGCGAAGCCGAAGCGCTTGCCACCCTTGACGGTTTTCGACACACGGTTGATCGCGACCAGACGGTCGGCGAATTCCGGGGTTTCTTCGCGCTCTTCGCGGCGACCCCGACGGTTTTCACGTTCTGCCATGAGGCATTCCTTCACAGGTTGGCGACAAGCGCCGGTTCATGCAATCCAGGTGGGCGCCCACGCAGGAGCGCCCCCGGATCATCGGGGCGACGAGACCGCCGCCCACAGGATCAGAACTTCAGACCGCCTTCGCGGGCTGCGTCTGCCAAGGCCTTGATCTTGCCGTGGAACAGGAAACCGCCGCGGTCGAAGATGACTTCCTCGACACCGGCTTTCCTGGCCCGTTCGGCAATCGCGGCGCCGATTTTCGCGGCGGCCTCGACGTTGTTCTTGCCGACGACGCCCAGGTCCTTCTCGAGCGACGAGGCAGCGGCCAGGGTGACCCCCTTCGCGTCGTCGATCAGCTGGACGCTGATGTTCTTGGAAGAACGGTGGACGGAAAGCCGCGGACGCCCGTCCGAGATCTTCCGCAGTTTGTTCCGCACGCGCAGGCGGCGCTTCAGGAACAGCTCTCGTTTGTTCAGTGCCATTTCTCGCGCCCCTTACTTCTTCTTGCCTTCCTTGCGGAAGACGACCTCGCCCTTGTAGCGGATGCCCTTGCCCTTGTAGGGCTCGGGGCGGCGCCACTCGCGGATGTTCGCAGCGACCTGGCCGACCAGCTGCTGGTCGATGCCTTCCACCACGATCTCGGTCTGCTTCGGCGAGGTGATCGTCACACCGTCCGGCGTTTCGAAGTTCACGTCATGCGAATAGCCCAGAGCCAGTTTCAGGGTCTTGCCCTGCATGGTGGCGCGGTAGCCCACGCCCTGGATCTCGAGCTCTTTCTTGAAGCCTTCCGACACGCCGACGGTCAGGTTCTCGACCATCGAGCGGGTCATGCCCCACTGCTGGCGGGCGCGCTTCGAGGTGCCGCGCGGCGTCACCTTGACCGAACCCTCTTCCAGCGACAGGGTCACGTCATCGGTCGCGGTGAACGTGCGGGTGCCTTTCGGCCCCTTCACCTCGATCGTCTGGCCCTTGATCTCAGCGGTCACGCCTTTCGGGAGGGCGACCGGTTTCTTACCAATCCGAGACATCTCTGCCCTCCTTAGAACACGGTGCAGAGCACTTCGCCGCCGACGTTGGCGTTGCGCGCTGCTGCATCAGACATGACACCTTTCGGCGTCGAGACGATGGAAACGCCCAGGCCGTTGCGGACCTGCGGGATTTCCTTGGCGCCGGCATAGACGCGGCGACCGGGTTTCGACACGCGGGCCAGTTCGCGGATGACCGGAGTGCCTTCGTAATACTTCAGGCTGATTTCCAGTTCCTTGTGACCGGCTTCGGTCGTGGTTTCTTCATAGCCGCGGATGTAACCTTCGGCTTTCAGCACGTCCAGAACCCAAGCGCGCAGCTTGGAAGCCGGAGTGCGAACGGTCGATTTGCCGCGCATCTGAGCATTGCGGATGCGGGTCAGCATATCGCCGAGAGGATCGTTCATCGACATATTGCCCCCTTACCAGCTCGATTTGACCATGCCGGGGATCTGGCCGAACGAGCCGAGCTCGCGCAGCATGATCCGCGACAGTTTCAGTTTACGGTAATACGCATGCGGGCGGCCGGTCAGCTGGCAGCGGTTGTGCAGGCGCGTCGCCGAGGAGTTGCGCGGCAGTTCGGCCAGTTTCAGGCTGGCCTTGAAGCGCTCTTCCATCGGCAGGGACTGATCGTGGACGATCTCGTTCAGGGCGGCGCGCTTGGCGGCGTATTTCTGAACCAGACGCTCGCGCTTCTTCTCGCGCTCGACCATGGATTTCTTAGCCATATCTTCTTCCCTCCGCGATCAGCTGTTGAACGGCATGTTGAAATGCTTCAACAGCGACTTCGCTTCCGCGTCGGTCGGCGCGGTGGTGCAGATGATGATGTCCATCCCCAGAACTTCGTCGACCTTGTCGAAGTTGATCTCCGGGAAAACGATGTGCTCCTTGAGGCCCATGGCATAGTTGCCGCGGCCGTCGAAGGAGCTGCCCTTCACGCCGCGGAAGTCGCGGACGCGCGGCAGCGCGATGTTGATCAGGCGGTCCAGGAATTCATACATCCGGTCGCCGCGCAGGGTCACTTTCGCGCCCAGCGGCATTTCCTCGCGAACGCGGAAGCCGGCGATGGATTTCTTGGCATGGGTCACCACGGCCTTCTGGCCGGCGATGAGCGACAGCTCCTCGGCGCCCTGCTTGACCTTCTTGGTGTCCTTGACGGCCTCGCCGATGCCCATGTTCAGGACGATCTTGTCCAGGCGCGGGATCTGCATGTCGTTCTTGTAGCCGAACTCTTCCTTCAGGGCAGCGCGGATGCTGTCCTTGAAAAGCGACTTCAGACGCGGGGTATAGGTGGCTTGGTCCAGCATCAGATCACGTCTCCGGTGGTCTTGGCGAAACGGACCTTCTGGTCGCCTTCCACGCGGAAGCCGACGCGGGTCGCTTTGCCGTTCTTGTCCAGCAGCGCGAGGTTCGACAGGTCGATCGGCATGGCTTTCGCCACGCGGCCGCCCTGCGCGGTCTGCGTCTGACGCTGGTGACGGATGGCGATGTTGACGCCGTCGACCACGGCCTTGTTCTCTTTCGGGAACACCGCGGTGATCTCGCCCTGCTTGCCCTTGTCCTTGCCGGCCAGCACGACGACCTTGTCGCCCTTTTTCAGCTTGGCAGCCATCACAGCACCTCCGGCGCAAGCGAGATGATCTTCATGAAGTTCTTGGCGCGCAGCTCGCGCACGACCGGCCCGAAGATACGGGTGCCGACCGGTTCGCCCTGGTTGTTCAGGATGACGGCGGCGTTGCGGTCGAAACGGATCGAGGTGCCGTCCTCGCGCTTCACTTCTTTGGCGGTGCGCACGACGACGGCCTTGCGGACGTCACCTTTCTTCACGCGGCCGCGCGGGATGGCCTCCTTGACGGAGACGACGATGATGTCGCCCACCGACGCATAGCGACGGTGCGAACCACCCAGGACCTTGATGCACTGCACCCGGCGCGCGCCGGAGTTGTCAGCGACATCCAGATTGGTCTGCATCTGGATCATAGGGTTACTCCCGACCTTTGGGGACCGGCCTGACCGGCCCCAGGGTATCGATTAAACTGGTGTCAGGCTTGGGCTTCGGCAGCGTCAAGCAGGACGGTCCAGCGCTTGGTCTTCGAGATCGGCGCGCATTCGACGATGCGAACGGTGTCACCGACCTTGAACTGGTTTTCCGCGTCATGGGCGCGGTATTTCTTGGACGACCGCACGGTCTTGTGCAGCAGCGGGTGCTTGAAGCGGCGCTCGACCAGGACGGTGACGGTCTGTTCGTTCTTGTCGCTGACCACACGGCCTTGCAGGATGCGTTTGGGCATGGACCGGACTCCTCAGTTCGCCGCCGCGGCTTCCGCCGCTTTCTGGTTCAGAATGGTTTTCACACGGGCGAGGTCGCGACGGACGGCGCGCATGCGGGCGGTCGATTCGAGCTGGCCGGTGGCCTGCTGGAAGCGCAGGTTGAACGCTTCCTTCTTCAGCGACAGAAGCTGCTCGCGCAGCTGTTCCGGCGTCTTTTCTTTCAGTTCCTGCGCTTTCATGCGCCTGTTCCTTTCAACATCACCGGAGAGCCCCTGCATCCGCAGGGCCACCCTGATTCCGGTGGAGTTTCGTGATGAAGCCGTGCCTATAGGCGCGTTTCCCCGCAAAGACAAGGGAAAACTTGGGGTGTGAGGCGGCCGGGCGCCCCTTGCGGCGGCTCACGCGGCTGTTACCATCCGCAGGCATGTTGCACGAAAGGATATTGCGATGGAACCAGCCGGCCTGTTGATCGGCGGCATTCTGGCACTGGCGCTGGGGTTTGCCATTTTCGATGACGATGATGAGGACAGCCCCGCGCAGCCCACCCCCGAGCCTGAGCCCGAACCCGAGCCCGTGATGGACGACGAGGGCCGTGTCACCGGCACCGATGGCGATGACGAGATCGCCTATGACTACGGGGACGACCCCTACCCCAGCGGGATCGACGCCGGCGCGGGGGACGACAGCATCACCCTGACGGATGGCGTGGACACCAATGGCGAGGCCGGCGACGATGTCATCCTGATCGACACCGCCTATTCCTCGACGGTGGATGGCGGCCTCGGCGATGACCGGATCAGCATCGACCGGGCGATCAAGACGAATGTCCTTGGCGGCGACGGCAATGACACGATCAGCATCGGCGACCGCGCGGTCGAAGAGCCCAACGTGATCGACGCCGGCGCCGGCGATGATGTGGTGCAGATCGCCAAGAGCCCGTCGCTGAGCAGTGACTGGAACCACACCACCGACATTACCCTGGGCGAAGGCGCCGACAGCCTGCAGATCGACTTCACGACCGGCACCATGGACCCCGGCCAGGCCGGTGATGGCACCAGCGCCGAGGTCGCGGACTTCAACCCGGCCGAGGACGTCCTGACCATCACCATTCCCGAGGGCGAGGAGAATTTCCTTGGCTATGAGGTGATCGCGCGCAATGGCAATTCCGAGGTTTTGCTGACCTATCGCGGCATCGGTTCCGACTTGGAAGAGATGGAATATACCGCCGTGGTCCGGCTGCTGGGCGTGACCGAACTGCCGGCCTCGAGCCTGCAGGTCATCACGGGTCAGGCGGCCTGACGGAACGGAAAAGCCCCGCCATTCGCATGGCGGGGCTCTTTTTCTGCCTTGCGAGAACCGGGACTTACCAGTCTTCGCGGGCGACGATGCGGGTCAGCACCGGCAGCTTCTGCGCGCCCAGGCGCAGGGCTTCGCGGGCGATGACGTCGTTCACGCCGTCGATCTCGAACATGATCCGGCCGGGGTGGACGCGGGCCGCCCAGTAATCGACCGAGCCCTTGCCCTTACCCATCCGCACTTCGGTCGGCTTCGACGAAACCGGCACGTCCGGGAAGATCCGGATCCAGACCCGGCCCTGACGCTTCATGTGGCGGGTGATCGCGCGGCGGGCCGCCTCGATCTGGCGCGCGGTCACACGCTCGGGCTCGATGGCCTTCAGCGCGTAGGAGCCGAAGTTCAGGTTGAAGCCGCCCTTGGCCTCACCGTGGATGCGGCCCTTGAACTGTTTGCGGAACTTGGTCCGTTTCGGTTGCAGCATCTTCTTCTCTCCTTAGCGCGCGTCGCGGTCGCGATCACGGCGCGGACCACGCGGAGCCGGGCCGTCCTGCGCCTCGGTGGCGCGGCGGTCGCGGGCCTGCGGGTCGTGTTCCATGATCTCGCCCTTGAAGATCCAGACCTTCACGCCGATGATCCCGTAGGGGGTCGTGGCTTCCGACAGCGCATAGTCGATGTCGGCGCGCAGCGTGTGCAGCGGCACGCGGCCTTCGCGATACCATTCGGTGCGGGCGATTTCGGCGCCGCCGAGACGGCCCGCGACGTTCACCCGGATGCCCAGGGCACCCATGCGCATGGCGTTCTGCACGGCGCGCTTCATGGCACGGCGGAACGACACCCGGCGCTCGAGCTGCTGGGCGATCGACTCGGCCACCAACTGGGCGTCCAGCTCGGGCTTGCGGACCTCGACGATGTTGAGGTGCAGTTCCGAGGCGGTGAAATTCGCCAGCTTCTTGCGCAGGGTCTCGATATCGGCGCCTTTCTTGCCGATGATCACGCCCGGGCGCGCGGCATAGATCGTCACGCGGCATTTCTTGTGCGGACGCTCGATGATCACGCGGCTGACGCCGGCCTGCTTGGCTTCATCATGGATGAAGTCGCGGATCTTCAGGTCTTCCAGCAGCAGATTGCCGTAGTCCTTGTCGTCCGCATACCAGCGGCTGTCCCAGGTGCGGTTGACCTGAAGACGCATCCCGATGGGGTTGACTTTCTGACCCATTACGCGCGCTCCCCTGCTTCGACGGCCTCGACCTGACGAACCTTGATGGTGATTTCCGAGAACGGCTTCATGATCTTGCCGTAACGGCCACGGGCGCGCGGACGGCCGCGTTTCATGACCAGGTTCTTGCCGACCCAGGCCTCGGCGACGATCAGGTTGTCGACGTCCAGGTTGTGGTTGTTCTCGGCGTTGGCGATGGCCGATTGCAGGCACTTCTTCACGTCGCCGGCGATGCGCTTGTGCGAGAAGGTCAGGTCGGCCAGGGCCTTGTCCACCTTCTTGCCACGGATCAGCGCCGCGACGAGGTTCAGCTTCTGCGGCGAGGTGCGAAGCATCTTGGTCTTCGCAAACGCCTCGTTCTCCGCCACGCGGCGCGGATTCTGTTCCTTACCCATGGGGATTACTTCCTTTTCGCTTTCTTGTCGGCGGCGTGACCGTAATAGGTCCGGGTCGGCGAATATTCACCGAACTTCTGGCCGATCATCTCCTCGGTCACGGCGACCGGGATGTGCTTGTGACCGTTGTAGACGCCGAAGGTCAGGCCGACGAATTGCGGCAGGATGGTCGAACGACGCGACCAGATCTTGATGACGTCGGACTTGCCGGCTTCGCGGGCTTTCTCGGCCTTGCGAAGCACATAAGCGTCGACAAAGGGGCCCTTCCAGATAGAACGTGCCATGGATTAACGCCCCTTCTTCGCGTGACGCGACCGCAGGATATACTTGTCGGTCGATTTGTTCGAGCGGGTCTTGGTGCCCTTGGTGCCTTTGCCCCACGGGGTCACCGGGTGACGGCCACCCGAGGTCCGGCCTTCACCACCACCATGCGGGTGGTCGATCGGGTTCATGGCGACACCGCGCACGCTCGGGCGGATGCCCTTGTGACGGTTGCGGCCAGCCTTGCCGAGATTCTGGTTCGAGTGATCGGCGTTCGAAACCGCGCCGATGGTGGCCATGCATTCCTGGCGGACCAGGCGCAGCTCGCCCGAGGACAGGCGGATCTGGGCATAGCCGCCGTCGCGGCCGACGAACTGGGCATAGGTGCCAGCCGAGCGGGCGATCTGGCCGCCCTTGCCGGGCTTCAGCTCGACGTTGTGGACGATGGTGCCGATCGGCATGCCGCTGAAGGGCATGGCGTTGCCCGGCTTCACATCGACCTTGGCGCCGGCGATGACCTTGTCACCCACGGCCAGGCGCTGCGGGGCCAGGATATAGGCCTGCTCGCCGTCTTCGTATTTGATCAGCGCGATGAAGGCGGTGCGGTTGGGATCGTATTCGATCCGCTCGACCGTGGCCGAAACATCGAACTTGGTGCGTTTGAAATCGACGATGCGATAGAGACGCTTCGCGCCGCCGCCCTTGCGGCGCATCGTGATCCGTCCGGTGTTGTTCCGGCCGCCGTTCTTGGTCAAACCCTCAGTGAGGGATTTGACCGGGCGCCCTTTCCAAAGCTCCGAACGGTCGATCAGAACCAGCCCACGCTGGCCAGGCGTCGTCGGCTTATACGACTTGAGTGCCATGCTCTCTGTCTTCCGTTGCTTTGGACCGTAGCTGGTCCGTTTCAGTCAAAAATGGACGGCCCCGCTGCCGGGGCCGTCGATTCGCGGCTTCTTATCAAAGACCGGTCGAGACGTCGATGCTGTTGCCAGCTTCCAGCGTCACATAGGCCTTCTTCACGTCCGAGCGCACGCCGGGGCGGCCGCGGAAGCGCTTGACCTTGCCCTTGGTGATGGTCGTGTTCACGGCCTTCACCTTGACGTTGAACAGGGCCTCGACCGCCTGCTTGATCGCCGGCTTGTTCGAATCCTTGGCCACCTGGAAGACATAGGCGTTGGCGTCAGCCACCAGCGTCGCCTTCTCGGTGATCAGCGGCTTCACGATCACGTCGTAATGTTCGGGTTTCACGCTCATTTCAGGCGAGCCTCCAGAGCTTCGACACCGGCGCGCGTCAGCACGAGCGTGTCGCGACGCAGGATGTCATAGACGTTGGCACCGATCGAGGGCAGCACATCGACGCCTTCGAGGTTGCGGGCGGCGCGGGCGAAGTTCTCGTTCACTTCGGCACCGTCGATCACCAGCACGCGCTTCCAGCCGTTTTCCTTGACGGCCTTGGCGACGGCCGAGGTCTTGGCCTCAGTGATGTTCAGGCTGTCCACGATGACCAGCTCACCCGCCGCGACTTTCGCCGACAGCGCGTGCTTCAGGCCAAGCGCGCGGACCTTCTTCGGCAGATCGAAAGCGTGCGAGCGCGGGGTCGGGCCCTTGTAGACGCCACCGTGACGGAAGATCGGCGCCTTGCGGGAACCGTGGCGGGCGCCGCCGGTGCCTTTCTGGCGATAGATCTTCTTGGTCGAATAGCTGACATCCGACTTGCCCAGCACCGAATGGGTGCCGGCTTGGGCTTTCGCACGCTGCCAGCGCACCACGCGGTGCAGCAGGTCGGCGCGGGGCTCCAGGCCAAAGATGTCGTCGCTCAGATCGATGTCGCCGGCCTTGCCGGAATCGAGCGAGATCACATCGAGTTTCATTTGCTCTCTCCTTCGGGCGCGGCATCGTCAGCGGACTTCTCCGCCTCGATCGAGGCCTGGGCTTCGGCCAGAGCAGCCTCTTGCGCGGCGGCTTCGGCTTCAGCGGCGGCCTTGCGGGCGGCTTCTTCCTCGGCGGCAGCGGCGGCGGCGGCTTCTTCGGCCAGACGCGCAGCTTCCTTGGCCTTCGAGCGGGTCGCGGCGGGGAAGATCGTGGTTTCGGCCAGCGGCTTCTTCACGGCGTCCTTGATGGTGACCCAGCCACCTTTCGAGCCCGGAACCGAGCCCTTGACCATGATCAGGCCACGGTCGGCATCGGTGCGCACGACTTGCAGGTTCTGCGTGGTGACGCGAACGGCACCCAAGTGACCCGCCATCTTCTTGCCCTTGAACACCTTGCCGGGGTCCTGGCACTGGCCGGTCGAACCGTGCGAGCGGTGGCTGATCGACACGCCGTGCGAGGCGCGCAGACCGCCGAAATTGTGGCGCTTCATCGCACCGGCAAAGCCTTTACCGATCGAGGTGCCGGCGATGTCGACATATTGCCCGGCGAAGTAGTGGTCGGCGATGATCTCCTCGCCCACTTCCACCAGGTTTTCCTCGGCAACGCGGAATTCCGCGATCTTGCGTTTGGGCGCGACATTCGCCTTGGCGAAGTGACCGCGCAGCGCGGCGGTGGTGCGCTTGGCTTTCGCCTCGCCCGCGCCGAGCTGCAGCGCCACATAGCCGTCTTTCTCGGCGGTGCGCTGAGCGATGACCTGCACGTTATCGACGTGCAGAACGGTGACGGGAACCTGACGCCCGTCTTCCAGGAACAGCCGGGTCATGCCCAGCTTCTTGGCGATAACACCAGTCCGAAGCATGATGACCCCCTTAGACCTTGATCTCGACATCCACGCCGGCGGCGAGGTCGAGCTTCATCAGGGCGTCAACGGTCTGCGGGGTCGGGTCGACGATGTCGAGCAGACGCTTGTGGGTGCGGATTTCCCACTGGTCGCGCGATTTCTTGTCGATATGCGGGCCGCGCAGAACGGTGAATTTCTCGATCTTGTTCGGCAGCGGGATCGGACCACGGACCTGGGCGCCGGTGCGCTTGGCGGTGTTCACGATTTCCTGCGTGCTGGCATCCAGGACGCGATAGTCGAACGCCTTCAGCCGGATGCGGATATTCTGGCTTTGCATAGACTTCCCTCTTGCGGGGAGTTCCAGTCGAGAGGCTGACAGCGCACCATGCCCCGCCAGCGTCGGACCGTATAAAACAACAGCAGGCCGCCTTGGTGGCGGCCCTGCCTGACGGCCGCCGATTCTCGAGAAACCGGCAGCGATGCGGTCCTATGCAGGAAAACGCGGGGGGCGTCAAGCGGGCGGTTGGCCGGCCATGGCATTTCCCGGCGCCCTCCGTCCGCCGGAAACCGGCCCATTCGTCGACTGTGCCAAGTTGCCCTGCCTCAGGCTTCCGAAGGTCTCGTTACCGTTGGCCGCGGTGTCCTCTCCCCTTTCAGAGGCGCTTGCTCCCTCTTCGCCCCCCCCCTTCTTCTTTCTTGCTGAAATATCCCGGGGTCCGGGGCAGCGCCCCGGCAGCGGCGGCGCCAAAAGCAAAAGGCCCGCCCCGTCTCCAGGGCAGGCCCGTCTCGCCGCGATATCCCGCCGATCGCTCGGACCGGGATCACCGGGCGATGTCTCGACCGGGCGGGACCGGGGCCCCGCCCCGCAGCATCACTTGATGATCTTCGACACCACGCCGGCGCCGACCGTGCGGCCGCCTTCGCGGATGGCGAAGCGCAGCTTCTCTTCCATCGCGATCGGCGCGATCAGCTCGACCTCGAACTTCAGGTTGTCGCCCGGCATCACCATCTCGGTGCCCTCCGGCAGCTTCACCGTCCCGGTCACGTCCGTGGTCCGGAAGTAGAACTGCGGCCGGTAGTTCGCGAAGAACGGCGTGTGGCGGCCGCCCTCTTCCTTGGTCAGGATATAGGCCTCGGCCTCGAAGGTCGTGTGCGGCTTCACCGAGCCGGGCTTGCACAGCACCTGGCCGCGCTCGACGCCGTCACGGTCGACACCGCGCAGAAGCGCGCCGATGTTGTCGCCGGCTTCCCCGCGGTCCAGCAGCTTGCGGAACATCTCGACGCCGGTGCAGGTGGTCTTCTTGGTGTCGCGGATGCCGACGATCTCCAGTTCGTCGCCCACGTTCACCGCACCGCGCTCGACGCGGCCGGTCACCACGGTGCCGCGGCCCGAGATCGAGAACACGTCCTCGATCGGCATCAGGAACGGCTGGTCCACGGCGCGCTCGGGCGTCGGGATGTAGCTGTCCACCGCCGCGATCAGCTCGCGGATCGAGTTCTCGCCGATCTCCGGGTCACGGCCTTCCAGCGCCGCCAGCGCCGAGCCCTTGATGATCGGAATGTCGTCGCCGGGGTAGTCGTAGGACGACAGCAGCTCGCGCACTTCCATCTCGACCAGTTCCAGCAGTTCCGGGTCGTCGACCTGGTCGACCTTGTTCAGGTACACGACCATGTAGGGGATGCCGACCTGGCGGCCCAGCAGGATGTGCTCGCGCGTCTGCGGCATCGGGCCGTCGGCGGCGTTCACCACCAGGATGGCGCCGTCCATCTGCGCCGCGCCGGTGATCATGTTCTTCACGTAGTCGGCGTGGCCGGGGCAGTCCACATGCGCATAGTGGCGCGCGTCCGATTCGTATTCCACATGCGCGGTCGAGATCGTGATGCCGCGGGCACGCTCTTCCGGCGCACCGTCGATCTGGTCGTAGGCCTTGAATTCGCCGAAGTATTTCGTGATCGCAGCCGTCAGCGTCGTCTTGCCGTGGTCAACGTGGCCGATCGTCCCGATGTTGACGTGCGGTTTCGTCCGTTCAAACTTTGCCTTTGCCATGAGCAGGGCTCCCTAGTCTTTGTGTTTCACGAGGAAAGGCGGGGCGCGAAGCCCCGCCATCCCGATCAGGCGTATTTCTTCTGGATCTCGTCCGAGATGTTCTGCGGCACGGCCTCGTAATGGTCGAACAGCATGGTGAACACCGCGCGGCCCGAGGACATCGAGCGCAGGTTGTTGATGTAGCCGAACATATTGGCCAGCGGCACGAAGGCGTCGATGACGTTCGCGTTGCCGCGCGAGTCCTGGCCGCGGACCATGCCGCGACGGCTGGTCAGGTCGCCGATGATCGAACCGGTATATTCCTCCGGCGTCACGACTTCGACCTTCATGATCGGTTCCAGGAGCTTGGCGCCGGCTTTCTTCAGACCTTCACGCATGGCGGCACGCGCGGCGATCTCGAAGGCCAGGACCGAGGAGTCGACGTCGTGGAAGGCACCGTCGATCAGCGCCACCTTGAAGTCGATCACCGGGAAGCCGGCCAGCGGGCCCGAGTCCATGACGGACTTGATGCCTTTCTCGACGCCGGGGATGTATTCCTTCGGCACCGCACCACCGACGATCTTCGATTCGAACGAGTAGCCCTCGCCCGGCTCGGTCGGGGTGATGACCAGCTTGACGCGCGCGAACTGGCCGGTCCCGCCGGTCTGCTTCTTGTGCGTGTAGTCGATCTCGGCTTCGCGCGAGATGGTCTCGCGATAGGCCACCTGCGGCGCACCGATGTTCGCCTCGACCTTGAACTCGCGCTTCATGCGGTCCACCAGGATGTCGAGGTGAAGTTCGCCCATGCCCTTCATGATGGTCTGGCCCGACTCGATGTCGGTCTCGACGCGGAAGGACGGGTCTTCGGCGGCCAGGCGCGCCAGGGCCAGGCCCATCTTCTCCTGGTCGGCCTTCGACTTCGGCTCGACGGCGATCTCGATCACCGGCTCGGGGAAGGTCATGGTTTCCAGAACCACCGGCTTCGCCGGGTCGCACAGCGTGTCGCCCGTGGTGGTCTCCTTCAGACCGGCCAGCGCGATGATGTCGCCGGCAAAGGCTTCGTCAATTTCCTCGCGGTTGATGGCGTGCATCACCATCATCCGGCCGACGCGCTCGCGCTTGCCCTTGGTCGCGTTCAGCATCTGGTCGCCCTTCTTCAGCGCGCCCGAATAGATGCGCGTGAAGGTCAGCGAGCCGACGAAGGGGTCGTTCATGATCTTGAACGCCAGCGCCGAGAAGGGCTGCTCGTCCGAGGCGGAACGCTCGATGTTGCGGGTCTCGGTCTCGTCGCCCGGGGCGAAGCCCAGGTAGGCGGGAACGTCGGTCGGCGCCGGCAGGAAGTCGACCACGGCGTTCAGCAGCGGCTGCACGCCCTTGTTCTTGAAGGCCGAGCCGGCCATCATCGGGAAGAACGACAGCGACAGCGTGCCCTTGCGGATCAGGCTGCGCAGGGTCGCCTCGTCCGGCTCGTTGCCGTCCAGATAGGCTTCCATGGCCGCGTCATCCATCTCGACGGCGAGCTCGATCATCTTGCCGCGCCATTCCTCGGCCAGATCCTGAAGCTCGGCCCGGATCGGCTGACGGACCCAGCTCGCGCCGAGATCCTCACCCTTCCAGACCCATTCTTCCATCTTGATCAGGTCGATGATGCCTTCCAGCGTGTCCTCGGCGCCGATCGGCAGGGCGATCGGGCAGGGAGTGCCGCCGGTGCGGTCCTTGACCATGCGCACGCAGTTGAAATAGTCCGCGCCGATCTTGTCCATCTTGTTGACGAAGACGATGCGCGGAACCTTGTAGCGGTCAGCCTGACGCCACACGGTTTCGGTCTGCGGCTCGACGCCGGCGTTGCCGTCCAGCAGGCAGATCGCGCCGTCCAGAACCGCCAGCGAACGCTCGACCTCGATGGTGAAGTCGACGTGGCCGGGGGTGTCGATGATGTTGAAGCGGTTGCGCTGCGACTGGTCCTCGGTGAAGTCGGTGTCTTCGTGGCGCTGCCAGAAGGTCGTCGTCGCCGCCGAGGTGATGGTGATGCCGCGCTCGGCTTCCTGCTCCATCCAGTCCATCGTCGAGGCGCCGTCATGGGTCTCGCCGATCTTGTGGTTCTTGCCGGTGTAGAACAGGATGCGTTCGGTCATCGTGGTCTTGCCCGCATCGATGTGGGCCATGATCCCGAAGTTCCGATACCGCTCCAGCGGGTATTCGCGTGCCATGATAGCCTTCCCTTACCAGCGGTAGTGGCTGAACGCCTTGTTGGCGTCGGCCATTTTATGCGTGTCCTCACGCTTCTTCACGGCCGTGCCGCGGCCGTTGACCGCATCGGCCAGCTCGCCGGCCAGACGCTCTTCCATGGTGTGTTCGTTGCGGTTCTTCGCGGCGGTGATCAGCCAGCGGATGGCCAGAGCCTCGCGGCGGGTCGGACGCACTTCGACCGGAACCTGGTAGGTGGCACCGCCGACGCGGCGCGAGCGCACTTCGACCGAAGGCTTCACGTTGTCGAGGGCTTCGTGGAACACCTCGATGGGCTCGCGCTTCAGCTTGCCCTGGACACGGTCCAGCGCCGAATAGACGATGCGCTCGGCGACCGACTTCTTGCCGTCGATCATCAGGTTGTTCATGAATTTGGTCAGCACGCGATCGCCATATTTGGCGTCGGGCAGGACTTCGCGCTTCTCAGCGGCGTGACGACGAGACATATGCGGATCTCCTTACTTCGGACGCTTCGCGCCGTATTTCGAACGGCGTTGACGACGGTCTTTGACGCCCTGGGTATCCAGAACACCGCGCAGGATGTGGTAACGGACACCCGGAAGGTCTTTTACCCGGCCGCCGCGGATCAGCACGACGCTGTGTTCCTGCAGGTTGTGCTTTTCGCCCGGAATATAGGAGATGACCTCGAAACCATTGGTCAGGCGCACCTTGGCGACTTTCCGCATGGCCGAGTTCGGTTTCTTCGGCGTCGTGGTATAGACGCGCGTGCATACGCCCCGCTTCTGCGGGCAGGATTGCAGGTGCTGCGACTTCGAGCGCTGCACCTTGGGCTGCCGCGGTTTGCGGATCAGCTGTTGGATCGTCGGCATTCGGTTCCCCGTCTTGCTTTCGTCAATACTCGCAGCCTGCGGCTGCGCCACTTCTCGACAGCGAATCACGCGAATCGTGAAACGCCACGACCCATCCTGTCCCCGGACTGGGGGCGGGACGGGTAATTTCCAGAGGATCGGGGCAGTTCCGGCCCGGATCGTGACCGATGAAGGTTCTGGCCACCCGGACGGTCTTTTGCCGGGTGTGCGGCGTATATGGGGAATTCCGGGACGAGTCAACAGCGGCCCGGCCCTGGACCCCTGCCCGGTCAGACGCCCCAGCGCGGCCGGTCGGCGCCGGGCAGGCCGAAATCGCGCGCGGCGCGGTCCAGCACGCCCAGGTCGATGCGGAAGCGGTCGGCCAGCAGCCCGGCCCAGTCCCCGGTTTCGGCCTCCCAGGGATAGCCGGCGCCGATCGCGCCCGAGTCGTTGTCATGGTTCAGGAAGCGCACGAACATCGGCTTTCCGGGCAGCATCACCCCGGGCATCGACAGGCCGATCTTCCAATGCGGGAAATGCATCACGCTGCGCTGCGCATCGGGCGGCAGATAGACGGTCAGCGCCGCCACGGCGTTGTAGATCATCCGCGGCTCGACCGAGATGCCATCCTGCGTCGCCTTCAGCACCAGCCCGCGCGAGTAGTCGCAGGACAGCCGCCGCCGGCGTTCCCACAGCGGGCGCAGCGCGGTGAAATCCCGGCGCGCGTCGCGGATGTAGTCGACGGCCACGGCATCGTCGTCATCCTGGCGGAAATGCCCGACCACATCGGCGCCCGGCTCGATATGCGGGGCGACGGCGGCCAGGCAGGCCTCCAGGTGCTTCTCCATCGGCGGGATCAGCGCCAGCCGGGCCTGCGGCATGATCTCGACCAGCTCGCGCAGCCGCGACAGCCAGGGCTCGGGCAGGTCCGGACCGGTCATCAGCACCAGGGTGAAATCCGGGTCGGTCTGGGCCAGCAGCCCGGGCAGCACCAGGTTCTCGAACCAGAACCAGCGCCGCGCCAGCCGTTCGGGGTCGTAGAGGAAGGCGCGCCGCTGCTCCAGCGTCTCATGCGCCACCTGGAATCCCCGGCCGCCGAGATAGGAAAACCGGCACAGGCCCAGCATCTGCACACGCATCACGACATTCCCTTCACTTTCCGCTCGCGCAGGATGGTATAGATCCCCGCCCCGACCACCAACGCCGAGCCGGCCCAGGTCCACAGGTCCGGCCAGTCGCCGAACACCACGAGTCCCAGCATGATGGCCCAGACCAGCGAGGTATAGCGGAACGGCGCGACGACCGAAATCTCACCCACCCGCATGGTCGCGACGGCGGTGATATAGCCCACGGTCAGAAACAGGGCCGAGAGCAGCAGCAGGCCCAGTTCGGCCGCCGAAGGCTGGCGCCAGATCTCGGAGCCGGCCATGGCAAAGCCCGACAGCATCACCGTCGCCGCGGCATAGAAGGCCACGGTCGACGAGCCCACCCCGGCCGAGAAGGTGCGCGTGGCGAGGTCGCGCAGCACGATCAGCAGCATCGCCAGCAAGGCCAGCACCGACCAGATGTCGAAGGCGCCGGTGCCCGGCCGCAGGATCAGCACCACGCCGACAAAACCCACGCCGATGGCCAGCAGCCGCCGCCAGCCCAGCCGCTCGCCGAAACAGAGCGCGGCGGCCAGCGTCACCGCCAGCGGCAGCACCTGCATGATCGCCGACAGGTCGCCCAGGGCCATCTGCTGCAGCGCCATCAGGTAAAGCAGGGTCGAGACGATGTCCGCCGCCGAGCGCAGCACCAAGGGTCCCAGGTCGGCACGCGGCACCCGCAGCCGCAGCCCGCCCTGCATCCGCGCCACCACCAGCATCATCGCCAGCACCATGGCGCCCCGGATCGCCACGGATTCATAAAGCGGCAGGCTGCGGGTCACCGCCTTCATCACCGCATCGTTGCAGGTGAATGCCGCCATGCTGAGCATCATCAGCCCGATGGCACGCAGGTTGTCCGCCGGTCCATGCCGCGGGTCGGGGACAGGCGGGCGCAGGCCGGTGTCCGGCGCGCTGGCAGAGGGCAGGTCGGGGGTCAGCATGGCTCGGGCTGCGCGGCTTGGCGGATGAAGGTCGGGCTACCAGAGCGCCAGCAGCGACCAGCCGAGGCTCAGCTTCAACTGGTCCACCAACTCGACGATCGGAATGAAGCTCAGGAAGACCAGCGCGTCGAACAGGTTGCGGCGCAGCGTGGCCGTGTCGAACCGCGCCGTCCGCCCGGTGCGGAACAGCCGCGGGTCGGGCAGGAAGAACGGCGTGCGCGCGGCATAGGCGTCGTATTCCGCGCCGAAATGCTGCGACAGGAACCCGGCCTCGCGCCGCGCGGTGATCCACAGGATCAGCCCGACCGTGCCGCCGACCAGCAGCGCCAGGCTGACCGCGCCGAACATCAGCCCGATCCCCGTCGCCGCTACGGTCGAGAAGAAATACAGCGGATTGCGGGTCATCGAATAGGGCCCGTCCCGCATCACCCGCCGGTTCTTGGCGCCGCCGACATAGAGGATCGACCAGAACCGGCCGAGCACGCCCACCAGCAGCAGCAGGATGCCCAGGGATTCGATGGCCTCATGTCCGAACCCGTCGAGGCCCAGAACCGGGTTGATCACCAGGATGGCCGGCAGCAAGGCCAGGCCCGACAGCCGCAGGATGTTGATGCGGATCTTCTGATTGACTGCCGCGCGCATCAAGCCACCCTCGCAGAACGCCCGATTACCCTGGCCCCATCGTTATCCCCTCGCCGCGCTTTGCGCAATCGCGACTTGCCGCCCAGGATCAGGCCACCGCGCGCTGAAGCTGAAGGCCCAGGCGCTGCTGGATATAGTCCACGTCGCCGGTGCCGCCGGTCACTTCGAACCCCTCGTTCAGGAGCCGCTTCAGATACATCTTGTTATAGAGGAACATGAAGATCAGGCCCGAGAGGCCGAAGGTGATGAAGGCAATGACCAGCTGGATGACGGCGCCGACCCAGTCGCTGCGCAGCAGCGCCGGGATGAAGCCAAAGAACAGCGTGGTCCAGGAAATCCCGACCGGCGCCTCTCGCATCTGGCCGGTCCGGGGGTTTTTCAGATACAATTTCGCATAGGCCACGATAAACCACCAAATAAGACATAACTCGCCTTCCAATGGCGTCCGGTCCGGATGCTGTCAAGGTGGTTTTCGGTAATATTTTCATTGATTCCGGTTGGTTAACAAAAAGACCCGGCGTTGCTGCCGGGCCTTCTCGATTTCATTGCAAGGGCACGATCACTCGCCAGCCTGCTCCGCCGGGCTGTCCTCCGGCGCGATCAGCGCGGCGGTGGCTTCGGCCTCGGCGCGGCGGGCCTCGATCACCTCGTTGTCGCGCTCGGTCGCGATGCGCTTCACGCGGGCGGTGGCGCCGCCGGTGCCGGCCGGGATCAGCCGGCCGACGATGACGTTCTCCTTGAGGCCCACCAGCTTGTCGCGCTTGCCCTGCACGGCGGCTTCGGTCAGCACCCGCGTGGTTTCCTGGAACGAGGCGGCCGAGATGAAGCTGCGGGTCTGCAGCGACGCCTTGGTGATGCCCAGGAGCACCGGCTCGCCCACGGCCGGACGGCCGCCCTTGGCTTCGATCTTGGCGTTCTCTTCCTCGAATTCCTCGCGGTCGATGTGCTCGCCCTTCAGCAGCGTGGTGTCGCCCGAATCCAGGATCTCGATCTTCTGCAGCATCTGGCGAACGATCACCTCGATGTGCTTGTCGTTGATCTTCACGCCCTGCAGTCGATAAACGTCCTGCACCTCGTCGATGAGATAGTCGGCCAGGGCCTCGATCCCCATGATGCGCAGGATGTCATGCGGCGCCGGGTTGCCGTCCATGATGTAGTCGCCCTTCTGCACGAAGTCGCCTTCCTGCACCGGGATGTGCTTGCCTTTCGGCACCATGTATTCGACCGGAGCCAGCGTGTCGTCGGCAGGCTCGATGGCGATGCGGCGCTTGTTCTTGTAGTCCTTGCCGAAGCGCACATAGCCATCCAGCTCGGCGATGATCGCGTGATCCTTGGGACGACGGGCCTCGAACAGTTCCGCCACGCGGGGCAGACCCCCGGTGATGTCCTTGGTCTTGGCGCCCTCGCGCGGGATCCGCGCCACCACGTCGCCGGCCTTGATCTCCTGCCCGTCCTCGACCGACAGAATCGCGTCGACCGACATCGGATAGGTGACCGGGTTGCCGTTCTCGTTCCGCACCGGCTCGCCATCGGCATCGACGATGATGATCTCGGGCTTCAGCTCGTTGCCTTTCGGGGCCGAGCGCCAGTCCGTCACGATCTTCTGCGTCATGCCGGTCGCGTCGTCGGTCTCGTCGCGGACCGAGATCCCCGACAGCAGGTCGACATATTTCGCGACGCCGGCCTTCTCGGCGATGATCGGCAGGGTATAGGGGTCCCATTCGAACATCTTCTGGCCGCGGGCCACGGCATCGCCGTCGCGCACGAACAGTTTCGAGCCGTAGAACAGCTTGTGGCTGGCCAGGGTCTCGCCGGTGGCCGACCTGATGTGCAGCTGCATGTTGCGGCTCATCACGATCAGCTCGCCATTGGCGTTTTCCAGCGTGCTTTCGTTCTCGAACGCGATCGTGCCTTCCTGCGCCGCGGCGATGAAGGACTGCTGGCCACCCTGGGCGATGCCGCCGATGTGGAAGGTCCGCATCGTCAGCTGCGTGCCCGGCTCGCCGATCGACTGCGCCGCGATGATGCCCACGGCCTCGCCGATGTTCACCAGCGTGCCGCGCGCCAGGTCGCGACCATAGCAGAGCGCGCAGATGCCGTCTTCCGACTCGCAGGTCAGGGCCGAGCGGATGCGGACCGACTGCACGCCGGCCTGCTCGATCTCGTCCGCCTTGCGCTCGTCGATCAGCTCGTTCTTGCGAACGATCACGACATCCTCGCCCGGCACCAGCACGTCATCGGCCGCGACACGGCCCAGGACGCGCTCGCTCAGCGGGCTGACCACCTCGCCGTCGTTGACCGCCGCCGAGGCGGTGATCGCACGGTCGGTGCCGCAGTCATGCTCGCGGATGATGCAGTCCTGCGCCACGTCCACCAGACGGCGGGTCAGATAACCCGAGTTCGCCGTCTTCAACGCGGTGTCCGACAGGCCCTTCCGGGCACCGTGGGTCGAGTTGAAGTATTCAAGAACGGTCAGGCCTTCCTTGAAGTTCGAGATGATCGGCGTCTCGATGATCTCGCCGTTCGGCTTGGCCATCAGGCCGCGCATGCCGCCCAGCTGCTTCATCTGGCTGACCGAGCCCCGGGCGCCCGAGTGCGCCATCATGTAGACCGAGTTCGGCTCAAGCTCCGCGCCCTTCTCGTCCTTCTTGGTGGCCGAGATGGTCTTCATCATCGCGTCGGTGACCTTGTCGTTGCACTTCGACCAGGCGTCCACGACCTTGTTGTACTTCTCGCCCTGGGTGATCAGACCGTCGAGATATTGCTGCTCGAAGGACTTCACCTGGTCCTGGGTTTCCTCGACCAGTTCCCATTTCGTCGGCGGCACCACCATGTCGTCCTTGCCGAACGAGATGCCGGCGCGGAAGGCCTCGCGGAAGCCCAGGCCCATGATCTGGTCGCAGAAGATCACCGACTCTTTCTGACCGCAGTAGCGATAGACGGTGTCGATGACGTTCTGGATGTCCTTCTTGCGCAGCAGGCGGTTCACCAGCTCGAAGGGCGCCTTGGCGTTCTTCGGCAAGAGCGCGCCCAGGCGCAGACGGCCCGGCGTGGTCTCGAAACGCTTGATGACCTCGTTGCCGTTCTCGTCGATCTGCGGCAGGCGGGCGGTGATCTTGGCGTGCAGATGCACGGAACCCGAGGCCAGGGCGTGCTCGACCTCCTCCAGGTTCGCGAAGGCCATGCCTTCGCCCTTCATGCCCTCGCGCTCCATGGTCGTGTAGTAGAGACCCAGAACCATGTCCTGCGACGGCACGATGATCGGCGCGCCGTTGGCGGGCGACAGCACGTTGTTCGTGGACATCATCAGCACGCGCGCTTCCAGCTGCGCCTCAAGCGACAGCGGGACGTGAACGGCCATCTGGTCGCCGTCGAAGTCGGCGTTGAAGGCCGAGCAGACCAGCGGGTGCAGCTGGATCGCCTTGCCCTCGATCAGGATCGGCTCGAAGGCCTGAATGCCCAGGCGGTGCAGCGTCGGCGCGCGGTTCAGCAGCACCGGATGCTCGCGGATCACCTCGTCCAGGATGTCCCAGACTTCGGGACGTTCCTTCTCGACCAGCTTCTTGGCCTGCTTGACGGTGGAGGACAGCCCCTTCGCCTCGAGCCGCGAATAGATGAACGGCTTGAACAGCTCGAGCGCCATCTTCTTCGGCAAGCCGCATTGATGCAGCTTCAGCTCCGGCCCGGTCACGATCACCGAACGGCCCGAGAAGTCGACCCGTTTCCCCAGAAGGTTCTGGCGGAAGCGGCCCTGCTTGCCCTTCAGCATGTCCGAGAGCGATTTCAGCGGACGCTTGTTGTTGCCGGTGATGACGCGGCCGCGGCGGCCGTTGTCGAACAGCGCATCGACCGACTCTTGCAGCATCCGCTTTTCGTTGCGCACGATGATGTCGGGCGCGCGCAGCTCGATCAGCCGCTTCAGGCGGTTGTTGCGGTTGATGACCCGGCGATACAGGTCGTTCAGGTCCGAGGTCGCAAAGCGACCGCCGTCCAGCGGCACCAGCGGGCGCAGTTCCGGCGGGATGACCGGAATCACCGTCAGCACCATCCACTCGGGCCGGTTGCCCGACTCGAGGAACGATTCGACGATCTTCAGACGCTTGATGATCTTCTTCGGCTTCAGCTCGCCGGTCGCCTCCTTCAGCTCCTCGCGCAGCTGCTCGGCGGTGGCGGCCAGGTCGATGTTCGCCAGCATCTCGCGGATCGCCTCGGCGCCGATATTGGCGGTGAAGGCGTCGGCGCCATACTGGTCCTGCGCGTCGAGGAATTCCTCTTCGGTCAGCAGCTGGCCATAGCTCAGGTCGGTCAGACCCGGCTCGATGACGACATAGTTCTCGAAATAGAGGATGCGCTCAAGGTCGCGCAGCGTCATGTCCAGCATCAGGCCGATGCGCGAGGGCAGCGACTTGAGGAACCAGATATGTGCGACCGGGGCGGCCAGCTCGATATGGCCCATGCGCTCGCGCCGGACCTTTTGCAGCGTCACCTCGACGCCGCATTTCTCGCAGACCAGGCCGCGATATTTCATGCGCTTGTATTTGCCGCAGAGGCATTCGTAATCCTTGATCGGGCCAAAGATACGCGCGCAGAACAGACCGTCACGCTCGGGCTTGAACGTGCGGTAGTTGATGGTCTCGGGCTTCTTTACCTCGCCATAGGACCAGGCGAGAATTTCCTCGGGCGAGGCCAGCGAGATCTTGATTTCGTCGAACTGCCGCGGCGCAGCCAGCGGGTTCAGCGGATTGGTGGCAAGTTCCTGGTTCATTTTCAAATCCTAATGAGGGGCGCGGGGGAACGAGCGGCACGGCCGCAGGGTGCGCTGAAGCGCACCCCGGGGACCGATGCTCACTCGTCCTTCTCCGCATCCAGGAGTTCCATGTTGAGGCCCAGACCCCGGACCTCCTTGACCAGGACGTTGAACGATTCCGGCACGCCGGCCTCGAAATTGTCCTCGCCCTTGACGATGCTCTCATAGACCTTGGTCCGGCCGGCTACGTCGTCCGACTTGACCGTCAGCATCTCTTGCAGGGTATAGGCGGCGCCATAGGCTTCCAGCGCCCAGACCTCCATCTCACCCAGACGCTGACCGCCGAACTGCGCCTTGCCGCCCAGCGGCTGCTGAGTCACCAGCGAGTACGGGCCGGTCGAACGGGCGTGCATCTTGTCGTCGACAAGGTGGTGCAGCTTCAGGACGTATTTCATCCCGACGGTGACCTTGCGGGCGAACTGCTCGCCGGTGCGGCCGTCGAACACCACGGACTGACCCGAGGTGTCGAAACCGGCCCGCCGCAGCGCGTCGTTCACATCCGCTTCCTTGGCGCCGTCAAAGACCGGCGTCGCGATCGGAACGCCGCCGCGCACGGCGTTGGCATGCTCGACCAGCGTCTCGTCGTCCAGGCCCTCGAAGGTCTCGGCATAGAATTCGTCGCCATAGCCGATCTTCATCGCCTCGCGCACCGGGGCCAGATCGCCGTTGCGGCGATAGTCCTGCAGCGCCTCGTCGATCTTGATGCCCAGGCCGCGCGATGCCCAGCCCATGTGCGTCTCGAGGATCTGGCCGACGTTCATCCGCGACGGCACGCCCAGCGGGTTCAGCACCAGGTCGACCGGGGTGCCGTCGGCCAGGAAGGGCATGTCCTCGATGGGAACCACTTTGGACACCACGCCCTTGTTGCCGTGACGACCGGCCATCTTGTCGCCCGCCTGCAGCTTGCGCTTCACGGCGACGAAGACCTTGACCATCTTCATCACGCCCGGAGGCAGGTCGTCGCCCTGGCGCACCTTTTCGACCTTGTCGTCGAAACGGTTGTCCAGCGCGCGCTTCAGGCTGTCGAACTGCTGGTTCAGCGCCTCGACTTCCTTGGCCGTCTCCTCGTCGGCGACGGCAAGCTGCCACCACTGGCCACGGCTCAGCTGGCCCAGCACGTCCTCATCGACCAGGACGCCGGCGCGGACGCCTTTCGGCCCCTTGACGACTTCCTTGCCCATGATCAGCGATTTCAGGCGCGCATAGATATTGCGCTCCAGAATCGCCAGCTCGTCGTCGCGGTCGCGCGACAGGCGCTCGACTTCCTCGCGCTCGATCTGCAAGGCACGCTCGTCCTTGTCGACGCCGTGACGGTTGAACACCCGGACCTCGACGATGGTGCCATAGGCGCCCGGCGGCAGGCGCAGCGAGGTGTCGCGCACGTCGCTGGCCTTTTCGCCGAAGATGGCGCGCAGCAGCTTTTCTTCCGGCGTCATCGGCGATTCACCCTTCGGGGTGATCTTGCCGACCAGGATATCGCCCGGACCGACCTCGGCGCCGATATAGACGATGCCAGCCTCGTCGAGGTTGCGCAGCGCCTCTTCCCCGACGTTCGGGATGTCGCGGGTGATCTCCTCCGGGCCCAGCTTGGTGTCGCGGGCCGCCACCTCGTATTCGTCGATATGGATCGAGGTGAACACGTCGTCGCGGTGGATCCGCTCCGAGATCAGGATCGAGTCCTCGTAGTTGTAGCCGTTCCAGGGCATGAAGGCCACGACCACGTTGCGGCCGATCGCCAGTTCGCCCTGGTCGGTCGAGGGACCGTCGGCCACGACCTGGCCCTTGACCACGCGGTCGCCCACCTTGACCAGCGGACGCTGGTTGATGGTCGAGGACTGGTTCGAACGCTTGAACTTGCGCAGACGATAGATGTCCACGCCGGCGTCGCCCGCGCCCAGGTCCTCGGTCGCGCGGATAACGATCCGCTGCGCATCGACCTGGTCGATGATGCCGCCGCGGCGGGCCATGATGGCCGCCCCGGAATCGCGCGCCACGGTCGCTTCCATGCCGGTGCCGACGAAGGGCGCCTCGGCCCGCAGCAGCGGAACCGCCTGACGCTGCATGTTCGAGCCCATCAGCGCGCGGTTGGCGTCGTCGTTTTCCAGGAAGGGGATCAGCGCCGCCGCGACCGAAACCAGCTGTTTCGGCGACACGTCGATCAGGTCCACCGCCTCGACCGGGTTCAGCATGAAGTCGCCGGCCTGGCGGGTCGAGACCAGCTCGTCCACGAACTTGCCGCCCTCGTCCAGCGTGGCGTTGGCCTGGGCGATGGTGTGGCGCATCTCCTCGGTCGCGGACATATAGACCACGTCATCGGTGACCTTGCCCTCGATCACGCGGCGATACGGCGTCTCGATGAAACCGTATTTGTTCACGCGGGCAAAGGTGGCGAGGCTGTTGATCAGGCCGATGTTCTGGCCTTCCGGCGTCTCGATCGGGCACATCCGGCCGTAATGGGTCGGGTGCACGTCGCGCACCTCGAAGCCGGCACGCTCGCGGGTCAGACCGCCCGGGCCAAGCGCCGAAAGACGACGCTTGTGCGTCACCTCGGACAGCGGGTTGGTCTGGTCCATGAACTGCGACAGCTGCGAGCTGCCGAAGAACTCGCGCACCGCGGCCGCCGCGGGCTTGGCATTGATCAGGTCCTGCGGCATCACGGTGTCGATCTCGACGCCCGACATGCGCTCGCGGATCGCGCGCTCCATGCGCAAGAGGCCGATGCGATACTGGTTCTCCATCAGCTCGCCGACCGAGCGCACCCGGCGGTTGCCGAGGTGGTCGATGTCGTCGATCTCGCCCTTGCCGTCGCGCAGCTCCACCAGCCCGCGAATGCAGGCGATGATGTCTTCGTGGCGCAGGGTGCGCTGGGTGTCCGGCGCATCCAGGTCCAGGCGCATGTTCATCTTGACCCGGCCCACGGCCGAGAGGTCGTAGCGCTCGCTGTCGAAGAACAGGCTGTTGAACAGGGTCGAGGCGGCCTCAACGGTCGGCGGCTCGCCCGGGCGCATGACGCGATAGATGTCCATCAGCGCGCCTTCGCGGCCCAGGTTCTTGTCGGCCGCCATGGTGTTACGGATATAGGGGCCGACGTTGACGTGGTCGATGTCCAGGACCGGGATATCCTCGATACCGTTGTCCAGCAGCACCTTCAGCAAGCCGCCCGAGATCTCGCCGTCGCGGTCGTATTCGACGGTGATCTCGTCGCCGGCCTCGGCATAGATCAGGCCGGTCTGCTCGTTGATGATGTCTTTCGCCACGAAGCGGCCGATGATCTTGTCGAAGGGCAGCAGCAGGTTGATGTCGCCCTTTTCCGCCAGCTGCTTGACCAGGCGCGGCGTCACCTTGTCGCCGGCCTTGGTGATGACTTCGCCGGTCTCGGCGTTCACCAGGTCATAGGACGGACGGGTGCCGCGCACGCGCTCGGGGAAGAAGCGGGTGATCCAGCCCGATTCCTGGCCCTTGACGGCGCGCTGCAGCTTGTAATCCACGGTGTCGTAGAAGGCATCCATGATGCCTTCCTGATCCATGCCGAGCGCATAGAGCAGCGTCGTCACCGGCAGTTTCCGGCGACGGTCGATGCGCGCGAACACCAGGTCCTTGGCGTCGAATTCGAAGTCGAGCCAGGAACCGCGATAGGGGATGATGCGGCAGGCGAACAGCAGCTTGCCCGAGCTGTGGGTCTTGCCGCGGTCATGGTCGAAGAACACGCCGGGCGAGCGGTGCATCTGCGACACGACGACGCGCTCGGTGCCGTTCACGATGAAGGTGCCGTTCTGCGTCATCAGGGGCATGTCGCCCATGTAGACGTCCTGCTCCTTGATGTCCTTGACCGACTTGGCGCCGGTGGCCTCGTCGACATCGAACACGATCAGGCGCAGCGTCACCTTCAGCGGCGCGGCATAGGTCATGTCGCGGCTCTGGCACTCGTCCACGTCGTATTTCGGCTTCTCGAGCTCGTATTTCACGAACTCCAGCGTCGCGGTCTCGTTGAAGTCCTTGATCGGGAACACCGACTGGAACACGCCCTGGATGCCCTCGCCGTCCTGGTGGCCCTCGGCCTCGCCCGACCGCAGGAACAGGTCATAGGAGGATTTCTGAACCTCGATCAGGTTCGGCATCTCCAGAACTTCGCGGATATTGCCATAGTAACGCCGGATGCGTTTCTGGCCGACATAAGCTTGCGCCATAGAGGGTCTTACCTTTCGTCTTTCGCTTGCGGCGGTCGTCGGGGCCCGACCGGCGCGAGGCGGCGAATGAGGGGCGGGGTCCAATTCGTGCCGCGCGTCCCACCGCGCCGCTCCCGAACCCCGAACATGCCCTGAAGGAAGGTCTGGTCATGGCCTGCGGCCGAAAACCGTCCTTCAAGACAGGTTCGGCAGGGACCGGGGGAACCCCCGGACCCTGCCCTTTTCTTCCGAAATCAATCGGCGCGCACCATCCGGTGCAGGCCCGATTACTTCAGCTCGACCTTGGCGCCAGCCGCTTCGAGCTTTTTCTTCATTTCTTCGGCGTCGGCTTTCGAAGCGCCTTCTTTCACCTTGCCGCCGGCTTCGACCAGGTCCTTGGCTTCTTTCAGGCCCAGACCGGTGATGCCGCGCACTTCCTTGATCACGTTGATCTTGTTCGCGCCGGCGTCGACCAGGACGACGTCGAATTCGGTTTTCTCTTCGGCGGCTTCAGCCGGGCCAGCGGCCGGGCCGGCAACCATGACGGCGCCACCGGCGGCCGGCTCGATGCCGTATTCGTCTTTCAGGATGGTCTTCAGTTCCTGGGCTTCCAGCAGGGTCAGGCCCACGATTTCTTCGGCGAGTTTTTTCAGGTCAGCCATTTTTCCGTTCTTTCCATTAAGTGTTCCAACGTCGGGGTTTCAACCCCACGACGGGACGGGGATTGCCTCAGGCGGCCTCGCGCTCTTCCAGAGTCGAGAGGATGCCCGCGATGTTGGAAGCAGGTGCGCCGATCGCGCCCGCGATGTTCGCAGCAGGGGCACCGATGCAGGACACGATCGAAGCGATAAGCTCCTCGCGCGACGGCATCTGGGCCACGGCTTTCACACCGGCCGGGTCAAGCGCCGTGTCGCCCATCGCACCGCCCAGGATCACGAACTTGTCGTTCCCCTTGGCGTATTTGTCCGCGACCTTGGCAGCAGCCACGGGGTCGTCGGAAAAGGCGAGCACGGTCATGCCCGTCAGATAGTCGGCGATGCTGGCGCAAGGCTTTCCATCTAGGGCGATCTTGGCGAGCCTGTTCTTGGCAACGCGGACGGACCCGCCAGCTTCGCGCATCTGCGCGCGCAGGTCCTGCATTTCGGCAACCGTCATCCCCTCGTAGCGGGCAACCACCACGACGCCAGAGGCTTCAAAGATCTGGCCGAGTTCCTCGACCACCGCTTCTTTTTGCGCTCTATCCACGGTTTCACTCCAAGTTGGGGGTTTCCCCCCGGCTCTCACTTTCCAGCCGCCCGAACAGCGACCGGATGGGTCCGTGACGGTCCCAAGATCCCCCGAAGAAACCTTCGGAAAATGGTCTTGATCCCATCTCAGGAAGGATGATTAAGCGGGGCAAGCCCCGCACCCTCCGTCTCGGACAGGACGGGGCATCGCTGCCCCGCCATCCGCCGGCCCCCGTTGAAAGGACGCCGGCGGAATTCTTGCCGCTTACTGCGAAGCGGTCGAAGCCAGGTCCAGCGACACGCCCGGACCCATGGTCGAGCTGATCGAGACCTTCTTCACATAGGTGCCTTTCGCGCCCGAGGGCTTCGCGCGGTTCACCGCATCGACGAAGGCGCGGATGTTCTCGGCCAGCTTGGCGGCGTCGAACGAGGCCTTGCCGACGCCGGCGTGGACCACGCCCGCCTTCTCGGCCTTGAACTGGACCTCACCGCCCTTGGCCGCTTCCACGGCCGCTTTCACGTCCATGGTCACGGTGCCGACCTTGGGGTTCGGCATCAGGTTGCGCGGGCCCAGGATCTTGCCCAGACGGCCGACCAGCGGCATCATGTCCGGGGTGGCGATGCAGCGATCGAATTCGATCTTGCCCGACTGGATGGTCTCCAGCAGGTCTTCCGCACCGACGATCTCGGCGCCGGCGGCCTTGGCTTCGTCGGCCTTGGGGCCACGGGCGAAGACGGCGACGCGGACATGCTTGCCGGTGCCGTTGGGCAGGGTCACGACGCCGCGGACCATCTGGTCGGCGTGGCGCGGATCGACGCCCAGGTTCATCGCGATCTCGACGGTCTCGTCGAATTTCGCCTTGGTGTTGGCTTTCACCAGCGCAACGGCGTCTTCCACCGTCAGGTTGGCTTTGCCTTCGAAGGCGGCGCGGGCGGCGGCTTTGTTCTTGGAAATCTTAGCCATGATCTTCAGCCTTTCACCTCGATGCCGATGGAACGCGCCGAGCCGAGGATGATCTGCATCGCGGCTTCGACGTCGTTCGCGGACAGGTCCTTCATCTTGGCTTCGGCGATCTCGCGCACCTGCTTGGCGGTCACGGTGCCGGCGGTCGCACGACCGGGCTTTTCCGAACCCTTGGCGCGGTTGCGCTTGCCGACCGGCTTCAGGCCGGCGGCCTTTTTCAGCAGGAAGGACGCGGGCGGCGTCTTGGTCTCGAAGGTGAACGACTTGTCGGCGTAATAGGTGATCACGACCGGAACGGGCGAGCCCTGTTCCATTTCCTGCGTGCGGGCATTGAACGCCTTGCAGAATTCCATGATGTTGATGCCGCGCTGACCCAGGGCCGGGCCGACGGGCGGGGACGGGTTGGCCTGACCGGCCTTGATTTGCAGCTTCAGGCTGCCGACGACTTTCTTGGCCATCTGGCCCTCTCCTTATCATCACGCCCCGAACGGGGCCGACTTAGCGGTGCGGCCTTGCCCCAAGGGGCCCGGGCCTCCCGCGAACGATCACGCGGTCTTGGCGACCTGCGTGAATTCCAGCTCGACCGGCGTCGGCCGGCCGAAGATCGAGACGGTGACCTTGATGCGGCTCGAGACCTCATCCACCTCCTCGACCATGCCCGAGAAGCCCTCGAAGGGCCCGTCGGTCACATTCACCTTCTCGCCCACGTCGAAGCGGATCAGATTGCGCGGCGCCACCTCGGCCCCGCCCTCGCCGGTGCGATGCAGGATCGCGTTCACCTCGTCGTCGCGCATCGGCATCGGCTTGCCCTGGGCACCCAGGAAGCCGGTGACGCGGTTGATCGAGTTCACCAGGTGATAGGTCTTGTCCGACAGTTCCATGCGCACCAGCACATAGCCGGGCATGAAGCGGCGCTCGGACGTGACCTTCTTGCCACGGCGGATCTCGATCACTTCCTCGGTCGGGACCAGAACCTCGTCGATCTCGTCCTCGAGACCCTTCTCGGCGACGGCCTGGCGAATCGCCTCGGCGACCTTCTTTTCAAAGTTCGACAGGACGCTGACCGAATACCAACGCTTTGCCATGTCTCGATCGACCCCTGTTTCTTCCAAGCTGGCACGCCAACCCATTGAATTCCTTAACCAGCCCAGCCAAATCGCGCATCCGTGATGCTGGCTTCCGGCCAAATTGAAATCGGCGCGCACGACCGAATCGATGCACGCCGCGTCATGGGCAGGTCGGGCGGACATACCGCCCCCTGCCCGGCAATGCAAGCCCTCAGCTGCCGACGAAGTGGATCAGCCCCGACAGGCCGGTCTTGATCGCGAGGTCGACGAGGAAGAAGAAGACCGAGGCCAAGGTCGCCATGATGAAGACCATCACCGTGGTGGTGATGACTTCGCGCCGCGTGGGCCAGGTGATCTTGCCGACTTCGGCGCGGACCTGGCTGATGAACTGGACGGGGTTGGCCATGGGAATCCCTTCGGTCTTGCAGCGCGTCAGATAGACCGGGCGCGGCATGATTTCAAGCCGGGATCTGGACCGCGGCCGGCGGCTGCAGGAACTCGACCTTGCGCAACCGGCGCAGCGCCGCCACCTGGGCGGCATAGTTCTCGGCCGAGCGGGCGTAATCCTCGGCCGGCAGCGGCCGCAGCGGGCCGTGGCCGTCGGCGCGGCGAAAGCGGCGGCGGGCGCGGGCGGCCAGCTGGCGCAGGTCGGCTTCGGTTTCGACCATGGCCCGGCGCAGGAACCAGTCATAGCCGGCCTGGGTCAGCCCTTCGTTCGCGGGCGGCGGCTCGGGCACCGCCGGCGCCAGCCCCTCGGGCAGCAGCCGGCGCAGCAGTTCGGGGCGCAGCGCCGCGTAATCCTCATAGCGCCAGACCACCAGCCGGGCGACCTCGGGCATCGCCGCCAAGCGCCGGACCAGCCCCAGCCAGTCGACCTGGGCCGGATCGCGGCCGCGCAGCCAGGGCGCAAGCTCGATCTCGTTGCCCAGCAGCACCTGCAACGAAAAGGCCGAGACGTTGAAACCCGCCGGGTCGCGGATCGCCAGATACAGCTCGGCCTGGCTCTCTCCTGCCAGCGCCAGCACCTGCCGCAGCCGGCGCACCGCAAAGGGATAGAGCAGCCCGCGACGCGAGAACATGCGGCTGCGATGCGTGCCGCCCAGGATGTTCTCCTCGGAGATCAGCAGCGCGGCGCAGCCCTGGCGGCGCTCCTGCAGGGCGGCGCGGAAGGCGGGCTCCTCGGGGCAGCCGGCGCCGGCGGACAGGATCTGCGACAGATCCAGCGGCGCCGTGCGCAGCAGGGCCGGATCGGCATAGCACAGCCCGGCCGCGGCCAGCCGGTCGCCGGCCAGGCGCAGCGAATATTGCAGATGGGTCGAGGCGGTCTTGTGCGCCCCCAGATGAATGCTCAGGGCCATGAATTCGTCGGTGTGGCGCTCGGCATGTCGGGGATTGCGGCTGGCAGGGGTTGGGGGACTCGAACCCACGACCCTCGGTTTTGGAGACCGATGCTCTACCAACTGAGCTAAACCCCTAAGCCGCGCGTCTGATTACGGCAGGCGCGCGGCCGGTTCAAGAGGAAATCACTCGGCCTTCAGGAAACCGCCCGACTGCCGCGCCCAGAGCCCGGCATAGATGCCGCCCTGCGCCAGCAGCTGATCATGCGTGCCCTGCTCGACGATGCGGCCCTGCTCCATCACCACCAGCCGGTCCATGCGGGCGATGGTGGACAGCCGGTGCGCGATGGCGATCACCGTCTTGCCCTGCATCAGCATGTCGAGCTGGCCCTGGATCGCCGCCTCGACCTCGCTGTCCAGCGCGCTGGTCGCCTCGTCCAGCACCAGGATCGGCGCGTCCTTCAGCAGCACGCGGGCGATGGCGATGCGCTGGCGCTGGCCGCCCGAAAGCTTCACCCCACGCTCGCCGACATGGGCGTCGAGCCCCTGCCGGCCCTGCGAATCGGTCAGCGTGTCGATGAAGCCGGCCTCGGCCAGTGCGGCGGCGCGCCGGATCTCGGCCTCCGGGGCATCGGGGCGGCCATAAGCGATATTGTCGCGGATCGAGCGGTGCAGCAGCGAAGTGTCCTGCGTCACCACCCCGATGGCCGCGCGCAGGCTCTCCTGCGTGACCTGGGCAATGTCCTGCCCGTCGATCAGGATGCGCCCGGCCTCCAGATCGTGGAAGCGCAGCAGCAGGTTCACCAGCGTCGACTTGCCGGCGCCCGAGCGCCCGACCAGGCCGATGCGCTCGCCCGGGGCGATGTCCAGCGTCAGGTCGTCCAGCACCGCGCCGCGCAGCCCGTCGCGCGGCTCGGCCCGGTCGCCGGCGCCATAGCGGAAGGTGACATGGTCGAACTGCACCCGCCCCTCGGGCACCGCCAGCGGCCGGGCGCCGCGCATGTCCGTCACCATGCGCGGCAAGGACAGCGAGCCGATGCCGTCGCGCACCGTGCCGATATTCTCGAACAGCCCGGCGAATTCCCACATGATCCAATGCGACATATTGCCCAGCCGCAGCGCCAGCGGAATGGCCACCGCGACCGCGCCGACCTCGATCTTGCCGCCGACCCACAGCCACAGCCCCAGCGCCGTGACTGCGAAGGTCAGCCCCGAGTTCAGCGACGAAAGCAGGATGTTCTGGATCGAGGCCAGCCGCATCTGGCCATGCACGGTCTTCAGGAACCCGTCCATGCTGTCGCGCACATAGGCCTCTTCGCGCGAGCTGTGCGAGAACAGCTTCACGGTCGAGATATTGGTATAGCTGTCGACGACGCGGCCGGTCATCACCGCGCGGGCATCGGCCTGCGCCTCGGAAATCCGGCCGATGCGCGGGATCAGCCACCACAAGAGCAGCCCGTAAAGCAGGCCCCAGCCGGCAAAGGGCAGCGCCAGCCAGCCGTCGGTCGAGGCGGCCAGGATCAGCGCGCCGATGAAATAGACCCCGACATAGACCAGCACGTCCATGAACTTCATCGCCACCTCGCGCACCGCAAGCGCGGTCTGCATCAGCTTGGTGGCGATGCGGCCGGCGAATTCGTCCTGGAAATAGCTCATCGACTGCCGCAGCAGATAGCGATGCGCCTGCCAGCGGATGCGCTGCGGGAAATTCCCCATCAGCGTCTGGTGCATCAGCAGCGAGAACAGCACCTGCAGGACCGGCAGCGCCACGACCAGGATGGCGCCCATCAGGATCAGCCGCCCGCCCTCGGCCGCCCAGAAGCCGGCGCGGTCGGCGCCGGACAGCCGGTTCACCAGCTCGCCCAGATAGCCGAACAGCACCACCTCGGCGACCGCGATCAGCGCCGAGCAGCCGGCCATGCCCAGCATATAGCCCTCGGCCCCGCGCGAGAAATGCAGGATGAAGCGCCACAGCCCGCTGGGCGGCATGCGCGGCGGGTCGGCCGGATAGGGATCGAGCCGGCTTTCGAACCAGCTGAACATGGCGCACCTCGGGTGGTATGGCAGGGCCGACCAGAACTGATGGCAGACGGGCCGGCTGTCAAGCCATGGCGGGCTAAAGGTGCCGGGTCTCGGGCGCCGGGTTCCACCAATTGTCATGCGCGCCGTCCGCGTAATGGATCGGGGCGGCGATCAGCTCGGCCTCGGGCACATCCTCCAGCGCGCTGACGCAGACGGCGATGAAATGGCCGCCCATCTCGGGGATATTGCCCTCGGTCCACAGCCGCGTGCCGCAGCGCGAACAGAAGGTGTGGTGCATGTCCACGCCGTCCTCGTCATGGCGCGGGGTCTCGGCCAGCAGTTCGGCGCCGTGGGTGATGCGAAAGCCGGCCGGGTCGGGCAGCCGCATCTCCCAATAGCGCATCTTGCGGCAGAAGCGGCAGTTGCAGCGCATGGTGCCCTGCGCCAGGTCGCCCTCGGCCTCGAAGCGGACCGAGCCGCAGAAGCAGGCGCCGTGATAGGTGGTCATGGCGCGTCTCCGTGATGCACGGCCTCGATATTGTTGCCGTCGGGGTCCAGGACGAAAGCGCCGTAATAGCCGGGGTGGTATTCGGGCCGCGGCCCCGGGGCCCCGTTGTCGCGCCCGCCCGCCGCCATGGCGGCATGATAGAAGGCATCCACCGCCGCACGGTCCGGGGCGGCAAAGGCGACATGCGTGCCGCCATGGGCAGGCTTGCCCGAGCCGATCCAGAAATCCGGCTTGCCGCCCCGGCCATAGCCCAGATGCGCGCCATGGCCGCCGGTCATCGCCTCGGTCACCTCCATCTCGACGCCGATCCCCAGCACCGCCAGCGCCGCATCATAGAAGGCACGCGCGCGCGTCATGTCCGACACCGCAATTCCGATATGGTCGATCATGTCCAGTCTCCTTTCCCGAGGCAGGATGAAGGACAACTGCTGACAGGTCACGGCAGTTTCCGAGCGGCCTCACCTTTCCCGAAGGCCGCGAGGGGGCCGCCCCAAAGGCGCGGCCCCGGCAAGGCGTCAGATATTGCCGGCCGACATTTCCCGCGCCAGGTGGTCCGCCTGCCGGATCGCCAGCGCCACGATGGTCAGCGTCGGGTTTTCCGCCGCGCCGGTGGTGAACTGGCTGCCGTCCGAGACATAGAGATTGGCGATGTCGTGGCTTTGCCCGAACTTGTTCACCACGCCGTCCTCGGGCTTTTCCGACATGCGGTTGGTGCCCAGGTTGTGGGTCGAGGGATAGGGCGGCGTCGGCAGCGTGCGGGTCGCGCCGACATTCCTGTAGATCGCCTCGCCGACCTTGTAGGCGTGGTTGCGCATGGCGACGTCGTTCGGGTGGTCGCTGAAATTGACGTTCGCCACGGCCAGGCCGAACTTGTCCCTGGTCTCGGACAGGGTGACGCGGTTGTCGGCCTGCGGCATGTCCTCGCCCACGATCCACATGCCGGCCATGTTCTCATAGCTGTCCAGCGCCGTGGTGAATTCGCGCCCCCAGGCGCCGGGGTCCAGGAAGGCCGCCATGAAGGGCAGGCCCAGGCTCAGCGTCTCGAGCTCATAGCCGCCGACGAAGCCGCGCGAGGGGTCGTGGCGCGCCTCGTCGCGCACGATCCCGGCCATGGTGGTGCCGCGCCACATCCTGACCGGCTTTTCGAAGATGCCATAGACCGAGCCGGTGGTGTGGCGCATGTAGTTCCGCCCCACCTGCCCCGAGCTGTTGGCAAGCCCGTCCGGGAACATGCTGCTGGCCGAATTGAGCAGCAACCGCGGGCTTTCGAAGCTGTTGCCGGCGACGCAGACCAGCCGCGCCTTCTGCATCTGCAGATTGCCGTCCTTGTCGAAATATTCGACCCCGGTCACCCGGCCCTTGTCATTGTGCAGGATGCGGGCGACATGGGCGTGGTCGCGCACCTCGAGATTGCCGGTCGCCTCGCCGCGCGGAATGTCGGTATAGGCGGCGGACCACTTGGCGCCCCATTTGCAACCCTGGAAGCAGAAGCCGGTCTGCTGGCAGGACATGCGGTCGTCATAATCGACGCTGTTGATCGCCATGTTGCCGGTATGGACTTCCTTGTAGCCCAGCGCCTTGGCGCCCTTTTCCAGCACATGATAGTTGTTGTTCCCCGGCAGCCGCGGCCGCCCGCCGACGCCGGCAACGCCCAGCTTGGCCTCGGCCTTGTCATACCAGGGCGCCATCTCGGCCGCGTCGATCGGCCAGTCCAGCAGGTTCGCGCCCTCGACCTTGCCATAGGTCGACAGCGCCTTCCACTCGTGCTCCTGAAAGCGCAGGCTGGCGCCCGCCCAATGGATCGAGGTGCCGCCCACCGCCTTGACGATCCAGGCCGGCAGGCCGGAAAAGTCCTTGGCCACGCGCCAGTCGCCGCTGGTGGTGCGCGGGTCGGTCCAGGCCAGCTGGCCGAAGCTGTCCCATTCGTCGTTGATGTAATCCTCGGGCAGATAGCGCCCGCCCGCTTCCAGGGCCACGACCTTGACGCCCTTCTGCGCCAGTTCGTTGGCCAGCACCCCGCCGCCCGCTCCGGTGCCGACGATGACCACGACGCTGTCGTCGTTCAGATCGAATTTGCCTGCCTGTGCCATGATCGTTCCTCCCTCACAGCCAGTCGATGTCGTCGAAGCCGCGGTCGATGTAACCGCCGTGCGAGAAGGACTCGCCCTCATAGCCGAAGAGCGGCCAGATCTCCTTCTGGTTATAGAGCCCCGTCACCAGCCCGCCGCGCACCGTCTGGAAGAAGGGCGTGTCCGCGATGCTGCGCAGGATGGCGACGCGATCCGCCTCCCATCCGGCATCGAGATAGCTGGCGAAGCCCGCCTGCTTCGCCGCCTCGTTCAGCGCCGCGATGCCCTCGGCCACCATGGCCTTCTTGTCCTCGGCGTCATAGGACTTGACCGCGACGGCATAGAAACGGTCGCCCAGCCGGTCATGCGGATAGATGTCGCGCGCCATCTGCAACAGCGTTGCCATCTCGGTTTCGCCGATCGCGGTGACCTCGACCGCCCAGGCCGCATCCGGCGCAGCGATGAAGCCGGCGCCCACCACCGACAGCGCCCCGGCGGCCAGGGCCCGACCCAGAAGCTGGCGGCGGCTCAGGCCTTGCTTGCTCAGTTTCGTCATTCTCTCCTCCCGTTTGTTCCATCCGCACCCCTCCCAAGATGCGGTCGCGTCAGAGGTAGCGGCCTCCGCGCTGAAGCACTTCGATCTGGTATCCGTCCGGATCCGCGATGAAGAAGAAGCGGGCGATGACCGCGCCGCCCGGGGCGAAATCGACCAGCTTGCGCGGCGCAAAGCCCTCGGCCGTCAGCCGGGCATGCGTCGCGTCCAGATCGTCGACGGAAAAGGCGATATGGCCATAGCCGTCGCCCAGGTCATAGGGCGTGGTCCGGTCCTTGTTGATGGTCAGCTCCAGCTCGGTCTCGCTTTCGCCATTCGCCAGGTAGACCAGGGTGAAATCGGGAAAATCCAGCCGCTGCGCGACCTTCAGCCCGAAGACCCGGTCATAGAAATCGACCGAGCGCGCCTCGTCCAGGACACGGATCATGGAATGGATGTATTTCGCCACGCCTTCCCTCCTTCGTGGTTGCCTTGGCACCAGACTAGGGGCGGCGAAAGCGGGCCGGGTAGTAGCGGATTACTACAGCATGCGATTGCGGCGGAAAATCATTCCGCGGCGATGCGATGGGGGGACAGCGTCTGCTCCTCGCCCAGGTGGATGGTGCAGGCGCAGCGCAGCAGCGAGGTGAAGTTCCGGGCCTCGCCATGGCGTTCCAGCACCTCGGCATGCAGCTTGGAGATGAAGGCCGGGGTCGAGACGCCTTCGCGCGCGGCGATGTCGTCGAGGATGCGCCAGAAGGCCCGCTCGAGCCGGATCGAGGTCGATTGCCCGTTCAGCCGCAGCCGCCGCGTCACGGATTCATAGCGTTCCGGGTCTTGCCCGGCAAAGATCTGGCACATGGGCTTGATCGCATCGTCGTGGCTTTTGCGGAGTTTGGGCCAGAAGCCGGCGCCGGTCAACGGCGCAAGCCCCGGCAGTCGCCGGACCTGCCACATTGGACAGGGCTGGTGCAGGCCGGGGGGACCAAGTACTCGACGCCTGACAGACTGCTGAAAAGGTCTGTACGACAGGACAACGTGGGCGAGAAACCGGGAAATCCGCCTCGAATTGGCCGAAAATTCCTCATTTCCAGGCCGATTTTGCGAGAACGATTTCCGCCGCGCCGCCTTCAGAATCCTTTTTCAGCAGCCTGCTCTCACGCTCGCAGCCAACCCCTTGTTTCACGAAAGATATTCCGGCTTGGCCGGCTGCGCCGTGAGATGCGCGTGGCAGGAGGCGGAACCGGGACGACGGTCGAGCAAGCTCTCATGCGTGGGTCGATTACCGCATGACCGTGGTTTCGTCCTGCAGCTGCCCCGGTCCAAGGATCGGGCATCGACAGTGTCGGCCCCTGACAGCGCACGAGGTTCCCCCGCCGCGTTTCGTCTCCAACCCTACACATCGAAAAGGTCGAGGCGCTCTTTTCAGACGGCCTCGACGAGCGGCAACAGAGGCGGCATTATCACCGCTCTGGCGATCGCCCAGGCAAAACCCGACATCGCGCGCAATCGCCGTCACGACAACGACCTTCGGCTTTCCTGCTACAACCGGACGGCGGTATCGCTGGCACATCCTGAACTGCCCCAGGCGATGTCGCACCACCCAAGGCAGCGCCTCGAGCCGGGCCGGAAGCCTCACGCTGACCCGTGCCGGCATCCGACAACTCCAGGCGCCCTCGACAGGCGCGCGTCAGGCGAGACCGCGCCCGCCGCCCCGGCGCATACTGGCCCTGCTGGAAGGCCCCACCGTTGTCAGCCCAAGACCGGCCAACAGGCTGGCGCGGACTGTCGGAGCGGTGAAAGTCCCCGACCTCCGCCACGACCGTCACCGCGACGATGAACCCGACGCCGCGCATCGCCTGAACCGCCGCAACCACTGGACACGGAGCCCCGGTGCCAAACCTCACCGCCGCGCTCGCCACGCGCAAGGATGACAGAGATCGACGCCTGATGAACGCCCAGCCTGATGAACCTGCTCCTCTCCATGGGGTCTCTCCCCCATTCTCGAGGCTCGGCACTAGCCAATCTGGTGCAACCCTCGAACGGAGAACGCCGCGGGAGAGGCCGCCGACCCAGTCAGATCAGCCAGCGATCATGGGAGCTGAGGTGCTTCGCCGTTCTTCTCTTCCTGCCGCTCATGGCCGCCATCTGGCACCGACCCGCGCCACAGACGCCGGCCATTGTGGTCCAGCCGCCATTGCGTCGCGCCGGGATGTTCTGGAAATTCGCAGGAAAACCGGCGGAGAACCCCGGCTACCGCCGCCTGGCCTCCGGTCGCGCCGTCGAAATTTGCAATTCCTCCGCGCCTCTCTCCCGACTTGACGGACGCGCGCCTCTTACCAGACCCGCCACCGGCCGCGCCACGCGGCAACCGCCGCCTCATCTTCTCTGTTCCTGCCGTGGCACCAGCCAAGCGCTTTCCTTCGGCTCCCCATCTCGGGCCTTCATGTTCCGCTCCCGGGCTTCGCGGCGCCCGGAGAAAGCCCCGGGGAACCCTTTGCAGCCGAGAAGGGGCCGGCAGAGCCGCAGGGGGCGCCGGCTGCGCTGTCCGGCGCCCCCCGCCCCCTTCTTCTTTCTTGCTGAAATATCCCGGGGTCCGGGGCAGCGCCCCGGCAGCGGCGGCGCCAAAAGCAAAAGGCCCGCCCCGTCTCCAGGGCAGGCCCGTCTCGCCGCGATATCCCGCCGATCGCTCGGACCGGGATCACCGGGCGATGTCTCGACCGGGCGGGACCGGGGCCCCGCCCCGCAGCATCACTTGATGATCTTCGACACCACGCCGGCGCCGACCGTGCGGCCGCCTTCGCGGATGGCGAAGCGCAGCTTCTCTTCCATCGCGATCGGCGCGATCAGCTCGACCTCGAACTTCAGGTTGTCGCCCGGCATCACCATCTCGGTGCCCTCCGGCAGCTTCACCGTCCCGGTCACGTCCGTGGTCCGGAAGTAGAACTGCGGCCGGTAGTTCGCGAAGAACGGCGTGTGGCGGCCGCCCTCTTCCTTGGTCAGGATATAGGCCTCGGCCTCGAAGGTCGTGTGCGGCTTCACCGAGCCGGGCTTGCACAGCACCTGGCCGCGCTCGACGCCGTCACGGTCGACACCGCGCAGAAGCGCGCCGATGTTGTCGCCGGCTTCCCCGCGGTCCAGCAGCTTGCGGAACATCTCGACGCCGGTGCAGGTGGTCTTCTTGGTGTCGCGGATGCCGACGATCTCCAGTTCGTCGCCCACGTTCACCGCACCGCGCTCGACGCGGCCGGTCACCACGGTGCCGCGGCCCGAGATCGAGAACACGTCCTCGATCGGCATCAGGAACGGCTGGTCCACGGCGCGCTCGGGCGTCGGGATGTAGCTGTCCACCGCCGCGATCAGCTCGCGGATCGAGTTCTCGCCGATCTCCGGGTCACGGCCTTCCAGCGCCGCCAGCGCCGAGCCCTTGATGATCGGAATGTCGTCGCCGGGGTAGTCGTAGGACGACAGCAGCTCGCGCACTTCCATCTCGACCAGTTCCAGCAGTTCCGGGTCGTCGACCTGGTCGACCTTGTTCAGGTACACGACCATGTAGGGGATGCCGACCTGGCGGCCCAGCAGGATGTGCTCGCGCGTCTGCGGCATCGGGCCGTCGGCGGCGTTCACCACCAGGATGGCGCCGTCCATCTGCGCCGCGCCGGTGATCATGTTCTTCACGTAGTCGGCGTGGCCGGGGCAGTCCACATGCGCATAGTGGCGCGCGTCCGATTCGTATTCCACATGCGCGGTCGAGATCGTGATGCCGCGGGCACGCTCTTCCGGCGCACCGTCGATCTGGTCGTAGGCCTTGAATTCGCCGAAGTATTTCGTGATCGCAGCCGTCAGCGTCGTCTTGCCGTGGTCAACGTGGCCGATCGTCCCGATGTTGACGTGCGGTTTCGTCCGTTCAAACTTTGCCTTTGCCATCATGGCCTCCTATCGGGGGGCCACCCGCGCGACAGCCCCGTCGTGAAACATCCGCCGCGACTTATAATCGTGCCGGGGAAAAATCAAGGGCAGCCGGGCCTTTCGGGGCGCCCATCTTGCGGCGTGGCCTGGCGGAACCGAAACCGGGTGGCCGCGTTGCAGTTGCGGACAGAAGGGTGCCCGGTCCCGGGGCCCCAACCACGCTCCCGGAGGATAACGATGAGCCTGATGAAATCCCTCGCCCGCGTCGCGGCCGGCGTCATGCTGGCCAAGGGCATCGGCACCATGATGAAGAACGCCCAGAACCGGTCGCAGCAAGGCGGCAGGCAAGGCTCGGGCGGGTTGCTCGACGACCTGCTGGGCAGCAATACCGGACAGGGCGGCAGCCGCGGGGCGGGCTCGGGGGGCCTGGGCGGCATGCTGGGCCAGGTGCTGGGCGGGCGCGGCGGCGCCGGCTCGGGCAGCGTCTATGACGGGCCGAATTCGCCGCGGCAGGCCGGCACCTCGGGCGGCCTCGGCGGCATTCTCGACCAGCTGACCGGCGGGCGCGGCGCCGCGGGCAGCAGCTCGGGCGGGGGCCTGGGCGGCGTCCTGGGCGGTGCGGCGGCCGGTGGCCTTGGCGGCATCCTGGGCGACCTCTTGGGTCAGCGCGGCGCCGCGCAGGCGGGCACGCCCGCCAGCAGCGGGCTGGCGCAGAAGGATTCGCAGCCCCAGAACGATTCCAGCTTCGGCGATCTCTTCAACGAGGCGCTGGCGACCGGGGACGAGCCCGCGACCGCGCCGACGCCGGAACAGAACGCCTTGGCCGGGCTGATGCTGAAGGCGATGATCCAGGCCGCGAAATCGGATGGCGAGATCGACGAGGCCGAGAAGGCCAAGCTGATGGCCGAGTTCGGCGAGTTGGACGAGGAAGAGCGCGCCTTCATCCGCGAGCAGATGGCCGCGCCGGTCGATGCCGCCGCGCTGGCGCGCGAGGTGCCCGAGGGCGCCGGGCCGCAGGTCTATCTGATGTCGCTGATGGCGATCGAATTCGACAACCGCAAGGAGGCCGAATACCTGCACCAGCTGGCCGAGGGCCTGGGGCTCGACAAGCAGACCGTGAACGGCATCCACGAAAAGGTCGGTGTCATCAACCTCTACGCCTGAGCAGGAACGGGCCGCGCCTTGCAGCGCGGCCCGCAATCATGCGGCAAAGATCGCCTCCAGGATCTCGGCCTCGACGGCGGCCAGTTCGGCGCTGCCGCGCCTGGCGGGACCGACGCGCAGGATGCGGGTCTCGCTGAGAATGCCGCCCTGCCCCAGCACGATCACCCGGTCGGACAGCGCCACCGCCTCGGCCACGTCATGCGTCACCAGGATCGCGGTGAAGCCCGCGCGGTCGTGCATGTCGCGGATCAGGTTCTGCATGGTCAGCCGGGTCAGCGCATCGAGCGCGCCCAGCGGCTCGTCAAGCAGCAGAAGGCCCGGATGGCTGACCAGCGCCCGCGCCAGCGCCACGCGCTGACGCTGCCCGCCCGACAGCTGCGCCGGCCAGAACCCGGCCTTGTCGGCCAGCTGCACCGAATCCAGCGCCTCGGCCACGGCGCGGTCGTCGCGCCCGCGCCGCAGCCCCAGGGCGACGTTCTCGGCCACCGAGGCCCAGGGCAGCAGGCGCGGCTCCTGGAACATGATCCGCGCCCGCTCGCCGCCAGTCTCGGCCGGCAGCCCGTCCACGGCGACGCTGCCCGAGCTGGGCTGGTCCAGCCCGGCGACCAGCCGCAGCAGCGTGGACTTGCCGCAGCCGCTTTTGCCGACGATGGACAGGAACTCGCCCGGCCGCACCGTCAGGTCCAGGTTCGCCAGCACGCGCTGGCCGCCGAAGCTGCGGCCCAGGCCACGCAGCTGCACCTCGGCACCGGCCGTCCGGTCGCGCAGCATGGGCGGGATCGGGATGTCGCGGGGCAGGATGCTAGCGGCTTGCATAGGCGGGGCTCCATTTCAGGGCGCGGCGCTCCAGCGCGCGGGTCAGCGTGTCGGCCAGCTTGCCGAGTGCCGCGTAAAGCAGGATCGACAGCACGACGACGTCCAGCACCATGAATTCGCGCGCCTGCATCGCCATGTAGCCCAGGCCCGACGAGGCCGAGAGCGTTTCCGCCACGATCAGTGTCAGCCACATGATGCCGAGGCCATAGCGCAGCCCGACGAAGATCGAGGGCAGCGCGCCGGGCAGCACCACGCGGCGGAACAGGGTGCGACCGTTCATGCCATAGGCCCGGCCCATCTCGATCAACTGCGGATCGACGTTGCGGATGCCGTGCAGCGTGTTCAGGTAGATCGGGAAGAACACGCCGAGCGCCACCAGGAACAGCTTGGCCCCTTCGCCGATGCCGAACCACAGGATCACCAGCGGGATCAGCGCCAGGTGCGGAATGTTGCGGATCATCTGCAGCGTGGTGTCGGTCAGCGTCTCGGACAGGCGCGAGACGCCGTTCGCGACCCCCAGCGCAAAGCCGATGCCGCCGCCGATGACCAGCCCCGCCAGCGCCCGCGCCGCCGAGACGCCGAGATGGGTGAAAAGCTCGCCCGAGGCGGTCATGCGCGCGCCCGTGGCCAGGATGGTCGAGGGGCGCGGCAGCACCGTATCCGCGACCAGCCCGGTGGCGCCGGCAACCTCCCACAGCGCAAGGATCGCCGCCGGCACCGCATAGGGCAGCAGCGCCGCCGAGGAGAGCAGGCCCGGCCGCCAGCTGGCCAGGCGCTGCACGTTCAGGGTTTCGGCCAGGCTCATGTCACGCCCCCTGTCCCGCGGCCGGCGTCCAGACCACCGAGGCGATGTCCAGCTTCCGCGGGATGATGCCCAGCTTCAAAAACTCGTCGGCCAGGGCCTGTTCATAGGCGACATGCTTGGACTCGACGAATCCGACCAGCCCGAGGTCGCTGCCCTTGCGGGTCAGGAAGCGCTCGATGACCGGGGCCGGCAGGCCGGTTTCCTTCGAGAAGGTGGTGATGGTCGCCGGCAGGTCGGCCTGGCCCTTCTGGCCCACCGCCTGCACGGTCTTGACCAGCCGGCCGATCAGCTCGGGGTTCTCGCGGGCGTAATCGGCATTGGCGGAATAGAAGTTGTAGTCCGGCTCCAGCCCCTCGGTCGTGATCAGCACGCGGGTGTTGGGCCGCGCCTCGGCCGAGGCGAAATAGGGATCCCAGATCGTCCAGGCCCCGATGGCGCCGGCGTCGAAGGCGGCGATGGCATCGGGCGGCGCCAGGTCCTGCGGCTCGATGTCGTCCAGCGTCAAGCCGGCGGCGCGCAGCAGCTTGATGGTGGCGTAATGCGCCGAGCTGCCGCGTTTGAAGGCCACGGTCTGGCCTTTCAGATCCTCGACCTTCCGGATCGGCGAATCCCCGGGCACCAGGATGGCATGCCCCTCGCGCGAGCCCTGGCCCGCGCCGACGAAGACCAGGTTGCCACGCGCGGCATGGGCAAAGATCGGCGGCACGTTGCCGGTATAGCCGAAGTCCAGCGCATTGGCCGACAAGGCCTCGAGCAGCGGCGGGCCCGAGGTGAACTCGGACCAGCTGACGCTGATGCCCTGGTCGGCCAGCGCCTGCTCGAAGGCGCCCGAGCCCTTGACGAGACCCAGGAGCCCGCCCTTCTGCCAGCCGACGCGCAGGGTCCTGGCCGGGGCGGCGCGCAGCACGCCCGGGGCGGCCAGGGGCGCCAGCGCCGCGGCCAGGCCCAGTCCGATTGCGCCGCGGCGCGAGATGGTGATGGTCATGGTGATCCTCTCAGAATGCTTGCAGAAGGGGCGCGGCGTCGGCCGCCGGCTGGGGCAGGGAATAGGGGGCGAGGAAAGGCGCGAACTGGTTCACCGCCCGGCTGAGCCGCGCATGGGCGGCATCGTCGGCCAGCTTGCCGCCGACGAATTCGCGATCCGCGACATAGACGCCGGTGGCCAGCGGCTGCGCCTCGAAGAAACCGAAAAGCGGGCGCAGCTGGTGCTCGATCACCAGCGCGTGGCGGTCGCCGCCGCCGGTCGCGGCCAGCAGGACCGGCTTGCCGGCCAGCATGTCGGGGTCGAGCAGGTCGAAGACATGCTTGAACAGCCCCGCATAGCTGCCCTTGTGGACCGGGCTCGCGATGACCAGCGCATCGGCGCGGATCAGCTCGGTCACATGGGCCAACGCCTCGGGCTCCAGATCAGCCAGCCGGCGGGCATGGCCCAGCGACGGGCCCAGGTCGGCCAGGTCGAAGACATGGCCGATGGCACCGAAGCGGTCGGCCGTCAGGTCGACGGCGGCCTGCACCAGGGCGCGGCTGCGCGAGGGCGCGGAAAAGCTGCCGGCAAAGCCGGCGATGGTCAGGGTGGACATGAGGATCTCCTGTCGGTTGGTCCCTGGGATCAGGATGGATGGGCAGCCGGGGCCGGTTGGCCGGGGCTGCGCAGGATGGGGGTCAGCAGCGCGTGCCGGGCGATGCGGCGGGCAACCGCGCGGGCGTGGGCGGCGCATTCCGGGGCGCCGACCAGTTCGCCGACATGGCCGCGCGCCAGCGGACCTGCGACCAGAACCTGCTCGGCGGGGCGGCCCTGGGCCGACAGCGCCACGCAGGCATCGGTCACGGCCAGGCCCAGCCCCAGCGGGCAGGGCGCGATCAGCCCCAGCCGCTCGAGTGCGCCAAGCGCCGGGTTGGCGCCGATACATCGGTCCTGCGCCGGGCCGGTGGTGACGATGACGCGGTCGAAGCTCTGGCTCAGCGCCGAGGCGCCGCCGCGCGGACGCCAGTCGATGCGCAGCTCGCCCGCGGCGGCCTCTTCGGCGGCCAGAAGATGTCCGGCCAGGTAGCGCAGCCGGCCCGAGGCCGTCAGGCGCTCGACCACCGCCTCGGTCTGCGGCGGCAGGCGATAGCGGTGCACGTCCCACCAGGCCCGCAGGTGGCGCAGCAGCCGGCGGCGGCCGTCGTCGCCCAAGGCCTGCCAGATCGCCGGCCCCTGCTCGCGCAGGCGATAGAAGGTCGCATGCCAGCCCTGCCCGCGCGCCTGGTCGTCGACGATGGCGTGGCGCACCCGGCGCAGCAGCTCGGAGGCGCTGCGGATCGGCGGGTCGGTGAAATCGGCATCGCTGTCCTGGCCGACCGGCCCGTGCCCGCGCGAGCGCAGCCCATGCCGCGACAGGCAGGTGATCGGGCCGCGATGGCCCTGGCGTTCCAGCGTCGTCACCACATCGGCGGCGCTAAGCGCGGCGCCCAGGATCAGCACCCGCGCCTCGGCCGGGACTTGCGCCAGCCGCGCGGCATCGTTCGGATCGGCGATCAGCCCCGGCGCATCGGCGATGGCCGACAGCACGCGCGGCAGGGCCGGCGCCGGATGGCCGGTGGCCAGCACCAGCAGGTCGGCGTGGATGCGGCTGTCGTCCGACAGCATCAGCAGCAGCGAATCCTCGCCGTCGCGCTGGATGTCGCTGACCCGGGCCCGGACATGGCGCAGCGCGCCCGAGCGCAGATGCGGCGCCAGCCGCTCGGCCACGTAGCGGCCGAAAAGCGCGCGCTGCGGGAAGATGTCGCCATTCCCCGCCCGTGCCCGCGCATCCAGCACGTCGGGATTCTCGGCCAGCCATTCGGCGAAATCCGTCCGGTTCTCGGGGTCGAGCGACATGCGATGCGCCGGCACGTTGATGCGATGCGCCGGGTCGGTGGCGGAATAGGCCAGCCCTCGCCCCAGCTCGGCGCGCGGCTCGACCACGGTCAGGCGCAGCGGCAGGCGCATCCGCGCCAGTTGCCAGGCCAGCGCCGCGCCGGTGAAGCCGCCGCCGACGATGACCACGCGCAGGGCCGGGGAATGGGGCGCGTTCATCGCCTCAGCCTCCGGCAAGGGCCAGCTGCGGCCGCTGCGCCGCCGGGCGGTGGTCGTTGCCCACCGTCTCGCCGAAGGGCCCCAGATGCGCCGAGACCGGCTGCTGCGGCAGCGGATGGTCCAGGGGCAGGAGCGGCAGCACCCGCTCGCCGAAGCTGTAGGCCTCTTCCAGGTGCGGATAGCCCGACAGGATGAAGGTATCGATGCCGATGCGGCGGTATTCGTCGATGCGCTCGGCCACGGTCTCGGCATCGCCGACCAGCGCCGTGCCGGCCCCGCCGCGCACCAGACCGACCCCGGCCCAGAGGTTCGGGCTGATTTCCAGCTTGTCGCGCCGCCCGCCGTGCAGCGCCGCCATGCGCGCCTGGCCGACCGAATCCATGCGGGCGAAATTCGCCTGGGCGGTGGCGATGGTGGCGTCGTCCAGCCTGCTGATCAGCTGCTCGGCGGCCTGCCAGGCCTCGGCATTGGTGTCGCGCACGATGACATGCAGGCGGATGCCGAAGCTGACCTCGCGGCCCTCGGCCTCGGCCAGGCGGCGCACGCTTTCGATCTTGGCACGGACCTGCGCCGGAGGCTCGCCCCAGGTCAGGTATTTGTCGATCTGCCGCGCGGCGACCGCATTGGCGGCATCCGACGAGCCGCCGAAGAACAGCGGCGGGCCGTTTTCCTGCAGCGGGTGGAACAGCAGCTTGCCATCCTCGATCTGCAGGTGTTTTCCTTGGTGGTTCACCGTCTCGCCGGCCAGCAGGGCCTTGTAGACGGTCAGGAATTCCTCGGTCACCTCATAGCGTTCGGCATGGCTCAGGTGGATGCCGTCGCCGGCATTCTCGGCCGGGTCGCCGCCGGTCACGACATTGATCAGCAGCCGGCCGTTCGACAGCCGGTCCAGCGTCGCCGTCATCCGCGCCGCCAGCGTCGGCGACTGCAGCCCCGGCCGCACCGCGACCAGGAAGCGAAGCTTTTCGGTCTGCGAGGCCAGCGCGGCGGCGGTGACCCAGCTGTCCTCGCAGCTGCGGCCGGTGGGCAGCAGCACGCCGTAATAGCCAAGCGCATCAGCGGCCTGCGCGATCTGGCGCAGATAGGGCAGGTTCACCGCGCGGCCGCCCTCGGCCGTGCCCAGATAGCGGCTGTCGCCATGGGTGGGCAGAAACCACAGAACCCGGATCGTGTCGGGCGTTTCGATGCTCATGTGCCGGTCCTTTCGCAAATGGGGCCGCGCCGACGGGGCGGCGGCCTGTTTACGAGAATCAGAATACACATAAACACGATTGGGTATATAGTGATTAAATGCTCCCGCCGAGATTAGGGCGGGTTTCCGCGCCGCGCTGCCCGATCCGAAACCATTTCCCGCCCGGCGCGGCAGCAGCGGGCCGATGGCCCGCAAGGACGGCGGCGCGGCGGGTTTCTGTTCCGCCGCGCCGCTATCATGCCACCGGAGCCGCGCAAAACCACGTCTTGGTTTGTCTTGTATAGGCGAGGATCATCGTCGCCGGAGCCGACCAGTCCCGGAGGGTCAGCCGATGTCACGCCATGCCCGTTTCCGAATCAGCGGCTCGCCCCTGTGCCCGGCCGCGCAACGCGCCGGGCTGGCGCTGGCCCTGCGCGGCCGGGATTTCAGGCCCCTGCGCAGCCCCGGCAAGATCCGCCTGCTGATCGGGCAGGGATCCGGGCTGGTGCTGGCCATCGAAAGCCCGGTCGCCATGCTGGAGCTGATCGAGGATCTGCATTCCGGCCAGCCCCTGCACCCGGCCGAACCGGCGCTGCGTGCCCGCCACCGCCAGCTGATCGCGGCTACGGATGCGGCGCAGCAGGCGCTGGCGGCGGTGCTGGCGGCCCGCAACCTGCGCGATCTCGACCTCGCGGTCTTCCCGCTGCGCCAGCGCCTGCTGGGGATCGAGGCCGAATTGCAGGCGCTGCCTGAAGGCGGCGGCTCGAACCTCGACATCGCGCTGGCGCCGCTCGTATGGCGGCTGGCGGTGCTGGACCGCCGGCGCGGGCTGCACCTGGGCGACGGCTTGCCCGGCGCGGCGCGGCGGCTGGCGCTGCCGCTGGCCTGGCCCTAGACGCGCCGCGTCCTGAGCCTTGCCACCGGCCGGGCCTTCCTGGACGAACTGGCGGCGCAGGGCGCGGTCGTCGCCCTGGCCGTCGAGGATTGGGACCGATGTTTCGACGGCGCCCCGGGGCGCAAGGTGCTGCCGCTGCCTCCGAACCCGTCCCTGTCCGAGCCCGGACTGCAGCCCGGCCCGCCCTTCGTCCCGATTGGTAAAGATGAACGAGGTGACGTTCTTGATCGGCACCGCATCCGTCAGCCGCTTGTAGAAGCGGTCGAAGTCCGGCATGTCCGCCACCGCGACCCGCAGCATGTAGTCCATGCGCCCGGCCATGCGCCAGGTCTCCATGATCTCGGGCAGGGTGGTGACGACCCGGGTGAAGGCCGCGCGCCATTCCGGGGAATGGTCCGGCGCCTCGATCTCTCGACAAAGACCGTGATGCCCAGGCCCAGCTTGCCGGGATCGGCCAGCGCGACCCGGCGTGTCAACACGCCCCGCGCCTCGAGCTTCTGGATGCGCTTCCAGCACGGCGTCTGCGACAGACCGACCTTTCGGCGATCTGGGCAATGGGCAGGGTGGCGTCCTGCATCAGCTCCGCCACGATCTTGCGGTCTATCAGGTCCAGATCCAGCATGGTTTCGCTCGGTTTCCGGCAAGACTCGGGGTTTGTCGATCCGTTATTCCTCATATGGAAAGTTGGCGCCGGCGCCGGAATCGTTTACGCTTTGTTCCGAACCGCCTGCCATAGGAGCCCTTGCCGCGGCACGATGGATGAGATTTCGGCAATCCCGGCAGATCGCAAGGTGATCCATGTCGACATGGACGCCTTTTATGCCTCGGTCGAGCAGCGCGACGACCCGGCGCTCCGCGGCCGGCCGGTGGCGGTGGGCGGCTCGTCCCTGCGCGGCGTGGTGGCGGCGGCCAGCTATGAGGCGCGGGTCTTCGGCGTGCGCTCGGCCATGCCCTCGGTCACCGCGGCGCGGCTTTGCCCGGCGCTGGTCTTCGTCAAGCCGCGCTTCGAGGTCTATCGCGCCGTCAGCGCCCAGATCCGCGCCATCATGCTGGACTACACCCCGCTGGTCGAGCCGCTGTCGCTGGACGAGGCCTATCTGGACGTGACCGCGCAGCTGCGGCCCGGCCAGACCGCGACCCAGATCGCGCGCGAGATCCGCGCCCGCATCCGCGCGGCGACCGGCCTGACCGCCAGCGCCGGGGTCAGCTACAACAAGTTCCTGGCGAAACTCGCCTCGGACCAGAACAAGCCGGACGGGCTGTGCGTCATCACCCCGCGGCGCGGCCCGGAGTTCGTGCTGACCCTGCCGGTCGGCAAGTTCCACGGCGTGGGCCCGGCCACCGCGGCCAAGATGGAGGCGCTGGGCATCCGCACCGGCGCCGACCTGCGCGCGCAGGAGCTGGAATTCCTGACCCGGCGCTTCGGCAAGTCGGGGCAGTATTACTGGAACATCGCGCGCGGCATCGACCACCGGCAGGTCCGGCCCGACCGCATCCGCAAGTCGGTGGGCGCCGAGAACACCTTCTTTACCGACCTGATGACACTGGAGGAGGCCGCCGAGGCGCTGGCACCGCTGGCCGAGAAGGTCTGGCGCCATGTCGCGCGCCACGAACTGCACGGCCGCACCGTGACGCTGAAGGTCAAGTTCGCGGATTTCCAGATCAACACCCGCGCCCGCACCCTGCCCCGCCCGGTCGGCGGCGAGGCCGAGATGCTCTCCATCGCCTGCGAATTGGCGACGCTGGTCCTGCCCGACCGGCGCGGCGTGCGCCTGCTGGGCATCACGCTTTCGGGCTTCGACCATGCCGAACCCGAGGAACCCGAGCAGCTGCGGCTGTTCTAGGGCGTGATGCGCGCCGCGCCCGCGACCAGCCCCTCACTCATGCGGTCGAAGCGCATATGGGCGATGGCCCGGCCGCCGGACTGGGTGAACAGCGTGCCGGCCTCGCGCCCGTCCGGCATCAGGATCGGCGTGCCGACCGGGGCCGCGCCCGCGATGCCGACGGTCACGAGGCCCTTGCGCAGCTCGGTCTTGTGCTTCATCCGCGCCGTGACCTCCTGCCCGACATAGCAGCCCTTGCGGAAATCGACGCCATGCAGCCGCTCGAACCCGGCTTCCAGGATGAAGGTCTCGTTCGGGATCAGCTCGATCAGGCTTTCGGGGATGCAATGCGCGACCCGGATGGCGTCCCAGTCGCTGCCGTCGTCACCCTCGGCGCCATAAAGCCGCCAGCCCAGCGCCTCGTGGCGCGGGTCGGCCATGGCGCCCTCGGGCGGCGCGCCGGTGCCGCGCGCCACGGCCAGATCGGTCGGCTCGATCATCACCTGCGAGCGCAGCCGATACATCGCCAGCCGCTTCAGCAGGTCACCCGCCAACCGCTCGTCCACGTCGATCAGCAGCCGTTCGCCCTGCGGCACCACCAGGAAATCCGCCAGATACTTGCCCTGCGGCGTCAGCAGCGCCGCCCAGGCGGGCGCAGCGCCGACCTTGTTCGTCACCAGCCCTTGCAGGAAATCCACCCGATCCGGGCCCGAGACCGCCAGAATCCGCCGCATCACTTGTCTCCGAATTGCAGTTTGACCAGCGCGGCATAGGCACCGCCCTGGGCCATAAGCTGGTCATGGCTGCCCTGTTCCACAACCCGGCCGTGATCCACGACCACGATCTTGTCGGCCTGGCGCACGGTCGAAAGCCGGTGCGCGATGACCAGCGTGGTGCGCCCGGCCGACAGCTCGTCCAGCGCCTGCTGCACCAGCCGCTCGCTTTGCGCGTCCAAGGCGCTGGTCGCCTCGTCCAAGAGCAGGATCGGCGCATCGCGCAGCACGGCGCGGGCAATGGCGACGCGCTGGCGCTGGCCGCCCGACAGGGCCGAGCCCCGCGGCCCGGCCGGCGTGTCGAGGCCCATCGGCAAGGCATCGGTGAAATCCGCGACATGGGCGGCGACGATGGCGCGGCGCAGCGCCTCGTCATCGCGGGCATGGCCCAGCAGGATATTCTCGCGCAGCGTCTCGTCGAACAGCGCCGCCTCCTGCGCGACGGTGGAAAACTGGTCGCGCAGCACGCCCAGGTCGAACTCGCGCAGCGGCACGCCGCCCAGCGTGATCTCGCCCGAGGCCGGGTCGACCATCCGCGTCAGCAGGTTGAAGACCGTGGACTTGCCGGCCCCCGACGGCCCGACCAGCGCCGTGGTGCGGCCGGCCTCGGCGGTGAAGCTCAGCCCGTTCAGCACCGGATGGCCGTCATAGGCCATGTGCACGTCCCGAAGCCGGATCGTGGTGTCCGGCGGCGGCGCGCGCCGCGGTCCCGAAATGATCGAGGGCCGCATGTCCAGCACCTCATAGATCCGCTCCAGCGAGGCGGCGGCGGCCTGCCAGGTCCCGGTCAGCCCGCTGAGCCGGCGCAGCGGCTGGAAGGCCAGCGCCAGCGCGGTGAAGAAGGACATGAAGTCGCCGACCGTGCGTTCGCCCCGCGTGACCTCGGCCCCGCCAAGCGCCAGCACGCCGACGAAGCCGATGCCGGTCACCACATCGACCAGCGCCGGCACGGTGGCGCCGATGCCCGACATCTTGATCTCGGCCCGGCGGATGCGGCTGACGATCTGGTCGAAGCGGCCGGTCTGATAGGCCTCCATCCGGTTCAGCTTGACGGCGTTGATGCCGTGCAGCACCTCGTCCAGCCGGGTGGCGCGCTGGCTGGCGTTGACGCGGTTCTGCCGCACCTTGCGGCGGATATAGCGCTGCACCAGCACCGTGGGCACGATCAGCAGCGGCGCGCCGACCAGCGCCGTCGCCGTCCACCACGGGTCCACCGCCACCGCCACGCCGAACAGCGACACCAGCGACACCGCGTCCCGCCCGGCGCCGGAAATGAACGTGGTCCAGACGCCTTGCACCGCCTGGGTGTCGCCCTGCACCCGCTCGATCAGCGCGCCGGGCGGGTTCTTCTGGAAGAACCCACCGTCCAGCGTCATGATATGCGACAGCAGGTCGGTCTGCATCCGGGTCGAGACCGACAGCGAGACCGAGGTCATCAGGCTGCGGTTGATGACGAAGGTCGCGGCCCGCACCAGGAACAGCGCGAAGATCGAGCCGCCGACCCACCAGATCGCATCCGTATCGCCGCCGACGAAGACGCGGTCGAACAGCGGCTTCAGCATCCAGCTGAGCAGCCCCAGGGTCGAGCCCTCAAGGATCAGGAAGAACAGCGCCAGCAGGATGCGCAGCCAATAGCGGCTCAGGTAGTCGCGCCACATGCGGGCGAACAGGTTGGCCGTTTTCTGAAACTTGTCCGCCATCGCGTCCCCGGTCCTCGGTCGCGCCAAGGGATAAGGCGCAAGCCGCGCCGGGGCAAGCCGCCGCCGGTCCGCCCGGGCGCTGCCTTGCGCGTTTCACCGTTTCCCAAATACCCCGCCCACCGCGCAACCCGCGCCCGGCCGGCCGGTCCGCCGCCGCGCCGTTGACCTTGCGCAAGGCCCGCCCTACCGATGGCGCATCATCAGAAAGGCTTCCCGCATGAGCTTTGCCCAGGGCCGCGCCGTCCTTGCCATTCCCGGCCCCTCGCCGGTGCCGGACCGGGTGCTGCGCGCCATGCACCGCCCTTCGCCCGACATCTATGGCGAGGATCTGGCGGCCGAGAACCGCGCCATGGTCGCCGCGCTGAAGCGGCTGGCGGGCACCGAAGCGCATCTCGCGCCTTATATCGGCAATGGCCATGCCGGCTGGGAGGCGGCGAACGTCAACCTGTTTCACCGCGGCGACCGGGCGCTGGTGCTGACCTCGGGCCATTTCGGCCGCGCCTGGGCCGAGAATGCCGCCGCCGTCGGCATCGCGGTCGAGACGCTGGACTTCGGCCTGACCCCGCCCGACCCGCAGCGCCTGGCCGACCGGCTGGCGCAGGACCGCGCGCATGACATCAAGGCCGTGCTGGTCTGCCAGGTCGATACCGCCAGCTCCGCCCGCGCCGACATCCCCGCGCTGCGCGCCGCCATGGGCGGCCACCCGGCCTTCTTCGCCGTCGACGCCATCGCCTCGCTGGGCTGCGAGCCGATGCGGATGGACGAATGGGGCATCGACCTGCTGGTCTCGGCCAGCCAGAAGGGGCTGATGCTGCCGCCGGGCCTGGCCTTCGTCTGGTTCTCCGACCGGCTGGCCGCGCGCGGCCGCAGCGATCTAGCCACGCCCTATTGGGACTGGACCCCGCGCACGCAGGCCGAGCAGCTGTGGCAGTTCTGGGGCGGCACCCCGCCGGTCCAGCACATCTTCGGCGTGAACGAGGCGATGCGGATGCTCTTGGACGAAGAGACCCTGCCCGCCGCCTTGGCCCGGCACGAGGGGCTGGCCCGCGCCACGTGGACCGCGCTCGAGCGCTGGAACGCCGGCGGCCACGGCATCGGCCCGCTGATTGCCGACCCGGACGGCCGGGCGCGCTCGGTCACCGCGGCCATGCTGCCGCGCGCCGAGGCATTGCGGGCCTGGACCGCCGCCAAGGCCGGGGTGACGCTGGGCATCGGCCTCGGCGCCCCCGACCCCGAGAATGCGCTGCGCATCGCCCATATAGGCCATGCCAATGCGCATCAGCTGCTGGGCGTGCTGGCGGTGATCGAGGCCGGGCTGGGCGCGCTTGGCATCCCGCACGGTCCGGGCGCGGTCGAGGCCGCCGCCGCGGAACTCGCCCGATTGGCCTGAAACCGGGGGCTTGCGCGGCGCCCGCGCAGGCCCGACCCTGACGGCGAACCGCGAACGGACCCCGCCATGCGCACCACGCCCCTGCCCGAATTCCAGTCCGAGGCCCTGCTGCCCGGCCAGGATTTCGCCCCCATCGAGCAGCTGATCCGGGCCGAGGCCACCGAACATGGCCTGGACCTGCACACCGGCCACGGCCGCTCGATCTGGTGCCAGGTCGAGCAGGGCGAGTTCGGCGCCAGGAAGCGCGGCGACGGCGTGCTGGTCTTTGCCCGCGCCCATCGCGCCGACGCTCTGGCCGCGATGCAGCAGGCCATCGGCGAGCACCTGGCGCATCACCTGCCCGCGGCCGCGGCGGCGCTGCGCTGGCCCTCGGGCGCCGATGCCGGCCGGCCGCCGGCGAATTTCAGCTTAGCGCGGCTGGTGTCCTCGCACCGGATCAGCACGGATTTCTGGCGCGTGCGGCTGGAGGCGCCGGGGTTGCACCGCTTTGCCGGGGGCGATTCGCTGCATTTCCGCCTGGTGCTGCCGCAGCCCGGCGACGCGGCCCCGGAATGGCCGGTGCTGGGCGGCAATGGCCAGGTGGTCTGGCCGCGCGGCGCCAGGGCGCTGCACCGCCCGGTCTATACCACCCGCGCCATCGACCCCGACCGGGGCTGGCTGGATCTGGACATCTTCGACCATGCCGGCGGCCGCGCCTTCGCCTGGGCCCGCACCGCAACGGCCGGCGCGCGGGCCGGGCTGCTCGGCCCCAGCGGCGGCGGCATCCCGCAGGCGCCGCGCCTGCTGCTCGGCGGCGACGAGACCGCCTATCCGGCGCTGGCCCGCATCCTGGAAGCCCGCGCCGGCAGCGCCGAGGGCGACCTCTTCCTGCTCGGCGCCCGGGCGGACTATCCTTTCCCGCCCGCGCCCGGCATCCGGCGACACCACCTGCCGCAGGGCGCGGCGGCGCTGTGCGGGCGGCTGCGCGCCAGCCCGCCCGACCCGGGCTGCTTCCTGTGGATCGCCACGGCCCGCTCGGGAATCGATTCGCTGAAGGCGGTGATCTTGGGCGAATTGCACCACCATAGCGGGCAAACCCACCTCTCCGCCTATTGGAACGACAAAGATTAACGCTTTGTCGGGCGCAATAGTTGACAATTTTACCTTGCTGTTCGATACGAACGCCAAGCCGCGGCCAAAGGCGTCAAGGCGGCGCGTTTTCGCATGTGCCGAGCCCAAGCAAGAAGCGGACGGATCGAATGCCGGAAAGACTAAGGATCACCATGACCAACCTGACGCTGCCGCGCCATCGCGCGGGGACCGCCCTGGCCTTTGCCTGCCTGATGCTGGCCACGCCCATCGCCGCCCAGGACAGCACGGCGACCCAGCCGGCCCCGGCCGCGCCCGAGGTCCAGACCCAGCCCGCCCCGGCGACCGCGCCGTCGACGACCGCCCCGGAAGCCGGAACCCCGGCCGCCGAGATGCCGGCCACCCCGGCCCCGGCCACCACCCCCGCCGCAGAGCCGACCACGCCGGCCCCCGCGCCGGCGACGACGGAGCCGGCCGCGACCACCGCCACCCCCGCCCCTGCGGCCAGCACCCCCGCCCCGTCTGCCCCCGAGACCCCCGCAGCCGCCCCGGCCGAAACGCCGGCCGCCCAAGCCGCGGCGCCCCAGGCGCAGCCCGAACCGGCCGGCTCCAGCATCCTGCCGCAGGCGCTGCAAGACGCGCTCGAGCCGATGCTGAACCCAGCCCCGCGCGACCCGACCCTGCCGCATGACCTGTCGCCCTGGGGCATGTTCCTGGCCGCCGACTGGGTGGTGAAGGGCGTGATGATCGGCCTGGCATTCGCCTCGGTCATCACCTGGACCGTGCTGGTCGCCAAGATGCTGGAACTGGCCGGCGCCATGAAGCGCGCGCAATCCGGCATCCGCCGGATCGAGACCGCGACCAGCCTGCCCTCGGCCCTCAGCGCCGCCGGCCGCCGCCGCGACCCGGTCTCGCGCATGATCCGCGCCGCCGCGACCGAATACGACCGCTCGGCCCCGGCGCTGGACCAGGCCGGCGACAGCGGCGTCAAGGAGCGCGTCGAGTCGCATCTGGACCGCATCGAGGCCGTCGCCGGCCGCCGCATGAGCCGGGGCACCGGCGTCCTGGCGACGATCGGCTCGACCGCGCCCTTCGTCGGGCTGTTCGGCACCGTCTGGGGCATCATGAACAGCTTCATCGGCATCTCGCAGGCGCAGACCACCAACCTGGCCGTGGTGGCGCCGGGCATCGCCGAGGCGCTGCTGGCCACCGCCATCGGCCTGGTCGCGGCCATCCCGGCCGTGGTGATCTACAACGTCTTCGCCCGCGCCATCACCGGCTACCGGCTGCGGCTTGCCAATGCCTCGGCCGGGGTGCGCCGGCTGGTCAGCCGCGACCTCGATTTCCGTGGCGCCGTCGCGCGCTCGGAGGTCTGAGCCATGGCCGGCGGCATTCGCGAAACCCAGGGCGACGATCTGGTCGAGAACCACGAGATCAACGTCACCCCCTTCATCGACGTGATGCTGGTGCTGCTCATCATCTTCATGGTGGCGGCGCCGCTGGCGACGGTCGATGTGAACGTGGACCTGCCGGTGTCGAACGCGACTCCGGCGCAGCGTCCCGACCAGCCGGTCTATGTCACCGTCAAGCCCGACCTGACGCTGGCGATCGGCAATGAGGACGTGCCCGCCGGCGGGATGGCCGCCGCCCTAGGCGCGGCGACCGAGAACAACAAGGAAACCCGTATCTTCCTGCGTGCCGACAAGGAAGTGCAATATGGCGACCTGATGGGCGTCATGAACACGCTGCGCGAAACCGGCTATCTGAAGATCGCGCTGGTCGGGCTGGAAGCCGCGCCCGCGGCGCCCGGCACCGCGCCTGATGCGGCGGCGGCCCCTGCCCCGGCCGCGCCCGCCGCTGCCGCGCCCGCAACCGGAGGAGCACCCCGGCCATGACCACCAGATCCGCCATGGCGCTGCGCGACGGCGCGCTTTGGGGCGGGGCGGCCGTCCTGGTCCTGGCGGCGCATCTGGGCGGGGCGCTGTGGCTTTTGCACAGCGCCGAGGCGGCCGCGCCGCCGGGCCTGCCCGAGCCGGTCTTCGTCGAACTGGCCCCGCTGCCCGAGGCCGCCGCGCCGCCGGAAGAGGAAGAGATGCCCGAGCTGGCCGAGGCCGAACCGGAGCCCGAGCCCGAGATCGACCTGCCGCTGCCGGAGCTCGAGCAGATCCCGGACATGAACACGCTGTTCCCGCCGCCGCCCGACGCGGTGGTGCTGCAAAAGTCCGAGCGGCCCCGCGAGCGCCCCGAGAAGCCGGAGCCCGAGCCCGAGCCGAAGATCGTCGAAAAGAAGCCGGTGGAGAAAAAGCGCGAGGTCAAGGAGCGCGCGCCCGAAAAGCAGGAGGCCCGCAAGGCCACCACACAGGTGCGCGCGCCGAAATCCGACCGCACCGCCGCGCCCACCGCCGACGCCGGCGTCGCCAGTCCGCGCCAGATCGCCAGCTGGCAGTCCAAGGTGAACTCGGCCGTGTCGCGCCACATGAGACGCACCCGGATCAAGGGACAGGGCGCGATCGTGGTGAACCTGAACTTCACCGTGGATCCCAGCGGCCGGGTGGCGGGCGCCAGGCTGGCCAGCTCGACCGGGAATGCGGCGAATGACGCGGCGCTGAGCCGCCAGGTCGCGCGGATGCCGCGCCTGCCCGCGCATCCCTCGGGCAGGAGCATGACCCTGACCCTGCCGGTCAGGATCGACTAGCCGCGAACCGCCGGCCGCCTTGGCCGGCGGTTTCCATTGCAGCCGACCCCGCCGCGTCAGGTTGGGATCGCCGCCACGCCCAGCACCGGCGCAAGGCCGCGCACCACCTCGGCCAGGGCGCGGGCATCGGCCCCGGCCTCGGCATTGCGGCGCCAGACCACCGCCAGGTCGCGCGAGGGCGCCGGATCGGCAAAGGGCACGATCCGCAGCCGCCCGTCGCGGTTCTCATCCGCCAGCGCCAGTTGCGGGATCAGTGTCATGCCCATGCCGCTGGCCACCATCCGCATCAGCGTCGCCATCGAGGCCGCCTCGAGGTTCAGCTTGCGGCGCGGGTTGCGCAGCCCGCAGACCTCCAGCGCCTGGTCGCGCAGGCAATGCCCGTCGGCCAGCAAGAGCAGCCGCTCGGCCTGGATGCTTTCGGGCCGCGCCGGGCCGGACAGATAGGTGGTGTCATCCTCGGACAGGGCGATCAGGAAGCTGTCGCGCAGCACCGGCACGGCCTCGAGCCCGGCCTCGCCCACCGGCAGCGCCATGATGCCGGCGTCGAAACGGTGGCTGGCAATGCCGGCGGTCAGATCGTCGGTGACGACCTCGTGCAGCTCCAGTTCCAGCGCCGGATGCGCGGCCCGCAGCGCCGGCACCAGATGCGGGATCAGATAGGGCGCGACGGTCGGGATGATCGCCAGCCGCAGCCGCCCCGACAGCGCCGAGCGCCCGGCCCGCGCAGCCGCATCCAGCCGCTTGGCGGTATCGATCAGCTCCTGCGCCAGCGGCAGCAGCCGCTCGCCCAGCGCGGTCAGCCGCACCGGGCCGGCGCCGGCGCCACGCTCGAACAGCGCGCCGCCCAACCGGCCCTCGAGCTGGGCGATCTGGCTCGACAGGCCCGGCTGCGAGACATGCACCGTCTCGGCCGCGCGGCCGAAATTGCCCATCCGGGCCACGGCAAGGAAATAGGTGATCTGGCGCAGGGTGAAGTTCATAACCCCAGCCTATCACCAGCTGCCGCCATGACAATCCCGGCTTAGAGGGGCAGCCGGTCCACCAGCAGCTTGTCGATGCGGCGGCCGTCCAGGTCCACGACCTCGATGCGCCAGCCCTGCCAGTCCACGCGGTCGCCGGCCTGCGGCAATTGCCCGGCCAGCTCCAGCACCAGACCGGCGGCGGTGGAATAATCGTGGTCCTCGGGCAAGGGCACGCCCAGCCGGTCGGCGAATTCGTCGGCCGGCATCCAGCCGGCGACCAGCAGGCTGCCGTCGTCGCGCTCGACGATCTTGGGCTCGTCATCGTCCAGGCCGGCATATTCGCCGGTGATCGCCTCCAGCACGTCCATCGGCGTCACCACGCCCTCGAAATGGCCGTATTCGTCATAGACCAGCAGCATCTGCCCCGGTGCTGCGCGCAGCCGGGCGATGACCTCGGGCGCATCCATGGTCTCGGGGATGATCGGGGCGGGCTGCATGACCTCGCGCAGGTCGATGGCCTGGGCGCGGCTTTGCCACATCAGGTCGACGCTGGCCACGACGCCGATCAGGTTGTTCGGGTCGTCGTCGCCCACCGGCAGGCGGGTGCGGCGGCTGTCGTGGAACTTGCGCGCCATCTCCTGCCAGCTGTCGGCGACGTCGATCACCGGGATGTCGCGGCGCGGCGTCATCAGCCCGCGGGCCGAGCGGTCGGCAATGCGCATGACGCCGGCGATCATCTCGGTCTCGGCGCGGTGGATGACGCCCGCCGACTCGGCCTCGGAAATCATCAGCCGGATCTCCTCGTCGCTGATGCCCTGGCGGTCGTTGCCGGACTGGCCCAGCAAGGCCAGCACCAGCTTGCCGGAACGGTCCAAGAGCCAGACCAGCGGCGCCGCCACCCTGGAAATGGCGCGCATCAGCGGCGCGACGCGGGCCGCCATCTGTTCGGGCGCGCGCAGCGCGATCTGCTTCGGCACCAGTTCGCCCAGGATCAGCGACAGATAGGTGATAGCCACCACCACGCCGCCCATGCCCAAGGGCTGCGCGACCGAGGCCGGCACGCCCCAGCCCGGCAGCGCCGCCGCCAGCCGCGCGCCCAGCGTGGCGCCGGAAAAGGCGCCCGACAGCACGCCGACCAGGGTGATGCCGATCTGCACCGAGCTCAGGAACCGTCCCGGATCCTCGGCCAGGACAAGCGCGGTCTCCGCGCCCCGGTCGCCGCGCTCGGCCATCACCTTCAGCCGCGCCGGGCGGGCCGAGACGATGGCCAGCTCGGACATGGCCAGCAGGCCGTTCAGCAACGTCAGGACAAGGACAATCGCAATCTCAATCCACATGGGAGGGACTCGGGTGCTTTCGGGAATGGGCCGGGCCGAGAGCGCGGCAGAAGGCCGCCCGTCTCTCACAAGGATCGTCGATCATGCGCGTATCGGCGTCTGGCTCCGCTTGGGTCATGCGCCAATATAGACCGCCCGCGCCGCAGGGCAACGCTTGTCGCGGCTTTTTTGCCCGAAAGCCCCGGCCGGGCGCGGGTTTGCGCAAGTTGACGTTACGGCAAGATTTCCCCCCGGATTGCAGAGGCTTATGGAAATCCGCCTGCCGGCGTCCTAGCCTGCCAGCCCGAGATGCGTGTTGAATGGTGTCATGATGGTCGCAAGCCAAAGCCGAGAACCCGAGAAAATCGTCTTCGTCCTGCAGGGCGGCGGGGCGCTTGGCGCCTATCAGGCCGGCGCCTATGAGGCGCTGTGCAAGGCCGGGCAGGAGCCGGAATGGCTGGCCGGGATCTCGATCGGCTCGATCAACGCGGCGCTGATCGCCGGCAACCCGCCGAGCCGGCGGCTTCCGGCGCTGCGCCGCTTCTGGGAGGGCGTGACCAGCGCGCCCTGGCTGATGGGCACGCCGCTGGAGGGCGCGCTGCTGCCCGACCAGATGCGCGCCTTCTGCAACGAAAGCCGGGCGACGATGACCACCATGCTGGGCGCGCCGGGCTTCTTTCGCCCGCGCATGCCGGACCTGTTCTCGTTCCTGCCCGGGCTGATGCGCCAGACCAGCTGGTACGACACCGCGCCCCTGCGCGAGACGCTGCTGGAACTGGTGGACTTCGACCTGCTGAACGCTGCCGGCCCCCGGCTGACGGTCTGCGCCGTCGACGTGCAGACCGGCAATTTCACCAGCTTCGACAGCAGCGAGACCCGGATCACCGTCGATCACATCATGGCCTCGGGCGCGCTGCCGCCGGGCTTTCCCGCGGTCGAGATCGACGGCCGGCACTATTGGGATGGCGGGCTGGTGTCGAATTCGCCGCTGCAGGTGGTGCTGGAAAAGCCGCACCAGCGCCCGCTCTGCATCTATCAGGTCGACCTCTATCCCGCGCGCGACGGCTTGCCCCATACCATGGCCCATGTCGAGCAGCGCGAGCGCGAGATCCGCTTCTCCAGCCGCACCCGGCTCAACACCGACGAATTCCGCGCCCGCCATGCGCTGGCCCGCGCCGCGCGGCGGCTGCAAGCCCGGCTGCCGGCCGAGTTCCGCGACGATCCCGACCTGCAGCGGCTGATCGAGGCCGGACCTTCGCAGCCGGTCAGCCTGATGCACCTGATCCATCGGCACGCCGATTACGAAGGCACCTCCAAGGATTACGAATTCTCGCGCCTGTCCATGCTGGATCATTGGCGCGACGGGCTGGACGACGCGGAGCGCTCGCTGCGCCATCCGGCCTGGACCGGCCGCAAGCTGCCCGAGGACGGCATGCTGGTCTTCGACATGCACGACCCGCATCACGGCGACCTGGCGGGCTGAGCCCCCGGGCCGCCGCGCGCGGGATCGGGTCAGCCGCGCTGGAACAGCCCGCGCGCATGGCGCGGCGCGGCGGTCAGGTATTGCGGCGACACCGGCAGGCTGTCGCCCAGCTTCGCCGCCGCATGCCAAGGCCAGCGCGGATCGTAAAGCGCGACCCGGCCGATGGCGATCAGGTCGGCATCGCCGGTGCCCAGGATCGCCTCGGCCTGCTCGGGCTCGGTGATCAGACCCACGGCGATGACGGGCATCGAGACGGCCGCCTTGACCGCCCGCGCCAGCGGCACCTGGTAGTTCGGCCCGACCGGGATCGCCTGGCGCGGGTCGAGCCCGGCCGAGGAGACATGGATCGCGTCGCAGCCCCGCGCCTCGAGCGCCCTGGCAAGGGCGACGGTGCTCTCGACGTCCCAGCCGCCCTCGACCCAGTCGGTGCCCGAGACCCGGACCGTGACCGGAAAGCCCTCGGGCACGGCGGCGCGCACGGCCTCGAAGACCTCCAGCGGAAAGCGCATGCGGTTCTCCAGGCTGCCGCCGTATTCGTCGTCGCGCCGGTTCGACAGCGGCGACAGGAATTCGTGCAGCAGGTAGCCATGCGCGCAATGGATCTGGATCGCGTCGATGCCCAGCCGCAGGGCGCGGCGCGCGGCTTCGGCAAAGGCCTCGCGGATGCGGTCAAGCCCCGCCGCATCCAGCGCCTCGGGCGGATTGTCACCGGCGGCATAGGCCAGGCCCGAGGGCGCCAGTGTCTGCCAGCCGTCCACCGCATCCGGCGCGATCTGCGCCCCGCCGTCCCAGGGCCGCGCGGTCGAGGCCTTGCGCCCGGCATGGGCCAGCTGGATCGCGACCGGCATGTCCGACCAATCGCGGATGGCCCGCATGACCCGGCCCATCGCGGCCTCGGTCGCCGCATCGTAAAGCCCGACATCGGCATGGGAGATGCGCCCCTCGGGCGTGACGGCGGTCGCCTCGATGGTCAGGATGCCGGCGCCGGACTGCGCCAGGCTACCCAGGTGCTGCATATGCCAGTCGGTCATGCAGCCGTCCTTGGCGGAATACTGGCACATGGGCGCGATGACGATGCGGTTGCGAAGGCTGTGCCGACCCAAGGTGATCGGCTCGAATAGCTTGGACATGAGGCGCTCCTGCAAGTTGCCCCTGTCAGTTATGCCGCCCAGGCCCCAGCGCAAGCCCCACGGCCCCGGCTTTCTTTCTTGTGGAAATATCCCGGGGGACGCCTGGCCGGCCCCGTCGAGGGGCCGGCCAGGCGGGGGGCAGAGCCCCCGCGCGCCCCGTCAGAAGCTGTTGCGCTCGTGATAGGTGCGCAGGAAGTTCTGGATGCGCTGGTCCTTCGGCACCTGGAAGATGCCCTGCGGGCTGTCCACCGCCACCAGCTCGCCCTTTTCCATGAAGGCGACCTGGTCGGCGACATGGGCGGCGAAGCCCATCTCATGCGTGACCACGACCATGGTCATGCCCTCGGCGGCCAGCGCCTTCATCACGTTCAGCACCTCGCCCACCAGTTCGGGGTCCAAGGCCGAGGTCGGCTCGTCGAAGAGCATCAGCCGCGGCTCCATGGCGATGGCGCGGGCGATGGCGACGCGCTGCTGCTGGCCGCCCGACAGCCGCGCCGGGTGGTTGCCCATCTTGTCGGCCAGCCCGACCTTGGCCAGCGCCTCGGCGGCGCGCCGCTCGGCCTCGGGCCGCGCCAGGCCGCGCACGCGGATCAGCCCCTCGGCCACGTTCTGCTGCGCGGTCATATGCGGCCACAGGTTGAACTGCTGGAACACCATGCCGATGCCGCGCCGCATCTCGCGCAAGCGGCGGCCCGACATCTTGCGGCCCGGGCTCTCATAGCCGATCAGCTGGCCGTCGATGCGGATCTCGCCCGAGTCGTATTCCTCGAGGAAGTTGATGCAGCGCAGAAGCGTCGACTTGCCCGAGCCCGAGGGCCCGATCAGGCAGGTCACCTTGCCGGGCGGGATGGACAGGTCCACGTCCTTCAGCGCGTGGAAGGGGCCGTAGAACTTGTTGACCTTGCGGATCTCGACGGAGGATGCCTGCATCGTTCAGGTCCTTTCGATCAGATGTTGGGTGATGCGGCGCTCGAACCGGCGGCCGAGCCGGCTGATCGTCTCGACCAGCAACCAGAAGAACAGCGCCAGCACCAGGTTCGCCTCGACATAGCGGAAGGTCTCGGTCGACATGCGGCTGACCTGATACATCAGCTCGGGCACGGTGATGATGGACAGGATCACCGTCTCCTTGGTCAGGATGATCGAGAAATTGACCAGCGCCGGCAGCGAGGACACCAGGCCCAGCGGCAGCAGGATGCGGCGGATGATGGCGGGCTCGGCCATGCCGATGGCGCGGGCGGCCTCGATCTGGCCATGCGGCACGGCGCGGAAGCCCGAGCGGAAGATCTCGGCGAAATAGGGGCTGCCATAGATGGTCAGGCCCAGAAGGCCCGCCGGCAGCGCGTCCAGCCGCAGCCCGACCAGCGGGCCGCCGTAATAAAGCACGAAAAGCTGGACCAGGAACGGCGTGCCGCGGATCACCTCGATATAGACCTGGATCAGCCAGCGCACCGGGCGCGGCGCGTAACGCTGGACCAGCGCGATCACCAGCCCCAGCGCCATGCCGAAGATCGTGCCGAGAATCCAGCACAGCACGGTGATGCCGAAGCCGCGCAGCAGCATCGGTCCGTATTGTTCGATCAGGTCCATCACACGGCCGTCCTGTGTTCGAGGTAACGTCCCAGCGCCGCAAGGCACAGGTTGATCGCCAGATAGATGCAGGCCGCCGCGATATAGACTTCCAGCGGGCGGAAGGTGGTCGCGGCCTGGGCCTGGCTGGCGCGGGTGATCTCCAGGATGCCCACCACCGAGACCAGCGAGCTGGCCTTGACCAGCAGGATCAGCTCATTGACCAGCGCCGGCAGCGACAGGGTGAAGGCCTGCGGCAGGATCACCCGGATCCAGGTGTCGCGCGGGGTCATGCCGATGGCGGTCGCCGCCTCGGTCTGGCCGCGCGGCAGGGCGGCGATGGCGCCGCGCCAGATCTCGCTGATATAGGCGCTGGCGCAGACGCCGACGCAGATCACCGCGGCGGCGGTGGCCGGGATGTCGACCCCGATCACCGGCAGCGAGTAATAGAACACCAGAAGCTGCACCAGCAGCGGCACGCCGCGCAGGAAGCTGACCCAGAGCCCGCCGAAGGCGCGCAGCGCCGGATAGGGCGACAGCCGCGCTGCGCAGACCAGCGTGCCGATCACCAGCCCCAGGCCGATGCCCAGGACCGAGATCAGCAGCGTATAGCGCGCGGCCCAGAACAGCGGCTGGAAGCTTTCAAGAAAGACAGGGATCGAAAACATGCGCGCCTTCCTGACGATGGCGGGCGGGGACCATCCCCGTTGCCCGCGTCTTGCGTCCGGCGCGCGGCAGGGCGCCGGAAGGTCCGGGCGGGGCGCGCTGGCCCCGCGCCGGCGTGGCTCAGTTCGCCGGGACTTCGCGCGGCAGTTCGGTATAGCTGCCCAGCCATTTCTCCTGGATCGCCTTGACGCGGCCGTCGTCGGTCATCTTCAGCAGCGCGTCGTTGATCGCCTTGGCGAAGCTGTCGCTGTCGGCATCCTTGCGCAGCACCCAGGCGAAATAGGTCGGCTGGCCGAATTGCGCCGGCTCGAACAGCGCGAAGCTCTCGGGGCGGTTCTTGACCAGATAGGTCAGGTTCGGCAGCGAGCCCGCCACCGCGTCCAGCCGGCCGGCGACCAGGTCGGCATAGGCCTCGTCGGTGGTGCCGTATTCCTTGACGTCCACGCCGCCCAGGCTTTCGCCATAGGCTTGCAGCTGCTTGAACTGCGCGGTGCCCTGCTGGACGCCGACGGTCTTGCCCTTGATGTCCTCGGGCTTCTTCAGGTCGCTGTTCGCGGCCTTGACCAGCGAGACGGTGGCATCGGCAATCGGCAGGGTGAAGGTGTAACGCTCCAGCCGCTCGGGCGTGATGGTGACGGGCGCGATGACGATGTCGAATTTCTTGACTTCGAGGCCCGGCAGCTCGGCGGTCCAGGGGATGTCCTGATAGACCGGCTCGACGCCGATTTCCTTGCTGACCTCGTCGAACAGGTCCTTGGTCATGCCCTCATAGGTGCCGTTCGACAGCATGTCGAAGGGGGCATAATGCATGTCGGTCGCGGTGACGATCTTGCCCGCCGCCTTGATGTCGGCCAGCTGGTCGGCCTGCGCGGCGGTGCCCAGCGCGATCAGGCTGATGGCGGCGGCTTTCAGGCTCATGCGAAAACTCATGTCTTTCTCCGTTGTTGGACAGGTGACGGGCGCGGGGGCGGTGCGTTGCGCACCCGCGCCCCTTGGATCAGAGAATCCCGGGCAGATTCAACCCGTGCTCCCGCGCGCAGTCCAGCGCGATCTGATAGCCCGCGTCAGCATGGCGCATGACGCCGGTGGCCGGGTCGTTCCACAGCACGCGCGCCAGCCGCGCATCGGCATCCTCGCTGCCGTCGCAGCAGATCACCATGCCGGAATGCTGCGAGAATCCCATGCCGACGCCGCCGCCATGGTGCAGCGACACCCAGGTCGCGCCCGAGGCGGTATTCAAGAGCGCATTCAGCAGCGGCCAGTCGCTGACCGCGTCCGAGCCGTCCTGCATCGCCTCGGTCTCGCGGTTGGGCGAGGCGACCGAGCCCGAGTCGAGATGGTCGCGGCCGATGACGATGGGCGCCTTCAGCTCGCCGTTCCGCACCATCTCGTTGAAGGCGAGGCCCAGCTTGTGGCGGATGCCAAGGCCGACCCAGCAGATCCGCGCCGGCAGGCCCTGGAAGCTGATGCGCTCGCGCGCCATGTCCAGCCAGTTGTGCAGATGCGGGTCGTCGACCAGTTCCTTGACCTTCTGATCGGTCTTGTAGATGTCCTCGGGATCGCCCGACAGCGCCGCCCAGCGGAACGGGCCGATGCCCTTGCAGAACAGCGGCCGGATATAGGCCGGCACGAAGCCCGGAAAGGCGAAGGCGCGCTCGAAGCCCTCTTCCAGCGCCATCTGACGGATGTTGTTGCCGTAATCGACGGTCGGGATGCCCTGGTCGTGGAAGGCCACCATCGCCTCGACCTGCTTGCGCATGGAGGCGCGGGCGGCGCGTTCGACGGCCTTGGGGTCGGTCTCCTGCCGCGCACGCCATTCGGCCACGGTCCAGCCCAGCGGCAGATAGCCATGCACCGGATCATGGGCCGAGGTCTGGTCGGTCACGATGTCGGGACGCACGCCGCGGCGGACGAGTTCCGGGAACACGTCGGCGGCATTGCCGATCAGCGCCACGGATTTCGCCTCGCCGGCCTTGGTCCAGCGGTCGATCATCTCCAGCGCCTCGTCGAGGCTGTGAGTCTTTTCATCGACATAGCGGGTGCGCAGGCGGAAATCGGCGCGGGTCTCGTCGCATTCCACCGCCAGGCAGCAGGCGCCGGCCATGACCGCGGCCAGAGGCTGGGCGCCGCCCATGCCGCCAAGCCCGCCGGTCAGGATCCACTTGCCCTTCAGGTTGCCGCCGTAATGCTGGCGCCCGGCCTCGACGAAGGTCTCGTAGGTGCCCTGAACGATGCCCTGCGACCCGATATAGATCCACGAGCCGGCGGTCATCTGGCCGTACATGGCCAGACCCTTCTTATCCAGCTCGTTGAAATGGTCCCAGTTCGCCCAATGCGGCACCAGGTTCGAGTTGGCGATCAGCACCCGCGGCGCGTCCTTGTGGGTCTTGAACACGCCGACCGGCTTGCCGGATTGCACCAGCAGGGTCTCGTCGGTCTCCAGCTTCTTGAGGCTGTCCACGATCAGGTCGAAATCCTTCCAGGTGCGGGCGGCGCGGCCGATGCCGCCATAGACCACCAGCTCATGCGGGTTCTCGGCCACGTCGGGATGCAGGTTGTTCATCAGCATCCGCATGGGCGCCTCGGTCAGCCAGCTTTTCGCGGTGATCTCGGTGCCGGTGGGCGGGAAGATGTCGCGGGTATTGTGACGGGGATTGTCCATGTCTCTCTCCGTTCAGGCCAGCATGTTGCCGGAAATGATGATGCGTTGGATTTCCGAGGAGCCCTCGTAGATGCGCATGATGCGCAGGTCGCGGGCGATCCTCTCGATGGGGAAGTCGCGGGTGTAACCATAGCCGCCATGCAGTTGCAGCGCGGTATCGGCGATCCGGCCCGCCGCCTCGCTGGCGGCAAGCTTGGCCATGCTGGAGGCGAGCGAGAAGCGCCCGCCGTGGTCATGGGCGTGCTGGCGCTGGCGCGCGGCGTCCTGCGACAGCAGCAGCGCCTGCCGATAGGCGACGCCCATGTCGGCGATCATCCAGCGGATGCCCTGCCGGTCGGTCAGCCGCTCGCCGCCGATCACGCGGTCCTTGGCATAGGCGATGGCGGCATCCATGGCCGCTTTCGCCAGCCCCAGGCATTGCGCCGCGACCTCGATGCGGCCGTTGTCGAGCACCTGCATGGCGGTGCGGAAGCCCCTGCCCGCCTCGCCCAGCAGCGCCTCCTCGGGCAGCTGGCAGTCGAGGTTCAGGGTGAAGACATGCCCGCCCTTCAGCCCCATGGTCCTTTCCGGCGCGCCCGGCTCCAGCCCCGGCGTGCCCTTGGGCAGGATGAAGGCCGAGATGCCGCGATGGCCCTTGTCGGGGTCGGTCACCGCATAGACGGTGATGAAATCCGCCACGCCGCCGTTCGAGATGAAGCATTTCGTGCCCTTCAGGTGCCAGCCGGTTTCCGTGCGGCGGGCACGGGTCTTCATGTCGGCGGGGTCCGAGCCGGCGGTCGGCTCGGTCAGGGCGAAGGCCCCCAGCGCCTCGCCGGCGGCGGCTTTCGGCAGCCATTGCTGCTTTTGCGATTCAGACCCGCCGATCAGGATCGAGTCGGTCGCCAGGTAATGCGCCGTCAGCGCCGAGGCCGTGGAGCCGCAGGCCCCCGCCACGATGGCGACCGCCCGCAAAAGCGCCGGGGCCGAGATGCCCGAGCCGCCGCATGCCTCGGGCAGGTTCGCGCCCATCATGCCGGCCTCGCCCAGCAGGGCAAGCTGGTCATGGACGAAAGCCGAGGTCTCGTCCGTCTCGGCGGCCTTGGGCGCGATCCGCTCGGCGCAGATCCGCTCCAGCACGTCGCAGAACAGCCGTTCCTCTTCGGCCAGCATGGGCCAGTCGTCGCTCATGCGGTCTCCTCCAATCCGAATGCGCGCAGGATGGCGGCGCGGTCGCCGCCAAGCCGCGGGGCCGAGGTCTCGGCCACGGGTTTCTCTCCGTCGAAGCGCACCGGCTGGCCGATGGTCGGCGCCAGTCCCAGCACCGGATGCGGCAGGCGGCTGACCAGCCCGCGCGTCTGCGCATGCTCGTTGCCCGCCGCCTGGGCAATGTCCCAGATCGGCGCGGCGGGCAGGCCCGCGCCGGCCAGGGCGGCGACGGCTTCCTCGGTGGTCAGGTCGCGCGACCAGCTCTCGATCAGGCGCTTGAGGTCCGGCTCATGCGCGGTGCGGCTTTCGTCGCTGGCAAAGCGCGGGTCGTCCGCAGCCTCGGGCGCGCCGATCAGCGTGGCGAGCGCTGTGAACTGGCGAGGGTTCAGCACCGCGATCACCACCTGCCCGTCGCTGGTGGCAAAGCAGCCGAAGGGGGTGGAGAGCGGATGGCGGTTGCCCACCCGCTGCGGCAGCACCCCGGCATAGAGATGCAGCGCATGGCTGGTGGTCAGCATGGAAAACAGCGCGTCATACATGGCCACGTCCAGCGTGGCGCCCTGCCCGGTGGCGTTGCGATTGACCAGCGCTGCCATGATCGCCCAGCTGCCGAACAGGCCGGCGATCAGGTCGGCCATGCTTTCGCCGGTCTTCAGCGGCGCGCCGCCCTCCTCGCCCGTGCCGGCCATCAGCCCCGACATGGCCTGCACCACCAGGTCATAGGCCGGCAGGTCGCGGAACGGCCCGTCCTGGCCGAAGCCCGAGATCGAGCAATAGACCAGCCGCGGATTCGCCGCGCGCAGTTCCTCGGCACCCAGCCCCAGCCGGGCCGCAACGCCGGGGCGGAAGTTTTCCACCACCACGTCCACCTTTGCCGCGATGGCACGCGCCAGTGCCAGGTCGGCGGGGTTCTTCAGGTCCAGCACCAGGCTTTGCTTGCCGCGGTTGTTCAGCGTGAACAGCGCGCTTTCGCCGTCCTTGAACGGGCCGATATGGCGGTAGTCGTCGCCCGAGGGCGGCTCCAGCTTGATGATCTCGGCCCCCAGATCGGCCAGAAGCGCGGTGCAATAGGGCCCCGCCAGCACGCGGGACAGGTCCAGCACCTTGATGCCCGTAAGCGGCTTCATGCCCGCAGCTCCGGCGCCAGCGCGGCAAGGCGGGTCAGGATCTCCTTCAGCGGCACCCGCAGCGCCTCGGCCTTGGCCTCGTCATAGGCAAAGGGCGGGGCCTCGGTCGCCAGATGCGTCGCCTGCGCCAGTTCCATCTGGATCGCGTGGACGCCCTGCCCCGGCTGGCCGTAATGCCGCGTCGTCCAGCCGCCCTTGAAGCGGCCGTTCAGAACATGGGTCCGGCCCGTCGCGGCTGCGACCTCCTGCGTGGCGGCCTCGATGGCCGGCGCGCAGGACGCCCCGCTGTTGGTGCCGATGTTGAAATCCGGCAGCACGCCGTCGAACAGGAACGGGATCACCGAGCGGATCGAGTGGCAGTCATAAAGGATCGCCACCCCGTGCTTCGCCTTCACCCGCGCAATCTCGGCGGCCAGCGCGGCGTGATAGGGGGCGTGGAACTGCGCCTTGCGGGCGGCGATGTCCTCGGCGGTCGGCTCCACCTCCCAGATCGGCGCGCCGTCGAAATCGGTCAGCGGCACCAGGCCGGTGGTGTTCTGGCCGGGATAGAGGCTCGCGTCGTCGGGGCCGCGATTGGCGTCGATGACATAGCGGTGGAAGGTCGCCCGCACCGTGGTCGCGCCGGGCAGCAGCCCGTCATAGAGCCGGTGGATATGCCAGTCGGTATCGGCCAGCACCTGCCCGCGCGGGTTCAGCGCCGTGCGGATCTCGTCGGGCAGCCAGGTCCCGGTATGCGGCAGGCCCAAGATGACCGGGCCCGCGCCTTGGACGACCTCGACCGGGATCATGCCGTCACCTCGGCCAGCAGACCTGCGGGCACCGCCGCGACCAGGGTGCCGTCGTGGATCAGCCGCGCCGCCTCGGCCAGGTCGGGGGCCATGTAGCGGTCCTGGTCCAGCGCCGGGATCACCGCCCGCAGCGTGGCGATGACCTTTTGCAGCACGACCGAGGTCTTCAGCGGCGCGCGGAACTCGACGCCGGCGCTGGCGCAAAGCGCCTCGATGCCCAGGATCTGCGCCAGGTTCGCGTTCATGCGGCGAAGCCGGCGCGCGCCATGCGCGGCCATGGAGACGTGATCCTCCTGGTTCGCCGAAGTCGGCGTCGAGTCGGTCGAGCACGGCGTCGCCAGATGCTTGTTCTCGCTCATCAGCGCGGCCGAGGTCACTTCCGCGATCATCAGCCCCGAATTCAGCCCCGGATCGGGGGTCAGGAAGGGCGGCAGGTCATGGCTCAGCGCCGGATCGACCATCAGCGCGATGCGGCGCTGGGAAATCGCGCCGATCTCGGCAATGGCCAGCGCGATCTGGTCGGCGGCGAAGGCCACCGGCTCGGCATGGAAGTTCCCGCCCGAGACGATGCGGTCGGCGCCGACCAGCACCAGCGGGTTGTCGGTCGCGGCATTGGCCTCGATCTCCAGCGTGCGCGCGGCCTGGGTCAGCAGGTCGATGCAGGCGCCCGTCACCTGCGGCTGGCAGCGGATGCAATAGGGATCCTGGACGCGGGTATCGCCCTCGCGATGGCTCTCGCGGATCTCGGATCCCTCCATCAGCGCCCGGATGGTCCGCGCCGCGAGGATCTGGCCGCGATGGCCGCGCAGCGTGTGGATTTCGTCCAGGAAGGGCGCGGTCGAGCCCATGATCGCATCGGTCGACAGCGACGAGGTGACCAGCGCCGCCCGGGCCGAGGCGAAGGCGTCGAACAGCCCCGCCAGCGCGAAGGCGGTCGAGACCTGGGTGCCGTTGATCAGCGCCAGCCCCTCTTTCGCGGCCAGCACCACGGGCGCAAGGCCGGCGCTCGCCAGCGCCTCGGCCGAGGGCATCTCGCGGCCCTGATAGACCGCGCGGCCCTCACCCAGCATGGCGGCGGCCATATGCGCCAGCGGCGCCAGGTCGCCCGAGGCCCCGACCGAGCCCTGCGACGGGATCACCGGCAGCACGCCGCGCGCCAGCATCGCCTCGATCAGCGCGATGACCTCGGGACGCACGCCCGAGGCGCCGCGGCCCAGCGACAGAAGCTTCAGCACCAGGATCAGGCGCACGGTTTCCGGCTCGACCGGCTCGCCCACGCCGCAGCAATGCGACAGGATCAGGTTCCTTTGCAGCGTCGCGGTGTCCTTGGACGCGATCTTGATCGAGGCGAGCTTGCCGAAGCCGGTGTTCACACCATAGACCGGCACGTCGCCATTGGCCGCGGCCTCGATGCGGGCGGCGGATTCGGCGATGCCGGGACGGGCGCTGTCGGCCAGCCGCACGGCCAGCCCCTCGCGCCAGACGCGCTCGAGCTGCGCCAGGGTGGTTTCGCCGGGGATCAAGATCAGTTCAGACAAAGTCGCCTCCGAAGATGCGGGAGTGAAGCGGGTTGAAGCCGATGCGATAGGTCAGCTCCGCCGGATGGGTGACGTCCCAGATCGCCAGGTCGGCGCGCAGATCGGCGGCGATCACGCCCCGGTCGGTCAGGCCCAGGGCGCGGGCGGCGTTGCGGGTGACGCCGGCCAAGCATTCGCTGGGCGTCATGCGAAACAGCGTCGCGCCCATGTTCATCGTCAGCAGCAGCGAGGTCAGCGGCGAGGTGCCGGGATTGCAATCGGTCGCCAGCGCCATCGCCACCCCGGCATCGCGCAGCGCCTGGACGGGGGGCAGCCTGGTCTCGCGCAGCGTATAGAAGGCGCCGGGCAGCAGCACGGCAACGGTGCCCGAAGCCGCCATGGCATCGACCCCGTCCTGGCCCAGCCATTCCAGGTGGTCGGCCGAGATCGCGCCATGCTCGGCCGCCATGGCCGCGCCATGCAGGTCGGAAAGCTGCTCGGCATGCAGCTTCACCGGCAGGCCGAGGGTCTTGGCATGATCGAAGATCGCCGCCATTTCCTCGCGGGAAAAGGCGATGCCCTCGCAGAAACCGTCCACGGCGTCGGCCAGATCCTCGGCATGGGCGGCATCCATCCCGGCCAGCACCACGTCGCGGATATAGCCCTGGCGGTCGTCCTTGTATTCCGGCGGCAGGGCATGGGCAGCCAGCCAGGTGGTGCGGACCTGAACCGGGCGGCGCGCCTCGATCAGCCGGGCGACGCGCAGCATCTTCAACTCGTCGGCGACGGTCAGGCCATAGCCCGACTTGATCTCGATCGTGGTCACGCCCTCGGCGATCAGGTGGTCGACGCGGGTCAGCGCCGCTTTCACCAGCGCGGCCTCGTCCGCCGCGCGGGTGGCGCGGACGCTGGACAGGATGCCGCCGCCGGCGCGGGCGATCTCTTCATAGCTGGCGCCCTCCAGCCGCATCTCGAATTCGCGGGCGCGGTCGCCGCCAAAGACGATATGGGTGTGGCAGTCGATCAGCCCCGGCGTGACCAGCCGCCCCCCCAGATCCTGTCGCGTCGCGCCAGCATAGCGCGCCGGCAGATCGGATTCGGCGCCGACCCAGCTGATTCGCGCATCCTCGACGACAAGGGCGCCGCGGTCGATCAGCCCGTAACCCCCTGACGGATCAGCCATGGTCGCGATCTGGGCATTGCTGAAAACCTGCATCGGCCATTCGTCCCGGATTGATTTCTCGTTGCTTCTATGTCTAAACTTAATTCCGGTCTATGTCTAAACTTATTTTCGCACAGAAAAGGGCGGCGCAATGGAAAAGATCTGGGCAGAACGGGCCTTGCTGCCCGATGGCTGGGCGGAAAATGTCTGCGTGACGGTGGATCGGGGCCGAATCGCCGGCGTCGAGGCCGGCGTCACCGGCGGCGCGACCGTGCCGCTGCTGCTGCCGGCGCTGGCGAACCTGCACAGCCACGCCTTCCAGCGCGCCATGGCCGGGCTCAGCGAGGCCAAGGGGCCGGAGCCGCGCGACACCTTCTGGACCTGGCGCCAGATCATGTACCGCTTCCTTGACCACCTGACGCCCGAGGATGTCGAATCCATCGCGGCGCTGGTGCAGATGGAGATGCTGGAGGCCGGCTATGCCACCAATGTCGAGTTCCACTATCTGCACCACCGGCCCGGCGGCGGTCATTACGACAATCTCGCCGAGATGGCCGAACGCATCGCCGCCGCCGCCGCGCGCTCGGGCATCGGCCTGACGCTTCTGCCGGTGCATTACCAGTTCGGCGGCACCGACCGCCGGGCCTTGGCGCCGGGCCAGAACCGTTTCGGCACCACGCCCGAGGAATTCCTGCGGCTGGTCGAGGGCGCCGAGACCGCGCTGCGCGCCCTGCCCGCCGACGCCGGCGTCGGCATTGCGCCGCATAGCCTGCGCGCCGTCTCGCCCGAGGGGCTGGCGGAATGCGTGGGCCTGCGCCCCGACCGCCCCCTGCACATGCACCTGGCCGAGCAGGTGCCCGAGATCGAGGAGATCAGCGCCGCCTATGGCCGCCGCCCGGTCGAATGGCTGCTGGAGAACCACAGCCCCGACCGGCGCTGGACCCTGATCCACCTGACCCACATGACCGAGGACGAGACCCGCCGCCTGGCCGCCACCGGCGCCGTGGCGGGCCTGTGCCCGATCACCGAATCCAGCCTGGGCGACGGCATCTTCAACGGCACGATCTGGGCCGAGGCCGGCGGACGCTACGGCTTCGGCTCGGACAGCAACATCCGCATCTCGCTGGTCGAGGAGTTGCGCACGCTGGAATACAGCCAGCGCCTGCGCGACCGCGGTCGGGCGGTCCTGGCCACGCCGGAACGCTCGACCGGCCGGGTGCTGTATCAGGCGGGGCTTGACGGCGGCGCGACGGCGGCGGGGCGCGAGACCGGGGCGATTGCACCCGGCCTTTGGGCCGATCTGGTGGCCATCGACCGGGCCAATCCGGTGATGGCGGGCCGCAAGGGCGACGAGATGCTCGACAGCCTGGTCTTTGCCGGCCATGACGGGCTGGTCCGCGATGTCTGGGCCGCCGGCCGCCATGTCGTGCAAGGCGGCAGACATATGGACCATGACCGCATCATCGCCGATTATCTGGCAACCATCGCCCGGCTTCAGGACCGCATGTGACCGAGAAATCCGCCAGCAAGGCGCAAGCCATCACCAGCGAGGTGCGCCGCCGCATCGTCGACCGCGAATGGCGGCAGGGCGACCGCATCCCGGACGAGGCCGAACTGGCGGTCGAATTCGGCGTCGCCCGCGCCACGGTGAACAAGGCCCTGCAACTGCTGGCCGAAGAGGGGCTTCTGGACCGCAAGCGCCGGGCCGGCACCCATGTCACGGTGAACCCGGCCCGCAAGGCCACGCTGACCATCCCCATCGTGCGCGAGCAGATCGAGGGCGCGGGCATGGAATACAGCCACCGCGTCGTGGCGCAGAAGCTTTCGCCCCTGCCGGCCGAGGCCGCCGCCCGCATGGCCCTGCCCGAGGGCCGGGTGCTGATCCACCTGCGCACCGTGCATTACGGCGACGGCCGGCCCTTCCAGGTCGAGGATCGCTGGATCAACCCGGTCGCGGCGCCGGGCGCCGAGGCCATCGACTTCCAGCGCATCAACGCCAACGAGTGGCTGGTGCGCAATTTCCCCTGGTCGCGGGCCGACATGGCCTTTTCGGCCGAGAACGCCGATGCCCGCAACGCAAGGCTGCTGGAGACCCGGCAGGGCACCGCGCTTCTGATCCTGCAGCGCACCACCTTCAACGACCTGGGCGCGATCACCTCGGCCCGGCTGGCCTTTCACCCCGGCTATATGCTGATCGCCACGCCCTGACCTTCACGTCCGCCCGACCTTCACTTCCGCCTGGCCTTGCCCTAATAGAGGCGCCAATCCCGAAAAAGGAATCCCCATGGCCAGCGCCAATCTCAACATCATGATCAAGGCCGCGCGCAAGGCGGGCCGCAGCCTCGTCAAGGACTTCCGCGAGGTGGAAAACCTGCAGGTCTCGGTCAAGGGCGCCGGCGATTTCGTCAGCCGCGCCGACCGCGAGGCCGAACGCATCATCAAGGAAGAGCTGCGCAACGCCCGCCCGAACTATGGCTGGCTGGGCGAGGAGACCGGCGAGGAAGCCGGCGAGGACCCGACCCGGCGCTGGATCGTCGACCCGCTGGACGGCACCACCAACTTCCTGCACGGCCTGCCGCATTGGGCGGTCAGCATCGCGCTGGAGCACAAGGGCGAGATCGTCGCCTCGGTCGTCTTCGACGCCGCCAAGGACGAACTGTTCACCGCCGAGCGCGGCGACGGCGCCTTCCTGAACGACCGCCGCATCCGCGTCTCCGGCCGCCGGCAGATGATCGAGGCGATCTTTGCCACCGGCGTGCCCTTCGCCGGCCGGCCGATGCTGCCGGCGACGCTGCGCGACCTCGGCCGGCTGATGCCGCTGACCGCCGGCGTGCGGCGCTGGGGCGCGGCCTCGCTGGACCTGGCCTATGTCGCGGCCGGCCGCTTCGACGGCTATTGGGAACGCGGCAACCAGCCCTGGGACATCGCCGCCGGCATTCTGCTGGTGAAAGAGGCCGGCGGCCGGCTGGAGCCGATCCGGGGCGAGAACCCGCTCGAGACCGGCTCGGTCGTGACCGCGAACCCGCAGCTTTTCGGCGAATTCGCCGAGATCATCCGCCGCCCGGACTAAGCCGCCGGTTGACCTTTCCCCCGCCGGGGCGCATGGCGGGGGTCCAGCCTTGGAATCGCGCCATGCCAGACAATCCCCAGACCGGGCCCCGGACCGGCCCGCTGATGTCGCCGGCCTCGCAGCCCCCGGCCGTCCCGCCGCCGCTGGCCCGTCCCCGGGCCGACCGGCAGGGCACGGCGATCCTGATGATCTGCGGCTCGACCTTCATCTTCGCGGCGCAGGACGGCGTCTCGCGCCACCTCGCCGCGGTCTATTCGCCGATCTTCATCGTGATGCTGCGCTACTGGTTCTTCGCGCTCTTCGTGATCCTGCTCTGCGCGCGCAGCCAGGGCGGGCTGTCGCGGGTGATCCATTCGCGCCGGCCGCTGGCGCAGATCGCGCGCGGCGTGCTGCTGGTGGTCGAGGTCGTGGTGGTGATCGAGGCCTTCGTCCGGCTGGGCCTGATCAACACCCATGCGATCTTTGCCTGCTATCCGCTGCTGATCTCGGCGCTGTCGGGGCCGATCCTGGGCGAAAAGGTCGGCTGGCGCCGCTGGGCCGCCGTCGCGGTCGGCTTCATCGGCATCATGATCGTGCTGAACCCCGGCAGCGGCGCGCTGAGCCACGACGCCATCCTGCCCTTCGTGGGCGCGCTGATGTATGCCGTCTATGGGCTGCTGACGCGGCTGGTGGCGCGCGACGACAGCGCCATGGTCAGCTTCTTCTGGACCGGCATCGCCGGGGCCTTTGCCAGCACCCTGGTCGGGGTCTGGTATTGGCAGCCGATCGCCGGCCCCGACATTCCCTGGCTGCTGACGCTTTGCGTGACCAGCGTCATGGGGCATTTCCTGCTGATCAAGGCCTATGAACTGGCCGAGGCCTCGGCCTTGCAGCCGTTCTCCTATACGCAGCTCGTCTGGATCAGCATCTTCGGCGTGACCATCTTCGGCGAGACGCTGGCCCCGAACGTGGCCATCGGCGGCGGCATCGTGGTCTTTGCCGGCATGTTCACCTGGTGGCGTTCCCGCCAGCGCGAGCGGGCCGGGTCCCGCTGACCGCCGCCTCGACCAGCGGCGCCGGGCCCAGCACCTCGGCCAGCACCCCGCCCGAGCCATAGCCCACCAGCGTCCGCGCCGGCATCACCGGCCGGGCCGAGCCTGCCAGCCGGATCGGCGGCGGCGCCGGCGCCGGCATCGCGCCGCCCCCGGTCAGGTCCCAGCTCGGCACCAGCGGCACCGCCGCGCCCTTGATGCGGGCGCGATAGATGGGCAGCGCCTCGGCCACCCGCATGACATAGTTGCGGGTTTCGTCGAAGGGGATCATCTCGACCCAATCCACCGGATCGACCGCGCCGCGCAGGTCGCCGAAATCCCGAAGCCAGCGCGCCGAGCGCCCCGGCCCGGCATTGTAGCCCGCCGCGACCAGCGCCACCGAAGGCCCGAAGCGGTCGCGCAGGCCCGCCAGATAGGCCGCGCCCAGCCGGGCGTTATAGGCCGCGTCGCGGGTCAGCCGCGCCTGGTCGAAGGGCTCGCCCAGCTTCCTCGCCATGGACCGCGCCGTGTCGGGCATGACCTGCATCAGCCCCAGCGCGCCGGCATGCGAGGACACCGTGTGGTTGAACTCGCTTTCCCGCCGGGCGATGGCCATGACCAGTTCCGGCGGCAGGCCCAGGGCGGTATGTTCAAGCCCGGTCAGCGGGAAATAGGCCGCCGGATAGACCGTGCCCTTGGCGGCGGCGGCCTTGGCCAGGCGCAGCGCGTGCCAGGGCATGCGCAGCTCCAGCATCATCCGGGCCATGCGGCCGATATCCTCGGGCGCGGCGGTCTCGGCCAGGTGCAGGAAGAAGCGCTGGCCCTGGTCAGGCGCGCCGGCCGCGACCAACCAGACCCCGGCCTGCCAGACGCCATTGCCGCGCAGGGCCGAGCCGCGCCAGTCGGGCAGCGTCGTCTCGGACCGGCCGGGGATCGCCAGCGCCTCCTGCATGGGCAGGCCCAGCTTTTCGGCGGCAAGCTGGCCATACCAGGCCGATTGCCAGCCGGCGGCGGCGGCATAGGCGGCCTCGGCCCCGGCGCGGTCGCCCTTGGCCTCCAGCGCCCGGCCCTGCCAGTAATGCGCCCGCGACAGCGAGATCGGGCTGGCGACGGCCTGTTCCAGCGCACGGAAATGCGCCTGCGCCCGGTCATGCGCCCCGGCCCGCAGCGCGGCATAGCCGGCGAGCCATTCCAGGTCGGAAAATGCGTCGCTGCCCGGCGGCATGAAATGCCCGGCAGCCAGTTTCTCGGCCAGCGCCCAATCGCCCTGCCGCAGCGCCAGCCTGGCGTAATCGGCGCGCTTGCCGGCCCAGGCGGCGGGGTCGCGCAGCGCCTCGGCGCTGGTCGAGCGTTCCAGCATCAGGTCGCGCGCCAGTTCCGGCATCTTGGCCCAAACCCGCCAGCGGAAGCGGTCCAGCGCCAGGCCGGCATCGCCCCGCTGCGCCTCGGGCAGCGCCAGGATCAGGGCATCGACCCCCGCCTGACCCGATTGCAGCGCCAGCCGCGCCTTTCCCAGCGCCTGCGCGGGCGCCGAGGCCAGGGGCAGCGTCACCTGCGCCGCCTGCCATTCGCCCAGGTCCAGCAGCCGCATCAGCCGCGCATCATGCAGCCCGGCGACCGCGGCGCCATGGGCGGCAAGGAAAACCTCGGTCTCGGGCTTGGCCAGCGCCTGTTCGGTCCAGAAGCGCTGCGCCTCGGCCTTGGCGGCGGCCGGATCGGTCGCCTGCAGGGCCGCGATCAGCGCCATGGCGCCGTTCAGCGTGTCAGGCCGGCGCGGGCCGAACCAGGAGATCACCTCGGCCGGCGGCAGGTCGGCGCGCAAAAGCGCATCGCCGCGCTTGTAAAGCAGCGCCATGCCCGGCCAATCGGCGTGGCGGGCGGCGAAATCGCGATAGTCGGGCCAGCTACCCTGCCCGGCGCGCAGCCGCTGCCAGTCGACCAGATCGCGGGCGATGGGGCCGGATTGCGCGGCCTCGATCCCGGCGGCGGTCCAGTCGCGGGCGCCGGCGGCGGCCAGCGCGCGCGCCAGGTGGCCGGCATCCTCGGCCCCGGCCGGCATCGCAAAGCCCAGACCCAGCGCCAGCAGCGGTCCCAGAATCCTGTCGCGGAAAGGATACATCATGGCCTCATTTCTGCGGGACTCGGACGGGCCCTGCAACTCACATCCTTGGCAAGCCGCGCGCCGGGATGTAAGCCCCTGTGCATCACAAAGCTCAGGATACCCATATGTTCAAAGGCTCCCTGCCCGCGCTGGTCACGCCCTTCACCCCCGACGGGGAGCTGGATCTCCCGGCGCTGGAGAAGCTGGTGGACTGGCATATCGCGCAAGGCACCCATGGGCTGGTCCCGGTCGGCACCACCGGGGAAAGCCCGACGCTCAGCCACGAAGAGCACCGCCAGGTCATCGAGGAGGTCATCCGCATGGCGGCCGGCCGCCTGCCGGTGATCGCCGGCGCCGGCTCGAACTCGACCCGCGAAGGCATCGGGCTGGTGCAGCACGCGCAGGCGGCCGGCGCCGCCGCGGCGCTGGTGGTGACGCCCTATTACAACAAGCCGACGCAGGACGGGCTGATCGCGCATTTCACCGCGCTGCATGATGCCAGCGACATTCCGATCATCATCTACAACATCCCCGGCCGCTCGGTCATCGACATGACGCCCGAGACCATGGGCGAACTGGCGAAGCTGCCACGCATCATCGGCGTCAAGGACGCCACCGGCAAGCTGGAACGGGTGTCGATGCAGCGCGCCACCTGCGGCGCCGATTTCGTGCAGCTGTCGGGCGAGGACGCGACCGCGCTTGGCTTCAACGCCCATGGCGGCGTCGGCTGCATCTCGGTCACCGCGAACGTGGCGCCGAAGCTCTGCGCCGCGTTCCAGGAGGCGACGCTGGCCGGCGACTATGCCAAGGCGCTGGAATACCAGGACAGGCTGATGCCGCTGCATGTGGCGATCTTCCTGGAGCCGGGCGTCGCGGGGGCGAAATACGCCATGTCGCGGCTGGGCCTGTGCAGCGAGCAGGTGCGCCTGCCGCTGGTCGGGCTGACCGACGCGACCAAGGCCCGGATCGACGCGGCCATGGCGCATGCCGGGCTGATCTGAACCGGCTCGGAAGAGCGCAGGGGGCGGCTGCGGGCCGCCCTTTTTCATGCGCGGGGCTCGTCGTCCTCGGCATAGGTCGCCCAGACCTGCCCCGGCGCCGGCGGCGGCACATCCTCGGGGCGCCAGCCCAGGTGCATGTTCGCCTTGGCGATCATGTAGCCGGTGATCGGCGCGGTCAGGAACAGGAACAGCGCGATCAGAAGCTCGTGCCAGGTGAACTGCCCGGTCCGCGCCGGAAACCAGACCATCGAGGCGATCAGCACCGCCCCCACGCCCAGCGTCGCGGATTTCGTCGGCGCATGCAGCCGCGTCATCGGGTCGGGCAACCGCACCAGCCCCCAGGAGCCGACCAGCCCGAAGAAGCCGCCCACCACCAGCAGCACCGAAACGACGATCTCAGCCACCATGCCCGCCCCTTCCTATTCGATGATGTCGCCGCGCAGGACGAATTTCGCATAGGCCACGGTCGAGATGAAGCCGACCATGGCGAAAAGCAGCGCCGCCTCGAAATAGATGCCGGTGCCGCGGTCGATGCCGAAGATCGCCAGAAGCGCGATCATGTTCAGCGCCATCGTGTCCAGCGCCAGCACCCGGTCGGCCAGCCCGGGGGCGAAGACCACGCGATAAAGGCAGCAGACCAGCGCCAGCCCGAAGCAGCCATAGGCGAACCAGATCGCATAGAGGATCATTCGAAGATCTCCTTCAGCCGGGGCTCGTAGCGGGTCTTGATCTCGTCCCGCACGGCATCGGGGTCGGGGGCGTGCAGGCAATGCACCAAGAGCGCGCGGCCGTCCTGCGACAGGTCGCAGCTGACCGTGCCGGGGGTCAGGGTGATGGTGCCGGCCAGGGTGGCGATGGCCTCGGGGCGGCGCAGCGCCAGCGGCACGGCGATCCAGGCCGGGCGCAGCGCGCGGCGCGGCTTGAACAGCACGATCAGCGCCACGGTGACATTGGCCTTGACGATGTCCAGAAGCACCAGCGCCAGATAGGCCGGGATGCGCCACGGCCGGCGAAAGCCCTGGGTGCCCGGCCAATAGGGCGCGGTCAGCAGCGGCACGGCGATCCCGACCAGCACGGCGAAGACCAGCGAGCCCCAGGCCCAGCGGTTGACCAGCCCCAGCCAGACCAGCGCCAGCACCAAGGACAGCACGGGATGCGGGAACAGCCGGCGCCTCATTTCGTGCCCTCCTGCCCCGAGAGCACGGCCTCCAGATAGGCCGACTGGTCGTGCAGTTGCAGCGCCGTGTCATGGGCCAGGCGCATGGCCGGGCCGGCAAGGACGGTCAGCGCGACGATACCCGCCAGCAGCGCGGCGATGGCGGCGACCGCCAGCCCCTGCCCCGCCGGGGCGCGGGGTGCGGCGACAGGTCTGGCCTCATAGCCCTTCCAGAACAGCAGCGAGCCGGCGCAGGTCATGCCATAGATCGCGACCAGCGAGCCGAGCAGGATCACCGCCCAGACCCAGACCACCGCCGGCGTCTCGGCCGTGGCCTGCATCACCAAGAGCTTGCCGATGAAGCCCGACAGCGGCGGCATCCCGGTGACCGCGATGGCGGTGGCGAAGAACAGCACCGCGACCAGCCCGCTGCCGGGCATGGCCGGGCGCGGACGCAGCCACAGATCGCCCCGGCGCGCGCCGATCAGGTCCACGACCAGGAACAGCGCGCCCGCCGCCAGCGTCGAATGCACCAGGTAATAGACCGCCGCCGCCGTGGACTGCGGGTTCTGCTGCGCCACCGCGATCATCAGCGTCCCGACCGAGCCGATGGCCGCGAAGGCCGCCAGCCGCCCCAGGTGCCGGCTGCCCAGCACACCGATCTGCCCCAGCGCCAGGGTGAAGAGCGCAGCGGGCAGCAGCAGGTCCATGACCACGCTTTCGACCACCGTGTCCTGCGGAAAGACCAGCGTCATGAAACGCATGATGCCATAGGCGCCGACCTTGGTCATCACGGCGAACAGCGCCGCCACCGGCCCCGGCGCATTGGCATAGGTCGCGGGCAGCCAGAAATGCAGCGGAACCAGCGCGGCCTTGATGGCAAAGACCAGCACCAAAAGCACGGCACCCGTGCGCAGCAGCGCGGAATCGCCCGGCGGGATCGCCGCCACCCGCGCCGCCATGTCGGCCATGTTCAGCGTGCCGGTCACCGCGTAAAGCACCCCCAGCGCGGCCAGGAACAGCACCGAGCCCGCCAGGTTATAGGCGATATACTGCACGCCCGCGCGCAGCCGCATCTCGCCCCCGCCATGGACCATCAGCCCATAGCTGGCGATCAGCAGCACCTCGAAGAAGACGAACAGGTTGAAGGCGTCTCCGGTCAGGAAGGCGCCGCAGATCCCCATCAGCTGGAACTGCCACAGCGCGTGGAAATGCCAGCCGCGCCGGTCCCAGCCCGAGCCCACGGCGTAAAGCTGCACCGCCAGCGCCAGCACCGCGGTCAGCAGCAGAAGCAGCGCCGCCAGCCGGTCCAGCACCAGGACGATGCCGAAGGGCGCGGCCCAGTTGCCCAGGCGATAGACCCGGATCGTGTCGTCCGCGGCCAGCAGGTTCAGCCACAGCGCCAGCCCGACCAGCGCCGCGGTGCCCAGGACCGACAGGCCGCGCTGCCAGCGCAGGTGGCCGCGCAGGCCCAGGATGATGACGGCGCCCAGCACGGCGGGCAGCAGCACGGGGGCGATCAGCAGATGGCTCATGCGTCGCCCCTCTCGTCGCTTTCGGGCGGGCGGCGGTCGGCGCGGGGCATGTCGACGCGGTCGTCGCCTCCGGCCAGATAGGCGCCCAGCGCCATCATCACCGTCACCGCGGTCATCCCGAACGAGATCACGATGGCGGTCAGCACCAGCGCCTGCGGCAGCGGGTCGGTATAGGCGCCCGCGCCCTCGCGCAGCACCGGCGGGGCATCGACCACCAGCCGGCCGGTCGAGAACAGGAACAGGTTGATCGCATAGCTCAGCATGGTCGTGCCCAGCACCACGGCAAAGCTGCGCTTGCGCAGGATCAGATAGATCCCGGCGGCGGTCATCACGCCGATGGCGCTGGCAAGCAGGAATTCCATCAGCGCCCCCTGATCCCGGCCGCGCGCGCCACCCGCGACAGCGCCTCGAGCGCCAGCATCACCGCGCCCAGCACGCACAGGAACACCCCCAGATCGAAGCCCATGGCCGAGGCCAGTTCGAAGGGCTCGAGCCCCGGCAGCGCGACATAGCCATAGGTCGAGGTCAGGAAGGGCAGCCCCCAGGCCCAGGCGCCGATGCCGGTCAGCCCGGCCGCGATCACCCCGGCGCCGATCAGCGCGTGATAGGGGATGCGCTGGCGATGCTGCGCCCAGGCCAGGCCCGATGCCATGTATTGCGCGACCAGCGCGATGGCGACCACCAGCCCGGCGATGAAGCCTCCGCCCGGCGCATTATGGCCGCGCAGGAAGATATAGAGCCCCGCCACCAGCAGCAGCGGCAGGACCAGCCGCGTCGCCACCACCATCAGCAGCGGATGCGGATCGCCGGCGCGGCGCGCGGCGCGCCAGCCGTCCAGGTGCCAGCCGCCGGCGCCCTTCAGCAGGCTTTCGGTCAGCGCGAAGATGGTCAGCGCGGCGATGCCCAGCACGGTGATCTCGCCAAAGGTGTCATAGCCGCGGAAATCGACCAGGATCACGTTCACCACATTGTCGCCGCCGCCCAGCTTGTGGCTGTTCTCGACCATGTAGCCCGAGATCGGCGGCAGCGCGAAATCGCTGCGCATGATGGCATAGGCCAGCCCGCCGAAGCCCAGGCCCCCCAGCGTGGCGATGAAGGCGTCGATGCCGCGCTTGCGGTCGCGGCTGTCGATGGGCGTGCGCTTGGGCAGGAAGTTCAGCGCCAGCAGCAGCAGGATCACCGTGACCACCTCGACCGAGATCTGGGTCAGCGCCAGATCCGGGGCCGAAAGATAGACAAAGCTGGCCGAGACCATCAGCCCGACGATGCCCACCAGCACCAGCGCCAGCAGCCTCTGGCGGTGGAAGGCCACCATGCAGCCTGTCGCGACCAGCAGCGCCAGCCAGCCGAGCAGCGGCACCGCCTGCACCTCGAGCATGGGCCGGGTCGCGCCGCGCCAGTTTCCGGTCGAAAACGCCCAGAGCCCGCAGGCCAGCACCGTCAGGGTCAGCGCCGCGAAGGCCCGCGACATCGAGCCGTTGGTCAGCCGGTCGGTGACAAAGCCCGAAGCCGCCGCCGCCGCCCGCGTCACCGCGTCGAAACCGGCCTTGCCGTCCGGCCGCGCCACGCCGTCGCGGATCCCGATCAGGCGCCGGTTCAGCGCCAGCAGCAGGACGCCCGCCGCCACCGCCGTGCAGGACATCAGCAGCGCCGGGGTGACGCCATGCCACAGTGCGAAATGCGGATGCGCCTCGGCCCCGGTCGTCGCCTGGGCCGAGGCCTCGACCAGCCAGCCCGCCACGAGGTTGGGCATCAGCCCGATCAGCACCACCAGCACCGCCAGCAGCGCCGGCGGCAGCCACAGCCCCGGCCCCGGATCATGCGGGCGATGCGGGTAATCCTGCCGCTGAGGCCCCATGAATACCTGCCAGACCAGCCGCAGCGAATAGCAGACCGACAGCGCCGCCCCCAGCGTCGCCAAGGCCCCGATCAGCCAGGGATTGCCCTGCCAAGTGGCATGGCCGGCATTTTCCAGCATCAGTTCCTTGGACAGGAAGCCGTTCAGCGGCGGGATGCCGGCCATGGACAGCGCCGCGACGGTGGTGATGGCGAAGGTCAGCGGCATCAGCCGCCGCAAGCCGCCCAGCCGCGCGACCGAGCGGGTGCCGGTCTCGTGATCCACGATGCCGGCGGCCATGAACAGCGCCGCCTTGAAGGTGGCGTGGTTCACGATATGGAACACCGCCGCCAGCGCCGCCGCTTTGGTGCCGAAGCCCAGCAGCATGGTGATGAGGCCCAGGTGCGACACGGTGGAATAGGCCAGGAGCGATTTCAGGTCGTCGCGGAACATGGCGATCCAGGCGCCCAGCACCATGGTGACAAGGCCGGTGCCGGCGACCAGGTGGAACCACTCGGGCGTCCCCGACAGCACCGGCCAGAGCCGCGCCAGCAGGAAGATCCCGGCCTTCACCATGGTCGCCGAATGCAGATAGGCCGAGACCGGCGTCGGCGCCGCCATGGCATGCGGCAGCCAGAACTGGAACGGGAATTGCGCCGATTTGGTGAAGGCACCGAGCAGGATCAGCAGCAGCGCCGGCAGATACAGCGGGCTTTGCTGGATCGCCTCGCGCGCCAGCAGGATCTGCGAGATGTCGTAGCTGCCGGCGATCCGGCCCAGGATCAGCATCCCGGCGATCATGGCAAGCCCGCCCATGCCGGTCACGGTCAGCGCCATGCGCGCGCCCTGCCGCCCCTCGGGCAGGTGCTTCCAATAGCCGATCAGCAGGAATGACGACAGCGAGGTCAGTTCCCAGAACACCAGCAGCAGCAGGATGTTGTCCGACAGCACGATCCCCGTCATCGCGCCCTGGAACAGCATCAGGCAGCTGAAGAACACCGGCGCCGAATCGCGCGCCGCAAGGTAGAAGCGCGCATAGGCGATGATCAGCAGCCCGATGCCCAGGATCAGGATGCCGAACAGCAGCCCCAGCCCGTCCAGCCGGAAATTCGCATCGAGCCCAAGGCCGGGCAGCCAGGCGATGCGCGTTGCCACCGCCTCGCCGGCCAGAATCGCGGGGATATGCAGGCACAGGCCGATCAGCGCCGCCAGCGTGACCGCGCCGCAGGCCAGCGCGATGATCCCGCGCCCCTGGCGCGCAAGCAGCCCCGGCAGCAGGGCGCCCAGAAAGGGCAGGACGGCGATCAGTGCTGGCGACATGGTCCCTCGTTTCGCTTCCGGTCTATCTCTGGACCGGGGCGCGGATTGTCAACCGGGATGACAAAGCCGCTAGGCGATGTTCGCCTTTCGTGCTAGCCATGGCGAAAAAGGGAATGAGGCATGAAGATCATCGGCATAGACCCGGGCCTGCGCAACATGGGCTGGGGCGTGATCGCGGTGGACGGCCCGCGCCTGCGCCACCTGGGCAATGGCATCGTGCATTCCGAGGCGGGCGAGCTGGGTCCGCGGCTGGCGACGCTCTATCGCGGGCTCTGCGCGGTCATTGCCGAGCACCGCCCCGATGCCGCGGCGGTCGAGCAGACCTTCGTCAACAAGGATGCCACCGGCACGCTGAAACTGGGGCAGGCGCGCGGCATCGCCCTGCTGGCGCCGGCCGAAGCCGGGCTCGAGATCGGCGAATATGCCCCGAACGCGGTCAAGAAGACCGTGGTCGGTGTCGGCCATGCCGCCAAGGAGCAGATCCAGCACATGGTCCGCTTCATGCTGCCCGGCGTCGAATTCGCCGGGCCCGACGCGGCGGATGCGCTGGCCGTGGCGATCTGCCATGCCCACCACAGCCAGGGCCGGGCGCTGCGCATCAAGGTGCCCGCATGAGGAGGTTCGCATGATCGGGCGGATCGCCGGCATCATCCTGCACCGGGCCCAGGATCATGTCCTGATCGACGTGCGCGGCGTGGGCTATATCGTCCATGTCAGCGAACGCACCGCAGCCAGCCTGCCTCCGGCCGGGCAGGCGACCGCGCTTTATACCGAGCTGCTGGTGCGCGAGGATCTGCTGCAGCTCTTCGGCTTTCCGACGCTCCTGGAAAAGGAATGGCACCGCCTGCTGACCTCGGTGCAGGGGGTGGGCGCCAAGGTCGGCCTCGCGATCCTCGGCACGCTGGGCCCCGAGGGGCTGGCGCGGGCGCTGGCGCTTGGCGACTGGTCGGCGCTGCGCAAGGCGCCGGGCGTCGGTCCGAAACTGGCGCAGCGCGTGACCATGGAGCTGAAGGACAAGGCCCCCGCCGTCATGGCGATGGGCGGCAATCTGACCGTCGATCCCGGCCCCCTGCCCGAGCCCTCGGCCGAGGTGGTCGAGGCGCCCGCCGCCAAGGCCGCGCCCAAAGCGCCGTCCTCGGCCCAGGCGACGGCGGATGCGCTCTCGGCCTTGGGCAATCTGGGCTATGCTCCGTCCGAGGCCGCCTCGGCGGTGGCCGAGGCCGCGGCGCGGGAACCCCAGGCGGCCACGGCGGCTTTGATCCGCGCGGCCCTGCGGCTGCTGGCCCCCAAGGAGTGACGATCATGACCGGAAACCTGCGCACCTTCGTCCTGATGGCCGCCCTGACCGCGCTGGTCATGGGCATGGGCTATCTGCTGGGCGGCCAGGGCGGCGCGGTGATCGCGCTGGTGCTGGCCGGCGCCGGCAACCTGTTCGCCTGGTGGAACAGCGACAAGATGGTGCTGCGCCAGCAGGGCGCGCATCCGGTCACCCGCCAGCAGGCGCCGGAACTGGTCGATATGGTCGCGACGCTGGCGCAGCGCGCCGGCCTGCCGACGCCGGCGGTCTATGTGCTGGAGACCGAGCAGCCCAATGCCTTCGCCACCGGCCGCAATCCGCAGAATGCCGCCGTGGCGGTGACGCAGGGCATCATGCGCGTGCTGAGCCGCGACGAACTGGCGGGCGTGATCGCGCATGAGCTGGCGCATATCCGGCATCGCGACACGCTGACCATGACGGTGACCGCGACCATGGCGGGCGCCATCGCCATGCTGGGCAACATGCTGATGTTTTCCAGCATGTTCGGCGGGCGTGACGACAATCGCGGCGGCGGGTTGGCGGCAATCCTGGCGATGATCTTTGCCCCGATGGCGGCGGGGCTGGTGCAGATGGCGATCTCGCGCACCCGCGAATACGAGGCCGACCGTTCCGGCGCGCAGATCTGCGGCCAGCCGATGGCGCTGGCGGGCGCGCTGGCCAAGATCTCGCGCGCGGCAAGCCAGGTGGTGAACGTCCCGGCCGAGCGGAACCCGGCCTCGGCGGCGCTGTTCATCGTCAACCCGCTGCACGCGCTGCGCATGGACCGGCTGTTCGCCACCCACCCCCCGGTCGAGGAGCGCATCGCCCGGCTGCAGGCCATGGCCGGCGGCTTTGCCGCCTCGCGCGTGCCGGGCGTCTCGGGCGGCGCTGGCCCCTGGGGCGACCGATGAGCCAGCCCGACCCGATGCTGCGCCCCGACCCGATCGCGGGCGAGACCGAGGACCGCGCCCTGCGCCCGCAGATGCTGGCGGATTTCGTCGGCCAGGCCGAAGCGCGGGCCAATCTGCGCGTCTTCATCGAAAGCGCCCGCATGCGCGGCAAGGCGATGGACCACACGCTGTTCCACGGCCCCCCCGGCCTCGGCAAGACCACGCTGGCGCAGATCATGGCGCGCGAGCTGGGGGTGAACTTCAAGATGACCTCGGGCCCGGTGCTGGCGCGGGCGGGCGATCTCGCCGCGATCCTGACCAACCTGGAAGCGCGCGACGTGCTCTTCATCGACGAGATCCACCGCATGAACCCGGCGGTCGAGGAGATCCTCTATCCGGCGATGGAGGATTTCGAACTGGACCTGGTGATCGGCGAAGGCCCGGCGGCGCGCACGGTGCGGATCGAGCTGCAACCCTTTACCCTGGTCGGCGCCACCACCCGGCTGGGTCTTTTGACCACGCCGCTGCGCGACCGCTTCGGCATCCCGACCCGGTTGCAATTCTATACCATAGACGAGCTGGACCTGATCGTGACCCGGGGTGCGCGGCTGCTGGACATCCCCTCCGAGCCGGCCGGCACGCGCGAGATCGCCCGCCGCGCCCGCGGCACCCCGCGCATCGCCGGGCGCCTGCTGCGCCGGGTGATCGACTTTGCCTTGGTCGAGGGCGACGGCAGGCTGACGCGCGAGATCGCCGATTCGGCCCTGACCCGGCTGGGGGTGGACCATATCGGCCTCGACGCCGCCGACCGGCGCTATCTGACCCTGATGGCCGAGCATTACGGCGGCGGCCCGGTCGGGGTCGAGACGCTCTCGGCCGCGCTGTCGGAAAGCCGCGATGCCATCGAGGAGGTGATCGAGCCCTATCTGATGCAGCAGGGCCTGGTCGCCCGCACGCCGCGCGGCCGCATGCTGGCCCGGCTGGGCTGGCGCCACCTCGGCCTCGACGCGCCGCGCACGCAGGAAAGCCTGTTCGATGATTGATCCGACCGACCGCATCCGCGACAGTTTCGCCCGCCAGACCATGATGCAGACGCTGGGCGCCACCCTGCTGGAGGTGGCGCCAGGCAAGGTCAGCATCGCCGCGCCGATCCTGCCGACCGCGCTGCAACAGCATGGCGCCGGCCATGCCGGGCTGGCCTTCAGCATCGGCGATTCCGCCGCGGGCTATGCGGCACTGTCGCTGATGCCCGAGGGGTCCGAGGTGATGACGGTCGAGATGAAGATCAACCTGATGTCGCCCGCGCTCGGCGACCGGCTGCTGGCCGAGGGCCGGGTCATCCGTCCCGGCCGCCGCATCATGGTGGTCGCCGCCGATGTCTGGGCCGAAACCGCCGGCGGGCGCAAGCATGTCGCCATGCTGCAAGGCACGATGATCCCGGTCTAGGTCGCGGTGCTGGAACTGCCGCCGCCGGGGGCTTTGCGCCCCCGGACCCCCGCAGGATATTTACGCAAGAAAGAAATAATCCGCCCGCGAGACGGTTGGCTTCTTTCTTGCATAAATATCCTGGGGGAGCGCGGCACGCGCGGGGGCAAAGCCCCCATGGCGATCAGTTTTGCGGGCCGGCCGAGAGCACCCGGTCCTCCTGGGCGATGAAGTGCTCCATCATCAACCGCCACAGGGTTTCGGCAAGCTCGGGGTCCAGACCTGCGGGGCCGGCCAGCCGGCGGGCATTGGCGGCGACTTCCTCGACGCGGCTGTCGATGCGGGCCGGCAGCCCTTCGCGGGCCTTGATCCGCGCCGCCTCGTCGATCAGCGCCGAGCGCTCGGCCAGCAGCGCGATCAGCCGGGCGTCCAGAGCGTCGATGCGGGCGCGCAGATCATGCATCGCGGAGTCGGGCGGCAGGTGCGGGTCGAAGGTGCTCATGCCTTCCCATGCCCCGATGCGCGCGCCGTGACAAGCCGGGGCATCGGCGGAATGTGGCGCGGATGTCGCATATCATGGGCGAAATTTCGCCGATGGCGGAACATTCTGGCGTGAATGCGCATTTCGTTCTTAGCTGGGAGCGAGGTCATGCTCTCCGCATTACAGGGAAAGGATCTGAGGAATGACGGCCGCCAGCTTCGTGATCAATATCGGTTTCGGCCTGGGTCTGGCGCTGGGCGCGGTGGCGCTGCTGCTGCTCTAGCCCTCTCCTGACCGATCCCGCGGCAAGAAAGAACCCCCGGACCTGGTCCGGGGGTTTTCCTGTTTCAGCCCTGCGGTTGCGGCGCGGCCTCCGGCGCCGGTCCGGCGCTGCCGGCGCGCGGGATCGAGCTGACCGAGGGGATCGAGGAGCTGGGCGTATTGTCGTCGCCGCCCAGGGCCTCGCCGCGGATGACGCGGCCGATGTCCTCGCCGGTCAGGGTCTCGTATTCCAAGAGGCCCTTGGCGAGACGCTCGAATTCCTCCTGCTTCTCGTTCAGGATGCGCCAGGCCTCGCGATAGCCTTCCTCGATCAGGCCGTGGACCTCCTGCTCGATCAGCTCCTTGGTCGCGGCGGAGACCGAGAAGCCGCCGGTATTGCCCTGGTAGCCCTCATGCGCCTCGGCATAGTCGATATTGCCGACCTTGTCGGACATGCCCCAGCGCATCACCATGGCACGCGCCAGGGCCGAGGCCTGCTGGATGTCGCCCGCCGGGCCGTTCGAGACGCCTTCCTCGCCGTATTTCAGAATCTCGGCAGCCTTGCCGGCCATGGTCATGGCGAGTTTCTGCTTGGCCTCGTCCTTGTGGTAGTTCAGCCGGTCCATCTCGGGCAGCGAAACCACCATGCCGAGCGCGCCGCCGCGCGGGATGATCGTCGCCTTGTAGACCGGGTCGCATTTCGGCAGCGACAGGCCGACGATGGCGTGGCCGGCCTCGTGATAGGCGGTCTTTTCCTTCTGCTCGGGGGTCAGGACCATGCTGCGGCGCTCGACGCCCAGCATGACCTTGTCCTTGGCATTCTCGAAATCCTCCATGGCGACGAAGCGACGGCCGATGCGGGCGGCGGTCAGCGCGGCCTCGTTCACCAAGTTCATCAGGTCGGCGCCGGAAAAGCCCGGCGTGCCGCGCGCGATGATGCGCAGGTCGACGTCGGGGCCGACCGGCACCTTGCGGGCATGGACCGAGAGGATCTTTTCGCGGCCCTTGATGTCGGGATTCGGGACATAGATCTGGCGGTCGAAGCGGCCGGGACGCAGCAGCGCCGGGTCCAGCACGTCCTTGCGGTTGGTGGCGGCGATGATGATGACGCCTTCATTGGCGTCGAAGCCGTCCATCTCGACCAGCAGCTGGTTCAGGGTCTGCTCGCGTTCGTCATTGCCGCCGCCGATGCCGACGCCACGGGCGCGGCCGACCGCGTCGATCTCGTCGATGAAGACGATGCAGGGGGCGGATTTCTTGGCCTGCTCGAACATATCGCGCACCCGGCTGGCGCCGACGCCGACGAACATCTCGACGAAATCCGAGCCGGAGATGGTGAAGAAGGGCACGCCCGCCTCACCCGCGATGGCGCGGGCGAGCAGGGTCTTGCCGGTGCCGGGCGGGCCGACCAGCAGCGCGCCCTTGGGGATCTTGCCGCCCAGGCGGCTGAATTTCTGCGGGTTGCGCAGGAACTCGACAATCTCTTCCAGCTCTTCCTTGGCCTCGTCGATGCCGGCGACGTCGTCGAAGGTCACCCGGCCGTGCTTTTCCGTCAGCAACTTGGCGCGCGACTTGCCGAAGCCCATGGCCCCGCCTTTGCCGCCGCCCTGCATGCGATTCATGAAGAAGATCCACACGCCGATCAGCAGGATGAAGGGCAGCCAGACGCCCAGCAGCGACATGAAGCCCGATTGCTGCTGGCGCTCGACCTTGACCTCGACGCCCTTGTCGATCAGCCGGTCGGCGATTTCCTCGCCCTGCGGCCGGACGGTGGCATATTGCTTGCCGTCCTTGCCGAGAATGCCGATCGTCTCGCCGTCGATGGTGACGGAGGAAACCTCGTCCTTGTCCACCCGCTCGATGAACTCGGAATAGCTGATCTGGCGGCTGTTCATCTGGGAAGATCCGTCGCTGAACAGGTTGAACAGCGCCAGGATCATCAGAAACAGCACGACCCAGAAGGCGATATTGCGCGCGTTGCCCAAAGGCAGGTCCTCCGCGGGTAAACAGGCTTTCGAGTGAAAATAGGGATTCCCGCGTCAGGTTCAATGCACATAGAGCATGGCGCGGAATTCCGGCAGGCCGCGCAGGGGTGTCGCGGCAATGCCGGGGGCGGGTTGCAGCAGCGGCGCGGCCAGCAGGGCCTGATCCTGCCAGATGCCGGGGGTCGCGGCGGCTTCGTCGCGCGTCAGGCCCGAATCGCGCCAGCCGAGGCCGGAAAGCGGCGCATGGCCCAGCGCGCGGACCTGCTGGCCGGGTTGCAGGCCGGTGACGCGCCAGCGCCCGTCCCACAGCGCCGGATCGCCCTGCGCCGGGGCGGCGCGCAGGCTGGCGGCGGGCTCGCGGATCAGGTGCAGCCAGCCGGCGCGGGTCCGGGCGATGACGCCCTCCAGCGTGACCTGCCGGCCCTGCGCCAGCTCCGCCAGCGCGTGCTGCACCGGCGCGCGGCGCGGCGGATAGCCGGCGCCGCTGACAAAGCGCAACCCTGCGACAAGAAGTCGCCGGCGGATCTCGGCCGGGGCGGCCAGGAAGGCGGGCAGCGGCAGGTCCAGCCCGCCGGCGCGGGACCGCGCGCCCTGCGCCGCCTCGGCCGCGTAATGCGCCAGCGCGTCGCGGGCCATGCCGAGATTCTCCAGCGATTGCGCCAGTTGCGGCAGCGGCAGGTCCAGCCCGGCCATGGCCTTGCGCAGGCGGACGCGGTGGAAATCGTCGCGCTCGTTCGAGGGGTCGTCGATCCAGCCGATGCCGCGCGCCGCCAGCCAGTCGCGCAGTTCCGCGCGCGAGATCGCCAGCAGCGGCCGCAGCCACAGCGCGCCTTCGGCTTCGCGCCGGTCGGCCATCCCGCAAAGCCCGTCCAGCCCGGCGCCGCGCGCCAGCCGCATCAGCAACGTCTCGGCCTGGTCGTCCGGCGTATGGCCCAGAAGCACGGCGGAAAGCCCGTGCCGCCGCGCCCAATCGGCCAGCAGGCGCAGCCGGGCATCGCGCGCGGCGCCCATCAGGTTGCCGCCGCCCTCGCGGTGCCAAAGCAAGGTCTCATGCGGGATGCCAAGCGCCGCAGCGGCCTGACCGGCGCGGCGCGCCTCATCGGCGGAACCGGGGCGCAGGCCGTGATCGACCGTCGCCGCCATCAGCCGCGCCCGGCCCCAGCCCTGCGCCAGATGCATCAGCGCGGTGGAATCGCCGCCGCCCGACAGGGCGATGCCCAAGGTTGGCAAGGCGCCGGCCAGCCGGTCCAGCGCGGCATGGGCGCGGTGCTCGACCGTGCCCGGCTCAGCCGCCATCCGCCAGGTCCGCGGCCGCCTCGGGGTCCATGCCCTCGACCGCTTCGTCGGCGGCGCCCTCGATCAGCGCCTCGCAACCGGATTCGGCCATGCGCTTCCCGGCCTCGGCCGCCTGCGGCGCCGAGGGAAAGCGGCTGGTGATTTCCTGAAGATAATAGCAGCCTTCGGCCGGCCCGCCCTTGGCGGACATGGCCCGCGACAGGCCCAGAAGCGCATCCGCCGCCTGCGGCCCGTCCGGGTTGGCGGCGAAACTTTCCAGCCAAGCGATGCCGGCGCCGTCCAGGTCGCCGGCGGAATCCAGCGCCGCCCCGCGCAGGAACAGCGTCTCGGCGGTCAGCGGACCGCCGGCATGGGTCTTGGCGACGGCCGCGAAGAGGTCCGCAGCACGGCGAAAGTCACCTTGACCGAGCACCTCCCGGGCCCGGTCGAAATCGGCCTTTTCCGCCGCGGTGGCGGCCCCGGCCGAGGGGGTCCTGGCGGGCGCGAGCGCCCCCTGCTGGTCCGAGGACGGCAGCGGCGACGATCCGCCCTGCTCGCCCAGCGTCGGCGTGGTCAGGCTGCCCAAGTCGCAACCCTCCTCCATCTCGCACAGGCGGAACTCGATGTCGCCGATGCGGGTGGTGCCGTCCTTGACCACGCGGTCGATGCGGTTCTGCAACTGCTCGGTCTGGCCGGTCAGCTGTGCCAGCCGCGCCTCCATCGCATTCATGCGGTCGATGGCGCTGTCGCCGCCCGCCGCGGCAAAGCCCGCCGGTCCCGAGGCGACCAGTTGCCCCCGCAGCGATTGCAGGTCGGCCGAAAGCTGGTTCAGCTCGGCCCGGATGTCGGCCAGCGTCTGCGCGTCCTGCGCCGCCACCGGCAGCGCCGCCAGCGCGAAACCGGCCGCGAGAAGCAAGCGGCGCATCACATGCCCACCCCGGGGCTGACCACCGTCACGGCGCGGCGGTTCTTGGTGAAGCATTCCTCGGTCGAGCAGATCGCCAGCGGCCGTTCCTTGCCATAGCTGACGGTGCGGATGCGGCCCGGCTGCACGCCTTGCGAGATCAGATATTCCTGCACCGAATTCGCCCGCCGCGCGCCCAGCGCGAGGTTGTATTCGCGGGTGCCCTGTTCGTCCGCATGGCCCTCGATCAAGGCCGAGAAGCCGGCGTTCTGGTTCAGCCAGCCGGCCTGGTTGGCCAGCGTGGTGCGGGCCTCGGGCGTCAGCGTCGACTGGTCCAGCGGGAACAGCACCGTGTCGCCCACCGTCGCCTTGAAATGCTCTGCCGTGCCGGGCAGCGCCGCGGCGCCGACCCCGCCCGGGCCGCCGGCGCCGGCATAGGGGTCCTGCACCTGCATGTCCTGCGCCGGCCGGGCACAGGCCGCCAGCGCGAGAACGGCACCGAGTGCAGCAATCTTGATGAAAGTTTTCATTATCCTGTCCATCTTACGCGCTTAGGGCAGCAGCGGACCCCAATCGGGATCCGATGCCGCGCCACTGATCTCGACCGGGCGCATGTTGCGCCCCGTGATGTCCACCGAATGCAGCCGGGGCTGGCCATTGCCGCCCGGCGTCACGCGGGTGAACATCACCACGCGCCCATTGGGGGCCCAAGTCGGGCCCTCGTCAAGGAACGATTCTGTCAGCATTTTCTCTTCCGAGCCATCGGTGCGCATGACGCCGATGTGGAACTTGCCGCCGACCTGGCGGGTAAAGGCGATCATGTCGCCGCGCGGCGACCAGACCGGCGTGCCGTAGCGGCCGTCGCCGAAGCTGATCCGGCGCGGCTCGCCGCCGTTCGCGCCCATGACGTAAAGCTGCGGCGTGCCCGAGCGGTCGCTTTCGAAGACGATCTGCTTGCCGTCCGGGCTGTAGCTGGGCGAGGTCTCGATCGAGGGCGCGTTGGTCAGCGCCCGCTGCGCGCCCGAGGCCGCGTCCATCTGGTAGATGTCGGTATTGCCGCCCTGCTCCAGCGAATAGACGATCCAGCGCCCGTCGGGCGAGAAGCGGGGCGAGAAGCTCATCGAGCCATTGCCGCCGGCGGAAAGCTGGCGGGTGCCGAGGCTGTTCACGTCCATCAGCATGGCCTGCGGGAAGCCGGTGGCATAGCTGGTATAGAGCAGCCGCGAGCCGTCGGGCGAGAAGCGCGGCTTCAGCACCAGCGCGGAATCGTCGGTCAGCCATTTCACGTTGGCGCCGTCGTAATCCATGATGCCGATGCGCTTCCTGCGGGCGTCCTTGGGCCCGCTTTCCTGCACGAAGGCGACACGGCTGTCGAAATAGGGCCCCTCGCCGGTCAGGCGGGAATAGACCTGGTCGGCGGCCTTGTGCGCCGCGCGGCGCCAGTTGCCGGTCGCGGCGTCGAACTGCATGCCGTCGCCCAGCGGCTGGCCGGCAAAGACGTCGAACAGGCGGAACTTGACGATGACCTTGCCGCCCTCGACCCGGACGGCGCCGGTGATGAGCGCCTGGGCGTTGATCGCCTTCCAGTCCTCGTAGCTGACCGGCGCGTCGAAGCTTTCGGGCCGCGCGATATGGGCCGAGGCCGGGATCTCGCGGAAAAGACCCGTGCCAGTCAGGTCGGCGGCGATCAGGTTCTGCACCTGCTGGAGGTATTCTCCGGCGCCGCCCTCGTCATGGAATTGCGCGATGGCGAAGGGCATCGGCTCGATCACGCCGTCGGTGATCTCGATCCGCAGCGGCCCGTCCTGCGCCAGCACCGGCGCGGCAAGGCCAAGACCCGCAAGGGCCATCACGGAAGTCAGAAGAAATTTTCGCAACATGAATCGCCCTCGTAAGGTCTTGGTTGCAGGATAGAGTGTCGCGCCGGGGGATGCCATGTCACTTCACCCGCGCGCCGCCGCTGGCGTTGAAGTCGATGATGACATCCTTCCAGCGGTTGTATTTTTCCGGCGGCAGTTTGTAGCCGCCCTTTTCGCACATCAGGATCGCCCGGCGCGCGGCCTCATAGGCCTGTTTCGCCGCCGCGTCCGAGCCGCCGTCATGGCCGATCATCCGCAGCGAGCCCTTCTCGACCGTGCCGTCCGGCGCCATCGAGAATTGCACCGACACCGTGGTCCGGCTGGCCTCGGTCGAAAGCGAGCCGCGGTTCCAGCACTGCTCGACCGCGACGCGGAAGCCGTCCTTTTCGCCCTGGCTCAGCGGCGGGCCGCTGGCGGCGGCGCCACCGCCGCCCGAACCGGCCGAGCCCTCGTCCTTCTTCTGCGCCTCGGCCAGGGCCTTCTTGGCGGCCTCCGCGGCCTTGCGCTCGGCCTCGGCCTTTTCCTTGGCCTTCGCCGCGGCGGCGGCTTCGGCGGCGGCCTTGGCCGCGGCGGCTTTCTCGGCGGCGGCCTTTTCCTCGGCCGCCTTCCGGGCCTTGGCCTCGGCGGCCTTCTTCTCGGCAGCGGCTTTCTCGGCCTTCTCGGCAGCCTCCTGCTCGGCCGCCTTTTCGGCGGCGGCGCGGCGGGCGGCCTCAGCCTTGCGTTCCGCGGCCTTCTGCTCGGCGGCCTTTTCGGCAGCGGCGACCTTCTGCTCGGCGGCTTCTGCCTCGGCTTTCGCCTCGGCCTCGCGGCGGGCGCGTTCCCTGGCCTGGCTGGCCTTGCGGGCAGCATCGGCTTCGGCCTCGCGCGCCTCGGCTTCGCGGCGCTCATTCCTAGCGCGTTCCTCGGCGGCACGGCGGGCGGCGTCCTGCTGCGCCCTCTTGGCGGCAGCCTGTTCGGCGGCGGCTTCCTCGGCCTCGCGGGCCAGCAGCGCCTCGCGCTGGCGGGCGGCCTCGGCGCTTGCGCGGCGGGCCTGCACGGCCTCGGCCAGGCCCTCGGGACGGCCGCGCGGGCGCGACGATTCGACCGGCGCCTGGGCCGAGCGCTGCGGGATCGGCGCCGGCGATTGCGCGGGATTGCGCACCGGATCGGGGCGGTCGGCGGGCTGCGGCAGGGCGGCCAGCTCGACGGCATTGTCGGGCTGGGCCGGCTGCGGCGCGTCGGTCGCGGCGGCGACCGGCCGGGCCGTCACGCCTTGGAAATCCGACAGGTCCGGCCGCGCCTCGGGCCGGTCCGAGGGCGTTGCCAGATCGGCCGCCTGCCCGTCCGGGCTGGGCGGGCTCACGGCCTCGACTGCGCCGGGGCGGTTTTCGTCGGCGGGCGCGCGCGGCTGGGCCGGGGTGGTCGAGGCGGTGTCGCTGACCGGGCCATGGCCTGCGGCAGCGGCGGCCAGCGACTGGAATTCGGCATCGGTCATGGTCGCGACCTCGGCCATGCGCACGGCCTCCAGCGGCTGCGGCCGAAACAGCGCGCCGCCGACCAGCGCCGCGCCCAAGAGCGAGGCATGTGCCACGCCCGAGACCCAGTAGCCGATGCGATCCGCGCGCTCCATGGGTTCAGCCATTCCCGCCCGCATCCATGCGCGGCCCGCCGGCATCGGTGACCAGCACGATATTGTTGAAGCCGGCAGCGTTCAGCGCGCCCATGACCTGCATCACGCGGGCATAGGGAATGGCGCCGTCGGCGCGCAGATAGATCTTGTCGCTCTGCCGCTCCTCGGCCACGGCGCGCAGGCGCGTCACCAGCTCGTCCTCGGGCACCTCCGAGGTCATGACCAGGATCGGCCCCTCGGGCGTGATCGAGACCGCGAGCGGCTCCTCGGGCTCGGCCGGCACCGCCTGGGCGGCGGTCTTGGGCAGCTCCAGCGGCACGCCCACGGTCAGCAGCGGCGCCGCGACCATGAAGATGATGAGCAGCACCAGCATCACGTCCACGAAGGGCGTGACGTTGATTTCCGCCATCGGCTGGCTGCGGGCGCGGCCCCGGCCCTTGCGTCCGCGCTTGACGACCCCGGCGCCCATCTATTCGTCGTCCAGCTGGCGCGACAGGATGGTCGAGAACTCGTCCGCGAAGGATTCGTAATTCCCGGTGATGCGGTCGCTGTCGGCGCTGAGCTTGTTATAGAAGATCACCGCCGGAATCGCCGCGAGCAGACCCAGCGCGGTCGCCACCAGCGCCTCGGCGATCCCGGGCGCCACCACGGCCAGCGAGGTGTTCTGCGAGATGGCGATTTCCTCGAAGGCGGTCTTGATGCCCCAGACGGTGCCGAACAGCCCGATGAAGGGCGCGGTCGAGCCGACGGTGGCGAGGAAAGGCAGCCCGCCGGTCAGGCGGTCGTTCTCGCGGTTGATCGCCACGTTCATGGCGCGGTCGATGCGCGCGGTGGCGCCGGCGATCAGGTTGCCGTCGTCGCGGTGGCTGCGGCGCCATTCGGTCATGCCGGCGGAAAAGATCCGCTCGGCCGCGCCCGAGGGCGTGTCGCCGATGCGGTCATAAAGATCGTCCAGCGGCTGGCCGGACCAGAAGGCGCGGTCGAAACGGTCGGCGTCGCGCCGGGCGGCGGCATAGGTGATGAATTTCTGGATGATGATCGACCAGGCCCAGAACGAGGCCAGGATCAGGATCACCATGACGATCTGCACGGTCAGCGAGGCGCGTGCGAACAGCGCGATCAGCGAGAAATCGACCGGCTGCCCGGCTCCGGCGAGTTGTTCCATGGAATGTGGCCTGTCCTTTGGGCCGCTGCGGCGCGGCTTCTGCCTTGGGCAAGTAGCAGAAGCCCGCCTGCGGCAAAACCCTGCCGGTGTCAAATCTGCGTCAAGTGCCGCAGGGCCCGGACGCGCGGCCCCCGGCCGCATTGACCCGCGCGCGCGATCTGGCTAGCACGGCTTCCGGCGGCATCTTGCCAGCCCGCACGGATATTAGCGCAGAATTTACAGTTTCGCGGCATGAACCGGCATGGGGCCGCGACCGGCCCGCGCCACCATCGCCAACCGGAACGGAGGCCCGGCATGCAACCGACATCATCCCGTCCATCGGGCGGGGCGTTTTCGCAGACCTACCGCATCTATTACGCCGACACCGATGCCGGCGGCATCGTCTATCATTCCCGCTACCTGGAATTCGCCGAGCGCAGCCGGGCCGAGATGCTGCGCCAGATCGGGCACCCGCTGGTCGGCCCGGCGGGCGAGCAATTCGTGGCCCGGGCGGCGGCGCTGTCCTGGCAGAAGCCGGCGCGGCTCGACGACCTGATCACCTGCGAAACCTCGGTGATGCAGGCGCGCGGCGCCAGCATCCGCATCCGCCACGCCTTCTTCCGTGGGGACGAGGCGCTGGTCGAGATCCAGATCGACCTTGTCCACGTCAACAGCGCGATGCGGCCGACGCGGGTGCCCGACGCGCTGCGCGCGCGGCTGGCGCCGTTCCTGGAAAGCCCCGAACCCGGCGCCTAACGCTCGGTCGCGCCCTTGCCGGCGATGATGCGGTCGCGGAACTTCTCGATCCGCGCCACCCGGGTCGCGGATTGCCGGGCCTGGTTCAGGTTGAAGAAATAGCTTCTCTGCCGTCCCGGGGTCAGGGCGTGGAAGGCCTCGGCCAGTTCCGCGTCGGCATCCAGCGCCTCGGCCAGCTCGTCCGGCATCTCGATCCGGCTTTCCGGCTTCGGCGGCTTCGTCCCGGCCTCGGCGTGGTCCATCAATTGCCGCAGATAGGCCCGGATCACCGGCGCCAGCGCCGCGACCTGCGCCGGATCGGTGAAGCGGATCGTGCCCGGCGTGGCGCTGTTCGGCCCCTGCGGCTCGAGCACGCCCGCGGTGTCGCGAAGCAGGCCCGGATTCATGAAGCTCAGCCGGAAATCGCCCCGCAGCGCACCCAGGATCGCGATATTGCGCCCGGCATGCATATAGACCGGATGCGCCCATTTCACCGTCTCGGCCAGGCCCATCTCCTGGCAGAGCCGGCGCAATGCGACCAGCCCCTCGTTCCAGACCAGGGCCGAGCAATCCGGGGTCGCAAAGCGGGCACAGCGGCCGCAGCCCTTGGTGAAGAAATCCCCGACCTCGGTGATCATCGCCATGCGCCGTTCCTCCCTGCCCTGTCGTCCGCCGTGGATCCGCGCCAGGATCCGGGCGCCGTCACCCCATGGATCATTTCCACGCAGGGCGCGCCGCGTCCCGCACGGCGCGCGCAAGCCCGAACCCTACAGCCCCTTCGAGCGATAGGTGCTGGCCACGCGCTCGATGGCGACGATATAGGCAGCGACGCGCAGGTCGGTCACGTCGTTGCGGCTGTGCCACAGCTCGCGCATCGACTGATAGGCTGTCCGCATCGTGTCATCGAGCCCCGAGCGCACCAGCGCCAGTTCGTCCGAGCCGGTCAGGAACTTCTCCTTGAAGTTCGGCTTCAGCTCCCAGCCCAGGCCCCGGTCGGCCGAGAGCCGTTCCAGTTCCGCCACCAGCAGGCGCGAGCGCGCCTCTTCGGCCCGGCGCTGCATGCGGCCGAAGCGGATATGCGACAGGTTCTTGACCCATTCGAAATAGCTGACCGTCACGCCGCCCGCGTTGGCATACATATCGGGGATGATCAGCACGCCCTTGTTGCGCAGGATCTCGTCCGCGCCGAAGGTGACCGGGCCGTTCGCGGCCTCGATGATCAGCCGGGCCTTGATGCGGTCGGCATTGCCGAGGTGGATCACCCCCTCCATCGCCGCCGGGATCAGGATGTCGCAGGGATGCTCCAGCACCGAGGCGCCATCCTCGACATAGGCGGCATCAGGGAAGTTGCGCACGCCGCCGGTCTCGGCGATCCAGGTCTTCAGCGCCTCGATGTCGAGGCCGCGCTCGTCGATGACGGCGCCGTCGCGCTCGATCACCCCGACGACCTTGACGCCGTCCTCCTCGGACAGGAACTTGGCGGCGTGATAGCCGACGTTGCCGAGGCCCTGGACCACGGCGGTCTTGCCCGCGAGCGTGCCCTCCAGATTGGCCAGCGTCACGTCCTGCTTGTGGCGGAAGAACTCGTGCAGCGCGTATTGCACGCCGCGGCCCGTCGCCTCGACCCGGCCGCGGATGCCGCCCGAGTTCAGCGGCTTGCCGGTGACGCAGGCCTTGGCGTTGATGTCGGTGGTGTTCATGCGCGCATATTGGTCGACGATCCAGGCCATCTCGCGCTCGCCGGTGCCCATATCGGGGGCGGGCACGTTCTGGGCCGGGTTGATCAGGTCGCGCTTGATCAGCTCATAGGCGAAGCGGCGGGTGATCTGTTCCAGCTCATGCACCTCCCATTGCCGCGGATCGATGCAGAGCCCGCCCTTGGAGCCGCCAAAGGGGGTCTCCACCAGCGCGCATTTGTAGGTCATCAGCGCGGCCAGCGCCTCGACCTCGTCCTGGTGGACGGAAAGCGCATAGCGGATGCCGCCCTTGACCGGCTCCATATGTTCGGAATGGACCGAACGGTAGCCGGTGAAGGTCTCGATCTTGCCGCGCAGCCGGACGCCGAAGCGCACGGTATAGGTCGAGTTGCAGACCCGGATCTTTTCGGCAAGGCCCGGCGACAGATCCATGTGCCGCACGGCACGCTGGAACATCAGGTCGACGGATTCGCGGAAGCTGGGCTCGCGGTCTAGGGGCATATCGGGGGTTCTCCTGCGGCTGACGCCTGGGCGGTCCGTCCAGCATAGCGCCGGATCGGTGTTTGTGGTCAAGGATCTAGAGGCGGCGCTCCGGAAAGGCCAATGCCGATCGAGGCTTGGTCATTCCGTTTGCGCATAGATCAGGGCGATGACGTTCCGGCCGCGGGACCGAAGGTCCTCGTAGCAAGGTCGAGCGGGCCGGAAATCCCGTCCACAGCAAGGGTGCTTTCAGGATCCGTTCGGGGCGCGCGTATCGCCTGAATGAAGCGCTCCTGAAACGCCCATCCCTAGTCCGGCACTGGTCCGGCACCGGTCTCGCGCCAAGCTGGCCCCTATCAGCAAGTCGCTGCAACAGTCGCGCTGCGGGGACGGTTTTCAGATCCTCGAGCGGTTGTCAGCATCGCGTCCGCCGGCAGACGCTTCAGCTTGCCGCTCTCGTCCTCCAGCGCTCTCAAGCTCGACGAGCTCCTCGATGCATGGCAGCTTGGTTGGCAGGCTGCCGGTGGCGCGCTTCGGCGCGGTTTCATCACCCACTCTGTTGGCGCGTCTGCCCATGTCTGCCTCGATCTCGGCGGGCGCGATGGGCCGGTCATACAGGTTTTCGGCTAGCAGCATCGCAAGCGTGATAGCCGGGCCAGGCCGAACCGCAATCGCCGGCAGTTGCGCAAGGATAGACGGGTTCGGGCTTGGTCAGCGCATGAAAGGGCGCAAGACGGGTCATGCAATAGGACAATTCGGCGGCGCGATAGCGACTGTTGTTTCAGTCGGAGGCTATTCTTGTCAGCGTGAGCTACTCCCCATCTCTTGGACAGTTTCCGGGATGATTTAAGCTACTCTCTGCCCCTGCTGATCGGTTTCGATCTGGTTGAAGTAGACCACGGCGGGCGGCTGTCCGCCATGGGCGGCGTGGGGCCGCTGGTGGTTGTAGAAGGTGATCCATCGGCCAACGCCCGCCTTCGCCTGCGAGCCGGTCTCCCAGGCGTGCAGATAGACGCACTCATACTTCAGGGACCGCCAAAGGCGCTCGATGAAGATGTTGTCGAGACACCGGCCCTTGCCGTCCATCGAGATCCGGGTGCCGATCCGTTTCAGCCGGTCGGTCCAGGCGAAGGACGTGAACTGCGAGCCCTGATCGGTGTTCATGATCTCGGGCGGGCCGAAGCGGTGGACCGCCTCGTTCAGCGCCTCGACGCAGAAGTCGGCTTCGAGCGTGTTCGAGATGCGCCAGGCCAGCACCTTGCGGGTGAACCAGTCCATGATGGCGACCAGGTAGAGGAAGCCTCGTCGCATCGGCAGATAGGTGATGTCGGCACACCAGGCATGGTTGTGCCGATCGACCCGCAGGCCACCCAGCAGATAGGGGTAGGTCTTGTGCCCCTTCGCAGGCTTGCTGGTGTTGGGCTTCTGGTAGATCGGCATCAGACGCATGAGCCGCATCAGCCGCCGGATGCGCTTCATGTTCACTGGGTGCCCTTCGTTCTGCAGGTGCCAGGTCATCTGCTGGACGCCGTAGAAGGGGGTTTCCAGGAACTGACGGTCGATCAGCCGCATGAGCGCCAGGTTCATCTCGGTCTCGCCCTGCGGTGCGTAGTAGAACGACGACCGCGAGATCGACAGCAGACGGCATTGCGCCCCGACCGACAGCGTGGGGTGAGAGCGTTCGATCATCCCGCGCCTCACCTGCCGGTCCAGGGCTTGAGCTTTCGTGACAAAAAATCGTTGGCGACGGCCAGCTCTCCGATCTTGGCGTGCAGCGATCGCACCGTCTCCTCGTCGACCTCGGCCTTCTTCTTCCTGCCGCGTTCGAAGATGTCCGATGCCCCCTCGAGCAGCGCCTTCTTCCACTGGTGGATCATCGTCGGATGCACGCCGTATTCCGCGGCCAGCTCCGACACGGTGCGCTCGCCCTTCACGGCTTCCAGCGCCACGCGAGCCTTGAAGCCCGCGTCATGGTTCCTGCGTTTCGACATCGTCTGTTCTCCTCGTTCTTGGAGACCAGCAGACGGAAGATCAGAGCTTACGTCACTGTCCGATTTTCGGGGAGGTGCTCACTTTGCCATCGACGAACCTAGGTCGTGTTGACAAAAGGGATTCCTCTGGCAGTCGTCCTATGATTCAAGCTCATCTCTACGTGGGAGATGAACTTGGCACGCAACCTGATATCCGACGATGAGTGGACCTTCTTCGAGGGCTTCATTCGTGCCGTCCGGCACCCTAACGGGCGGAAACCTGCGGACCATCGTCTTGTTCTGAATGGTATATTCTGGATCGCAAGGACTGGTGCGCCATGGCGCGATCTGCCCGAAGAGTTTGGCAAGTGGTCCTCGGTCTACCGTCAGTTCCGCCGCTGGACTTTGGCGGGACTGTGGGAGGATATCCTGGATGCGCTGAACCACGCTGGGATCGCGCCAGACAAGCTCCAGATGGTTGATAGCACTGTGATCCGCGCCCATCATCATGCGGCGGGCGCAAAAGGGGGACTCCGAAAGAGGCTCTTGGCCGTTCGAGAGGCGGCTTCTCGACCAAGATCCATCTCCGCGTCAACGGCGCAGGCCTCCCGATGAGGACCGAGATCACGCCGGGGCAGGATTCCGACTACACCGGCTATGATATGGTGATGGCCGACAACCTGCCGCAACCAGCAGTTCTGGTCGCCGACAGGGGCTATGACTCTGATAAAATTCGGGAAGACATCGAGAGCCGCAACGCCCTGCCCATGATACCGATGCGAAGGAACCGAAGGGTGCGCAAGGCTGTCGACATGACCATCTACACCCTGCGCAACATGGTCGAGCGCTGCTTCAACAAGCTGAAAAATAGCCGCCGCCTTGCAACCCGCTACGACAAAACCGCCGAAAGCTTCCTTGGCTTCGTCGACGTCGCCTGCATCAGGCTCTGGCTCCGCCATTTGTCAACATGACCTAGCTTGACTCGAGGCCCCTTCGATCCCCATATCCCCGGCAAAGGAGCCCCGCCATGTTCATCCAGACTGAGACCACCCCGAATCCCGCCACGCTGAAGTTCCTGCCCGGCGAGACCGTGCTGGGCGATGGCACCGCCGATTTCCCCGAGGCCGGGGCCGCCGCCACCAGTCCGCTGGCCCGCCGCATCTTCGCGGTTCCGGGGGTGGCGGGCGTGTTCCTGGGCTCGGATTTCGTCACCGTGACCAAGTCGGACGAGGCGGTCTGGGACCATCTGAAACCCTCGGTCCTGGGCGCGATCATGGAGCATTACCAGTCCGGCGCTCCGGCGATCGAAGGCGCGGCCGCCAGCGCCCATAACGACCAGGATGGCCCCGACGCCGAGATCGTCAACCAGATCAAGGAATTGCTCGACACCCGCGTCCGCCCGGCGGTGGCGCAGGACGGCGGCGACATCACCTTCCACGGCTTCGACCGCGGCGTGGTCTATCTGCACATGCAGGGCGCCTGCGCCGGCTGCCCCTCGTCCACGCTGACGTTGAAGATGGGCATCGAGAACCTGCTGCGCCACTATATCCCCGAAGTGACCGAGGTCCGCCCCGTTGGCTGAGCCGCTGTCGCTGGGCTTCGACACATCGGCCGCGCATTGCGCGGCCGCTTTGCTGCAAGGCGACCGGCTGCTGGCCGAGACCCGCGAAGAGATGGCGCGCGGCCAGGCCGAACGGCTGATGCCGCTGCTGCAAGAGCTGCTGGCCGGGGCCGGCGCGACCTGGCGCGACCTGGCGGTGATCGGCTGCGGCACCGGGCCGGGGAATTTCACCGGCATCCGCATCGCGGTCGCGGCGGCGCGGGGGCTGGCGCTGTCGCTGGACATCCCTGCCGTGGGCGTGGGCCTGGCCGAGGCTGCGGCGCACGGCCTGCCCCGGCCCTGCCGCATCCTGCTGCCCGGGCGCGGCGACGAGGTGATCTGGCAGGATTTCGGTCCGGGCGAGGACAGCCGGCCCCGGCAATCCGCGCCCGACGACCTGCCGCCCGGCCCGCCGGTCCACACGCCGCTGATGCCGCTGGCCGAGGCCATCGCCCGCATTGCGCTTGCGCGCCGCGACACGCCCGGCCTGCCCCGCCCGGCACCGATCTATCTGCGCCCCGCCGAGGCCGCGCCCGCGCGCGACCGCGGCCCGGTCATGCTGGCCTGACCCATGATGGGCGCGGTGATCGACTCGGACGCTCTGGCGGCGCTGCATCTGCGCTGCTTCTTTGCCCATCCCCGGCCCTGGTCGGCGCCCGAGTTCGAGGACCTGCTGAGCAGCCCGCTGAATTTCCTGCTGACCCGGCCGCAGGGCTTCCTGCTGGGCCGCGCCGTCGCCGGCGAGGCCGAGCTGCTGACCCTGGCCGTCGCCCCCGAGGCGCGGCGGCAGGGGGTGGGCTCGGCCCTGCTGCGCGACTTTGCCGTTGCGTCACAAGCGCGCGGCGCGGCCGAGGCCTTTCTCGAGGTGGCCGAGGGCAATGCCGGCGCCATCGCGCTTTACGCCGGGCGCGGCTGGGAAAGCACCGGCCGGCGGCCGAATTACTATGCCCCCGGCATCGACGCGATCCTGATGCGCCGCCGCTTCGACCCCTGCGACTAACTGTTGACGGATTCCGGCCCTTGCGCCCTAATCCGGCTATCCCGGGCTGAATCGCCCGCAACAGCTTGAGGTTCGAACGATGTCCCTGATGAAAACCCTGCTGGCCGGCGCCAGCCTTGGCCTGCTGCCGCTGGCCGCGCTGGCCGATCCGGCGCTGATCTTCGACTTGGGCGGAAAGTTCGACAAATCCTTCAACGAGGCCGCCTATCAGGGTGCCGAGCGCTGGAAGTCCGAAACCGGCGGCAGCTACAAGGAACTCGAGATGCAGTCCGAGGCGATGCGCGAACAGGCGCTGCGCCGGCTGGCGCAATCGGGCGCCAATCCCATCGTCATGACCGGCTTCGCCTTCGGCGAGGTGCTGAACAAGGTCGCGCCCGACTATCCCGACACCAAATTCGCCATCATCGACATGGTGGTCGAGCAGCCGAACGTGCAATCCGTGGTCTTCACCGAGGAGCAGGGCTCGTATCTGGCGGGGGTGATGGCGGCGCAGGCCTCGAAATCGGGCACGGTGGGCTTCATCGGCGGCATGGACATCCCGCTGATCCACAAGTTCGAATGCGGCTATGCCCAGGGCTTCAAGGCGGCGAAGCCGGACGGCAAGATCATCATCAACTATACCGGCACCACGCCCGCGGCCTGGAACGACCCGGTCAAGGGCGGCGAACTGGTCAAGGCCCAGGTCAGCCAGGGCGCCGACGTGATCTATGCCGCGGCGGGCGGCACCGGCATCGGCGTCCTGCAGGCGGCGGCGGACGCCGGGATCCTGTCGATCGGCGTCGACAGCAACCAGAACCACCTGCACCCGGGCAAGGTGCTGACCTCGATGGTCAAGGGCGTGGACAATTCGGTCTACGAGGCCTTCAAGGCCGGGGCCGACCTGGAACCGGGCGTCAAGGTCATGGACCTGAAGTCGGGCGGGGTTTCGGTGGCCATCGACGACGACAACAAGCCGCTGGTCACCCCCGAGATGGCCGCCGCCGTCGAGGCCGCGAGCAAGGGCATCGAGGACGGCTCGGTCAAGGTGCATGACTACATGACCGACAACACCTGCCCGGTGAAGTGATGGCATCGGCCGGCGCCCCCGCGATCGAATTGCGGGGGATCTGCAAGGCCTTCGGGCCGGTGCAGGCCAACAAGGACATCGACCTGGTGGTGCCGCGCGGCACCATCCACGGCATCATCGGCGAGAACGGCGCCGGGAAATCGACGCTGATGTCGATCCTCTACGGCTTCTATCGCCCCGATGCCGGCGAGATCCTGGTCGGCGGCCGGCCCATCGCCATCGCCGACAGCCAGGCGGCGATCCGCGCCGGCATCGGCATGGTGTTCCAGCATTTCAAGCTGGTGCGGAACTTTACCGTGCTGGAAAACGTCATCCTCGGGGCCGAGGACGGCCGGCTCTTGCGCCCCTCGCTGGCGCGGGCGCGCGGCGAATTGCAGCGGCTGGCGCGGGAATACGAATTGCAGGTCGATCCCGACGCGCTGGTCGAGGATCTGTCCGTGGGCCACCAGCAGCGGGTCGAGATCCTGAAGGCGCTCTATCGCCAGGCCGACATCCTGATCCTGGACGAGCCCACGGGCGTCCTGACCCCGGCCGAGGCGGACCATCTGTTTCGCATCCTGCGGAGCTTGCGCGACGAGGGCAAGACCATCATCCTGATCACCCACAAGCTGCGCGAGATCATGGAGATCACCGACACTGTCTCGGCGATGCGGCGGGGCGAGATGGTGGCCTCGGTCAGGACCGCCGAGACCAGCCCGGCCGCGCTGGCCGAGCTGATGGTCGGCCGCAAGGTGCTGCTGCGTGTCGAAAAGGGCCCGGCGCAGCCCGGCGCGCCGGTGCTGGAGCTGCGCGGTCTGCGCATGGTCGATGCCCAGGGCGTCGAGCGGCTGCGCGGCATCGACCTGGAAATCCGCGCCGGCGAGATCCTGGGCATCGCCGGCGTCGCCGGCAACGGCCAGACGCAGCTGCTGGAGATCCTGGGCGGTTTCCCCGAGCCCGGCAGCCAGCTTTCCGGCGAGATCCGGCTGAACGGCAAGGTGCTGCCGCTGTCGGGTTCGAACGGCCGCGCCCGCCGCCGCGCCGGCATCGGCCATGTCCCCGAGGACCGCCAGGCCGAGGGGCTGATCATGGACTTCACCGCCTGGGAGAACGCGGCCTTCGGCTATCACGACGCGCCCGAATTCAACCGCGGCTGTCTGATGGACCAGGCCGCGATGCGGGCCGATGCGCAGGGCAAGATTCAGCGTTTCGACGTGCGCCCGCCCAATCCCGACCTGGCGGCCAAGAGCTTCTCGGGCGGGAACCAGCAGAAGATCGTCGTCGCGCGCGAGGTCGAGCGCAATCCCGACCTGCTGCTGATCGGCCAGCCGACGCGCGGCGTCGACATCGGCGCCATCGAGTTCATCCACAAGCGCATCGTGGCACTGCGCGACGCCGGCCGCGCGGTGCTGCTGGTCTCGGTCGAGCTGGACGAGATCATGGCGCTGTCGGACCGCATCGCGGTGATGTTCGACGGCCGGGTGATGGGCGAGCGGTGGCCCGGCGAGGCGACGACCGGCGATCTGGGCTGCCTAATGGCCGGGGTCGAGCCCAGCCCCGCGGGGGCCCGGTGATGCGCGGCGGCTGGCCTCCGGCGGGGGTATTTGCACAACAGAGAAAGCCGGGGGAGGCGGGCTGATGCAGCGAATGCCGAAATGGGCGGATGTGGTCCTGACGCCGCTGATCTCGCTGGCGCTGGCCTTTTCCATCTCGGCGCTGGTGATCCTGGCGATCGGCGAAAGCCCGGCCGAGGCGCTGAAGGTCATGGTCGAGGGCGCGCTGGGGTCCAGCTATGGCTGGGGCTTCACGCTGTATTATGCCACGAATTTCATCTTCACCGGCCTGGCGGTCATGGTCGCCTATCACGCCGGGCTGTTCAACATCGGCGGCGAGGGCCAGGCCGCGCTGGGAGGCTTGGGCGTCGCGCTGGTGCTGCTGTCGGTGCCCTGGCCGCATTGGGCGCTGGCGCTGCCGGCGGCGATGATCGGGGCGGCGGGTTTCGGCGCGCTCTGGGCGCTGGTGCCGGCCTGGTTGCAGGCGCGGCGCGGCAGCCATGTCGTCATCACCACCATCATGTTCAACTTCATCGCCGCGGCGCTGCTGAATTATGTGCTGGTCAACGTGCTGCGCCCGGCCGGCAGCATGGACCCGGCCTCGGCCAATTTCGCGCCGGCGACACATCTGCCGAAACTGTCGGACATGGCGGCGGCGCTGGGGCTGGGCTGGGGCGAGAACACCCCGGCCAATGTCAGTTTCTTCATCGCCATCGCCGCCTGCCTGCTGGTCTGGCTGCTGATCTGGCGCACGCGGCTGGGCTACGAGATCCGCGCCTTCGGCAAGTCCGAGCCGGCGGCGCTTTACGCCGGAATCTCGCCCGTGCGGATCACCCTGCTGGCCATGCTGATCTCCGGGGCGCTGGCGGGGCTGATGGCGGTCAACAACGTCATGGGCGAGGCCGAGCGGCTGGTCCTGAACGCCGTCGAGGGCGCCGGCTTCATCGGCATCGCCGTGGCGCTGATGGGGCGCAACCATCCCTTCGGCATCCTGCTGGCCGCGCTGCTGTTTGGGTTCCTCTACCAAGGCGGGGGCGAGCTGGCGCTGTGGACCACGATCCCGCGCGAACTGATCGTGGTGATCCAGGCGCTGGTGATCCTGTTCACCGGCGCGCTGGACAACATGGTGCGCCTGCCGCTCGAGCGGCTGTTCGCGCGCAGCCGCGGGGGGACGTGATGGATTTCGCGACGCTGATCCAGATCCTCGATTCCGCCGTGCGGCTGATGGTGCCGCTGCTGCTGGCCTGCCTGGCCGGGCTTTATTCGGAGCGCGCCGGGGTCTTCGACATCGGGCTCGAGGGCAAGATGCTGATAGCGGCCTTTTGCGCCGGCGCGGTGGCCTATGCGACCGGCAGCGCATGGCTGGGGCTGCTGGCCGGGATCGGCGGCGCGCTGGCGCTGGCGGCACTGCATGGGCTGGCCTCGATCACCTTCCGCGGCAACCAGCTGATCTCGGGCGTGGCGATCAACTTCCTCGCCTCGGGGCTGACGGTGCTCCTGGGGCAGAAGATCTTTGCGCTCGGCGGCCGCACGCCGTCACTGCAGGGCGCCGCGCGCTTCACCGAGATCACCCTGCCCCTTGCCGACGCCCTGCGGCCGCTGCCGGTGATCGGGCGCCTCTATGCCGAGCTGATCTCGGGCCATTCGGTGCTGGTCTACCTGGCCTTCGCCATGGTGCCGCTGACCTGGTGGATGCTCTATCGCACCCGCTTCGGGCTGCGGCTGCGCGCGGTGGGCGAGAACCCGGCCTCGGTCGATACCGCCGGCGTCTCGGTCACGCGGCTGCGCTACGGCGCCGTGCTGATCTGCGGCGTGCTGTGCGGCATCGCCGGGGCCTATCTCGCCACGGCGATCTCGGCCGGCTTCGTCAAGGAAATGACCGCCGGGCGCGGCTTCATCGCGCTGGCGGCGCTGATCTTCGCCAAATGGCGGCCCTGGCCGGCGCTCGGCGCCTGCTTCCTCTTCGGCCTGATGGAGGCGGTGGCGAACCGCTATCCGAACCTCGACCTGGGGCTGGTCACGGTGCCGTCGATGTTCATGAACGCCCTGCCCTATATCCTGACCGTCATCATCCTGGCCGGTTTCGTCGGCCGCGCCATCCCGCCGCGCGCGGGCGGAGAACCCTATGTCAAAGAGCGCTGAGCTTGCCCGACTGATCCGCGCCCGCGCCGGCGAGGAAGCGCCGGAATACGGGCTGGTGCTGGGCTCGGGCCTGGGCCATCTGGCGGCGGCGGTTCAGGGCACGGCCATCCCCTATTCCGACCTGCCGGGCTTTCCGCATGCCGGGGTCTCGGGCCATGTGCCGCAGCTGATGATCGGCCGGCTGGAGGGGCGGCGCGTCGCGGTCTTCGGCGGCCGGGCGCATTACTACGAATCCGGGCGCGCCGACGCCATGCGGCTGCCGCTCGAGGTGCTGCGGGCGCTCGGCTGCCGGCGCCTGATCCTGACCAATGCCGCGGGCTCGCTGCGCCCCGACCTGCCGCCCGGCGCGCTGATGCTGCTCTCGGACCATATCAACTTCGCCGGCACCAACCCGCTGATCGGCGAGCCGAGCGACGCCCGCTTCGTCCCCATGACCGCCGCCCACGACCCCGGCCTGCGCGCCGCCCTGCAAGCCGCCGCGGCCGCCGAGGGGATCCCCCTGCCCGAAGGCGTCTATTGCTGGTTCTCGGGGCCCAGCTTCGAAACCCCGGCCGAGATCCGCGCCGCCCGAACCCTGGGCGCCGATGCCGTCGGCATGTCCACCGTGCCGGAAATCATCCTGGCGCGCTTCCTCGGCCTCGACTGCGCCGCCATCTCGGTCATCACCAACATGGGCGCCGGGCTCTCGGACGAAGCGATCAGCCACGACCACACCAAGGCCATGGCACCCCTGGGCGCCGCCAAGCTGGAACGCATCCTGCGCCGCTTTCTCGGAACCTGAGCTTCTTTCTTGTGCAAATATCCCCGCCGGAGGCCGCTGACCGCGCCGGCAGGCGATCCCCTCACCGATCGAGCCCCGCCAGCGCCGCCTCGACCCGGGCCGTCGCCGCGTCCAGGTCGTCCAGCCGCTCCAACGCCACCACCCGGCCGCGACCATCGTCATGCCGGGCGCGGTGCTTGTCATAGCGCGGATCGTAATGCTCGCGCATCAGCCCCAGCGACAGGCCGGTCCAGTCCCGCGCCTCGACCAGGCGCAGCCAATCCGCGATGCGCTCGGCCGGATGCAGCGGGCGCAGGCTTTCGACGATGCGCGCCACCCGGGCGGGATCGGCGCAGGCATCGCCGTAGCTTCGGGCGGTATAGGCGGCGCGGGCCTCGACCGGCACCGCCAGCCGCAGGCGCGGCGCGGCGATGATCGCCTGCCAGATGCCGCGCGGCAGATTCACCGCGCCGATGCGCGAGCTTTCCGCCTCGACCAGCAGCGGGCGCGCCGGGTCCAGCGTCTCCAGCGCCATGGCGAGGCGGCTTTCGAACAGCTTCTGCGACGGCTGCCCGCCCGGCAGGGCGCCGAACAGGCTGCCGCGATGGTTGGCGAGCCCCTCCAGGTCCAGCACCTGGTGCCCGCGCGCCGCGAGGCGATGCAGGATCTCGGTCTTGGCGCTGCCGGTATTGCCGTCCAGCACCACGACCGGCGCCGCCACGGGCGCGGTCACCCGCGCCACCACCAGCGACCGCCAGGCCTTGTAGCCGCCCTCGATGCGGCCGACGCGCCAGCCGATCTGGCCCAGGATGGTGGCAAAGGCGCCCGAACGCTGCCCGCCGCGCCAGCAATAGACCAGGGGCCGCCAGCCGCCGCCGAAGCCGGAAAGCGGCCCGGCGATATGGCGCGCGGCATTGGCGGCGACCAGGGCACCGCCCAGCTTGCGGGCGTCGAACGGGGAAACCTGCTTGTAGATCGTGCCGACCTGCGCGCGCTCCTCGTCCGAGAGCACCGGCAGGTTGATCGCGCCCGGCAGGTGGTCCTCGGCGAATTCGAGGGGCGAGCGCGTGTCGATCACGGTGTCGAACCCGGCCAGCGCCGGATCCGACAGCGATGTCAGCCGAATGTCCAATCAGTAGACATAGACCGGGGTGCCGACCGGGACCTGCTCGTAAAGGTCCATCACCGCCTCGTTGCGCATGCGGATGCAGCCGTTCGAGACGGCGCGGCCGATCGAGTTCGGCTCGGTCGTGCCGTGGATGCGGATCGAGGTGTCGTTGCCCTTGGCGTCATACATATAAAGCGCCCGGGCCCCCAGCGGGTTGGTCGGGCCGCCCGGCATGCCGTCGGCCCATTTGCCGTATTGCGCGGGCTTGCGTTTGATCATCGCCGGCGTCGGGCGCCAGCTCGGCCATTCGGTCTTGCGGCCGACGGTGGCGCGGCCCTTCCAGACCAGCTCGTCCTTGCCGACGGCGACGCCGTAGCGGATCGCCCGGCCCGGTGCCACGACGTGATACAGGAAGAAGTCCTTCGAGACCACGACGATGCTGCCGACCTCGAAATCGTTGCGGATCGCCACTTCGGTCGGGGCATAGGGGTCGCGCTTCGGTTCGGCCTGGGCCTTGGCGGCGGCGGGCTGCGCCTTCTCCTGCGCGAAAAGCAGCGTGGGCGCGGCCACCAGCGGCAGCGCGGCCATCAGCATCTGTCTGCGGTTCATCTGTGCGTCCTGAATCCTTGGAATCCTTGCCCATCCGCGTAACCGCTCACGCGCGCGGGATCAACTCAAAGCGCCGTGACGCGGTTGAATCGCGCGGCAAACGTGCCTAGCTTGCATCGGGAAGGAGCCTGCCGATGTGCTGCGCCACGCGCCCCCAGCCCCGCAAAGCCACGCCTCGCCCCGCGCATCTATGCCGGGGCCGGGGCGGGCGCGGTTGCCGCTGCCATGCCGGCGTGCGCCGGCGGCTGGCCCGCCCGGTGCTGGCCGGCAACGGCCACCCGCTGCGCTGGCGTCCCGCACCCGAGGATCCGCCGCCGGGCATGGCGGCGCTGCATGACCCGCCGCAACGCCCGCAGGCCCCGCCCTGTCCCGTCTGAATCGCGACCAACCGCCATTCTGACAGGACAGGACCCATGACCAAACATCCGACCGATGCCGAGTTGACCGTCACCGGCATGAGCTGCGCCTCTTGCGTAGGGCGCGTCGAAAAGGCGCTGCGCGCCGTGCCCGGCCTTTCCGACCCGCAGGTGAACCTGGCCACCGGCCGGGCGCATTTCCGCACCGCGACGCCCGAGGCCCTGCCCGGTGCCGTCGAGGCGCTAGCCAGGGCCGGCTATCCGGCCGAACCGCTCCAGACCCGCCTGAACGTCCAGGGCATGACCTGCGCCTCGTGCTCGGGCCGGGTGGAAAAGGCGCTCTCGGCCCTGCCGGGCGTGAGTTCGGCGCAGGTGAACCTGGCGACCGGCAGCGCCACGGTGCTGCATTCCCCCGCCGTCACGCCGCAGGCATTGGCCGAGGCCGTGACCGCCAAGGGCTACCCGGCCGAGGTGCAGGCCGAGGCCGGCCATCACATGCACGACCATGGCGGCGACGCCGCGACGCTGAAGCGCAATTTCCTGATCGCGCTGGCGCTGACCCTGCCGGTCTTCGTGGCCGAGATGGGCGGCCATGCCTTCCCCGCCTTCCACCACTGGCTGCATATGGCGATCGGCCAGCAGACCCTGTGGGTGCTGGAATTCCTGCTGACCACGGCGGTGCTGGCCGGGCCGGGGCGGATGTTCTTCCGCATCGGCTTTCCCGCCCTGGCCCGCCGCGCGCCCGAGATGAACAGCCTGGTCGCGCTGGGGGCCTCGGCGGCATGGCTTTACTCGACCGTGGCGACCTTTGCCCCCGCGCTGCTGCCCGAGGATTCGCGGCATGTCTATTTCGAGGCCGCCGCGGTCATCGTCACCCTGATCCTGCTGGGCCGCTGGCTGGAGGCGCGGGCCAAGGGCCAGGCCGGCGACGCCATCCGCCGGCTGGTCGAGCTGGCCCCCGACACGGCGCTGGTCGAGCGTGACGGAGGGGCGCGCGAATTGCCGGTGGCCGCGCTGCGCCCCGGCGACATCGTCCAGCTGCGCCCCGGCGAGCGCGTCGCGGTGGACGGCGTGCTGACCGAGGGCAGCGGCCATATCGACGAATCCATGCTGACCGGCGAGCCGTTGCCGGTGCTCAAGACCCCGGGCGACCGGGTGACGGGGGGCACGGTCAACACCGGCGCGGCGCTCAGCTTCCGCGTCACCGCCACCGGCGCCGACACGGTGCTGTCGCGCATCATCCGCATGGTCGAGGACGCGCAGGCCGCCAAGCTGCCGGTGCAGGCGCTGGTCGACCGCATCACCGCGGTCTTCGTCCCGGTGGTCATGGGCCTTGCCGCGCTGACCTTCGTGCTGTGGATGGTCTTCGCGGGCACGCTGGGGCCGGCGCTGGTGGCGGCGATCTCGGTCCTGATCATCGCCTGCCCCTGCGCCATGGGGCTGGCAGTGCCGGTCTCGATCATGGTCGGCACCGGGCGCGGGGCCGAGCTGGGCGTGCTGTTCCGGCGCGGCGACGCGCTGCAACGGCTGGCCGAGGCCCGCGTGGTCGCCTTCGACAAGACCGGCACGCTGACGCAGGGCGCCCCCGCCCTGACCGAGATGGCGGTGGAGGGCATCGACCGCGCCGAGGCCCTGCGGCTGGCCGCCAGCGCCGAGGCGCGCTCGGAGCATCCGCTGGCCACCGCGATCCTGGCCGCCGCACGGCGCGAGGGCGTGACCCTGGCCCCGGCCAGCGCCGTGACCGCCAGCGTCGGGCGCGGGTTGTCGGCCGAGGTCGAGGGCCATGCCCTGCTGATCGGCAATGCCGCCGCGCTGACCGAGGCCGGCATTGCCGCCGCGCCCGCGCTGCTGGACCGCGCCGAGGGTTGGGCCGCGGATGGCGCGACGCCGGTGCATCTGGCGCTGGACGGGCGCCATGTCGCCGCCATGGCCATGGCCGATCCCGTCCGCCCCGAGGCGGCCGAGGCCATTGCCGAACTGCACGAGATGGGGCTGCGCACGGCGATGATCTCGGGCGACGTGCCGGCCACGGCCCAGGCGGTCGGCGGCCGGCTGGGCATCGACGACGTGACCGCCGGCGTCCTGCCCGAGGGCAAGCTGGCCGCGATCCGCGACATGGGGCATGACGGCGGCCGCGGCACGGTCTTTGTCGGCGACGGCATCAACGACGCCCCGGCGCTGGCGGCGGCCGAGACCGGCATCGCCATCGGCACCGGCACCGATGTCGCCATCGAATCGGCCGAGGTGGTGCTGGTCGGCGGCGATCCCCTGGGCGTACCCCGCTCCATCCGGCTGTCACGCGACGTCATGCGCAATATCCGGCAGAACCTTTTCTGGGCCTTCGGCTATAATGTGGCGCTGATTCCGGTGGCCATGGGGGCGCTGGTGCCCTTTGGCGGGCCGCAGATGTCGCCCATGCTGGGGGCGGGCGCCATGGCGCTGTCCTCGGTCTTCGTGGTCAGCAATGCGTTGCGATTGAGGAGAGCGGGATGAAACGGATAGCCCTGCTGTTCACCCTGGTTCTGGCCCTGGCAGCCGGGCCGCTGGCCGCGGCGCCGCTGCGCATCCTCGCCTTCGGCGACAGCCTGACCGAGGGGCTGGGCCTGCCGCGCGGCGAGGGGCTGGTGCCGCAGCTGCAAGCCTGGCTCAAGGCGCGCGGCCATGACGTGGTGCTGCTGAACGGCGGGCTTTCGGGCGATACCACCGCCGGCGGGCGGGTGCGGATCGGCTATTCTCTGGCCCGCCACAAGCCCGATGCGGTCATCGTCGAACTGGGCGGCAACGACCTCTTGATGGGCTTCACCCCCGGCATGGCCGAGAAGAACCTCGATTCGATCCTGCACCAGGCCGGGGCGGGCGACAAGCCGCTCTTGCTGGTCGGCATCGCCCTGCCGCAGCAGGACGAGCCGCTGCGCGACGACTGGGCCGCGATCTGGCCGCGCCTGGGCGCACGCCACGACGCGCTGGTGTTTCCGAACCTGTATCAGCCGCTCTACGACCAGCCGGGCGAGGCCTATATGTCGCTGCTGCAACAGGACGGCATGCATGCCTCGGCCAAGGGCGTGGCGCTGATCGTGCAATCGCTGGGGCCGAAGGTCGAGGAGCTGATCGCCCGCACCGAGGCCGAGCAGCAGGCCCGGAACTGAAGCCAGGGGCCAGGCATGCAAAAGCCCCGCCATGGGCGGGGCGCATCGCATCCGCGACCGGGCCTCGAATCGACAGGCCCGGCGGGATTCCGGGCTCAGGCTTCTTTCGCCAGTTCGCGCTTGATCTTCAGCGCGCGGTCCGACAGCTCGGCGTCCTTGGCTTTCGCCAGGAAGGCGTCCAGGCCGCCGCGGTGATCGACCGAGCGCAGCGCCGCGGCCGAGATGCGCAGCTGGTAGCTGCGGCCCAGCTTTTCGGACAGCAGCGAAACCTCGTTCAGGTTCGGCAGGAAGCGGCGACGGGTCTTGTTGTTGGCGTGGGAGACGTTGTTGCCGCTCATCGGGCCCTTGCCGGTCAGTTCGCAAACGCGCGACATGATCTGTTCCTTCGATTCGTTTGAGCGGTTGCCCGCAATATGAAAGGGCGCCGCGAGGCAGCGCCCGGAATTTCGTCTGCGCGGGAATAAGGCCAGTCAGGCCGCGCGTCAAGCCTTTTCGGCCGGGAAATCCCCGGCGAAAGCCGGCTGCGGCAGCAGCGGACCGCCGCTTTCATGCCGCAACAGCGCCTGCTTGCGCCACAGCCCGCCGCCATAGCCGGTCAAGGCCCCGTCGGCGCCCAGGATGCGATGGCAGGGAATCACCAGCGCCAGCCGGTTGGCGCCATTGGCCCGCGCCACCGCCCGCACCGCCCGGGGCTGGCCGATGCGCCGGGCCAGCGCGCCATAGCTGAGGGTGGTGCCGGCGGGAATGCGGCAAAGCTCCTGCCAGACCCGGCGCTGGAAGGGTGTGCCCCAGGCGGCCAGGGGCAGGTCGAAATCCCTGCGGGCGCCGTGGAACCAGGCGGCGAGCCGGGCTGTCGTCAGCTCGGTGACCGGGGTGCAGCCGGGGGCGATGCCGCCCGACTCGGCGGCAAGGCGCCGCAGCTCGGCGCCAAGTTCCGGGCGGTCGGCGAATTCCAGCAGGTGCAATGCGCCGCCGTCGGCGACCGCGACCATCGCGCCCAGCGGCGTGGCGAACCAATGCGCCGCAAGCCGGACGGTCCCGGGCGGCGGGCCGATGAGCCGGGCCAGCTCTGCCGCCGGATCAGCCGGGATGGCCAAGCGAATCGCCCGCGGTCGCCAGCCAGTCGAGCATCTGCGCCGCCGCCCGGTCGGGATCGTTGTCGCCCCGCGCCACGGCATCGCCGATGCGGCGCAGCCGGCCGCGCACCTCGGGACGGTCAAGCCGCGCCAGGAGGCCGGCGCGTAGCTCGGACAGGAACCAGTGCCGCGCCTGCTCGGCGCGGCGGGCGGCGAAATGGCCGTGCTCCCGGCGCCAGTCGGCAAGCTCGGTCATGTCGGCCCAGGCGCGCTCCAGCCCCTCGCCGGAATAGGCCGAGACCGGCAGCGCGCGCGGGAAGCCCGGCGGGTCGTAGGGGCGCTTGCGCAAGAGCCGCAGGGCGCCGGCGTAATCGGCGACGGTGCGCATCGCGGTATCGCGCAGCTCGCCATCGGCCTTGTTGACCAGGATGATGTCGGCGATCTCCATGATGCCGCGCTTGACGCCCTGGAGTTCGTCGCCGCCGGCCGGGGCAAGCAGCAGGATGAACAGGTCGGACATTTCCGCGACCAGGGTCTCGGATTGCCCGACGCCCACCGTCTCGATCAGCACCACGTCGAAGCCCGCGCCTTCGCACAGCCGCACCGTCTCGCGCGTGCGGCGGGCGACGCCGCCGAGTTCCGCGCGGGACGGCGAGGGGCGGATGAAGGCCAGCGGATCGCGGCTCAGCGTCTCCATCCGGGTCTTGTCGCCCAGGATCGAGCCGCCCGAGCGGGCCGAGCTGGGATCGACCGCCAGCACCGCGACCTTGAGCCCCTGCGCGGTCAGCAGCTTGCCGAAAGCCTCGATGAAGGTGGACTTGCCGACGCCCGGCGTGCCCGAAAGCCCGATGCGCAGCGCCTGGCGCGGCGGCAGTTCCGAAAGCAGCTGCACGGCGCGGGCGCGGTGTTCCGGGCGGGTGCTTTCGATCAGCGTGATCGCGCGCGACAGCGCCCGGCGATTGCCCTGCACCAGCGGTTCCGTCAACTCGTCCATGCCTGTCCCCTCCCCGGCTGTCGCTGGCGGGGCTGACTGCCCCGCACCCCGTGGATATTTGCACAAGAAAGAACTGTAAACGTGCTTGTCCCGCCGGAGGGGCGCGCCTAGCTTGCCGCCATGAGGCTGACGCGACGGATCATGCTGGCCGGGATGGCGGTTTTCGCGGCGGGGCCGGCCCTGGCCGCGCCGCCCTTGCGGCTCTTGATGGTGCGGCGCAGGGGCTGCGTCTATTGCGCGCAGTGGGACCGCGAGATCGCGCCGGTCTATGCCGAGCGCCCCGAGGGCAAGGCCGCGCCGCTGCTGGTGGTCGATCGCGACGGGCCTTATCCCGACGGGCTGGCGCTGGCCCGGCGGCCCTGGCTGACGCCGACCTTCATCCTGCTGAGTGGCGGTGCCGAGGTGGCACGCTTCGAGGGCTATCCCGGCGCCGAGAAGTTCTTTCCGGTGTTGCGGGACATGCTGGCGCAGGCGCGCGGCTGACGTCTTTCCCGAGGCGGCGCTTTGCGCTATCGCATGCGGCACAAGCCTGTCAGAGGGACGATCATGCACGACATCCGCGCCATCCGCGAAAACCCCGCCGCTTTCGACGCCGCCCTGGGCTTGCGCAACCTGGCCCCGGTGTCGCCGCAGATCCTGGCGCTGGATGCCGAGCGTCGCGCCCGCATCGCGGCCGCCGAGACCGCGCAGGCCGAGCAGAACAAGGCCAGCAAGGAGGCAGGCGCCGCCAAGGGCCGCGGCGACGAGGCCGAGTTCGAGCGGCTGCGCGCCCTGGTCGGCGCCAAGAAGGACGAGATCGCCGCCATGCAGGCCGAGGCCTCGGCGCTGGACGGGCAGCTGCGCGAGTTGCTGCTGACGATCCCGAACCTGCCCTTGGCCAGCGTGCCGCCGGGCAAGGACGAGGATGACAATGTCGAGATCCGCCGCTGGGGTGCGCCCCGCGCCTTCGACTTCGCCCCGCGCGAGCATTTCGAGATCGCGGGCGTCAAGCCCGGCATGGATTTCGAGACCGCCGCCAAGCTCTCCGGCTCGCGCTTCGTGGTGCTGAAGGGCGGCGTCGCCCGCATCCACCGCGCGCTGGCCCAGTTCATGCTGGACCTGCACAGCGGCGAGCATGGGCTGGAAGAGACCTGGGCGCCGGTGCTGGTGCTGTCCGAGATGATGGAGGGCACCGGGCAATTGCCGAAATTCGGCGAGGACAGCTATCAGACCCGCGAGGGCTGGTGGCTGATCCCGACATCGGAGGTGACGCTGACCAATACCGTGAACGGCGAGATCGTCGAGGCCGCCAGCCTGCCGCGGCGCATGGTGGCGCATAGCCAGTGCTTCCGCTCGGAAGCCGGCAGCGCCGGGCGCGACACATCGGGCATGCTGCGCCAGCATCAGTTCGAGAAGGTCGAGATGGTCTCGATCACCGATGCCGCCTCGGGCGTCGCGGAACATGCCCGCATGACCCGCTGCGCCGAGACGGTGCTGGAGCGGCTGGGCCTGCCCTATCGCACCATCGTGCTGTGTGGCGGCGACATGGGCTTCGGCGCCCGCATCACCCATGACCTGGAGGTCTGGCTGCCCGGCCAGGACCGTTATCGCGAGATTTCCAGCGTCAGCTATTGCGGCGATTTCCAGGCCCGGCGCATGAACGCCCGCTATCGCCCCGAAGGCGGCGGCAAGCCCGAGTTCGTGCATACGCTGAACGGCTCGGGCCTGGCCGTCGGGCGCACGCTGATCGCGGTGCTGGAGAACGGCCAAGAGGCCGACGGCTCGGTCCTGCTGCCCGAGGCGCTGCATCCCTATCTGGGCGGCAAGACCCGGCTGGGCGCGGACGGCGTGCTGGCCTGAAGCGCGGCGCGTGAATTCCCGTGCTGCGAAACCCGGTCCCGCCGGGCTGCGTTTCCTGCGCATGTCTCGCGCGGGCACCCAGTTCTTGACCGTGGCGGTGCTGGCCTTCGTCGCCAGCACCATGGCCTATGCGCTGATGCCGGGCAGGCCGGCAGCGGGCCCGCCCCCGGAAGCGCCGGGCGCGGACCTGGCCTGGCTGTTCCTGCATCCGCGCGACCCGGGCATGCTGGCGCTGCTGGCCACGGTCTGGGCGGCGCTGGGTTACCACCTGCTGCGGCTGTGGCTGGAGATCCGCCGCATCGCCCGCGCCGGTCGGCCGCCGGCGCCGGACCAAGCCGGGCCGCCGATGCCGCAGGAGGTGCTGCGCCAGCACGACCGCGACATGAGCCTGCCCGAACATGCGCCGCTGATCCTGGCCCTGCTGGTCGGCGCGGTCTGGCCCTGGTTGCTGGCGCTGGCCCCGGTCGCGGCCTTCCTGCTGTCGGCGGTGACGCTGGCCGGCAGCTTGGCCGCCGCGCTGCGCGGCATCCGGCAAGGCGCCGTGGTCAAGCGCAGCTCGACGCTGGGCTTCATCGCCGGCTGGGCGCTGCTGGTGTGCCTGACGGTCTTTGCCGGGCTCTTGGAGCAGCGGCTGGGCGTGCCGCAAAAGCTGGCGGTCGGCCTGGCGATGCTGATCGGTGCCGTGGCGGCGGTCAGCGTGCAACTGCGCATGCCGCGCCGCACCGGCTTCAGCGTAGCGCTGATCTGGGGGCTGATCGGCATCGCCGCCAGCACGGTCAGCACCGACGCCACCATCGCCACCGCCACCGTGGTCGCCATCGCCATCATCGCCGTGGCGCTGGTGCGGGCAACGACCTAGCGCGCCCCCTCGGGCGACGACCTAGGTCATGTTGACAAATGGCGGAGCCAGAGCCTGATGCAGGCGACGTCGACGAAGCCAAGGAAGCTTTCGGCGGTTTTGTCGTAGCGGGTTGCAAGGCGGCGGCTATTTTTCAGCTTGTTGAAGCAGCGCTCGACCATGTTGCGCAGGGTGTAGATGGTCATGTCGACAGCCTTGCGCACCCTTCGGTTCCTTCGCATCGGTATCATGGGCAGGGCGTTGCGGCTCTCGATGTCTTCCCGAATTTTATCAGAGTCATAGCCCCTGTCGGCGACCAGAACTGCTGGTTGCGGCAGGTTGTCGGCCATCACCATATCATAGCCGGTGTAGTCGGAATCCTGCCCCGGCGTGATCTCGGTCCTCATCGGGAGGCCTGCGCCGTTGACGCGGAGATGGATCTTGGTCGAGAAGCCGCCTCTCGAACGGCCAAGAGCCTCTTTCGGAGTCCCCCTTTTGCGCCCGCCGCATGATGATGGGCGCGGATCACAGTGCTATCAACCATCTGGAGCTTGTCTGGCGCGATCCCAGCGTGGTTCAGCGCATCCAGGATATCCTCCCACAGTCCCGCCAAAGTCCAGCGGCGGAACTGACGGTAGACCGAGGACCACTTGCCAAACTCTTCGGGCAGATCGCGCCATGGCGCACCAGTCCTTGCGATCCAGAATATACCATTCAGAACAAGACGATGGTCCGCAGGTTTCCGCCCGTTAGGGTGCCGGACGGCACGAATGAAGCCCTCGAAGAAGGTCCACTCATCGTCGGATATCAGGTTGCGTGCCAAGTTCATCTCCCACGTAGAGATGAGCTTGAATCATAGGACGACTGCCAGAGGAATCCCTTTTGTCAACACGACCTAGGCGCTTTTGGGTTTCTGCCGGGTCTTGTGCTTGGACAGCGCGCCCGACTGATTGATCTTGTTCGCCTTGTCCCTGTAGGGGTTCTTCGTCCCCTGGTCGCGGAAGGTCAGCCGGATCGGCGTGCCGGGCATGTCGAAATCCGCGCGCAAGCCATTGACCAGATAGCGCTGATAGCTGTCGGGCAGCTTGTCGACATGCGTCGCCATGACCACGAAGGCCGGCGGCCGGGTCTTGACCTGGGTCATGTAGCGCAGCCGGATGCGGCGGCCACCCGGCGCCGGCGGCGGATGCGCCTCGGTCATCGCGCCGAGCCACTGATTCAGCCGCGCGGTCGGAATGCGGCGGTTCCAGACCTCATGCGCCTTCAGGATCGCATTGTGCAGCCGGTCCAGCCCCTTGCCGGTGCGGGCCGAAACCGTCACCAAGGGCGCCCCCTTCAGCTGCGGCAAGAGCCGCTCGAAGGCCTCGCGCAGTTCGTTCAGCTTCTGCGGCTTGTCGTCCTCCAGATCCCACTTGTTCGCGGCGATGACCACGGCGCGACCCTCGGTCTCGGCGAAATCGGCGATGCGCAGGTCCTGCTGCTCGAAGGGGATGCCGACGTCCAGAAGCACCACCACCACCTCGGCAAAGCGCACGGCGCGCAAGCCGTCGGCGACGGAGAGCTTTTCCACCTTGTCGGTGACGCGCGCCTTCTTGCGCATCCCGGCGGTGTCGAAGATGCGGACCGGCGTGCCCATGAAATCGGCGCTGACGCTGATCGAATCGCGGGTGATGCCGGCCTCGGGGCCGGTCAGCAGCCGGTCCTCGCCCAGGATCTTGTTGATCAGCGTCGATTTGCCGGCATTCGGCCGGCCGATGACCGCGATCTGCAGGGGCTTCGCGGCCGAGGGACGCCAGCTTTCGTCGTCCTCCTCGTCGCCGTCCTCAGGCAGGTCGATGTCGGTTTCGGGCGCCTGCTGGACATTGGCGGCCTCGAATTGCTCGGCCAGCGGCAGGAGCGCCCGGTAGAGGTCGTCCATGCCCTCGCCATGCTCGGCCGAAAGCCGCAGCGGCTCGCCCAGGCCCAGGGCATAGGCCTCCAGCGCACCGGATTCGCCGGCCCGGCCCTCGGCCTTGTTGGCGGCCAGGATGACGTGCTTCGCCCGCTTGCGCAGGATGTCGGCGAAATATTCGTCGGCCGCCGTCACGCCGGCGCGGGCGTCGATGACGAACAGGCAGACGTCGGCCTCATCGACCGCGCGCTCGGTCAGGCGGCGCATGCGGCCTTGCAGGCTGTCGTCCTCGGCCATTTCCAGGCCGGCCGAATCGACCACGATGAAGCGCAGGTCGCCCAGGCGCCCCTGCCCCTCGCGCAGGTCGCGGGTCACGCCCGGCTGGTCGTCGACCAGGGCCAGGCGCTTGCCGACCAGGCGGTTGAACAGGGTGGACTTGCCGACATTCGGCCGCCCGACGATGGCGAGGGTGAAGCTCATCTATACGCGATCAACTGGCCGTCATGGGTGACGACGTAAAGGGTCTGGCCCGCCACGGCCGGCGCCGCCGCGGCACCGCCCGGGATCTGGGCATTGCCGATCAGCGCGCCCGAGGCGGGATCGAAGACGCGCAGATAGCCGTCCGAGCCGGCAAGGTAAAGCTTGTTCCCCGCCAGCACCGGCCCGTAGTGGTTCCAGACCTTCTGCTGCTTGCGGATCACGGCTTCGGTGAAATAGGGCAGCTTCTGCGCCCAGACCCGGCCGCCGTTCGCGGCATCCAGCCGGATCAGCTGCGCCTGGTCGTTGACCAGGAAGACCGAATTGTCGACCGCCAGCACCGGGCTCGAGGCACCCTCGCGCGCCTCCCATTTCATCGCGCCGCTGGCCAGGTCGAAGGCACCGACCCGGCCCGAGCTGGTGCCGGCATAGACCGTGCTGCCCGCGATCACCGGATCGCCGGTGACGTCGCGGAAATAGCCCACCGCGCGGCCCAGCCGCTGGCCGGCGACATTGGCGGTCCAGAGCTGGTTGCCGTTCCGGGCATCGACGCCCATGATCTCGCCGGTGGCATAGGGGAAGACCACGGTCGAGCCGGACACCGCAGGCGCCGAGACGCCCATGACCCCGGCCATGCCGTCATTGCCGAAGGCGCGCCACAGCACCTTGCCGTCATTGGCGCGCACCGCCCAGCTGGTGGCGTCGCGGCCACCGACATAGACCACGCCGTTCTGCACTGTGGGCGAGCCGCCGATCGGCGCCTCGACCCGCTGGCGCCAGGCGATGCCGCCGGTGCGGGCGTCCAGCGCCACCAACTCGCCATAGCCGGTGGTGGCAAAGACCCGGTTGCCCTCGAAGGCCAGGCCGCCGCCCGAGACGCTGCGGTCGCCTTCGCCGGCCGGGCGCAGGTCGACGCTCCAGACCCGGCCGCCGCCCGTGGTGGTGGCGGTGACGGTGGACTGGCTGTCGAGCGTGAAGACCAGGCCCGCCGCCACCACCGGATCGGCGGTGATGCGGTGGCGCTTGTCCGAGGCCTGGCCGATATTCACCGCGAAGACGCGGCTGGTGCCGGCGCCGATCGCCATATTGCCCGAGGCGTGGCTGGCGCTGCCGGCGCGCTGCGGCCAGTCGGCATTGCCGCGCACCGGCGGCAGCGACAGGGCGGCGGTGGTCGGCGCCGGCGCCCCCTCGGCCACCGGCCCGTCGGGCGACAGCACCGTGCGCGGGTCCAGCCGTTCGCCGGGCAGGATGGGGTCGCGCTGCTGGCAGGCCGAAAGGGCGGTCAGCCCGGCCAAAGCGGCGATCAGGGGCAGCCTCGTCATCGCTCTCTCCTCTTTCCGGGCCGGGCGCGGGATAGGGCGCGGGCCACGGGATCGGTTCTTGTCGTGCCGGCGCGGGCGGCGCCGGATCAGTTCGCGGCCGGGGCCGGCATGGGTTGCGGGCCGGGGCCCTCGGGGCGTTCGGGCTCGGCGCCCAGGGTGATCTTCATCTCGGACAGGCGGCGGCGCAAGGGCTCGGAAAGCCCGTCCTTCTGCTGGATCTGGGTGATCAGCGTCACCGCGTCCTCGGTCCGGCCGGCGCCGATCAGCGCCACGGCCTTCTGCTCCAGCGCCAGAAGCTCGAAGGGCGCGCCGGGTTTCGACAGATCGGCCAGGATGCGGTCGCGCTCTGCCGCGTCCATGGACGGGCCCGCCGCCATCACCGCCTTGAGCAGCGCCAGGTCGTGAAGCACCGGGTCGTCCTTGACCGCCGCGGCCGCGGCCTTGAGCCGCTCGGCGGCCTTCTGGTCCAGGCCGGCCTCGGCCTCGGCGCCGGCGGCCAGCATCTCGGCCAGCGCCTTGCGGCCCTGCCCGCCCTGCGGATCGACAGCGGCCAGCGCCGCGACCGGGTCGGACGCCTGTTGCGCGGCCAGCACGGCATCGCCCCAGGCCTCGGCCCGGGTCTCGTTCTGGCTGCGGGCATATTCGCGCCAGGCGGCGCCCGCGACGATGCCCAGGATGGCCAGCAGCGCGATCCAGCCGAAGCGACGGAACAGCATGAACAGCCGGTCGCGGCGCAGATCCTCGGTGACCTCGTCGATGAAGCTGTCGTTCTGATTGGCCATGTCGCCCCCGGTGGTTCTGTCGCGCTGTTCTATACGCGGTTTCACCCGTTTGCCAATGCCGCCGCGCGCCGCGCCTGCCGCCAGGCCGCGCCGGAATAGATCGCCAGCGCCGTCCAGATCATCGCGAAGGCGATCATGTGCCAGCGGGTGAAGCGCTCGCCGAAGAGCAGGACCGCGCAGAGGAATTGCAGCGTCGGGTTCAGATAGAACATCAGCCCGACCGTGATCAGCGCCACCCGCCGCGCGGCATAGGCAAAGAGCACCAGCGGCACCGCGGTGATGAGGCCCGACAGGACCAGCAGCGCCGTCACCCCGGCCGAGCCGCCGAAGGCCAGCGGATGCCGCCAGGCGGCGGGCAGCCAGCCCATCTGCTGCAGGGCGAGCCAGGCCAGCGCCAGGGGCGTCAGCAGCGCGACCTCGACCGCGACCGACATGACCGGGCCCAGCGGCAGGGATTTCTTGACCACGCCGTAAAGCCCCATGCTCAGCGCCAGTCCCAGGCTGATCCAGGGCGTGACGCCCAGGCCCAGGGTCAGGATCACCACAGCCGAAAGCGCGATGGCGACGGCCAGCCATTGCGCGGGGCCGAGGCGCTCGCCGAAGAACAGCAGGCCCAGGGCGACAGTGACCAGCGGGAAGATGTAATAGCCGAGCGAGCTTTGCACGACATGGCCGGCCTGGATCGCCCAGATGAACAGGCCCCAGTTCGACGAGACCAGCAGCGCCGCCGCCGCGGCGCGCGCGGCATGGGGGCCGGTCATGGCTTGCCACAGTTCCCGCAACCGGCCCTGCCCGGCCAGCAGCAGCAGGAAGAAGGCAAGCGACCAGATCGTGCGATGCGCCAGCACCTCGACCACCGGCACGTCTGACAGCTGGCGATAGAAGATCGGCGACAGCCCCCAGGTGACGCAGACCAGGATGATCGCCCAGAAGCCTTTCGTGCCTTCGCTCATGCTCTCGCTCCTTCGCCGCCGACCAGATGCGCCGGAATCGCGGCGGTGGCAAGCGGGGCCGGGGGCTCTGCCCCCACGCCCTTGGACCTCCTCGATGGAGGTCCAAGGGCGTTCCCCCGGGATATTTCGGCAAGAAAGAAACAAGGCCCGCCGGGTGAGGGCGGGCCTTGCGGTTCGTTCTGGCGAGCGGGTCAGAGGCGCGAGGCCACGTTTTCCCAGTTCACTAGGTTGTTCAGGAAGTTTTCCAGGTATTTCGGCCGCGCATTGCGGAAGTCGATATAATAGCTGTGCTCCCACACGTCGCAGCCCAGAAGCGCGGTCTGACCGAAGCAGAGCGGGTTCACGCCGTTCTCGGTCTTGGTGATCTTCAGCGAGCCGTCCTTGTCCTTGACGAGCCAGGCCCAGCCCGAGCCGAACTGGCCGACGCCGGCTTCCGAGAACTTCTTCTTGAAGTCGTCGACCGAGCCGAAGGATTCGGCGATGGCCTTTTCCAGCTCGCCCGGGATGGCGCCGGCATTCGGAGCCATCATTTCCCAGAACTGGCTGTGGTTCCAGTGCTGGCTGGCGTTGTTGAAGATGCCGTTCTGGGCTACGGCGCCCGACTGGTAGGTGCCGGTGACGATGTCCTCGAGGCTCTTGCCTTCCCATTCGGTGCCGGCCACCAGCTCGTTCAGCTTGTCGACATAGGCCTTGTGGTGCTTGTCGTGGTGATATTCCAGCGTCTCTTTCGACATGCCGCCGGCGGCAAGCGCGTCATGGGCATAGGGAAGGTCGGGAAGGGTGAAGGCCATTTTCGATTTCCTTTTCCAAGGGTTCCGGAGGATGTTCTGGCATGTCTGCCAGACGGGGAAAAGCCCTGTCGGCCGCTAAACGCCGATCATGCGCCGCGGGTTCCGGGATTACCGGCCGGGCGGCGAGCCGCAGACGCCGCGCCCGGTCATGACATTGTCGTAGCCCAGCGCCGTGACCGTGACCTCGGCCGCGCCGTCGCGTTTCGACACCGTCAGGCGGAAATCCAGCCGCTCGGTGCGCTGGCCGGACTGGTTCCTGACGCCGGCCAGCGCCCAGCCATAGCTGCGCGCCCGGGCGTCCTCGGCGACGATCCGGGCCTGGATCGGCCGGCCGACCTGGGCTTTCAGGATCGGGTCGAAGACCTCGATCCGGCCCTGCTGCGGGCCGGAGACCTGCCGGGTCAGCATGATGAAGTCGGGCACCCAGCCGGTGCCGCTTGCATCGGCGATCTGGCACATCATCACCCGCGGCGGCTCTTGCGCCAGCAGCGGCGCGGGCAGCAGGGTGGACAGGCAAAGCGCCGTCGGGCGCAGGATGGGACGCATGGAATCAACCCCTTGAGCGTGACCCCCATGCATACGCCCCGCCGGCGCCCTGGCAAGGGAATTAGCGCGGCTCCAGATAAGTGCCAGGCGCCGCGGCGCCGGTCAGGATGCCGCGCAGGTAATCCGCAACCGAGCGGAAGCCGACCAGGACATAGCCGGCCTGGTCGCGCCAGATGCCGCAGGCGACCTGGGCGGCGCGGGTGCGGCGCAGCCCGTCCTGGGGCATCGCCGCCAGATCGGTCGGGCAGAGCTTCATCAGCACCTGCGCGGCCTTCGGCCCGTCGATGCGGAACATTGCCCGCATGTCGCTGACGTCCAGCACCAGCGCGTGCTCGCCGGCCAGCGCCTCGGTCAGCGCCGCCAGCGCCTCGGCCGTCTCGGCGCGCGGCAGGACCAGCAGCAGCTCGTCGGGCGACATCCAGCCCATGAGGCGGCTGCCGTCGGTGGTGGTGCGGCCCTGGCCCGGCAGCGCCAGCCCCGCCGCGCCGGCGATGGCATCGCCCGCGCGGTCCAGGTCGGCGCGGATCTGGATCATGCCGCGATCCTGCACCTGAGAGATCTTTGCCAGTGCCTCAGCCATTCGCCCGGCTCCCTTCCTTGTCATAGAACACCGGATCGACGATCCGCGCCTTGTAGGTTTCCTGCCCCGCGACCGGGAATTCCAGCACCTCGCCCATGCGGTCGGGGCCGTTCAGCACGATGCCCATGGCGATCGGCTTCGACAGCGTCGGCGACATATAGGTCGAGGTCACCCGGCCCTGGGTCTTGCGCTGGCCGTTGGGATTGACGCCCTCGGCCACCGCCAGCGCGCCGTCGGGCAGCACCCGGCCGTCAAGACTTTCGAGGCCCACCAGCTTCCAGCGGCGCGGGTCGGTCATATGGCTGCGTTCCTGGGCGCGCTTGCCGATGTAGTCGGTCTTTTTCTTGCTGATCGCCCAGCCCAGGCCCAGGTCCTGCGGGATCACCGTGCCGTCGGTCTCGTCGCCGATCATGATGAAGCCCTTTTCGGCGCGCATGACATGCATCGCCTCGGTGCCATAGGGGGTGACGTCCAGGTCGCGCCCGGCCTCATGCAGCTTTTCCCACAGCTCGAGGCCGCGGTTCGCCGGCACCGCCACCTCGAAGGACAGTTCGCCCGAGAAGCTGATGCGGAAGACGCGCGCCGGGATGCCGGCGATCTCGCCCTCGGCCCATTGCATGAAGGGCAGCGCCTCGGCCGACAGGTCCATGCCGCCCAGGCGTTCCAGCAGCACGCGGGCCTTGGGGCCGACCACGGCGACCTGCGCCCATTGCTCGGTCACGTTGGCGGTATAGACCTTCCAGTCCCACCATTCGCATTGCAACCAGTCTTCCATATGCGCGTGCATGCGGTCGGCGCCGCCGGTGGTGGTGTGGACCAGCCAGGTGTCTTCGGACAGGCGCGCGGCGACGCCATCGTCCACGAGGAAGCCGTTCTCGTTGCAGATGAGGCCATAGCGGCACTTGCCGACCGGCAGGCTGGACATCATGCCGGTATACATCATGTCGAGGAATTTCCCGGCATCCGGGCCCTTGACGATGATCTTGCCCAGCGTCGAGGCATCGAGCGTGCCGACCGAGGCCCGCACCGCGCGGATCTCGCGCGCCACCGCGTCGCCGTGGCTTTCGCCGGCCTTCGGGTAGCAATAGGCGCGGCGCCAGTGGCCGACCGGCTCGAAGAAGGCGTTGTTGCGTTCGTGCCAGGCGTGCATCGGGGTCTTGCGCAGCGGCTGGAACACCTCGCCCCGCGCCTCGGCAGCGATGGTGCCAAGGGTCAGCGGCGTATAGGGCGGGCGGAAGGTCGTGGTGCCGGTCTGCGGGATCGGCTGCTTGAGCGCATTTGACAGCACCGCGAGGCCGTTGATGTTGCTGACCTTGCCCTGGTCGGTCGCCATGCCCAGCGTGGTATAGCGCTTGGTGTGCTCGACCGACTGGTAGCCCTCTTGCGCGGCCAGTTCCACGTCCGACACCTTCACGTCGTTCTGGAAGTCGAGCCACATCTTGAACTTCATCTTGCGGGTGGCGTTGGCTGGCATGACCCAGACTGGCAGGATGGCCTGCTCCGCGCCCGCGCCGGTCGCGTCGGCGACCAGCAGGTCGCCTGCGGCCGCGCCCACGGCCGAAGCCATCGCGCGGCCGTCGGCGCCGGTCGGCGGCCGGTTCGGATCGGGGGCGAACATCGCCTGCGCATCCGACCAGTTCAGCTTGCCGCCGCAATGGCTCCACAGGTGCACGACCGGGGACCAGCCGCCGGACATGGCGACGCAATCGGCGTCGATCACCTCGGTCACATCGCCCGAGCCGGCATGGGCGCACAGCTTGACGCCCTCGACCGCCTTGCCGCCCTTGATGCCGGCGACGGCGCTGCCGGTCAGCACGCGCACGCCGCGCGCCCGCACCGCCTCGGGCAGCGCGCCCGTGGCCGAGGTGCGCGCGTCGATCACCGCCGCGACCTGGAGGCCGGCGTCCAGCGCCACCAGCGCCGTGCGATAGGCGTCGTCGTTGTTCGTCACCACCACGATCTTGCGGCCCGGGGCCACGCCGTAGAGGTCGATGAAGTCGCGCACCGCCGAGGCCAGGATCACGCCCGGCACATCGTTGCCGGCAAAGCTCAGCGGCCGTTCCAGCGCGCCCGAGGCAACCACGACATGACCGGCGCGAATGCGCCACAGCCGCTGGCGCGGCAGGCCGGCGTTCGGGTCGTGGTCGGCAATCGCCTCGCGCGCCAGCAGATAGCCGTGGTCGTAAAGCCCGGTCGCCATGGTCGAGCGGCGCAGCGTGACATTCGGCAGCGCCCGCAACTCGGCCAGCAGCGCGTCGATGCGCGTCTGCCCATCCGCGTGGTCGGTGGGGGTGCGGCCGCCGAATTGCGGCGTCTGCTCGATCACCCAGACCGACTTGCCCTGCTTCGCGGCATCGCGCGCCGCCGTCAGGCCGGCGATGCCGCCGCCCACCACGACCACGTCGACATGGGCATAGGCCTGTTCATAGCGGTCCGGATCGGCCTCGGTCGGGGCCTTGCCGAGGCCGGCCGAGCGGCGGATGATCGGCTCGAACACGTGCTTCCAGAACGGGCGCGGGTGGATGAAGGTCTTGTAGTAGAAGCCGGCCGGCAGGAAGCGATACATCCAGTTGTTGATCGCGCCGACGTCAGCGTTCAGGCTGGGCCAGCAGTTCTGCGGCGTGGTGACCATGCCGCCGACCAGGGCCGTGGTGGTGGCGCGCTGGTTCGGCTCGAACCGGCCGCCCTCGCCCAGACCCAAGAGCGCGTTGGGCTCCTCGGCGCCCGAGGCGACGGGGCCGCGCGGGCGGTGATACTTGAAGCTGCGGCCCATCATGATCTGGCCGTTCGCCAGGATCGCCGAGGCCAGCGTGTCCCCGACAAGGCCGCGCATCTGGCGGCCGTCGAAGCGGAAGGGCAGTTGATAGGCGCGGTCGATCAGGCGTCCGCCGCGCGGCAGGCGGAAGGGTCCGGTCTGGGTCATGCTTTCGGGCTTTCGGCGGAGGTGTCAGCGGGGGTTTCGGTCCAGTCCGGCTGCCAGCCCGGACGGGCGGCCTGCACGGCGGCGACGATCTCGGGCGTCGGATGCGGGGTCTGGGCCTTGTAGGTGCCAAAGACCTGCAAGGTGTTGGTGTCGCGCGCGGCCAGGAACCACTTGCCGCAGCCATAGGCATGGCGCCAGCGTTCGAAATGCACGCCCTTGGGGTTCTTGCGGGCGAACAGGTAGGATTCGAATTCCGCATCGGACGAGCCGGGGCCGAAACGCTTCAGATGCGCCTCGCCACCCGGAGCGAGTTCGGTCTCCTCGGCGGCGATGCCGCAATAGGGGCAGGTCAGGGTCAGCATCGTTCACTCCTTGGACGGCAGGGCGCGCGCGGTCGCAAGCGCCCGGCCGGTCGGCCGGGAGCGCGGGGCAGCGTCGGTAAGCGGGAATAGGTCGGGGTGGCGCCGGGCGCGATAACGCCGGCAAGCAGCAAGGCCAAGCCGCCGGGCAAGGGCTGCCCAACGGCGTCAAATGCCCGTTCAAGGCCGGGGCAGCGCCGGGGCACCACCCGCAAAACAATGCAAGCCGAGGGGCGATGCGCCCCCCGGACCCGTGCAGTCGCGGCGCCCGAGGGCGCCGGAAAAGGCGCCTCAGTTCGCCGGCGTAGCAGGGGCCGCAGGCTCGGCCGGGGCCGGAGTAGCAGGCTCGGGCGTGGCCGGGGTGGCAGGCGTGCTGGGTTCGACCGAGACGGCACCGTCATCGGCCGGCGCAGGCTCGGTGCTGACGGCTGGCGGCGTCGCCGGTTCGGTGGTCGCTGCGGGCTCGGTGCCCGAGGACATGAACCAGTAGATGACGACCAGCACGACGACGATGACGCCGGCGATGATCCAGGTGTTGCTCTTGTTCTGTTCGGCCATGAAGAAAACTCCTTGGTCATGGTGACGTGCAAGCACAATTCGCCAAAGCCGCGATAGTTTCCCATGGGTTGCGCGATTTCTTCCGCCCCCGGGATTTGGGCGGAAACCGGCCGCTGCCGGCCGGGCGCAGGCAGGATGCCGCGCGGCGCTGCCATCAGTGCGCCACCCCCGCGGCGACGCTCTCGTCGATGAAGCGGCCCTCGATGAAGCGATTGAGGCCGAAATCGGCGGCCAGCGGGCCGGGCTGGCCCTTGGCGACCAGCTCGGCCATGGCCCAGCCCGAGCCGGGAATGGCCTTGAAGCCGCCGGTGCCCCAGCCGCAATTGACGAAGATATTGCCGACCGGCGTGGTGGACAGGATCGGCGAGCGGTCGCCGGTCATGTCGACGATGCCGCCCCATTGCCGCAGCATCTTCAGCCGCGACAGCATCGGGAAGGTCTCGATCAGCGCGCGGACGGTTTCCTCGACATGCTGCCACGAGCCGCGCTGGGTGTAGTTGTTGAAGCCGTCGGTGCCGCCGCCGATCACCATCTCGCCCTTGTCGGATTGCGACAGGTAGCCGTGCACGGTGTTGGCCATGATGACCAGGTCGCAGCAGGGCTTGATCGGCTCGGAAACCAGCGCCTGCAGCGCCAGCGATTCGATCGGCAGGCGGAAGCCGGCCATCTCAGCCATGACCGAGGAATGCCCGGCCACGACCAGCGCCAGCTTGTCGCATTCGATGCGGCCCTTGCCGGTGTTGACCGCGCGGACCGCGCCGTTCGCGGTCTCGATGCCGGTGACTTCGCAGTTCTGGATGATGTGCATCCCCATGGCCGAGCACGCCCGGGCATAGCCCCAGGCCACGGCGTCGTGGCGCGCGGTGCCGCCGCGCTCTTGATAAAGCGCGCCCAGCACCGGGTAACGCGGCCCGTCGATGTTGATGATGGGCAGCATCTCCTTGATGCGCTGGGGGGTGATGTATTCGGTCGCCACGCCCTGCAACTGGTTGGCATAGACGGTGCGTTTGTAGCCGCGGACCTCGTGTTCGGTCTGGGCCAGCATCAGAAGGCCGCGCGGGCTGAACATGATATTGTAGTTCAGATCCTGCGACAGGTTCTCGTAAAGCTTCAGCGCCTTGTCATAGATCGCCGCCGAAGGGTCCTGCAGGTAGTTCGAGCGGATGATGGTGGTGTTGCGGCCGGTGTTGCCGCCGCCCAGCCAGCCCTTCTCGATGATGGCGACATCGGTGATGCCGTAGTTCTTGCCCAGGTAATAGGCGGTGGCAAGGCCGTGGCCGCCGGCGCCGACGATGACGACCTGGTATTTCTTCTTCGGCTCCGGGCTTTGCCAGGCGCGTTTCCAGCCGCTGTGCAGCCGCATGGCCTCGCGGGCGATGGCAAAGACCGAATAGCGGCCGGTGCTGGAACTTGCGGATGCGGACATGGTTGGACCCCTTGCGACTCGACCCGTGCAGAGTGTCTTTCGGGGGCTTTTCGGGCAAGGCCGCTTGCGACGCGCCGCTCGCAGAATTGCGTCAGGGGCGTGCGCATATCTCCCGGCTGGCCCGCGCGCCTTGTCGCGCGCCTTGTCGCAGGGCTTTGACTTTCTCATGGCGCGCAAAGCCGCTATCACCGGATCAGCCACGAAGGGGAAGCCATGTTCTGGATCATCTGCGCCGCGCTGGCGGGCGTGGTCGCCATCGCCATCGCCGCGCCGCTGCTGCGCCGGCGCGGTGTCGCCGGGGACGAGCCGGCCGCCGCCTATGACCTGCGCGTCTATCGCGACCAGCTGCGCGAGGTGGACCGCGACCAGGAGCGCGGGGTGATCGACGCCGGCGATGCCGAGCGCCTGCGGGTCGAGATCGGCCGCAAGGTGCTGGCCGCCGACCGCGCCCTGCAAGCCTCGGGTGGCACGCGGCGCGGCGCGGGCGGAATCGCGGCGCTGGCGGTGCTGGTGGTGGTGCTGGCCGGCGCCTTCCCGCTTTACCAGCGGCTGGGCCAGCCCGAGCATCCCGACCAGCCCATCGCCCGCCGCATCGCCGAGGCGCAGGCCCGCTATGACGCCCGGCCGACCCAGGCCGAGGCCGAGGCCAAGGCCCCCGCTTCCACGGCGCCGGCGCTTTCGGCCGAGGACATGGCACTGATCGAGCGGCTGCGCCAGGCCGCCGGCCAGCGCCCCGACGACCTGCAAGGCCAGGAGCTGCTGGCGCGCTATGAACAGGCCCTGGGCAATCTTGCCGCCGCGAAGCAGGCGCAAAGCCGCGTGGTGGCGCTGAAGGGCGCCCGGGCCACGGCGCAGGATTACGCCGAGCTGGCCGAGCTGGCCGCCCGTGCCGCCGGCGGCATCATCACCGCCGAGGCCGAGGCGGCGATCAACCGCGCCGGCACGCTCGATCCCGCGAATCCGCTGGCGCGCTTCCTGGCCGGCTACCTCCAGGTCCAGAGCGGCCGGCCCGACCGCGCCTTCCCGATCTGGGCCGCGCTGCTGGCCGAGGGGCATCGCGCCGAGCCCTGGCATGCCTTCGTCCGCAGCAGCATCGGCGACCTGGCCTGGTTCGCCGGCCGGCCCGACTATGTCCCGCCCGAGGATGCCGCCCTGCCCGGCCCCGATGCCGACGCCATGGCCGCGGCCGAGGACATGACGCCCGAGCAGCGCCGCGCCATGGTCCAGGGCATGGTGCAGGGGCTGGAAAACCGGCTGGCGACCCAGGGCGGCACGCCCGAGGAATGGGCCCGCCTGATCGGCTCGCTGGCCGTGCTCGAGGAACGCGACCGCGCCGGCGCCATCCTGGCCGAGGCGCGCAGCCGCTTCGCGAGCACGCCCGAGGCGCTGGCCACGGTGAATGCGGCGGCCAAACAGGCGGGGCTGGAATGATCTGCGAAGCCATCGAGGATTTTGCCGCCGCCCTGCCCCGCGCCGGCGCCATTGCCGGGCTGGACCTGGGCACCAAGACCATCGGCGTCGCGGTCAGCGACGGGCTGCGCTCGGTCGCCTCGCCGATCACGGTGATCCGGCGCGAGAAATTCACCCTCGACGCGCAGGCGCTGCTGAAGATCGCGGCGGATCGCGGGCTGGTCGGGCTGGTGCTGGGCCTGCCGCGCAACATGGACGGCAGCGAGGGGCCGCGCGCGCAATCCACCCGCGCCTTCGCCCGCAACCTGGAGCGGCTGACGCCGCTGCCCATCGGCTTCTGGGACGAGCGCCTGTCGACCGTCGCGGCCGAGCGCGCGCTGCTGGAGGCCGACACCTCGCGCAAGCGCCGGGCCGAGGTCATCGACCAGGTCGCCGCCGGCTATATCCTGCAAGGCGCGCTGGACCGACTGCGGCATCTGGCATGAGCGTCTCCAGCCCCTGCATCAGGATCTGCCGGATCGACGCCGAAAGCCGGCTCTGCATCGGCTGCTGGCGCACCCTGGACGAGATCGCGGCCTGGGGCGGGATGACCGAGGCGCAAAGGCTGGCCGTGATGGCCAGCCTGGCCGCGCGCAAGGCGCGGTTCGGTTCCGGGCCGTCTGCGCCCCCGGCGTGAAGGACCACGGGAACGTCCGGAACGGTCCAGACCGTGCCGCCGGGCGCAAACGCCATGCCGGCCTGCACATGCCCGATGCGGCGCTTCAGGTCCTATTCCGCCCTCTTGTCGGCGTTGCCGCCCCGGATGACGGGCCTGCGGCAGCCCCGAGGATCAGCCCTGGCGGATCACCCGCACCTCGCGGATCGCGGCCTTGAGGCGCAGCCGGGTCTCGACCGGCTCGCGCGCCACGGCGTCCAGCATGGCCCGCATGTCGCCGCGCAGGCCATGCAGCTGGTCGACCAGCGACAGCACCATGGCCAGCGCCTCTTCGTCCAGGTGATAGCCCTCGGCCAGGTCCACCACCAGGCTGAGCCGCGCCAGGTCGAGGTCGCGAAACAGCGGCCCCTGCGCGGATTGCACCGGCGCCACTACGCCGGCGCGGATATAGCGCTCCAGCTGCTCGGCGCCCAGGTCGTCCACCAGGGCCAGGGTCTCGGTCAGGGTGTAATGGCGCTGGGTCATTTGCCCCTCCTGGGATCATAGGCGTGGTTTTCCCGCCAGCCGCGCATGAACTCGGCCAGTTCGTCGTCCACATGCGGCGGCATGACGATCTTCAGGACGACATGCTGGTCGCCGCGCTTGCCGCCCGAGCCCTTGATGCCGCGCCCCTTCAGCCGCAGCTTCTGGCCCGAATTCGCGCCGCGCGGGATGGTCAACATGACGGGGCCGTCGATGGTCTGCGCCTCGACCTTGCCGCCCAGCACCGCCTCGTCGATGGTGATCGGCAGCGTGGTTTCCACATCGTCACCGTCGCGGCGCCAATCGGGGTCGTCGGCGACGATCAGCGTCAGCAGCGCATCGCCCGGCTCGCCCTCGCCCATGCCCATGCCGCCCTTGCCGCGCAGGCGAATCACTTGGCCGTCATGCGCGCCCTCGGGGATCTTCACCTCCAGCACGCTGCCGTCGGGCATGGTGATCCGGGTCGAGCCGCCGCGGGCGGCGGTCATGAAATCGATCTCCAGCGTGAAGCGCTGGTCGGGGCCGCGCATGTCGAAACTCCTCGCCCCGCCGCCGCGCCGCGCCTGCGCCCGCTGGCCGAACAGGTCCGAGAACACGTCCGAGAAATCCTCGAAACCGTGGCTCTGGCGATAGGGGTTGTCGCCCTGCTCGGCATATTCGCGGTAGTAATGCCGCTGCGGCCGCTCCTGGCCCTGGGCGTCGATCTCGCCCTTGTCGAAGCGGGCGCGCTGCTCGGGATCCTTCAGCAGGTCATAGGCCGATGAGGCGGCCTTGAAGCGTTCATGCGCGGCGGGGTCGGGGTTCAGGTCCGGGTGATCGGTCTTGGCGATCTTGCGATAGGCCTTCTTGATCTCGTCCTGCGTGGCGGTCCTCGCCAGGCCCAGCGCCTTGTATGGATCGTCGGCCATGGCCGCGGCTTCCTTTCTTCACCTGTCATCCCCGGAACGCGGCTGCGCCCCTTCGGTTTCCTGCCCGAGCCGCGGCGGGCGCGGCGCCGCGAAGGTGCCACCGGGCATGAAGCCCGCGCCAAGCGGCAGCGCCGCCGCGCCCAGCGTGCGGGCCCGCCGCCCCAGGGTGCCGGCGCGCACCTCGGGCAAGGTGACGCCGTGGTGGCGCGTGCCGGCCAGCGCCTCTGCTGTCGCCGCGACAAGCGCGTCGCGCAGGGTGGCGGGCATGGCGCCGTCGATCACCACCAGCGGCAGGTCCAGCGCGGCCACCGTTCCCAGCGCCGCATGGGACAGCACCCGCGCCGATTCGTCCAGCCATTGCCGCTGGGTAGCCGGCGGCAGGTCCCAGGACTCGTCCTCCAGCGGCAGCTCGCGCCCCAGCCGCGATTCCAGCGTCGAGACCGAGGCCACGTCCAGCAATTGCTGGCCGCCCGGCACCGGGAACGAGCCCATGGCGCCGGCATTGCGCGACGGCCCCAGCCGCAGCCGGCCGTCCAGCACCACGCCGCCGCCGCCGAAATGCGCGAGGTAGAAATACAGGAAATCCTCGGGCAGGTCCGCGGTGCCGAACATCATCTCGGCCCCGCAGGCGCAGGAGCCGTCGTTCTCCAGCCAGACCGGCAGGTCCAGCGCCTGGGCCAGTTCCTCGCGCAGGTCGCGGCCGCGCCAGGGCGCCATCTCGCGCGCCCAGTCCCACAGGTAGAACGGGCTGGCGATGCCCATGCCCGACAGCCGCGCACGCTGCGCTTCGGTCAGCCCGGCCAGCAGCTCGGCACTGGCCGAGACCGCGAAATCGCGGATCGCATCGGGCTGCGGAAAGGCATGGGGCAGCGCGCGCATCTGCCTGATCTGGCCGGCGAAATCGACCAGCACCAGTTCGGCCACCCGGCGCCCGACCTTGAGGCCCAGGAACAGCGCTCCGTCCGGTGCCAGGGCCAGCGGCAAGAGCGGCTGGCCGACCTTGCCGCGCTGCCGCTCGCCCCCCGCGTCCAGCAGCCCGTCGGCGATCAATTCGCGGGTGATGTTGGTCACGGCCTGGGCGGAAAGCCCGGTGGCCTGGGCCAGGGCCGCGCGCGGCATCGGCCCGTTGCGGCGAATCAGCCACAGGATCAGCCGCTCGTTATGGCTGCGCAACCGTTGCGGCGTCGCCGCCGCAGGCATGGCATTCGTCATGGTCTCATCCTCCCCCGCATATAAATCAACGAAATTGATTTATTGACAAGCCCCCATCCGATAAGGCAGCCTTTAGTCGGAGGAGCGGACGGGAACCCGCCCAGAGGAGGAAAGACCAGATGACCAAGACGAAACTGCTGCGCGCGGTGCTGGCGGGCTCGGCCCTGACGATGATCGCCGGCATGGCACAGGCCGACAGCGCCTGCCTGATCACCAAGACCGACACCAACCCCTTCTTCGTGAAGATGAAGGAAGGCGCCGCGGCCAAGGCCCAGGAGCTGGGGCTGGAGCTGAAGTCCTATGCCGGCAAGATCGACGGCGACCACGAGGGCCAGGTGGCGGCGGTCGAGGCCTGCGTGGCCGACGGCGCCAAGGGCATCCTGATCACCGCCTCGGACACCAAGGCCATCGTCGATGCGGTCCAGGCCGCGCGCGACGCCGGCCTGCTGGTCATCGCGCTGGATACGCCGCTGGACCCGATCGACGCCGCCGACGCGACCTTCGCCACCGACAACTTCAAGGCGGGCGAGCTGATCGGGCAATGGGCCAAGGCGACCCTGGGCGACAAGGCGGCGGATGCCAGGATCGCCATGCTGGACCTGGCCATTTCGCAGCCTTCGGTCGACGTGCTGCGCGACCAGGGCTTCCTGCAGGGCTTCGGCGTCGAGCTGGGCGACCCGGCGAAATGGGGCGACGAGACCGACCCGCGCATCGTCGGCCACGAGGTCACCTCGGGTAACGAGGAAGGCGGGCTGACGGCGATGGAATCGCTTCTGGCCAAGGATCCCGACATCAACCTGGTCTATACGATCAACGAGCCCGCCGCCGCCGGCGCCTATGAGGCGCTGAAGGCCGTCGGCCGCGAAAAGGACGTGCTGATCGTCTCGGTCGATGGCGGTTGCCCGGGCGTGCAGAACGTCAAGGACGGCGTGATCGGCGCCACCTCGCAGCAATACCCGCTGGCCATGGCGGCCCTGGGCATCGAGGCCATCGCCGCCTTTGCCAAGGACGGCACCAAGCCGGCCGCGACCGAGGGCAAGGACTTCACCGACACCGGCGTGGCGCTGGTCACCGACAAGCCGGCCGAGGGCGTCGAGTCGATCGACAGCGCCAAGGGCGCCGAGCTGTGCTGGGGCTGATCGCCACCTGAATCGCCGGGTGGGGCGCGGTGCGTCCCGCCCACAGCAGGCAAGCGGCGCCGGCTGGCGCCTCGCAAGGGGGGGGAAGACCGTCCATGTCATCGGATGCAAAGACGGCCACCAGCTACGAGGAAGGCCTGAAGGGCGCCTCGGAAAAGGTTGCCGAATTCCAGGAACAGAAAAGCGCGCTGAAGCGCCTGCAGCACTGGCTGCACATGACGCCGTCGGCGGTGCCGATGATCGTGCTGGTGGTGGCGCTGGTCATCTTCGGCCTGTTGTCGCCGAACTTCTTCAAGGCGGTGACGCTGTCCACCATCCTGCAGCAGATCGCCATCGTCGGCATCCTGGGCTGCGCGCAGTCGCTGGTGGTGCTGACCGCCGGCATCGACCTGTCGGTCGGCGCCATCGCGGTGTTCTCCTCGGTGCTGATGGGGCAGTTCACCTTTCGCTACGGCATCCCGGCGCCGCTTTCCATCGCGCTGGGGCTGGCGGCGGGCACCGCCTTGGGCTTTGCCAACGGCTGGCTGGTCGCGCGCATCAAGCTGCCGCCCTTCATCGTGACGCTGGGCACCTGGCAGATCATCCTGGCGGCGAACTACATCTATTCCGCCAACGAGACCATCCGCTCGTCGGCCATCGCTGCCGAGGCCCCGGCGCTGCAATTCTGGGGCTATTCCATCCAGCCGGGCGGGGTGAAGATCCTTTACGCGGTGTTCCTGATGGTCGCGCTGGTCGCCATCCTGGCCTATGTGCTGCGCCATACCGCCTGGGGCCGCCATGTCTATGCCGTGGGCGACGACCCGGATGCGGCGGAGCTGGCGGGGGTGCGGACCAAGCGCATCCTGATCCAGGTCTATGCGCTGGCCGGCCTGTTCTGCGCCATCGCCGGCTGGGTGATGATCGGCCGCTTCGGCTCGGTCTCGCCCTCGGCCTCGACCGGGCAGCTGGGCAATATCCAGTCCATCACCGCGGTGGTGATCGGCGGCATCAGCCTGTTTGGCGGGCGCGGGTCCATCGTCGGCATGTTCTTCGGCGCGCTGATCGTCGGCGTGTTCGAGATGGGGCTGAAGATGGTCGGCACCGACCCGCAATGGACCTTCTTCCTGATTGGCATGCTCATCATCCTCGCCGTGGCGGTGGACCAATGGATCAGAAAGGCATCGGCATGACTGAAGAACCGCTTCTGAAGGCACGCGGCCTCGTCAAGCGCTATGGCAAGGTGACGGCGCTGAACAACTGCGACTTCGACCTGATGCCGGGCGAGATCCTGGCGGTGATCGGCGACAATGGCGCGGGGAAATCCAGCCTGATCAAGGCGCTGTCGGGCGCGGTGCAGCCCGACGAGGGCGAGATCACCCTGGACGGCAAGCCGGTGCGCTTCGCCAGCCCCTTGGAGGCGCGCGGCCATGGCATCGAATGCGTCTACCAGACGCTGGCCATGTCCCCTGCCCTGTCGATCGCCGACAATATGTTCATGGGCCGCGAACTGCGCAAGCCGGGGATCATGGGCAGCCTGTTCCGCCAGCTCGACCGTCCGGCGATGGAGAAATTCGCCCGCGAGAAGCTGACCGAGCTGGGGCTGATGACGATCCAGAACATCAACCAGGCGGTCGAGACCCTGTCGGGCGGCCAGCGCCAGGGCGTCGCCGTGGCCCGCGCCGCGGCCTTCGGCTCCAAGGTGGTGATCCTGGACGAGCCGACGGCGGCGCTGGGGGTCAAGGAAAGCCGCCGGGTGCTGGAGCTGATCCGCGACGTGCGCTCGCGCGGCATCCCGATCATCCTGATCAGCCACAACATGCCGCATGTGTTCGAGGTGGCGGATCGCATCCACATCCATCGGCTGGGCCGGCGGCTCTGCGTGATCCGGCCGCAGGATTATTCCATGTCGGATGCGGTGGCCTTCATGACCGGCGCCAAGGTGCCGGACGAAGTGGCCGAGGCCGCCTGAGCGTCGAGGGATGGGGGGCGCTGCCCCCCGTCCTGCGGACTCCCCCCGGGATATTTGGGCATGAAAGAAATACTCGATCAGGTGGCGCGGCTGGGCGCGGGCAGGCGGCTGGTGGCGATCGTGGGGGCGCCGGGGTCGGGGAAATCCACCCTGGCCGAGGGTCTGGTCGCCGCCGTGCCGGGGGCGGTGCTGGTGCCGATGGACGGGTTTCACCTGGACAACCGGCTGCTGGACCGGGACGGGCTGCGGGCGTGCAAGGGTGCGCCCGAGACCTTCGACGCCGAGGGTTTCGTCGCCCTGATCCGCCGGCTGAAGCAGGGCGGCGCGGTCGTCTATCCGGTCTTCGACCGCGACCGCGACCTGGCTGTCGCCGGCGCCGAGCGCGTCGAGGACCAGGCGAGGCTGGTGGTGGTCGAGGGCAATTACCTGCTCTTGGACCGCGCGCCTTGGCGTGAGCTGGCCGGGCTTTGGGATCTGTCGGTCATGCTGGACGTGCCTGCCGAGGAGCTGCGCCGCCGGCTGACCGCGCGCTGGCAGGGCCTGGGCCGGTCGCCGGCCGAGGTGCTGGCGCATCTGGAGAACGACCTTGCCAATGCCGAGACGGTGGCGGATCACTCGCTGCCCGCCGATCTGCGTCTGGCGAATGCCTAGGCCTTGGGACGAAAGGCCTTGATCCGGGCCGGGTCGGTGTCGATGAAGCCGGCGCCGATCAGGTCCAGGCAATAGGGCACGGCGGCAAAGACCGCGTCGAGGCAGGTGGCGATGGCCGAGGGCTTGCCGGGGATGGTGATCATCAGCGTGGCGCCGCGGATGCCGGCGGTCTGGCGCGACAGGATCGCGGTCGGCACCCCGCGCAGGCTGGCGCGGCGCATCTCCTCGCCGAAGCCGGGCAGTTCCTTTTCCATGACATCGGCCATGGCCTCGGGCGTCTGGTCGCGCGGCGCCGGGCCGGTGCCGCCGGTGATCAGGATCAGGTCGGTGCCCTGGTCGCACAGCATGCGCAGGGTCGCGGCCACGCTGTCGCGGCCGTCGGGGATGATGGTCCGGCCGATCTGCATCGGCGTGGTCACGGTGGCGCGCAGCCAAGCCTCGGCGCCCGGGCCGCCCTTGTCCTCGTATTCCCCACGCGAGGCGCGGTCCGAGACGGTGACGATGGCGATGCGGGCGGGGCGGGGCGTCTGGGTCATGGCCGCATCCTGACGCGGCCGCGCGGCAAAGAAAAGCGCCTTCAGCCGCGCCGGGCCGCGTCGATGGCCGCCACGTCGATCTTCTGCATCGTCATCATGGCGTCGAAGGCGCGCTTCGCCTCGTCGCCGCCCGCCGCCATCGCCTCGAGCAGCGTGCGCGGCGTGATCTGCCACGAGATGCCCCAGCGGTCCTTGCACCAGCCGCAGTCGCTTTCGCGCCCGCCGTTGCCGGTGATGGCGTTCCAGTAGCGGTCGGTCTCCGCCTGGTCCGCGGTCGCGACCTGGAACGAAAACGCTTCGTTGTGCTTGAAGGCCGGGCCGCCGTTCAACCCGACGCAGGGGATGCCGAGGACGGTGAACTCGACGGTCAGCACGTCGCCCGCCTTGCCCGAGGGATAATCGCCCGGAGCGTGGCGCACCGCCGTCACCGCGCTGTCGGGAAAGGTCTCGGCATAGAACCGCGCCGCCGCCTCGGCATCCTTGTCATACCACAGGCAGATGGTGTTTTTCGGAATCGTCATGGCTTTGCCCTCCGTTTGCGGGGGCAACGCACCGGAACGGCCGCGCGTTCCGCCAGGAAAAAGGGCCGCGGCGCGGGGCCACGGCCTGATCGGAGCCTATTTGAAGCGGGCGTTGCGGTTCGCCACCAGCTTCAGCCGCAGCGCGTTCAGCTTGATGAAACCCGCCGCGTCCTTCTGGTCATAGGCGCCGGCGTCCTCCTCGAAGGTCACATGCTTTTCGCTGTAGAGCGAATGATCCGACCAGCGGCCGACGCAGGCGACCGAGCCCTTGTAGAGTTTCAGCCGGACGGTGCCGCTGACATGCTCCTGCGACTTGTCGATCAGGGCCTGCAGCATCTCGCGTTCGGGGCTGAACCAGAAGCCGTTGTAGATCAGCTCGGCATAGCGCGGCATGATCGAGTCCTTGAGGTGGCCCGCGCCGCTGTCCAGGGTGATCTGCTCGATGCCGCGATGCGCCTCCAGCAGGATGGTGCCGCCGGGGGTTTCGTAGATGCCGCGCGACTTCATGCCGACGAAGCGGTTCTCGACGAAGTCCAGCCGGCCGATGCCGTGCTTGCGGCCGTATTCGTTCAGATCGGTCAGGATCGTCGCCGGCGACAGCGCCTGGCCGTTGATCGCGACCGCATCGCCCTGCTCGAAGGTGATCTCGATATATTCCGGCGTGTCCGGCGCATCCTCGGGATTGACGGTGCGCTGATAGACATAGTCGGGGGCTTCCTCGGCCGGGTTTTCCAGCGCCTTGCCCTCGGACGAGGTGTGCAGCAGGTTCGCGTCGACGCTGAAGGGCGCCTCGCCGCGCTTGTCCTTGGCGATCGGGATCTGGTTCGCCTCGGCGAATTCGATCAGCTTGGTGCGCGAGGTCAGGTCCCAGATCCGCCAGGGCGCGATCACCTTGATCGCCGGATCCAGCGCATAGGCGCTGAGTTCGAAGCGCACCTGGTCGTTGCCCTTGCCGGTGGCGCCATGGGCCACGGCATCGGCGCCGTGCTGATGCGCGAGCTCGACCAGCCGCTTCGAGATCAGCGGCCGCGCGATCGAGGTGCCGAGCAGATAGAGCCCTTCGTAGACCGCATTGGCGCGGAACATCGGGAAGACGAAGTCGCGCACGAATTCCTCGCGCAGGTCCTCGATGTGGATGTTTTCCGGCTTGATGCCCAGAAGTTCGGCCTTCTTGCGCGCCGGGTCCAGTTCTTCGCCCTGGCCGAGGTCGGCGGTGAAGGTGATGACCTCGCAGCCATATTCGGTCTGCAGCCATTTCAGGATGATCGAGGTGTCGAGCCCGCCCGAATAGGCAAGGACGACTTTCTTCGGCGCGTCGGACATGCGGTTAACCCTTCGTGGAATTTCGGCAGGGAATAGGACGTTTCCCGCCCTGTCACAAGGGGAAGGCCGTTCTTGGCGGGATGCCGGGCTGGCCATCGGTCCGCAGGGCTGGCAGAACACCCCGGAACCACCACAAGGGAAACGCCGTGCTGGCCAAAGCCGTCGCAATTCTTCGCCATTCATGGCGCCAGGTCACGGGCAACCTGCCCGCAACGCTGCGGCTGGGATTGCGGCGCGTGCTGCTGTCGGGGCTGCTGATCGCCTGTTCGCTGCTGGCCGCGCTGGCATTGCGGGACGCACTGGTGGGTTACGTCGGCATCATGCTGGCGCTCGCGCTGCTGGTGTCCGTGGCGGTGGACTGGCACCGCTATGTGCTGCTGCACGACACGGGCGAGCGGCGGCCATGGGACCTGGTGGCGGCCTATCTTGGCTGGACGCTGGTGATTTCGTTCCTGGGCGGCGTGGTAACCCTGCCGTTGCAGCTTGTGCTGATGGCGGCGACACCGCCCGGCGCGCATGGATTCTGGATCGGCCTGCTGTTGGGCCTCATCGCCGCCTGGATCGCCCTGCGCCTGTCGCCCAAGCTGGTCGCGGCGGCGCTTGGCCGGCCATTGGGCCTGCGCGACGCCTGGCGCAAGACGGGACAAGAGCCCGGAGTGGTGGAAACCATCACCGCCATGCTCTACGGCCTGCTGGTCATGCTGGAGCTTGGCGCTGCGATGGTCGAGACCCTGCCATCGACCGGAATCGCGCGATGGGTCGCCTTGGCGGTGCTGCTCCCGGCCTACCTGCTGCTGATGCTCTTCAACCTTTCGATCATTACCACCCTCTACGGCCATTATGTCGAGGGTCGGCACCTGCGCTGACTGCGCGAGAACCCTTGCGAATCCACACGTTTCGCGCCATGCGCGACACCATGGAAAACTTTGCCGCCTCTGTCCGCCAGGCAGGGATCGCGTTGCGCGACCTCTTCGAGCCGACCCCCTTGCAGAAGAACGACCACCTCTCGGCCCGCTACGGCGCCGAGATCTGGCTGAAACGCGAAGACCTGACGCCGGTGCGCAGCTACAAGCTGCGCGGCGCCTTCAACGCCATGCGCAAGATCGTGGCGCGGGGCGGGGCCAGCCATTTCGTCTGCGCCAGCGCCGGCAATCACGCGCAGGGCATGGCCTTCGCCTGCCGGCATTTCGGCGCGAAGGGCACCATCTTCATGCCGGTGACCACGCCGCAGCAGAAGATCGCCAAGACCCGGATCTTCGGCGGCGGCGCCGTCGAGATCGTGCTGACCGGCGATTATTTCGACCAGACCCTGACCGCCGCGCAGGAATTCGCGCGCCGGGACGGGGCCACCTTCCTGTCGCCCTTCGACGATCCCGACATCATCGAGGGCCAGGCGACCGTCGGGCTGGAGCTGCTGGACCAGCTGGGCCGGGCGCCCGACCTGGTCGTGCTGCCGGTGGGCGGCGGCGGGCTGGCGGCCGGCGTGACCAGTCTTCTGGCCCAGCTCGCCCCCCGGACCGAAATCGCCTTTGCCGAGCCCGAGGGCGGCGCCAGCCTGCGCGAGGCGCTGCTGACCGGCGCCCAGGTCACCCTGCCGGCGGTGGACAATTTCGTCGATGGCGCCGCCGTGGCGCGGATCGGCGACCTGCCCTTCGCAGCACTGAAACGCTTCTCGGCCGCGCAGGTCCACCCCGCGCCCGAGGATCGCATCTGCGTCACCATGCTCGACATGCTCAACATCGAGGGCATCGTGCTGGAACCCGCCGGCGCGCTGGCGGTAGACGTGTTGCGGGACATGCCGGACCTGGCCGGCAAGCGCGTGGTCTGCATCTGCTCGGGCGGCAATTTCGACTTCGAGCGCCTGCCCGAGGTCAAGGAACGCGCGCAGCGTTTCTCGGGGCTCAAACGCTATTTCATCCTGCGCATGCCGCAACGCCCCGGCGCGCTGCGCGACTTCCTGCAATTGCTCGGCCCCGAGGATGACATCGCCCGTTTCGAATATCTGAAGAAATCGGCGCGCAACTTCGGCTCGATCCTGATCGGCATCGAGACGACCCGGCCCGAGAACCTGGACAGCCTGCGCGCCCGGCTGGAGGCGGCGGGCATCGGCTATCGCGACATCACCCGCGACCCGGTGCTGGCGGAATTCCTGATCTGATCCTGGCCCGATCCTCCCCCTTCAGGCGCGGCGCATGCCGGTCTGGACGGGGCGGGCATCGGCCTCCAGCCCGCGCATCAGCGCCCGCTTCGATTCGGAATAGCTTTGCAGCAGGCCGGGGGTATCGACCTGCATCGGCCGCCCTTGCGCCGCGATACGCTCACCCTGGTCGCAGAGATTGCCGAAGTCGGAAAAGCCCAGGTTCCAGGCGCAGCCCTTCAGGAAATGCAGGTTGGTTTCCAGCCGCAGGGCATTGCGCCGCGACAGGCGCATGAGCACGCCCTCGACCTCGTCGAGAAACAGCTCCAGGATCAGCTGGAACTCGTCGTCCCCGACCTCGGCGCGCAGTTCGTTGATGCGGTTCCAATCCAGCATGGACAACCTTTGCAAGAATCATGCGGCCAGCATAGCAGCAATTTCATCTCTGGCGTGTTAATCGCGAAAATTGTCGGGATTAACGGAGTCTTCAACTCGGCGGGTTAGACCGGGGACATGATGATCCTCGACAGCCAGGCCGTGAAGTCCATTCCGCATAATTCGCGGCTGGTCCTGCTTGTCGACGACAGCCGGGCGCAACGGCGCACGCTGGCGGTGCAACTGATCCGCGCCGGCTATCACGTGGTCGAGGCCGCCAGCGGCGAAGAGGCGATGCGGATCTGCCTGGACCGGCGGCCGGACATCGTGATCTCGGACTGGATGATGCCGGGCCAGACCGGACTGGAATTCTGCCGTCAGTTCCGGGACATGCAATCCGACCGCTACGGCTATTTCATCCTGCTGACCTCGCGCAACGACAAGAAGGACATTGCCGAGGGGCTGCGCGCCGGAGCGGATGAATTCATGACCAAGCCGGTCTCGGGGGCGGAACTGCTGGCCCGGCTTTCCGCCAGCGAGCGCATCCTGCGCATGGAGGAAAGCTTGCGCAGCACCAATGCCCAGCTGCGCGACACGCTGGACCAGCTGCGCGAGACCCAGGCCGCCATCGACCGCGACCTGCGCGAGGCGCGGCGCCTGCAACAGGGGCTGGTCCGCGAAAGGCACGGCCATTTCGGCGATTTCGAGCTGTCGCTGCTGATGCGCCCGGCCGGCCAGATCGGCGGCGACCTGGTCGGCTTCTTTCCGATCAATGCCCGGCGCGTCGGCATGTTCGCGCTGGACGTGGCCGGCCACGGCGTGGCGGCGGCGCTGCTCAGCGCCCGGCTGGCGGCGCTGCTTTCGGGCGCCACCGACCACAATGTCGCGCTGCGCATCACCGAGCTTGGGCTCTACGACGCCCATCCCCCGGCCGAGATCCTGCGCCTGCTCAATGCGCTGATGATCCAGGAGTTGCGCACCGATTCCTATTTCACCATGGTCTATGCCGACCTGGATTTCCTCAGCGGCCGGCTGCGGCTGGTGCAGGCCGGCCATCCCCACCCGGTCCTGCAACGCGCCGACGGCAGCATGGAGCGGATCGGCGGCGGCGGCCTGCCGGTCGGCGTCTTCGACCATGCCGAATACGACGAGGTGCAGCTGTTCCTGCACCCCGGCGACCGGCTGTTCATCGCCTCGGACGGGCTGACCGAGGCCGAGAATGCCCGCGGCGTGCCGCTGGGCGACGAGGGGCTTCAGGCCATCCTGCGCACCAATGCCCTGCTGCGGGGCGACGCGCTGCTGGAATCGATCTGCTGGTCGGCCGCGAATTACGCCGGCGGCCAGCGCAGCGACGACATCTCGGCCGTGCTGATCGAGCGGCGCGGCCCTGTCGCACCGGTCGATCAGCGGCGTGCCTGACCCGCGGCGCCGCGCCGCAAGGCCGCCGTCACGAAGGCGCGCCCGCCGGGATCGGGCAACAGCCGCGCGACCTGGTCCAGCGGCACCCAATGCGCCTCATGCCCGGGCTCGCGGGGCGGACCGCGGCGCAGCACCGGCCGGGCGATCCAGACCGAGCATAGCTTCTCGGCCCAGAAATCGTAATCCGGCATGAAGCAGAACCGGCGATAGGCGCCCAGGCGCCGGCAGCCGCCGATGCTCCAGCCGGTCTCCTCGGCCACCTCGCGATGCAGGGCGCAAAGCGGCGATTCGCCGGGATCGATACCGCCGCCGGGCAGCTGGAACTCGGGCACCGGCGCGCGCTGGAACGTCAGCAGCGCCGCACCGCCGCGGATCAGCAGCGCATAGGCCCCCGGCCGCAACCGATAGTCCCGCGCCCCCGGAGGTGGTCCAAACCGTGGAATCATCGCCCTGCATCCTTTCGCCCCGGCCCGGCCGGCCTCGCGACAGCCCGCGTTCCCGCCCGGCTTCTTTGCTCTTCAAATACCCACGCGGCCGCGCCACCGGCGCGGGCCTGGCAATCAGCGCGGGCAGAAAACAAAAACCGCGCAAACCCAAAGGCTTGCGCGGTTTTTATTTTGGTGCCCAGGAGAGGACTCGAACCTCCACGCCTTGCGGCACACGGACCTGAACCGTGCGCGTCTACCAATTCCGCCACCTGGGCAGGTCGCGTAAGCCGGGTGATTAAGGCCAGCCGCGGGGGGTGTCAACGGGGGTTCGGAGAAAATCTTCGCGCCGCGCAAATCTTTTTTCACCCGCTCGGACAGGCGCCGCATCCGGGCCTTGCCGGGCCGGCCGCGCACCCTGTTCGGGCCTGTCCATTCGGCCAGCTTGCTGGGCAAATCCCGGCGGGATTAGAAGGGCTTCACGACTCGTATAATGTTGCCTGTGCCCCAGTCGAACGGACCATCATGGATGACCTCATAAGCCGCGAATGGGATGCCATCGTGATCGGCACCGGCGTGGGCGGCGGCACGGCCGGACGGCGCCTGGCCGAACAGGGGCTTTCCGTGCTCTACCTGGAAAAGGGCCCCGACCTGGGCGACGCCGCCCTGCCCGCCCTGGGGATCGAGACCCGCGACCCCGACGAACGGCTCGCCAACGGCGCCTGGCCCCGGCTGCTCGAGGCGGAGCTCGATGGCGCCTGGTGCGAGCTCGACGGCATGATCGGCGCCGGCGTCGGCGGCACCTCGGCCTATTACGCCGCGACCCTGGAACGGCCCGAGCGGCACGACCTGGACGACAGCGACGGCCATCCGCATCCCACCGGCGGCTGGCCCGTCGGCTATGACGAGATGCGGCCCTGGTTCGAACTGGCCGAGCGCTATTTCCACATCAACGGCGAGGTCGATCCGCTGGCCCCGAACGGTGCCGCGCTACTGGCGCCGGTGCTGCCGCTGCCGGCCTCGGATGCGGCGCTGATGCAGGATCTGCGCCGCGCCGGCATGCACCCCTATCGCACCCATATGGCGGCGCGCTTCCTGCCCGGCTGCGAGAACTGCTTCGGCCGGCGCTGCGCGCGGCGCTGCAAGATGGACGGCCGCACGGCCGGCGTGCTGCCGGCGCTGGAGACCGGGCGCGCCGCGCTGATCGACCGCTGCACCGTCACCCGGATCGAGGCCGATGCCGGCCGGGTCCAGGCCCTGACCTGCCAGCACCAAGGCCGGGAATTCACCCTGCGCGCCCGGCGCTACGTGCTGGCGGCGGGCGGGCTGGCCTCGCCGGCGCTGCTGCTCAACTCGGCGGCCGAGGCCTGGCCCGAGGGGCTTGGCAACCGCAGCGGGCTGGTCGGGCGCAACCTGATGTTCCACCTGTCCGAGATCATCGCGATCTGGGCCGGGCGCGGCCGGGACGAGGCGACGCGCTCGATCAGCCTGCGCGACCTGTATTTCATGGAGGGCCAGCGCTTCGGCACCGTGCAATCCATGGGGCTGAGCGCCGGTTTCGGCGAGATCCTGCATGCGCTGCATGGCCGCTTCGACCAGTCGCCGCTGCGCCGGCTGCGGGTGCTGCGCCACGGGCTGCGCATCCCGGCCACCATCGCCGCGCGGATGCTGGGCAATGCCAAGCTATTCGTCGGCGTGCTGGAGGATCTGCCCTATGCCGGGAACCGGGTGCTGCCCGATGCGGCCGATCCCGACCGGCTGCGCTTTCACTACGACATCTCGGACGAGCTGCGCGGCCGCCGCGCCGCCTTCCGCAAGGCGATGCGCCAGGCCTTCCGGCCGCATCGCGCCATGTTCATGGGCGCGGCGCCGCAGCTGAACTTCGCCCATCCCTGCGGCACGCTGCGCTTCGGCGACGACCCCGGCACCAGCGTCCTGGACCGCGACTGCCGGCTGCACGGGGTGGAAAACCTTTACGTGGCCGACAGTTCCTTCATGCCGACCTCGAACGGCGTCAATCCCAGCCTGACCATCGCCGCCAATGCGCTGCGGGTGGCGGATGCGGTCGCGGACGGGCTGCGGCCACGGCTTGCCGCTGGCGGCGGGCTTGGGTAATGAACGGACAAGCACGCCACGCATAGGAGCGAGAGCCATGTCCGCAACCAAGCTTGTCACCATCTATGGCGGGTCTGGCTTCCTGGGCCGGCAGATCGCCCGGGTCATGGCCCAGCAGGGCTGGCGCATCCGCGTCGCCGTGCGCCGCCCGAACCAGGCCGGCATCGTGCGCACCTATGGCGCCCCCGGCCAGGTCGAGCCGGTGCCCTGCAACGTCCGCGACGACCTGTCGGTTGCCGCCTGCATGACCGATGCCGATGCGGTCATCAACTGCGTCGGCATCCTGGTGCGCGAGGGCAAGAACACCTTCGACGCCATCCATGAAGAGGCCGCCGGCCGCATCGCCCGCATCGCCGCCCAGCAGGGCGTGAAGCATCTCGTGCATGTCTCGGCCCTGGGCGCCGACCCGGAGTCCTCCAGCCTCTATGCCGCCTCGAAGGGCCGGGGCGAGGCTGCCGTTCTGGCGCAGCGGCCGGATGCGGTGATCCTGCGGCCCTCGATCATCTTCGGCTCGGACGACAATTTCTACAACCGCATCGCGGCGATGACCCGGCTGGGGCCGTTCCTGCTGGTCCCGGGCGCGCGGACCGAGGTGCAGCCGGTCTATGTCATGGACGTGGCGCGGGCCGCGGCCCTGGCGGCCTCGGGCTTGGCGGCGCCGGGGATCTATGAGCTGGGCGGGCCGGACGTGCTGACCATGCGCGACGTGGCGCGCCAAGTGCTGACCGCCACCGGCCGGCGCCGCGCCATCATCGGCCTGCCGCATGTGCTGGCCGGCGTCATGGGCAGCGTGCTGGACGCGGGCCAGGTGGTGACGGGCGGGCTTTTGACCAACCGCATCCTGACCAGGGACCAGGCCCGCACGCTGCGGCTGCCGAACCGGGTCGCCGAGGGCACCAAGACCCTCGCCGACCTGGGCATCGAGCCGACCGCCGCCCCCGCCGTCATCGCCGAATACCTGTGGCGCTTCCGCCCCGCGGGGCAATATGACGCCATCACCGCGACCGCGAAGAACCTCCGCGACAACTGATGGATCACAACACGCTTGTCGCCGCCGCCCTTGGTCTGCTGGAGGGGCTGACCGAGTTCATCCCGGTTTCCTCGACAGGCCATGTCCTGCTGGCCGGGCATTTCCTGGGCTTCGACTCACCGGGCCGCGCCTTCGAGGTGCTGATCCAGCTGGGCGCGATCCTGGCGATCCTGGGGGTCTATGCCGGCAAGCTGTGGCGGATCTTTTCCAGCGCGCCGCATGATCCCAAGGCGCGCCGCTTCATCCTGGCGGTCCTGCTGGCCTTCCTGCCCGCCGTGGTGATCGGTGTGCTGGCGCACAAGGTCATCAAGGAGATCCTGTTCGAAACCCCGCTGCTGATCGCCAGCATGCTGATCCTGGGCGGGGTGGTGCTGCTGTTCGTGGACCGCATGGCGACCCGGCCGCGCTATCACGCGGCCGAGGATTTCCCGCTGCCGATGGCGGTGAAGATCGGTTTCATCCAGTGCCTGGCGATGATTCCCGGCGTCTCGCGTTCCGGGGCGACCATCGTCGGTGCCCTGCTTTTGGGCGCCGACAAGCGTTCTGCCGCGGAATTCAGCTTTTTCCTGTCCATGCCCACGATGCTGGGCGCCTTTGTCTATGACCTCTACAAGAACCGCGACATCCTGGACGCGGCGGCGGCGGGCAATATCGTCGTCGGCTTCGTCTGCGCCTTCCTGGCGGCCGTGGTCGTGGTGCGCGGGCTGCTGAATTACGTCTCGGCGCATGGCTATGCGTTCTTCGCCTGGTGGCGAATCGTGGTCGGCGCCTTGGTTCTGCTGGCTTTGCAGGCAGGTTGGTAAGATGCGCTGACCTATTTTTCGCACTCGCAGCAAGAAAATCTGCCGACGGGTGCCAGAAATCGTTAATTAGGTCAGCTTAGCTGACTTTTAATCGGCTGCGGCCTGTTTTATCAGGCTCTCATACTCCTCGCGATCGAAGGACGCGCAGCCATGGCCACGCAAAAGATGCTCAAATTCGTCACCATCGGGCGCGAGATGCCCGAAAAGCGTGACGCGGCGACCCGCTCGGAAGACTTCCACGAGATCTATCGCGAGTTTGCCGACGCCAAGGCCAAGGAACAGGCCAGCCGCTGCAGCCAATGCGGCGTGCCCTATTGCCAGAGCCATTGCCCGCTTCATAACAACATCCCGGACTGGTTGCGCCTGACCGCCGAGGGCCGCACGCAAGAGGCCTATTTCCGCAGCCAGGAAACCAACACATTCCCCGAGATCTGCGGCCGCATCTGCCCGCAGGACCGGCTGTGCGAAGGCAATTGCGTCATCGAGCAATCCGGCCACGGCACCGTCACCATCGGCGCCATCGAGAAATACATCACCGACACCGCCTGGGAGATGGGCTGGGTCCAGCCCGCCGCCCCGGTGGTGGAACGCCCTGAATCCATTGGCATCATCGGCGCCGGCCCGGGCGGGCTGGCCGCCGCCGACCGGCTGCGCCGCATGGGCTATCAGGTCACGGTCTATGACCGCCACGACCGCGCCGGCGGGCTGCTGATCTATGGCATCCCCGGCTTCAAGCTGGAGAAATCCGTGGTCGAGCGCCGCAACCAGCTGCTGCGCGACGGCGGCGTGGAATTCGTGCTGAACGCCAATGTCGGCGAGGACATCAGCTTCGACGCCATCCGCGGCAAGCATGACGCGGTGCTGATCGCGACCGGCGTCTACAAGACCCGCGACCTGGACATCGACAATGCCGAGGCCAGGGGCGTGGTGCGGGCGCTGGACTATCTGACCGCCTCGAACCGGGTCGATCTGGGCGACGAGATCCCCGACTACGAGGATGGCGAGCTGAATGCCCGCGGCAAGCGCGTCGTGGTGATCGGCGGCGGCGACACCGCCATGGACTGCGTGCGCACCGCCATCCGCCAGGGCGCGCAATCGGTCAAGTGCCTGTATCGCCGCGACCGCGCCAACATGCCGGGCAGCCAGCGCGAAGTGCAGAACGCCGAGGAAGAAGGCGTTGAATTCGTGTGGCTTTCCGCCCCCGGCTCGTTCAGCGGCCATGTCACCGGCGAGGCGATGGTCGCGCAAGAGGTCGATGTGGACGGGCTGCCCGCCATCGCCTCGGTCCGGGTGCAGCGGATGCGGCTGGGCGCGCCGGACGTCAGCGGCCGGCAGTCGCCGGAGCTGATCGAGGGCGCCGATTACGACGAGCCGGCCGACCTGGTGATCAAGGCGCTGGGTTTCGAGCCCGAGGAGCTGCCGCGGCTCTGGGGCGTCGAGGGGCTGGAGGTGACGCGCTGGGGCACGATCAAGGCCGATTACCAGACGCATCAGACCAGCCTGCCCGGCGTCTTTGCCGTGGGCGACATCGTGCGTGGCGCCAGCCTGGTGGTCTGGGCGATCCGCGACGGCCGCGAGGCCGCCGACAGCATCGCCGGCTTCCTGGCCGGCAGCGCCCGCGTCGCCGCCGAATAGGGGGTGTGACCATGATGCACGGGACGTACACGGACCGTACACCGCGCGTACACAGGCTGCGCGCGTTGCCCGTTGCGCGGGCCGGGCGGCTTGCGGCGGGAACGGCAGGCTTGCTGACCCTTTTCGCCCTGCCCGCAGCGGCGGCGAACTTCACCCCGCCGGAAGGTTGCCGGCTGGAGATCACGGTGCAGAACCGCGGCTGTTCGGTGTCGCAGCATTACCGCTGTTCGGGCGATGCGCCGGGCGACCAGTGGGTGACCTATTTCACCCGCGAGGGCGCCACCTACCAGTCGCGCATCGACAAGGAAACGCGCTGGATGGAAAGCACCGACCTGCGCAGCGGCCTGGTCGACGTGCTGGAGGAGGGCGCGGCGGACGACGCCTCATTCAGCACGCTGGCGGCGACCGGCAAGGACGATTTCGACTTCTGGACCCGCTCGAACAATGGCGAGCGGCTGCATCACGTCGGCGAGGACCGGCTGACCGGCGAGACGGTGCAGATCGATGGCGTGCCCCTGGAGGTGACGCAGTTCGAGCTGACCACCTATAGCGAAACGGGCGACGTGCTGATTACCCGCAAGGGCCAGCAGTTCATCAGCCGCGCCCAGGGCCGGTTCTATGGCGGGGTCGAGACCTCGGAGGACTGGACCGGCGCGCGCCAGGAAACCAACGACAGCCCGGTGACCTTCGCCTTTCCGGGACAACCCGGCTTTGGCGCGACCACGCCGGAATATGATTGCGACCTGCAGATGGTGAACGGCCGCGATGCCGACGCCGTGAGGCAGCTTTTGAAAGGGGCACGGACGTGAAGGACTGTGAAAACATGAGCTGGGAACAGCAGGAACAGGCCCGCCGCGACTGGATGGACCAACATTCGCTGTATCGCGCCGAGGACGAGCATTCCTCTTGCGGCGTCGGCCTGGTGGTGAACCTGGACGGCAAGGCCAGCCGCAAGGTGGTCGATGCCGGCATCAACGCGCTGAAGGCGATCTGGCACCGCGGCGCGGTCGATGCCGACGGCAAGACCGGCGACGGCGCCGGCATCCATGTGCAGATCCCGGTGCCGTTCTTCTATGACCAGGTGCGGCGCACCGGCCACGAGCCGGATCAGTCGAAGCTGATCGCGGTCGGCCAGTGCTTCCTGCCGCGCACGAATTTCGCCCAGCAGGAGCTTTGCCGGACCATCGTCGAATCCGAAGTGCTGCGCATGGGCCATTACATCTATGGCTGGCGGCATGTGCCGGTGAACACCGCGGTCTTGGGCGAAAAGGCCAATGCCACCCGCCCCGAGATCGAGCAGATCCTGATCCGCTGCGAAAAGGACATCGACCAGGAGCAGTTCGAGCGCGAGCTGTACATCATCCGCCGCCGCATCGAGAAGGCCGCCATCGCCGCGCAGATCGGCGGACTGTATCTGTGCACGCTGTCCTGCCGGTCGATCATCTACAAGGGCATGATGCTGGCCGAGCAGGTGGCCGAGTTCTATCCCGACCTGAAGGACGAGCGGTTCGAATCGGCCTTCGCCATCTATCACCAGCGCTATTCCACCAACACCTTCCCGCAATGGTGGCTGGCGCAACCCTTCCGCATGCTGGCCCATAACGGCGAGATCAACACGCTGAAGGGCAATTCGAACTGGATGCGCAGCCACGAGATCCGCATGGCCAGCCGCGCCTTCGGCGAGATGGCCGAGGATATCAAGCCGATCATCCCGGGCGGCTCGTCCGACTCGGCGGCGCTGGACGCGGTGTTCGAGGTCATGGTGCGTTCGGGCCGCTCGGCGCCGATGACCAAGACCATGCTGGTGCCGGAAGCCTGGTCCAAGGCCACCACCGACATGCCGCAGGCCTGGGCCGATATGTATGCCTATTGCAACTCGGTCATGGAGCCCTGGGACGGGCCGGCGGCGCTGGCGATGACCGACGGGCGCTGGGTCTGCGGCGGCCTGGACCGCAACGGGCTGCGGCCGCTGCGCTATGTCATCACCGGCGACGGGCTGCTGATCGCGGGGTCCGAGGCCGGCATGGTCCCGGTCGCCGAGGCCACGGTGCGCGAGAAGGGCGCGCTGGGTCCGGGCCAGATGATCGCCGTCGACATGGCCGAGGGCAAGCTCTACCACGACCGCGAGATCAAGGACTACCTGGCCTCGGCCCAGCCCTTCGGCGAGTGGATCGAGAAGGTGGTGCAGCTTTCGGAGGTGATGCGCGACCTGCCCGAGGAGCTGGTCTTTACCGGCGAGGAACTGCGCCGCCGCCAGATCGCCGCCGGCTATACGGTCGAGGAAATCGAATCGATGCTGGCGCCCATGGCCGAGGACGGCAAGGAGGCGCTGGCCTCGATGGGCGACGACACGCCGCCGGCGGTGCTGTCGGGCCAGTATCGGCCGCTGTCGCATTTCTTCCGGCAGAACTTCAGCCAGGTGACCAACCCGCCCATCGACAGCCTGCGCGAGACGCGGGTGATGAGCCTCAAGACCCGTTTCGGCAACCTCAAGAACGTGCTGGACGAATCCAGCGCGCAGACCGAGATCCTGCTGCTGGAAAGCCCCTTCGTCGCCAATGGCGAATTCGCCGAGATGATGAAGCTGTTCGGCGATGCGGTGACGCAGATCGACTGCACCTTCGCCGATGGCGCCGGCCCCGAGGCCATGGCCGAGGCCCTGGCCCGCATCCGCGCCGAGGCCGAGGATGCCGTGCGCTCGGGCGCCGGCCATCTGGTGCTGTCGGACGAGAAGATCGGTCCGAACCGCATCGGCCTGCCGATGATCCTGGCGACCAGCGCGGTGCACAGCTGGCTGACCCGCAAGGGGCTGCGGACCTTTTGCTCGGTCAACGTGCGCTCGGCGGAATGTATCGACCCGCATTATTTCGCGGTGCTGATCGGCTGCGGCGCGACCACGGTGAACCCCTATCTGGCGCAGGACACCATCGCCGAGCGGATCGAGCGCGGGCTGCTCTCGGGCTCGCTGATCGAGAACATGCGCAACTATCGCGACGCCATCGACGCCGGCCTGCTGAAGATCATGGCGAAGATGGGGATCTCGGTGCTCAGCTCCTATCGCGGGGGCTTGAACTTCGAGGCGGTGGGGCTGTCGCGCGCCATGGTGGCGGAATATTTCCCCGGCATGCAGTCGCGGATTTCCGGCATCGGTCTGCACGGCTTGCAGGCGAAGCTGGAGGACATCCACGCCAGGGGCTTCCATTCCGACACCACCGAGCTGCTGCCGGTCGGCGGCTTCTACAAGGCGCGGCGGTCAGGCGAAAAGCACGCCTGGGAAGCCAACACCATGAAGCTGTTGCAGATCGCCTGCGAAAAGGCGTCCTATGACGTGTGGAAGCAGTTCACCGCCACCATGCGGGCGAATCCGCCGATCCACCTGCGCGACCTTCTGGACATCAAGCCGCTGGGCAAGCCGGTGCCGCTGGAGGAGGTCGAAAGCATCACCTCGATCCGCAAGCGCTTCGTGACGCCGGGCATGTCGCTGGGCGCGCTGTCGCCCGAGGCGCATATGACGCTGAACATCGCCATGAACCGCATCGGCGCCAAGTCCGACTCGGGCGAGGGCGGCGAGGATCCGGCGCACAGCCACCCGCTGCCGAATGGCGACAACCCTTGCGCCAAGATCAAGCAGGTCGCCTCGGGCCGCTTCGGCGTCACCGCCGAATACCTGAACGCCTGCGAGGAACTGGAGATCAAGGTCGCGCAGGGCGCCAAGCCCGGCGAGGGCGGCCAGCTTCCGGGCATGAAGGTCACCGACCTGATCGCGCGGCTGCGGCATTCGACCAAGGGCGTGACGCTGATCTCGCCCCCGCCGCACCACGACATCTATTCGATCGAGGACCTGGCGCAGCTGATCTATGACCTGAAGCAGATCAACCCGCGCGCCAAGATCACCGTGAAGCTGGTGGCCTCCAGCGGCGTCGGCACCATCGCGGCGGGCGTGGCCAAGGCCAAGGCCGACGTGATCCTGATCTCGGGGCACAACGGCGGCACCGGGGCGTCGCCGGCGACCTCGATCAAGTTCGCCGGCCTGCCCTGGGAGATGGGGCTGACTGAGGCGCATCAGGTGCTGGCGATGAACCGGCTGCGCGACCGGGTGACGCTGCGCACCGACGGGGGCTTGCGCACCGGCCGCGACATCGTCATGGCGGCGATGATGGGGGCCGAGGAATACGGCGTCGGCACCGCGGCGCTGATCGCCATGGGCTGCATCATGGTGCGGCAATGCCAGTCGAACACCTGCCCGGTCGGCGTCTGCACCCAGGATGAAAAGCTGCGGGCGATGTTCACCGGCTCGGCCGACAAGGTGGTGAACCTGATCACCTTCTATGCGACCGAGGTGCGCGAGATCCTGGCGAGCATCGGCGCGCGCTCGCTCGACGAGATCATCGGCCGCGCCGACCTGCTGACCCAGGTCAGCCGGGGCGACAAGTCGCTGGACGATCTGGACCTGAACCCGCTGCTGATCACCGTCGATGGCAGCGAGAAGATCGTCTACGACCGCACCAAGCCGCGCAACGCCGTGCCGGACACGCTGGATGCCGAGATCATCCGCGACGCCAGCCGCTTCTTCTCGGACGGCGAGAAGATGCAGTTGAGCTATGCGGTCCGGAACACGCTGCGCACCATCGGCACGCGGACCAGTTCGATGATCGTGCAGACCTTCGGCATGCGCAACAACCTGCAGCCCGACCACCTGACCGTGCGGCTGACCGGCAGCGCGGGCCAGTCGCTGGGCGCCTTTGCCGCGCCGGGGCTGAAGATCGAGGTCTCGGGCGACGCCAACGACTATGTCGGCAAGGGGCTGTCGGGCGGCACCATCACCGTGCGCCCGCCGATGTCGAGCCCGCTGGTCGCAGCCGAGAACACCATCATCGGCAATACCGTGCTTTACGGCGCCACCGACGGCTACCTGTTCGCGGCCGGCCGCGCGGGCGAGCGTTTCGCGGTCCGGAACTCGGGCGCCAAGGTGGTGATCGAGGGCTGCGGCAGCAACGGCTGCGAATACATGACCGGCGGCGTCGCGGTGATCCTGGGCCGGATCGGTGCCAATTTCGGCGCCGGCATGACCGGGGGCATGGCCTATCTCTATGACCCCGAGGGGCTGGCGCGCGACTATGTCAATGCCGAGACGCTGATCCTGTGCCCGGTGACGCAAGCGCATTGGGAAGCCGAGCTGAAGGGCCTGATCGAGCGTCATGCGCGCGAGACCCGCTCGCGCCGGGCCGAGGACATCCTGCAGAACTGGGAGGAAGAAAAGCTGAACTTCCTGCAGGTCTGCCCGCGCGAGATGCTGCCGCATCTGACGCATCCCATCGCGGATGTCGAAGACCTGGCGGCGGTGCCGGCCGAGTAAGCGCGCCGGATCGAATGCGAACGGGGGCCCTTGCGGCCCCCGTTTCCTTGTGGCGGGCCCGAGCCCGATGACCCGCATCAGCGCCCCGCTGCTGGCGCCGGCCCTGCTGGGCTGGGATGCAGTCCACCGGCCGCCCTGCGCCGAGTAGAAGGCGCTGGTCGGCGGAATGGCGATCATGGCGCGGCTGGCGCGGGTCGCCCGCGGCGGCGCGACAGCTTGGCCAGATCCAGCGGCTCAACCTCGCGCGGGATCACGCCCATCCAGGTGCCGCGCCCGATGACGACGATGCGCATCCCCGGCGCCATTTTCGCGCGCAGTTCTTCGGGATAGCCGCAGAGCTTCTCGCCCCCCAGGAGCAGGATGGGATTGCTGCATTTGCGTTCGTAGCGCGGCAGGGCGTCCACGACATGCAGGTTGCCGACCTGTTGTCCGAAGGCCAGCGCGGCAATGCCGGGAATGGTCCGGTTGACCAGCAGCCCCCCGTCACGGCGCCCAGCAGCAGCCCGACCATGCAGGCCGCGATCCGCCTGGGCAAGGACAGATCCGGGGCGGGAAGCAGAAAGACCATCACGCCCCACAGGGCGGCAAAGCCAAGGCTCGCGGCCGCGCCGATGTGGAGTGTCCGCACGAACCAGGCCGGGGATGTCACCACGGGCACAAAGCCCGAGACGACGGCCATCACCAATGCCAGCAGCAGAAAGAGCACAAGCAGGCTCAATGCCTTTCCGGGTCTTGCAGGCGACTCGGCCATGGTTCTTCCGTGATGATCCGGGCGCGGCGCCGACGGGGCCAACCTAGCCAAAGGAGGCGCCAAGGCAAGCGTGGCCGGGACGGGCGAAATTCCTGTCGCCCCCGTTTGGGCGCCAAGAATAAGATTAATAAGAACAATTAGTTACACTTGCGTCTCATTCTCATGGCGGGCCCGATACAGGGTTTGACATGCGGCCTTGGCTGGCTAAAAGCCCCCCGAAGCGCCGATTCGGAAAGGACGCCCGCCATGTCAGCCCGCCTCTCGCCCACCGAGCGCATCGCGCTGGGCAGCATTCTCGTCGGCGTCCTGGTGCTGGGGCTCAAGGCGCTGGCCTGGTGGCTGACCGGCTCGGTCGCGCTGTTGTCGGACGCGCTGGAAAGCACGGTGAACGTGGCGACGGCGGTGGCGGCGCTGATCGCCATCCGCATCGCGCAGAAGCCCGCCGACAAGGACCACCCCTATGGCCATCACAAGGCCGAGTTCTTCAGCGCCGTGCTGGAGGGGGCGATGATCATCACCGCCGCCCTGCTGATCCTGCGCGAGGCCTGGCACGGCATCCAGAACCCGCGCCTGCTGGACGCGCCCGCCCTGGGGCTGGCAATCAACATGGCCGCCTCGATGGTCAATGCCTGGTGGTGCTGGGTGCTGATCTCGCGCGGGCGCAAGCTGCGCTCGCCGGCGCTGGAGGCGGACGGGCATCACCTGCTGACCGACGTGATCTCTTCGGCCGGCGTGGTGGTCGGGGTGGCGGCGGCGGTGGCGACCGGCTGGGCGGTGCTCGACCCAGGCCTGGCGGCGCTGGTGGCGCTGAACATCCTGTGGTCGGGCTGGAAGGTCATGGGCCGCTCGCTCTCGGGGCTGATGGACGAGGCGGTGTCCGAAGAGACGCTGGCCGCGATCCGCGCCACCATCTCGGACGCGGCGATCGGCGCGATCGAGGCGCATGACCTGCGCACCCGCCACGCCGGGCCGCGCACCTTCATCGACTTCCACCTGGTCGTCGACGGCCAGACCACGGTCGATGCCGCCCATGCGATCTGCGACCGCATCGAGCAGGCGCTGAAGGCCAGGCTGCCGGATGCGATGATCACCATCCACGTCGAGCCGCCGCACAAGGCCAAGCATTCCGGCGTGCTGGTGATCTAGCGCAGCCGCTGGCCCGCCGCGTCGAAGTGAAAGGCGCGGTCCGGATCGAAATCCAACCCCAGCGCCTCGTCCACGGCAAAGTCGCGCTCGCCGAACAGGCGCAGGGTCAAGAGGCCGTGGTCCTCGGCCTGGACATAGGCCAGGGTCTCGCCGCCCAGCTTCTCGACATGGCTGACGCGGCCCTGGATGCGGCTGCCGCCGGGCAGCAGGTGCTCGGGGCGGATGCCCAGCGTGTCGGAATTGAGGCCCAGCCGCGCGCCCTTCAGGAAGTTCATCTGCGGGCTGCCGATGAAGCCGGCGACGAAGGTATTGTCGGGGTCGTTATACAGATCCATCGGCCGGCCGACCTGCTCGACCCGGCCGGCGCGCAAGACGACGATCTTGTCGGCCAGGGTCATCGCCTCGACCTGGTCATGGGTGACATAGATCATCGTCGCGCCCAGCTCGCGGTGCAGCCGGGCGATCTCGATCCGGGTCTGCACCCGCAGCGCGGCATCGAGGTTCGAGAGCGGCTCGTCGAACAGGAACAGCTTCGGGCGCCGCACGATGGCACGGCCGATGGCGACGCGCTGGCGCTGGCCGCCCGAAAGCTCGGCCGGGCGCCGCGTCATCAGCGCGTCCAGCGCCAGCATGGCGGCGGCGCGGTCGGTGGCCTGGGCGATCTCGGCCCGGGGCGTGCCGGCCTGTTTCAGCGCAAGCCCCATGTTGTCGCGCACGGTCATGTGCGGGTAAAGCGCATAGCTCTGGAACACCATGGCGATCTCGCGCCTGGCGGGGGCCAGGTCGTTGATGCGGGCGCCGTCGATGGCGATCTCGCCCGCGCTGACATCCTCGAGCCCGGCGATCATGCGCAGCAGCGTGGACTTGCCGCAGCCCGAGGGGCCGACGAAGACGCAGAATTCGCCATCGGCGACCTCCAGGTCGACGCCCTTGATGACATCGGTGGCGCCGAAGGACTTGGTGACTTGGGTAAGGGTCAGGGCTCCCATCGGGATCTCCTTGCTGCAAGACGGATCATTTCACGGCGCCGGCGGTGATGCCGCGGATCAGCTGGCGCGAGAACACCAGGTAGAGCACCAGCACCGGCAGGATGGCGAGGCTCAGCGCCGCCAGCACCGCGTTCCAGTTGGTGACGAACTGGCCGATGAAGACCTGGCTGCCCAGGGTGATGGTCTTGGTCGCCTCGCTGGGGGCCAGGATCAGCGGGAACCACAGGTCGTTCCAGATCGGGATCATGGTGAAGACGGCGACGGTGGCCATGGCCGGCCGCACCAGCGGCAGCACCAGCCGGAAGAAGATGGTATATTCCGACAACCCGTCGATGCGCCCGGCGTTCTTCAGGTCGTCGGAAACCCCGCGCATGAACTCGGACAGGATGAACACCGCCAGCGGCAGCCCTTGCGCGGTATAGACCAGCACCAGCGCCACCAGCGTGTTCACCAGCCCCGAGGCGACCATCAGCTGCAGGATGGCGACGGTGCCCAGCCGGATCGGGATCATGATCCCCAAGGCCAGGTAAAGCCCCATCAGCATGTTGCCGCGAAAGCGGTATTCCGACAGCGCGAAGGCCGCCATGGCGCCGAACAGCAGCACGAAGAACAGGCTCGCCACGGTGACGATCAGCGAGTTCTGGAAATAGAGCAGGAAATCCCCCTGCGCCAGCACGGTGCGATAGCCGACCAGGTCGAAGCTGTCGCCCGTGGGCAGGGCCAGCGGACCCTGAAAGATCGCCCGGCGGTTCTTGAAGCTGTTGACCACGATCACGAAGACCGGAAACAGCGCGATCAGCGTATAGGCCAGCAGCACGGCATGGGCGGCGATGCTGCGGGCGGTGGAATGGCGCGCGTCACTCATGATCGTCCCCTCAGAACTGATAGCGGCGCATGCGGCGCTGGATGGCGAAGAGATAGAAGCAGACGCCCAGCAGGATGATGGCGAACATGGCGGTGGCGATGGTCGCGCCCATATGCGGATCGCCGATCTGCAACTGGAAGCCGAAGAAGGTCCGATAAAGGAACGTCCCCAGGATGTCGGTCGAGAAATTCGGCCCCGCCAGCGCGCCCTGCGTGACGTAGATCAGGTCGAAGGCGTTGAAATTGCCGACGAAGGTCAGGATCGAGATGATGCCGATCGAGGGCAGGATCAGCGGCAGCTTGATCTTCCAGAACTGCGCCCAGCCGGTGACGCCGTCGATCTCGGCCGCCTCGATCACCTCGTCGGGGATCGTCAGCAGCGCGGCATAGATCAGCATCATCGGAATGCCGACGAACTGCCAGACCGAGATCAGCGCCAGCGTGGTCAGCGCCGTGCCCTCGCGCCCCAGCCAGGGCGCGAACAGCGCCTTCAGCCCGACGGCGTCCAGCATCCCCGGCGCGATGCCCCAGATCGGCGACAGGATCAGCTTCCAGACGAAGCCGACGATGACGAAACTCAGGATGGTCGGGATGAAGATCGCCGTGCGATAAAACGCCGCCCCGCGCAGCCGCGGCGAGGACAGCAAGGCCGCCAGCGCCACGCCGACCGGGTTCTGCACCAGCATATGCACCAGGAAGAACCAGGCATTGTTGCCCAGCGCGTTCCAGAAGCTCGCCGACCAGCGCGGATCGCCCAGCAGGGTGGCGAAGTTCTGCAACCCGACAAAGACCCGCTGCCCGTCCGCGACATTGAACAGCGACAGGTTCAGCGTCCCGAACAGCGGCACGATCATGATGGCGGTATAGACCAGCACCGCGGGCGCAAGAAACACCGCGATATGCCAGCGGAATGCGCGCCGCTGTGCCATGGCACCCTCCTCTTCTCCGTTTGAAAAATACCCTCGGGGGGTGCGGGGGGCGGAAAGCCCCCCGCCGTCGCCGGGCCGAAAGGCCCGGCAAACCTCTCGCGTCGGGCCGCCAGGCCCGGCCACAATCCCCGGGTCGTCAGGCCCGGCGGCAGGTCATTTTTGCTGCGGCGCGTACCAGCTCGCCAGGCCCTGCTGCAGCCGCTCGGCGGCGGCCTCCGGCGTCTCGCTGCCGTTGATGACATTGGCCGAGGCGGTCCAGGTCTCGTTTTCCAGGTTCGGCGTGCCGCGCGACAGGATCTGGTAGGTCGAGCGGATGGTCGGCTCGCAGCTCTCGCGCCAGGAGACGAATTCCTTGGCCAGCGGATCGGCCATCTCGACCGGCGCCGCATTCAGCGAGAAGAAGCCCGGCAGCGCATTGGCGTAAAGCGTGGCGAATTCCGACGAGGCGACCCATTCCAGGAATTTCTTCGCCTCGTCCGGGTGCTTCGTCGCCGCGTTCATGCCCAGCGCGATGTCGGTATGGTCGCTGATATAGCATGTGTCGCCCTCGGCCGGGACCGGGGGCGGAAAGGCGCCCATCTCGAAGGCGCCGCCGATCTGCGGGCCGAAGACGCCGATCTCCCAGGACCCGGCCGGATAGATCGCGGCGCGGCCCAGGGTGAACAGGTTCTGGCTGTCGGGATAGGTCTGCGCCTCGAACCCGTCGCCCAGGTAGTCCTTCCATTTCGCCAGTTGGCGGAAGGGCGCGACCCAAGCCTCATCGGTCAGGCTCGAGGTGCCGGCGATCAGCGCCTTGCGGCCCTCCTCGCCCTTCCAGTAGTTCGGGCCGATGTTCTGATAGCCCATGGTGGCGGCTTCCCACTGGTCGGTGGTGCCCATCGCCATGGGGATATAGGTGCCGTCGGCCTTGATCTTCTCCAGCACGGCAAAGAACTCGGCCTCGGTCCTGGGCGGGGTCAGGCCCAGTTCCTCGAAGGCGGTCTTGTTGTAGATGAAGCCGTGGATCACCGAGGCCATCGGCACGCAGAAGGTCTTGGCCGCGTCATCGGTCTGCCAGGCCGATTTCGCCACGTCCGAGAAATTCGCCATGCCGGCCAGCCCGCTCAGATCGGCCAGCTTGCCCTTGTTGAACAGTTCCAGCGAGGCATCGAAGGGCCGGCAGGTGATCAGGTCGCCCGCCGAGCCGGCATCCAGCTTGGAATTCAGCACCGCATTGTATTCGGCCGGCGCCGAGGGCGCGAAATCGATCTTGATGCCGGGATTGGCGGCCTCGAAGGCGGGGATGATCTTTTCCTGCCAGATCGACAGGTCGTCGTTGCGCCAGCTTTCGACGGTCAGCGTCACATCCTGGGCCCAGGCGGTGCCGCCCAGCAGCGTGCTGGCCAGCAGCGCGCCTTTCAGGACGGTGGGGCGGATGGTCTTGGTCATGGTCTCTCTCCCGTGTTGGGGGTCTCGTCTGTCGCGGACCCGTCTTGCCATCGGATCAGCGGCGCCAGGTGGCCGCCGTTCTGGCGCAGCGCCGCCTCGGCCGCCGCGGGCGTCATGCCCCGGGCGACCAGGATCGCGGGCTTCACCGCGCCCGCGGTCGCGTCGAGCGCCGCCTCGGCCTCGTCCCGGCCGACCCGGGCCAGTGCCGCGACGATGCGGGCGGCGCGGTCGACCAGCTTGATGTTGTCGGCCACGACATTGACCATATAGCCGTCATGGACATGGCCCAGCCGGATGCCGACAAGCGAGGACAGCATGTTCAGCGCCACCTTCTGCGCCGTCGCCGCCCCCATCCGGGTCGAGCCCGAGACCACCTCGGCCCCGGTCGCGATCAGCACCGGGATATCCGCCAGCTCCAGCAGCGCCGAGCCCGGCACATTGGCAAGGCCCGCGACCGTCACCCCGCGTTCGCGCGCGGCCCGCGCGATACTCAGCGCATAGGGCGTCCGCCCCGAGGCCGAGAGGCACAGCAGCGTGTCCCCCGCCCCCAGCCCGGCGCGATCCAGATCGGCCAGCGCCAGCGCGGGATCGTCCTCGACGCTGCCCTTCATGTGCAAGAGCGCCGCGGCGCCGCCGGCGAACAGCATCGGCGTGCGCTCGGGCGCGATGCCGAAGGTGCCGGCCAGTTCCAGGCAATCGGCCAGCGCCATCAGCCCGGACGAGCCCGCACCGGCATAGCCGAGCCTGCCGCCCGCAGCCAGCGAAGCCGCCGCCGCATCGGCGGCGCGCGCCAGGGCCGGGATCGCGTCCCGCACCGCCTGCACCGCACCGGCCTGCGCATCCAGGAGCAGCGCCAGCGCCTCGGCCGCCGGCCGGGCGTGCAGTCCTGCGGATGATGGATGCCGTGCCTCGGTCGCCGATGCGGCCATGTGATTCCCCCTGTTCGCTCAATAATGCCAAAACAATACCAATTGTAAACCCCCTTGCTGGATCCAGCGATAAAAGCGCATTTTTACAGGGATTTTCAGTTTCCTCTTCCCATCTGGTATTGTTTTGGTATGGTGCAGCCAAAGGGAGTCGCCATGACGTATTTTCTGGGCATAGACGGGGGAGGCACCGGCTGCCGCGCCGCCATCGCGGATGCCTCGGGCCGGATCATCGGCCAGGGTGCCGGCGGCCCCGCCAATATCTCGATCGAGACCGAGGGCGCCTGCGCCAATATCCTGGCCGCCACCCGCGCCGCGCTGGATCAGGCCGGCCAGGGCCACCTGGACCAGCTGACGGCGGTGCTGGGCCTGGCCGGGGCCAATGTCACCGCCTCGGCCCGGCGCTTGCAGGCGATGCTGCCGTTCCGCCGCACGCGAATCGTCACCGATGCGGTGACGGCGGCGGTGGGGGCGCTGGGGACGGCCGACGGCATCGTCGCGGCGATGGGCACCGGCTCGGTCTTCGCGGTGCAGGCCGGCGGCACGATGCGGCAATATGGCGGGCGCGGCTTCCTTCTGGGCGACGAGGGCAGCGGCGCGGTGCTGGGCCGGGCGCTGCTGGCCGAGGCGCTGCGGGCCGAGGACGGATTCGCGCCGATGACGCCGCTGTTGCAGGCGGTGCTGGATGAGCTGGGCGGCATCGAGGGCGTGATCTCCTTCGGCCTGCGCGCCCGGCCGGCGGAATTCGGCTGTTTCGCGCCCCGCATCGTCGCCGGCACCGACCCGGCGGCCGAGCGCATCATGACCGCCGCCGTGGCCGAGATCGGCAGCATGATCGACAGGCTGCAGGCCGGGCGCGGGTTGCCGGTGGTGTTTCTGGGCGGGCTGGGCGCGCATTACGCCCGGCGGCTCTCCGGGCGCTGGCCGATGCGGGCGCCGCTGGGCTCGGGGCTGGACGGGGCGCTGCTGCTGGCCCGGCAGGAGGCGTGATGGGCGAGATCTTCAACGCCAGCGCCTTTGAGGAGACCGGCAGCGGCCCGCTTTACCTGCAATTGCAGCGGCTGATCGCCGATGCCATCGCCCAGGGCCGGTTGCAGCCCGGCGACAGCCTGCCGCCGGAACGCGAACTGGCGGCGATGACCGGCCTGTCGCGCGTCACCGTCAGGAAGGGCGTGGCGGAACTCGTCGCCTCGGGGCAGCTGGTGCAGAAACGCGGCTCGGGCACCTTCGTCGCGCCCAGGGTCGAGAAGCTGGAACAGGCGCTGTCGCTTCTGACCTCGTTCACCGAGGACATGGCCCGGCGCGGCCGCAGCGTCGAAAGCCGCTGGATCGCGCGCGGCCTGCACGCCCCCGCCCCCGAAGAGGTGATGGCGCTGGGGCTGGGCGTCGGCGAGAAGGTCGCGCGGCTGGAACGGGTGCGCAGCTCGGACGGGGTGCCGCTGGCCATCGAGCGCGCCTCGCTGCCGCAGGCGATCCTGCCCGACCCGGCGGGCGTCGATGCCTCGCTTTACGCGGTGCTGGAAGCGCGCGGCATGCGGCCGGTGCGGGCGGTGCAGCGCATCTCGGCCGCGAACCTGGGCGCCAAGGACGCGGAACTGCTGGGCGTGGTGCCCGGCGTCGCCGGGCTGCGCATCGAGCGCATCTCTTACCTGCCTTCGGGCCAGGTCGTCGAATTCACCCGATCGCTGTATCGCGGCGACGCCTATGATTTCGCCGTGGAACTCAAGCTAGCCCCCGAGGGCGAAAGGAGCTCAGGATGAGCCAGACCCACATGGCCCGCGAAGTGGCCGAGATCCCGGAAGCCGCCGCGCGCTTCCTGTCGCTGTCGCGCGACGCGGTGCTGGAGGCGGCCGATGCCGTGCGCCGCCGCGACCCCGACCTGGTCGTCACCGTCGCGCGCGGCTCCTCGGACCATGCCGCGACCTATATCAAATATGCGGTGGAGCTGCTGGCCGGGATCCCGGTCGCCTCGGTCGGACCCTCGATCGCCTCGATCTATCGCCGGCCGCTGCGGCTGGGGGGGACGGCCTGCCTGGGCATCTCGCAATCCGGCCGCAGCCCGGACGGGGTCGAGATGATGCGCAGCGCGGCGATGAGCGGGGCGCTGACCATCGCCGTGACCAATGATCCCGAAAGCCCGATGGCGCGGTCGTCGGTGCATTGCCTGCCCTTGCAGGCCGGCGAGGAAAGAAGCGTGGCCGCGACCAAGACCTTTGTCTGCTCGGTGCTGGCCTTGCTGTCGCTGCTGGCGGAATCGCGCGAGGACAACGCGCTGCGTGACGCCGTCGCCGCCCTGCCCGAGGCGCTGGGTCAGGCGGTGGCGCTGGACTGGTCGCCGATGTCGGCGCGGCTGGCGCGGGCCAGTTCCGCCTTCGTGCTGGGCCGCGGCCCGGGCTTTGCCATCGCCTGCGAGGCGGCGCTGAAGTTCAAGGAGACCTGCGGCATCCATGCCGAGGCCTATTCCGCCGCCGAGGTGCTGCACGGCCCGGCCGCCATCGTGCAGGCGAATTTCCCGGTCTTCGTGCTGGGGATGCCGGACGCCGCCCTGCCGCATGTGGTCTCGACCGCCGAGCGGCTGGTGGCGCAGGGCGCCGATGTCTTCATCACCGGCGCCGAGGTCGAGGGCGCCGTGACCCTGCCCCTGGTCGAGGGCCTGCATCCGCTGGTGGCGCCGCTGGTCGCCATCGCGGGCTTTTACGCCTTCATCGAGGAACTGGCGCGGCGGCGCGGCTTCGACCCCGACACGCCGCCGCATCTGCGCAAGGTGACGGAGACGGTATGATGCAGGTCCTGACCGGCGCGCGCATCTTCGACGGCGCCCGCTTCCTCGACGGCCATGCGCTGGTGATCGAGAATGGCGTGATCGCCGCGATCCTGCCCGAAGCCGAGGCGCCGGCGCAGGGCCGTCGCGCGGTGGCGGGCATCCTGGCCCCGGGTTTCCTGGACCTGCAGGTGAACGGCGGCGGCGGGGTGATGGTCGATGGCGCGACCGACCTGGCCGCGCTGAAGCATATCTGCGCCGCGCATCGCGGCCTGGGCACGGCGGGAATCCTGCCGACGCTGATCACCGACACGGCGCAGGCGACGGCGCAGGTCATCGCCGCCGGCATCGCCGCGACTGCGCAGGTGCCGGGCTTCCTGGGCCTGCATCTGGAAGGGCCGCATCTGGACCCGCGCCGCAAGGGCGCGCATGATCCGGGCCTGATCCGGCCGATGGATCAGGACGACCTGGCGCGGCTCTGCGAGGCGGCGCGCCGGCTGCCGGCGCTGATGGTGACGCTGGCGCCCGAGGCGGCGACGCCGCAGCAGATCGCGGCGCTGGCCGGCGCCGGCGCCGTGGTCAGCCTGGGCCACAGCGATTGCACCTATGACGAGGCGCAGGCGGCGCTGGCCGCAGGCGCGCGCTGCGTCACGCATCTGTTCAACGCCATGAGCCAGATCGGCCATCGTGCGCCCGGCCTGGCCGGGGCGGTGCTGTCGGGCGACGCCGGCGCCGGGCTGATCGCCGACGGCATCCATGTGCATCCGGCGGTGATGCGGCTGGCGCTGGCCGCGCGGCCCGCGGGCATCTTCCTGGTCAGCGATTGCATGGCCTTTGCCGGCACCGCGCTGACCGAGATGGAACTGGGCGGGCGGCAGGTGCTGCGCCGCGACGGGCGGCTGACGCTGGCCGACGGCACGCTGGCCGGCGCCGACCTGACCCTGCCGCAGGCCGTGGCCAAGCTGGTGCATGCGGTCGGCATCGCGCCGGAACGGGCGCTGGCCATGGCCACCTCGGTTCCGGCGGCGCTGATCGGCTTGCAGGACAGCCATGGCGCGCTGGCGCCGGGCCGGCGGGCCGAGATCGTGCTGCTGGACCGGGATTTCGCGCTGCGGGAAAGCTGGCTCTAGCCGGTCTCGTAAAGCTCCAGCGGCAGGCCGTCGGGATCCTTGAAGAAGGTGAAGCGGCGGCCGGTGTATTCATCGACCCGGACCGGCTCGACCGCGACGCCCTGCGCCTGAAGGTGCCGCAGGGCCGCATCCATGTCGGCGGTGGCGAAGGCCAGGTGGCGCAGCCCCCGCGCCTCGGGCGCCGAGGGGCGCGGCGGCGGCGCGGGAAAGGAAAACAGCTCGATCCGGCTGCCATCCGGCAGCGCCAGGTCCAGCTTCCAGGATTGCCGCGCGGCGCGGTGGTTTTCCGCCAGCACGGCAAGCCCCAGCACCCGCGTGTAGAAATCGCGCGAGACGGCATAATCCGAACAGATGATCGCCGCGTGATGGATGCCCGAAAGGATCATGCGCCGGATGCTAGCAGCCCGCGGGCGCGCCGGGCAATCATAATCTTAGATTATCATTTAGATTAATAAATATAAATTCCCATGATGCAAAAAGCTGCTAGAACGGGCGCAGGAAATACGCGCGAGCGTCTCGGCAAGGAGAGCCAGCATGGACGGAAACAACATCGCGATGACCGGGAAATGCCCGGTCATGCATGGCGGCAACACCGCTCTGGGCAGTTCGGTCACCGCCTGGTGGCCCAATGCGCTGAACCTGGACATCCTGCATCAGCATGACAGCAAGTCGAACCCGCTGGGCCCCGACTTCAACTATCGCGAAGAGCTGAAAAAGCTGGACGTCGATGCGCTGAAGGCCGACCTGCGGGCGCTGATGACCGACAGCCAGGACTGGTGGCCGGCCGATTACGGCAGCTATGTCGGCATGTTCGCCCGCACCGCCTGGCATGCGGCGGGGTCCTATCGCACCTCGGACGGCCGGGGCGGCGCCAATACCGGCAACCAGCGTTTCGCGCCGCTGAACAGCTGGCCCGACAACGTCAACACCGACAAGGGCCGCCGCCTGCTGTGGCCGATCAAGAAGAAATACGGCAACAAGATTAGCTGGGCCGACCTGATCGTGCTGGCCGGCACCGTCGCCTATGAGGTCGCGGGCCTCAAGACCTTCGGCTTCGCCTTCGGCCGCGAGGACATCTGGGCGCCCGAGAAGGACACCTATTGGGGCGAGGAAAAGGAATGGCTCGCGCCCAGCGACAACCGCTATGGCGATGTGGGCGATGCGAAAAGCCTGGTGAACCCGCTGGCCGCGGTGCAGATGGGCCTGATCTACGTCAACCCCGAGGGGGTGAACGGCCGCTCGGACCCGCAGGCCACCGCCAACATGATGCGCGAGACCTTTGCCCGCATGGGCATGAACGACGAGGAAACCGTGGCGCTGACCGCCGGCGGCCATACCGTCGGCAAATGCCACGGCAACGGCAATGCCGCCGACCTGAGCCCGGACCCGGAAACCGCCGGTCCCGAGTTCCAGGGCCTGGGCTGGATGAACACCAAGGGCCGCGGCATCGGCCGCAATACCGTCGTCTCGGGGCTGGAAGGCGCCTGGACCACGCACCCGACGCAATGGGACAACGGCTTCTTCCAGATGCTGTTCAAGCATGAATGGACGCTGACCCACAGCCCGGCCGGCGCCTCGCAATGGCAGCCGATCAGCATCGCCGAAGAGGACATGCCGGTCGATGTCGAGGACCCCTCGATCCGCCGCATGCCGATGATGACGGACGCCGACATGGCGCTGAAGGTCGATCCGGTCTATCGCGAGATCTCGCTGCGCTTCATGAACGATTTCGAGGCTTTCAGCGACGCCTTCGCCCGCGGCTGGTTCAAGCTGACCCACCGCGACATGGGGCCGAAATCGCGCTACCTGGGCCCCTGGGTGCCGGCCGAGGACCTGACCTGGCAGGACCCGATCCCCGCCGGCCGCAGCGACTATGACGTGGCGGCGGTCAAGGCGCGCATTGCGGCCTCGGGGCTGTCCACCGCCGACCTGGTGGCGACGGCCTGGGACAGCGCCCGGACCTATCGCGGCTCGGACATGCGCGGCGGCGCCAATGGCGCGCGCATCCGCCTGGCCCCGCAGAAGGACTGGGAAGGCAACGAGCCGCCGCGCCTGGCGCGTGTGCTTTCGGTGCTGGAGCCCATCGCGGCGGAAAGCGGCGCAAGCCTTGCCGACGTGATCGTGCTGGGCGGCAACCTGGGCGTCGAGCAGGCGGCACGGGCCGCGGGCTTCGACCTTGACCTGCCCTTCTCGCCCGGTCGCGGCGATGCCACGGCGGAGCAGACCGACGTGGAATCCTTCGACGTGCTGGAACCCCTGGCCGACGGGTTCCGCAACTGGCAGAAGCAGGATTACGTCGTCTCGCCCGAGGAGATGCTCCTGGACCGCGCCCAGCTCATGGGCCTGACCGCGCCCGAGATGACGGCGCTGGTCGGCGGGTTGCGGGTCATCGGCGCCAATTATGGCGGCAGCAAGCATGGCGTCTTCACCGACCGCGAGGGCGCGCTGACGAACGACTTCTTCGTCACCCTGACCGACATGGGCAATGCCTGGGTGCCGGCCAGCAAGGATCACTACGAGATCCGCGACCGCAAGACCGGCGAGGTCAAGCATACCGCGACCCGGGTCGATCTGGTCTTCGGCTCGAATGCGATCCTGCGCGCCTATGCCGAGGTCTATGCCCAGGACGACAATGCCGCGAAGTTCGTGCGCGACTTCGGGGCCGCCTGGACCAAGGTCATGAACGCCGACCGGTTCGACCTGAAACAGTGAAACGCGCGAAGGTAATGAGTATCGGGGCCGGTTCGCCGGCCCCTTTTTCATGCCTACGCTGCGGCTAGCGGCCCATCAGCCGGGCCATGTCCAGCATCCGCGTGGAAAAGCCCCATTCGTTGTCATACCAGCCGAAGACCCGCGTCAGCCCGCCCGCGACCGAGGTCTCGGGCCCGCACAGCACGATGGACTCGGGCCGGGCCCGCAGGTCGCAGGAGACCAGCGGCTTTTCGGTCCAGCCGAAGACCGGCGAGGTCCGGGCCGCCTCTTGCAGCAGCGCGTTCACCGTCGCGACCGCGGTGGGCTTCTCGCTGGCAAAGGTCAGGTCGATGCAGGAGACGCTGGCGGTCGGCACCCGGATGGCGCGGGCCGCGACCCGGCCGGCCAGATGCGGCAGCACCGTGCCGATCAGCCGCCCGGCGCTGGTCGTGGTCGGCACCATGGAGAGCGCCGCCGCCCGCGAGCGCGCCGCATCGCCGCGCGGCTTGTCCACCGTCGGCTGGCTGCCGGTATAGCAATGCACCGTGGTCATCTGCCCCGAGACGACGCCGAAGCCCTGATCCAGCACCCTGAGCAGCGGCGCCAGCGCATTGGTGGTGCAAGAGGCGTTCGAGACGATCTTCTGCCCGGCCAGCTTTTCGTGGTTGGCGCCGATCACGATGGTCACGTCGGCCTGATCCGAAGGCCCCGAGATCAGCACCCGGCCGGCGCCGGCCTGCAAGCCGCGCTCGACCACCGCGCGCGAGCCGGTCATGCCGGTGCATTCCAGCACGATGTCGACGCCCGACAGGTCCAGCTGCCGCAGGTCCGGCGCGGAATGGAACGGGATCGCGCGGCCATCGACGACCAGCGCCCCGTCCCGCGCCGCCACCGCGCCGCGCCACGGCCCGAAGACGCTGTCGTATTCGAAGAGATAGGCGCAATTCTCCAGCGGCTCGATGTCGTTGATCAGCACGAGGTCCAGGTCCTCGTAACCGCCCTGCGCCCAGATCCGCAGGATCGAGCGGCCGATGCGGCCAAATCCGTTCAGCGCCAGCCGCAGCTTTGCCTTGGTCACGTTCCCCTCCCCCGCGCGTCGCCGCGCTGTCCTGCCCGCATCCATGCCGGGACGGCGGGACGGGATCAAGGCCCCTCGCGCGCGGGGCGCGGGCGTTCGGGACAGGGATGGCTGGTAGGCCCGGAGGGACTTGAACCCCCAACCAAGGCGTTATGAGCGCCCTGCTCTGACCATTGAGCTACAGGCCCAGACCGCCGTCACCTTTGATCGACGCCGCGGCATTCGTCAAGGTCGCGATCCGTCGCCGGGCGGGCGCTGCGATAGTCTCTTGCGCGACGACCCGCCTTGTGGGCTGATACCCGGGCAATCGCGCGACATGCGCGCGACCCGAAACCCGGAGGCCCCGACCCATGCAAAGACCCCCCCTGCTTGCCCCGACCGCCCTGGCCCTTGCGCTGGTGGCCGCCCCCGCCTTCGCCGCCGATCCGCAGGCCTGCGCCACCGTGCATCTGTCGGACCCGGGCTGGACCGACATCACCGCCACCAACGGCGTGGCGAATGCGGTGCTGACCGGGCTGGGCTATACCCCGGACATCGCCACGCTCTCGGTGCCCATCGGCTATGAGGCGCTGAAGAAGGGCGAGACCGACGTCTTCCTGGGCAACTGGATGCCGGCGCAGCAGAAGTTCCGCGACGACCTGGAAGCCTCGGGCAAGACGCAGGAACTGGTGCAGAACCTCGAGGGCGCCAAGTTCACCCTGGCCGTGACCGACGCCGCCAAGGACCTGAACGTCAAGGATTTCGCCGATCTCGACGCGCATAAGGACGCCTTCCAGGGCAAGATCTACGGCATCGAGCCCGGCGCGCCGGCGAACCAGTCGATCCAGAAGATGATCGACGCCGACAAGTTCGGCCTGGGCGACTGGGAGCTGGTGGAATCGGGCGAACAGGCGATGCTGGCGCAGGTCGCGCGCAACGATGCCGCCAAGACGCCCTCGGTCTTCCTGGCCTGGGCGCCGCATCCGATGAACGTCAACTTCGCCATCACCTACCTGTCGGGCGGGGACGAGGAATTCGGCCCGGACTTCGGCGGCGCGACCGTGCATACCGTCGCGCGCAAGGACTGGGTCGCGCAATGCCCGAACGTGGCCAAGCTGTTCAGCCAGCTGACCTTTACCGTCGACATGGAAAACGTGCTGATGGGCAATATCCTGGATGACGGCGCCGATGCGGCCGAGGCCGCCAAGGCCTGGATCGCCGCCAACCCCGAGCCGGTGGCGAAATGGCTGGACGGCGTGACCACGCTGGACGGCAAGCCCGGCGCCGATGCGGTGATGGCCTCGGTCAAGTGACCGGCGCGGCCGGGGCGCGCCGCCGTCCCGGCCAGCGACACGGCGCCGCAGGAACCCGGCGCCGCGCCGCGGCGTTGGCCGGCGGACCCCTGTAGGAAAGGATTTCCGCCATGTCAGACCTGCTTGTCATCGCCTTCGACGACGAGGCCTCGGGCTTCGAGCTGCGCACCGAACTGGTGAAGATGCAGAAGGAATACCTGATCGAGCTCGAGGACGCCGTGGTCGTCACCCGCCCCACGGCCGAGGACATCAAGCTGCACCAGGCGATGAACCTGACCGCCGCCGGTGCGCTTGGCGGCGGCTTCTGGGGCACGCTGGTCGGGCTGCTGTTCCTGAACCCGCTGCTGGGCGCCGCGGTCGGCGCGGCCTCGGGCGCGCTGGCCGGCAAGCTGTCGGACATCGGCATCAACGACGATTTCATGCGCGAGCTGGGCCATTCCATCCCGCCCGGCGGCTCGGCCGTGTTCATCCTGGTGCGCAAGATGACCGCCGACAAGGTGCTGGCGCGGCTGGAAGGCTTCCACCTGAAGGGCCGGGTGCTGCAAAGCTCGCTGCCCGATGCCGAGGAGGAAAAGCTGCGCGAAGCCTTTGCCGGCGGCAAGCTGGGCGCCGCGCTGGGGGTGCCGCAGGCCGATGCGGCCCCCACCGCCCCGCCTGCCGGCGCCTGATCGCTTGACGCAGGGGCCATGGCCGTGACAGGACGCGGCCATGCCCCGCCGCAGCCAGACCATTGACGACCCGCAGGACATGCCGCCCGCCGTGCCCCGGCGCTGGCGGCCCTTGCGGCGCGCCGCGCTGTGGCTGTGGGGTTGGACGCGCTGGATCGGGCTTCGGCTGCTGGCGCTGATGTTCGTGCTGGTCTTCCTGTTTTCCTTCATCAACCCGCCGACGACCTGGACCATCATCCAGGGCCAGGGCGAATTTCCCGGCCGCGCCAGCCGGGCATGGGTCGATCTGGACGAGATGTCGCCCCACATGGTCCGCGCCGTGGTCGCGGCCGAGGACGCGAATTTCTGCGCGCATTGGGGCTTCGACATGGTCGAGATCCGCAAGGTCATCGCCTCGGGCTCCAGCCGGGGCGCCTCGACCATCACCCAGCAGACCGCCAAGAACGTGTTCCTGTGGCAGGGCCGCAGCTGGCCGCGCAAGGTGATGGAGACCGCCTATACGCCGATGCTGGAGGCGCTGTGGTCCAAGCGCCGCATCGTCGAGGTCTATCTGAACATCGCCGAATTCGGCCGCGGCGTCTTTGGCGTCCATGCGGCGGCCGAGTATTACTTCAAGACCACGCCCGACAAGCTGACGCTGGCGCAATCGGCGGCGCTGGCCTCGATCCTGCCCTCGCCCCGGACGCGCAACCCGCAGACCGGCTCGGCCCGGACGCGGTCCATCGTCAGCGGCGCGCAGACGATCCGGGCGGACGGGCGCGATTCCTGCCTGGTGCTTGGGCGCTGATCCGCGCATCGCGGTTGAAAACGCGCCCCCCGGGGCGTATCAACCCGAAGGCCCAGCCACGCACGGTTTTTCCCAGATGAACAATTCCTCGCCCAATTCCACGATCCGCCTCTATCACGTCGCGCTGTCACCTTATTGCCGCAAGGTGCGGCTGGTGCTGGCCGAGAAGCGGGTCGAGGTCGAGCTGGTCGAGGACCGCTTCTGGGAGCCGGGGTCCGAGATCCTGCGCCGCAACCCGGCCGGCAAGCTGCCGGTGCTGCGCATGGACGGCCGGCTGATGGCCGAAAGCCAGGCGATCTGCGAATACCTGGACGAAACCATCCCGCAGCCGGCGCTGATGCCCCATGCCGCCATCGAACGCTACGAGGTCCGCCGGCTCTGCGCCTGGTTCGACGACAAGTTCAACGCCGAGGTGACCAAGCCGGTGATGACCGAGCGGGTCTGGAAGAAGGTCATGCGCCTGGGCTATCCGGATTCGCGCACGGTCAAGGCCGGGCTGTCGGCGATCCGCTATCACCTCGACTACATGCGCAGCCTCCTGGAGCATCGCCGCTGGCTGGCCGGCGATGCGATGACGCTGGCGGATTTCGCCGCCGCGGCGCATCTCTCGTGCCTCGACTACATCTCGGACGTGGACTGGACCTATTCGACCGAGGTGCAGGAATGGTATGCCAAGATCAAGTCGCGGCCGGCCTTCCGCAGCCTCTTGGCCGACCACCTGCCGGGCGTCCACCCGGCACCGCATTATGCCCTGCTCGACTTCTAGGACCAGGATCTCCGACCCGGCCGAGATCCGGTCCCGGCTGCAGGAACAGGCCCGGGCCGAGGGTTTCAATGCCCTTGGCATCTGCGCCCCCGACGCGGCTCCGCAGCTGCCCGAGCGGCTGGCGGCCTTCCTGGCCGAGGGCCGCCATGGCCAGATGGAATGGATGGCCGAACGCAGCCATTGGCGCGCCTCGCCCGCCGCGCTGTGGCCCGCGGCGCGGTCCGTCATCATGCTGGCCGAGCTCTATACGCCCGAGCACGACCCGTTGGAGATCATCCACCACAAGGATCGCGGCGCGGTCAGCGTCTATGCCCAGGGCAAGGATTACCACGACCTGGTGAAGAAGCGGCTGAAGCGCCTGGGCGGCTGGCTGGTGCAGTTGACCGGGGCCGAGATCAAGGTCTTCGTCGACACCGCCCCGGTGATGGAAAAGCCGCTGGCGCAGGCGGCCGGGCTGGGCTGGCAGGGCAAGCACACCAACCTGCTGTCGCGGGACCTGGGAAGCTGGTTCTTCCTCGGCGCGATCTTCACCACGCTGGACCTGCCGAAGGACGCGGCCGAGCGCAGCCATTGCGGTTCCTGCCGGGCCTGCCTCGACGCCTGCCCCACGCGCGCCTTTCCGGCCCCCTATCAGCTGGATGCGCGGCGCTGCATCTCCTATCTGACCATCGAGCACAGGGGGCCGGTGGACCCCGAGCTGCGGCCCATGCTGGGCAATCGCATCTATGGCTGCGACGATTGCCTGGCCGCCTGTCCCTGGAACAAGTTCGCCCAGGCCGCGACCGAGCTGCGTTATCACGGACCGCATGGCGGCCCGGCGCTGGCCGAATTGGCGGCGCTGGACGACGCGGGCTTTCGCGAACGCTTCTCGGGCAGCCCGATCAAGCGCATCGGCCGCGACCGCATGGTCCGGAACGTGCTTTACGCCATCGGCAATTCGGGCCTTGCGCATCTGCGCCCCGTGGCCGATGGCTTGCTGAACGACCCTGATCCCGCCGTGGCCGATGCGGCACGCTGGGCCTGCGAGCGCCTGCCATGATCCCTCAAAGCCCGCTGCGCGGCATCATCCTGAAATGCCTCAGCGTCCTGGTGTTCACGCTGATGGGCACGCTGGTCAAGGCCACCTCCGAGGGGGGCTTGGGCGTGCCGCCGGGCCAGCAGGTGTTCTTTCGCTCGTTCTTCGCCATTCCGGTGATCCTGGGCTGGCTGGCCTGGCGGGGCGACCTGCGCACCGGGCTGCGCACCTTTCGCCCGATCGGGCATTTCTATCGCGGCATCATCGGCACCTGCGCCATGGTGCTGAGCTTCTGGGCGCTGGCGCTGCTGCCCTTTCCCGAGGCCACCACGCTGGGCTATGCCGCGCCGCTGATGACGGTGATCTTTGCCGCCATGTTCCTGGGCGAAGAGGTGCGGGCCTTTCGCCTGGGCATGGTGCTGCTGGGGCTGGTCGGGGTGGTGATCGTGCTGTCGCCCCGGCTGGGCCAGGGCGCCGGCGGCCTGCAGCAGAGCCTGGGCGCCATGGTGGCGCTGTCGGCGGCGGCCTGCACGGCGCTGGCGATGATCTTCGTGCGCAAGCTCGCGCAAGAGGAACAGACCTCGGCCATCGTGTTCTGGTTCTCGCTGACCTCGACCGTGCTGGGGCTCTTGACCCTGCCCTTCGGCTGGGTGGCGACGGACCTGCAAACCACGCTGACGCTGATCGCCATCGGCCTGCTGGGCGGCTTCGCGCAGATCCTGCTGACCTCGGCCTATCGTTTTGCCGATGCCTCGCTGATCGCGCCCTTCGAATATTGCTCGATGCTGCTGGCGCTGGCCATCGGCTGGTATGTCTTCGGCGAGGCGCCGACGCTGACCATGCTGGCCGGCGCCGCGCTGGTGATCCTGGCCGGCATCCTGATCATCTGGCGCGAGCGCCAGCTGGGGCTGGAGCGCAACCGCCAGCGCAAGGCGATGACGCCGCAGGGTTAGGGCGGGGCCGGCTCAGGGCTGGCCGCCGAAGCCGAAGGCGACGTAATCGCGCAGATAGGCCTTTTTCGCCGCGCCGCGCAGTTCCTGTTCGTTCAGGAAATCCGGGAAGGGCTCGGGGTCCGGCAGGTCGGCGGGCGCGCGGATGCCGGCGCTGGCCGCCAGCCAGTTGAGGTCGCGCGGCAGGTCGCTTTCGCGCAGCACCATGTCCGGGGCGCCGAAGCGGGCGAAACCGGCCAGCACCTCGGACTGGCTGGCCCAGCCGGGATAGCAGGGCAGCGTGGTCTGGGCATTCAGATTGCGGCGCAGGAAGTCGAGGAAGGCCGCGAAAAGCTCGGCCTTGCGGCTGTCGTCCATCGCGGCCAGTTCGGCATCGGGCGGCAGCGCGACGCGGTGGATGTCGCGCAGGATCTGGCGCAGCTCGGCATTCCTGCCGCGCAGCAGGCTGTCGAAGGCCGCCCAAGCGCGCAGCAGCGGATGGCGCAGCACGGTGAAGCTGCGGTGGCCGACATGCTGGCGCTTCCATTGCCGCAGGCTGTTCTGGTTGAAATCGCCCGAGACCTCGCCCATAGCGCGCAGCCAGCGCGTCACGCTGTCCGAAGGCCCGCCCTTCATCGGCATGAAGATCAGCCCCTTGCCCGCCTCGGCCCCCAGGAACGAGGGCACGGCCGGGCCCTTCCTCGGCTCGAAATTCGGGATCTTGCGCAGCATGAACGGGTCGAGCCGCGCCAGTTCCGCCTGCATCTCGTCGAAGTTCTCGACCTTCTCGGAAAGCTCGCGCGGGTTCTGCGGCACCTGGTCATTGGCCGGCTCGACCCGCTCGAGGTCGGTGCGGCCCAGCCAATGCAGCAGCCCGGTCATCACCTCGGCGTCGCGCAGATCCTCGTAGCCCAGCCAGAAGCCGGCCTGCCCCGTGACCTGCAACCGGTGCAGCACCTTCAGCTGGAACGCCTCGATCTCGCCCGTCACCTGGCGGAATTCCTCGGCATCGAAGCGGGCGGCGGCGGGGATTGGGGTCTCGGTCTCGTTCAGCTTCCACTGGTTGGTGGCGCGGGCAAGCGCGGTCGAGACATAGCTGTCCACGGGATTGCGGGTCAGCACGATCTTGGCGCAGGCCCGGTCCTCCATGATGGCGTCGAACACGCGCGGATCGTGGTCGTGGAAATAGCGGAAGCCCGGCAGGTGGTTCGGCTTGTCGAAGATCGCCGCCAGCAGCCGGTGCGGATCGGCGTCGCGCTCGGCCATGGTGATGCCCTTGAGCTCGGTCTTGTCGGGCCAGCCCATCATGTAGGGGTTGAAGGCCTCGCCGAAGCAGGTGACGCGCTTGAGCGCATTCAGCGTCGCCTCGAGCAGGTTCGAGCCGGTGCGCATCTCGGCGAAGATGACGAAGCTGCGGAAAGGCTGGGTCATGGCGCGGGTCTTTCTTGCGGCGGAACGGAGGGGGCGGTGTCGGAGGCGGGGAAATCGCCCATCAGCTGCGGGCGCAGCCCGGCATTGCGCAGGCGTTGCAGGAATCGGCCCATGCCGGCGATCTCGCGCATGGGCGGCAGGTCGGCGGCGGCCTCGGGGTCGGCACCAAGCGCGCGCAGGATGCCGCCCAGCACGGCGGCGGGGCGGGCGCAGAAATCGCCCAGGTCCCAGACCTGGGTCTGTGCCTTGAGCCAGACCGAGTGCAGCACCTCCATCTGCGCCAGTTCCGTGCGTTGCAGGATGGCGGCGACGCGGCGGATGTCGTCGAAGGGCATGTCGGAATGCAAAAGCGGCACCGCCCAGGCGCCGGTGATGACGAAGATGCGGGCATTCGGGTCGGTGGCGGTGAACCAGTTCATCTCTTGCCCGTCGCGCGGGCTGAACTGCCACAGCGGCATCCGGTCCGACATGCGGATCAGGTTGGCGACGAAGCCGCGCGGGTCGAGATCGCGCAGCGCCGCGCTGTCCGACAGCCCGCCCGGCCCGATCGGCGCCCGGCCGGCGAATTCGGCGCCATGCACGGCGAAAAGATGGCCGTGCACATCGGCGTCCACCCGTTCGGCCAGCCAGGATTCGAACTCGGGAAACAGGTCGGTGAAGCCCTGCAACACGGCATAGGGCGCCGAGGTCTTGCCGTTCTCGCGGTCCTTCAGCGGAAAGCGGCTTTGCATGTAAAGCCCGGGCCGGCCCAGGCTGCGGCGGGCGACGGCCTGGCCGATGACGCGGTCCAGCCGCTCGGGGCGCGGCTCGTCGGCCGCGGGGCGGGCCGGGTCGCCATGCGGGAAATGCGCATGCAGCCGCGCCGCGCCGCGCCAGATCTTGCGGGCGACGAAACAGCGCGACTGCTCCAGCATCTCCAGATGGTCGTCGTAGAAGATATAGGGCTTGCCCTGGCCGTCGAACTTGGCCAGCGTCAGCGACCGGCTTTCGATATTCTGCGAATGGCGGCGGGCCAGGGTCTGGAAATAGCTCTCGTCCGGGATCCAGACCTTGGCGAAATAGCGGTCGAACTCGGCCCGGCGCGGATCGGCCAGGATGGCGCGCAGCGTGGTCCGGGTCAGGCACCACCATTGCGAGCCCAGGTGCGGCACCAGCCCCTGCGGGATGCGGCGGCGAAAGCGCAACCGGCGCTGCAAGGCGACATAGCGGTCGAAGAGCTTTCTGCGGCGCCGGAACGAGAAGGGAAAGCGCAGGGTGAAGCGTTCCTCGTTCAGCCCGCCCACGGTCCAGCCGACATCGGCCGCCGTCACGCTTTCGATGAAGTCGCGGCGCGGATGCAGCGCCAGGAAGGCCACCAGGTCGGCGACCGGCCGCAAGGGCAGGCAGGAGCCCGAGACCACCAGCACATGGGTCACGTCCTCGAACCGGTCCAGCAGCAGCGCGGCGGCGTCCTGCGTGGCCTTGACCAGGCTGAACATGCCCCATTCGCAGGAATGGCGCGGGCTGAACACCACCTGCGGCAGGTTGGCCAGATCCTGCCGCATGGTTTCCACCCCGTCCGGCGGTGCCTTGGCATCGACATGGACCGCGACCGAGGCGCCGCCCTCGGCCCAGACCCGCGCCAGGCGCGCGGCGACGGGCAATTCGTCATGGCAGAGCATCACCACGCCCAGCCGCACGGTCATGCCCAGTTCCCCTTGGAGATCAGCCCCAGATCCTCGAGCTGGCGCCAGTCCTGCAACTCGCAGCTCTGCGCGCACCAGAAATCCGGGTCTTCCTGCAGGCCCGAGTGATAGGCCCGGTATTCCTGGCTGTCGGCGTAATGCTGGCGCCGGGTCAGCTCCTCGGCGGATTTCTGAACGAAGGTGGACAGGAACTTGGCATGCAGCAGGCAGCCCGAGGCCTTTTCGCCGCCGTCCTGGTCATAGACCAGGTTCAGCGCCCGCGGCAGCAGCATATGGGTCGAGCTCACATAGGCATAGCCACGTTCCCAGCGCACCAGCGGGATCTTGTTCAGCGCCGGGCCGTTCTGCGGATTGTCGGCAAAGAAGGCCCGGCCGCGCGGCCCGCCCTGGATCCACAGGTTGCCGTATTCGCTGTTCTTGCGGATGGTGTAATTCGCCGGGTCGAACCAGCGCGCGATCTCGAACGGGTCCTGGCCGGGGCGATAGGGTTCGGCCGCCAGCGAGCCCTTGGGATACATATCCAGGAGCATGGCCGAGAAGGACCGGATCTCGCCCGCGTCCAGCCAGTCGGTCAGCGCCTGCAAGGGCCGGGTGTCGTGATGCGGATAGACCAGGAATTCGTCGGGATCGACGGTCAGGCACCAATGCCCGCTGCCATGGCGGCGCAACAGGCAGTTCAGCCAGTCCATGCCGAAGCGCGATTCCTTGTAGCTGGCCTCGGTCCGCCACAGCGAGACGTCGGGCTGCTCGGCCAGCCATTCGGCGCTGCCGTCGGTGCTGGCATTGTCCACGACCAGGAAATGCCCGATGCCCAGCCGGCGGTAATGCGCAAAGAAATACGGCAGGCGCGGCAATTCGTTGCGCAGGGTCATGAAGACCAGGATCTCGCCCGCCCCGATGCGGCGGGTGCGGTCCATGACCGGGCGCAGCGCCCGCCCCCGGTTCGCCGCCCGGGCGACCAGCCATTGCCGCCGCGCCCTTCGGCGCAGCCGCTTCCAGATCGGCCAGCGCGTCAGCCGGGGCACCGCATACCATCCGCGGGTTGAATGTGACGGTCTTGCTTCATGTCAGGGGACATGCGTGGTTGCGCGGGGTTTCGCAAGCGGTTTCCTTACGGGTCTCCGGGCCAGCCCTCGCCCGCCATCAGACCCAGCGCGACCAGCTGCCGCCAGTCGCGATAGCGCACCGAGCCCGCGTACCACAGGTCGGGCGCATCGGTCAGTGCCCGGTGATAGCCGGCATAGGCGTCGGGATCGGCGAAATGCTGGCGCCGGGCCAGTTCCTCGGCCGAGCGGGCGGCGATGTCGGGCAGGAACTTGCTGTGCAGCAGTACGCCGCAAAGCCGCGCATCGCCCGGCCCGTCGTAGAGGTCGTTCAGCCGCGCCGGCAGCATGGAATGGGTCGAGTTCACATAGGCATAGCGCCAGTGCCAGCGGATCAGCGGCAGCTTGTTCAGCGTCGGCGCGCGTTTCGGCCGGTCGGCGAAGAACACCCGCTCGCGCACCCCGCCCTGCACCCAGCGGTTGCGGCGCGGTTGCATGACCTGGCAGCGATAGGGGCCGGGGTCGAACCAGGGCAGCCGCTCGGTCACGCTGCCGGACGCGGGCGCCTGGTCCAGCGGCCCTTGCGGATACAGGTCCAGCATCAGCGCGCCCATGCCGGCGATGCCCCGCGCATCCAGATGCGCGGTCAGCGCCCGCAGGTCGCGGCTGTCGCAATGCGGATAGACCAGCAGCTCGTCGGCATCGACGCTGAGGCACCAATGCCCGCGGCCGTGGCGCAGCAGCAGGGCCGAGAGCCAGTCCATGCCGAAGCGCGCCTCGCGATAGCTGCCCGGCGCGCTCCACAGCGAGACGTCGGGCTGGCTGCGCAGGTAGTCCGCGCCGCCATCGGTGCTGGCATTGTCCACCGCCAGGAAATGCGCGACGCCCAGGCGCCGGTAATGCGCCAGGAACTCGGGCAGGCGCTGCATCTCGTTCCTCAGCGTGACGAAGCCCAGGATGTCGCCGGGCCGGATAGCCGCCGTGCGGTCGGCGAGCGGCTGCAGGCTGCGGCCGGCCCGCATGGCGCGCAGGATCAGCTGGCGCCGCTTGGCGCGCATCCGCCAGGCCGACCAGCCGCGTCGCAGCGGACCGCGCCGGTCGCCGGCCTTCACCGGGTATAGCCGCCATTCTGATGCCAGCGCCAGGCATCCGCCACCATCTGCTGCATGGTCGAGCGCGCCGGGTTCCAGCCCAGGACCGAGATCGCCTTTTCCGAGCCCGAGACCAGCTTGACCGCATCGCCGCCGCGGCGCGGGCCATCGACCATCGGCACCGGGCGGTTGGTGACATGCTTGGCCTCGGCCACCACCTCGCGCACGGAAAAGCCGTTGCCGGTGCCCAGGCAAAAGACCTCGTGCCCGCCATCCGCGACCTTGCCGGCCAAGAGGTGGCGCAAGCCCAGCACATGCGCATCGACCAGGTCCATGACATGGACATAGTCGCGGATGCAGGTGCCGTCCGGCGTCGGATAGTCGGTGCCGTGGATGGTCAGCGCATCGCGCTTGCCGTCCACCGCGTCCAGGATCAGCGGGATCAGATGCGTCTCGGGCTGGTGGAACTCGCCCACCTCGCCCTCGGGATCGGCGCCCGCGACGTTGAAATAGCGGAAGATCACCGAGCGCAGCCCGTCCGAGGCGCCGAAATCCTTCAGCATGTCCTCGATCGCGCGCTTGCTGGCGCCATAGGCGTTCAGCGGCGCCTGGGCGGTCGTCTCGTCCAGCACCACGCCGTCATGGTCGCCATAGGTGGCGCAGGTCGAGGAAAACACGAAGTTGCGCACCCCCGCCGCCAGCGTCGCCTCGATCAGGTTCAGCGAGGCGCCGACATTGCCGCGCCAGTATTTGCCCGGCTCGCGCATGGCCTCGCCGACCTGGCTCAGCGCGGCGAAATGCATCACCGCGACCGGCTTGTGCGCGGTAAGGACCGCATCCAGCCGGGCGCGGTCCATCAGGTCGCCCTGCTCGAAGGGGCCGAACTTGACCGCGTCCTGCCAGCCCGTGCAGAGGTTGTCATAGGTGACCGGGGTGAAACCCGCGTCCCGCAGGGCCTTGCAGGCGTGCGAGCCGATATAGCCCGCGCCGCCCGTGACCAGCACCGTTTCCGTCATGCTTATTCGGCCGCCTTGTACATTGCGGTGATGTCCGACAGGTATTCGGCGAACTCGTGCTTCAGCTCGTCGCGCGCCAGGCCGAAGGCCACGGTGGCTTGCAGGAAGCCCGCCTTGCTGCCGCAGTCGAAGCGCTGGCCGCGGAAGCGCAGGCCGAACACGTCGCGGCCCTCCTCGATCTCGTCGGCGATGGCGTCGGTCAGCTGGATCTCGCCGCCGGCGCCCTGCTTGAGCTTGTTGAGGTTGTCCATGACGGTCGGCGCCAGGATGTAGCGGCCGATGACGGCCAGGTTCGAGGGCGGGTTCTCCTTGGGCTTCTCGACCATGCCCTTGGCGCGGACGATGGCGCCCATGTCCTCGGCCACGTCCAGGACGCCATAGGCCTTGGTCTTTTCGGCCGGGACCTCCATGGTCGCGACCATGGTGCCGCCGGTTTCCTTGTAGGCCTCGATCATCTGTTGCAGGCAGGGCGGCTCGCCCATGATGACGTCGTCGGTCAGGATGACCGCGACCGGCTCGTCGCCCAGCAGGCGGCGGGCGCACCAGACCGCATGGCCCAGGCCCAGGGCCTTGTGCTGGCGGACATAGGCGATGGCGCCCGAATCCATGTTGGTGCCGCGCAGGATGTCCAGAAGCTCGGTCTTGCCGGATTTCTTCAGGCTCGATTCCAGCTCATGCGCGTGGTCGAAGTAGTCCTCGAGCGCGCCCTTGCCGCGCGAGGTGACGAAGATGAATTCCTCGATTCCGGCCGCGCGCGCCTCGTCGATGGCGTATTGGATCAGCGGCCGGTCGACCAAGGTCATGATTTCCTTGGGAATGCTTTTCGTAGCCGGAAGGAAGCGGGTGCCCAGGCCAGCGACGGGAAAGATGGCCTTGGTGACTTTGCGGTTCATTGATCCGATCTCCTGATCTCTTGCGCCGACAGCCCGACGCTTATCCCTCTTTGCCGAGGCTTCCGCAACAAGTGCGTATACCCCGCCCAGGTTTCTGCAAACGACGAAAGTGATTCAATTTTTGGCGGCTGGCAGCGAGTTTCTGCCTATTGGCTGTGGAGTTCCAGCGGAATTCCTCTGATTTCAAATGGCGTCGTCCGGCGCGTTTGAATGCTGCCGCAGATTTGAACAACTTGAACAAATACAGAACTGTGCGTTACTCTACTTTAACGCGATTAGCCTAAGCAATACCCATCCGCTGCATCATTGCCTCGAGCTTGGGCACGTCGGATGGATTGTTGAGCTCCCAGAACTCGCGGCCGCGGGCCTCGACCTCGACGCAGAGGATGCGGCGGCCGCGTTCCAGGAAGCGCAGCTGCTCCAGCCCCTCCAGCGCCTCCAGCCGGCCTTCGTCCCAGCCCGGGTATTCGGCCAGCGCCGCCGGGCGATAGGCATAGACGCCGACATGGTGGAACACCGGCGTCGGGTCCGAGGGACCGAAATCCGCCGCGGCATAGGGGATGACTTCCTTGCTGAAATACAGCGCCCGGCGGTCGTGACCAAAGACGGCGGTGGTGCCGCCGACGCGCCCCGCCACCCGGTCGGCGATCAGCTCCGAGCGCATGGCGCCCGAGCAGCGCAGCACCGGCGTCGCCACATCGGCGCCCGGATCGGCGGCAAGGCCCGCGACCAGTTCCTCGACGAACCACGAAGGCGTCAGCGGCGCGTCGCCCTGCAGGTTGACCACGATGTCATGCGTCAGCCCCAGCGCCGCCACAGCCTCGGCGCAGCGCTCGGTGCCGTTGCGCGCGGCGGTCGAGGTCATCGCCACCTCGGCGCCGAATCCCGCGGCATGGTCGGCGATGCGGGCGTCGTCGGTGGCCACGATCACCCGGTCCACGCCGGCGACGGCCTGCGCCGCCTGCCAGCTGCGGCGGATCAGCGACAGCCCCTCGCCCGTGGCGCCGCGCAGCTCGACCAGCGGCTTGCCCGGATAGCGCGTCGAGGCGTGGCGGGCGGGGATCACGATGACGACCGACATGGGCTCAGTCCTTGACCAGCAGCACGCCGGGGGCGAAGGCGATGAAGAACGGGTTCTCGAAACCCGGCTTGCCATAGGTCAGCGGCGTATGGTCGTCGAAGCGCACCACCTCGCCGCCGGCGCCGCGCAGCACCGCGTCGCCCGCCGCCGTGTCCCATTCCATGGTCCGGCCCAGGCGCGGATACAGATCCGCCTCTCCGGTCGCGACCAGGCAGAATTTCAGCGACGACCCGGCCGAAGTCATGTCGCGCACGCCGTAGCGGTTGATATAGTCGTCCGTCGCCTGGTCGCGGTGCGATTTCGAGGCCACGACCATCAGCCCGCGGTTGTCGGGCATCGAGTTCACGCCGATGGCGACCGTCTCGCCCGGAGCCTCGCCGAAGGGGGCCTTTTCCTCGACCGAACCGCCCTGGGCGGTGGTGTAGAACAGCCGGCCCTTGGCCGGGGCATAGACCACGCCGAAACGCGGCACGCCGTTCTCCACATAGGCGATGTTCACGGTGAAATCGCCGCGGCGCTGCACGAATTCCTTGGTGCCGTCCAGCGGATCGACGATCAGGAAGGTCGACAGGTGCTGGCCATGCGTCGCGGCCTGCTCCTCGGTCACCAGCGCGATGTCGGGGAAGGCCGCCCGCAGCCCGGCCGAGATCAGCGCGTCGGCGGCCTCGTCGGCCTCGGTCACCGGCGAGGCGTCGGATTTGGCCCGCACCGCGAAATCCTCGGCGCCATAGATGCGCATGATCTCGTCCCCCGCCCGCAGGGCCAGGCGACGCATCTCGGCAATCAACTGATCGAATTGCATGTTTTTTCCCTTCCGTCCCGGAGCGTCCGGAATGCGGCGCCGATTGAATACGGCAGTCCGCTTCCTTATGATGCGGCGAACCGCGCAGGGCAAGCGCCCCGCATGTCGCAACGGAAAGATCCCGCCCAGAAAGTCCCGAAACGCATGTTCACCCAGCGCCGCAGTCGCAACATGATCGAGGCCGCGTTCATCACGCTGTCGCTGATCTATCACGTCACGGTCAACAACCTGCGCAAGGGCCAGCGCAATGCCGTGGTGGGGCTGGTGATGACGGTGGCCCAGGCCATGGCGATGATCGCCGGCTTCTGGCTGATGTTCGTCATCATCGGCGTGCGCAAATCGCCGATCCGCGGCGATTTCATCGTCTATCTGATGACCGGGGTCTTCATGTTCATGGCCCATTCCCAGGCCATCGGTGCGGTCGCGGGGGCCGGCAACCCCAGCAACCAGATGATGAAGCACGGGCCGATGAACACGGCGGTGATGATCTCGGCCGCGGCGCTGGCCTCGCTCTACAAGCAGACGTTTTCGGCCATCGTGGTGCTGTCGGCCTATCACTACCTGTTGCAGCCGATCGTGATCGACAATCCGCTGGCCTGCTATGCCATGCTGCTGATGGCCTGGTTCTCGGGCTGCTGCATCGGGCTGATCTTCCTGTCGATCCGGCCGTGGTGGCCGCAGGCGGCGCAGGTGCTGACGCAATTCTACCAGCGGCTGAACATGGTGTTTTCCGGCAAGATGTTCGTCGCCAACACCATGCCCAGCTTCATGCTGCATATGTTCGCCTGGAACCCGCTGTTCCACATCATCGACCAGACCCGGGGCTTTGCCTTCATCAACTATTCGCCGCGCAACTCGTCGCTGACCTATCCGATCTACACGACGCTGGCGCTTCTGATGGTCGGGCTGATGGCGGAATTCGTCACCCGCAAGGCGGTCTCGCTCAGCTGGTCGGCCGGGCGATGAGGCGGCTTGCCGCAGGCTGCGCGGCCGGGCGCAAACCGTTCGATTTTATGACAGGCTCTCTGTTGCAGCCCGTCGAACCCCTTCCTATATAGCCCTCCAGAACATCGAAGGGCCCGGATCGCCGTCCCCTTCGGTCCATCCAGGGATCGGGCTTCGGGGGCCGCTTTCGGACCCAAGGCCCAGAATATCGCCGCAAGAAAGGTTAATGTATGTCTAAAGTCATCGGCATCGACCTCGGGACCACCAACAGCTGCGTCGCCATCATGGACGGCAGCCAGCCGAAGGTCATCGAGAACTCGGAAGGCGCGCGCACGACGCCGTCGATCGTGGCCTTCACCGACAACGAACGCCTGGTCGGCCAGCCCGCAAAGCGGCAGGCGGTGACCAACCCCTCGAACACCATCTTCGCCGTCAAGCGCCTGATCGGCCGCCGCACCACCGACGCGGAAGTGGAAAAGGACAAGAAACTGGTGCCCTATGCCATCGTCGACGGTGGCAATGGCGACGCCTGGGTCGAGGTCCGGGACGAGAAATACTCGCCCAGCCAGATTTCCGCCGTCATCCTGCAGAAGATGAAGGAAACCGCCGAGTCCTATCTGGGCGAGCCGGTGACGCAGGCCGTCATCACCGTCCCGGCCTATTTCAACGACGCCCAGCGTCAGGCCACCAAGGACGCCGGCAAGATCGCGGGCCTGGAGGTCCTGCGCATCATCAACGAGCCGACCGCAGCCGCGCTGGCCTATGGCCTGGACAAGAAGGAATCGAAAACCATCGCGGTCTATGACCTTGGCGGCGGCACCTTCGACATCACCATCCTGGAGATCGACGACGGCCTCTTCGAGGTGAAGTCCACCAACGGCGACACCTTCCTGGGTGGCGAGGACTTCGACATGCGGATCGTGAACTACCTCGCCGAGGAGTTCAAGAAAGAGCATGGCGTCGATCTGACCAAGGACAAGATGGCGCTGCAGCGCCTGAAAGAAGCCGCCGAAAAGGCCAAGATCGAACTGTCCAGCTCGAGCCAGACCGAGATCAACCAGCCGTTCATCTCGATGGACAAGAACACCGGCACGCCGCTGCACATGGTCATGAAGCTGACCCGCGCCAAGCTGGAAAGCCTGGTCGGCGACCTGATCAAGCGCACCATGAAGCCCGTTCAGGACGCGCTGAAGGATGCCGGCATGTCGAAAGGCGACATCGACGAGATCGTGCTGGTCGGCGGCATGACCCGGATGCCGAAGGTGGTCGAGGAAGTGACCAGCTTCTTCGGCAAGGAGCCGCACAAGGGCGTGAACCCGGACGAGGTCGTGGCGCTTGGCGCCGCCATCCAGGCCGGCGTGCTGCAAGGCGACGTCAAGGATGTGGTGCTGCTGGACGTGACGCCGCTGTCCCTGGGCATCGAGACGCTGGGCGGCGTCTTCACCCGTCTGATCGACCGCAACACCACGATCCCGACCAAGAAGTCGCAGATCTTCTCGACCGCCGAGGACAACCAGAACGCCGTGACGATCCGGGTCTTCCAGGGCGAGCGCGAGATGGCCGCGGACAACAAGCTGCTGGGCCAGTTCAACCTGGAAAACATCCCGCCGGCGCCGCGTGGCATGCCGCAGATCGAGGTGACCTTCGACATCGACGCCAACGGCATCGTCTCGGTTTCCGCCAAGGACAAGGGCACCGGGAAAGAGCAGAAGATCACCATCCAGGCTTCGGGCGGTCTCTCGGACGACGAGATCGAGAAGATGGTCAAGGACGCCGAGGCCAATGCCGACGCCGACAAGAAGCGCAAGGAACTGGTCGAGGCCCGCAACCAGGCCGAAAGCCTGATCCACACCACCAGGAAGTCGCTGGAAGAGCATGGCGACAAGGTGGACGGCTCGACCGTCGAGGCCATCGAGCTGGCCGTCGGTGCGCTCGAGGATGCGCTGAAGTCCGAGGATGCCGGCAAGATCAAGGGCGGCATCCAGAACCTGATGGACGCCTCGATGAAGCTGGGCGAGGCCATTTACAAGGCCAGCCAGGCCGAAGGCGGCAGCGCCGAAGCGGGCGATGACGAGCGCGGCCCGCGCGACGTGGATGACGAGATTGTCGACGCCGATTTCGAGGATCTCGGCGAAGACAAGCGCAAGTAAGCGCGATGTGACCCAACCGGCCGGCCCGCTGCTTTCCCGCACGGGCCGGCCAATTCGTGAAAGAGCCCGGACGCGATGGATATGGCGAAACGCGATTACTACGAGGTGCTTGGCGTGCAGCGCGGCGCCTCGGCCGAGGAGATCAAGAAGGCCTACCGTTCCAAGGCGAAGCAGCTGCATCCCGACCGCAACAAGGATTGCAAGGTCTCGGAAGCGCAGTTCAAGGAAGTGAACGAGGCCTATGACTGCCTCAAGGACGACCAGAAGAAGGCCGCCTACGACCGCTTCGGCCATGCCGCCTTCGAAAACGGCGGCGGCGGCTTCGGGCGCGGCAACGGCCATGGCGATTTCGGTTCGGCCTTCGCGGATGTGTTCGAGGACCTGTTCGGCGACATGATGGGCCGCCGGCCCGGCGCCGGTGGCGGCCGCTCGCGCGCCAGCCGCGGCCAGGATCTGCGCTACAACCTGCGCGTCTCGCTGGACGAGGCCTATGCCGGGGCGCAGAAGACCATCACCGTGCCCGGCTCGGTCGCCTGCGGCGCCTGCAACGGCACCGGCGCCGAGGGCGCGGTCGAGCCCGCCACCTGCCCGACCTGTTCCGGCATGGGCAAGGTCCGCGCCACCCAGGGTTTCTTCACCGTCGAGCGCACCTGTCCGACCTGCAACGGCCAGGGCCAGATCGTCAAGAATCCCTGCCAGGAATGCCGCGGCGCCGGCCGGATCGAGAAAGAGCGCACGCTGTCGGTGAACATCCCCGCCGGGGTCGAGACCGGCACCCGCATCCGCCTGGCCGGCGAGGGCGAGGCCGGCATGCGCGGCGGTCCGGCGGGCGACCTTTACATCTTCATCGAGGTCAGGGAGCACCCGATCTTCCTGCGCGACGGCAAGATGCTGGCCTGCCAGGTGCCGGTCAGCATGGCCACCGCCGCGCTTGGCGGCGAGATCGAGGTGCCGACCATCGACGGCGGCCGCTCGCGCGTCAAGGTTCCGGCCGGCACGCAATCGGGCAAGCAGCTGCGCCTGCGCGGCAAGGGCATGCCGCCGCTGCGCCACGGCCCCGGCATGAACGGCGAATCGGGCGACATGCTGATCGAGCTGGTCGTCGAAACCCCGGTGAACCTGACCGCCCGCCAGCGCGAGCTGCTGCGCGAGTTCGAGGACATCAAGGCCGACAACAATCCGCAGACCCAGGGCTTTTTCCAGAAGATCAAGGGCTTCTGGGACGAGATGAAGGGCTGAACCGGCCGGGGCGGCGCCTGTGGCCGCCTTGGGATCCGGGTATTTGGAAAACAAAGAAGGCCGGGGGGACGCGCGCGTTAACCCGGCCTTTACTCTTGTCGTGGCAGGCTGCCGGCCATGGACAAGAATCGCGCCTTTCAGGAAGCCCCGCTGCCACTCTTCTCCTCGGCCCGGCCAGCCGGGGATGAGGCCGCCCCGCCCGCGCCGCCGCTGGCGCCTGGCGGGCGGGTGCCAAGCTATATCGCCGATCACCGCGCCCGGCTGCGCGACCGCTTCATGCAGGGCGGGGCCGAGGCGATGCCGGATTACGAATTGCTGGAGCTGCTGCTGTTCCGCGCCATCCCGCGCCAGGACGTGAAGCCCCTGGCCCGGCGGCTGCTGGACCGGTTCGGCGATTTCAACCGGGTGATCTCGGCCCCGCCGGTCCGGCTGTCCGAGGTGGCGGGCGTCGGTCCGGCCGTGGTGCAGGAGCTGAAGATCGTCGCGGCCGCGGCGCAGCGTCTGGCGCGGTCGCGGGTGATCCAGCGCCCGGTGCTGACCAGCTGGGACGCGCTTCTGGACTATTGCCACACCGCCATGGCCCATGGCGAGATCGAGCAGTTCCGCGTGCTCTACCTGGACCGCAAGAACGTGCTGATCGCGGATGAGGAGCAGGCGCGCGGCACCGTCGATCATGTCCCGGTCTATCCGCGCGAAATCATGCGCCGCGCGCTGGAACTGACCGCGAGCGCACTGATCCTGGTGCACAACCATCCCTCGGGCGACCCGACGCCCTCGCAGGCCGACATCGCCATGACCGGCCGCATCGTGGCCGCGGCCGAGGTGATGGGAATCGCCGTGCATGACCATCTCATCATCGGCAAGTCGCGCGAGCTGAGCTTTCGCAGCGAGGGCCTGCTTTAGCGCAAACGGTCCAGACGGCCGGCCGCGACGCGCAACCAAAATGCGACACCTGCGGTGTTTTGCGCCGGAACCAGCGCCCTACCCCGCTGGACTGACAGGAACTTGATCGCTAGAACCGCCTAGGCGAGGGCTGTGTTCGACACGGCCCCATGCGTCGTATAGCCCCGGTTTCGGGGCATAAATGGAGATCAGACCCGTGTCCCACGCAGACGAACACGCAGGTGACCACGGCACCCGGAGGGATTTCCTCTATTTCGCGACCGCCGGCGCCGGCGCCGTCGCGGCCGGGGCTGCCGCCTGGACCCTTGTCAACCAGATGAACCCCTCGGCGGATGTGCAGGCGCTTTCCTCGATTCAGGTCGATGTCAGCGGCGTCGAAACCGGCACCCAGCTGACGGTGAAATGGCTCGGCAAGCCCGTGTTCATCCGCCGCCGCACCGAGGACGAGATCCAGAAGGGCCGCGATGTGCCGCTGGGCGACCTGATCGACCAGAGCGCCGAGAACCCCAACAAGCCCAATGAGCCCGCCACCGACCAGAACCGCACCCTGGACGAGGCCGGCGAATGGCTGGTGATGATCGGCGTCTGCACCCATCTCGGCTGCGTGCCGATCGGCGATGGCGCGGGCGATTTCGGCGGCTGGTTCTGCCCCTGCCACGGGTCGCACTACGACACGGCCGGCCGCATCCGCAAAGGCCCGGCTCCACAGAACCTGCATATTCCCGTTGCCGAATTCGTCAACGAAACCACGATCAAGCTGGGCTGAGGAGGCGCACATGGCCGGAATTCCCCACGACCATTACGAGCCCGAGACGGGTTTCGAACGCTGGCTGCACCGCCGCCTTCCGGTGGTCAGCCTGGTCTACGACACCATCATGATCCCCACCCCGAAGAACCTGAACTGGTGGTGGATCTGGGGCATCGTGCTGGCCTTCTGCCTGGTGCTGCAGATCGCGACCGGCATCGTGCTGGTGATGCATTACACCCCGCATGTCGACCTGGCCTTCGCCAGCGTCGAGCACATCATGCGCGACGTGAACGGCGGCTACATGCTGCGCTATCTGCATGCGAACGGCGCATCGCTGTTCTTCTTTGCCGTCTATATCCATATCTTCCGCGGCCTCTATTACGGCAGCTACAAGGCCCCGCGCGAGGTGACCTGGATCGTCGGCATGCTGATCTATCTGATGATGATGGGCACCGCCTTCATGGGCTACGTGCTGCCCTGGGGCCAGATGTCCTTCTGGGGCGCGACCGTCATCACCGGCCTCTTCGGCGCCATTCCGGGCATCGGCGCGTCGATCCAGACCTGGCTGCTGGGCGGCCCGGCGGTCGATAACGCCACGCTGAACCGCTTCTTCTCGCTGCATTACCTGCTGCCCTTCGTGATCGCGGCGCTGGTGATCGTCCACATCTGGGCCTTCCACACCACCGGCAACAACAACCCGACCGGGGTCGAAGTCCGTCGCGGTTCCAAGGAAGAGGCGCAGAAGGACACCCTGCCCTTCTGGCCCTATTTCGTGATCAAGGACCTGCTGGCGCTGTCGGTGATCCTGGTGGTGTTCTTCGCGGTGGTGGGCTTCATGCCGAACTATCTCGGCCACCCCGACAACTACACCGAGGCGAACGCCCTGGCGACGCCCGCGCATATCGTGCCGGAATGGTATTTCCTGCCCTTCTACGCCATCCTGCGCGCCTTCACCGCCGATGTCTGGGCGGTGCAGCTGGTGAACTGGCTGTCCTTCGGCATCGTCGACGCCAAGTTCTTCGGCGTGCTGGCGATGTTCGGTGCCATCATCGTCATGGCGCTGGTGCCCTGGCTTGACACCTCGCGGGTGCGCTCGGGCCAGTACCGGCCGCTGTTCAAGTGGTGGTTCTGGATCCTGGCGGTGGATTTCGTCGTGCTGATGTGGGTCGGCGCCATGCCGGCCGAGGGGATCTATCCCTATATCGCGCTGGCGGGTGCGGCCTATTGGTTCGCCTATTTCCTGATCATCCTGCCGCTTCTGGGCATCATCGAGAAACCGCTGCCCATGCCTCAGACCATCGAGGACGACTTCAACGCCCATTACGGGCCCGAAACCCATCCTGCCGAGTAAGGAGAGGCATCCAATGACCCTGAGAAACGCATCGCTCACGGCTGTTGCGGCCCTGACGGTTGCCTTGGCAGGCGGGGCCGTGGCGCAGGACGCGACGACGGCGCCCGGCACCACCGCCCCCGCGGGCTCCAGCTACCAGACCACGCCGCAGGCCGCCCCGGCGGCCGAGGCCCCGGCCACCGGCTCCGAAACCGCGACCGAGGCTCCGGCCGAGGCCGAGGCAGGTTCTGACGACCAGCCGGCGGCGGCCCCCGCCGCGGAGGCTCCGGCCGCAGAGGAACCGGCTGCCGAGGCGCCGGCCGAAGACGCCGCGGCCACCGAGGCCCCTGCTGCTGAAGAGCCGGCTGCCGAGCAACCCGCGGCCGAGGCTCCGGCCGAAGCCGCGCCTGCCGCGGAAGCCCCGGCGGCCGAGCCCCCCGCAGAAGCTCCGGCCGAAGAGGCCGCCGAGCCCGCCGCGGAACCGGCGGCCGAAGCGCAGCCCGCCGACCAGGCGGAAAGCACCGAGGCTGCGGCTCCCGAGACCGCCGAGCCTGCGGCCCCGGCCGAGGAGGCCGCCCCCGCCGAAGCCGCGACCGAGGCTGAGCCGGCTGCCGAAGCCGCACCGGCCGAGGAACCCGCGGCCGCCGAGGGCGAGCATGCGGCCGAGCATGCCGCCGCCCCGGCCGAAGAGGCCGGCGCCAGCCATGCCGCGCCGCATATCGAGGACATCTCGTTCAGCTTCGAGGGCCCCTTCGGCAAATACGACCAGTTCCAGCTGCAACGCGGCCTGCAGGTCTATACCGAAGTCTGCGCCGCCTGCCACGGCCTGACCTATGTGCCGCTGCGCACGCTTGCCGACGAGGGCGGGCCCGCCCTGCCCGAGGACCAGGTCCGCGCCTATGCCGCGACCCTGTCCATCATGGACGAGGAAACCGGAGAGGAGCGCCCGCGCATCCCGACCGACCACTTCCCGACCGTGCATGGCGATGGCATGGGCCCCGACCTGTCGCTGATGGCCAAGTCGCGGGCCGGGTTCCACGGCCCCTATGGCACCGGCATCAGCCAGCTGTTCAACGGCATCGGCGGGCCGGAATACATCCACGCCATCCTGACCGGCTTCAACGGCGAGGAAAAGGAAGAGGCGGGCAGCACCTTCTATCACAACGCTGCCTTCTCGACCGGCTGGATCAAGATGCCGCCGCCGCTTTCGGACGGCCAGGTCACCTATGAGGACGGCACCGAGGCGACCGTGGACCAGATGTCGCGCGACGTGGCGGCCTTCCTGATGTGGACGGCCGAGCCGAAGATGATGGACCGCAAGCAGGTCGGCTTCGTCTCGGTCCTGTTCCTGGTCGTGCTGTCGGTGCTGCTGTATCTGACCAACAAGAAGCTGTGGTGGCCGATCAAGCATCCGCGCAAGCCGGAATGACCGCCGCTCCATGAACAGCAGACGCGCCCCCCGGGGCGCGTCTTGCGTTTCCGGGATGGACAAGGCGTCGTGCCAAGGCTGAAATGCCGCGGTGCGCCGCCGGCGTTGCAGGGGTATTTGGGAAACGGTGAATGAAGAGGCGCGGATGACGATCTACAATCTCGGCTCGATCAACATCGACCATGTCTATCGGCTGCCGGCCATGCCCCGCGCCGGAGAGACCATGCATGCCCTGTCCTATGCCCAGGGCCTGGGCGGCAAGGGCGCGAACCAGTCGGTCGCCGCCGCCCGCGCCGGGGCGCCGGTGGTGCATCTGGGCGCCATGGGCACGGCCGAGGATTGGGTGATCGCGCGGCTGGCCGCGGCCGGGGTCGATACATCGGGCATCGCCCGGCTGGCCGATACGGCTACCGGCCATGCCATCATCCTGGTCGATGCCTCGGGCGAGAATTCCATCGTCCTGCATGGCGGCGCCAATATGGCGCTGCCCGCCGACCTGCCCGAGCGCGCGGCCTTCGGCCCCGCCGACCTGCTCATGATGCAGAACGAGACCAGCCTCCAGGTCCAGACCGCCGCCCGCGCCCGCGCCGCCGGCGCCCGGGTGATCTATTCCGCCGCCCCCTTCGAGATCGGGGCGCTGCGGGCGGTGCTGCCGCATGTCTCGATCCTGGCGGTGAACGCGATCGAGGCCCGCGACACCTTTGCCGCCTTCGGCGAGGATCTGCCCATCGAGGGGCTGCTGATCACCCGTGGCGCCGAGGGGGCCGAGTTCCGCGACCTGCGCGCAGGCCAGACCTGGCACCAGCCGGCGTTTCGCGTCGAGGCGGTGGATACCACCGGCGCCGGCGACTGCTTTGCCGGCTGGTTCGCGGCCGGGCTGGCGCGGGGCGAGGATGCGCCGACCGCGCTGCGCCACGCCGCCGCCGCTGCCGCGGTGCAGGTCACGCGCGCCGGGGCCGGCGACGCCATGCCCGACCGCGCCGAGGTGATGGCCTTTCTGAAAGCGCAGGGCTGAGTGCTTGCCGCCGCCCCGCCGCATGCCTATCTGGAGCACATGAAAATTCCATTCCTGAACCGCCTCGTGAACCGCCCGGCCAGCGTCGCCGTGCTGCGCCTGCAGGGCGCCATCGGAATTGCCGGTCGCGGCGGCTCCGGCCTGTCCGATGCGGCGCTGGCACCGATGCTGGAACGCGCCTTCAAGCGCAGGAAGCCGGCCGCGGTGGCGCTGGCGGTGAACTCGCCCGGCGGCTCGCCGGTGCAGTCCAGCCTGATCGGCGCCCGCATCCGCCGGCTGGCGCAGGAAAACGATGTGCCGGTGCATGCCTTCGTCGAGGATGTGGCAGCCTCGGGCGGCTACTGGCTGGCCTCGGCCGCCGATTTCATCTGGGCCGACGACAGTTCGGTCCTGGGCTCGATCGGGGTGATCTCCTCGGGCTTCGGCTTTGCCGAGCTGATCCAGCGCCACGGCATCGAGCGGCGCGTGCATACCGCCGGGCGCTCGAAGTCGATGCTGGACCCGTTCCGGCCCGAGTCGCCCGAGGACGTGGCCCGGCTGGAACGGCTGCTGGCTCCGATCCACCAGGCCTTCAAGGAGCAGGTGATCGCCCGCCGCGGCAGCCGCCTGGCCGAGGACCGCGACCTGTTTACCGGCGAGATCTGGACCGGCCGCGAGGCGGTCGAACTGGGCCTGGCCGATGGCATCGCCCATCTGGTGCCCAAGATGCGCGCGCTTTACGGCGACAAGACCCGCTTCCTGACCTATGGCCAGCGTGTGCCGCTGCTGCGCCGCTTCGGCCTGTCGGCCGAGGCGCTGATCGGCGGCGTCGAGGAACGCGCCGCCTTTTCCCGCTTCGAGGTGCGCGGATGATCAAGACCGTCATCCTGTGCCTGCTGATCATCATCGCGCTGGCGCTGGTCGCCGGCCCGGGCGTGCGCCGGATCATCGCCAAAATCCTGGGGATTCCGCTGAAATGACCGCGCTGATTACCGGGGGCGCCCGCCGGCTGGGCAAGGCCATGGCGCTGTATCTGGCCGGCCGCGGCCACGACATCGCCGTACATTGCCACGCATCCGCCGCCGAGGCCGAGGCCACCGCGGCCGAGATCCGCGCGCTTGGCGTCCGCGCCAAGATCCTGCAGGCCGATCTTCTGGACCCCGAGGCCGCCGAAGCGCTGGTGCCGCGCGCCACCGCGGCCTTGGGACCGCTGACGGTGCTGGTGAACAATGCCTCGATCTTCGAATACGACAACCTGCAAAGCGCCAGCCGGCACAGTTGGGACCGGCACATGGGCTCGAACCTGCGCGCGCCCTTCCTGCTGACCCAGGCTTTTGCCGCCCAGGCGCCCGGGGCCGACCGCGGCGGCGACGAGCCGGTGGCGCGCGCGCTGGTGGTCAACATGATCGACCAGCGGGTGCTGAAACCGACGCCGGAGTTCATGACCTATTCGCTGGCCAAGGCGGGCCTGTGGTGGCTGACCCGGACCTCGGCCCAGGCCCTGGCGCCCGACATCCGCGTCAATGCCATCGGCCCCGGCCCGACCGTGCAGGGCACCCGGCAATCCGACAGCCATTTCAGCCGCCAGCGCGCCGCCACCATCCTGGAACGCGGCGCCGGGCCGGGCGATGTCTGCGCCGCGCTGGGATTCTTCCTCGACTCGCCCTCGGTCACCGGCCAGCTGATCTGCACCGACGGCGGCCAGCATCTGGCCTGGCGCACGCCCGATGTCCTTGGGGTTGAATAGCGCCGGGCCGTGCCCTTGCGGCAAGTTGTCCACCTTTGGCCGGGCATTCACCGATCCTTCACGATTCTGGCAAGAGATTCAGGGGATTGGCGAAAGGAGAAAAAATATACGACGAAAACAAGGCGTTACTTTACTGCCTGTTTTTTGTGCAGATCGAGGAATCCCCAACAAACGCTTGCGGATCGACCGCTGCTCCCAAGCTGATTCACAGAGTTATCCACAGATTCCGTGGACAGGATTCTGCTTGAACTTCCACGCCGGAACTTGCAGCGCGGCCCCAGAATCATTTCGTTAACAGCATGACCGATTCCACCCCAGACAAGCGGCCCGCCAAGACCGGCCACGCGCTGATCCAGGACTATCTGAAGACGCTCGACGGCTCGCCGGGGGTCTATCGCATGCTGGATGCGCAGGGGGCGGTGCTCTATGTCGGCAAGGCGCGCAACCTGCGCGCGCGGGTGTCGAACTATGCCCGCCCGGCCGGCCATTCGGGGCGCATCGCCCGGATGATCCGCGAAACCTGCTCGATGATGTTCCTGACCACGCGCACGGAAACCGAGGCGCTGCTTTTGGAACAGAACCTCATCAAGCAGCTGAAGCCACGCTACAACGTGCTTCTGCGCGACGACAAGTCCTTCCCGAACATCCTGGTCGCCAAGGCGCATCCCTTTGCCCAGATCAAGAAGCACCGCGGCGCCAAGTCGGAAAAGGGCGACTATTACGGCCCCTTCGCCAGCGCCGGGGCGGTGAACCGGACGCTGAACCAGCTGCAGCGGGTGTTCCTGCTGCGCAGCTGCACCGACGCGACATTCAGCAGCCGCACCCGGCCCTGCCTGCTATTCCAGATCAAGCGCTGCTCGGCGCCTTGCGTCGGCCGCATCGAACAGGCGGATTACGCCGCGCTGGTGCTGGACGCCGAACGCTTCCTGCAAGGCAAGTCCACCGCCGTGCAGGCCAACCTGGCGCGCGAGATGGCCGAGGCCGCCGAGGCGATGGAATACGAACGCGCCGCCGCGCTGCGCGACCGCATCAAGGCGCTGACCGCCGTGCAATCGGTGCAGGCGATCAACCCGCGCGGCGTGCCCGAGGCCGACGTGATCGCGCTGCATATGGAGGGCGGCCAGGCCTGCGTGCAGGTGTTCTTCATCCGCGGCAATCAGAGCTGGGGCAACCGCGACTTCTACCCCAAGCTCAACGGCGTCGAATCCGCCGATGAGGTGATGCAGGCGTTCCTGGCGCAATTCTACGACGGCAAGGTGCCGCCGCGCATGGTCCTGCTGTCGCATGGCATCGAGGATCCCGACCTGATGGCCGAGATCCTGACCGAGAAGGCCGGCCGCAAGGTCGCCCTGGGCGTGCCCCAGCGCGGCGAAAAGGCCGAGCTGGTGGAAAACGCCCTGCGCAACGCGCGCGAGAGCCTAGCCCGCCGCATGTCGGAAAGCGCCGCGCAGCAGCGGCTGCTGGAGGGTCTGGCCGAGGCCTTCGACCTGCCCGCCGTGCCGCAGCGCATCGAGGTCTATGACAACAGCCATATCCAGGGCAGCAATGCCGTCGGCGGCATGGTGGTCGCCGGCCCCGAAGGCTGGATCAAGAGCCAGTATCGCAAGTTCAACATCAAGGGCACCGAGATCACCCCCGGCGACGATTTCGGCATGATGCGCGAGGTGCTGACCCGCCGCTTCTCGCGCCTGCTGAAAGAGGATCCCGACCGCCAGACCGACGCCTGGCCCGACCTGCTGCTGATCGACGGCGGCGCCGGGCAGGTCTCGGCGGTGCATCAGATCATGGCCGACATGGGGGTCGAGGACATCCCCATGGTCGGCGTCGCCAAGGGCCTCGACCGCGACCACGGCAAGGAGGAATTCCACCGCTTCGGCCAGCGCCCCTTTGCCCTGCGCATGAACGATCCGGTGCTGTATTTCGTGCAGCGCCTGCGCGACGAGGCGCATCGCTGGGCCATCGGCACGCATCGCGCCAAGCGCGCCAAGGCGGTGATGGCGAATCCGCTGGACGAAATCGCCGGCGTCGGCGCCAGCCGCAAGCGCGCCCTGCTCCAGCATTTCGGCAGCGCCAAGGCGGTCAGCCGCGCCGGTCTTGCCGACCTGGTCGCGGTCGAGGGCATCAGCGAATCGCTGGCGCAGAAGATCGTGGATCACTTCCAGAAGGGCTGAGGCTCAGTCCCGGTTGCGCGAGGTCTCGGCCGCGACGGCGAAATGCCGCATCAGCTGCGCCGCCAAGTCCGGGGCGATACCGCGTTGCGCGATGGCCTTTTCCATGCAGGCCAGCCACAGGTCGCGCATCTCGGGGCCGATGGGGACATGCTTGTGGATCTCGCGCAGGCGGGAATGGCCGTGGCGCATGACGTAATGCTGCGGCCCGCCGAAGAAGCCGCAGAGGTAATTGAACTGCTCGGCCCGCGAATGCGCGACGCCCGAGCCTTGCAGATGCAGCTGGTGCAGCGGCTGCGCCGCCTCGTCCTGCTCGATGATGTCGTAAAACAGCTCGACCAGAGCCCGCACGCCCTCCTCGCCGCCCAGGCGGGTGAACAGCGAATCCTTCTTTTGTCCGGCGAAATACATGGGGCCCTCCGCAAGCCACGGCCGCAGCCTAGCAGGAAAATGCCCGATTCGCGGCAAAAATTGTGCTTTCCGGGAAATAATTATTCCCATCCAGAAATAGCGCAGGCGCGACCCGCCGCGTCTGGCCTCTTCCCCCCGGCCGCGCAAGCGCCTAGATTGCAGGCCATGCGCTGGACCCTGCCCAATATCCTGACCGTTCTGCGACTTGCGGCCGCGCCGCTGGTGCCGCTGATGTTCTTTTTCCTAAGCCGGCCCTTCGCGGATTTCGCGGCGCTGGCGCTGTTCCTGGTCGCCGCCGTGACCGACTGGTTCGACGGCTATCTGGCGCGCGCCTGGGGCCAGGAAAGCCGCTTCGGCGCCGCCATGGATCCGATCGCCGACAAGGCCATGGTCATCATCGCCGTGGTGGTCATCACCGGCTATTCCGGCATGAACCCCTGGCTGATCCTGCCCTCGACCGTGATCCTGTTCCGCGAGGTCTTCGTCTCGGGCCTGCGCGAATTCCTGGGCGACCAGTCGCGGATGCTGAAGGTCACCAGGCTGGCGAAATGGAAGACCACGGCGCAGATGGTCGCCATTGCCGTGCTGTTCCTGGGCACCGGGCTGAACTATTACGAGGTCGGACACCCGCCCCTGGTGGGCGAGACCAGTCTGCCCTGGTCGGACAGCTGGTCGGATCTCGCGACGCAGGCAGGGCTTTTGCTGATCTGGATCGCCGCCGTGCTGACCGCGATCACCGGCTGGGATTATTTCGACAAGGCACGGCCTTTCCTGAGGGATTCCGATGGCCATTGACGTGCTCTATTTCGCCTGGCTGCGCGAACGCATCGGCCAGCCGCGCGAGCGGATCGAGACCCGCGCCGCCACCGTGCGCGAGCTGGTGGCCGAGCTGGTGGCGCTGGACGAATGGCACGCCGCCGCGCTGTCGGACCTGGCGGCGGTGCGCGTCGCGCTGGACCAGGAACTGGCCGATCTCGACGCGCCGCTCGCCGGCGCGCGCGAGGTGGCCTTCTTTCCGCCGATGACCGGGGGCTGAGATGACCGCCCGGGTGCAAAGCGAGCCCTTCGACCTCGGCACCGAACTCTCGGGCTTCGGCACCGGCGCCGGCGCCATCGTGACCTTCTCGGGCCTGGTGCGCGACGAGGGCGGCCGGCTGGTCGCGCTGGAGATCGAGCATTATCCCGGCATGACCGAAAAGGCGCTGGCCGCCTATGGCGCCGAGGCGGCGCAGCGTTTCGGCCTGTCGGACTGGCGCGTGATCCACCGCCATGGCCGGTTGGCGGTGGGCGAGCCGATCATGATGGTCGCGACCGCCGCCCGCCACCGCCAGGCCGCCTTCGCGGCGGCGGAATACCTGATGGACTGGCTGAAGTCGCGCGCCCCGTTCTGGAAGCGCGAGATCGGCCCCGACGGTGCCGGCGCTTGGGTCGAGGCCCGGTCCGAGGACGAGGACGCGCTGTCGCGGTGGTGACGCGCAAGTTGCAATCCGGGCCCCGGACAAGCATATAGTCCCCGCAGATGGACCGATCACAGCGCGGAGCCCTGAATGACCTATCTCGAGTTCGAAAAGCCCCTCGCCGACCTGGAGGGCAAGGCCGAGGAGTTGCGGGTGCTGGCCCGCAAGGGCGAAGGCGTCGATCTCGAGAAAGAGGCCGCGGCGCTCGACAAGAAGGCCGGCGACATGCTGCGTGACCTCTATCGCCAGCTCGATCCCTGGCGCAAGACCCAGGTCGCCCGCCACCCCGAACGCCCGCATTGCCGCGACTATATCGAGCAGCTCTTCACCGAATACACGCCCTTGGCCGGCGACCGCGCCTTTGGCGAGGATCACGCCGTCATGGGCGGCCTCGCCCGCTTCCGTGACAAGCCCTGCGTGGTGATCGGCCATGAAAAGGGCAACGACACCAAGACCCGCATCACCCATAATTTCGGCATGGCCCGGCCCGAGGGCTATCGCAAGGCGATCCGGCTGATGGACATGGCCGACCGCTTCCGCCTGCCGGTCATCACCCTGGTCGACACGCCCGGCGCCTATCCCGGCAAGGGCGCCGAGGAACGCGGCCAGTCCGAGGCCATCGCGCGCTCGACCGAGAAATGCCTGCAGATCGGCGTGCCGCTGGTCTCGGTCATCATCGGCGAGGGCGGTTCGGGCGGCGCCGTGGCCTTCGCCACCGCGAACCGCATCGCCATGCTGGAACATTCGATCTATTCGGTGATCTCGCCCGAGGGCTGCGCCTCGATCCTGTGGAAGGATGCCGAGAAGATGCGCGAGGCCGCCACGGCGCTGAAGCTGACGGCGCAGGACCTGAAGAAACTGGGCGTGATCGACCAGATCATCGCCGAGCCGCTGGGCGGCGCCCAGCGCGCGCCCCAGGACGCCATGGCCGCGGTGGGCGACGCCATCGCCGCCATGCTGGCCGAGCTCGACGGCAAGAAGCCGGCCGAGCTGGTCAAGGACCGGCGGCAGAAGTTCCTGCAGATGGGCTCCAAGGCGCTGGCCTGACCCCGCCGCCCGGGCCGCGGGGGTATTTGAAAAACGGTGAAAGGCCGGGGCGATCCGCGCGTCCGGGCACTGTCCTGCAGCTTTCTCTGTTTCCGAAATACCCCGCCGACCGCTCTCATGCGCGCGGCCGCTTGGGTATTTGAGGAACGAAGAAGCCATGGCCTCTCGCCCCTTGGGCGCCGCCCCGGCCTGCTTTTTTTTCAAATACCCGGCCGGCCGCGACCGGGGGCGCGGCCGGTGCCGGTTGGCGCCGGATCAGCCGCGGGCGGCGCGGATCGAATCCTCGATGATGTCCAGCGCCTCGTCGAAGACCGCGTCGGGGATGGTCAGCGGCGCCAGGAAGCGGATCACGTTGCCATAGACGCCGCAGGTCAAGAGGATCAGGTTGCGCTTCAGCGCCTCCTCGCGCACCCGGTTGGTCAGTTCGGGGTTGGGCTTGTCGCTGCCGGTGATGTTGAACTCGACCGCGTTCATGAAGCCGGGGCCGCGAATGTCGACGATCTCGGGCACCGCCTCGGCCAGGCCGGCCAGGCGCTGCTTCAGTCGCTGGCCGAGCCGGGTGGCGCGGTCGCAAAGCTGCTCCTCCTCGATCACGTCCAGCACCGCATGGGCGGCCGCGACGGCCAGCGGATTGCCGGCATAGGTGCCGCCCAGGCCGCCGGGCTGCGGGCTGTCCATCACTTCGGCCCGGCCGGTGACGGCGCTGATCGGCAGCCCGCCGCCCAGGCCCTTGGCCATGGTGGTGAGATCGGCCGCGACGCCATGGTGCTCCATGGCGAACAGCTTGCCGGTGCGGGCAAAGCCGGTCTGCACCTCGTCCGCGATCAAGAGGATCGAATACTGGTCGCAGATCTGGCGCAGGCGCTGGATGAAGCCCGCCGGCGCCTCGTAGAAGCCGCCCTCGCCCTGCACCGGCTCGATGATGATCGCCGCGACCCGCGCCGGGTCGATGTCGGATTTGAACAGCCGGTCCAAGGCCGCCAGCGCGTCCTCGGCCGTCACGCCATGGGTGCTGTTCGGAAAGGGCAGGTGCCAGATGTCGTTCATCATCGGCCCGAACCCGGCCTTGTAGGGCTGGACCTTGCCGGTCAGCGACATGCCGAGGAAGGTGCGGCCGTGGAAGCCGCCGGAAAAGGCGATCACCCCGGCCCGGCCGGTATGGTGGCGGGCGATCTTGATGGCGTTTTCCACCGCCTCGGCGCCGGTGGTGTAGAAGGCGGTCTTCTTGGGCCCCTTGCCGGGAACCAGCGCGTTCAGCCGCTCGGCCAGGGCGACGTAATTCTCGTAGGGCACGACCTGGTGGCAGGTATGGGTGAAGCGGTCGAGCTGCTCCTTGACCGCCGCGATCACCTTCGGGTGGCGGTGGCCGGTGTTCACGACCGCGATGCCGGCGGCGAAGTCGATGTAGCGATTGCCGTCCTTGTCCCAGATCTCGGCGTTTTCGGCGCGCTCGGCATAGACCTGCGTGGTCATGCCGACGCCGCGCGAGATGGCGGCGTTCTTGCGGTCGGTCAGGCTGGTCATCGGCGCCTCCTCGGATGCGATTCGGGGGTGATGCTATACGCGGCCCGGCGATCCGAACAGGGCCGCTTGCGCGCGCCCATGCGATGCTTCAGGCTGCGGCCATGTTCCCGATCCGCGACCACAACCCCTCCGAGCGCACGCCGCATGTCACCTATGGGCTGATCGTCCTGAACCTCGCGCTGTTCCTGCTGACCATGCCCTGGGCGGGCGGCCAGGTCGGGCTCTGGGACCGGCTGGCGCTCTATCCGGTGGCGATCACGCATGGCGCATGGCTGTGGGGTCTGGTGACGCATATGTTCCTGCATGCCGGCATCATGCATATCGCCGGCAACATGCTGTTCCTGTGGGTCTTCGGCGACAATCTCGAGGACCAGATGGGCCCCCTGGGCTTTCTGGGCTTCTACCTGGCCTGCGGGCTGGCGGCGGCGGCGGGTCAGATCGCCGCGGATCCCGGCAGCGGCGTGCCCATGGTCGGGGCCTCGGGCGCCATCGCCGGGGTGATGGGCGGCTATCTCCTGATGTTCCCGCGCGCCCGGGTCGATGTCATCGCCATCATCATCGTCATCATCCGCCGCTTTACCATTCCCGCCTGGGTGCTGCTGCTGGCCTGGTTCGGCATCCAGCTGGTCTCGGGCGCCATCGGCACCGAGGACGGCGTCGCCTATGTCGCCCATGCCGGGGGCTTCCTCGCCGGCATCGTGCTGGCGCTACCGCTGTTCCTGCGCCGCGGCGGCCCCGCCTTCTGGCGCCGCACCCACGGCCGGCCGCCGCATGCGGCGCTGGAGTTTCCGCCCTCGCGCATCCCGCAGGTGCGCCGCTAGAGCCGGCCCCGGCTCATGTGGCGCTTGCCGGCAAAGCCCGGCGCGCGGCTGACCGCGAAGCCCGCCGCCGCCAGCGCCCGGCGGACATGGCCGGCGGCGGTATAGGTCGCGAATGTGCCGCCCGGCGCGGTATGGCGGGCGACCTCGGCCATCAGCGGCTCGCCCCAAAGCTCGGGGTTCTTCGCCGGCGAAAAGCCGTCGAGGAACCAGGCATCCGCCCGGCCCGGCCAGGCGGGCAGCGCGGCGCGCGCATCGCCGACGATGATCTCGGCGCTGACGGGGCCGACCTGGAAGCGCCGGGCGGGCCAGCCGGTGCGCAGGGCCTCGGCTAGCGGCGCCAGTTCGGGAAAGGCGGCATGGGCGCGGGCCAGTTCGTCCAGCGCCATCGGGAAGGCCTCGAAACTGGTGAAGCGGACCGGGACCGTCGCCACCTGCGCCAGCGCCAGCAGGTTCAGCCCGGTGCCGAAGCCCAGTTCGGCGACGTGAAAGCCGGGCACCAGCCGCGCCGGCAGGTCGTTTCCGGCCAGGAAGACATGCCGGGTTTCCTCGAGCCCGCCGTTCAGGCTGAAATACGGGTCGTCGAAGCGGGTCGAGACCGGGATGCCGCCCTCGCGCCATGCCAGCGCCGCGCTCTGGTCGGGATCGCTCATTCGCGCTAACTCCTGTTTTCCGGCAGATGCGGCAAGGGGCGGCGGGATGGCAAGCGAAATCACGGTGGCGGGCGCGGGGATCTATGGCCTCGCCTGCGCATGGGAGCTGGCGCGGCGCGGCCAGCCGGTGCGCGTGGTCGAGATCGCCCGCATCGGCGCCGGCGCCTCGGGCGGCACGGTGGGCGCGCTGGCCCCGCATGCGCCGGAAAACTGGAACGACAAGAAGCAGGTGCAGCTGGACGCGCTGGCCGGCGCCGAGACCTGGTGGGCCGAGGTGGCCCGGGCCGGCGGCGTGGATCCCGGCTATGCCCGCACCGGCCGCATCCAGCCCGTCGCCCCGGGGACCGAGGCGCGCATGGCCGAGCGCATCGCCGCTGCCCGCCGCCATTGGCCGGCCTGGGCAACGATGCAGATCACCGATGCGCCGCAGGGTCCGCTGGTGCCGCCGTCCGGGACCGGGCTGTGGCTGGTCGACCGGCTGACGGCGCGCATCAGCCCGCGCCGGGCCGGGGCGGCGCTGGCCGCCGCGATTCGCGCGCGCGGCGGCATCATCGAGGAAGGCGCCAGCACCGAGGGCCCGGCGATCTGGGCCACCGGCTGGACCGGGCTGGCGCCCTTCGGCGGCGGCGGCGTCAAGGGCCAGTCGGCGCTGCTGGCCTTCGCCGCCCCCGAGGCGCCGCAGGTCTTTGCCGAGGGGCTGCATATCGTGCCCCATGCCGACGGCACGGTGGCGGTCGGCTCGACCTCGGAACGCGACGTGACCGACCTTGGCACCGATGCGCAGCTTCAGGCGCTGATCGACAAGGCCCGGGCGCTGTGCCCGGCGCTGGCCGATGCGCCGGTGGTGGACCGCTGGGCCGGCATCCGGCCGCGCGCGCTGTCCCGGGCGCCGCTCCTGGGGCCATGGCCCGGCCGGCCGGGGCATTATGTCGCCAATGGCGGCTTCAAGATCGGCATCGCCATGGCGCCGGCCTGCGCGGCGATGCTCGCGGACCTGATCCTCGACGGGCAGGACCGCATCCCCGAGGGGTTCAGGGTGCCGGATTGACCCCGATGACCAGCGGGTGCAGGTGATAGAGCGCGATCCAGACCAGCGGCACCGCCGCCAGCCGCCACCACGCCAGCCGCCAGACCAGAAGCCGCCGCATCATCGCCAGCCCCAGCACCGCATAGCCCAGCAGGAGCCCGAACAGGATCACATGCGCCAGGTCGCCATTGGCCAGCAGATGCGCCCCGCCCCACAGCGAGAACCCCAGCATCAGCCCGCCCATGCCGCCGACCAGCGCCGCCAGCACCGCGACGGGCATGGCGATGTTCGCCAGCCAGCGCGTCCAGGGCCATTGCGGCCAGATCTCGACGAAGGGCGCCCGCCCCGCCGCCACGATCAGCCAGTAAAGCAGCGCCAGCGACAGCAGGCTGTAGCCCATGACATAGGCCCGCTTGCCAAAGCGCGCGACCAAGGGCCCGCGCAGACGCGCCGGGATGACATGCGAGCCCAGAAAAGCGGCGAGCGCCAGGGCGAATTCCAACCATTCCATGCCTTGACCCTAGCCCCGGCGCCAGGCCCCCGCAATCCGCATTGACCCGGGCACCGCCTGCGGCATGATGGCGCAAAAAGGATGCCGCCCATGACCCGCCTTCAGACCGCTTTCGACGCCATCGACCAGGCCAATGCCGCCGACCCGCATCTCCAGGACGGCGAGCCCCGCGAACTCCTCTATGGCCAGCGCATGACGGCCGAGCAGCGGGCGCTTTACCCCGACGCCTCCGAGCCCCTGCAGATCGCCTGCCGCGGCCAGCATGTCGAACGCTGGCTGCTGCCGCGCGACGCCTATCCGATGGACCGGCCCGGCTACCTGGCCTGGCGCACCGAACAGGGCCGGCGCCACGCCGCCCGCGTGGCCGGGATCATGCAGGCGGCGGGCTATGATCCCGAATCCATCGCCCAGGCCGAGAAGATGCTGACGAAACAGGGCATCAAGCGCGACCCCGAGGTGCAGGCGCTCGAGGACGTGGCCTGCTTCACCTTCATCCGCTGGTATCTCGGCCCCTTCGCCGAAACCCGCGACGCCGAGGAATTGCAGCGCATCGTCGAAAAGACCGCGCGCAAGATGTCGCCGCAGGCGCGCAGCATCGCGCTGACCGAATTCGCCATCCCCGAACCCTTCGCCGCCGCCTTCCGTGCCTAGGGCGCTCATCGTCGCCCACGGCCAGCCCGGCGACCCCGGCCCGCAGCAAGCCGCCATCGAGGCGCTGGCCGCCCGCATCCCGCTGCCCGGGGTGACCATCCGGGGCGCCACGCTGGCCATGCCCGGCGCGCTGGACGGGGCCGAGGACGACATGCTGGTCTATCCGCTGTTCATGGCGGCGGGCTGGTTCACCCGCAGCGAACTGCCGCGCCGCCTGGCCCGGGCCGGCGCCCCGAAGGCCCGCATCCTGCCGCCCTTCGGCGCCGACCCCGGCCTGCCCGCGCTCGCCCGCCGCCTGCTCTCGGCGGCAGCCGCCGCGCAAGGCTGGGCCTTGAACGAAACCCACATCCTGCTCGCCGCCCATGGCTCCGGCCGCTCGCGCGCCCCGGCCGAGGCGGCGCGCCAGATGGCCGCCGACCTCGCGCCCCTGACCGTCACCTGCGGCTTCATCGAGGAACCGCCCCGCCTCGCCGAGGCCGCCCGCGCCCTGCCCGCGCGCACGCTCTGCCTGCCGCTCTTCGCCACCAGCGCCGGGCACGTCACCGAGGACCTGCCCCAGGCGCTGGCCGAGGCCGGCTTCCGCGGCATCACCCTGCCCGCCATCGGCCTTGCCCCCGAAGTGCCGGAAATGATCGCCGCCAGCATCAGGGCCGCCCTTGCCGAGCGGCCCTGATCTTCTTTGCTCTGCAAATACCCACGGCAACCGCGCCACCGCCACCGCACCAGGCCCTGGGAAACCGCGGCTTTTCACCGTTTCCCAAATACCCCGGCGCCCGCGCGGCGGGGCGCCTCACATCGCCGCCAGCTGCCCCAGCGCCGCCCGGATCCGCGCCAGATCGTCCTCCAGCGCGGCCAGCTTCTCGCGCGTCTCCTCGATCACCTCCGGCTCGGCATTCTCGACGAATTTCGGATTGCCCAGCCGGCCGCGCAACCCGCCGGCATCCTTCTCGGCCTTGGCGGCGGCTTTCTCCAGCCGCGCCGTCTCGGCCGCGACATCGATCATCTCGCCCACCGGCAGGGCAAAGCTCGCCCCCAGCGCCGCGACCGCGATCATGCCCGGCCCCATCGCCCCGTCGCGCGGCGGGTTCACCCGCGCCAGCCGCTCGACCAGCGGGCCATTGGCGGCCAGCGCGGCGCGGGCGGCCGCGTCGGCCTCGGTCACGATCAGGTCGGGCCGCGCCCCGGCCGGCACGCCGATCTGCGCGCGGGCCGAGCGGATGTTCTCGATCACCGAAATCACCCAGTTCATCTGCCGATCGGCCTCGGCGTCGATCAGCTCAAGGCCGTAGTCCGGCCAGTCGCCATGCACCAGCGGTTTCGGCCGCGCGCCGGTCAGCGCCCAGAGCTCCTCGGTCACGAAGGGCATGATGGGGTGCAAGAGCAGATAGCACTGGTCCAGCACCCAGCCCATGGTGGCCTGGGTCTCCTCGCGATGCTCGCCATCGAACAGCGGCTTCGAGAACTCGACATACCAGTCGCAGACCTTGCCCCAGACAAAGGCGTAAAGCCCGGTCGCGGCGTCGTTGAAGCGGAACGCCGCCAGCGCCTCGTCGGTGGCCTGGCGGATGCGGGCGACCTCGCCGATGATCCAGCGGTTCACCACATGCGCGGGCGCCGGGCGGGGGCCGCCGCCGCGCACGCCGTTCATCTCGGCAAAGCGGCTGGCGTTCCAGATCTTGGTGACGAAGTTGCGGTTCGCCTCGACATGCTTCGGCCCCAGCTTGGGGTCGCGGCCCATCGCCGCCATGCTGGTCAGGGTAAAGCGCAGCGCGTCGGCGCCATATTGGTCGATCAGCACCAGGGGGTCGATGACGTTGCCTTTCGACTTCGACATCTTGGCGCCCTTTTCGTCGCGCACGAGGCCGTGGACATAGACGGTGCGGAACGGCACGTCGCCCACCACCGCCAGCTGCATCATCATCATCCGGGCGACCCAGAAGAAGATGATGTCGAAACCCGTGACCAGCACGTCGGTCGGGAAATACTTGCGCAGCTCGGGCGTGGGTTCGGGCCAGCCCAGCGTCCCGATCGGCCACAGGCCCGAGGAAAACCAGGTGTCCAGCACATCGGGATCGCGCCAGACCGGATAGACCAGCCTGGTCGGGTCCTGCGTCAGGTTATAGTCGGCCAGCCCCTGGGCAAAGGCATCGACCGCCGCCTCGCGGCTCTCGACCTCGATCACCCGGGCGATTTCCAGCGGCTGCGGCAGGTCGGCCAGCGCGTCGCGGAACTTCTGCGCCACATCGGCGAAATTCGCCGCGCATTGCAGCAGGTCGTCGCCATGGACCAGCCCCTCCTCCAGCAGCGCGAAGATCTCGACATCGTCCAGCGCGCCGTCGTGGTCATCATCGACCTGACCTTCCAGCCGCAGGTCCAGCCCATACCACACCGGGATCTGGTGCCCCCACCACAGCTGGCGCGAGATGGTCCAGGGCTCGATATTCTCGAGCCAGTTGAAATAGACCTTGCGGTGCTGCTCGGGCAGGATCTCGGTGCGGCCACCCTTCACCGCCTCCAGCGCCGGGCCGACGATCTTCGGGGTATCGACGAACCACTGGTCGGTCAGCATCGGCTCGATCACCACGCCCGAGCGGTCGCCGAAGGGCTGCATGATCGGCTTCGCCTCGACCAGGGGCCGGCGCTCCAGATGCTCGGCGCCGGTTTCCTTGTCGATTTCCTTGTGCAGATAGGTGACGGCCAGCCCCTCGTCGGTGATCGCCTCGATGACGCGCTTGCGGGCGTCATAGCGGTCCAGGCCGCGCAGTTCCTCGGGCACCAGGTTGACCGAGGACACGTCGCCCACATCCTCGCCCCGCGCCGCCCGCGTGGCGATCTCGGCGCTTTCCTCGTAGCTCAGCCCGTCCGCGCGCATGGCGCCCTTGCCGTCCATCAGCGCGTAAAGCGGGATGCCGTTGCGCATGGCGACGGCATAGTCGTTGAAGTCATGCGCGCCGGTGATCTTGACCGCGCCCGAGCCGAAATCCGGGTCCGGGTATTCATCGGTGATGATCGGGATCAGCCGGCGATGCTGTTTCGGCCCGACCGGGATCTCGACCAGCTTGCCGACGATGGGCGCATAGCGGGCGTCGTCCGGGTGCACCGCGACCGCGCCGTCGCCCAGCATGGTCTCGGGGCGGGTGGTGGCGATGCTGATATAGTCCCGCGTCTCGCGCAGGGTGACGTTGCCGTCGGCGTCGCGCTCGATGTATTCATAGGTTTCGCCGCCGGCCAGCGGATATTTGAAATGCCACATATGGCCGGGCACCTCGCGGTTCTCGACCTCCAGGTCGGAAATCGCGGTCTCGAAATGCGGATCCCAGTTCACCAGCCGCTTGCCGCGATAGATCAACCCCTTGTCGAACATCTCGACAAAGACCTTGATGACGGCGTCGTGAAAATTGCCCTCCTCGCCCGCAGGGGCGCCGGGGGCGCCGGACATGGTAAAGGCATTGCGCGACCAGTCGCAGCTGGCGCCCAGGCGTTTCAGCTGGTTGATGATGGTGTCGCCGGATTCCTGCTTCCAGGCCCAGACCTTCTGCAGGAAGGCCTCGCGCCCGATCTCGCGCCGGCCGGGCTCCTGGCGCTCGGCCATCCGGCGTTCCACCACCATCTGCGTCGCGATGCCGGCATGGTCCTGGCCGGGCTGCCACAGCGTGTCGAAGCCGCGCATCCGGTGCCAGCGCACCAGGATGTCCTGCAGCGTGTTGTTCAGCGCGTGGCCGATATGCAGGCTGCCCGTGACATTCGGCGGCGGGATCACGACCGAGAAGGTTTCCGCGCGCGAGGCATTGGCCCCCGCCGCGAAGGCATCGCTTGCCGCCCATTGCGCCGCGATCCGCGCCTCGGCGGAAGCGGCGTCGAAGTTCTTGTCCATGGCCATGTCGTCACCCCTTGAATTGCCCAAGGGGATAGCGAAACCACGGCCAAAGGCCAAGAGGCGCTAGAGAAACCGCGCCGCAATCCCGTCCTTGAACGGGAACCAGCCATAGAAGGGCCGCGCGCCCGCGATCACCCGCTGGATCGAGGGCCGCGCCACCAGCCGCTCGAAATAGGCGCCGAGATGCGGATGATCCGCGAAGGGATGGATGGCGCCGGCATAGAACAGCGCCGGAAACGCCGCGCAATCGGCCAGGCCGAAGCCGCCCGCGATCCAGTCGCGCCCGTCCAGGCGCCGGTCCAGCGCGGCATAGGCCAGGTCGAGCTTGGCCCGCGCAAAAGGCGCCACGCGCTCCTCGGCCCCTTCGGCCATGAAGATGCGGGCATCGACGATCTGCTGCATCATCTGCATGACCTGGAAATCCAGGAAGCGGTCCCATTGCCGCGCCGGCAGCGAGGCATCGGGGTCCGGGTCCAGCAGGCGTTGCGGCCCGGGATGGTGCCGGTCCAGCCATTCGATCATCAGCGAGCTTTGCGACAGGGTGAAGTCGCCCTCGCGCAGCGCCGGCATCCGGCCCATCGGCTCGACCGACTGCATCAGCGCCCGGTCGGCCTCATCGCCCAAGTTCACCTCGCAGAAGGTGAAATCCGCCCCCAGCTCGTAAAGCGCGATCAGCACCTTCTGGGTATAGGAGGACAGCGGGTGGCCATAAAGCGTCAGCATCACGCGGCCTTGTCGAAATGCGCCAGCTGCGCGTCAAGGGCGCGCCGGAATGCCGGACGGGCGGTCATGCGCCGCAGATAGTCCAGCAGCACCGGATGGCCGGACAGCTCGCCCAGGCTGTCCACGCTGCGCAGCACCTCGGCCAGGATGATGTCGGCAATGGTGAAGCGGCCGGCGGCGATGAAGTCGCGGTTCTCGAGCACCGGGGTCAGCTGCTCCAGCCGCGTGACCAGCCGCGGCAGGGCCAGTTCGGCCGCGCGCTCGTCGCGGTCGAAGATGCGGGCCAGCACCAGCGCCATCACCACCGGCTCCAGCGTGTTCAGCGCCGCGACCAGCCATTGCTGGGTCTCGGCCCGGCCCTGCGGGTCGGCGGGCAGCAGCGCCTCGTGCCGCTCGCCCAGATACAGCAGGATGGCGCCGCTTTCGAACAGCGACAGATCGCCGTCTTGCAGGATCGGCACCTGGCCAAAGGGCTGGCGGGCGAAATGCTGCGCGGTCTTTTCGCGCACGCTGGTGGTTTCGATGCGATAGGGCTGGCCGGCCTCTTCGCAGGCCCAGCGGACCCGCAAGTCGCGGACATGGCCGCGGGCGAAATCGGGCACCCAGTCATAGGTCGTGATCACATACATGGCTCAGTCGCTCCGGGCGAATTCGGCGTCGATCACCAAGGGAATCGGCGCGGTGAAAAAGGCGTTCATGCCATAGGCCTGCGGGTCGATCTGCGTTTCGGCATGGACGCCGATCAGGTTGCGGATCACCGGATTGCCATTCTCGTCCCCGGTAAAGCCCTTGCCGGCGCCGACCAGCTCGACCGCGAAGGTGGCCGGATGCGTGCGGCCCATCAGCGTCAGTTGCCCCGAGACCGCGCCCTTGGTGTCGCTTTCGGGGGCAAAGCGTTCCGACACGAAACGCGCCACCGGATTGGCGGCGGTGTTCAGGTATTCGGCGCCCTTCAGCACCTCGGCAAAGCCCTCGACCGGGGTCGAAATCGAGCCGACCTGCACCTCGGCCGTCAGCCGCATCGCCGCCGGGTCGTCGGGGTTCCAGCCCAGCTCGCCGGATACCGCGTCGAAGCGGAACACGCTGTAGGAAAAGCCCATATGCGGCACGCGGGCGATGACCGCGCTGTGATAGGGATCCAGCTTGTAGGTCCCGGCCTCGGCGGCGTGATAGTCCTTTTGCCCCTGCGGGATGTCCTGGGGCTGCACCTCTTGCGCCGCCACGGGGGCGGCGCAAAGGGCGCAAAGCAGCGCGACACGGATCATGGCGCGGCCTCGCGCGGGCCGACGATGGCGAAATGCGCGCCCTGCGGGTCGCGCGCCACGGCGATGACGGCGCCGCCCGGCACCTCATGCGGGCCGCTGACCAGCTCGCCGCCAGCGCCGGTGATGCGGGTCATCGCCGGTTCGACGCCATTGGTGCCGAAATAGGGCAGCCAGCAGGGCACGGGCGCATTGCCCAGGCCCATCATCCCGCCGATGTCGGTGCCGTTCCAGCGGAACAGCTGGTATTTGCCCATCTCGCCCATGTCCATGGCATCGCCCGCCGTCCAGCCGAACAGCTCGGCATAGAAGGCGAAGCCCGCCACCGGGTCGGTGGACATCAGCTCGATCCAGTTGCCGTGGCTCTCTTTCTTCTGGTCGAAGGCGCCGGTCTCGGCCGGGGGCTGCGGCTGCATCGGCAGCGGTTGCAGGATGCCGAAGACCGCGCCCTGCGGATCGGCCGCCACGGCGAAGCGGCCGGTGCCGGGGATGTCGGCCGGCGGCTTCATCACGGTGCCGCCCAGCAGCGCGATCTTTTCCGCCGCCGCGTCGCAATCGTCCACGTCGAGATAGATCAGCCAGTTCGGCGGGATGCCGTCATAACCGGGCGGGATCTCCATCAGCCCGGCCACCATGTCGCCGCCATGGCTGGCCAGCAGATAGGTGAAATCCGCCATGCCGGAATCGGCGACCGACCAGCCAAGGACCTTGCCATAGAAGTCGCTTGCGGCAGGAAGCCCGCCGCGCGCGGTGTCCAGTTCGAACCAGCAGGGTTTGCCGTGATACATCGCCGCCCCCTCAGGCCTTGTCGTCGAAGATGGGCTCGAAGCCGCCCCAGATCATCCGCATGCCGTCGAAGGGCATCTCGGGCGGGGCCTGCATCTCGGGGTCGGACATCATCTTTTCGAAACCCGCGTCGGCCGTGGCCTTGTCGGGCCATTCGATCCAGGAAAACACGATGGTCTCGTCCTCCTTGGCCTGGGTCGCCATGTAGAAGTCGGTGACCTTGCCATGGGGCACGTCGGCGCCCCAGGTCTCGACCATGCGCAGCGCGCCATAGCGCTTGAACATCGGCCAGGCCGAAGTCGCCATGTCGATGTATTTCTGCTTGTTCGCGGTCGGGACCGCCAAAAGGAAGCCGGAGTAATAGGTCATCTTTTCCTCCTCATCATTGGCGCGAAAAGCGCCGGTGAGTCGAAGGCTGGCACTTGCAGTAGCAAAAAGCAACTGTTAATATCAAAACATGAGCAAGACCGGCAAAACCCTGCGCTATGACGAAGGCTGTCTCGGCGCCCATGCGCTGAACCTGGTGGGCGACCGCTGGGCGCTTCTGGTGGTGCGCGAACTGATGTTCGCGCCCAAGCGCTTCCAGATGATCCGCGCCGGGCTGCCCGGCGTGACCGCCAGCGTGCTGACGCAGCGGCTGGGCCAGCTGGTGCAGGCCGGCGTGGTCAGCCATGACGAGGTGCTGGGGCTTTATGCGCTGACCGAGCAGGGCCGCGCGCTGCATCCGGTGCTGCGCGAACTGTGCCGCTGGGCGCTCATCATGCCGGGGCACGACCCGCGGCGGCATATCAGCATCTCGGCGCTGATGATCTCGATTTCCGCGACGGTGGATGCGGGGCGGGCGGCGGGATCGAACCTGCGCGCGGGCTTCCTGTCCGGGAAAGAGGGATTCGAGGTGATCCTGTCGCCCAAGGGCGCGCCCTTGGTCACGGCGATGCGCGCGCCGCAGGGCGATTTCCTGCTGGAGGGCAGCGGCAATGCGCTGGCCGCCGCGATCTATGGCCCGGGGCCGGTGACGATCGCCAGCGCCGGGCTGATCGGGCTGCACGGCGACAAGACCGCCGCGCAAGCCTTCACGGACCTGTTCAGCCTGAAGCCCTAGACCAGGCCCAAAAGCGATTCGCCCGAGGAGACGGCGCAGGCGCCGGGGGTTTCCTCGATCTCCAGCACCTCGACCGTGCCGTCACTCACCAGCATGGCATAGCGTTTCGAGCGGCCCTTGACCCAGCCGTCGGCCTGGATGTCCAGGCCCAGCGCCTTGGTGAAGCTGCCGTCGGCATCGGCCAGAACCTCGATGCCGGCGCCGGTCGCGCCGGTGTCCTTGGCCCAGTGCCCGGCCACGAAGGGGTCGTTCACGGTGATGCAGGCGATGCGCGAGACGCCCTTCTCGCGCAGCTTGTCGGCATTCTTCACGAAGCTCGGCATATGGGCGTTGGTGCAGGTCGGCGTATAGGCGCCCGGCACGGCAAAGATCGCGACGCGACCCTTGCGCAGGTCCGCGACCTCGACCGTCTCGGGGCCGTTCTCGCCCAGTTTCACCAGCGTGCCGTCGGGCAGGCTTGCCCCTTTTTCGATGGCCATGCGCGCTTCCTCCTTGTCGAATTGCATCGCGTCGGGCCGGACTATAGGCTGCGCGCCGCAGGCAAACCAGCGAGGAAAACCATGAACATCGTCATCCTTGGCGCCGGTCAGGCGGCCGCCTCGCTGGCGGCGAAGCTGCGGGCGCTGGGGCACGCCGGGCCGGTGACGGTGATCGGCGACGAGCCCGCGCCGCCCTATCAGCGCCCGCCGCTGTCCAAGGCCTATCTGCTGGGCCAGATGGATCTGGACCGGCTGACGCTGCGCGGGGCGGACTGGTGGGCCGAGCAGGGCATCGCGCTGAAGCTGGGCGAGCGCGCGGTGGCCATCGACCGGGCGCGGCGCGTGGTGGCGACGGATCGCGGCGAATATCCGTATGACGCGCTGGCGCTGACGCTGGGCGCCAGCCCGCGCCGGCTTCCCGCGGCGATGGGCGGCGCCCTGCCCGGCGTGCATGTGGTGCGCAATCTGGCCGACATTGCCGGGCTGCAACCGGCGCTGGTGGCGGGGCGGCGGCTGGTGGTGATCGGCGGCGGCTATATCGGGCTGGAGGCGGCCGCCGTCGCGCGCAAGCTGGGGCTCGAGGTCACGCTGGTCGAGGCCGCGCCGCGCATCCTGGGCCGGGTGGCGGCACCCGAGACCGCCGAGATGATCCGCGACCTGCATCGCGGCCATGGCGTCGAGATCATCGAGGGTGTGGGCATCACCCGCATCACCGGCGACGCGGCGGTCGAGGCGGTGGAACTGGCCGATGGCCGCCTGCTGCCCGCCGATCTGGTGATCTGCGGCATCGGCGTCGCGCCCGAAACCGCGCTGGCCGAGGCCGCCGGGCTGGCCGTCGACAATGGCATCGCCACCGATGCGCAGGGCCGGACCTCGGATCCGGCGATCTGGGCGGCCGGGGATTGCGCCAGCTTTCCCACCGCGGACGGCCGGCTGCGGCTGGAAAGCGTCGGCAATGCCATCGACATGGCCGAGGCGGTGGCCGCGAACATGCTGGGCGCGGGCGCGGATTACGTTCCGAAACCTTGGTTCTGGTCGGACCAGTTCGACGCGAAATTGCAGATCGCGGGGCTGAACCTGGGCTATGACCGTGTGGTGACGCGGCCCGGCTCGGTCTGGTATTACCGCAACCGCCGGCTGATCGCGGTCGATGCGCTGAACGACGCCCGCGCCTATATGATCGGCAAGCGGCTGATCGAGGCCGGCAAGTCGCCCGCGCCCGAGACCCTGGCCGAGGCCCCGGACCTGAAGGCGCTGCTGTGAGGATCGTCGGCGGCAATCTGCGCGGGCTGAAGCTGGCCGAAGTCGGCGCCGGCGACCCGGCGGCGCATCTGCGCCCGACGACCGACCGGGTGCGTGAGTCGATCTTCAACCTGCTCATCAACGGCACGCATGGCAACCCGATCCCCGGCGCGCGGGTGCTGGACCTGTTCGCCGGCACCGGCGCCCTGGGGCTGGAGGCGCTGTCGCGCGGCGCGGCGCGGGTGGCCTTCGTCGATGACGGCGTGGTGGCGCGCGGGCTCTTGCGCACGAATATCGAGAAGGCCCGCGCCATGGGCGTGACCGACGTCTGGCGCCGCGACGCGACCAGGCTGGGCGAGAATCGCGGGCCGGGCTATGGGCTGGTCTTCCTCGACCCGCCCTATGGCATGGGCCTGGGCGAGCGGGCGCTGGAATCAGCCCTGGCCGGCGGCTGGATCGCCCCGGGCGCCATGGTGGTCTGGGAAGAATCGGCCGCGCCGCCCCCGGTCTCGGGGCTCGCCCAGATCGACCAGCGCAAATACGGCGACACCACCGTCACATTGTTGCGCGCGGAACACGGCTAGGTGGCGCGATCCAGCTTGGTGGACAGGTGAATCAGGCTCTCGCTGGACTTGACGCCGGTCAGACCGCCGATCTGGTCCAGCACATCGTCCAGCTGGCTGGTCGATATGGCGGCCAATTGCAGCAAAAGATCGACGCGGCCGCTGGTGGTATGGATGCGCTCGACCTCGGGCAGGCTGCGCAGCCGGCCCAGGATCGCGGCTTGCGAGCGCGGCTCGATGGTCAGCAGGCAGGTGGCGCGGATGCGGTGTTCACGCGCGGAATCGCCCAGGCGCAGCGTGTAACCCGCGATGGCGCCCGAGGTTTCCAGCCTTTCCAGCCTGGCCTGCACGGTCGAGCGCGCCACCTTCAGCCGCCGAGCCAGCACCGCGACGGACATGCGCGCATCCTGCGCGAGATGGGTCAGAATTCCCCGGTCGAGCTCGTCCACCTGCCACCTGTCATAATGACGACACTTTCGGCAGATTACCCATAGGCGGGAACATTTCCACCCTTTTCATTGCTTCAATCGGAACCCATAGGGCGCAGACTTGTTTCCATCCCTCACGCGCACAGGAAGGACATGCCGATGGGACTGACCGAGGGCCGTGGCCCCAAGACCGTCTGGGACAATCCCGCCGAGATCATCCGCAAGCTGGCGCCGGAAAACCCGGTCATGGTCTTTGCCCCCTCGGTCCTGCGCGCCAATGCCCAGCGCTTCCTGCAGGGCTTTCCGGGGCTGGTGACCTATGCCGTCAAGTCGAACCCGGACGAGGCGGTGATCCGCACGCTCGCCGCCGCCGGGATTAAGGGCTTCGACGTCGCCTCGCCGGCCGAGATCGACCTGATCGGCCGGCTGGCGCCGGATGCGGCGCGGCATTACCACAACCCCGTGCGCTCGCGCACCGAGATCACCCATGCGGTCGAGGCGGGCATCAAGGCCTGGTCGGTCGACAGCCATTCCGAGCTGGAAAAGCTGTTCGAGAAGGTACCGGCCCAGGGTTGCGAGATCTCGCCCCGCTTCAAGCTGCCGGTGCTGGGCGCGGCCTATGACTTCGGCTCGAAATTCGGCGCCTCGCCGGAACTGGCGGCGGAACTGCTGCGCGCGGTGGCGGATCGCGGCTATATCCCGTCGCTGACCTTCCATCCGGGCACGCAATGCGTCGATCCGCATGCCTGGGAAGCCTATATCACCACCGCGGCCGAGATCTGCGCCATGGCCGGGGTGCGCGCACGGCGGCTGAACGTCGGCGGCGGCTTCCCCTCGCATCGCGTGACCGGGGTCGAGCCGGATCTGGCCGCGATCTTTGCCCTGATCCGCCGCGTCACCGACGAGGCTTTCGGCGAAAACGCCCCGGCGCTGGTCTGCGAGCCCGGGCGCGGGCTTTGCGCCGATGCCTTTTCGCTGATCACCCGGGTCAAGGCGGTGCGCGACGGCCAGAACGTGTTCCTGAACGACGGCGTCTATGGCGGGCTGTTCGAGCTGCCCATCGTCGGCAACCTCGACCGGTTGCAGGTGCTGACCCCCGAGGGCACGGCGCGCGAGGACGAGGCGCAGCCGCGCGTCATCTTCGGCCCGACCTGCGATTCGGTCGACCGGCTGCCGGGCGAGCTGGCGCTGCCCGGCAATATCCAGGAGGGCGATTATGTCATCTTCCACGGCGCCGGCGCCTATTCCACGGTCACCAACACCCGTTTCAACGGTTTCGGGCTGATGGCACACATGACCGTGAACGCGCTTGAATAGGGATTAATCGAATGTTCGCGGTTCCGTGCTAGCGTCGCGCCATGGAATCGTCCCGCCCGCCCCTGTGCCACGTCGTCCTGATGGACGGAACCTTCGCCTCGCTGACCCAGGGGCGGCGGTCCTCCATCGCGCGCATCCACGCGATGCTGTCGGGCGAACGGGGGCTGCTGCCGGCGCCGGTGCGCATCCATTACGCGCCGGGCCAGCAGTGGGAAGCCTGGCGCACCCTGCCCGAACTGACCATGGGCGCCACGCTGGAGCGCAGCATCTGCGACGCCTATGCCTGGCTCGCCCGCGAATGGCGCCCGGGCGATCCGCTGTTCTTCTTCGGCTATTCGCGCGGCGCCTTCGCGGTGCGTTCGCTGGCCGGGATGATCGGCCGGGTCGGGCTGCTGACGCACAGCCATGCCACGGCCGAGAATGTCCACCACGCCTGGCAGCTTTATCGCAACGGCGCCGACCTGGGGGTCGAGCAGCTGGACCAAGGCCTCTGCCACCCTTTCGTGCCGATCCGGCTGATCGGGGTCTTCGACACCGTCATGGCGCTGGGGATCCGGCTGCCGCTGCTGTGGATGCTGACCGAGCCGCGCTTTCGCTTTCACGACGAACACCTGGGCAGCCATGTCGAGCACGGCCTGCAGGCGCTGGCGCTGGACGAGACCCGGGCGGCCTTCCAGCCTTTGGTCTGGGACAGCCAGTCGGTCGCCGGCCGGATCGAGCAGATGTGGTTCCGCGGCTGCCACCCGGACATCGGCGGCCAGCTGTCAGGGCTGGAATATGCCCGGCCGCTGGCGAATATCCCGCTGGTCTGGATGATGGAGCGGGCCGAGCGCTTCGGCCTGCCGCTGCCCGCCGATTGGGTGTCGCAGTTTCCCTGCGACCCGACGGCGCCCTCGGTCGGGTCTTGGCGCAGTTGGGGCAAGGCCTTCCTGGCCCGCGCGCCGCGGCTGGCCGGGCGGGACGCCTCGGAAAGCCTGCACGAATCGGTGCCGCGACCCTATCCCGGCCCGGCGCTGCTGACCGGGGCGCTGGCCGAGGCCGCGCCCGAACGCCCGCACCGCAAGCGCCGCTTCCGCCGCCGGCCGGCCGCCGCGCCGCAAGAGATGATGGCCATGCCGGAAGCGACGGCCGAGGACGGCAACGCGGGAAGCGTGGCGCCTTGACGGGCCGCGGTTGGCCCAGACCGTCTATCGCGGTGTTGAACGGGTGGGATCCCGCTTCATTCTGACAATGACCGCCGACAACCTGGCCCGACTGCCCCGGCTGCTGGGGATATGACCGCCGGGGGCGGGCATCAGGCACCCATGAGGCAACTATGCCTTCCAGTGCCGAAGGGCCCGGCCATGATCCTCATCAGTCGCCAAGACGGGAAACCATTCCGGCACGCCGACTAATTCAGCGGCCTGTTAAAGCGCGAAAATGTGCCGCGAGACAGAGTTGTCACAAATCGACCGTGCTTTAGCGCGTTCCGGCTCGTCTTCGGTTATCTTTTTCATGGGGCTATAGCATAAACTTGGCTGTCATCGTCATCCGATGAGGCGCGCCGAAGTTCAGAAGCGATGCCGCGCCCCGGCTTGGCGAGCAGGGCGTCGCGCGAAGCCTTTTCCTGCGCAATCACAGGGAAATGAGGCGCGAGGATTCCCGCGCCTCCCTTCGAATGCTTCCAGGGCGGCGGTCAAACACCGGCCAAGTCCGCCAGCGAAACCTGGCCGGCGTGGATCACAAGCCCATCGAACCAGAGCTAGGGCGTGGTCGTTCTTGAAGGGCGCAGGCCGTCGGGGGCGCGGCAGGGCCATCGCAGCGGTCGGAACGGTGAACCGGGCAGGGCCAGCGCGGCCCGGCGATTTCCGCCGCGAATCCGAGCGAGGATCTTCGTTTGGACGACGGCTAGGTTTCGCTGGCGTATGAATTGCCAGACGCGCCGGCGTGATGGGTCGAGACACCGCGTTGAACGGTCGGGCTATGCTGAACCGGGGCTCCGGCCGCTCAGGCCACGCGCGAAAACTCGGCCTTCGGCGCGATGCCCAGGCCGGCGCAGACCTTCTGCACCAGGTCGGGCTTGTTCAGCGTATAGAAATGCAGCTTGTCCACGCCGCCCGCGACCAGCGATTCGCACAGCTTGACGCAGACATCCAGCGCCAGCGCGGCCTCGCCCTCGGGGCCGGCGGCGGCAAAGGCCTCCTCGGCCCATTGCGGGACCGAGGTGCCGCAGCGTTCGGCAAAGCGGCGGGTGCCGGCCCAGCTCTGGATCGGCAGGATGCCGGGGATGATCGGCGCCGCGACGCCGGCCGCCGCGCAGGCGTCGCGGAAGCGGAAGAAGGTGTCGGCGTCGAAGAAGAATTGCGTGATCGCCGAACTGGCGCCGGCGTCCACCTTGCGCTTCAGCCAGGCCACGTCGGCGGCGGTGTCGCTGCTGTCGGGATGCGGCTCGGGATAGGCGCCGCAGCGGATGGTCATGTCGCCGCGCGCGGCGATGGCCTCGATCAGCGCGACCGAGCTGGCAAAGCCCTCGGGATGGGCGGTGAAACGGTCCTGGCCCTGCGGCGCGTCGCCGCGCAGGGCGACGACCTCGTGCACGCCGGCCGCCGCGTAATCGGCGACGATCTGCAAGGTCTCCTCGCGCGTCGCGTCCACGCAGGTCAGGTGCGCGGCGACGTTCAGCCCGTAATGGCCGGCCAGCGCCGTCACCGCCTCATGCGTCAGCTGCCGGGTGGTGCCGCCGGCGCCATAGGTGACCGAGACGAAATCCGGCCCCAGCGGCGCCAGGGCGCGGGCGGTCTCCCACAGCCGGAAGGATTGCTCCAGGGTCCGGGGCGGGAAGAATTCGAAACTGATCGCCGGTGTCGTCATCGCACTATCCTTTTGTCGCAGGACTTGTGACACGCGCCGCGACGTGAGACAAATTCATAATCCTCAAGATCGTGATGAGATCCGCTCAAGATGCACCTGGAACTTCGCCATCTGCGCAGCCTGCGCGCCATCCATGAACAGGGCGGACTTGCCCGCGCGGCCGAGGTGCTGAACCTGACGCAATCGGCGCTGTCGCACCAGATCAAGGCGCTGGAGGAACAGGCCGGGGTCGAGCTTTTCCTGCGCAAGACCAAGCCCTTGCGGCTGTCCGGCGCCGGGATGCGGCTGTTGCGCACGGCCGAGCAGGTGCTGCCGATGATCGAGGCCGCCGAGGCCGAATTCCGCGCCGTCGAGCTGGGCCGGGCCGGCCGGCTGCATGTGGCGATGGAATGCCATCATTGCTTCGACTGGCTCTTGCCGGTGCTGGACCAGTTCCGCCGCGCCTGGCCCGAGGTCGACCTGGACATCCGCACCAGCCTGGCGCTGAAGGCGCTGCCGGCGCTGGAACGCGGCCAGGTGGACCTGGTGATTTCCTCGGACCCCGAGGAGATCGCGGGCGTCAGCTTCCAGCCGCTGTTCGACTATGCGCCGACGCTGGTGGTGCGGGCCAGTCACCCGCTGGTCGCCAAGGGCTATGCCGAGCCCGCCGACCTGGCCGGCGAGACGCTGATCACCTATCCGATGGACCGGGCGCGGCTGGACGTGTTCTCGCAATTCCTCGACCCGGCCGGGGTCGAGCCGGCGCATCTGCGCCAGGTCGAGCAGACCGCCATCGCGCTGATGCTGATCGCCTCGGGGCGCGGGGTGGCGGTGATGCCCGACTGGGTGCTGCGCGGCCAGGCCGGCAACCCCGAACTGGCGCTGCTGCCGCTGGGGCCGCAGGGCATGCTGCGCCGGCTTTACGCCGGGCTGCGCAGCGAGGATCTGCAGCAACCCTATATGGCGCATGTGCTGCGCCTGGCCCGGACCGAGCCGGTGCGGATGATGCGCGCGGCGGCGCCGGGCTGATGCCCCGGGATCATCGTCAAAGCAGCACTGGTTCACCCGATCCCGGGGAGGTTCAGGCCCGTTCGCCTTGCCCCCAGGCTAGGGCCGGGGCAGGATCGCGATCAAGCACAAGACCCCGAGAATACGATGCAAATTGAAACCTCTCGCCCCGGCGCGGCCGCCCCGCCCCGGCGGCGGATTTGACAAAGCCCCGCAATCGCCGGATGAAATCGGTGACGCTTCCCATCAGGACCGCCATGGCCAGCCTTCCCGCCGATCCGCAGCTGCGCGCCACCCTTCAGGACGGGCAGCTGCGCCTTGAGGGCGAGCTGACGGTCTGGACCCTGTCGCAGCTGCCGCCCGAGGCGCCGGAGCGGCTGGAGCTGTCCGGCCTGACGCGGCTCGACACCGCCGGCGCCTGGTACCTGGCCGGGCGCGCGGCCGCGGGCGCCACGCTTCATGGGCTGGCCGCGCCGCAGGCGACGCTTCTTGAAAGCGTGACCGGCGCCCTGCCCCGGCCCGATCCGCCGCCCGCGCCCGAGTCCGGCTGGCGCCGCGCGCTGGATGCGACCGGGCGCTGGATCACGGGCGCGCTGGTCTTTCTGCGCGAGCTTGCGGAATACCTCGGCCGGTTCCTGGCGGCGCTGTGGCGCGGCATCCGGCATCCGCGCGATTTCCGCCTGACCTCGCTGGTCTGGCACTGCCAGGAAACCGGGCTGCGCGCGGTGCCCATCGTGGCGCTGATGTCCTTTCTGATCGGCGTGGTGCTGGCCTTTCAGGGCGCGGCGCAGCTCAGCCAGTTCGGGGCCGAGATCTTCGTCATCGACCTGATCGCCATCTCGATCCTGCGCGAACTGGGCATCCTTCTGACCGCGATCATCGTCGCCGGGCGCACGGCCTCGGCGCTGACGGCCTCGATCGGCTCGATGAAGATGAACGAGGAAATCGACGCCATGCGCACGCTGGGCCTCGACCCCGACATGGTGCTGGTGCTGCCGCGCGTGCTGGCGCTGGTCATCACCCTGCCGATCCTGGGGCTGATCGCCAATGTCGCCGGGCTGGTCGGCGGCGCGATCATGTCCTGGGTCGAGCTCGGGATCTCGCCCTCGATGTTCCGCTATCGGCTGATCGCGGAAACCAGCGTCGATCATGTCATCGTCGGCCTGTCCAAGGCGCCGGTCTTTGCCATCATCATCGGCATCATTGGCTGCCACGCCGGGATGAAGGTCGGCAAGGACGCGGAATCGCTGGGCGCGCAGACCTCGACCGCGGTGGTGAATGCCATCTTCGCGGTGATCGTGGCGGATGCGCTGTTCTCGGTCTTCTTCGCGGAGATCGGGTTGTGAGCGACAATGTCATCGAGGTCCGGGGCCTGCGCACGCAATTCGGCAGCCATGTCGTGCATGACGGGCTGGACCTGGACCTGCGGCGGGGCGAGATCCTGGGCGTGGTCGGCGGATCGGGCACCGGGAAATCGGTGCTCTTGCGCACCATCGTCGGGCTGAACCCGCCCGCAGCCGGCACGGTCCGGGTCTTTGGCCAGGACGTGACCGCGCTGCACGGCGCGGCGCGCGAGGCGCTGGAGCGGCGCTGGGGCGTGATGTTCCAGGCCGGGGCGCTGTTTTCCTCGCTGAACGTGCGCGAGAATGTCGAGGTGCCCTTGCGCGCCGTGCCGGGCCTGGCGCCCGAGACGCGCGCGGGGCTGGCCGAGCTGAAGGTCTCGATGGCCGGGCTGCCGTGGAACGCCAATGACAAATATCCCTCGGACCTGTCGGGGGGGATGAAAAAGCGCGCGGGGCTGGCGCGGGCCCTGGCGCTGGACCCCGAGATCGTGTTCCTGGACGAACCCACGGCCGGGCTGGACCCGATCGGCGCCGATGCCTTCGACCGGCTGATCGTGGAATTGCGCGATGCGCTGAACCTGTCGGTCTTTCTGGTCACGCATGACCTCGACACGCTGCACGCCTGTTGCGACCGCGTCGCGGTGCTGGCGGAAAAGCGGGTGCTGGTCAGCGGGACCATGGCCGAGATGCTGAAGGTGGATCATCCTTGGGTGCATGAATATTTCCACGGGCCCCGCGCCCGCGCCGCCATCGCCACCGGCCGGAGCAAGGAGTAGCCCATGGAGACCAAGGCCAATTACGTCCTGATCGGCGCCTTCACCATCGCGGGCTTCCTGGGGCTGCTCTTGTTCCTGATGTGGTTCGCCAAGATCCAGATCAACCGGCAATTCGCCTATTACGACATCTATTTCCCCGAGGTTTCGGGGCTGGCCATCTCGTCCGAGGTGGCCTTTGCCGGGCTTTCCGTCGGCAAGGTCGTGGACATGCAGCTGGCGGACGGCGTCAACGGCGCCGTGCGGGTGCGCGTCGAGGTGGCCGAGGATACGCCGGTGCGCACCAATTCCCGCGCCTCGATCGAGATCCAGGGCGTCACCGGCGTCTCGAATGTCGCGATCACCGCCGGCACGCCCGACGCGCCGCTGCTGCGCGAGGCCCAGCCCGACGGCATCCCGGTGATCGCCGCCAACCGCTCGGCCTTGCAGACCCTGTCGGACCAGGGCCCCGAGATGATCTCGCGGCTGAACACCGTGGCCGAGCAGATGACCCAGCTGCTGGGCGACGACAACCAGCGCCGGGTGCGCAACATCCTGGACAACGTGGAACGCTCCAGCGCCAACCTGGACAAGGCGCTGGGGGATGTGACCAGGGCGACCGAATCCATCGCCTCGGCCGCCGCCGACATCTCGGCCTTCGGCGAGCGGCTGGACGGGCTTTCCGCCGCTGCCGAGACGACGCTCGGCAATGCCGACACCGCGCTGGCCAAGTTCGACGAGACCGCCGGCAAGGCCGATGCGGCGCTGGACGCCGGCACCGCGACGCTGGACGAGCTGCGCGACTATGTCTCGGGCGACCTGCGCGGGCTGACGCAGCGGCTGGACCAGACCGCGACCACGCTGCAGACCGACCTGGCGCGGCTGACGGATCGCGCGGACCAAAGCCTCGACGGGCTCGACGCGGCGCTGGAGATCGGGCAGCGGACGCTGGCCTCGGCCGAGCGGGCCTTCGACAGCGCCGACCGGGTGATGAACAGCAATATCGAGCCGGTGGTCGGCGACCTGCGCGTCACGCTGGGCAAGGCCAACGAGGCCATCGACCGCGTGGTCGCCGACCTGCCCGAGATCACGGACAAGCTGCGCGATGCCGCCGACAGCGCCGACGCGGCCTTTGCCAGCCTGCGCGGGATGCTGGACAGCGCCCGCGCCCCGGTGCAGGCTTTCACCCGCGAGGGGCTGCCGCAAATCACCCGCATGGCCAGCGATCTGCGCGGGCTGGTGGGCAATGTGAACGAGCTGGTCTCGGCCCTGCGGCGCAATCCCTCGCAGATCTTCTCGGGGCCCAAGACCCCCGAATTCCGCCGCTGAGGAGCCGCCATGCGCCTGACCGCCGCCCTGCTGATGCTGACCCTGACCCTGCCCGGCTGCGCGGCGCTGAAGGCGCTGGAAGGCGAGCCGGACCGCGACGTCTTCGAGCTGCGCCCGCCCTCGGACCAGCCGCAGAGCTGCGGCCGCGGCCGGCTGGCCGAGCTGGTGATCGAGCCGCCCAAGGCGCGCGGCACGCTGGACACCGACCGCATCATGATCCGCCCGAACCAGTTGCAGACCCAGTATCTGCCCGATGCGCGCTGGGGCGACACCGTGCCCACCACCTTGCAGACGCTGCTGGTGCGCGGCTTTGGCCGCTATGACGCCTTCACCCATGTCGGCCGCGCGCCCTTGGGCACGGCGGGGGACTATGCGCTGATTTCCGAGGTGCAGGACTTCAACGCCGAGGTCGCGGGCAAGGGCGCGGTCATCAAGCTGACCGTCGATGCGCAACTGGTGCGCGAAATGGACGCGACGGTGGTGGCGCGCGGTCATTTCGCCACCACGGCGCAGGCGGCGACGACGAAAACCGCCGACCTGATCCCGGCCTTCGACGCCGCCGGCCAGCAGTTGGTGGCGCAGATGACCGACTGGGGCCTGAACGGCATCGGGGTGAATCCGGCCCGCTGCCGCTGAGGCGGTGGCGCAGCGAAAAGGGGCAAGGATGACACTGCGCGCGAACTGGTCCTATCCGACCGCGATCCGCTTCGGCGCCGGCCGCATCGCCGAACTGGCCGAGCATTGCCGGGAGGCCGGCATCGCGCGCCCGCTGCTGGTCACCGACAGGGCGCTGGCCGGCCTGCCGATCACCGCCCGCGCGCTGGAGATCCTGGAGGCCGGCGGGTTTGGCCGGGCGATGTTCTCCGAGGTCGATCCGAACCCGAACGAGGCGAACATGCAGGCCGGCATCGCCGCCTATGCCGCCGGCCGCCATGACGGGGTGATCGGCTTTGGCGGCGGCTCGGCGCTGGATCTGGCCAAGATGATCGCGCTGATGGCCGGGCAGTCGATCCCGGTCTGGGATCTGGAGGACGTGGGCGACTGCTGGACCCGCGCCGACGCCAGCCGCATCGCGCCGATCGTCGCGGTGCCGACCACCGCCGGCACCGGCTCCGAGGTCGGGCGCGCCGGGGTGCTGACCAACAGCGAAACCCGTCGCAAGACGATCATCTTCCACCCGAAGCTGATGCCCAGGGCGACGATCTGCGACCCCGAGCTGACCGTCGGCATGCCGCCCGCCATCACCGCCGGCACCGGCATGGACGCCTTTGCCCATTGCCTCGAGGCGTTTTCCTCGCCGCATTACCACCCGATGAGCCAGGGCATCGCGCTGGAGGGGATGCGGCTGGTCAACGAATACCTGCCGCGCGCCTATGCCAGCCCCGGCGACCTGGAGGCGCGGGCGCAGATGATGAGCGCCGCCGCCATGGGCGCCGTGGCCTTCCAGAAGGGGCTGGGCGCCATCCATGCGCTGAGCCACCCCATCGGCGCGCTTTATGGCAGCCATCACGGCACCACCAATGCGGTGGTGATGCCGATGGTGCTGGACTTCAACCGCCCGGCCATCGAGGGCCGGCTGGCGCGCGCCGCCGCCTGGCTGGGCATCCCGGACGGCTTCGACGGCTTCCGCGCCCGGGTCATGGACCTGCGCGCCGAGCTGGGCATCCCGCCGAACCTGACCGCCATGGGCGTCGGCCGCGACCGGCTGGACGAACTGACCGGGATGGCGCTGGAGGATCCCTCCTGCGGCGGCAACCCGGTCGCGATGACGGCGGAAAACACCCGCGCGCTGCTGGAACGCTGCCTCTAGGCGCGGCCGGCGCTTGGCGACAGGTGCAGGGGGTCGATGCCCAGTGATTTCAGCGCCGCGCGCCATTTTCCGGCATTGTCGGCGCCGAAGATGATCTCGTCGCCGCGATCCGAGGTCAGCCAGCCATTGGCCAGGATCTCGGAATCCAGCTGTCCCGGCCCCCAGCCGGCATAGCCCAGGGCCAGCACGGCCGGCTGCGGGCCATGGCCGCGGGCGTAGTCCTCGAGAATGTCGCGGGTGGTGGACATGGCCAGGTCCTCCGAGATGCGCAGGCGGTTCTCCTCGATGCGGATGCCCTGCGGCACGCGATGCAGCACGAAGCCGCGCCCCGGCTCGACCGGGCCGCCGAAGCGCACGGGAATGTCCAGCGCGTCCACGCCGGCGTCGATGCCCAGCTGCGACAGCAGGTCCGAGAAATCCACGTCGGGCATCGGCCGGTTCAGCACCAGCCCCATGGCGCCGTCCTCGGAATGGGCGCAGATCAGGATCACCGCATGCTCGAAGCGCGGGTCGCGCATGCCGGGCATGGCGATCAGCATCTTGCCGGTCAGGTTGCTGGACGTGTCCATGAGCCGCCGCGCTCCTTTCGCAGGTGCCTTTCCACCAAGATCGGCGCTGCGGACTGGTTTCGCAAGGGATTGGCGGTAATGTGACTTCACGAGCGCGCCCCGCGCCCGCTAAAAGGCAGGCCATGAAGTTCCTTGCCCTCATGCTGATGACCGCCCTGCCGGCGCTGGCCGACGAACCGCCGCCGGGACTGGTCTCGGCCGAGCTGATGCCCGGCTGGATCACCCCCGAAGGCCACCGCATGACCGCCCTGCGGCTGGAGCTGGAGCCGGGCTGGAAGACCTATTGGCGCAGCCCCGGCGACGCCGGCGTGCCGCCGCGCTTCGACTGGCAGGGCTCGCAGAACCTGGGCCCGGTGCGGGTGCTGTGGCCGCGCCCCGAGGTGATCGAGTCCGGCGGCGAGCGCACGCTGGGCTATCACGACCGGCTGATCCTGCCGATCGAGATCGCGCCCGTGCAGCCCGGCCAGCCGATCACGCCGCGCGTGGTGGTGGATTTCGGCCTCTGCCTCGACATCTGCGTGCCGGCGCAGGTCACGCTTGCCGCGCCGCCGCCCGGCGACGCGGCCGATCCGCTGATCGAGGCGGCCCTGGCGCGCCAGCCCCGCGCCTCGGACCGGCAGCCGGATTGCCGGGTCCAGCCGATCAAGGACGGCATGCAGGTCACCGCCACCCTGCCCCCCGAGGAATCGGCCATGGCCGAGGACGTGGCGATGGAGCTGGCCGGCAAGGACATCTGGGTTTCCGCCCCCGAAACCCGCAGCGCCGGGGCGCGCATGGTGGCGCAGGCGGATTTCGTCGCCGCCTCGGGCAAGCCGTTTCCGCTGGACCCCGCCGCGCTGCGCCTGACGCTGATCGGCCCCGAGGATGCGGTCGAGTTCCGCGGCTGCCGGCCCGAAAGCTAGGTCACGCGCCAGCAGGGTTGCAGGTCGCCCGGCCGCGGCCGCGCCTCGTGCACGGCCCGCGCGATGGCTCGCGCCAGCACCGCCGCCGCCGCATGGCCCAGCTGGAACGGCGTCAGCGCCGGATCGGGCAGCGGCTGCGCCCCGGTCGAGACCGCAAAGACCAGATCGCCGTCGAAGGGCGTGTGGCTGGGCACGATGGCGCGGGCCATGCCGTCCTGCGCCGCCGTCGCCAGCCGCGTCAGCCCGGCCTTGTCCAGCGCGGCATCGGTCGCCACGATGGCGATGGTCGTCGCCTCGCCCAGCCGCTTGGCCGGCGCAGGCTCGGCGGTGGGATAAGGCCCGGTCAGGCCAAGTCCGCCGAATTCGCCCTCGATCTCCCAGGGTGCGGCCCAGAACTGCCGCGTGGCCTCCAGCGTGACCGAGCCCATCGCGTTCACCACCACCAGCGCCCCCACCGTCACCCCCGAATCGAGCACCGCCGAGGCCGAGCCGAGCCCGCCCTTCCAGCGATGCGTCATCGCGCCGGTGCCGGCCCCCTCGCTGCCCAGCGCAAAATCCGCCTCGGCCGCCTGCAATGCCGCGCGGCCGAGGGCGGGATAGGGGTTGGCGTCCCAGTCCTTGTCGCCGCCGTTCAAGAGGTCGAAGACGATGGCGCCCGGCACGATCGGCACCTGCACCGGCCCGACGGCAAAGCCGCGCCCCAGCGCCCGCAGCCCGTCCGACACCCCGTCGCAGGCCGCAAGGCCAAAGGCCGAGCCGCCCGACAGCACCAGCGCATCGACGCCCGGCACCAGCTTGTCGGGGGCCAGCAGCTCCGTCTCGCGCGTGCCGGGGGCGCCGCCCATGACATTGACGCCGCAAGCCAGCGGCGCATCGCCCAGCAGCACCGTCGTGCCGGAACGCAGCCGGTCGTCGCGCGCGTTGCCGACGCGCAATCCGGCGACATCGGTGATCAGGTTTCGCGGGCCTTTCCGCATGGTTGCGCTCCGTTCTGCCGAACCGGCGGGCTGCCTGCGGCGTTGCGCCAGACTAGGGCGGCACCTAGATGTGCCACAACAGCTTTCGAAAGGACGCGACCATGACCGCCCCGCTGCACCGCATATTCGACCGGCCGCTGGATGCCGAACCGCCCCGCGGCTTCGACCAGGCGATCTTCGGCATGGGCTGCTATTGGGGCGTCGAGCGCCTGTTCTGGCAGCAGGAGGGCGTCTGGCTGACCGAGGTCGGCTTTGCCGGCGGCCGCGCCGAGAACCCGAGTTATGAGCAGGTCTGCGCCGGCCAGACCGGCCATGCCGAGGTGGTGCGGCTGGTCTATGACAGCTCGCGCATCAGCTATGAGCGGCTGTTGCAGCTGTTCTGGGAAAACCACGACCCGACCCAGGGCGACCGCCAGGGCAACGACCTGGGCGACCAGTATCGCTCGGTCATCATGTATTTCACCGACAGCCAGCGGGCGGCAGCAGAGCTCAGCAAGGCGGATTACAGCAACCGCCTGGCCGTGCAGGGTTTTCCCGACGTCACCACGCAGATCCTGCCCGCCGCCCGCTTCTGGCCGGCGCATGAGGATCACCAGCAATATCTGGACCGCCATCCCGAGGGCTATTGCGGATTGCGCGGCACGGGTGTCAAAGCACCGCTGACCGATATTGCCGAGGATCTCTGAATGGCGACCTGGACCGCGCTGACCCATACCAAAGGCCGCGAGGCGGCCGAGGCTCTGGCCGAGGCCGGCGAGGACCTGACCCCCGAACCCGTCGGCACCGGCGTCTTCGAGATCGAGGACGGCAGCGACCGCTGGGAAGTCGGGCTGTATTTCACCGAGGCCCCCGACGACGTGGCGCTGGCGCTCCTGGCCGCGGCCTGGGGCGCGGCGCCCTTCACCGTCTCGGAACTGCCCGAGGTGGACTGGGTCGCGCATGTCAAGCGCGAGCTGGCGCCGGTCGAGGCCGGGCGCTTCTTCGTCCATGGCAGCCATGACGCCGAGAGCGTGCCCGAGGGCGCCGAGGCCCTGCTGATCGAGGCCGCCATGGCTTTCGGCACCGGCCATCACGCCACCACCAAGGGCTGCCTGCTGGCGCTGGACCGGCTGGTGGCCGAGGGCGCGGCGCCCGAGCGCATCGTCGATATCGGCTGCGGCACCGCCGTGCTGGCCATGGCGGCGGCGCGGGTGTTCCCGGTCATCGTTCTGGCCGGCGACATCGACCCGCAGGCGGTGGACGTGGCCCGCGCCAATGTCATCGCCAACGGGCTGGACGGCCGGGTGGAATGCGTCGAGGCGGTCGGCTTCGACCATCCGCTGATCGAGCGGGCGGCGCCCTTCGACCTGGTCTTCGCCAATATCCTGAAACAGCCGCTGATCGACCTGGTGCCGGACATGGCGCGCTATGTCGCGCATGGCGGCCGGGCGATCCTGTCGGGCATCCTGACCACCCAGGCCCAGGAGGTCATCGAGGCCTATGCCAAGGGCGGGCTGGTGCTGGAGCGTCGCGACGATTTCGGCGACTGGTCCACGCTGGTGATGCGGCGGGGCTGAGCCCCGCATCCTGGCCCGGAAAATACGAAAGGCGGCCTTGCGGGCCGCCTGAGCGTCTTGCCCTGCCCGGGCCGGGGGAACCGTCCGCGGGCCAAGCCGCCGGTCCGGTCGCGTCTTCTACCGCTGCTTAGCGGGCGCGCGAGATCAGATCGATATCGCCGCGGCACAGACCGATATCGTCCAGCTCGCGATCCGAAAGACGGCTCAGCGCGTTCTTCGTCACGCGAGCGTCGTTCCAGGCCGCGAAGGCGGACAGGAGTTTCGAGCCAATACCGAAGGAGACCGCCCCGCCATGGACGCGGTTCGTGTCAATCGCCGACATAGTTTTTCACCTTGAGATCATTGCCCGCTCATCGGGCGCTTCGTTGATGCACAAGCATATAGATCGGGCAAAGTCGCAAAACCACGGCCAAACCGGCATTGCCGCTATGCAGCGACTGCATAAGCGACCGTTTTTTCTTAATTTTTGTGACGAAGGGGTAAATTTCGCAGGCGACCCGCAAGATCCTCCCGCAGAAAGGCCGGCCAACGGTGGAACCTTGCGCGAAACGCGGGTGAAGCCCTAGCGCCAGTCGCCCAAAGCCGCCTGCCACAGCGCAAGTGACGCAACGGCAGCGGTGTCGGCGCGCAGGATTCTGGGGCCGAGGGCGATGCGCGTGACGCAATCCATGGCCGAAAGCCGGCGCCGCTCCGATTCGGACCAGCCGCCCTCGGGCCCGATGAGAATCGCCCAAGGCCCGCGCGGCAGGCCCGAGAGCAGCTGCGCCGGACCGGCCAGCGCCTCGTCGGCCCAGAGGATGCGCCGCGCCGCGTCCCAACCGTCCAGAAGCCGCGCCAGCGGTTGCAAGTCGCAGACCTCGGGGACGAAGGTGCCGCCGCATTGCTCGGCGGCCTCGACGGCATGGGCCTGCAGGCGGTCCTGGCGGATGCGCTCGGAATTGGTGTGCTCGGTCTGCACCGGCAGGATGCGGGCGGCACCCATCTCGGCCGCCTTCTCGACGATGAAATCGGTGCGGGCCTTCTTGATCGGCGCAAAGACCAGCCACAGGTCCGGCGGGTCCAGCTGCGGCGCGGTCCGGCGCTCGGCCAGCAGGTCGCCGCCCCGCTTGGCCAGCCGCTCGATGCGCGCCAGCCACTCGCCGTCGCGGCCGTTGAAGACCAGGATTTCGTCCCCCGGCCCCTGCCGCATGACCGAGGACAGGTAATGCGCCTGGTCGGCATTCAGCGCGATGCCTTGTCCCTCGGCCAGCGGGTGCTCTATGAACAGTCTGATTTTCGCCATGATGGGGCGCAGAATATGCAGACCGAGGATCCGACGCCAGAGGGCCCGCGCATGGTCGCGGACGCACCGCCCGACAACTGGGTGGACCGCCACGCCCCGCCGGGCTGGCGGCCCTGGCTGCGCATGTCCCGCGCCGACCGGCCCATCGGTACCTGGCTCTTGCTGCTGCCCTGCTGGTGGGGCATCGGCCTGGCGATGATCGCAGGCCAGCCGGAGTGGCGCGACCTGTGGATCGCCGTCGCCTGCGGGCTGGGCGCCATGCTGATGCGCGGCGCCGGCTGCACCTGGAACGACATCACCGACCGCGACATCGACGCCCGCGTGGCGCGGACGCGGTCGCGGCCGATCCCCTCGGGACAGGTCACGGTCAAGGGCGCGCTGGTCTGGCTGGCGGCGCAGGCGCTGGCGGGCTTCGTCATCCTGCTGACGCTGGGCAAGGCGGCTATCCTGCTGGGCGTCGCCTCGCTGGCGCTGGTCGCGATCTATCCCTTTGCCAAGCGCTTCACCTGGTGGCCGCAGGTCTTTCTGGGGCTGGCCTTCAACTGGGGTGTGCTGCTGGCCTGGGCCGCGCATACCGGGAATCTGGCGCCGGCGCCGCTGCTGGCCTGGCTGGCGGGCATCGCCTGGACGATCTTCTACGACACCATCTATGCCCACCAGGACACCGAGGACGACGCGCTGATCGGCGTCAAGTCCACCGCCCGGCTGTTCGGGCAGGACACGCATCGCTGGCTGGCGGGCTTCGGCACCGCCGCGGTGCTGCTGCTGGGGCTGGCGGTCATGGCGACGACGCCCCAGGGGCTGGGCCTGACGCTGGGCCTGCTAGGAGTCGCCGGCTTTGCCGGGCATCTGGCCTGGCAGCTGCGCGCGCTGGACATTCGCGACCCGGCCGGCTGCCTGCGGCTGTTCCGGTCGAACCGCGACGCCGGGTTGATCGTTGCGCTGTTTCTTGCCCTGGCCGGGCTGGTCTGATTGCGAAACCGGCGCGCAGGGTTTACATGCGGCGGGTCGGAAACAGCCCGAGGGTTCCCCTGATGGCCAATCCCAAACGCCCTGGCGCGCGTCGCGGCCCGGTCGTCGTCGCGAGTCTGCTCGCACTGGTCGCCGCCGGCGGCCTGTCCTTCTGGGGCGCCACCGCCGCCGCCGATTTCATCGAAAGCCGCGCGATGCGCGATGTCTCGGCCGCGCTGGCGGGCCAGGACTGGGTGACGGTCAAGACGGACGGCTTGCAGGTGCAGCTGGGCGGCATCGCGCCCGACGAGGTGCAGCGCTTTCGCGCCCGCGCCCAGGCGGAAACCCTGGTCGGCGCCGGCCGGGTCGTGGACGACATGCAGGTCGCCGCCGCCGCCGCGCTGGCCACCCCGGCCTTCGAGATCGAGCTTCTGCGCAATGACGAGGGCATCTCGATCATCGGCCTGGTCCCGGCCGGCGTCGATCGCAAGGCGCTGGTGGAACGCCTGAAGCGGCAGACCGGCGCGGCGCAGATCTCGGACCTGATGGAAAGCGCCGACTATCCCGAGCCCGAGGGCTGGGACGAGGCCTTTGCCTTTGGCCTGAAGGCCGCGCAGCTGGCAAAACGCGCCAAGGTCTCGATCGCGGCAGGCGCGGTCTCGGTCCGCGCGGTGACCGACAGCCCGCGCGAAAAGGTCGATCTGCAGGCGGCGCTGAATCGCGCCCGGCCGGCCTCGGTCAAGCTGGCAGCCGAGATCACGGCGCCGCGCCCGGTGATCGCGCCCTTTACCCTGCGCTTCGTCAAGGACGACAGCGGCGCGCGCTTCGACGCCTGCGCCGCCGATACCGAGGCGGCGCGCGACCGCATCCTGGCCGCCGGGCGCGAGGCCGGGGCAACGGGCCAGCCGCAATGCACGCTGGGGCTGGGCGCGCCCTCGCCCCGCTGGGCCGATGCGGCCGTGCCGGCCATCGCGGCGGTCAAGAGCCTGGGCGCGGGGGCGGTCACGATCTCGGATACCGAACTCGCGCTCTTTGCGCCCGCCGAGGTGCCGGCGGATCGCTTCGACGAGGCCGCCGGCCGGTTGCAGGCGGCGCTGCCCGCCGGGTTCAACCTGACCGCGCAGCATGAAAAGCCCGATGCGGCGGCGCAGGGGCCGGCCGAATTCGTCGCGGTGCTCGATCACGACAGTGTCTCGCTGCGCGGGCGCATCACCGACGACCGCATGCGCGAGGCGGTGGAAAGCATGGCCCGCGCCCGTTTCGACCATGTCGACAGTGCGCTGCGCAGCGACGATTCCGTGCCGGGCGGCTGGACCCTGCGCGCCATCGCCGCCATCGAGGCCATGACCGGGCTGGAACGCGGCACGGCGACGGTGACGCCCGACCTGGTGCGGATCAGCGGGGTTTCGGGAAACCAGACCGCCTCGGACATGGTGGCGGCGCGGCTGGCGCAGCGCTTGGGGCCAGGCGCGCGCTATGAGCTGGCGATCCGCTACGACAAGCGCATGGATCCGCTTCTGGGCCTGCCCTCGGGGCCGGAATGCGTGGACCGGCTGAACGCGGCGATGCGGGAATCCGAGATCGGCTTCGAGCCGAACAAGTCGGTGATCGCCGGCGACCCCGGCCCGACCCTGGCCCGGCTGGCCGAGACCATGACGCTTTGCGGCGATTTCCGCATCGAGCTGGGCGGGCACACCGATTCCCAGGGCTCCGAGGGGTTCAACGCCGAGCTGTCGCGCTCGCGCGCCCAGGCGGTGCTGACCGCGATGACCGAGGCCGGCATCGACACCGCGAACCTGACGGCGCGCGGCTATGGCGAAAGCCGGCCCATCGCCGAGAACGACACCGATGCCGGGCGCGAGGCGAACCGGCGCATCGAATTCACCCTGCTGGCGGATGAGCCGGTCATGGTCGAGGCGCCCGCCCCCGCCGCGCTGGTCAAGGGCGTGACCGAGCCGCCCGAGGCGGTCGCCGCCCGCGCCGAGGCCGCCGCCCTGCGCGCGGCCAGCGCCGCCATCGGCCCGGCGCTTGGCGTGCCGACCGATCCGGCCTTGGCCTTGCAGGCCGCGACCGAGCCCGCCGCGCTGGCGGTGGCGCCGGTGGCCCCGGTCGAGGCCGGCGCCCTGCCCGCGGCGGCCACCGTGCTGCCCGACCAGCTGGCGATCCAGGCGGCGACCCGGCCCGCGGGCGATCTGCTGCCGCCGCCCGTCGCGCCCGAACTGGCCGCCACCCGGCCCTTGGCCGGGCTGCTGGTCGAGGCCGCGACCGAAACCGCCACCATGCCCGCCGCCACGGTGGTTGAGCCCGACCGCCCGCAGCCGCGTCCTGCGACGCCCTGACCCCGCACCCACCCTTTCCGCAACCCCAGCGCCCGAGCCTGCATGAACCGCACCGAATTCATCGTCGCCACCGCGATCATCCTGTTCGCCGCCTTCCTGCTGGGCTGGTTCGCCAGCTGGCTGATCCACCGCCTGTCCCGCGTCACCCGCGCCGAGATGGGCGAGCTGGAAAGCATGGCCCAGCAATTGCACGAGGCCGAGGAGGCCCGCGACCGCGCCGTGGCCGAGCTGGAAGAACGCGAGGCCGAACTGGTGGCGAAACTGTCGGGGGTCGAGGCCGAGTTGCTTGCCGTCCAGGGCGAGCTGCGCGAAAGCGCGACGGAGATCGAGGAGCTGCGCGACTATATCGAGCGCAAGCTGAAGCGATAGGCGCAGGACCGGGGCTCTGCCCCGGACCCCGGGGTATTTCTGAAGCAAAGAAGGCCGGGATCGTTCAGTCGCCCTCTTGCCGGATGGCGATGCGCAGCACCCGGCCGACGTGGAAATTGCCGAGGATCTCGTCGAAGACCGGCGAGCTTTCGCGGCCCGACAGCGCCGGGTCGCCGATCCAGCCCGAGGCAAGGTCGTGGCAGGTCTGGTCCAGGCGGCGGCCATAGACCGGATGCGGCGGCGAGCGGGTGCTGGCCAGGGTGAAGCTGTTCATCACCACCGGGTGGGCATCATAGTCGGACGGGCGGTCGCTGCTGAGGTCCACGCCGCGCCGCAGCAGGACGACCCGCCCGGACGGGGTTGCCACGTTCAGCTTTTGCGCCGTCTCGCGCAGCTCGTGCCACATCGGTTCGGGCATGGCCCCGGTGCGGGGCACCCGCTGCATGAGCAGGGGCACGCCGAAGCCGCCGCTGGCATGTTCGGTGTCGAACCAGATCTGCAGGATCAGGTCCAGCCGAGGACCGCCGCGCATGCCGCTTTGCGCGACGTGAAACAGCTCGGTCCCGATCCGGTGCGTCTTGATGAAGGGCAGGAACGGTTGCCGGTCATCGACGGTCGGCGGCGCGGTCAGCCGCACGTCATTGAGGGCGCTGGCGATCAGCTCGGCCCATTCGATGGCAAGCTCGGCGACCGGCGCTTCGGCATCGCGCCTGCTGATCCATTGAAAGCCGGTGAGGAAGCTCTTGCCCAGCTGGTCGATCCAGAAATCGGCTTCAAGCTTGGTCATGATGCGCACGCTGCCGGCCCGTGGCGGACCGCCGGACCGGGCCGGCGGCCGCGCCAGGATCAGACGCCGGCTTCGATGATGGCGCGGGCCAGGACCGGGATGGTGGCCTGGTTCAGCCCGGCGATGTTGATGCGGGAATCGCCGACCATGTAGATGCCGAACTCTTCCTTGACCCGCTTCACCTGCTCGGGCGTGGCGCCGAGGCGCGAGAACATGCCGCGGTGCCGGGCCACGAAGTCGAAGCGGTCCGAGCCCGACAGGTCGCGCAATTCGCCGGCGAGTTGCTCGCGCAGTTGCAGCATGCCGCCGCGCACGGCTTCCAGTTCGGCCATCCAGTCGGCGCGCAGCTCGGGCGTGTTGAGCACGGTCGAGACGATCTTGGCGCCGTGGAAGGGCGGGAAGGAATAGGTCTGCCGGTTCAGGAACGCCATGGCGCCCTGGGCCAGCTCGCGCGTCGCCGCGTCAGAGCAAAGCGCCAGCAGGCAGCCGGTGCGCTCGCGGTAGATGCCGAAGTTCTTGCTGCAGGAGGCGGCGATCAGCACCTCGGGGATGCGCGAGGCGATCAGCCGGGTGCCGGCCGCGTCCTCTTCCAGCCCGTCGCCGAAGCCCTGATAGGCCAGGTCGATCAGCGGCATCGCGCCGGTCTTTTCCAGGATCCCGGCGACCTCGGCCCATTGCTCCAGCGTCAGGTTGGCGCCGGTCGGGTTGTGGCAGCAGCCGTGCAGCAGCACGACATCGCCCTTTTTCGCCGCCGAGATGTCGGCCTTCATGCCCTCGAAATCGACGCCGCGGGTGGCCGCGTCGAAATAGCGGTATTCCTGCACCGGCACGCCCATGAAATTCATGATCGAGACATGGTTCGGCCAGGTCGGGTTCGAGACGAAGACCCGCAGGTCGGGGTTCGCCATCCGCGCCAGTTCCAGCGCCTGGCGGATCGCGCCGGTGCCGCCGACCGTGGCCAGCGTCGCGGTGGTTTCCGGCTTCAGCAGATCGCCCAGGATCAGCCCGCCCATGGCCTTCTGGAACTCCGGCTCGCCCGACAGGCCGGCGTAGCTTTTCGTCGTCTCGGTTTCCAGCATCCGCTTTTCGGCGGCAAGCACGGCGCGCATGATCGGGGTGTGGCCGCTGGCATCCTTGTAGACCCCGACGCCGAGGTCGATCTTGCCCTGGCGGGGATCGGCCTTGAATTCGCCCATCAGGGCCAGGATCTTGTCGGGGGCCTGCGGTTTCAGATTGCCCAGCATTCACGCGTCTCCGGTTGCGATTTTAAGGTCCGGGAAGCTGCCCCATTCGGCCCAGCTTCCGTCGTAAAGCGAATGGTCCCGGTGCCCGATGCGTTCGAGCGCCAGGAACAGCGAGGCCGCCGTCACCCCCGAGCCGCAGCTGGTGATGACTGGCCTGGACAGATCGACCCCGGCGGCCAGGAATTCGGCGCGCAGCGCGTCCGGCGCCTTCAGGGTGCCGTCGGCGTTATAGAGCCGGCCGAAGGGCAGGCTTTTCGAGCCGGGGATATGGCCCGCGCGCAGGCCGGGGCGCGGCTCGGGCGCCTCGCCGCGAAAGCGCTCGGCGCTGCGGGCATCGACGATCTCGTGGCTGCCGAGCTTGCTGGCGGCGGCGACCTGGGTCACGTCGCGCACCAGCCCGGCCTGGCGGGCGACGGTGATGTGGCGGTCGCGCTGGATCGGCGGCATGTCCTCGATCGGGCGGCCCTCGGCCTGCCACTTGGCAAAGCCGCCGTCCAGCACCGCGACGTCGGGCTTGCCCATTAGCTTGAAGGTCCACCAGACCCGCGCCGCCGAACGCACCGGCGAATTGTCATAAACCACGACCTGATGGCCGTCGCCGATGCCCATGGCGCGCATGCGGCTGATGAACATCTCGGGCGGCGGCGCCATATGCGGCAGCTGGCTGCGCTTGTCCGCGATCTCGTCGAGATCGAAGAAGCGGGCGCCGGGGATATGCGCCTCCATGTATTCGGCGCGGGCGTCGCGGCCCGGCTCCAGGAACCAGGTCGCGTCGATGATGCGCAGGTCGGGATCGTTCAGATGGGCCGCGAGCCAGTCGGTCGAGACCAGCACCCTGGGATCGTCGGAATCGGTCGTCTGGGACATCGGCCTGGCTCCCCCGCGAAAAACGCCTTCGATGTAACCGCAGGCGCGCGGGGCTGCAATGCCTATCCCTGTTTCAGCAGGCGCTGCTTCTGCCGGTTCCAGTCGCGTTTCGCGTCGGTTTCGCGCTTGTCGTGGTTCTTCTTGCCCTTGGCGACGCCGATCTTCAGCTTCACCATGCCGCGGTCGTTGAAATACATCACCAGCGGCACCAGCGTCATGCCCTCGCGCCCCACCGCCTGCCAGAGCCGCGCCAGCTCCTTGCGGCTGACCAAGAGCTTGCGCTTGCGCCGCTCTTCATGGCCGAAGACGCCGGCCTGCTTGTAGGCGGCGATATAGCCGTTGATCAGCCACAGCTCGCCCTCCTCGACCGAGGCATAGCTCTCGGCGATGTTCGACTGGCCGGTGCGCAGGCTTTTCACCTCGGAGCCGGTCAGCACGATCCCGACCTCGAGGTCGCTTTCGATGAAATAGTCGAAGCGCGCCCGGCGGTTCTCGGCGATGATCTTGTAGTTGGGATCGGATTTCGTGGCCATGACCCCGCACAGATACGGCGGGCATCGCAGGCTGTAAAGCCTTTGGCTTGCCAGCGCCCGCCCGCCCGGCAAGACTGGCGCCGGGACAAGGGAGGCATCGATGCGGCACGGCGGGCAGATTCTGGTCGATGCGTTGAAGGCGAACGGGGTCGCGCGGGTGTTCTCGGTCCCCGGCGAAAGCTTCCTGGCGGCGCTGGACGGGCTGCACGGCTCGGGCATCCGGAACATCGTCTGCCGGCACGAGGGCGCGGCGGCGATGATGGCCGAGGCGCATGGCAAGCTGACCGGCCGGCCGGGCGTGGCCTTCGTCACCCGCGGGCCGGGGGCGACGAATGCCAGCGCCGGCGTGCATGTGGCGCGGCAGGATTCCACGCCGATGATCCTGTTCGTGGGCCAGATCGCCCGCGCCGACCGCGACCGCGATGCCTTCCAGGAGGTCGATTACCGCGCCATGTTCGGCCCGCTGGCGAAATGGGTGGCACAGATCGACCAGACCGAGCGCATCCCCGAATACCTGTCGCGTGCCTTTCACCTGGCGGTCTCGGGGCGGCCCGGCCCGGTGGTGCTGGCCCTGCCCGAGGACATGCTGAGCGCCCGCGCCGAGGTGCCCGACATTCCGCCGCCCGCCGCGGCCCTGGCGGCGGTGGCGCCCGAGTCGGTCGCGGCGCTGGCCGAGGCGCTGGCCGGGGCCGAGCGCCCGCTGGTGATCCCGGGCGGCACGCTCTGGTCGCAGGCGGCGGCCGACGACCTGGCGCGCTTTGCCGCAAGCTGGGGCCTGCCGGTCGCCGTGCCCTTCCGCCGCCAGGGGCATATGGACAACGCGCATCCGAACTATGTCGGCGACCTGGGCGTCGGCATGAACCCGGCCCTGGGCCAGGCGCTGGCGCAGGCGGATTGCCTGCTGTCCCTGGGCGCGCGGCTGGGCGACACGCTGACCCGCGGCTATGAGCTGATGGACCCGGTGCGCCCGCAGGCGCGGGTGATCCATGTCCACCCCGCGCCCGATGAGCTGGGGCACCTGTGGCGGCCCGATCCGGGGCTGGTGGCCGATCCGCGCGCCGTGGTCGCGGCGCTGGCGGCGCTGCCCGCGCCGCGCCGCTGGGACGACTGGACCGCCGGGCTGCGCGCCGCATACGAGGCCTGGCAGCAGCCGCAGCCCACCCCCGGCGCGGTGCGGATGGAGGCCGTGGTGCGCTGGCTCTCGGACACCCTGCCCGAGGATGCGGTCATCACCAACGGCGCCGGCAATTACGCGGCTTTCGTGCATCGCTACTATCGCTTCCGGCGCTGGGGCAGCCAGCTGGCGCCGACCTCGGGCTCGATGGGCTACGGCCTGCCCGCGGCCATCGCCGCCAAGCTGCAGCATCCCGGCCGCACGGTGGTCTGCATGGCCGGCGACGGCTGCCTGCAGATGACGATGAACGAGCTATCGACGGCTGCCCAGCATGGCGCCGCCGTGATCGTGCTGGTGGCGAACAATGGCCGCTACGGCACCATCCGCATGCATCAGGAACGCAGCTATCCCGGCCGGGTCTCGGGCACCGATCTCGCGAACCCCGACTTCGCCGCGCTGGCCCGCGCCCATGGCGGCTTCGGCGAAAACGTCACCCGGCAAGAGGATTTCGCCGCCGCCTTCGCCCGCGCCCGCGCCGCCGGCACGCTGGCGGTGCTGGACCTGCGCCTGGACCCCGAGGCCCTGTCCACCGGCGCCACCCTGACCGAGACCCGCGCCGCGGGCGAGGCCGGCGCCGTCCGGGATCGGTAGCCGGACGAGCTCCGCGGCCTCGATGGGACCAGGCTCTGCTGAAGATCGCGCGGAAAGAGGTCTGCACCTGGCTCGGCTCCGCTCCCCCATGCCGAGCCTCGCCGGCCCGCCACGCCGTTCTTATGCGGGCCGGAGCGCAAAACCACCTCCGCACACCACGCCTGTGGCATGACGGGCCGCAAGAAATTGCGGAAATCCCGCGCTGGTCGGCCGGTCGCGCCATCTCTCCGATAGCCCCTTGTTTCCTTGCAGATTGCCCCATATACGGGGCGGCGGAGACGTGGCCGAGTGGTCGAAGGCACACCCCTGCTAAGGGTGCAGGCGGGAAACCGCCTCGAGGGTTCGAATCCCTTCGTCTCCGCCACAACATCCTGAAATCGTTGAATTTTTCAGAAATCTCCGCTGGACCAGCTAGCGGTTCGGGGTGCGCCCTCGTTACCAAACGGTAACGCCCCCTCAGAATCCGAGCCTTTCAGGCGGCGTTTTCGATGGTCTGTCGGACCATCGCCGGCGTGATGCTCAGAAGGACGATCTCGGCCTCGCCGCGGTCATCGCATGCAAACGCGACCTCCTCCTTGGGCACGGTGATCTCGTAGACGTAGGGGTCATCATGGACGATGCCCCGGTGCCCCTGCGCGAAGCCCTCCGCCACGGCGCGATCGGTGGTCCACGCCAGGCCGAAGGCGTCGCCGACGTCCTGGCCGCGAAACATCCGGATCTTCTCCGGCAGGTGCTCGACCAGGGGGATCGGGCGGCTGGATCTGAATCTGCGGAAAAGCTTGGCGAAGCGGGGGTGATCGATCCGATCGAAGCCGGACCATTCGCGGGCCACCTGAGCACCTCCCCGAAAATCGGACAGTGACGTAAGCTCTGATCTTCCGTCTGCTGGTCTCCAAGAACGAGGAGAACAGACGATGTCGAAACGCAGGAACCATGACGCGGGCTTCAAGGCTCGCGTGGCGCTGGAAGCCGTGAAGGGCGAGCGCACCGTGTCGGAGCTGGCCGCGGAATACGGCGTGCATCCGACGATGATCCACCAGTGGAAGAAGGCGCTGCTCGAGGGGGCATCGGACATCTTCGAACGCGGCAGGAAGAAGAAGGCCGAGGTCGACGAGGAGACGGTGCGATCGCTGCACGCCAAGATCGGAGAGCTGGCCGTCGCCAACGATTTTTTGTCACGAAAGCTCAAGCCCTGGACCGGCAGGTGAGGCGCGGGATGATCGAACGCTCTCACCCCACGCTGTCGGTCGGGGCGCAATGCCGTCTGCTGTCGATCTCGCGGTCGTCGTTCTACTACGCACCGCAGGGCGAGACCGAGATGAACCTGGCGCTCATGCGGCTGATCGACCGTCAGTTCCTGGAAACCCCCTTCTACGGCGTCCAGCAGATGACCTGGCACCTGCAGAACGAAGGGCACCCAGTGAACATGAAGCGCATCCGGCGGCTGATGCGGCTCATGCGTCTGATGCCGATCTACCAGAAGCCCAACACCAGCAAGCCTGCGAAGGGGCACAAGACCTACCCCTATCTGCTGGGTGGCCTGCGGGTCGATCGGCACAACCATGCCTGGTGTGCCGACATCACCTATCTGCCGATGCGACGAGGCTTCCTCTACCTGGTCGCCATCATGGACTGGTTCACCCGCAAGGTGCTGGCCTGGCGCATCTCGAACACGCTCGAAGCCGACTTCTGCGTCGAGGCGCTGAACGAGGCGGTCCACCGCTTCGGCCCGCCCGAGATCATGAACACCGATCAGGGCTCGCAGTTCACGTCCTTCGCCTGGACCGACCGGCTGAAACGGATCGGCACCCGGATCTCGATGGACGGCAAGGGCCGGTGTCTCGACAACATCTTCATCGAGCGCCTTTGGCGGTCCCTGAAGTATGAGTGCGTCTATCTGCACGCCTGGGAGACCGGCTCGCAGGCGAAGGCGGGCGTTGGCCGATGGATCACCTTCTACAACCACCAGCGGCCCCACGCCGCCCATGGCGGACAGCCGCCCGCCGTGGTCTACTTCAACCAGATCGAAACCGATCAGCAGGGGCAGAGAGTAGCTTAAATCATCCCGGAAACTGTCCAAGAGATGGGGAGTAGCTCACATGTCTACTATCAGGGCGTCTGCGGCAAACAGGCCTGCAAGGAGACAGGCCCCAACTGCCAGCAGGCAAGTCGCCATATCATGAAGCGCAAGAAACTGAGCCTCGAAACGGTTCTCACCTTTGCGGCGCAGAAACATTACGAGCACAGCACCAACACCCGGGCGGGTCGCAGGATCAGGAACCAGGGGATCGGTCACGCCGACAGCACTCTCAACCGGAGCGCGATCCATGTCGCCTCCGCGTTGGCACCTATCCAGGAGGCGATGTTCGACTACGTCAAGGCCGGCGAGGTTGTGCATGCCGACGAGACGCCGATCCGCGTTCAACGGCAAGGGGCGGCCAAACAGAAGGGCAAGGGCCGGTGCGACAGGTTCTACATCTATGCCTTCTTGCGTGATGAGCGGAAATGGAACCCGGATGCTAGGCCGGTGGTCGCCTTTCAGGCGCGATCGTCACGGTCCGGCGAAACGATCAAGGGGCTGATGTCGGGAACAGCGATCCGCCATCTCCAGATCGATGGCTACGCCGGGTATAATGTCCTCTTCAAGGCCGACGGCCGGAACGACGCAATGTCGCCGGTTCGCTGTTGGGCGCATACCAGGCGGAAATTCGAAGAGCTTTCCAACAGCCCGCTGTCCAGGCGGTTCGTGGACCTGATCAAGGGAATGTATGTTGTCGAGAAGGCGGCGGCCTATCTTCCTTTTGCTGAGCGTGAAGCCAAGCGTCGGGAACGGACCCTCCCGATCGTCAGCGAAATCGAGAGGCTGCTCGAGGAGCATAAGGAGGTCGCGCAGGGTAAGCTGAAGACCGCCATCAACTATACGCTCAACTCTTTCGAGGCGCTGCAACGCTTTATCTTCGATGGCCGGCTCGAGATCGACAACAATCCGCGAAACTCGCGGACGGCAAGGCGCTGTTCCACGCCAGCCGCGGCAACCTGATTCCGGATGCACTGAGCAAGCATGGACTGGCGAAAGCCCGCGCCGCGCTGCGCAAGGTGACCGACATCGACGGTGAGCCGATGGGCCTGACGCCCAAATATCTGGTCGTCAGTGAGGAGCTGGAGATGGCAGCGCAGCAGCTGATCTCGCCGATCACCGCGGCCGTGACGGGCGAGGTCAACCCCTTCGCGGCGCAGCTAACCCTGATCGTTGACCCGGTTTTCCAGGGCACGGAGTGGATGCTCGCCGCGGATCCGGATTACGGAGATGCCATCGAGCTGGCCGACCTGCGCGGTCATGAGGGCGTCCGGATCGAGGAGATCCCGAACCACCTGATTGACGGGCTGAGCTACCGCGGCTCCGGCTGTGGGCGTTGATCATGACGCTGGCACGACCCGCTAGTCCACCTCCGCGCTCCTCGGTTCGATCGAGGCCCCGGGGCGCCGGGGAAAACTTGGTCCGGCTTCATCACCCCCGAGCCGGGAAAGGGGCAGCAGATCGTAGATATCCTGCGCGACGCGCTGCTGACCCGGCGTATCCCTTGACTATACGCGCCGTCCAGGAAGGGCGGCGCGGCGAAAAACCAGGCCTCGTAGCGGTCCCAGGACATGCCGGTTTTTCGCAGCCGTTCCTTGAACATCGCGCTCGCCCGATGCATCGTCTTGCGCACCACCAGCAGATTGCCCCGCCGGCTCTTGATGATGAACGTATTGTCCCATCCCCGCGCCTGGAATGCTTGGGCGTGCCATTCGCGTTCAGCGCGGCCGGCAATGGGATCGCCAGATAGCGCCCATTCTTGGCCCGGATCACCGCGCCCTACTCCTGCGCCTTGAGATAGCCCGGCAGCATGAACTTGGTCTCCGTGCCGCCCCGTGTCCTTCATGGTGCAGGTCGTCACCGACGCATGCGTCCGGCCCGAGCGCCGTTGCAGCCCCATCGGCTGCGCATCGGGTGCGTAGGGCGTGCCCGTGCGCTTGCCCATTTCATGCGCCACGACGTCCATGTATTCCTTGAGCGCCTGCTCGCCCGCCTCCTGCAATTCCCGCACGCGCCGCGACACCAGACCCATCAGATATGCGGGCATCTGCACAAGCGTAAGAGCGGCCGCCCGGCATTACCGCCCCCCGGCTCGAAGCCAATCATCAGAGTCCGGCCCCCCGCTTCAAGCGGACGCTGAATAACCGCCTCGATATCGCATTGGCGCCACCGCACCATGCGACCAATGGGATAGGCTGACAGACAGTCCCGCCCTTCACCCGCCGCCAGAATGTGGATTGCGAAGGGACAGCATCGCCGCCGCCTCGATATCCCTTATCAGTTTCTCCGCCGGCCCTCGTTCAATTCAGTGACTGAACATGACTGAATATCCATGGTGTGTGGAGCTATTTGTTGAAGGGTTATTTTCGCGCCGTGGCGCGGAATAATATCAACCCGTGCGCGGCAGGGAATAATCAGACCATAGCGCCATCAATTCCCGTCTGCGGTCCACAGCGTTGTGCACGCTATGCTCCAAGCACTTTTCGGCGACCGTGTCGTTCGCCCGCGCGCTTTCGCTGGCCTAGTCCCGGAAGATCGAAACCGTGCGCGGTGATGCCACTGATTCCCATCCGCCGGAACAGCGCCGCAAGCGCATTGTAGCTCATGGGCTCTTGCGCGCCCCTCGGCGCGCCCTTCTTCACCATCATGGAGAACTTCGTCCAAGCCGCGCACCCGGTGCACGACCGCCAGCGCCTGCGGGGACAGCGGCACGCGGTGCTCAATCCCCATCTTCATGCGCTCGGCCGGGATCGTCCGGTGAGGATCACTTTTTACTTGGCACGGCCCATGCAGCGACGCTCTTCAGCCGGGCCCCGCCGCAAGGATGCTGATGCGCATCCCCCGCCTTTTACCACCCGCCGCAAAGAAAAAGGGCGCGGTCGCCGCGCCCCCTCCTTCAGTAGCAACCGATCTTCGCGATGACGGCCTGGCCATCGATCTCGAAATTCAGCCGGTCAGGGCGCAGGTCCATCGTCACCGCATCCCGCGGTCCGATCACCCGCGTCGCCTGAGGCAGCTTCATGCTGTCGAGAACCGCGCGCGGCTGGCCGACCAGGCCGCGGAACTGGGCGGCATGGCAGCTGTCGGCCTCGGGCTGCGGGGCGGGCGCCGGGGCTTCGGTCTCGACGCAGCCGGCCAAGGCGCAGACCGGCAGCAGAAGAAGCAGGGCCTTCATCGCCGCGTCCTCAGCCGCAGTCGATGTTGTAGATATTGCCGGCCGCATCCAGGCGGAAGACGATGCGCAGGGGGTTGTATTCCTGCGGCTCGATGCCGCGATATTCGACGACGCGATATTCGCGCGTCACGCCCAGGGTCGAGATGACGGTGCCCGGCTGACCCAGCGCCGCGACGTAATCCTTGGCGTGGCAGGCATCGGGCTCGCGCGATTCCAGGCCGCTGACGCCGGCGACGGGGGTCGGCGGCAGGGGCGCCACGGCGGGCACCGGCTCGGGCTCGGGGGCATAGGCCGGCGCGCAGGCGGCAAGGGGGGCAAGGGCAAGAAGCGCGATCAGGGCTCGGGTCATCGGGCGGTCATCCAGTGCGAAAAGATCTGACGCGGCATCATAAGCAGGCCGTCGGCAAATGAGAAGCGCCCCCGGCAGATCGCCGCCGGGCGTGGCGCCGGTGCCATGGCGCTAATGCGCCGGCTCGGGCAGGGCGGCCTGCTTGCTGCCATAGCAGGCCAGGAACATCCGCACGGCACCCCGGTTGACCTTGCGCAGCTGGTCCTTGTCGATCGCCTGCGGCCCGAGGAACAGGGCGCGGTTGTGAATGCCGACGCCGGCAAGCTCGATCAGCTGGTCGGCAGCCAGGTCGAGATCGGCGATGCACAATTCATGGCGCTGCACGCAGCGTTCCAGATAGCCGACCAGTTGCCGGCGCAGCAGCAGCAGGCCGGATTCGTAATACTCGCGGGCCAGCGAGGGGAAGCGCTCGGCCTCGCCGACGCTGACGCGATAGATGCGCAGCCCGAATTCCGAGATCAGATGCGCCGAGATGATCTGCACGATGAAGGGCAGCACCTGCTCGACCGGCAGGTCGACCTCGACCAGGGCGCTGGCATCGGCGGTCTCGCGCGCCAGCTCGTTGCGGAAGACCTCGATGAACATGACGCGCTTGTCGGGGAAATAGCTGTAGAGCGTGGCCTTGGAGACCCCGGCCTGGCGTGCGATCTCGTCCACGCTGGCGCCTTCGAAGCCGTCGCGCAGGAAAATCGTCCGCGCCCCTTCAAGCACCTGCAAAAACTTGCGGCCGCGCGTCACCGGAAGCGACTTGATTCCCATGCAAACACCTACTCATAACTCACACCCGACAGCAGCGCCGGATAAACCCAAGCCCTACGCGAGCCGAAACCGAACCAATTCGTCCATAATACGGAACAGCGATTCTTGCCAATCCCCGTGAACTATAAGCACGATATGTCTGAGGTCATGCAAGGGGAATACGAGCTTTCGGATCGAGGCTTCAGCGGAGCGCCATGATCGCGCCGGGCGCTCGGCTTGCTGCCCGCAGCGGGACTCACAAACAGCCCGCTTCGCGGCGTCGAGGTACAAACAAAACGCCAGCAACTCCGGGCGAACTTTGCCATCCGGAACGCTCATCCGTCATGGTCGCGCCGCATCCGCTCCAGCCGTGCCTGGGCGATCATGTCCTCGCGCAGGCCATGAACCGCCTCGGCGCGGCCGAATTCCCGGGCGGCAGAGCGGCGGGCCTGCTCATAGCCGGGCAGCATCCGCTCGAGCTCGCGCTCGGCGCTCAGCAAGGCGCGGCTGCGCTCTCCGGCCAGGGCGTTGACCAGCCGCGCTTCGGCCACCGAAAAGGGCGCTTCGGTCCGGTAAAGTGATTCGAGTTCGTGCTCGATCTGGCCGATGCGCGCGCGCGCGGCCTCGACATGGGCGCGGAAGGCGGCGAAGCGGCGCATCTCCAGGTCGGATTTCAACCGGGCGATGCGCTCCAGCCCGGCCAGGGATGCGGTCTTGCGGGTCATGTCCCCTCCTTGCGGCGCGGCGCGGGCGCCCAGCCGTCGCGGGCCTTCTTGCGCATGGCCTCCGCAAAGCGGATCGCCGCGGCCACCGGGGCGAAATGTTCCGGGGCGATCTCGTCGCCGATCTCGACGGTGGCGTGCAGGGCCCGGGCGCAGGGCGGGTCGGACCAGATCGGCACCTGATGGTCCTTCGCCCGTTCCCGGATGCGGCGCGCCACCTCGTCCACGCCCTTGGCAAGGCAGACCGGTGCGCGACCGCTGCCCCGTTTCCACTCCAGTGCCACGGCGTAATGGGTCGGGTTGACGATCACCACATCAGCCTTTTGCACATCGGCCAGCATCGAGCTCAGCACGATGTCGACGCCCTTCTGCCGGCGCGCCGCCTTCAGATGCGGATCGCCCTCGCTTTCCTTGTATTCGTCCTGCATCTCGCGCCGCGTCATGCGATGGCGCTTGCGGTATTCCAGACGCTTCCAGACCAGGTCGATCCCCGCGAAGACGGTGCCGATCCCCAGCGCCAGCCAGATGGCGCGGCGCAGGACCAGCCCGACGCCCTCGACCCATTGCAGATCACCCATGCCGCCGGCGTTCATCAGCCAGTCCAGAAGCGCGCGATAGAGAAACCAACCGCCGACGCCGACCAGAGCCGCCTTGCCCAGCGAGATGGCAAAGGTCATGAGCCCGGTCTTGCCGAATTTCTGGCCCGCGTTCTTGAACGGGTCGATGCGCTTGGGGTCCGGCAGCAGCTTCTTGGGCGTCAGCACCAGCGAGCGCTGGACCACGATCCCCAGCACCACCGGCAGCGCCATGATCGCGACCGCGGCCAGCACCCCCAGCCCCGCGCGCGAAGCCATGGCTTGCGCCAGGTCCATGACCGACCGGCCCTGCCCGTCGGGCCAGGGCTCGCTGCCCAGGGCGCGCGCGGCCATGCGCACCCAACCCGGCACCGCCCAGCCGGCCGCGAAAAGCACCGCGAACCAGAAGCCCAGATAGGCCAGCGCGGCCTGCAGCTCGGCCGAGCGGGGGATGTCGCCTTCCTCGCGCGCCCGGCGCAGCTTGCTTTCCGAGGCGTCGAATTGCTTGTCGTCGCTTTCCTCGCTCATCGCAGCAGGCCCCCCAAGACATCGAGGACCGCGCCGGACCAGACCGACAGGATCGAGGGCGTCAGCACCGCCAGCGCGATCAGCGCCATCATGATGGCCCCCGGGGCGGCGATGAAGACGATGGGCAGGTTGGGCATCACCTTGCTGATCATCCCCGACAGCAACTGGAACAGGAACCCGCCCAGGATGAAGGGCGAGGCCAGCAGCATCGCCAGGATGAAACTCTGCCGGATCAGCGCCACGGCATTCGGCAGCAGATCGGCGATCTGCGGCCAGTCCCCCAAGGGGCGCAGCACCAGGCTTTCGCGCAGAAGATCGCAGGCCAGGACCGGAAAGCCCAGGGCCACCAGCACGGCAAGCCCGGCCAGATGCGCCAGATTGCCGATCGGATGCGGCGAATATTCATTCGCGACGCCGACCAGCTGCGACAGCGAGGCGGTCGAGGCGATGGCGGTCGCCGCCACGTCCAGGGCCGAGGCAAAGATTCGCACCAGCCCCCCCAGCGCCAGGCCCGACAGGATCTCGCCCGCCGCCAGGGCGGCGAGATGCAGCAGGCTTTCGACCTCGCCCGGCGCGCGGGCGCTTTCCGCCAGCAGCGGCGTTACCGCCATGGCCAAGGCGGCCCGCACCCGCACCGGCAGCGCGCGCTCGGAAAACACCGGCAAGGTCAGGAAACAGGCCTGCACCCGGCAATAGGTCAGCAACAGCCCGAGCAGCGCCGGCATCATGCGCGGATCGGCCGCCAGTTCGGTCATGGCGCCACCGTTCCCCGCAGCTTGACCTGTGCCGCCGGGTCGATTTCGTCGAGGCCCAGGACCGGCGTCGCGATCCCGGCCGAGGTCAACATCATGCGGATCAGGCGGCGGCGGTGATCGGCCACCGCGATGACCACCTCGAGCCCCGGGGCAAGTTCGCGCAGCGTGCCCTGCACCGCCTCGGCAAGCCGCTTCTGGATCTGCGGCACGACGCTGGCGCCGGTTCGCGCGCCCTCGGCCTCGGCGCGGGCGATGTCGGCCTCCCATTGCGGGTGCAGCTGCAGGATGTTCAGTGCGCCTTCCTCGTCCAGGAACTGCTCGGTGATCTGGCCGCGCAGGCGCTTGCGAACCTGCTCATAGACCGCTTCGGGCGTGGCGGCATTGCGCGCCTCATGCACCGCGTCGGTGATCAGCACCAGGTTGCGGATCGAGATCCGCTCTTCCAGCATGCCGCGCAGCACCGCCAGCAGCATCTCGGGCGAGACCTTGTCCGGCACCATGCTGTCGAAGAAGCGCTGGTTCAGCTGCGCGCGATGTTCGTCCGAAACGCCGCACAATTCACGGATCATCCGCTGCATCGAGGACAGGGTCAGCAGCGCCGGCAGGTTGGTCTTGACCACCTCCATCAGATGCGTCGAGAGCACCTCCATCGGGGTGACGACCGTGGCGCCGGCGATGGCGGCATCGTCCTGCCAGTCGGGGGCGATCCAGCGCGCGGCACTGCCATAGACCGGCTCGCGCACGCTTTCGCCGGGCAGGCCTTCGAGCATGGTCTCGGCCCCCAGGGCCAGGACGCCCATTGGGCGCAGCACCCCCTTGCCGCGCACCACGCCTTGCAGGCGGATGACATATTCGCCCTCGGCGAAGCCGGTGCCGTCGGTGATGCGCACGTCGGGCAGGATCAGGCCATAGCTGCGTGCGATATGGACCCGCAGGTTGGTGATGCGCTGGCCCAGGCCGCGCACCGGATCCAGGGCGCCCAGGATCAGCCCGGCGCCGATCTCGACGCAGATCTCGTCCGTGTCCAGCACGTCGCCGATGCGGGCCTGGGGCGCGGCGATGGCCGCCGCTTCGGCGGGCAAGGTCTCGGCGGCGTCCGGGATCGGCTTGCGGTTGCGGATGAACCAGGCAGCGGCGCCCAGAACTCCGGCCAGGCCGAAGAACAGCAGCGTGGGCATGCCCGGGACCAGCCCGACCAGCACCATGCCCCCGGCGCAGACCGCGGGAACCTGCCAGTTGCTGAGGAATTGCTGCGACAGCAGGTCGGCGGTGTTCTCGGTCGCGCCGCCGCGCGACAGCAGCAGCGCCGCGGCCATCGAGGTGATCAGCGCCGGAATCTGGCTGACCAACCCGTCGCCGATGGTCAGCTTGGAATAGGTGGTCATCGCCTCGCCGACCGGCATGCCATGCACCAGGACGCCGGCCGCCAGGCCGACGAAGAGGTTGATCAGGGTGATGACCAGGCCGGCGATGGCGTCGCCCTTGACGAATTTCGAGGCCCCGTCGAGCGAGCCGAAGAAGCTGATCTCGCGCTGCTCGCGGGTGCGGCGGCGCTTGGCTTCCTCGTGGTCGATGGCGCCCGAGTTCAGGTCGCCGTCGATGGCCAGCTGCTTGCCGGGCAGCGAATCCAGGGCAAAGCGGGCCGAAACCTCGGCCATGCGCCCCGAGCCCTTGGTGATGACCATGAAGTTCACCACCGAGATCACGGCAAACACGGTCAGCCCGACCAGCAGCGAACCGCCCGCGACGAATTCGGCGAAGCCCTCGATGACATGGCCGGCGGCCGAGGGGCCGTTCTGGCCATGCGTCAGGATCAGCCGCGTCGAGGAGATGTTCAGCGACAGCCGGATCAACAGCGACATCAGCAGCAGCACCGGAAAGGCCTGGAAATCGGTCGGCTTGTCGACCAGCGAGGCCATGACCAGGATCAGCGTCGCCGTGGCGATGGACAGCGCGATACCCACGTCCAGCAAGCCGGCCGGCAAGGGAATGACCATGGACAGGACGATCAGCAGCAGCACGCCGGTGATGACCAGCGGCCGCGCGGCGACCGACATGCCCGGGTTCGACTCGGCAAGGCTCATTTCGGGGTTTCCATGTTCTTGGCCGGATTCTTGGCCGGTGCCAGAAGCCGCTCGGCGCTCCAGGCCGGACCGATCAGCATCCCCGACCGGCGCAGGAAGACCAGCGCCTCGATCCGGTCCGAGGGGGACAGTCGCATCAGGCGCTCGTCAAGGTCGCGCGGCAGGTCCTCGCCGTTCAGCAGCCATTCGGTCGCCTCGCGGATCAGCGCGTCGCGCGCCGGCTCCTGCCCGGCCGGCGCGGTGGCAAGCGCGCTGGACAGGATCAGGATCGCGATCACGACGCCCTCTTCAATTCGCGCAGCGCCGTTTCCAGCTCGCCGAAAGAGGGGCGGACGTGTTCGGGGGCGGCCTGGCGGCCGACCTCGACGCAAAGATTGGTGGCGTGCTGGTGCAGCCCGGCGACCAGCACCGACTTGATCACGTCATAGAAAGCCTGGTCCTGCTTCATCACCGCCGACAGCCTTTGCGAGAAAGGCGCCACCAGGGCATAGGCCAGAAACACTCCGAGGAAGGTGCCGACCAGCGCGCCGCCGATCATCTTGCCTAGGACCTCGGGGGGCTGGTCGATCGCGCTCATGGTCTTGATCACGCCCAGAACGGCGGCGACGATGCCCAGGGCCGGCAGCGCGTCGGCCATGTTCTGCAACGCATGCGGGGCGTGCATCGCCTCTTCGTTCATCAGCCCGATGCGCTGCGACAGCATCTCCTCGACCTGGTAGGGATCGTCGTAGTTCAGGCTGGCCGAGCGCAACGTGTCGGTGATCAGCGTCACCGCATGGTGGTCCGCCAGGATGCGCGGATAGGCCTGGAACACCGGCGAGTTCTCGGGATTTTCGATATGCTCCTCAAGCTCGACCGGGCTGGAGCGGGCGATGCGCAACAGCTGGAACAGCAGGCAAAGCACGTCCTGCAGGTCGGATTCATGCCATTTCGGCCCCTTCAGCGACCGCCCGATGCCAGAGAGGGCCTGCTTGATCACCGCCGTTTCATTCGAGAGCAGGAACGAGCCGATGGCGGCGCCGCCGATCATCATCAGCTCGAAGGGCAGCGAGTGCAGGATCACCCCCAGCTTGCCGCCCGCCATAATGTATCCGCCGAAGACCATGGCGAAGGTCAAGACAATGCCGATCATGCCGAACATGAGTTACACCTATTTCCTGGCTCTGATTGCGCCCATGTAGGACGTGAGGACGGCTGCCTGCCCCGGTTCGACCGAGGCCATGATCCTGGCGCCGGTCTCGGGCTGGACGCGGGCGAGGATCTGCGCGGCAAAATCCGGCGGCAGGTTCGACAGCACCATCGCCGCCTGTTCCGGCTTCATCTGGTCATAGACCGCGATCAGCCGGGCGATGTCGTCGTTCTGCGCCTGGGCATAGCCCTGCTCATTGCTGCCGATCTGCTGCTTCAGCTTGCGCAGCTCGACCAGCTTTTCGGTCAGCTGCTTTTCGGCCGTGGCGATCTCGTCCTTGCGCCGCTGCATGTCCTGCATGTAGCGGTCGATGCGCAGGCTGCGCTCGCGCAGCGTGTCGGCCAGGGCCACGGCTTCGGGCACGTCGGTGCAGCCCGACATCAGCTCGGAGGGCTCGGCATGCGCCGTCAGCCGGGAAAACCCGTCCATCAGCATGACGGCCTGCCCGGCCGCCGCCAGGACCATGACACCGCCCAGGAAAGACAGCAGCGGCCTACGCATCGCAGCCCATCCCTTCGCGCCGGCGGCGCCGTTGCAGCCGGGCGGGGCGCGCCTGCCCGGATTCGGCGAATTTCTGTTGCAGCATCCAGAAGGCCCGCTCCTGCTTGGCGCGCTCGATCTCGTCCGACAGCGCCTGGGTGGCACTGGTCGCCTCGGCCTTGGCAAGCAGGATGGATTTTTCCAGCCGGCCGATCTCGCTGGTCATGACGGCGATGGCGCCGCCAAGCCCGCTTTCAAGGTCGTTCAGCTTGCGCAGCCGCCGCGCCAGGGTGAAGCAGAAGCCGGACAGGCCGATGGTGAAGGCGATCAGGGCGATCTGCAAAACTTGGGCAATCGTCATTGGATGCGGAACTCCGTGATGAGGACATCGGCGAACGCCTCCTTGCCCAGGACATAGACGGCGCGCGTCGCCAGCTCGTCCCGGACGATGTCGAGGATCCCCCGCTTCTCGAAGGCCGAGACGTCGATCTCGGCCAGGAAGCTGTTGAAGGCGTCCAGAAGCCGCGGCGTCAGGTGCTCGACCTCGGCCTTGTGGGCCTGGTCGGTCTCGATCTTGACGGTCATCACCAGCATGCGCGGCACCGGGCCCGAAAGGCTCAGCACGATCTGCGGAAGGCCGACGAAATCGACCGTGGGCAGGGTTTCGGGCTTTTCTTCCTTCTTCGCGGCCAGCAGCGCGGTCGGCGACCACAGCCCGAGCCAGGTCGAGGCAAAGCCCCCCCCGCCCAGCGCCAGCGCCAACCCCAGCGGCAGAAGAATGCGGCCAAGCCCGCGACCGGATTTCTGTTCCGTATTGATGTCGGCGACATCGGTCATGGTGATTCTCCATCCATCTGCGGTCTGGATAACACCTGCGGGCTAACCAATTCTTAATCGCCCCCGTGCCATGAAGGTCCGGACAAAGATCAGCCGATTCGAAGGGGGCGGTTTTGCTGAAGCTGCAAGACTACTGGCGCGAGAGAAGCGCAAAGCAGAAGGCCATCCTGGCGGCGGCCTTCCTGTTCACGTTCGCTGCCATCGCCGGCCTGGCCTGGCTGGCCGCACGGCCGGGGATGGCGCTGCTTTATTCGGGGCTGGACGCCCAGCAATCCGGCGCCGTCATGGCTGCCGTGGAAAAATCCGGCGTTCCCTACGAAATTCGCGGCGATTCCATCTGGGTCGAGGAAACCCGCCGGGACGAGCTGCGCATGGCCCTGGCCGGCGAGGGCGTCCCCTCGGCCGGCGGCACCGGATACGAGATCCTCGACGGAATGTCGGGTTTCGGCACCACCTCGCAGATGTTCGACGCCGCCTATTGGCGGGCCAAGGAGGGCGAACTGGCCCGCACGATCCTGGCGCTGCCGAACGTCAGGTCGGCCCGCGTCCACCTGGCCGTGCCCAGCGGCCGCGGCTATCGGCGCGAGGCCGAATCGACCGCGTCGGTCACCCTGACGACCGACGGCACGCCGATCAACCGCGGCCAGGCCAAGGCGCTGAAGTTCCTGGTCTCCTCGGGCGTGCCGGGCATGTCCGCCGACCGGGTGGCCGTCATCGACAGCGAGCGCGGCGTGATCTCCTCGGGCGAGGAATTCGCCGGCGAGGACCGCGAGGCCGAGATGAAGCGCAACGTCGAGCGCATCCTCAGCGCCCATGTCGGCGCCGGGAATGCCATCGTCGAGCTGAACCTGGACGTCGTCAACGAATCCGAGCAGATGACGGAGCAGCGCTTCGATCCGCAGCAGCGCGCCCTGATCTCGCAGGAAAGCGAGGAGACGGCCGATCAAAGCACCAATTCGCAGCAGGGCGCGGTCACCGCGGCCTCGAACCTGCCCGAGGGCAAGGACAGTGGCGCCGACCAGAGCAAGTCGCAGCGGTCGGAAACCCGCCAACGCTCGAATTTCGAGGTCAGCAAGGTCACCCGCGAAGTCACCCGCCAGCCCGGCGCGACGCGGCGCCTGACCGTCGCCGTCCTGGTGAACGGCGTCGCGCAGACCGATTCCAAAGGCGAAACCACGCTGGTTCCGCGCGAAGAGGCCGAGTTGCAGTCCCTGCGGGAACTGGTCGCCTCGGCCGTGGGCTTCGACGAAGGCCGCGGCGACGCGATCACCGTGAAATCGCTGCCTTTCGCGACGCTGTCCGAGGCCGGTACGCTGGCAAGCCAGGGCGGGCTGCTGTCGAAGCTGGACCTGAACGGCCTGATCCGGATCGTGCTGGTCGGCCTTTTTGCGCTGGCCCTGGCTGCGTTCCTGCTGCGCCCGCTGCTGCGGGCCCGGCCGGCGGGCAACCCCGCGCTTGCCGCGCTGGATCATTCTGCCGCCCCGGGCGTCAAGGCTCTCGAATCCGGCAAGCCGGCCGAACCGCCGGCCCCGGTCGCGGCGGTGGCCGAGGTGGTGCCCGAGATCGACTTCACCCCGCTGCCCGATTCGGGCGATCCGGTCGGTCGGCTGAAGGAGCTGATGAAATCCCGCAAGGACGAAAGCCTGCAGATCCTGTCGGGCTGGATCGAGAAACGTGAGGATCCCGTATGAGACCCGCCGCATTGCGCCTGGATTCCTTTTCCGCAGCCCACGCCCGGTCGGCACCGCTGGTGAGCCCGATGGATGTCGAAGACGCCTATCAGCGCGGACACGAGCAAGGCCTGGCCGAAGGGCGCGAGCGCAGCCTCGACGCCCTGTGCCAGGCACTGGTCGCCTGCCGGCAGGAGCTCGCCGCCAGCCGGCAGCACGAGACCGGCCTGCGGCGCGAGATCCTGGCCGGGCTGGTGCCGGTTCTGCATGCCATCGTCGACCAGCTGGCGCCCGCCGCGCAAACCGCTCGGCTGCGGCAGGCGCTTCTGGCCGAGCTGCAGCGCCTGGCCGAACATGCGCCGGAACAGCAGATCGTGCTGCGTTCTCCGGTCGATATGCGCCCCGAACTGGCCGATTGCCTGGAGCTGGCAAGCTTTCCGCAGGCCCGGATCGAGGACGCCCGCCCCGGCCAGCCGCTGGTCGAACTGATCTCGGCCCAGGGCAGCATCGTCTTTGACCCGGCGCAGGTCGCCGCTGGGCTGAAATCCCTTATCGACGACATCAAGACCGAGGATTGACCATGGACGATCTCGCAAGCCTGATTGCAACCGACCAGATCCAGGTGGAAATCACCATCCGGCTGGGCGGCACGCAACTGACCGTGGCCGAACTGTCGCGGCTGCGCCCCGACGACATCCTGACGCTGGACCAGGAGATGTCCGATGGCGTCGACATCTGCGTCGGCGACAAGGTGATCGCCAAGGGCGAGCTGACCACCGGCGATGACGCGGACCAGCGGCTCTGCGTCCGCATCCTCGGCCCGGCCAGCGCATCGTGACGCGCCTCGTCCCGGTTCTGCTGGTCCTGCTCTGGCCGCATCTCGCGGTCGCGCAGGATCTGCCGCTGGATGCCGGCGCGCTGGAGACGGTGACGAACGGCGTCGGGCGGAACTCGATCACGCTTCTCGCGCTGCTGACGGCGCTGTCGCTGGCGCCGGGCATCGCCATCATGGTGACCTGCTTTCCCTTCATCGTCACCGTGCTGTCCATCCTGCGCCAGTCTATCGGCCTGCAGCAATCGCCCCCCAACATGCTGATCGTCAGCCTGGCGATGTTCCTGACCTGGTTCGTGATGAGCCCGGTCCTGACCGAGGCATGGACCACCGCCGGCGCGCCGCTGCGCGACGGCCAGATCAGCGTCGAGGAGGCCTTCGCCCGCGGCATCGTGCCGTTTCGCGGCTTCATGGAGCATCGCACCGACCCCGAGATGGTCGCCACCCTGGCCGAGGTCTCGCCCGAGCCGCAGGCGGCGCCGGACCGGCTGTCGGTGCTGGTCCCGGCCTTCATGCTCAGCGAATTGCAGCGCGCCTTCGAGATCGGCTTCCTGGTCGCCCTGCCCTTCCTGATCATCGACCTGGTGGTCTCGGCCGTGCTGATGTCGATGGGGATGATGATGGTGCCGCCGGCCATCGTGGCCTTGCCCTTCAAGCTGGCATTCTTCCTGGTGGTCGACGGCTGGGGCATGATCGCGGCCGCGCTGGTTCGAAGTTACCAGTAACCGCAGCCGCGCAACATTAACCTCGCGGCCGGACAAGCCAAGCCCGGTTGCAGATCGGCGGCGCATTGGCACAATGGCGGGGCCTTCCCAGCCGCAAGGTTCATGAGCATCAGATGACCCATCGTCCCGAAGCCCGCCTGCTGGCCGCCTGGGCCCTGGCCTGCCTTGGCAGCGCCTGGCCGGCATCGGCGCAGCCGCCGCTGCCGGTGGAATATGTCCAGGTCCGGCGCACCAACCTGACCTTCGACGCCGCGCTGACCGGCACCATCGCCGCCAAGGACAGCGTCGACATCGGCTTTCGCCTGGGCGGCCGCGTGACCGAGGTCCTGGTGCGCGAAGGCGACCGTGTCGCCGAGGGCCAGCCCCTGGCCCGCACCGACCCGCTGCAACAGGAACAGGCGTTGCAGGTCGCCCGCGCCGCCGTCGTCGCGGCCGAGGCCAGCGAGGCCCAGGCCCGGCAGGCGCTGGAACGCGCCGATGCGATGCTGCGACGCGGCGTGGGCACGCGCGCGGCCTTCGACAGCGCCAGCCAGGGGCTTTCGGCGGCGACCGGGGCCTTGACCCAGGCGCGCTCGACCCTGGGCCAGGCCGAGCGGGCGCTGGAGGATACGGTGATCCGTGCGCCCTCGGACGCCATCGTCACCGCGCGGCAGGCCGAGCCGGGCCAGATCGTCGGCGCGGCGCAGGCGGTGATCTCGCTGGCCTCGGCCACCGGGCGCGAGGCGGTGTTCCTGACCCCCGACACGCCGCTGCTGCGCGATGCCATCGGTGCGCCGGTCTCGCTGACCGGGATCGACTTCCCCGAACTCAGCATGCAGGCGCGTGTCACCGAGATCGCCCCGCTGGTCGATCCGGCCACCGGCTCGGTCACCGTCCGGGCCGAGATCCAGAATGCGCCGGTCAGCACCAGCCTACTGGGCGCCGCAGTCCGCGGCGCGGTGCATTTCCCGGCCGGAACCGGCATCGCCGTGCCCTGGACGGCCCTGACCGCCGCCGGCGGCCAGCCGGCGGTCTGGCTGGTCGATGCCGAGCACCGCGCCCGGCTGGCCCCGGTCCGCATCGAGCGCTTCACCAACGGCACCGTCATCCTGGCCGAGGGCGTCGAGCCAGGCCAGATCGTGGTCGGCGCCGGCTCGCAGATGCTCTATCCCGGCCGGCAGGTCGCGGCCGGCCCGGCAGGGGGGAAATGATGCGCAGGACAATCCTGGCGGCGCTGGCCGCCTTCGCCTGGGCCGGGCAGGCCGCCGCGCTGGACCTGCCCTGGCAGGACAAGGCCCCGGCGTCCGCGCCGGAGCCGCGCCCGGTGGTCAGCATCCGGGTCGAGGACGACATGGCCGCGCTGCCCTCGACCCCCGGCGTGATCGCCGCCCGGATCGAGGTCGCGCTGGGGTTCCAGACCCTGGGCCGCATCACCGCGCGCCATGTCGATGTCGGCGACATCGTCAGCCGGGGCCAGGTGCTGGCCGCGCTCGACCCCGACGATCTGCAGGGCGAGGTCCGCGCCGCCCAGGCCGCCCTCGAGGCCGCCCGGGTGCAGGAGCGAACCGCCCAGGCCTCGGCCGACCGCACCCGGTCGCTGGCACAGCGCAATGTCGCCTCGGCCGCGCAGGTCGAGCAGGTCGACCGCGCGCTGGCCTCGGCGACCGCCGCCCGGCAGCAGGCCGAATCGGAACTGATCCGCGCCCGCGATGCCGAGGGTTTCGCCGAAATGCGGGCGCCCTTTGCCGGCGTCATCAGCGCCGTCCATGCCAATGCCGGGGCGGTGGTGAATGCAGGCGAGCCGGTGATCCAGCTCTCGGCCCAGGAGGGGATCGAGGCGGTGATCGACTTGCCCGACGCCGCGCTGGCGCGGCTAAAGACCGGCGACCGCTACGACGTCTGGTCCGAAGCCGATCCCGCGCGGCTGTTCCCCGCCACCGTCGCGCAGATCGAGCCGGTGGCCGATGCCGTGACCCGCACCCGGCGGGTGCACCTGGCCTTGCGCGACGACGCCGCCTTGCGGCTGGGGGCGCTGGTGCGGGCGCGGCCCTCGGGCGGCCCGGCGGCGCGGCTGACCCTGCCCGAAAGCGCGATCCTGGACCGGGGCGGCAGGCCTCGGGTCTGGATCGTCAGCCGCGACGGCGACCGCGCCAGCGTCGCCCTGCGCGAGGTCCAGGCCCGGGACCCGGCGCTGAACGGGCGCATCGCCATCGCCGCGGGCCTGGCACCGGGCGACGAGGTGGTCATTCGCGGCATCCATTCGCTGACCGAGGGCCAGGCCGTCGGCGAAAGCGTGGCGCCATGACCGGGCGCGGCTTCAACCTGTCCGATTGGGCGCTGCATCACCGCTCGCTGGTGTGGTTCCTGCTGATCATCTCGATGCTGGCCGGCAGCCTCGGCTACCTGCGGCTGGGGCGCGAGGAGGACCCGAATTTCACCATCAAGATCATGGTGATCAGCGCCAGCCTGCCCGGCGCCACCATCGACGAGACGCTGAACCAGGTCACCACCCGAATCGAGACCAAGCTCGAGGAACTGGACGAGCTGAAATTCACCCGCTCGGTCACCATGCCCGGCCAGGCCATCGTCTATCTGGAGCTGGACCCGACCATCCGCGGCCCCGAGGTGCCCGAGGTCTGGAAGCGCGTGCGCAGCATGATGTCCGACATCCGCCCGAATTTCCCCCAAGAATTCCAGGGCTTCCAGTTCAACGACGATTTCGGCGACGTTTTCGGCAATATCTATGCCTTCACCTCGGACGGCTTTACCCAGCGCGAGCTGCGCGACAGGGTCGAGGACATCCGCAAGCAGGTCCAGGCCCTGCCCATGGCCGGCAAGACCGCGCTGCTGGGTGTGCGCAAGGAGCAGATCTTCCTCGAGTTTTCCTCGGCCCGGCTGGCGGCGCTGGGGCTGAACCACAATCAGGTCGTGCAGACCCTGGCGGTGCAGAACGCGATCACGCCCTCGGGCATCGTGCAGGCCGGGCCCGAACAGGTGCTGGTCCGCGTCGGCGGCCAGTTCGACGACGCGGCCGCCATCGCGGCGGTGAACCTGCGCGTGGGCGACCGCTTCTTCAACATCGGCGACGTGGCCACGGTGCGGCGCGGCTATGAGGACCCGCCCAGCGCGCTGTTCCGCTATAACGGGCGCGAGGCCATCGGGCTGCAGATCGGCATGCGCGACGGCGGCAATATCCTCGAGTTCGGCAAGCAGGTCGATGCGCTGATGGCCGATGTGGCCCGAACCCTGCCCATCGGCATCGAGATGGCCAAGTTCGCCGACCAGCCGCATGTCGTGGACGAGGCCGTCGGCCATTTTGTCCGCGCGCTGGTCGAGGCGGTGGGGATCGTGCTGCTGGTCAGCTTCGTCAGCCTGGGCCTGCGGGCCGGGCTGGTGGTCACGCTGACCATCCCGCTGGTGCTGGCGATCACCTTCATCATCCTGGACCTCTACGGCATCACCCTGCAACGCATCTCGCTGGGTGCGCTGATCATCGCGCTGGGGCTGCTGGTCGACGACGCCATGATCGCCATCGAGACCATGATCTCGCGCCTGGAGCTGGGCGAGAACCTGGAAAGCGCCGCGAGTTATGCCTGGAGCTCGATCGCCTTCCCGATGCTGACGGGCACGCTGGTGACGGTCGCGGGCTTCATCCCCATCGGGCTGAACAATTCGGCGGCGGGCGAATTCACATTCTCGCTCTTCGTGGTCATCGCGGTCTCGCTGATCGTCAGCTGGATCGTGGCGGTGCTTTTCGCGCCGCTTTTGGGCGTGACGCTGCTGCCGGCGCGGATGAAGCACGCCGGCGGCGGGCCGGGCTGGCTGCGCCGCCGCTTCCGCGGCCTGCTGCTCTGGGGCATGCGGCACAAAGGACTGACCATCGCCTTTACCCTGGCGATCTTTGCGGCCTCGGTCATAGGCATGCGCTTCGTCGAGCAGCAGTTCTTCCCGACCTCGGACCGGACCGAGATCATCGTCGACGTGAACGAACGCGCCAATGCCTCGATCGCCAAGACCGACGCCGACATCGCGCTGATCGAGGAGATGCTGGCGGGCCAGGACGACGCGCTGTTCTGGACCAGCTATGTCGGCATGGGCGCGCCGCGCTTCGTGCTGTCGATGGACGTGCCGACGCCCGGCCCCTACATGGGCCAGATCGTGATCCAGACCCCGGACCTCGCGGCGCGGGACCGGCTGAAGCGGCGGCTCGAGGATTTCGCCCGCGAAAGGCTGATCGGCACCGACATCTATGTCAAGAACCTGGAAATCGGCCCGCCGGTCGGCAAGCCGGTGCAATATCGCGTCTCGTCGCCCGACCCGGACAAGGCGCGGGATGCGGCACGCGACCTGGCCGCCGTGCTCGCGACCGAGCCGCGGCTGCGCGACATCGCGCTGGACTGGAACGAGCCGGCGCGGGTGGTGCGGTTGCAGGTCAACCAGGACCAGGCGAGACGGCTGGGGCTGACGAACGAGGATATTTCGGGCGCGCTGTCGGGCACCTTCACCGGCCGCACCATCACCCAGCTGCGCGACGGCACCTTCCTGATCAACGTGACCGCGCGCGGCGCGCAGGCCGACCGCGAATCGGTCGAGTCGATCCAGAACCTGCAACTGGCGACCCAGACCGGCACGCCGATCCCGCTGGCCTCGCTGGCGGTGCTGGAATACGGGACCGAGCAACCCCTGGTCATGCAGCGCGACGGCCTGCCCACGGTGACGGTCAAGGCCGACATCGCCAGCAAGGACCAGCCGGCGACTCTGGTCGCGGCGCTGGCCGAGCGGGTGGCGCAGTTCCAGCAGGGCCTGCCGCAGGGCGTCAAGGTCACGGTCGGCGGCACGGTCGAGACCTCGGCCGAAAGCCAGGAGCCCATCGCCGCCGTGGTGCCGGTCATGCTGCTGATCATGGCGCTGCTCGTCATGGTGCAGATGCAGGGCTTCCGGCTGAGCTTCATCGTCTTTGCCGCCGCGCCCCTGGGGCTGATCGGCGTGGTCGCGGCGCTCTTGCCCTTCGGCGTGCCGATGGGCTTCGTGGCGATCCTGGGCATCCTGGCGCTGATCGGCATCCTGATCCGCAATTCGGTCATCCTGGTGCATGAGATCCAGGTGCTGATCGGCAAGGGGCACAGCGCCTGGAACGCGGTGTTCGAGGCCTCGGACAGCCGCGCCCGGCCGATCCTGCTGACGGCGGCGGCGGCCAGCCTGGCGCTGATCCCGATCTCGCGCCAGGTGTTCTGGGGGCCGATGGCCTTTGCGATGATGGGCGGCATCATCGCCGGCACGCTGGTGACGCTGATCTTCGTGCCCGCGCTTTACTGCGCCGTGTTCCGGGTGCGCCCGCCCGAGGGCGACCCGATGCCCAGTCCCGAGGACCGCGCCCGCGCGGCCGCGCATCAATAGCCGCCGCCGGAGGGGTGGCCTTCGGCACGCGGCGCAAGAACCCGTGCGGGTTTGAGAAAAACCTCGATCCCGGCGAATAGCCCGCGGCGAGGGCGCGCCAACCGGCCGTGCGACTTGCGCGGTCGGGAGGCAGGAGGCAGGAGGCACCTCCGCGTCCGTCCCGGTCAAGCCTCGGGATCGGCGGCGATCTCGGCGGCAAAGGCCGCGCCGAAGCGGTCCAGTCGCGCCGGGTCCAGATAGCGCGACAGGTCGCGCGGCCGGTCCTCGGCAATGCGGCGCAGGATGGAATTGCCGACCGACAGCGGTTTTTCGATGCCATCCTCGCCGCGCGCCAGCCGGGCCTGCGCCTCGGCCAGCCGGTCGAACAGGGCGCCGGCCTCGCGCCCGGCCAGGGCCTTGCGCGCCGGGTGCATGGGCGCGACCTCGCCGGCGATGACGCGCAGGAATTCGGCGCCGTAGCTGTCCAGCTTCTTGGCCCCGACGCCGCTGATCCGCGCCATCTGGTCCAGCGTCTGCGGCCGGGCCTGCGCCATCTCGATCAGCGTGCGGTCGGGGAAGATGACATAGGCCGGCACCCGGGCCGCCTCGGCCAGCGCGCGGCGCTTGGCCTTCAGCGCGGACAGCAGCGGCGCGTCCTCTTCATCGACCTGGGTGCGGACCGCGACGGCCGGCCGGGCGCGGGTCATGGCGTCGCGGCGCAGGGTGATGCGGGTCTCGCCGCGCAGCACCGGATGGGCGGCGGCGGTGATCGCCAGGCCGCCGTGGCGTTCCGGGTCGGGGCGGATCAGGTCGCGGCCCAGCATCTGCCGGATCACCGCCTGCCATTGCGGCTTCGACAGGTCGCGCCCGCAGCCGAAGGTCGGCAGCCGGTCATGGCCGCGCTGGCCGATGCGGTCGTTCATGGTGCCGGTCAGCACGTCGATTATATGGCCGGCGCCATAGGTCTGGCCGGTGCGCAGGACCGCCGACAGCACCTTCTGCGCCGCCTCGGTGCCGTCGAAGCAGTCGGGCGGGCTGTCGCAGATGTCGCAATTGCCGCAAGGACCGGCCGTTTCACCGAAATAGGACAGCAGGGCGACGCGGCGGCAGCCGGTGGCCTCGGCCAGGCCCAAGAGCGCGTTCAGCCGGGCGTGGTCGGCGGCCTTGCGCTCGGCCGGGGCCAGGCCCTCGTCGATCTGGGTCCGGCGCAGGCGGATGTCGTCGGGACCGTAGAGCGTCAGCGTCTCGGCCGGAGCGCCGTCTCGGCCGCCGCGGCCGATCTCCTGGTAATAGGCCTCGATGGATTTCGGCAGGTCGGCATGGGCGACCCAGCGGATGTCGGGCTTGTCGATGCCCATGCCGAAGGCGACCGTCGCGACCACGATCAGCCCGTCCTCGCGCTGGAAGCGGATCTCGACCTCGCGCCGGGCCTCGGCCTCCATGCCGCCGTGATAGGCGACCGCCGCCAGCCCGGCGTCGTTCAGGGCGCCGGCCAGGGTCTCGGTCTTGGCGCGGGTGCCGCAATAGACGATGCCGGACTGGCCCCGGCGCGCGGCGGCGAAGTCGAGGATCTGCCGGCGCGGCCCGTCCTTGGGCTGGAAGGCCAGGTGGATGTTCGGCCGGTCGAAGCCGCGCAGGAAGGACTGCGGCTGCGCGCCGTCGAACAGGCGCTTGACGATCTCCTCGCGCGTTTCCGCATCCGCCGTGGCGGTAAAGGCCGCCAGCGGCACGGACAGCGCCCGGCGCAGCTCGCCCACGCGCAGATAGTCGGGACGGAAGTCGTGGCCCCATTGGCTGACGCAATGCGCCTCGTCCACGGCGATGGCCTGCACGCCGGCGCGGCGCAGCATCGGGATGGTCGCGCCCGAGGCCAGCCGCTCGGGCGCCATATACAGAAGCCGCAATTCGCGCGCGGCCAGCGCCCGCAGCACCTCGGTGTTCTCTTCCTCGGAATTGCCGCTGGTCAGGGCGGCGGCGGCCACCCCGGCTTCGGTCAGCGCCCGCACCTGGTCGCGCATCAGCGCGATCAAGGGCGAGAGCACCACCGTCAGCCCGTCGCGCATCAGCGCCGGCAGCTGGTAGCACAGCGACTTGCCGCCGCCGGTCGGCATGATCGCCAGCACGTCGCGGCCCTGGGCCACGGCATCGACGATCTCTTCCTGCCCCGGACGAAAGGCGTCGAAGCCGAAGACCTGACGCAGAAGGGGCGCAGCCGACATCTAGAGGCCGTAGAAGAAGCCGGCGTTATTGGCGAGCGCGCGCTGCGCGATGATGATGACGATGAAGACCACCAGCGGCGCCAGGTCCAGACCGCCGGTATTCGGCAGGATCCGGCGCACCGGGGCATAGATTGGCTCCAGCAGCCGGTTCAGCCCGTTCCAGATCTGCCAGATCAGCGGCTGACGCAGGTTCAGCACCTGGAAGTTGATCAGCCAGGACATGATGATATGGGCGATCATCACGAACCAGACGACGTCCAGTATCAGCATCAAGGCTTCGTAGAGCGTGCCCATTCCATTCCCTTCCGGCTGCTTCCCGGACAGGTAAGCCAGCCGCCCCCGCTCTGCAAGGCATAAGGCCGCAGCGTTCCGGTTGACGCGCCCCGACCCCGGGCTTAGCCGCAAAAGCCGACCCGCAGCGAGAGGCCGCCCATGTATCCGATGCTCCGCTTTGCCAAGGAGATGCTGAAATTCCGCCGGGCGCCCCGGATCGGCGTGCTGGAGCCGCATGTCTCGACGCATCGCTGCTGGCCCCTGGACCTGGACCCCTGGATCGAGCTGAACAATGGCCGCACGCTGACGCTCTACGACCTCGGCCGGCTGCCGATGGCGGTCCGGACCGGGATCATCGACACGATGCGGGAAAACGGCTGGGGCATCACCGTGGCCGGGAACTCGGTGCGGTATCGCCGGCGGATCAAGGGCTTCCAGCGTTTCACCATGGTCTCGCGCACCCTGGGCTGGGACGCGCGCTTCCTGTATATGGAGCAGAGCATGTGGCACCGGGGCGAGTGCTACAACCACATGCTGCTGCGCGGCGCGATCACCTCGGCCCAGGGCATCGTTGCGCCGGCGCGGCTGATGCAGGCGGCCGGGCGCGAGGCCGAAAGCCCGGCGCTGCCGGATTGGGTCGCGGCCTGGATCGCGGCGGATGCGCAGCGGCCCTGGCCGCCCGCCCTGCCGGAAATCGCCGCCGCAGACCGCAATGGTGACTTGCCAGCCTGACCGCGCTTGGGCCTTATGCGCCCGCAAGGCAGGGGACGGGCATGGAACGCAAACGCATCTGGGGCTGGTGGTTCTTCGACTGGGCCAGCCAGCCCTTCGCGACGCTGCTGACCACCTTCATCTTCCCGGTCTATTATGCCGAGGTCGCCCGCGCCCATTACACCGCCCGCGGCATGAGCGTCGAGGAAGCCGGCGCAGCGGCGCAGGCGCTCTGGGGTTACGGGCTGGGCATCTGCGGCCTCATCATCGCGGTTCTGGCGCCGGTGCTGGGCGCCATCGCCGACAACAGCGGCCGCCGGCTGGTCTGGGTCTGGGCCTTTTCGGCGCTTTACCTGGCGGGGTCCTGGGGGCTGTGGTTCCTGATGCCCGACCAGCCCGGCCTGCATCTTGCGGTCGTCAGCTTCGGCATCGGCCTGATCGGCATGGAATTCGCCACCATCTTCACCAACGCCCTGCTGCCGGGACTCGCGCCGCGGGACGAGATCGGCCGGGTCTCGGGCTCGGGCTTCGCCTTCGGCTATCTGGGCGGCGTGGTGGCGCTGGCTCTGGTGCTGCTGTTTCTGGCCGAGAACGCGCAGACCGGCCGCACGCTTCTGGGCATCCCGCCGGTGCTGGGGCTGGATCCGGCCCTGCGCGAGGGCACGCGGGCGGCGGGGCCGTTCACGGCGCTGTGGTATCTGGTCTTCATGATCCCCTTCGCGCTGTGGGTGCCGGAAACGCCGGGGCCCCGCCGCCCGGTCCGGCTGGGCGCGGCCATGGCGGCGCTGGGGCGCTTGCTGGCCAGCCTGCGCTATCGCCGCTCGCTGGCGGCCTGGCTCGCGTCCTCGATGTTTTCGCGCGACGCGCTGAACGCGCTTTACGGCTTCGGCGGGGTCTATGCCGGCACGGTGCTGGGCTGGCCGGTGTTCCTGGCGGGGGTCTTCGGCGTGGTCAGCGCGGTCTCGGCCGCCGTCATCAGCTGGATCGGCGGCCGCGCCGACCGGCGCTGGGGGCCAAGGCCGGTCATCATCGCCTGCACGCTGGTGCTGACCGGGGTCTGCATCCTCGTCACCGGCATGAGCCGCGAAAGCGTCCTGGGCCTGCCTCTGGCGCCCGGCTCGCGCCTGCCGGACGGGCTGTTCTTCCTGTGCGGCGTGCTGATCGGCGGCGCGGGCGGCGCGCTGCAATCGGCCAGCCGCACGATGATGGTGCGCCACACCACACCGGCTCGGGCGACCGAAGCCTTTGGTCTTTATGCGCTTTCCGGCAAGGCCACCGCCTTTCTGGCACCGCTGCTGATCGCTGTCGCGACCGACCTCAGCGGCAATCAGCGGCTCGGCATCTCTCCGCTCATCGTGATGTTCCTTCTTTCGCTCATTCTGCTAGGTTGGGTCCAAACAGAAGGAGAGGCCGAGCCGTGATCCGCAAAACCCTGACCGCCGCCGTGCTGGCGCTGGCTGCGCTTGCCATGGCCCAGCCTTCCGCTGCCGATCCGCTCGCCAAGGACGTGTTCGGAGCCGCGCCCGGCCCGACCGGCGGCTCTGCGGCCGCCCTGGGCTTCTATTCCAAGGGCTGCGTCTCGGGCGCGGTGCAATTGCCCGAAAGCGGTCCGACCTGGCAGGCGATGCGGCTGTCGCGCAACCGCAACTGGGGCCACCCCGAGCTGGTCAGCTTCCTGATCGGCCTGTCGGGCGCCGCGCGCCAGGCCGGCTGGCCGGGGCTTTACATCGGCGACATGAGCCAGCCGCGCGGCGGCCCGATGGTCACGGGCCACGCCAGCCACCAGATGGGGCTCGACGCCGACATCTGGATGCTGCCGCCGCAAAGCCTGCAACTGACCCGGGCGCAGCGGGAAAGGATTTCCTCGCAATCGGTGGTGAACAAGGCGGGCACCGCGCCCTCGGCGCTGTGGAGCGGCTCGCATATGGCGATCATCCGCGCCGCCGCCCGCGACCCGCGGGTCGAGCGCATCTTCATCGACCCGGTCGCCAAGGTCGCCATGTGCCAGGCCGCGACCGGCGACCGCAGCTGGCTGCGCAAGGTCCGCCCGATCAACGGCCATGATTACCATTTCCACGTCCGGATGGCCTGCCCGGCCGGCTCGGCCTGCCAGCAGCAGGACGCGCCGCCGCCCGGCGATGGCTGCGCCGAGGCTGCCGAGTGGATCAGGAACCGCATCGACCCCAGCCGCGTCAAGCCGGTGCCGCCCGACCCGAACTATCGCCACCCCCGCAGCTTCCGGCTCAGCGAGATGCCCCGCCAATGCCAGGTCGTCGCCACCGCCCGCTAAGCCGGGCAGCAGGCGCAGGACGGTTCCGGCGCCTGCGCCGACTGGCGCTTTCTGCCCTGCTGCTCTCCGCCGGCGCGGCCTGCGCCGCCGACCCGACCCCCTCGGCCGGGCCGCGTGTCGATTATGTCGCGACCTATGTCTGGCATATGGAGGACGAACAGTTCGGCGGCTTTTCCGGCATCGAGATCAGTGCCGACGGCAGCCGCTTCACCGCGCTGTCGGACCGCGCCTCGATCCGCTGGGGCAGCGTCGAGCGCGACGCCGAGGGCCGCATCCGCGGGCTGGAGCCCGCCGGCCGCGCCCGACTGCGCGACAGCTCCGGCAAGCCGCTGAAACCCGGCTGGCAGGGCGACAGCGAGGGGCTGGCCATCGCCCCCGACGGCACGATCTGGATCAGCTTCGAGGGTCTGACCCGCGTCGCCCGCTACGACACGCCCGACAGCCCGGCCCAACCCCTGCCCCGCCCGCCCGAGTTCAAGGCGATGCAGCGCAACTCTTCGCTGGAGGCGCTGGCGATCCTGCCCGACGGCACGCTTTTGACCCTGCCAGAGCGTTCGGGCCAGCTGACGCGGCCGTTCCCGGTCTGGCGCTGGCGCGACGGCAGGTGGGACCAGCCCTTCTCGATCCCGCGCTCGGGCGACTGGCTGGCGGTCGGGGCGGATGTCGGTCCGGACGGGCGGCTCTATCTGCTCGAACGCGATTTCAAGGGCTTGCTGGGCTTTCGCGCCCGTGTGCGCCGCTTCGACCTGACCGAGCAAGGCGCCCTGAACGAGCGCGTTCTGCTGGAAAGCCGGCCGCTGCAATATGACAATCTGGAAGGGATCTCGGTCTGGGACGATGGCACCGGCATCCGGCTGACCCTGATCGCGGACGACAATTTCAACTGGTTCCAGCGCACCGAGCTGGTCGAATACCGGGTCACGGAATAAGCCGGGCCGGGCGGCACAACGCCGGAAAGCGTTGACAGCAGCCGCCCGCGGGCTTAATCGGCCGTGCCCGCAAGGGCCGAGTCTCCGCTACCTTGTCAAAACGGATTACCGACATGCCCCGCCTTCTTCCCGGCGTCATCGCCATGGCCGTCACCGTCGTGGCCTCGAACATCCTGGTCCAGCACCTGCTGGGCGCCTGGCTGACCTGGGGGGCGCTGACCTATCCGGTCGCCTTCCTGGTCACCGACATCATGAATCGGGTCTATGGCCCGACGGCCGCCCGCAAGGTGGTGTTCGCCGGTTTCATCACCGGCGTGCTGTGCTCGCTGGTCGCGGCCGGCATGGACAAGACCACGTTGCGCATCGCCGTCGCCTCGGGCGCGGCCTTCCTTTCTGCCCAGTTGATGGACATAACGGTTTTCAACCAGTTGCGGAAATACAACTGGTGGTTGCCGCCCTTGGCCGCCAGCCTGGTCGGTTCGGTGGTCGATACTGCCATCTTCTTCAGCATCGCCTTCTCGGCCCCGCTGAGCGCGGTTTTCCCGGCGGACGATGTTTCATGGGCAAATGAACCGGTTGCGCTGCTGGGCCTGGGTCCGGTTCTGCCGCTGTGGATTTCGCTGGCAACGGCGGACTGGCTGGTGAAGGTCGCGCAGGCAGTTCTGGCCCTTGTCCCCTTCCGCATCATCGTCGGAAATTTGATCCAGAGGCGCGCGCAAATTCATTGACTGGTCATGATTTTGTGTCAGGCTGACCTTATAAGGCAACTTATTGAAAGGAGGTGGTCCAGTGTCGAGAGTGATATTGGAGAGAGGTGTCGGGACAGTCAGGTGGGATCTGGCCTGAGGGCAGCCCCAAGGGTCGTGAACCCTGGCTGGGACGGTGGGCACCAACCCTAACCGGACCATCTCCGTGGATCTCGCGAGCCGTTCCCACGGAACGGCTCGTTCCCCATTCGAAGCCGCAGGCCAAGACGGTGCCGATTCCGGCAGATTCCGGTCTTGGCGGTGGTTTCGCTTCATCGTAGCGGGTGGCGTAGCGGCGCGGGCATACGCCGGAACGCGGATTGCGCGCCTGATCGCTAAGCCAACTTGACGGGCCGCGCCTCGACTTTGAGCTCGGCCGTTTCTTGCCGGCAGGCTTCGCTTTCGCCCGCAACCACCGCATGTCGGCCGGTTATGCGCAGCTTTCGCCCGGGTCGTTATTGCTGCGCGCGCCGCATCTCGTGCAGCAGATAGACCTGGATGCGCTGGATCTCCAGCAGGCGCCGCCATTGATGCGTCAACTGGTGGCCGATCTTTTCATGCAGCTGGCGCAATTCCAGTTCGGCTTTCAGGTTGATCTGATAGTCGTTCTCGGCCCGGCGGCGATCCTGCGCCTCTTGCCGGCGCTGGCTCATCATGATGATCGGTGCCTGCAACGCGGCGATGCAGGACAGCACCAGGTTCAACAGGATGAAGGGATAGGGGTCGAAGGATCCGAACAGCAATCCCGACACATTGCCCGCCATCCAGAGCGCCAGCACCGCGACGAAGATCAGGATGAAGCTCCAGGAGCCGCCCCAATCGGCGACGCGATCGGCCATGCGCTCGCCGAAGCGCAACGCGCGGTCCCGCTCGACCGGCGCCGTCGAGGGCGTCAGCAGCGCGCCGCGCGACAGCACCTGCGCCACCTCGGCCTCGAGTTCGCCCAGTTCTCCGGTTTCGTCGGCCAGAAGCTGGGTCAGGTAAAGCTGCCGGTATTTCTGCAGGCAATCGGTGCAGATCCGCCCGCCCTCCTCCCAATCCCGCACATCCTCGCGGACGAGCCGCGACAGGGCCGGCCGCAGGTCCGCCGCCTCGGCAAGATCACTGGCATCCTTCGGCTTGCCGCAGACCTGACAGGGATGGGTTTCGGACATCACGCGCCCTCCAATTCCACCCGGCGGGCAAAGGCAGCGCCCCGCCGGGATGGTGCGGGGGTATTTGTCAAACGGTGAAACGGGGCGCCCTCTTCTGTCCTTTCACCGTTTTCCAAATACCCCCGCGGTATGTCAGATCCGCTCGATCGCCAGCGCAATGCCCTGGCCGCCGCCGATGCACATGGTGATCAGCGCCTTGCGGCCGCCGGTCCGCATGAGCTCATACATCGCCTTGACGGTGACGATGGCGCCGGTGGCGCCGACCGGATGGCCAAGCGCGATGGCGCCGCCGTTCGGGTTCACCCGGGCGGGGTCGAAGCCCAGGCCCTTGTTCACCGCCAGCGCCTGCGCCGCGAAAGCTTCGTTCGATTCGATCACGTCGAAATCGCCGGCCTTCAGGCCGGTGCGTTGCAGCAGCGCCTGGACCGCGGGCACCGGACCGATGCCCATGACGTCGGGGCGCACGCCGGCGACCGCATAGCCCAGCACGCGGAACAGCGGTGTCGCACCGGCCGCCCTGGCCGCATCGGCGCGGGCCAGCACCAGCGCCGCCGCACCGTCGTTGATGCCCGAGGCATTGCCCGCCGTGACCGTGCCATCCTTCTGGAACACGGTCTTCAGCGCCGCCAGCTTTTCCAGGTCGGTGGCCTTGGGATGCTCGTCGGTGTCGAAGGCCACCACGCCCTTGCGGGTCTTGATCTCGACCGGGACGATCTGCTCCTTGAACCAGCCCTGCGCGATGGCATGTGCGGCGCGGCGCTGGCTTTCCAGCGCGAATTCGTCCTGCGCCTGGCGCGAGATGTCATACTCGCGCGCGACATTCTCGGCGGTGACGCCCATGTGGCCGGTGCCCATCGGGCAGGTCAGCGCGCCGACCATCATGTCCAGCATCTGCACGTCGCCCATCTTGGCGCCGAACCGGGCCGCCGGTACCGCATAGGGCGCGCGGCTCATGGATTCCGCGCCGCCCGCGACGGCGAAATCGGCATCGCCCAGCATCAGCGCCTGCGTGGCCGAGACGATGGCCTGCGCGCCCGAACCGCAAAGCCGGTTCACGTTCATCGCCGGCGTCGTGTCCGGCACCCCGGCCTCCAGCATCGCGACGCGGGACAGATACATATCGCGCGGCTCGGTGTTCAGCACATGCCCGAAGACCACGGCACCGATGCGGTCCGCACCCAGGCCGGCGCGCGCGATGGCGGCACGGGTCACGGTGGCGGCCAGCTGGATCGGCGGCACGCCCGCCAGGCTGCCGCCGAAGGTGCCGATGGCGGTGCGGGCCCCCGACAGGATGACGATCTCGTTCGCGGACATGATTCCCCCCTTCGCTTTGGCGATTCCTGTCATTGGTAGCCGCGCTCCGGAACCTCGGAAAGCCCGATGCTCTTGCGACGCGGCGGAATCCGGGCAAGATGCGGGCATGAGCGACGATCCCCGGCTGAGCCTCCGCCTGCATTTCGACTCCGGCCTGACCTTCGGGCGCGGCAAGGCCGATCTCTTGCAATTCATCGACGAGGAGGGCTCGATCTCGGCCGCCGGGCGGCGGATGAAGATGAGCTATCGCCGCGCCTGGTCGCTGGTCGAGGAGATGAACGGCCATTTCGACGCGCCGCTGGTCGACAGTAGCCGGGGCGGCGCCAAGGGGGGCGGCGCGCAATTGACCGCGCGCGGGCGCGAGGTGCTGGCCGATTACCGGGGACTCGAGACGCTGCTGCGCGACCAGGGCGCCGAGGCGCTGGCTCGGCTGCGCGCCGGGCAGCGATCTGTTTCAACGTAAATAACGGTTGCCAGCGCCGGCAGGCGGCGGTTATGTCCGTTCGGACACATTGAATGGAGCTTTCCATGCGCCTGCCCCTGATTGCCGCCGCGCTGGTCGCGCTGGCCCCCGCTGCCCATGCCGACGAAATCACCATCTTCGCCGCCGCCAGCCTGAAGGACGCGCTGGACGGCATTGCCGCGCAATGGCAGGAAAGCCACAAGGACGACACCGTGGTGATCTCCTATGCCGGCAGTTCGCAACTGGCCAAGCAGATCCAGCAGGGCGCGCCGGCCGATCTGTTCATCTCGGCCTCGACGGAATGGATGGATGCGGTGCAGGAATCGGGCGACATCGACGCCGCCACGCGCAAGGACCTGCTGGGCAACACGCTGGTTCTGGTCGGCACCGGCACGCCCGCCGCGGCGCCGGTGACGGAACTGCCGACGCTTCTGGGTGACCACAAGCTGGCCATGGCGCTGGTCGATTCCGTGCCCGCCGGGCAATATGGCAAGCAGGCCCTGACCAAGCTGGGCCTGTGGGACAAGGTCGAGGGCCAGGTCGCCCAGGCCGACAACGTCCGCGCCGCCTTGAAGCTGGTCGCGACCGGAGAGGCGCCGCTGGGCATCGTCTATGGCAGCGACGCCGTGGCCGAAAAGGGCGTGGGCGTGATCGCCACCTTCCCCGAGGACAGCCACGAAAAGATCACCTATCCCGCCGCCGTGACCAAATCGGCCGACACGCCGCAGGCGAGCGCCTTCCTTGACAGCCTGTCGCAGGAGCCGGCAAAGTCGATCTTTGAATCGCAAGGCTTTACCGTCACGCAATGAACCCGACCGACTGGCTTGGCCCTCAGGAATGGCAGGCCGTGCGCCTGTCCCTGCGGGTGGCCAGCGTGGCGACGCTTGCCAGCCTGCCCCTTGCCGTGGCCGTCGCCTGGCTGCTGGCCCGGCGCCGGTTTCCGGGGCACGGGCTGCTCAGCGGCGTCGTGCACCTGCCGCTGATCCTGCCGCCGGTGGTCACCGGCTATCTGCTGCTGGTCAGCTTCGGCACCCAGGGCCCGATCGGCAGCCTGCTGAAGCCCTTGGGCATCGTCTTTGCCTTTCGCTGGACCGGCGCCGCGCTGGCCTGCGCCATCATGAGCTTTCCGCTGGTCGTCCGCGCCATCCGGCTGGGGTTCGAGGCGGTGGACCCCAAGCTGGAACAGGCGGCCGCCACCCTGGGCGCGCCGCGGGCCTGGATCTTCCTGACCGTGACCCTGCCGCTGATCCTGCCCGCGATCCTGGCGGGCGCCACGCTGGGCTTTGCCAAGGCGATGGGCGAATTCGGCGCCACCATCACCTTCGTCAGCAATATCCCGGGCCAGACCCAGACCCTGCCTTCAGCCATCTATGCGCTGCTGCAAACACCAACCGGCGATGCGGCGGCCTTGCGGCTGGTCGTGGTCTCGGTGGTGATCGCCATGGCGGCGGTGCTGGTCTCGGAAGGACTGGCGCGACGCATGGCCGCACGCATCGCCGGGGCGCGCTGATGCTGGAGGTCGATTTTCGCCGCGATTTTCCCGGCCTGGCGCTGGAGGTGGCCTTTCAGGCGCCGGTCGGGGTGACGGCTCTGTTCGGGCCGTCCGGCTGCGGCAAGACCACGACCATCAATGCCGTCGCCGGGCTGCTGCGGCCCGATTCGGGACGCATCGCGCTGGACGGGCGGGTGCTTTACGACGCCACGACCGACCTGCCCCCGCAAGCGCGACGCATCGGCTATGTGTTTCAGGACGCGCGGCTTTTTCCGCATCTGACGGTGGCGGCGAACCTGCGCTACCCCGCGCGCTGGCGGCGCGGCGCGGCGCGCGACTTCGACCGCATCGTCGAGATGCTGGCGCTGGGGCCCTTGCTGAAGCGCCGTCCCGCCACCCTGTCGGGGGGCGAGCGTCAGCGCACCGCCATCGGCCGCGCCCTGCTGTCGGACCCGGCGCTTCTGGTCCTGGACGAGCCGCTGGCCGCGCTGGACGATGCCCGCAAGGCCGAGATCATGCCCTGGCTGGAGCGGCTGCGGGACGAGATCCGCCTGCCGATGCTCTACGTCAGCCATTCGGTGCCCGAGGTGCTGCGGCTGGCCAATACCGTGGTGCTGATGGACCGCGGCCGGGTCGGCCATGCCGGGCCGCTGGCCGAAATCCTGGCCGATCCCGCGCTGGCGCCGCGCCTGGGCGCGCGCGAGGCCGGCGCCCTGATCCGGGCCCGCGTCGAGGGCACCGAGCCGGACGGCATGATCCGCGTCGCCACCGCCGCCGGGCCGATGCTGCTGCCCGGCCCGCTGCCGCAGGGAGCCGAGATGCGGCTGCGAATCCTGGCGCATGAGGTGATCCTGTCGCGGCATGTGCCGCAGGGGCTGTCGGCGCTGAACGTGCTGCCGGTCCGGGTGACGCGCATCGACGGCGGGCTGGTGCAACTGGCCGCGGGCGATGAGCGGATGCTTGCGCAGGTCACCGAACGCTCGGTCAAGGCCTTGGAATTGCAGCCCGGGCTTGTCTGCCACGCCATCGTGAAATCGGTCTCGGTCCTGCCCAGCTAGGGCGCGCGCGGCTTTGTCATTTGCGCGCCCGCCGCGAATCCGCTTATGCTGGCCGCAAAAAACATGAGGGCAGTATGAACAGGTTTCTCAAGCTCGCCATCGTCGGGCTGGTCGCCTCGTGCGGGGGCGGCGGGAACTACAAGGCACCGCGCAATCTGGAAAACGCCTGCCTGCTCGCCAGCGAGCGTCCGGCCTATATGCGCGCCATGAAGCAGACCGAGCGGCGCTGGGGCGTTCCGATCAACGTGCAGATGGCGACGATCCACCAGGAATCGAAATTCATCGGCGACGCCCGCACCCCGCATCGCTATGCGCTGGGAATCATCCCGATGGGGCGGCAGAGCTCGGCCTATGGCTATAGCCAGGCGCTGGACGGCACCTGGGACGAATACCGCAAGGAAACCGGCAACCGCGGCGCGCGGCGCGACAATATCAGGGACGCGACCGATTTCATGGGCTGGTACATGGACGGGACAGCCAAGCGGCTGGGCGTCTCGAAACAGGACGCCGGCGCGCAATACCTGGCCTATCACGAAGGGCGGAACGGCTTCGCCAATGGCTCGCATCAAGGCAAGCCCTGGCTGATGAGCGTCGCCGGCAAGGTCCAGGCCCGGTCCGAGCTTTACCGGATGCAACTGGCGACGTGCCGCTGATCCGGGGCCGCTGATCCGGGTCGCCCGCGCGCCCTAGCGGCGGCGGGCGATCTCGTTCTCGATGGCGAAGGTCGAGGGCTTGAATGACACGCCGGTCTTCATGTCGCCCAGGATCACCGTGGTGCGCTTGCCGGCCTGGTCGGTGACCACCCATTGCCGCAGCTGCGTCGGGTTGGCGGTGAACACCATCTGGATATTGCCGTATTCCGGATGCTGCGGATCCTGCGCGGTGACCACGGTGCTGTTCTTCTTCTCGCTGTAGCCGGTGACCATGCGGGCCTGGCCCAGGTTGATGTTCGGCGCCAGGATCAGCGACAGCGGCGTTTTTGACAGCGGATATTGCTGCGGCCCGCCGCGCGACTTGCCGTCGAAGACCGCGACCTGCCCGGCCGAGGCCAGCACCAGCGTGCGGTCGCCCTTGTATTCGAAGCGCACCCGGTTCGGGCGCTGGATATAGACCGTCCCGGTCGTGATGCTGCCATCGGCGTTGACCTGGGTGAAGTCCGACATGGCGGTCTTCAGGCCATTGAGATAGCGCGAGATCTCGTTCAGCGGGATCTTCTCGGCCATGGCGGGGAAGGCCATGGCAAGGGCAAGGACGGGCGCGAGGGCGAGCGATTTCAGTTTCATGCCGGGGATGATAGCGGTTCTCCAAGGACTTGCACATCACGATCGCCGGATGCGCGCCCGGCCCAACGCTGACGCCGGCGTGAGCGTTCCCTAAAGCGGCCGCCCGGTCAGCAGGCGCGGCATCGGCTCCAGCGACAGGCCCGCCGCCTGGCGCATGAAGCCGCGCCGCAAGGGCGGCAGCGCGTCGACCAGCCCCATGCCGATTTCCCGCGCCGCCCGCAGCAGCGGATTGCCGTTCGAAAACAGCGTGTTCACCCCGTCCATGCCCAGCGCCAGCAATGTCGCATCGGGCCGGCGCCAGTCCTGGTAGCGCGCCAGCACCGGCTCTGTGCCGATATCCTCGCCGCGGCGGCGGGCGGCGACCAGCACCTCGGCCAGGGCGGCCACGTCGCGCAGCCCCAGGTTCAGCCCCTGCCCGGCCACCGGATGCACGCCATGCGCCGCGTCGCCGACCAGCGCGATGCGCGGCGCGACATAGCGCTCGGCCAGGGTCAGGTTCAGCGGATAGCAGAATCGGGGACCGGCCAGCCGGATCTCGCCCAGGAAATCGCCGAAGCGCGGGCGCAGGACAGCAAGGAATTGCTCATCGGGCAGCGCCAGGATCTCGCGCGCGCTGGCCTCGGGCTCGGACCAGACGATCGAGCTGCGGTTGCCGGGCAGCGGCAGAATCGCCAGCGGCCCGCCCGGCATGAAGAACTGATGCGCGGTGCCCTGGTGCGGCAGGTCGTGATCGACCGCCGCGACCAGCGCGATCTGGCCATAGTCGCGGCCCAGCCGCTTGATCCCGGCCCGCCGCGCCACGCCGGATTGCCGCCCGTCGGCGCCCACCAGCAGGCGCGAGACCAGCGCGCGCCCATCAGACAGCGTGCTGCGGATCGCCGCCGCCCCGGGCTGCTGGCCGGTCACCGAAACGCCCGGCAGATGCGTGACCCGCCCCGCCATCGCCGCCAGCAGGGCGCGATAAAGGAACCTGTCTTCAAGCATATAGCCCAGGCGGCCTTCCTCGATCTCGGCGCCGTCGAAATGCAGGCCAAAGGGGCCGGGACCGCTGCCCGGAACGCCCTGCGTCGCCTCGACCCTGCGGATCTCCTGCGCATGGCGGGCAAGGTCCGGCCACAGCCCCAGCGCCGCCAGCAGCCGCTGCGAGGCCAGCGCCAGCGCATAGGCCCGGCCGTCGAAGGCGTCGCCGGCGCGGGCATCGGCGGGCCGGGCATCGGCCACGGCCACGCTGAGCCCGGCATCGGCCAGGGCCAGCGCCAGGGCCGGGCCGTTCAGCCCGCCGCCGGCGATCACGATGTCGAAATCCGTCGTCATGGCGCGCATAATGCTGCTTGGCCGGGCAATGTCCATCGGTCATTGCGCCCATGTCTGCGGCATTGCGGCAAGCCCCTGGCCGGGCTAGCTTGTGCCATATTGCAAACGGGTTTTTCAGGGGTAATGGCATGGACTGGCTCAAGGCATCGGCGGCGGAACAGGGGCGGGCGATCCTGGCCGGGCTCATCAGCCCGCTGGGGCAGGTCGAAGCCTATCTCGATGCCATCAGCCGCCATCCCTATGGCCGGCGGATCTATGCCCGGCTGACCCCCGAACGTGCCCGGGCCGAGGCCGTGGCCGCCCATGACCGCGCCCGCGCCGGGCTGCGGCGCGGGCTGCTGGACGGCGTCGCGATCAGCTGGAAGGACAATATCGACAGCGCCGGCACCGCGACCGAGGCCGGCTCGCGCCTGCTCGCGGGCCGCATCCCCGAACGCGACGCCGCCATCCTGGCCGGCGCCACGCTGGACGGGCTGGTGTGCCTGGGCAAGACCCACATGACCGAGCTGGCCTTTTCCGGGCTGGGCGTGAACCCGATGACGGCGACGCCGCCGAACAGCATCGACCCCGCGCTGGCACCGGGCGGCTCCAGTTCCGGGGCGGCGGTCTCGGTGGCGCTGGGGCTGGCGGCGGCGGCCATCGGCAGCGACACCGGCGGCTCGATCCGGGTGCCGGCGGCCTGGAACGGGCTGGTGGGTTTCAAGCCGACCACCGGCGCGGTGCGCGCGGACGGCGTGCTGCCGCTGTGCCGGCAATTCGACGTTGCCGGCCCCATCGCCCGCACCGTCGAGGATTGCGCCGAGCTTTTCGCCGTCCTGCGCGGCGAGCCCGCCCCCGACCTTTCGGAACCGCCGCGCGGCCTGCGGCTGATGGTGCTGGAAGGCGTGCCCTTCGACGACGCGCGCGAGGCGCCGGTCGCGGGCTTCGAGGACGCGCTGCGCCGCCTTGCCGCCGCGGGCATGCGCATCACCCATGCCGCGCCGCCCTGCGTGGCCGAGGCGATGGCGCTGTCGCCCACGCTTTTCGCCCCCGAGGCCTATGGCATCTGGCGCGACCAGATCGAGGACGCGCCCGAGCTGATGTATCCGCCGATCCTGGAACGGTTCCGCGGCGGCAAGGACGTGCTGGCCGCCGATTACGTCGCCGGCTGGGAAGAGCTGCACCGCCTGCGCGCCGACTGGCAGCGGCTGGTCGCGGGTTTCGACGCCGTGGTCCTGCCCACTGCACCGATCCTGCCGCCGGCGGTGGACCGGCTGCTGGCCGAGCCCGAGTTCTTCGCGCGCGAAAACCTGCTGACGCTGCGCAACACCCGGATCGGCAACCTGCTGGGCCTGCCGGCGATCAGCCTGCCCACCGGCCATCACGCCTGCGGCATCATGCTGATGGGGCGCGCCGGGGGCGACCGCGCGCTCTTGGTCGCGGCCAGCGCCGCCGAGGCCGCGCTGCGCTAGCGACCCGGATTTTCCGGGCAAATCCGGGCAAAACACCCGGGCGCGGCCCGCGAAACTCTGGACGCATCCGGGGAATGCCGGTAGTCTTGCCGCAAACGGGGCGCAACGACCCCGACGAGAGAGGCAGTCATGGCAATACCCGAGCGGTTCTCGAACCTGCCGGATTACGCGTTTCCGCGCCTGCGGAAACTGCTCGCCGGGATCGAACCCGGCGGCGATCCCCTGATCCTGACCATCGGCGAGCCGCGCCACGACATGCCCGCTTTCGTCGGGCCGATCCTGCAGGACAGCCTGGCGGAATTCGGCAAATATCCCGCGAACGAGGGCACGCCGGAACTGCTGGCAGCGATCTCGGGCTGGCTTGCACGCCGGCACGGGCTGGATGTCGTGCCCGAGCGGATCATGGCGCTGAACGGCACGCGCGAGGGGCTGTTCAACGCCGGCTTGGCGCTGTCGCCCGAGACGAAGAACGGCCAGCGCCCGGCGATCCTGATCCCGAACCCGTTCTACCAGGTCTATGCCGTCGCCGCCGCCGCCGTGGGCGCCGAGCCGGTGTTCGTGCCGGCCACCGCCGCGACCGGCCACATGCCGCGTTTCGCCGACCTGGCCCCCGAGGTGCTGGACCGCACGACCATCGCCTATCTGTGCTCGCCCGCCAATCCGCAAGGCGCCATCGCCGGCGAGGACTATCTTCAGGAACTGATCGCGCTGGCGGATCGCCATGATTTCCTGGTGTTTTCCGACGAATGCTATTCCGAGATCTGGCGCGATGCCCCGCCGCCCGGCGCGCTGGCCGTGGCCACGCGCATGGGGCTGGCCGACCGGGTCGTGATGTTCAACTCGCTGTCGAAACGCTCGAACCTGCCGGGTCTGCGCTCGGGCTTTGCCGCCGGCGGCGCGGGGCAGATCGCCCAGATGCGCCGGCTGCGCAGCTATGCCGGCGCGCCGCTGCCGCTGCCGCTGCAGCGCGTCAGCGCCGCCGCCTGGGGCGACGAGGGCCATGTCGAGGAAAGCCGCGCGCTCTATCAGCAGAAATACGCCATCGCCGACCGGGTGCTGGGCAATGTGCCGGGCTATCAGCCGGTCGCGGGCGGGTTCTTCCTGTGGCTGCCGGTGCCCGAAAGCGTCGGCGACAGCGAGGATGCGGCCAGGAAGCTCTGGGCCGAGGCCGGCATCCAGGTCCTGCCCGGCGCCTATCTGGCGCGGGACGGCGCGGGTGGAAATCCGGGGCGGAATTTCATCCGCGTCGCATTGGTGGCTGCGGCCGACCAGACCGAGGCGGCGCTGAACCGCCTGAAAAATTGTTTGTATCAAGGGGGTTAACGCATGGCGAGCTGGCAGGCGAAACACCGCGATCCGCTGTTTGACCAAAGCACGCAGGCCGCGCTGGAGCGGCGCGGCAAGGAATTGCTGGGTGCGGGCCTGGTGATCCTGGGCGTGCTGATCGCGATGATGCTGCTCAGCTATTCGCCGGACGACCCCAGCTTCATGTCAGCGACCGACCAGCCGGCGCAGAACTACCTGGGCCGCTTCGGGGCCTATGTCGCCTCGGCGCTGTTCATGATTACCGGCTATGGCACCTGGGTGCTGGTCGTCGGCGCCGTGGCCTGGGGCCTGCGGCTGATGCTGCACCGGGGCGAAGAGCGGCTGATGCGCGGCATCTTCCTGCCCATCGCCATGGTGCTGGTCTCGATCTACGCCACCTCGCTGACGCCGCCCGCCGGTTGGACGCAGAGCTTTGGCCTGGGCGGGCACCTGGGCGACATGCTGATGGGCGGCATGCTGTCGGCCATGCCGATGAAGGCCTCGATCGCCATCAAGTTCCTGGCGCTGCTGACGGCGACCGGCGCCGCGGCCTTTCTGGCCTTCGTGCTGGGCTTCGACCGCAAGGAGCTGACGGTCATCGGGAATTTCCTGCGCGAGGGGCTCTCGACCGCGCGCATCCTGGCGCTGCATGCCGTGGATCGCGGCGCGCGGCTGTCCTCGGGCGCGGCGCAGCAGATCAAGACCCGCGCCGAGGCCCGCCGCGACCGCGTCAGCCGCGCCGGCTCGGCCGCGCTGCCGCAGGCGGCTGCCGGACGCTCGGCCATTCCGGCGCCGGCGCCGCATATCGCGCCCTATCGCGATGATTTCGCGCCGGAATCCGAGCTGATCGAGCCCGAAACCCATTATGCCGAGGATGACGAGCCGCCGCCGGCCGAGGAGATCAGTGCCCGCATCAGCGACGCGATCCGCAGCCGCAGCGAGGGCAAGGCCTCGCTGCTGTCGGCCGTGACCGCGCGCCTGACAGGGGCCCGGGCGCCCCTGCCCCGGGCCGAGCCGCCGCTGAGCGCCGAAGACGACGAGCTGCCCGAGCCGGTCACCGCCAACCCCTTTGGCGCCGAGACGCCGCGCGTGGTGGTGCCGCCGAAGAAGCCCGCGCCCTCGCGTCAGGCGCAGGCCGAGGCCGAGCCCTCGATGCGTTTCGACGAGGTCTCGAATCCCTATGAGCACCCGCCGCTGTCGCTGCTGGCCGCGGCCGAAACCGTGCAGCGCCATCAGCTGAGCCAGGAGGCGCTGATGGAAAACGCCCGCATGCTGGAGGCGGTGCTGGACGATTACGGCGTCAAGGGCCAGGTGACCGAGGTGCGGCCGGGTCCGGTGGTGACGCTGTACGAGCTGGAGCCGGCGCCGGGGCTGAAGGCCAGCCGGGTGATCGGGCTCGCCGACGACATCGCGCGGTCCATGTCGGCGCTGTCGGCGCGGGTCTCGACCGTGCCGGGGCGTAGCGTCATCGGCATCGAGCTGCCGAATGCGCGGCGCGAAAAGGTCGTTCTGCGCGAGATCCTTGCCTCGAAGGCCTATGGCGACGGCACCCAGCCGCTGCCGCTGGCGCTGGGCAAGGACATCGGCGGCGGGCCGGTGGTGGCGAACCTGGCCAAGATGCCGCATCTGCTGATCGCCGGGACCACCGGCTCGGGCAAGTCGGTCGCCATCAATACCATGATCCTGAGCCTGCTCTACAAGCTTTCGCCCGAGGAATGCCGGCTGATCATGATCGACCCCAAGATGCTGGAACTGTCTGTTTATGATGGGATTCCGCATCTGCTGAGCCCGGTCGTCACCGATCCCAAGAAGGCGGTCGTCGCCCTGAAATGGGTCGTGGGCGAGATGGAGGAACGCTATCGCAAGATGTCCAAGATGGGCGTGCGCAACATCGAGGGCTACAACGGCCGCGTGCGCGAGGCGCTGGACAAGGGCGAGCTGTTCAAGCGCACGGTGCAGACCGGCTTCGACGAGGATACCGGCGAGCCGGTGTTCGAGACCGAGGAGTTCCAGCCCGAAACCTTCCCCTATATCGTTGTGATCGTTGACGAAATGGCCGACCTGATGATGGTGGCGGGGAAAGAAATCGAGGCCTGCATCCAGCGGCTGGCGCAGATGGCGCGGGCCAGCGGCATCCACCTGATCATGGCGACGCAGCGGCCCTCGGTCGATGTGATCACAGGCACGATCAAGGCGAACTTCCCGACCCGGATCTCGTTCCAGGTCACGTCCAAGATCGACAGCCGCACCATCCTGGGTGAGCAGGGCGCCGAGCAGTTGCTGGGCCAGGGCGACATGCTCTACATGGCCGGCGGCTCCAAGATCACCCGTGTGCATGGGCCTTTCGTTTCCGACGAGGAGGTCGAGGAAGTCGTCAATCATCTCAAGAGCTTCGGCCCGCCCAGCTATATGTCGGGCGTGGTCGAGGGACCGGACGAGGAGCGCGCCGACAGCATCGACATGGTGCTGGGGCTGTCGACCGGCGAGGGCGGCGATGCCGAGCTTTACGACATGGCCGTGGCCATCGTGGCCAAGGATCGCAAATGCTCGACGAGCTATATCCAGAGGAAACTGGCCATCGGCTACAACAAGGCGGCGCGGCTGGTCGAGCAGATGGAGGAGCAGGGCGTCGTCAGCCCGGCGAACCATGTCGGCAAGCGCGAGGTGCTGGTGCCGGAAGTGTGATCACAGATTTCGCGGAAATGGGGGCCGGGCATTTTGCCCGGCCTTTTTCATGGCGCAACGGCAGCGTGCGTTGCGCGGTGCACGGGGGCGCTGCCATGTCGGGAAAAACCAGCAAATGCTGGGGTTTTCGCTGTGATATGCGTACACGGGGCGTACACCGCGCGTACACAGGACGTATGCCGTCAGGGGGTCAGCCGGCCGAGATGCAGCGCCAGGGCCTCGGCCGCGGCGGGGCGGATCAGCGAGCCGTGGGTTTCGCCCGGATGCGGACGGTGGATCAGATCGAGCCCCGGCAGATCGGCGAGCGCGTCGAGGATCGGCGGGCGGCGGTCGCCGGAGTTGGCGACCAGCAGCGGCCGCGCCGGGTCGAGCCGGCCGCCCGCCGCCAGCACGCCGCCGCGAAAGGCCGCCGCCTCGCGCAGGGGCTCGCCGGCGTTCCACCAGGTCGAGGGATCGGCCGCGGCATAGCGCGCGAAAAGCCCCGGCCGGGTGAAGAGCGTGTGCAGCACGAAAAGCCCGCCCAGCGAATGGCCGAAAAGCGTCAGCGCCGACAGGTCGACGAGGTGGTCGCGCCGGAGGCGCGGCAGCAGGTCGTCTGCGATCAGGGCGAGGAAGGCATCCTGCCCGCCGGTCGGCCGCTCGCCCGGGCCACGCAGGCCGGGTTGCGCCGGCACCGGCGCCTTGCCGGGCGAGGTCAGGTCGAACCAGCGCCGGGTGGTATCGTTGCGGGTCTCGACCGGATAGCCGATGCCGACCAGCATCACCGGATCATGCGCGGCGGTCTCCTCGCGCAGGTGCCACAGGGCGGGGAAACTGGCGTTGCCGTCCAGCGCCAGGATGGCGGAATAGCCGGCGGCGGGCGGCGGCACGGCGGGCAGGCCCAGGAAGATGCGCCAGGGATTGCCCGCGGGACCGATCTCGAACTGGATGGCGCGGGGATCGACGATGCGCTCGGCCGGCTGCTGGCCGCGCGGGCGCCGGTCCTGCGCCCGCGCCATGCCGGCGGCAAGCGCGGCGGCAAGGACGCCGGCGATCACGCTGCGGCGGGGAATTCGGGTCATCTTGGCCTCCGTTGCTTCGGTCGCCGGGCTGGCGGAAGCGGAGGCTGGCACCGGGCAGGATTGGTTAACCAGCCCTGCGGCCGGGCACAAGCCGAAGGGCGTGGGGCCGCTGTTGCGGGGACCGGGCGGGCCGAGGCGGGCTGCGCCGCGTAGGGTTGGTGAACCGGCTGCGGCGGCCGGTCCGACCGGAAGGCGTGGGTAAACCCTGCTGTTGCGGGCACCGGCAGGCCGAGGCGGGCTGGCGCCGGGCAGGGTTGGTTAACCGGCCCGGCAGCCGACGGGCGGATCAGCCCTCATGCCCCATGACCAGCGCGCCGGCGTTGGCGGAACGCTCGCCCGAGCCCTCGTCCACCGTCACCACCACGGACAGCCCGGGCTCCAGATATTCCGACATTTCCTGCCCCGGGTCGATCGCGATCCGCACCGGCAGGCGCTGCGCCACCTTGGTGAAGTTGCCGGTGGCGTTCGAGCCCGAGAGCAGGCTGAATTCCGAGGCGGTGGCGGGCGAGAAGGCCTCGACCCGGCCGGTGAAGCTGCGGTGCTGCATGGCGTCGACGGTGAATGTCGCGCGGTCGCCGATGCGGACGCCGTGCAGCTGGGTTTCCTTGAAGTTCGCGATCACCCAGACGTCGGGGCCGACATGGCTGACCAGCGCGGTGCCGGCGGTGACATATTGCCCCTGCCGCACGCCGAGCTGGCCCAGCCGGCCGTCCGAGGGCGCGCGGATCACCGTGTTGTCGAGGTCGATCTGCGCCAGTTCCACCGCCGCCCTGGCCGAGGCGATCTCGGCGCGCTTGGCGGCCAGCCCGACCTCGGCGCCGTTGACGGTCTCGCGCGCGACGGCGATGGCGCTTTCCGCTTGCGTCACGCCGGCCTCGGCCTGGCGCAGCGCCAGTTCGGACTGGTCGGCCGAGCTTTGCGCGGTGACACCGCGCGATTGCAGGGCGCTCGCCCGGTCCCAGGTCGATGTCGCGGTGTCGCGGGCGGCCTCGGCGGCGGAAAGCGCGGCCTCGGCCGATTGCAGGCTGGCCTGGGCGGAATGCACCGATTGCTGCTGGATCTTCAGCGCCGCCTCGGCGCCCTCCAGCGCGGCCTGGGCCTGCGCCAGCTTCTGGCGGTATTGCCGGTCGTCGATGCGGGCGACGACCTGGCCCTGGCGCACGGTCTGGAAGTCCTGCACCTCGACCGCGGCGACATAGCCCGAGAGCTGCGGCGCGACGGTGGTGATCTTGCCGCGGATATAGGCGTTCTCGGTCTGCGGATGCGCGGACTGGAACGGCGGCAGGTGCCAGGCGTAGAGCACGATCAGAAGGCCGGCGAGGCCGGCGACGAGGGCGATCAGCGTGGGGATCAGGTGGTTCTTGGTCATTTCGCGGGCTCGGGGTTGGCGGGCGGGACGGCGGGCTGAGGCGCGGGCTGGCGGCGCGCGACCAGCCAGTCGCGGAAGATGTGCAGCAGCAGCGCCGAAAGCGCCATGGCCGCCACCAGGAAGGTCAGGAAATAGGCGTCGTTATAGGCCATGACATAGGCCTGGTTGCTGGCGTCCTGGGCGATCAGCGCCACCGCCTGCGCCTTGCGCGCGGCCGCGTCGGGGATCTGCGCCGCCAGCGCCGCCATGTTCTGTGCAATGGCGGCGGTGGTCTGGGGATCGGCCGCCGTCAGCTCTTCGCGCAGGACCTGCAGGTGCAGGGCCTGGCGGTGGTTGATGAAGGTCGTGAACAGGCCCGAGCCCATGGCCCCGCCCAGCGACTGGGTCGAGATGAAGATCACCACGAAGGAAAGCAGGTAGTTCGGCCCCTTGGCCAGCGCCACGACCAGCCCCTGCATCATCGCCGGCGCCAGGTAGAAGCTGCCGGAAAAGGCGATCAGCGCCTGGCTCAGCATCATCTGCGCCGGCCTCGTGTCGATGGTCGAATGGCTGTCCATGAAGGCGCCGGTGCAGAACAGCGCCAGCGCGATCAGGTGCAGCACCGGCACGCGCTCGGGCTTGATCACCGGGATCAGCGCCAGGCCGCCCAGCACGGTGGCGGCGGTGATCATGGCGAACAGCGGCGCCAGCTGGCCCTGGGTCACGCCGAGGATCTGGAACATGCGCGGCGCGCCCGAGCTTTGCTCGGACAGCACCAGGCGAAAGATCAGCAGGGTGACGGTCAGGTGCACCATGGCCGGGCTGGCGAGCCAGCGGATGTCGAGAAGCGGCGTCTTGCGGTGCAGCTCGATCACCACGACGCCGGTCAGGGTGACGGCGGCCAGGGCCAGCACCCAGCCGATCCAGGGCGTGTCGGTCCACCAGAAGGTGGCGCCCATGGTGAAGGCCGCGGTCAGGCTGCCGAAGCCGATGGAGATCAGCACCCAGCTGACCAGGTCCATGGCCGCGATCACCTTGACGCGCGGCAGCGAGCCCAGCGGCAGCGCATAGACCACCGCCAGCGACACCGCCGCCAGCCCCAGCGACATCAGGTGCAGGGGACCCCAGCCCAGGTCTCCCATCAGGCTGGGCGAGATCACGCGGGCGAGCGACGGCCCGGCCGAGAGCATGGCCATGACCATGGGCAGGCCGAGCCGCATCTTCCAGGCCGGGGGCAGCGGTTCCAGCATATACATGAAGGCGAGCGTGGACAGCGGCGCGGCGGCGGCGCCGGCGAAGAACTGCACCACGATGGCCGAGCGCAGGTCCGAGATCGCCAGCGCCGCCAGCGAGACCAGCAGGTAGAGCACGATGGCCACCTCGGCAAAGCGGCGCAGGCCGAATTGCGTGCGGATCTTGATGAGCATCAAGGGCAGCGAGGCGCGCGGGATCAGGAAGGCCGCCATGAGCCAGGCGGCCTGGGTCTGGGTGGCGCCGAGATCGCCGGCGATCTGCGGGATGTTGCTGCTGACGAAGCCCGGCGCCAGCCCCTGGGTCATGCCGATGGTCAGCGAGGCGCCGATATAGCCCAGCGTCATGGGCAGGGATTTCGGCACGAAGGGCGGCGGGGCGGCCGGCGTGGCAGAGGCGGTGGTGGCCGGAGTGCCCGGGGCAGCGGCCGGGGTGGCGGCGTCGCTCATGACTGGCGCAGCTTTTCGGCGTTCTCGGCCATGCGGGCCAGCGTGCGGCGCGTGGCGGCGAGATCGTCCTCGGGGATGCCCTCGGAGAGCGCGGCATCGACCTCGGCGCGGAAGCCGAGCAGGGGCTCGATGCGGGCGGCCTCGGTCAGGTGGACGGCATGCTTGCGCGCGTCGCCCGGCAAGGCGCGCCGCTCGGCCAGGCCCTGCTGTTCCAGCGCGTCCAAGAGCCGCTTCAGCGTCGGCGTCTCGATGCCCAGCGTGGCGGCGAGCTTGGCCTGGCTTGCGCCCTCGTCGCGGCCGATGGCGGTCAGCAGGCGGGCGCGGGCGAAGGTCAGGCCGTAACGCTCGACCCGCATGTCGAAGGCGGCGCGGATGCTGCGGGTCAGCGCGGTGAGCGTGTCGAAGATCATGGTTTCGGGCATGGCAGGATCCGGCCCCCGGGGTGAGTCGTTTTCATTAGTTAGCTAACTAATGAAAACCGCCGCCAAGATCAAGGCCCCGCCTGCGGATTTCGCGGGCGGGGCCTTCTCTGGCCGAACGGGCGCGGAGCGCGCGTCAGTAGTCGCGTTCGTAGAACAGGCCGATCGCGCTTTCGCCCTCGCTGTCCACCGAGCCGCGCGCGGTCAGCGCCTTGTTGATGTCGAGGTTCAGGTTCAGCTCCGTCTTGCCGTCGCCGCCGACCTGCACGTCGGTATAGAGGTTTTCCGACAGATACTTGCCGGCACGGACCGAGACATTGCCCTCGTCGTCGGTGGCGAGGTCGAGGTCGTCGAGCCCGGTCGAGGCGCGCAGCCGGCCGATGATGCCCTCGCCGCCCTTGCCGGCCAGGGTCGCCACGGCGCTGGCGAGCTGCGCCGCCTGCAAGGCGCTGATATTGTCGAGCCCGCGCCCGAACAGCAGCTGCGACAGCACCTCTTCCTGCGGCATCTCGGGCGAGGATTCGAAGGTGATCTCGGGGTCATAGGCCTCGCCGTCGATGATGATGCGGGTGGTGATGTCGTCCTGCTGCGTCTCGGCCACCAGGCGGATCACCGGGATCAGGCTGCCCTGCAACTCGATGATGCCCTCGGTCATGTCGAAACGCTTGCCGAGCAGGTCGACGCGGCCGCGGATCAGCTCCAGCTTGCCGATGGGGATCGGCTGGCGGGCGTTGCCGGTCAGGCGGATCTCGCCGCCCAGTTCGGCATCGACGCCGCGGCCGCGCACGAAGACCTGGTCGGGGGCCGAGATCAGCAGGTCGAAGCGCGCCGGATTGGCCGGCGGGATCGCCGGCGGCGAGGTCATGCCGGCGGCGGTCGCGTCGGGGCTGGGGAATTCCAGCAGCCCGGCCTTGGCCCGGGTCTGGCGCTGCGGCGGCCGTTCCGAGCGGTGGATGATGTCGGGGATCGCCCGCGCGCCGCCCAGGCCCGTCGAGGGGATGCGCAGTTCCGTATGGCCGACGTCGATGCGGCCCGAGACCAGCGGCCCCTGCCCCACCGTGCCGGCGACGCTGATCGCGCCATTGACCCGGGTTTCATAGAGGTTCGGGTCGCGCAGCACGACATTGGCCAGCCGCACGTCCAGGTCCATCTGCCGGCTGCCGGTCAGGTTGACCGGGCCGGTGACGGTGATGCTGCCCCCGGCTTCGACCGCGCCGCGCACGTCCACGTCGATACGGCCGGCGTTGAAATCGGCATTGGCGTTCAGGCTGCCCACGGCCAGGCCGAAGCGCGGCTCGGCCAGCCGGCCGCCCGTCAGCGCCACCCGGCCCGAAAGCGATTCCAGCGCCGGCTTGCCGTTCAGCCGCAGGTCGAAGCTCAGCGGCCCCTCGACCGAGCGGGTGCGCAGGAAGGGGTTGGCGGCGGCGGCATTGCTGGTGCCCTCGATGCGGATGTCGGCGGTCGCCAGGCTGGTCGCGGCGGTGCCAGTGACGCGGGCCTGGGTATCGCCCGGCCCGGTCGCGGTCAGATTCACGTCGTAGGTCGGACCGGTGTTGCGGATGGTACCCGTGACCGTCGCCGGCCCCGGGAAGCCCTGCACCAGCAGGCCAAGGTCGGCGAGCCGGGCGTCGAGGTTCAGCCCCTCGGACGGGCTGCCGTCGCCGGTGACCGAGAGCTGCGGGTTCTGCGCCCGCAGCCGGCTGACGGTCAGGCTGCCGTCGGCGCGCTGGGTCGCGGCCAGCTCGATCCGGGTCTGGCCGGCCAGCACGGCATCGGCCTGGGCATTGCCGACGGCAAGGTTGCTGGCATCGCCGGTGGCGGTGATGGCGCGGGTGCCATCCGGCTGGTCCTGCACCCGGCCCTGGGCCTGCACCGCGCCGCGGAAGCCGCGGCCGAGGAAGCGCAGGTCGTCGGCGCGCAGGTTGGCGGTCAGGTCGGTGGCGCCCTTGCCGAGCTTGCCGGCGGCGTCCACGTTCAGGCGCGGGTTCTCGACCGTCGCGGTGTCGATGGTGAAGACGCCGCCGCGCTCGGTCCCCTGCACGGCGAGCCGGGTCTGGCCGGCCAACGCGCCATCGACCTGGGCCTGGCCAAAGGACAGGTCGGTGCCGGTGCCGGTCACGTCCAGCCGCCGCGCGCCGTCGCCCGCGTCCCTGAAACTGCCCTGCGCCTGCAGCGAGCCGCGCCAGCCGCGGCCGAAGCTGGCCAGCGACTTGATGCTGACCGCGCCGGTCATGTCGGTCGCCTGGCCGATGGTGCCCTGCGCCGTGGCCTGCATCTGCTGGTTCTGCAGGTTGAAGCTGTCGATGGTGAATTCGCCGCCCTGCTCGCGCGCGGAGAGCTTCAGGTCGGTGACGCCGGTCAGCGCCCCGTCCACGTCCTGCTGGCCGAAGCGCAGGTCGGTGCCGCGCCCGGTCAATTCCAGCCGGCGGGCATTGCCCTGTTTCGAGGCGGTGCCTTGCAGCGTGACCCCGCCCGAGAAGCCGCGGCCCAGCACCGAAAGGTCGGGCATGGCGACGGAAAGCTCGCCGTCCAGCGTCTGCATCGAGAAGCTGCCCTTGCCCTGGGCGTCGAGCTGCGGGTTTTGCAGGCTGAATTGCTGCAACTGATAGGCGCCGTCGCTTTCCAGCAGTTCGATCACCAGGTCGGTCTCGCCCTTGAAGGCGCCGTCGATCTCGGGCCGGCCCAGGGCCAGGTCCTGCGCCTTGCCCTCGAGCGCCAGCTTGCGGCCGCCCTGCGGGCCGGTCAGATGCGCCCGGGTCTGCACCGCGCCCGCATAGCGCGGGTCGGCGACGGACAGGTCGGGCATCGAAATCGTCGCCGTCACGTCGCTGGCATTGCTGTTCAGGTAGCCCTGCGCCTCGGCCGTCAGGTTCCGGGCGTTGACGGTCAGGTTGCGCAGCTGGATGCCGGTGCCGTCGCGTTTGGCCGACAGGTTGATCGCCGATTCGCCGGCCAGCATGCGGTCGGCCTGGTCCTGGCCGATGCGGATGTCATGGCCCTTGACCTGGGTGTCCAGGTCGAAGGCCTTGCCCAGCAGGACATAGCGGCCCCTGATCGCCGCCTCGGCCCGTCCGCCCAGGGCGCGCCCGGCCAAGCGCGAGAAATGTGACAGGTCGTCATGCGTGGCGGTGATGTCGCCGGCGATGGCAAGGCCGCTTTTCAGGCCCGAGACCTCGGCCTCGCCCTTGAAGCCATAGCCCCTGCCGTTGATGTTCATGCCCCAGAATTTCAGCGCATTGCCGGGGGTGAAGGCGAAGTTCAGGCCGCCGTTCAGCGTGTCGCCCAGCGCCTCGGCCAGGCCGGGGTCGGTGGGCTTCACCGCGTCCATGCCGAAGGCGACCCAGCCGCGCACCTCGGACAGCGCCTGGGCGTCGGTCAGCACCACCCGGCCGCGGCCGTCGAGCCGCAGCTCGGACAGCGTGAGGTCGGGCCGGGTCATGTCGCCGACGCGGCCTTTCAAGACCCAGCCCGCGCCCTGCGCCGCGTCATAGTCCAGCCGCAGGTTGCCCGAGGTCACCGTCATCGGCTTGTCGCCGAAGGGCACCGCGACCGGCAGCTGCGTGGCGCCAGCGTCCTGGCCCAGAAGCAGCGTCAGATGCGCGCTTTCCGGCGCCCCCTGGGCGGTGGTCGCGACCGAGCCCGCCAGGTCCAGCGCCCCGGTGGTGACCTTGAGTTCCGGCACCAAGAGCCGGCCGTCGGCGCCGCGCCAGCCCTCGGCGCGGATCTGCGAGGTGCCCGCGAAGAACTGCTGGTTCTGCGGCGCGGTCAGCGAGGCGATGTCGCCGTCGAGCTGCGCCAGGAAGGCCGTGCCGGCGGCGCCGTCGCGCTGTTCGGAACGCACCGCGACGGTGCCCTGCACCCGCGGCTCTCCGTCGGTCATCAGCGCGATCTTCGCGGTGTAATCCGACAGCGGCCCGGTGCCCGAGATCTGCGCCTGCACGGCCGGGCGGCCGTTCATCTTGACGATATTGGTGAAAAGGCCGTTCCTGTCCTCGTCCAGCCGCAGGTCCAGCGCCAGCACCCGGGTTTCGTTGGAAAAGCCCGCGTCCAGCAGGAACTGGCCGCGCGGGCCGTCGACGCGGTCGATGGTCAGCTTGGTCTGGCCCTCGCCGTTTTCCAGGTTCATGGCGCCGTCGATGGCGATCACCGCCTCTTGCCCGATGATCGGCTGGCCCAGTTCGACCCGGCCGACCTGGATCTTGTCGATGTTCACGCTGACCGGCAGTTGCGGCAGCGAGAATTCCCGCGCCTCGGCCTTGGGCGCGCTGTCGCCGCCGCCGGGCAGGCGGGGCAGGATGATGCGTTCGGCCGACAGCTCGTCGATCTGGATGCGGCGCGACAGCAGCGCCGAGCGGCTCCAGCTCATGGCGCCGTTTTCCAGGGTGATCCAGACGCCGTCATCGTCGGCGATGGTCATGCGGTCGAAGGTCGCGCGGGACGACAGCGCGCCGCGGAAGCCGTCGATCTGCACGTCGCGGCCGGCGCCGGACAGCTTTTCCTGCAGGAAGCGGGTGATGAAGCCCTTGTCGTCCTCGACCTGCTGCGAGATCTCGGCGGCGCTGTCCTGCGCCACGGCGACCAGAGGCGCGGCCAGCGCGAGGCAAAGGGCGAGGAAGAGACGGTAAGCCAGATCGCGCATCAGAATGCCTGCCCCAGACCGATATAGACCTGCACCCCGCCGTCGTCGCCATCGCCGCCGCCGACCGGCGTGGCGAGGTCGAAGCGCAGCGGGCCGATCGGCGTCTTGTAGCGGATGCCCGCGCCGGCGCCGGCCTGCCAGCCGCTGGCGCCGGACCAGGTGCTGTCCTCCCACACCCGGCCGGCGTCGGCAAAGATGGCAAGGCCGATCTTTTCGCGGACCTGGATGCGGGTTTCGGCGGTCAGGGTGACGATGGACATGCCGCCGGTCTTGACCGGGCCGTCGGGGCCTTCGATCACCTCGACGCCCAGCGATTCATAGGAATGGCCGCGCACGGTGCCGCCGCCGCCCGACCAGAACAGATAGTCGCGCGGGGTTTCCTCGATGTCCGGCCCGGCGACGGTGCCCAGCCGGGCGCGGCCGGCCAGCGTGAAGCGGTCGTCCTGGCCGAAGCTGTAATAGGCCCGGCCCTCGGCGGTGATCTGCGCGCCCGAGCCGGTCTCGTCCTGCAAGCCCACGAAGGAGGTCACGCCGCCCGACAGCCAATAGCCGCGCTTGGCGTCGTTCTGGTCGTCGCGCTTGTCCCAGGTGATCGAGGCCGGCAGCGCGAAGAGCCGGAAATCGGTCTGGCCCGAATCGTCGTCCACCCGCAGCGCGCGATATTGCAGCGCCACGTCGGCGGTCAGCTCGTCGCTGGGCAGCCAGGTGAAGCCCAGGCCGAAGGTGCCGGACTTGAGGTCGTAATCCTCTTCCTGCTGGCTGACGACCTGGGCCAGCACATAGCCGGTGGTGTCGGCGGTGATCGTCGCCGGCCGGTCGATGCGCACGCCCAGGTTGTAGTCGCGGCCGGTGTCGCCGCCAATGTCGGAAACGCCGGCATCGACGCGCAGCCGCTCGCCGCCGCGGAACAGGTTGCGGTTGATCCAATAGGCGGTCAGCGCCAGCCCGTCGGTGTTGGAATATTCAAAGCCCGCGCCCAGGCGGCGCAGCTTCTGTTCGACCACCAGCAGGTCCACGTCCAGCGTATTGCCGGGGCTGATATAATCCGCCTCGGTCAGGGTGATGGCCGAGAACACGCCCGAGCGGCGCAGGCGCTTCCTGACATCCTCGAGCTTTTCGGGGTCGAATTTCTCGCCCTCGGGGAAGCCGGCGATCTTGCGCAGCCGGCGCGGGTCCATGCGCTTTTCGCCGCGGATGGTCAGCTTGCCGAAGCGCAGTTCCGGGCCGGGCGCCAGCAGGATGCGGCTGTCGATCTTGTTGGTGGCGTGATCGGCGATGATCCGGGTTTCCGCCACGTCGGCCTTGGCATGGCCCACGTCGCGCCAACCCGAGACGGCGGCGGTGGCGGCGCCCTTCATGTCGCTGGTGCGGGCGATGGCGCCGGTGTGGTATTCGCTGGGCAGTTCGGTGCCCGGCGCCACCGGCGCGATCTCGGCCCGGCTGTAGCGGAAGCGCGGCCCGGGGTCGACCTGCACCACGACCCTGCGCACCAGCTTCGGCGCGTCGAGCGGCGCGATGGTCGCGGCCTCGGTCCCGTCCAGGGTGATGTCGATCAGCGCCGAGAAATAGCCGTTGTCATAGAGCACGCCCAGGATGCGGGCATAGTCGCCGCGCGCCGCCGCCAGCATGTCCTGGCCGGTCACCCGCCCCTCGTCCTGCGCGCTGACCAGCAGAGAGGTGGCGCGGATCTGCGGCAAGAGCTCGTCGTCGCCGCCCCGGATGCTGAAATCGACATCGACGGGCGAGCCGGCATTGCCGCCCTTGCCGCCGAAGAGGCCCGAGAAGGGCGAGGAGGACGAGGGCCCCGAGGATTGGGCCAATACCATGCCCGCACCCGCGCCCAGCACGATTGCGGCCGATACGCCCGCCCTGATCCAGCTTTTCATGGCCTGCCCGTCCTGCTTTTTCGCATTTTGCGGCAGCATTGCAGGGAGTGTTAACAAAATCCAGCGCGAGCGGCCCGGATTCGGGCAATTTTCAGCGGATTGCGGCAAGACAGCCATGCAGCGCGGCCATGTCGTCGCGGATCACCCCGACCGGAACCGCCTGCGGAATCCGCGCCATCAGCGGGTCGGACAGGAAGGCCGCCTCGAAGATCGCGAAGCGGTCGGCGCAGGTCCGCGCCACGCTGCCGGTCAGGAACATCCCGTCCATCGGCATGAATCGCAAGGCAAGTTCCCGGCACAAGAGACCCAGGAGCCGGGCGTAAAGCGCCAGCGTGCGCAGCGCCTCGGCGTCGCCCTGGGCCGCGGCATCGGTCACGGTCTCGGCCCGCGCCGGCGCCGTGCCGCTGCGCAGCGCGTGCAGGCGCGCGAGGCCGCGGCCGGCGAAAAGCTCCTCGACCGAATCGACCTGACCCGCCTTGTCGCCCAGCACCTGCGCCAGCGGCTCTGCGACCGACAGCGGCAGGCGGGTGTGGCCTTCCTCGGCCTCGAGGCAGGCGATGCCGCCCCCGGGCAGCACCTTGACGGCGCAGACGTTGAAGCCGGTGCCGGCATTGACCACCAGGCGCTGGCCGTTCGACAGCGCGGCCCCGGCCGGGGCGCGCAGGAAGCCCGCCGACGCACCGTCCAGCGCCGGCGTGGCATAGCCCAGCGCGATCAGGTCGTTGATGAGCCGGGCGCGCGGCGCGCCGGTCAGCGCGCAGAGCCGCGATTCCGAGAAATCCCAGTCGCGGTTGGTCAGCCGTGCCTCGTGGCCCCAGACCGGGCCGGCGACGGCGACGCAGACCGCCTCGATCTGCGGGCTGCCCTGCTGCGACAGATAGGCGGTGACCACATCGTCGAAACTGGCGTGGTCGTCGCCGCGAAAGCGGGTGATCGACGCCGCATCCAGCGCACCGTCCCGCGCCAGCGCCATGCGCGCATTGGTGCCGCCCACATCCGCCAGCAAGATCGCCATTCCGTCCCCCTTGGTCCTGGCCCCGGTCCGGTTCTAGGCCATCCGCGCCCGCGCCGCCAGCATGGAACCTTTGCGGAACCTTGCCGCGCGGGGCGGCGTTTTGCCCGCGAACCCGCTGCCAAGCGAAAGGTTGATCCGATGACCAAGACCCTGCTGACCCGCCTTGCCCCCGCCATGCTGGCGCTGGCCGTCGCCGCCCCGGCGCTGAGTGCCGCCCCGGCCATGGCCACCACCATGAGCCGCGAGCAGAACCTGGCCAATCCGCGCGGCTGGTCGGCGGTGGCAGGCATGGACCCGCGCGCGGTGCGCGAGATGGCCCGCACGCTGCCGCTGTCCGACACTGTCGTCGCCGACCAGCCCTGGTGCGACCGCAAGGCCGAGGTGGAAGCGACCCTGAGCCACGATTTCGGCGAGGAAAAGGTCGCCGCCGGGCATGAGGGCAGCACGCTCTGGGGCTCGGCGCTGATGGGCACCTGGACGGTGGTGCTGGAGCGGCCGGATGCGACCAGTTGCGTCATCGCCTCGGGCATCGGCTTCAGCGACGGCGCCAATCCGGGGGTGTTCTTCACCAAGGCGGGGCTCAACGGCTGATTTGCGCCGCAGCGCCGCGAATGGTATGGCCGCGGCGACAAGCTGCGCGAGGCATCCATGACCGACCACATCATCCGTGACATCTCCCTGGCCGAATTCGGCCGCAAGGAGCTGGACATCGCCGAGACCGAGATGCCCGGGCTGATGGCCCTGCGCGCCGAATATGGCGAAGCGAAGCCCTTGGCCGGCGCGCGCATCGCCGGTTCGCTGCACATGACGGTGCAGACCGCGGTGCTGATCGAGACGCTGGTGGCCCTGGGCGCCCAGGTGCGCTGGGCGTCCTGCAACATCTTCTCGACCCAGGACCATGCCGCGGCGGCGATCGCCAAGGCCGGCATCCCGGTCTTTGCCATCAAGGGCGAGACGCTGCCGGAATACTGGTCCTATACCGACCAGATCTTCCAGTTCGCCGAAGGCACCGCCAACATGATCCTGGACGACGGCGGCGACGCGACCATGTACGTCCTGCTGGGCGCGCGGGTCGAGGCCGGCGAGACCGGGCTGATCGACGTGCCGACCAGCGAAGAGGAAGAGGCGCTGTTCGCGCAGATCCGCAAGCGGCTGGCGGCCTCGCCCGGCTGGTTCACCCGCCAGCGCGCGGCGCTGCGCGGCGTGTCCGAGGAAACCACGACCGGCGTGCATCGCCTCTATGACCTGCACAAGAAGGGGCTGCTGCCCTTCCCGGCGATCAACGTGAACGACTCGGTCACCAAGTCGAAATTCGACAACAAATACGGCTGCAAGGAGTCGCTGGTCGACGGCATCCGCCGCGCCACCGACGTGATGATGGCCGGCAAGGTCGCCGTGGTCTGCGGCTATGGCGACGTCGGCAAGGGCTCGGCCGCCTCGCTGCGCGGCGCCGGCGCCCGGGTCAAGGTCACCGAGGTCGACCCGATCTGCGCGCTTCAGGCCGCCATGGACGGGTTCGAGGTCGTGGTGCTGGAGGACGTGGTCGCCAGCGCCGACATCTTCGTCACCACCACCGGCAACCGGGACGTGATCCGCATCGAGCACATGCGCGAGATGAAGGACATGGCCATCGTCGGCAACATCGGCCATTTCGACAACGAGATCCAGGTCGCCGCCCTGCGCAACCACAAATGGACGAATATCAAGGAGCAGGTGGACATGATCGAGATGCCCTCGGGCAGCCGCATCATCCTGCTGTCCGAGGGGCGGCTCTTGAACCTCGGCAATGCCACCGGCCACCCGAGCTTCGTCATGTCCGCAAGCTTCACCAACCAGGTGCTGGCGCAGATCGAGCTGTGGACCAAGGGCGACGAATACGCGCCGGGGGTCTATATCCTGCCCAAGGCGCTGGACGAAAAGGTCGCGCGGCTGCACCTGGACCGGATCGGCGTCAAGCTGACCCGGCTGTCGCGCGAACAGGCCGACTATATCGGCGTGACGCCCGAAGGCCCGTTCAAGCCCGAGCATTACCGCTATTGATCCCGGCCGCGCGGTCCCTGCGGCCGCGCCCCGCCAAAGAGGTTGCCCATGTCCGGAAACGATTGCCTGTTCTGCCGTATCGCGCGCGGCGAACTGCCCGCGCATCGCGTGCATGAGGATGACCATATCCTGGCCTTTCTCGACCTGCATCCGATCCGCCCCGGGCATTGCCTGATCATTCCCAAGCAGCATTACCCCTGGTTCGAGGATCTGCCCGAGGATCTGGCCAGCCGCATCACCACCTGCGCGCAACGTCTGTCGCGGCAGATGAAGGCGCTCTACGGGGTCGAGCGGGTGGCGCTGCTCTATACCGGCATCCATGTCGCCCATGCCCATGCCCATGTCGTGCCGATGCATCATGTCCACGACGTGTCGTCCCAGGCCTATCTGAAGGACGGGATCCTGGAGTTCACCCAGCCGCCGCAACTGCCCGCAGAGGACGGCACGCGGATCGCGGGCGATTTGGCGGCAGCTTTTCAAGCCTGAATGGGCGGAAGTGTGACGAAGCATCATGCCAGACATTTGATGGTCAGACAGCCTGGATCGCGGCATCATTGTCGTCGGGCCGGCGACCACGCTTGCCGGTGGAAGCGGCTTCCCAACTCATGGCCGGGCCGAACCAGATCGTGAGCGAGCCGCGGCGCCCGAGCGTTCCGTTGCAGGCTGGCCCTTTCCGGGTCTTGCAGGTCGGCGGTGCCGGTCTGTTCATGCCATCCACCTGCCACGCTGGATTCGAGAGCTGAATTCCTCTCGGGATTTGGGTGACAGAGCCAATAGAGCCCGTTCGCATTCCCTTAACCATGGGGATCGTCCTTTTAGTTCACGACAAATTCCGCATGCAATGCCCCCGCCGCATGAATGGCTTTCAGGATATCAATCATGTCTCTTGGCCGAATTCCCAACGCGTTAAGTCCCGCGACAACCTCTGACAAGGACGATTCACCCGATACTTCCGCAAATCCGATACCGGGCTCTTGCGTTATCTCGGCCTGTGTCCGCGGCACAACCACGGTTTCCCCAGGAGCGAACGGATTGGGCTGAGACACGACCGGTGCCTCGCGAACGCGGAGAGTCAGATTGCCTTGTGAAACCGCCACGCGGGAAATCCTGACATCCTCTCCCATGACGATGGTTCCCGATTTGTGATCGATAACGACCCTGGCCGCAGCTTCCGGTTCCACGGTAATATTCTCGATCTGCCCCATAAGGCGCGCGGGATTGACATTGCCCAGAACGGTGGAGTTGATCGAAATAGTTCCAGAATCGACAAGCTCTGCCAGTCCGCGGCCAAGCTTGCGATTTATCGCGGCTTCCACACGTGCAGCCGTTGTAAAGTCCGGATTTCGCAAGGCCAGCCGCAAATTGGTCATCTGCGAAAAGTCGAAAGCTACCTCTCGCTCCACCCTTCCACCCGAGGGTATCGTACCCGTTGTGGGAACGCCTTGAACGACCGAAGCAGCCGCTCCGGAAGCCTCCGCGCCCGCGGCAAGAACAGCCCCTTGAGCGACAGCATAGATTTCACCGTCGGCCGCATTCAGCGGCGTCATCACCAGAGTGCCGCCAAGCAGGCTTTTTGCATCACCGATAGCCGCCACATTGACATCAATCTGGGAACCTGCGCGCGCGAAGGGCGGCAGCGCAGCTGTGACAATCACCGCCGCAACGTTCTTTGGCCGGAACGCTTCGTCGGTGACATTGACACCCAGACGCTCGAGCAATCCGGCCATGATCTCTTCTGTGAATGGCGCGTTCCGCAAGCTGTCGCCCGAACCATTGAGGCCGACGACCAGGCCGTAGCCCACGAGATCGTTTCCCCGCACCCCGTCCACATTCGCGAGATCCTTGATACGGACGGGCGCAGCGACAGCGATTTGTGCAAAGCCAAGGGCCGCCAGAAGGATGAATAGAAATCTCATGACAGGTAATCGGTCAGATTGAGACGCGAGAGACGCGCGGTAAGCGCATATAGGCTTTCGATCTTGGCTTCCACTTCCTCGAGAGCCGTGGCTGTCTCGTAAGGATCGGCATTTATCAGGTTTGATCGGGCGACAGACAGCGCAGTGGCCTCGGCGCCATTTCGGGTCTGCGCTTGCGTGACGGTGGCCTGCCTTTGACCAAGATCGGCAGCGGCGCTGATCAATCCGGTGCTTCCTTTCACCAGCCGTGAACCTGCTTCGGTAAACAGATCCCGCAGCATCGCCCCGTCGACGCCCGTTCCGGCTTCCGAGGCATATGCCATGATGGCCATGCCCTTCAGCGTATCGCGCAATGTCGAAGAGTTTGCGGTCAAACTCATGCTGACCTGGCTGTCGGGGGATACTGCCAAGGAGGTGCTGCCGCTGTCGCTGCCCTGGAATGTGGAGTCCAGGAAGCCGCCTGCACCGGCCGGAGCATCGAACCATGCGTCGATGCGCGCTGCGATATCCGAGGCCGTCGTGGCGCCAGAGACCGCCGTGCCCAAAGCGGACATCATGTCATCAAAGCTGCCGAGCGGCGCCGTATCGGAACGGGATCCGGAAAACAGGTAGCGCCCTGCGACATTGGTGTTCAAGGTGTTGAACATCGAGCGGAAGTTCTGTTCGATGCCACCAAGTTGTGACCGAAGCTGGTTCTCATCCGAGGCCCCGGCCTGGGTGAGCAGGCTTGGTCCAAGATCGTCCACGGTGTCCTTGATGCTTTCCAGCGCAGTCTGCATGGCTTGAAACTGCGCTTGTGCCTCGGAGGCATTCAGCTGAAAGGAACTCAGCATGGCCAGCCGCCCCTCGATATGCGAGATCTTGTGCAGATCTCCGCCCAGCGCTTTGGGGACATCCGTCTTGATGCCCGTCATCATTTCCTGGGTCAGCTGATCAAGCCGGCTTTTCAGCGAGCTTTGACCAAGGCGAAGCTGGAAGGTGCGCGAAAGATCACCGATCGAATTGAAGGATGTCATGTCAACCTCAGAATAGCATCAAGCATGTCGTTTGCGGTCTGGAAGACCTTCGCATTGGCGGAATAGGCTCGCTCCAGCGCCAGGAGACTTTCCATCTCCTTGTCGGTATCCACGCCGTCTGCCAGCAAGGCCGTTTTCAGACTGTTCTGATGCGCGCTGTCCTGCAACGCGGCGGCTTCAGCCTGAATTCGATTGGTGGAGGCAAAGGACGAAAGATGCGCGGCCAAGGTTTGCAAGCTTCGCGATTGTTGGGTCAGGTTTCCCGAGGCGGGCAGCCGCGTTGTCGAAAGGGCGGAGCTCAGGCGGCCCAGCAGGCCGCTATCCCCGGAATCTCCGGAGTTCGCGGCGTTCACGCCGGCACGGATGCGCCATAGATCACCGCCAGCTGCGGGGTCGATGAGCGCGGTTACCGAGATGCGACCGGCAAAGCCAGTTTCATCGGCGGGATCCAAGGCACCTTGCGCATCCGTGAAAATCCCGGGCCCGCCGGCATTCAGGGACGGATCGATCGCCGGATCGGCCAATCTGTCATAGATTTCGCGCGCAAATCCATCGATCTGCTGCTGATATTCGGGCGCGACCTCATCCCGGATGGCGAAATTGGCGCTGATGGTGCCACCGCTGAACATGCTCATCTGCCCGGCGCTCAGTTCCTTGCCATTGAACGTCAGCCTTGCCAGCGCGCCATTGGCCAGAGACATTTGCGGCGTGATGTTTCCGGCACTTTCAAAGCTGATGCTCGCGGGTTCGGTACCGTCAAGCAGGATGGCACCGCCGACGGTGAAAAGCGCGATGCGGCCATTTTCCCGGGGCACCTCCTTGAGAGGCACGATATCCGCGATCCCGTCGATCACCGCCTGCCGGGTGTCCACAAGGGAAGATGCATCCTTGCCTTGCGCCGAAAGGCTGACGATCTGCTTGTTGAACAGGGCGACCTGCTCAAGCGCCGTATTGAGGCGCGCGACATCCTTGCTGATGGCGCTGTCCGCCGCCGTGCGCTCGGCCTGGATGCTTTCGGACATGGTGTTCAGCTTATCAGCCAGGCCGCTGGCGGCCGTCAGCACATTGTCCAGCTGCGTCTCGTTGTCGGGACGAGCGGCCGCGCTGGTCAGGGCGGATTCAAAGGCCGTCAGCATCTGACCCAGCGAGGACGCCTCTTGGCCGGTGCCAAACAGTTGCTCCATGGCGACATGGAAGGCCGATGTCGTTCCCGATGCACCGACATCGGCTTGCGTAAGACGGCTGTCGGCGAGCAACCCGGCGTTCAGAATGCGATCGACACCTGCCACGTTGACGCCGCCGCCACGCTCGGACGGGCGGGATGCAAGCTCGAGTTCGCGCCGGGCATAGCCGGGCGTGAGTGCGTTCGCGATGTTGGAGGACACCAGCTCGGTGCCCCGCGAGACTGCGGTCAGGCCCGAGACGGCATTGGAAATTGCGGACGAAATACTCATGCAACAGCTCCGATTGGCGGTGCGCCGGGGCAAGGCCTTCTTGCCCCGGTGGCGTTATCAGCGTTTCAGGTTGGCGGTTTCCTGCAACATTTCGTCGACCGTCTGGATGACCTTGGCATTCGACGTATAGGCGCGCTGGGTCTGGATAAGGTCGGTCAGTTCGGCCGCCACGTCAGTCGTCGATGCCTCGCGCGCGTAGCCGGCGATCTCTCCGGTCGGACCGTCACCCGAGTTCCACAGATAGAAGGCACCCGAGTCGGGGGAAACCTTGTAGGTCTGGTTGTTCAGCGCGATCAGGCCGTTCGGGTTCGGAACGTCCACCACCGGCACCTGATAAAGGGTGCGGGTGAAGCCGGTGTCATAGGTCGCGCGGATATAGCCATTCTCATCGATTTCAAGCGCGGTCAGGCTGCCGACGGGAGAGCCGTTCTTGGTCGCATTGGCCGGAGAGAAATCCGAAGCCAGCTGCGTGATGCCCTGGCTGGCGCCGTAGCGGCCGAGGTCGATGGTCATGGGGCCGTTCGCACCGGTCACGGTCAGCGTACCGGTGGCCGGATCAAAGGCGCCGCCCGAGCCGGTCGTGACGTTCATCAGCCGGCCGCCGGTGGTCGCGCTGCTGTCGAATTCCAGCGTATAGCTGCCGATGAGCGATTCATCCGCGGCGGTCGCCGGGTCGTCGATGATGGCGGAATCGCGCACCTCCATCGTCCAGCTGTTCGACCGGCTGCCCGTGGTGCCCGAAACATCCGGGGTGAAGGTGAAGATCATCTGTTCGGAATTGCCGAGGTTGCCGAAGTATTCGACATTCATCTCATGCGCGTCGCCCGTGGCGCCGCCGACCGCAGCATTGGCCGGCAGGTTGATGCCCAGGGTGATGCGCGTGGTGGGATCGGCGGCGGTCTGGCTGCCGTCGATGCGGATCGGTTGCAGCCCGATCGCGGAATCGCGGGGCTGCGCCGGGATCGTGCCGTCGGCATTCGCCGGCCAGCCCATCAGCACCAGGCCGGAGTTGGTGCGCAGATAGCCCTGGTCGTCGGTGTCGAACGAGCCGGTGGTGGTCATCATCAGGTCGCGCGGCGTGCTGTAGCCCGAGGCCACCGCGGAGGAGGTGACGACCGGCAGCATGCCGCGGCCGGTGATGGCGATGTCCAGCGCGTTCGAGGTGGTGACCAGGTTGCCGCGCTGGTTGACGTCGCGCGAGGTGGCAGCGCGCACGCCGCCGGCGGTGTAAAGACCGCCGCCCCGACCCTGGTTGATCACCATGCTTTCGAATTCGGTATCCACGCGCTTGTAGCCGTAGGTGCCCGAGTTCGCGATATTGTCCGAGATATTGGCCAGCCGGGTCGAGTTGGCGGCCAGGCCGGAAACCCCGGCGCTGAGGGCGGAAGAGATGGACATTCTGCAGTCATCCTGTCTGAGTCGTTCCTGGGAATTCTGCCGGAGAGGGATTAACAGCGCCCTAATGCGCCCCGGCCAGCGGCGGTCATCTGAGTAAAATCACTTCGATCCGGTTGTTGTTCGGATCCATCGGGTTGACCGAGCGGTTGCGGCGGTCGGCATAGGCGGTCACACGCTGGATGCGGGTGCTGTCGAAGCCGGTCCCCTCGAGCAGGTTGCGCAGCGCATGGGCGCGGGCATCGGAGAGCGCCCAGACCGGCGACTGGATCAGCATCTCGGGGTAAGCGCGCACATGGCCGGTCAGCGCGATCTCGTTCTTCACCCGCTGCAGCACGCTGGACAGCACCTCGGCCAGTTCCTTCATCGCCGGGGTGGGCTGGGCGCTGTCGCCGACGAACAGCGGCTCGTCCATCAGGTCGGTCAGCTCGATCACCAGCCCCTCGTCGGTCATGCGGGTGACGACATGGCGCAAGAGATTGACCTTCTGCATCGATTCGGCGCCGCTGCCGGTCAGCTGGTTCTGGATGCTGCGGGCCACTTCTTCGAAGCCGGCCTGCTGCCCCTCGCGCGCCTGGGCCATCAGCTGGTCGCGCGAGGCGCCGGCGCCCTTGCTGCTGTTGGTGTCGGAATCCTGCACCTCGCCGCCGAAGGGGCCGTCGCTGCCGCTGGCCGGCGACTGCACGATGGTGGGGTTGAAGTAATCCGCCAGGCCCTGGCGCTGCTTTTCCGTGGTGGCATTCAAAAGCCACATCAGCAGGAAGAAGGCCATCATCGCGGTCACGAAATCCGCATAGGCGACTTTCCAGGCGCCGCCGTGATGACCGGCTTCGCCCCCGCCCTGCACCCGCTTGATGATGATCGGGGCGCCGCCCCCGTTGCCGGCCATGGCCAAACCTTTCCTGTATCCTGCCTCCAAGCTCTATGCGCGGCGCGCTAATATCCAGTTAACGGCTCAAATGCGCCGCATTTCCCGCCGCCGGGGCAATGCGGATCACGCCATGAAATTGGGCAACACAATGGAAATGAAAGAATTTCCAGGGCGCTGCGCTCGACCGGCCTTCGCAGGCTGCCCGCGCATCAAACTCTTCTGCAAGGCGAATCGGACGCCGCATCTTGCGCCGGCCCCCGGCCCCGATATTCTGGCCGGATGTTGACCGAGGGCGCATATGACCTGACCACCGGCGCTGGGCTGATCGCCTGCCCGCGCTGCGATGCGCTGCATGTCGAGCGCGAGCTGGAACCCGGCGAGACCGCGCGCTGCGTGCGCTGCAACACCGTGCTCGCCAGCCCGCGTGCCGGTGCCTTCACCCGGATCATCGCGCTGTCCTTTACCTCGCTGGTGCTGATGGTGGGGGCGGTGTTCTTTCCCTTCCTGGAAATCTCGCGCATGGGCTTCGGCAACCAGACCTCGCTTTTCGGGGTGGCGCTGGCCTTTTCCCATGGCGCGCTGATGCCGCTGACCGTGGCGCTGCTGGGCTCGATCGTCGGGTTGCCGGTGCTGCGGGCGGTGCTGCTGGTCTATACGCTCTTGCCGCTCAGCCGGAATCGCCGGCCCTTTGCCCATGCCGTGCCCGCCTTTCGCCTGTCCGAGGCGCTGCGGCCCTGGTCCATGGCCGAGATCTTCGTCATCGGCACCGCAGTCGCGCTGGTCAAGGTCGGGGGCCTGGCCAATATCAGCTTCGGCCCGGCCTTCTGGGCCTTCTGCGCGCTGATCCTGGTCAATGCCGCCAGCAATGCCTTTACCAGCGCCGCCACGATCTGGGATGCGATCGAGGACGCGGGCCTGGCCACCGACGGGCGCGAGATCGTGCCGGAGCATCGCGCGTGACCCTGCCGCAGGACCAGCACGCCCCGGTGATGACCGCCCATCGCGCCGGGCTGGCCGGCTGCCGCGGCTGCGGCCGGGTCTGGCCGGAATCCGAGACCATTTGCGCCCGCTGCGGCGGCGCGCTGGTGCCGCCCGACCGGCGCTGCCTGAACGCGGTCTGGGCCTGGCTGGCCGCGGGATTCATCTTCTACATCCCCGCGAACCTGTTCCCGATGCTCAAGACCTCGGTCTTCGGCGGGCTGAGGGGCAGCAGCGAATCGACCATCCTGGGCGGCGTGGTCGAGCTGATCCACTATGGCAATTACTGGGTCGCGGCGGTGATCTTCGTCGCCTCGATCGTGGTGCCGCTGGGCAAGTTCATCGCGATCAGCTGGCTGGCGCTGGTGGCGGGCCGGCCGGCGACGGTCAGGGCGGCGCACAAGCGGCTGGTGCTCTACGAGATCGTCGAATTCATCGGCCGCTGGTCGATGATCGACGTCTTCGTGGTCGCGATCCTGTCGGCGCTGGTGCAGCTGGGCTTCGTCGCCTCGATCCATCCCGGGCCGGCGGCGGTGTCATTCGCGCTGTCGGTTGCCTTCACCATGCTTTCCGCGCAAAGCTTCGACCCTCGACTGATCTGGCGCGGCCTGCCGCTGCGCAGCCGCAAGGACCCGGAATGACGGATACGCCGCCGCCCAAGGACAGCCCCCTGAAACCCGCCGAACCTGCCCGCAAGCCCGCCGCCCGCGCGGTCCGGGCCGGGCTGCCGCTGATCTGGCTGGTGCCGATCATCGCGCTGGTCGTCACCCTGGGCGTCGGCTGGAACATGATCGCCGGCCGCGGCACGCTGATCTCGGTCGCCTTCAAGGACGCGACCGGCATCACCCCCGGCGAAACCGCGCTGAAATTCCGCGAGATCACCGTCGGCAAGGTCGAATCCGTGCGCTTTACCGAGGACCTGCAACAGGTCAAGGTCGAGATGCGGGTCGACAAGGACCTGGCGCCCTATATCGACAAGGATGCGCAGTTCTGGATCGTGCGGCCGCAGGTCTCGGCCCAGGGCATCTCGCGGCTCGACACCGTGCTGACCGGGTCTTTCGTCGAGGGCTACTGGGACGACAAGGTCGACCAGCCGCAGACCGAGTTCAAGGGCCTCGACAAGCCGCCGCTGACCAGCTTCGGCGAAAAGGGCACCTGGATCATGCTTTCGGCCGAACGCTCGCGCGGGATGACCGAGGGCGCGCCGGTGCTGTTCCGCGGCCTGCCGGTCGGGCAGATGCAGAACCTGCGCCTGGCCGAGAATGACGAGGGCGTGCTGACCGATGTCTTCATCGCCGCACCCTATGACAAGCTCCTGACCACCCGCACCGTGTTCTGGGACACCTCGGGCTTCTCGGTCTCGCTGGGGGCGCAGGGGCTGTCGCTGAACGTGAATTCGCTGGCCTCGGTGCTGCAGGGCGGGGCGGAATTCGCCACGCTGAACTCGGGCGGCGCACCGGTCGAGGACGGCCATGTCTTCTCGCTGCAGCCCGACCAGGCCTCGGCCGAGGCCAATCTCTTCGACGACCAGGGCCAGGCGCTGCGCCTGACCATGCTGGTCGATGAATCGGTCAGCGGGCTGGAAACCGGCGCCAATGTCCAGTTCATGGGCCTGACCGTCGGCCGCGTCACCAGCCTCGCGGCGCGCACGGCCAAGGACGACCAGGGCCAGGACCATGTGGAACAGGAAGTGACGCTGGCCCTGACCCCCGAGCGCCTGGGCCTGCCGGCGGGCTCGACGCCCGAACAGGCGCTGGACTTCATCGACGGCCAGGTCCGCCAGGGGCTGCGCGCCCGCCTGGCCAGCGCCGGCTTCTTCGGCACCTCGCTGGAGGTCGAGCTGGTCGCGCTGCCCGACGCCGCGCCGGCGGAACTGGACCGCGACGCGCAGCCGAATCCGGTCATCCCCTCGGCGCCGGGCGACATCTCGGATTTCACCGGCACGGCGCAGGGCTTCCTGGCCCGGGTCGGCAACCTGCCGATCGAGGAGGTGCTGAAATCCGCCAGCGACATGATGAACTCGGTCACCGCCATCGCCAGCAGCGAGGACACCCGCGCCATCCCCGCCGCGCTGCGCGGCACGCTGGAGAACGCCGGGTCCGCCGCCGAGGAAATCAAAAGCGCCACCGCCGAGCTGCGCGAATCCGGCGCCCTGACGCAGATCCGCGGCATGGTGGACGAGGCCCAGGCCGCGGCCGAGGCGGTCAAGCTCGCCGCCGCCGACGTGCCGCAGATGGTCGACCAGATCGACGCCGCCGCCGCCAAGGTCGAGGCGGTGGACTTCGCCGCCATCGGCACCGAGGCCGAGGGCATCCTCGGGGACGTCCGTGCGCTTCTGGGCACCGAGGACGCCGAGCAACTGCCGAAGAACCTGTCCGAGACGCTGAAATCCGCCACCGGCCTCTTGAACGACCTGCGCGACGGCGATGCGGCGGGCAGCCTGAACACGGCGCTGGCCTCGGCCAGCACGGCGGCGCAGGACGTCTCGGACGCGGCCAGGCGCCTGCCGCAGCTCTCGGCCCGGCTCGAGACGCTGGCCGCGCGTGCCGACGCGGTGCTGGCGGCCTATGGCGACCGCTCGAGCTTCAACACCGAAACCATCAACCTGATGCGCGAGATGCGCCGCGCCGCCAATGCCTTCGGCAGCCTCGCGCGCACCATCGAGCGCAACCCGCAAGCCTTCATCCTGGGACGATAAGATGCGCCTGATCCTTGCCTCCGCCGCCTGCCTCGCCCTGCTCGGCGCCTGCTCGAACGGCGAAAAGACCGCTCGCTACCTGATCGACCCGCCCGACAGCGGCCAGCGCGTCGCCGACCGGCTGGGCACGGCGGAGTTGAAGGACGTGTCGCTGCCGGACTATGCCGCGGGCGACGAGGTCAGCTGGCAGACGGCGGACGGCGCCGTGCGCTCGAACACGAAACAGCTCTGGGCCGACGATCCGCAGCGCGCCTTCACGCTGACGCTGGCGCGGACGATCTCGGACATCTCGGGCGCGACGGTGATCGCCGAACCCTGGCCGCTGTCGGAACCGCCGCGCCGCACGCTGGAGGTGCGGGTGGAAAAGGCGCTGGCCCTGGCCGACGGCAGCTATCGCCTGTCGGGCCGCTATTTCGTCGGCGATTCCGCCGCCGGCGGCGCCAACCAGGCGCGCAGCTTCGACATCAGGATCCCCCTGGCCGACGCGGGCCCCGCCGCCATCGCCCGCGCCCAATCCCAGGCCATCGCGCAGCTCGCCGGCCAGATCGCCACGCTCTCGGGTCCAGGCCGGTCGATCCGCACCAGCAGCGCGCCCATGCCCCGCATCGATGACATCTTCTCGCAGCCGCTGCCGCCGCTGGAAGGCAGCTGATCGCCTTCACTGTTTCGAAAATACCCCGGGGGAACGTCTTGCGTGCCCCATCGAGGGGCGCGCAAGACGTGGGGGCAGAGCCCCCCTTGCGCCTCAGCCGCCCTGGTCGGGTTCGAACTGCCCGAAACGGCCGGCGGCAAAGACCAGTGGATGGTCGCCCGGCCCCGCCACCGTCACCCGCAGCACCCGGCCGATCAGCACGGAATGGTCGCCCGCCTCATGCGCGGCATGGCCGGCGCAATCGAAACGCGCCGCGACCCCCGGCATCACCGGCACGCCCTCGGGCGTCAGCACCGGCTCCAGCCCCTGGAACTGCCGCCCGCCCTTGGTGAAGCGCAGGCAGGTTTCCAGCTGCTCCGAGCCCAGCACATGCACCGACCAATGCGCCGCCTGCGCGAAGACATCGTGCCGGGTCGAGGCCCGGGCCGGGCACCACATCACCAAGGGCGGCTCCAGCGAGACGCTGGCGAAGCTGTTCACGGTCATGCCCACCGGCCCCAGCGAGCCGGCGGTGGTCACAACCGTCACCCCGGTCGCATAGCGGCCCAGCGCCTCGCGCAGCAGCCGGGCCTCGGCATTGGCGGGCTGGAAGGTGATCTCGTCGGCCAGCCGGTCGCGGGCTGCGGGGGGAAGGCGGCTCATGACTGGCCCTATCTGCGGGATAAGGCCGTCAGGCCCTTGCCCTCTTCTTAGCCGCGACGCGGCATGGCATCAAGTTGGCTCGCCCGGCGCGGTGAAGGGCGTCATGGCGCGCAGCATCGCGCCATGCAGCGCCGGCCCGGCCACCACCAGCCCCGGCGTCAGGGCCTCGGGCGTGTTGAAGCGCATCGGCGCCCCGGCCAGGTCGCTGACCCGGCAGCCGGCGGCCTGCGCGATCAGGCTGCCGGCCGCCACGTCCCATTCCCAGGCCGGCCGGACCGACAGCGTCGCGTCGAACTGCCCATCCGCCACCAGGCAGAAGCGCCAGGCGAGCGACGGCCGGAACACCCGGCGCAGCGGCGGCGCCACGCCGCGCCAGTGCCGGGGGTCAAGGCCGGGCTTGCCGGTCAGCACCCGCGCGTCCTGAAAACCGTGGCTCGAGGCCGCGATGGGCCGGCCGTCGCGCAGGGCCGGACCGCCCTCGGCCGCGGCATAGGTCACGCCCATCGCCGGCAGATGCACCACGCCCGCCACCACCCGCCCGGCCCGCGCCACGGCCAGCGAGACCGAAAAGCCCTGCTGCCCGTCGATGAAGGCCCGCGTGCCGTCGATCGGATCGACGATGAAGCAATGCTCGGCCGCCAGCCGCTCGGGCGTGTCGGCGCTTTCCTCGCTGAGCCAGCCATAATTCGGCCGCGCTTGGCGCAGCACGGCTTCCAGATGGGCATTGACCGCCAGGTCGGCCTCGGTCACCGGGCCGGCGCCCTCGGGCTTGTCCCAGGCCTGCGGCGCCTGCCGCCAGAAGCGCAGCGCGATCTCGCCGGCCTCGACGGCGGCCTGCTCCAGCAGCGCCAGATCACGCGCCGGCAAGGGTCATCCCTTCGACCAGCAGGCTGGGCACCCGCATGCCGCGCCAGTCCGGCAGGTCATTCGCCGCCGTCAGCCGCAAGAGCATGTCGCGCAGGTTGCCGGCGATGGTGCATTCATTCACCGGATAGGCGATCTCGCCGTTCTCGACCCAGAAGCCGCCGGCGCCGCGCGAATAATCCCCGGTGGTGCCGTTGATCGAGGCGCCCAGCATCGAGGTCACCAGCAGCCCGCGCCCCATCTCGCGGATCAGCGCGTCGCGGGTCTGCTCGCCCGGGGTCAGTTCCAGGTTCGTGACCCCGGGCGAGGGCGGGCTGCCGGCGCCGCGCATGGCATTGGCGGTCGAGGGCATCCCGAGCTTGCGTCCCGTGGCCAGGTCCAGCGTCCAGCCCTGCAGCACGCCGTCCCTGACCAGCAGGCGCGGCGCCGTGGCCAGCCCCTCGGCATCGAAGATGCGCGAGCTGCCGTGGCGTGGCAGATGCGGGTTTTCCAAGAGGTCGAAGCCCTTGGGCAGCACCTGCTCGCCCAGGGCGTCGCGCAGCCAGCTGCCGCCGCGGGCGATGGCGGCCCCGTTCGCGGCGCCGACCAGATGGCCGATCAGCCCGCCCGCCACGCGCTCGTCGTAAAGGATCGGGAAGGCGCCGGTCGGCGGCTTTCGCGCACCGCGCCGCGCCACCGTGCGCTCGGCCGCGAGCCGGCCGATCTCTTCGGGCGCGGGCATGTCGGCGGCATGGACCCGGCTTTCCCCGGCCCAGTCACGCTCCATCCCCAGGCCCTCGCCGGTGATGACGACGGCGGAAAGCCCGTGGCCGCTGCGGCCGTAGCCGGCGGAGAACCCGTTCGAGCCGGAAATCCACATCCGCCGCCGCGAATGGTTGGCGCTGGCGGATTCGATCTGTGACACGCCCTCGACCGCCAGCGCGGCGGCCTCGGCGCGCAGCGCCAGCTCTTGCAGCACCTCGGGGCTGGGCTCGGGCCCGGGGTCGAAGAGTTCCAACCGGCTGCTGTCGGTGTCGCGGGCCAGCTGGCCCGGCTCGGCCAGGCCCAGGGTGTCGTCGACCGGCGCCTCGCGCGCCATGGCGACGGCGCGGGCCGCCATCTCGGCGATGGTCCGCTCGGAACGGTCCGAGGCCGAGACGCAGGCCTGCCGTCCGCCGATCAGCACGCGCAGCCCGATCTCGACGCCTTCGGCGCGCTCGGCATGTTCCAGCCGGCCGCCGCGCACGTCGACCGAAACCGCCGCCGCCTCCAGCGCCACGGCATCGGCCTGGTCGGCGCCGGCCTGCCGGGCGGCCGAGAGCAGCCGGTCGGTCAGCGCCTGAAGCTGCGAGAATTCGGACATGCGTTCACCCTTCATATGTGCCGGGGGCCGGGACGACTGCCCGGCCCCCGCAATTCCGTCCCGAGACGCGGCCGCCAGCGCCGCGCCGCCGCTTACTTCATCTGCTGGCCGTTGACGAAGATCGAGCCGCCTTCCTTGAATTCGACCTTGCTGACCAGCTTGTCCTCGCCCTCGGCTTCGGGCTTGGCGAACATGGCAAGCATCATGCGCACGCCCATGATCTGGTCCTCGGGGATCAGGCCCATGGTGCCCAGCTTGTCGATCAGCCCGTTCAGCCCCTCGGCATGGGCGTCGATCTGGCCGATGGGCGCGGTCATGTCGCCGTTTTCCGGCGCCTTCAGCGCACCCTCGGCGGTGACCTTGGCGCCCAGCGCGTTCAGCGCGAACTGGTTGATCGCCAGGTCGACGGGGACAAAGGGCTGTTCGGCCGCGGCATCCGCTTCGGCATCAGCCTCGGCCGTGGCCTCGGCACCGTCGGCCGGGGCGGCGTCCGCCATGCCCTCGGCGGTGGCGTCGTCGGTCGCATCGGCCGGGGCGGTCGCGTCATCGGCTGCGGCGTCATCCGCGGCGGTCTGGTCGAACAGATCCTTGGTCACCCTGGCGGTGCCGGTCACGTCGATGTCCAGCGAGGCCGGATCGCGCGGCAGCTGGCCCTGGGCGTCGAACAGGTTCCAGATCGCATCGCCCAGCGTCAGCCCGGCCAGCGAATAGGCGAACTTGAACGGCTGCGCCTCGTCCGACTGCATCACCGGCATCTGCATGTCGAAGCTGCCGCTTTCGATGGCATAGTTGATCGGGAAGGGCACGTCGCTGGTGGTCAGCTCGAAACGGCCCGCGTCCGAACCGGCCTGATAGGACAGGCCGTCCTGCGACAGCGCGAAGCTCAGATCGAAGCCCTTGCCGTCGTATTTGCCGGCGCCGGTCTGCGGCTGGCCCTCGTCGCCGGTGCCGGCGAAATCGAAGCTGGCGGCCAGCGCGCCGGCCTTGACGGTGCCGCTCATGGCAAGCCCGGCCTTCAGCGCGGCATTCATGTCCTCTTCCGGCTTCACGCCCTGCGGCAGCGCCATCTCGCCCAGGATCTCGGCCCCGTCCAGCGTGCCGTCGAACTTGACCTTCTCGCCCTCGGTCTCGGGGATGTCGCCGCTGAAGGTGATCTGGCCGGATTTCATCGCATAGTCGTATTTCGCCGGCGCGCCGGCGACGACATGGAAGGTGCCGGTGGAATCGGCCAAGCCCAGCTTGATCGGCAGCGGCTTTTCCGTGTCGCCCGATTTCATCGTGGTCAGCGTCAGGTCGATCTGCGGATAGTCGAAGGCATGCGTCATGTCCTCGGCCGCGCCCGAGGTCACGATCCTGTTGCCCGGCATGGCGACGGCAAAGGGCACCTCATAGGCCTCGCCGGCCTCGGTCTTGCCGGTGGCAAGCCCGGTGATCGTCTCGGCAAAGACCGTCGTGACCTTGCCGTCGTCGCCGGTCAGCGCGATCTGCGGCACGGTCATGCTGACGCGGCTGTCCTCGGGGCCGCCGGTGAACTCGACATCCGAAAGCGTCAGCGTCTCGCCGGCGGTGTCCTGCTTGCCGGGGGTGACGGTATAGCCCATCGACTGATAGTAATCGAGCCAGGACTGCCAGACCTGTTCCGGGGTCACATCGGCGAAAGCCGGCGCGGTCATCGCGGCCAGTGCCAGCGCAGAGCTTGTCAGTCGCAGGTTCATGTCATTACCTTCCGGCGAGTATGCATAAGAAACGTCTGCGGGGTTTTGCCACAGCCGGCGGGCGGCTCCAAGGAGGGATTGATGATCGCAAGGGAATTCGCAGGCGGAATCGGCCGCATCACCATCGCGCGGCCGGACAAGGCCAATTCGCTGACCGCCGAGATGCTGGCCGCGCTGACCGAGGCTTTCGAGGCGCTGGCCGCCGAGCCGGGCCTGCGCGCGGTGATCCTGACCGGCGCCGGCAAGGTGTTCTCGGCCGGCGCCGATCTCGAGGCTGCGCGCGCCGGCCTGGCGCTGTCGCCGGAATGGGAGCGGCTGTCGTCCCGCATCGCCGCGATGCCCTGCCTGACCATCGCGGCGCTGAACGGCACCGTGGCCGGCGGCGCCATGGGCATGGTGCTGGCCTGCGACCTGCGGCTGGCGGTGCCGGATGCGAAATTCTTCTATCCCGTCATGCGCTTGGGCTTCCTGCCCCAACCCAGCGACCCGGTGCGGCTGCGCGCGCTGATCGGTCCGTCGCGGGCCCGCATGATCCTGATGGCCGGACAGAAGATCCCCGCCGACGAGGCGCTGGCCTGGGGGCTGGTCGACCGGCTGGTCGCGCCCGAGGCCCTGCTGGCCGAGGCCGAGGCGCTGGCCGGCGACGTGCTGGCCGCCAGCGCCGAACAGGTCGCGGCGATCAAGCGCATGCTGGACTGAACGCGTGCGGCCCCGCGGCGCGCACCCTTTGCGCCGCAGGGCCGCGCCCGGTCAAATGCGCGTGATCTGCGACCTTGGGCCGCAGTCGGCCATCAGGCTCGGGCGCCCGGATCAGCCATAGGCGGCCTGTTTGCCGAAATGCGTGCACAGCATGTAATAGATCACCGCGCGATACTTGTTGCGGTTGGAACTGCCGTATTTCGCCACCACGTCCTGGATCGCCGCCATCAGCTCGGGCCCGTCGGGCAGGCCCAGTTTCTTGACCAGGTAATTGGTCTTGATGCGCTCCAGTTCCGACTTGTCCGAGGCCGCCACGGTCTCGGCATCGGCGTCATAGATCGAGGGGCCGCAGCCGATCACCACCTTGGCCAGCAGATCGGCATCGGCCGTGACGCCCAGCTTGTCCTTCAGATCGGCGGCATATTTGGCGATCAGGTCGTCGCGCTTGCTCATGCTCTGTCCCTTCCGGATTTGTCCCTGTGCTCGAAAGCCTAGCGCGAGACTGATAAATATCAACTGAAACCCTGCGTTTGCATCCGGTGCCCCGTGATCGGCCAGCCTTGGCGCGCCGGCCCGACAGCATCGGCCGAAACCGGCGCGCGCTGCGTTAGAAAACGCCGCGGCATCCGGTTAGAAGACAGGCAGGCAACGCAGGATACAGGAGAACGGCATGCCCGCGACCGCGGATTTCATCGTCATCGGCGGCGGCATCGCCGGCGTCTCGGTGGCCCATGAGCTGTTGCCGCACGGCAGCGTGATCGTGCTGGAACAGGAAAGCGCGCCTGGCTATCACGCGACCGGCCGCTCTGCCGCCGTCTTGACCGAGAACTACGGCACTCCGATCTGGAGCCGGCTGGTCAGCGCCAGCCGCGGCTTCCTGGAACACCCGCCCGAGGGCTTTGCCACCGCGCCGCTGCTGACCGACCGGGGCGCGCTGTTCCTGGCCCGGGCGCATGAGACCGGGCAGCTTCAGGCGCAATATGACGACCTGATCGTGCGCGGCGCGCGCGTCGAACTGGTCCCGGCCGCCGATGCCCTGCGCTGGTGCGAGGTGCTGCGGCCCGAGACATTCGCCACCGCCATGCATGAGCCCGACTGCAAGGACATCGACACCAACGAGCTGATGATGGGCTATCGGCGCGGCATCCGCGCGGCGCGGGGCGTGATCGCGACCGGCGCCCGCGTCACCGCGATCCGCCGCGACGCGGGCGGCTGGCAGGTCGACACGAGCGCGGGCGCGTTCCAGGGCGGCACCATCGTCAACGCGGCCGGAGGCTGGGCGCAGCAGGTGGCAGGCATGGCCGGCCTTGGCCATCGCAACGTCCTGCCCTTCCGCCGCACCGCCGTCACCTTCGACGCGCCGGCCGGCAGCAACCTGCACCGCTGGCCGATGACCTTCGACCTGGCCGAGACCTTCTATTTCAAGCCCGAGGCCGGCCGGGTCATGGTCTCGCCCGTGGACATGGCGCAAACCGCGCCCTGCGACGCCCAGGCCGACGAGCTGGAGGTCGCGCTGGCCATCGACCGGATCGAGACCTTCACCACCATGAAGGTGCCGCGCATCTCGCATAAATGGGGCGGGCTGCGCACCTTCGCACCCGACCACGAGCCGGTGATCGGCGCCGATCCGCAGGACGCGCGCTTCGTCTGGCTGGCCGGCCAGGGCGGCAACGGGGTCATGGCCTGCGCCGCTGCGGCCCGGCTCGCGGCGGCGCTCGCGACCGGCCAGGGCGTGCCCGCCGATCTCGCCGCGCTTGGCATCACCGAAGGGGCGATCTCGCCCGGCCGCGACTGCGTCGTCGACCGCATGGCCGAGGATGTGCCGGCCGGGACGCTCGGCGGGTGACAGCCGGGGCGGCGAACGTCTGAACCGGCGCGGGCAGGGCAGCCGATCACAACCGCGGCCTGTTTGACCGAAAGCAAGGAAGCCCGTCCCGGATCCTGTATCGTGACCGGATCAATTCGGAGGGGCGGCGATGCCGGGGAAACATCTCTCGCGCTGGACATTGGCCTGGTTCGGCTCGGCCCTGCTGGCCCTGCTGGCGGCCTGCGGGCTTGGCCTGCTGGGAGCGGCGGGGCCGGGAGAATGGGCGCGGGGCAGCGGTCTGGGCGTGGTGCATGTCTTTGCGCTCGGCTGGCTTTGCCAAGTCATGATGGGCGCGCTGGTCCAGTTCGTGCCGGTGCTGGCGGCGCGGCCGCTGGCCCTGCCCATGCTGGCGCTGCCGGCGCTGCTGGTCTCGTCGGCGGGCACCGTGGCGCTGGCGCTGGGTTTCCTGGTGCTGGAGGGCCGCGCGGCGCCGCAGCCGCTGTTCCTGGCCGCACCGGCCCTGGTCGGGCTGGGGTTCGCGATGGTCGCGGCGATGGTCGGCGCCACGCTGTTTCACCGCGACAGCCTGCGCCTGGCCGAGGTCAGGATGGTGCTGCTGGCGCTGCTCGCCATGGCCGGGCTGTGGCTCAGCGGCGCCATGATGGTCCTGACCCTGTCCGGTCGCGACCCCGCCGTGGACCTGTCCCAGGCCCTGCCGCTGCACATGCTCATGGGCATCGGCGGCTGGCTGAGCCTGGCGGCCTTCGGGGTCAGCTACAAGCTGTTCGCCATGTTCCTGATCGCCCCCGACCAGGGCGGGCGGCTGCGCGGCGCGGTGTTCCTCGCCGCCGGCCTGCTTGTCGCGGTGCTGCTGGCCGCGTTGGCCTTGGTGCTGGCCGGCCGTCCGGCCACAGGAGCCACGACCGTCGCCCTTGGGCTGATCCCCGTCCTGATCCTGCTTTACCTGGCCGAGATCGCCCGGATCTGGCGCAGCCGCCGCCGCGTAGCGCCCGAGGTCAACATGCTGTGGAGCCGGGCGGCGCTGGCCTTCCTGGGCCTTGCCATGGCGCTTTCCGTGCCGGGATGGCTCCGGGGCGGGCCCTGGGCCGAGGCGGCGGCCTTTGCCGCGCTGGTGGGCTGGCTCTCCACGCTGACCCTGGCGCAGCTGGTCAAGATCGTCGGCTTCCTGACCTGGATCCAGGTCTTTGCCCCGCGGATCGGGCGCCAGCCGGTGCCGATGGTGCAAAAGCTGATCGACGCCAGGGCGGCGACGCTCTGCCTGGCGCTGTGGTCGGCCGGCACGCTGGCCGGCTGCCTGGCGCTGCTGGCCGCCAGCCCCGCCGGCTTCCGCCTGGCGGCCGGGCTGCTGAGCCTTGCCGCGCTGGGGATCGTGCGCGAGCTGATCGCGGTCCGCCACCTGTCGCATCTGGCGGCCGAGGAGCGCCCCGCACCCCTGCCGCCCCTCATCCTTCCCCTGCTTCAGCCCCGATAATGCGCGGAGTCCAGACCATGACACAGCCCCTTGAGTTCGACGTCCGCCCGATCATGCAAAGCGGCGACGACCCGTTCGGCGCCATCATGGCCGCCGTCGACGCGCTGACCCCCGGCCAGGCGCTGCGCCTGCTGGCCCCGTTCCGGCCGATGCCGCTGTTCACCGTCATGGCCAATCGCGGCTTCGGCTTCAGCGACCGCCAGCGCGCGGACGGCGTCTGGGAGGTGCTCTTCACCCCGCTTGCGGACCGGCCCGAGGCGTCGGGCATGGCGCCCGGATCGACCCCGACCGCGGGCTTCTGGCCCGATGCGGTCTGCGAGCTGGACCTGACCGGGCTGATGCCACCCGAGCCAATGGTGCGCATCCTGGAAGAGGTCACCCGGCTGGCCCCGGGCGAGGTGCTGTTCGCGCTGCTGGACCGCGAGCCGATGTTCCTGTTCCCCGAACTGGCGCATCGCGGCCATGAATGGGCGGGGAATTTCGCCAGCTCCGGCCAGGCCTACCGGCTTCTGGTCCGGGCAGGGGCGCAGGATGACTGACCGGCTGCCCGAGTTGCGCCAGGCCCTGCGCGGCGTGCTCGACCCGGAAACCGGGCGCGACCTGATCGCCATGGGCATGATCTATGACCTGCGGCAACAGGCGGGCACCGTGCATGTCACCATGACCACCACCACGCGCGGCTGCCCGCTGACCGACATGCTGCGCATGGGCGTGCAGGCGGCGTTGCTGTCGGTGCCGGGCATCGCGGCGGTCGAGGTCACGCTGACCTGGGAGCCGCCCTGGTCCCCCGACCGCATGGAGCCGCCGGCGCCCTGAGCCGGCCTTTCGCCCGTCCCCCGCAGACGACCGCCGGCATCCCGGCCGCAGCGGCGCTGCGGCCGTCTTGATTCGACCAGGGCGAGGCCTTCGCGGCCGCATCGGCCGTTCGTCCCGGCGCCGGTGCGGAAATCGTTCCGCTCTTTGCGCTGCCGCAAGCAAGGGGCGGTTTTCCCCGATCCTGCTTGATGCGGCTCAACGACGGCGGGTCCGCGGCCGGGGTAATATTTGCGTGGCGGATCAAAGAACCGTCCCGACACCAAGCCACGAGCGAAAGGAACCTGTCATGACCTCCCTCTCCATCAGCCGACGCACCATCCTGGCCGGCGCGGCCATCGCCGGAGCCATGACCCAGGTCCGCCAGGCCGTGGCCGAGACCAGGGAGGTGCTGACCCCCGCCGCCGCGGCCGACATCGCCAGCCTGCCGCGCCAGAAGGTGAAGCTGGTCGATCCGCCCTTCGTGCACGAGCATGAACAGGTCGCGACCGGCGGCCCGAAGGTGGTCGAGTTCGAGATGACCATCGGCGAGAAGAAGATCACGCTCGACGACAGCGGCGCGACCTATTGGGCCTCGACCTTCAACGGCACGGTGCCGGGCCCGCTGATGGTGGTGCACGAAGGCGATTACGTCGAGCTGACGCTGATCAATCCCGAAACCAACGAGCTGATGCACAACATCGACTTCCACAGCGCGACCGGCGCGCTGGGCGGTGGCGGCCTGACCCAGGTGAACCCTGGCGAGAAATGCGTGCTGCGCTTCAAGGCCACGAAGCCGGGCGTCTTCGTCTATCACTGCGCGCCTCCGGGCATGGTGGCCTTCCACGTCGTCTCGGGCATGAACGGCGCGATCATGGTGCTGCCGCGCGAGGGGCTGAAGGGCCCCGAGGGCGAGGCGGTGACCTATGACAAGGTCTATTACGTCGGCGAGCAGGACTTCTATGTGCCGCGCGACGAGGCCGGCAACTGGAAGAGCTACGACACCCCCGGCGAAAGCTATGAGGATGTCGTGGCCGTCATGCGCAGCCTGACGCCGACGCATGTGGTCTTCAACGGCGCCGTCGGCGCGCTGACCGGCGACAATGCGATGAAGGCGAAGGTCGGCGAGACCGTGGCCTTCGTCCATTCCCAGGCGAACCGCGACACCCGGCCCCACCTGATCGGCGGCCACGGCAATTACGTCTGGGCCACCGGCAAGTTCAACAACCCGCCCGAGCGCGGCCTGGAAACCTGGTTCATCCCGGGCGGCACGGCGGGCCTGATGGTCTATACCTTCGAGCAGCCGGGCGTCTACGCCTATGTGAACCACAACCTGATCGAAGCCTTCGAACTGGGCGCCGCCGCGCATGTGGTGGTCGAGGGGAACTGGAACGACGACCTGATGAAGCAGGTGCTCGCTCCCAGCCCGATCGGGTCGGGCGTCTAAGCCCGGTCCGGCCCGCCGCGCGGGGGACGTGCGCGGCGGGCGCCTTTTCCAGGGGATACCACCATGCATTTCGCCGAGTTGCTTGTCGCCAGCGCCACCGTCGCCGTTGCCGGGATCCTGCATCTGGCCGGGCCCGACCGGGACCCCTCGGTCGATATTCCGGCCATGGTCCGGCTGGAGCCGGCGCCGTTCCAGCACCGGCTGGACGGCGACTGGCAGCGCAGGGGCCTGCCCGTCGATGCGCCGATGGCCACCGTCTCGATGCCCGCGCCGGTCGAGGTGATGGCGACCCAGGTCAGCAACCGGCAGTGGAACGCCTGCGTCGAGGCGGGCGCCTGCGCGCCGCTGGTGCAGCCGAACGCCCGGCCGGACCTGCCGGTGGTCGGCGTGAACTGGTATGACGCCCAGGCCTATGCCGCCTGGCTCTCGGACCGGACCGGCGCAACCTGGCGGCTGCCCACCGATGTCGAATGGGCCCATGCCGCGGCCGAGCTGTTTCGCGACGACGCGCTGGGGGTCGAGAGCGATCCGACCAACCCCGCCGTGCTGTGGCTGGCCGAATATGCCGCCGAATCCGCGCGCAGCCGCGAGCTCGACCGCGAGATCCGCCCGGTCGGGCAGCTGAACGTCAATTCGCTGGGCATCCGCGACATCGGCGGCGCGGTCTGGGAATGGACCTCGACCTGCCTGCGCCAGGGCGAGATCGACGACCACGGCACCATCCTGCGTGAAAGCGAAAGCTGCGGCATCTATATCGCCGAGGGGCTGCACCGCGCCGCCATCGTCGATTTCGTGCGCGACCCGAAATCGGGCGGCTGCTCGGTCGGGGTGCCGCCCGCCAACCTGGGCCTGCGCCTGGTGCGCGAAACGGGCTGACGCGGCATGGGGGATGCGACACGGGGGATGCTTTGCTTTCACCCGCTTTTGCGGCACTCAGGGGACGACCCCTTGCTGGAGGCGACCCCGTGGTGATCGACATTTCCCATGTGCGCAACCTGCCGCTGTTTCGCCATATGGAGCCGGCGGCCCTGACGCGGCTGATGGCGCGGGCGACGCCGCAGCGGTTCCCGCAAGGCGCGATCGTCTTCGAACAGGGCGCCGAGGCGGTGGCCTTCTATGTGCTGCTGCACGGACGGCTGAAGGTCAGCCAGGTCACGGCGGACGGCCAGCAGGTCATGGTGCGCGTGGTCCATCCCGGCGACCTGTTCGGCTTTGCCCGGGCGCTGACCCGCAACGACTATCCGGGCACCGCCAAGGCCGCCATGGATTCGCTGGTCATCTCCTGGCCGATGACGGATTGGGACGCGGTGGTCGAGGGCCATCCGCGCCTGGCCATGAACGCCATGCAGGCCATCGGCCAGCGCCTGGACGAGGCCCATACCCGGCTGCGCGAAATGTCCACGCAGGAGGTGGAGCGCCGCGTCGCCCATGCCGTGCTGCGCCTGGCCGAAAAGGCCGGCTGCGTCGAGGAAGCCGGCACCCGCATCGACTTTCCGATCTCGCGCCAGGACATCGCCGAGATGACCGGCACGACGCTGCACACCGTCTCGCGGCTGCTTTCGGCCTGGGAAAGCCGCGGCCTGGTCGAGGGCGGCCGGCAGAAGCTGATGGTCACCGACGCCGAGGGGCTGGCCCGGATCGCCGACCCCGAGGACTGAGCGCCATGCCATGATCCCGGCGGACAGCACCCGTCAAGGCGCCGCCCGTCCGGGTCCGCGCCCCCGAAACGCGGGCCGATCCCGGCCCTGTCCGAAAGGCCCGCCATGACGCGCCGGATCCTGACCCCGCTGCACCGCCGGATCGCCGGCGAATCGCGGCTGTTCGCCGGCCTGCCGCCGGGGATGGCCGAGCGGCTTCTGGATGCGTCCCGGGTCCGGCGGCTGACGCGCGGGCAGGCGCTGTTTCATCACGGCGACATCGCCCAGGCCATCCACATCGTCGCCGAGGGCTGGGTGAAGCTCTATCGCATCGCCCCGAACGGGACCGAGGCCGTGGTCGGCGTCATGACTCGCGGCCAGAGCTTCGGCGAGCCCATCGCCCTGCGCGGCGCCGCCTATCCGGTCGCCGCCGAGGCGACCACGGATTGCGAGGTGGTGGCGGTGCCGGCCCAGGCCTTCCTGAACCTGCTGCAGGCCCATCCCGAGGCGGCGATCTCGGTCCTGTCGGCGACCTTCCTGCACCTGCAGCGGCTGGTCGAGCAGATCGAGCAGCTCAAGGCCCGCTCGGGCGCGCAGCGGGTGGCGGAATTCCTGCTGGACCTGTGCCCGCCCGATGCCGAAAGCGCCACGGTGCTGCTGCCCTATGACAAGGCGCTGATCGCCGGCCGGCTGGGCATGAAGCCCGAAAGCCTGAGCCGCAGCTTTGCCCGGCTGCGCAAATGCGGCGTGCGGATCGACCAGGCCAGCGCGGTCATCGACTCGGTTTCCCGGCTGCGCGGGCTGGCGCATGACGACGGCCCGGGCCGCGCGCCTTAGGCGGCGGGCGACCGCGGCCGCCCGCCCGCTGTTGCTCAGGCGGCCAGCGCGCGCGGGAACAGCACCGTCTCCTCCAGGTGGATATGCGCGACGACATCGTCGCAGAGCTTGCGCAGCCCGGTATAAAGCGCGGTCCAGGACCCGCAGGCGCCCTCGGGCAGGGTCAGGCCGTGGGTCACATGCTCGATGCGGCGCAGCAGGTCCGAGGTCACGGCGTGTTCTTCGGCCATCACCCGCACCGGCTCGGCCAGCACGGCGCCCGCGCCTTGCAGCATGGCCGGGAACAGCAGGTTCTCCTCTTTCGACATATGCGTCTCGAGGTCGTCGCGCAGCGCCAGCAGGATCTCGGTCAGCCCCAGCGGCGCCTCGTCATGGTCGCCGTGCACCGTCTCGACCCGGTTGGCGAGTTGCACGAGGAAGTTCATCTCCTCGCGATGGGTGGCGTGATAGCGGTCGAGGATATGGGCGATCAGCTCGGGCGTGGCCTGCGGCGCGTCCCGGCCGGCACGGTCGATCAGCGCCTGCAATGCGGCGGTCAGCGCGGCCAGGTCCAGCCCGGCCTTGGCGGCGGCATCGGCCAGGCTCAGCGCGCCGCCGCAGCAAAAGCTGATGTCGGCGTCGCGAAAGATCTGGGCGGCGCCAGGCAGCCGGGCGGCGATGTCGCGCACGGTGGTTTCAGGCGCAAGCAGGGGGTCGGTCATCGGGGGTTCTCCGGTTGGTCGGGGGTTGGGGCGGGTTCCGGCATCCAGGCCTGCGCCTGCGGCGGGGCCAGATGCAGAAGATCGACGGCGCGGGCGGCGATCTGGGCGGTCGCCTGCGCCAGCGTGGTGTGATGCAGATAGAAGGCCGGGACCGGCGGCAGCACCGTCGCGCCCATCTCGGTCACCGCCTGCATGTTCTTCAGATGCGCCAGCGTCAGCGGCGCCTCGCGCGCCAGCAGGACCAGCGGCCGGCGCTCTTTCAACTGCACCCCGGCGGCGCGGGTCAGAAGGTTGTCGTCGAACCCATGCGCAATGGCGGCAAGGCTGCGCATCGAGCAGGGCGCGACGATCATCCCCGCCACCGGGCACGAGCCCGAGGCGATGGCGGCGCCCAGATCGCCCAGCGGATGCCGGCGGGCGGCCAGGGCCGCAAGCGCGGCCTCGGCATCGGGGCCCACCTCCTCGGCCAGGGTGCGCGCGGCCATGGCGGACAGCACCAAGTCGATGTCCACCCCGGCCCGCACCAGCGCCCGTGCGCAATCCAAGGCCAGCGCCGCGCCGGATGCGCCGGAGACGCCCAGCACCACCCTCACGGCAGGATCTCCGCCAGCAGCGCCTCGGCCCGGGCCTCGTGCGCGGGGTCGAGGTGCATCTCGCGGCCCCAGTCGCGGCTGGTTTCGGTGCCGATCTTGGTGGTGGCGTCGATGCCGATCTTGCCCGCCAGCCCCTCCAGCGGCGAGGCGAAGTCGAGATAGTCCATCGGCGTGCGGTCCAGCAGCATCACGTCGCGGCCCGGGTCCATCCGGGTCGAGATCGCCCAGGCGATGTCGTCCCAGTTGCGGATGTCCAGATCGCCGTCCACCACCACGATCATCTTGGTATAGCTGAACTGCGGCAGCATCCCCCACAGCGCCAGCATCACCCGCCGGGCCTGGCCGGGATAGCGCTTGTCGATCCGGACCACCGCCATGCGATAGGAGCAGGCGGCGGCGGGCAGCCACAGGTCCAGAACCTCGGGGATCTGCGCCCGGATCACCGGCAGCGCCAGGTCGTTGAACACTTCGCCAATGACCGAGGGCTCGTCCGGCGGGCGGCCGGTCACGGTGGACAGGTAAAGCGGGTTGTCGCGGCAGGTGATGGCGCTGACCCGCAGCACCGGAAAGGGTTCGACGGCGTTGTAATAGCCGGTATGGTCGCCGAAGGGCCCCTCGGGCGCGGTCTCGCCGGGGTGGACCCAACCCTCGACCACGATCTCGGCCCGGGCGGGCACCATCAGCGGCACCGAGCGCGCGGGCACCAGTTCGGTCCGCGCGCCGCGCAGCACGCCCGAAAACCCCAGTTCGGAGACGGTTTCCGGCAGCGGCAGCGCCGCCGCCAGCAAAAGCGCCGGGTCCGCGCCCAGCGCGATCGCCACCGGCATCGGCTCGCCCGCGCGCAGCCAGCCGCGGTGATGCGCCGCGCCGCCGCGATGGGCGAGCCAGCGCAGGATCAGCCGGTCCGGCCCCAGCACCTGCGCGCGATAGACGCCCAGGTTATAGCGCGACAGATCCGCCGCCGCGCTGTCCTGCGGCCGGGTCATCACCACCGGCCAGGTGATCAGCGGCCCGCCGTCCTCGGGCCAGGGCACCTGCACCGGCAGGGCGTGCAGGCCGGGCAGTTCCGCCGCCTGCACCGGCGCATGGCGCAGGATCCGCGGCCGCGCCCGCAGCGCCGCCCGCAGCGCCGGCCAATGCGACAGCGCATCGCGCAGGCCGGCCGGCGGCGCGGGGCTGCGCAGGCTGGCGAGAAAGGCGCCGAAACCCGGGATCTGGTCGATCTCCAGCCCCAGCCCGGCCGCCACGCGGGCCTTGGTGCCGAACAGGTTGGCGATCACCGGCATGCGCGGCCCGTCATGGGCCTCGAAGCGCAGCGCCGGCCCGCCCCGGCGCAGGACCGCCAATTGCACCGCCGTCATCTCGTGGCGCAGCGAAACCGGGCTTGCGACCCGCGCCAGATCGCCCCGCTCGCCCAGGTCGGCAAGAAAGGCCCGCAGGTCGGGAAACACGGGCAGGCGGCGCATCATCGGCTCCAGAGGCATCAGGCCCGCAACCTGCCCCGGAAAAACCCCGCATCCCTTGACAATGATCAAGCAACCCGCGGTTTTTTCATGGCAGGAAACGGCCATGACTCAACCGCCTACCCTGCCCCGCCTGCTTGGCCCCCTTGCGCTGTTGCCGCTGGCGACACCGGCGCTTGGCCTGGCCTTCACCCGCCTCTTGCGCCGGATCGCGCGGCAAAAGCCCGCGATCCTGGCGCGGCTTGGCGAAAGCCGATCCGCCCGCTTCCTGATCGACGTCACCGACGGCCCGGTGATCCTGCTGATGGAGCCCGGACCGCGCCGCATCACCGCCAGCCGGCGCGGCCGCCCCGAGCCCGCGCATGACGCGGCGATCCGCGGCCGGCTCGCTGCCTTCCTCGCCATGCTGCATGGCAGCGAGGACGGCGACGCGCTGTTCTTTTCCGGCGATCTGACGATCACCGGCGACACGGCGGCGGTGCTGGCGCTGCGCAATGCGCTGGACGATGCCGAACTGGACCTGACCGAAGAGCTGGCGGCGCTGTCGCGCCCGCCCTTCGACCGCTGGCTGCGCCGGGCATCGGGCCTGGTGGCGCGGCAAAGCGGTTATGTGCTGTCACGAGAGGAGCCCCGGCCATGATGGAACTGGTTTGTCCGGCCGGCACGCCCGCGGCCCTGCGCGCGGCGGTCGATGCCGGGGCGCATACCGTCTATTGCGGCTTTGCCGACGAAACCAATGCGCGCAACTTCCCGGGCCTGAACTTCTCGCGCGAGGAAATGGCGGCCGGGGTGGACTATGCCCGCGCGCGCGGCGCCAGGGTGCTGGTCGCGATCAACACCTTCCCGCGCGCCGGCGCGCAGGCGGTCTGGCACCGCGCCGTGGCCGATGCCCGGGCGGCCGGCGCCCATGCGGTGATCCTGGCCGATCCCGGGCTGATCGCCCATGCGGCGCAAACCCATCCCGACCTGCGGCTGCACCTGTCGGTGCAGGCGGCGGCGGCCAATCCCGATGCGATCAACCTTTACGCCGAGGCTTTCGGCATCCGCCGCGTGGTGCTGCCGCGCGTGCTGACGGTCGAGGAAATCACCGCCATCAACCGCGAGATCGACATCGAGACCGAGGTCTTCGTCTTCGGCGGGCTCTGCGTCATGGCCGAGGGCCGCTGCTCGCTGTCGTCCTGGGCCACCGGCCTGTCGCCGAACATGAACGGTGTCTGTTCGCCCGCAAGCCACGTCGCCTATGCCGAGACCGCGGGCGCGAGCGAGGCGCGGCTGGGCGGATACCTGATCCACCGCACGCCCAAGGGCGGCCCGGCCCCCTATCCGACGCTTTGCAAGGGCTGTTTCACCGCCCCCGCGACCGGGACCGCCGCCGCGCAGACCGGCCATATCTTCGAAGACCCGGTCAGCCTGGACGCGACCGAGCTGATCCCGAAGCTGCAAAAGGCCGGTGTCACCGCGCTGAAGATCGAGGGCCGCCAGCGCTCGCGCGCCTATGTGGCGCAGGTCGTGCGCGCCTTCCGCGCCGCGGTCGAGGCCGCCGAGGCCGGCGCGCCGATGCCCTCGGGGCTGTTGGCGAAGCTGACCGAGGGCCAGGCCGCCACCACCGGCGCCTATGCGAAAACCTGGAGGTAAGCCATGGAGCTGACCATCGGCCCGATCGCGTTTTTCTGGACCGCCGAACAGGTGCGCGACTTCTACCGGCAGATCGCCGCCGGCCCGGCGCGGCGCGTGGTGATCGGCGAGTGGGTGTGCTCGAAGCGGCTGCCGTTCTGGCAGCAAGAGATCCCGGCCGCGGTCGAGACGCTGCAGACCGCCGGCAAGGAGGTGGCGCTGTCGACGCTGGCGCTGATCACGCTGAAGCGCGAGCGCCGGCAGACCGCCGACCTGTTCGCCACCGGCATCCCGGTCGAGATCGCCGACCTGGGCGCGCTGAAGCATCTGCCCGAGGGCGCGCCCTTCCAGGTCGGCCCCATGGTCAACGTCTATAACGAGGGCACGCTGGAATGGCTGGCCCGCAAGGGCGCGACGCGGATCTGCCTGCCGCCCGAGCTGCCGCTGGCCTCGGTCGCGGTGCTGGCCCGGGCCGGGCGCGATGCCGGCGTCGCGGTCGAGGTCTGGGGCCACGGCCGCGCGCCGCTGGCGATCTCGGGGCGCTGCTATCACGCCCGGCTGCACGACCGCGCCAAGGACAGCTGCCTGTTCGTCTGCGGCGACGACCCGGACGGGCGCGCGGTGCAGACGCTGGACGGGCAGAGCTTCCTGACCGTCAATGGCGTGCAGACCATGGGCCACGCCCATACCACCGTGGCCCGCCAGATCGAGGCGCTGCGCGAGGCCGGGGTCGGCGCCATCCGCCTGTCGCCCCAGCACGGGGATTTCGCGGCGATCACCGGGATCTACGACAAGGCGGTGCGGCAGGCGGCGGCGCCGGACGATACGGTGGCCGCGCTGGCGGCGGCCATGCCGGGCGCCGCCTTCGCCGACGGCTTCCTTGCGGGGGCGCCCGGGTTGCGTCCGGTCATCTGAGCAGGGGCCGCCAAAGCCGTCCGCCCATGCCCTGCCGCTGCCGGCGCGGCCCATCAGATGTTCCTAGCAACCAGTGGACGGGGCGACGGGACGGCCGGCGACAGCCAAGTGATCCGCCCCTATGGATTGCTGAATGCGGGACGCGAGGCACCGGCCTGGGATTCCATCAGCAGAGGGCGCCGAGCCAGAAGCTCTGGGTCTTCCATGTCGAAGCGGTCCCGCGCGCGTGCCGGGGCGGCGACGGTGAAGGCGGAAGCCGCACATTATCGCAGGGCCTCCAGGCCGACGCACGCCCCCTTGCGCAGCCCCCGCCTTTGCGGTTTCTCATGACGCCATGACCCGCTTCCGCTTCGCCCCGATCCCGGCCGCCCTGCCCGCCACCGTGCCCTTCACCGGCCCCGAGACGCTCGAGCGCCAGAGCGGCATGCCGTTCCGCGCCCGGCTCGGCGCCAATGAGAACGGCTTCGGCCCCTCGCCCCGCGCCGTCGAGGCCATGGCCCGCGCCTCGGCCGAGATCTGGAAATACGGCGACCCGGATAGCCACGACCTGCGCCACGCGCTGGCGGCGCACCACGGCACGGCGCCGGAAAACATCATGGTCGGCGAGGGAATCGACGGCCTTCTCGGCCTGCTGGCGCGGCTCATGCTCGGCCCCGGCGAAACCGTGGTCACCTCTCGGGGCGCCTATCCGACCTTCAACTACCATGTCGCGGGCTTCGGCGGCCGGCTGGTCAAGGTTCCCTATCGCGACGATGCCGAAGACCCGCAGGCGCTGACCGACGCCGCCCGCGAAAACGACGCCCGGCTGGTCTATCTTGCCAATCCGGACAATCCGATGGGCAGCTGGCACCAGGGCACGCGGATCGAGGCGATGCTCGCCGACCTGCCGCGGACCAGCCTTCTGGTGCTGGACGAGGCCTATGCCGAATTCGTCCCCGCGGATGCCATCCCCCGCATCGACCCCGAGGACGCGCGGGTGATCCGCTTGCGCACCTTCTCCAAGGCCTATGCCATGGCGGGGGCGCGCGTGGGCTACGCCATCGGCCCGGCCGAGTTGATCGCCGGCTTCGACCGCATCCGCAACCATTTCGGCATGAACCGCACGGCGCAGATCGGCGCGCTGGCGGCCTTGCAGGACCAGGACTGGCTGGCCCATATCCGCACCGAGACCGCCGCCGCCCGCAGCCGCATCGCCGCCATCGCGCAGGAAAACGGCCTGGCCGCCCTGCCCTCGGCGACGAATTTCGTCGCCATCGACACCCGGCGCGACGGCGCCTTCGCCCGCGCCCTGCTGCAAGCCCTGGGCGCCGAGGGCGTCTTCGCCCGCATGCCCGGCACGGCGCCGCTCGACCGCTGCATCCGCGTCTCCTGCGGGCCCGGGCCGGAGCTCGACGCCTTCGCCGAGGCGCTGCCCCGCGCGCTCAGGGCGCTGGCCTGAGGCCTTCACCGTTTTCCAAATACCCCGGCGACCGCGCCGCCGGCACGACTATTCCAGGGCAAGCGCCGTCGTCGCCTTCAGCTCCTCCATGGACAGCAGCGCGGTGACATTGTGGATCTTCACCTCGGAAATCAGCGCCTGGTAGAAGCGGTCATAGGCGCGGGCATTGCGCACCCGCACCTTCAGGATATAGTCGATGTCGCCGGCCAGCCGATGCGCCTCGATCACCTCGGGCCGGGCGCGCACCGCGGTCAGGAACTTGCGCGCCCATTCGGGATCGTGCTCGCTGGTGCGGATCAGCACAAAGAAACAGGCGTCGAGCCCCAGCGCGTCCGGGTCCAGAAGCGCCACCTGCGCCCGGATCACCCCGGCCTCGCGCAGCTTGCGAATCCGGTTCCAGACCGGGGTCTTCGAGGCCCCGACGCGGGCCGCAATGTCGTCCAGCGACAGAGTCGCGTCCTCTTGCAGCAGGGACAGGATTTTGCGGTCCGTGTCATCCAGCCGGATGGGTGTTTGTCGCTCGTCGCTCATCGTGAAATCCCTTCCTACGCTTTCCCGGAACCGCGGGAGATGTTTCTTATTTCTTCGCCCCACTCGTCAATATGGGGGATTATTTTCTATATTGCAGGGACGGAAAACGAAAGGCAAAGGCCATGTCCAAGGGCTTCACCCCATCCCCCGCAACCCCCGGCGTCATCACGGCGAATGACCTGCGCATGGGCCATTGCGTGTGGATGCGTAACGGCCAGTGGACCGCCGACCCGCGCGAGGCCGAGCTGTTCGAGGACGAGGCCATCGCCGAGCTGGCCCTGCTCGACGCCATCGCCCAGGCCAACCTGGTCGTCGGCGCCTATCTGGTCGAAGCCAAACGCGGACCCGACGGCCGCCCCGAGCCGGCCCATTTCCGCGAGGCGTTCCGCCGCAGCGGCCCGACCCACAAGCATTTCCGGCAAGCCGAAGCCGAGGCCAGCCATGTTTGACGCGCGTCCCCAGCACAACGACCAGCATCGCGAATACCTGCGCCACCGCGCCGAGCAGTTCCGCCGCCAGGTCGAGCGCCGCCTGGACGGCAGCCTGACCGAAGAGGAATTCCGGCCGCTGCGGCTGAAGAATGGCGTCTACCTGCAGCTGCATTCCTATATGTACCGGGTGGCGATCCCCTATGGCGCGCTGACCCCGGACCAGATGCGCATGCTGGGCCATGTGGCCGAGCGCTGGGACCGCGGCTATGGCCATTTCACCACCCGCACCAATATCCAGTTCCACTGGCACAAGCTGATCGACATCCCGGATTCGATGAATGCGCTGAACTCGGTCGGCATCCACTCGATCCAGACCTCGGGCAACACCATCCGCAACGTCAACGCCGACGCCTTCGCCGGCGCCGCCGCCGACGAGCTGGAGGATCCGCGCCCCTGGGCCGAGCTGATCCGCATCTGGTCCACCGACCATGCCGAATTCCAGTTCCTGCCGCGCAAGTTCAAGATCTCGGTCTCGGCCGGCAAGCAGGACCGCTCGGCGGTCTCGGCCTATGACATCGGGCTGCGCATCGTCGAGCAGGACGGCCAGCGCGGCTTCCAGGTCTGGGTCGGCGGCGGGCTGGGCCGCACGCCCTATCTGGGCCAGGTGATCCGCGATTTCCTGCCGCAGGCCGACCTGCTGCCCTATCTGGAAGCGATCCTGTCGGTCTACAACCTGACCGGCCGGCGCGACAACAAGTGGAAGGCGCGGATCAAGATCACCGTGAACGAGCGCGGCCTGGACGTGTTCCGCGCCGATGTCGAGGAAGAGTTCAAGCTCCGCCGCCAGCAGTTCTCGGGCCTGGACCAGGAGATCCTGCGCGACCTGCGCGAGCGTTTCGCGCCGCCGGAGTTCCTGGACGCGCCGGTCGAGGGTTATGAGGCCGCGCGCGCCGCGAACGGCGCCTTCCGCTCCTGGACCGACACCAACCTGCACCCGCACAAGGTGCCGGGCTATGCCAGCGTCATCGTGACGCTGAAGGCACCGGGCGCCACGCCGGGCGACATGAGCGCCGATCAGATGCGGCTGGTGGCCGACCTGGCCGAGCGGCTGGCCCATGGCGACATCCGGGTGAACCACGACCAGAACCTGGTCCTGCCGCATGTGCGCAAGGCCGACCTGGCCGAGCTTTACGAGGCGCTGCGCGCGGTCGGGCTGGCAACGGCGAATTTCGGCAAGATCACCGACATCATCTCCTGCCCCGGCATGGATTACTGCACGCTCGCGACCGCGCGCTCGATCCCGATCGCGCAGGACATCGCCGCGCATTTCCGCGCCCGCGGCCTCGAGGACGAGATCGGCGAGATGAAGATCCGCATCTCGGGCTGCATCAACGCCTGCGGCCACCACCACCTGGGCCATATCGGCATCCTGGGCCTGGACCGGGCCGGGGTCGAGAACTACCAGATCACGCTGGGCGGCGATGGCTACGAGATCCCGACGCTGGGCCAGCGCGCCGGCGCCGGCTTCCCGGCCGATGAGGTGGTCCCGGCCATCGACCGGCTGGTCGACGCCTATCTGGAGCTGCGGGAATCGCCCGACGAACGCTTCATCGATGCCTATCGCCGGCTTGGGGTGGCTCCGTTCAAGGCGGCGCTGTATCCGGCCGATGCTTGACGACACGCTGGACGCGCGCGCCGCGCGGTTGAATGATCGCTACAAGCATCATGCCGCGACCGAGGTGCTGCGCCGCGCGTTGAAGGACCCGGACCTGGGTTCGACGACGCTGGTCTCGTCTTTCGGCTCGGAATCGGTGGTGCTCTTGCACATGGTCTCGGTGGTGGCGCCGGGAACGCCGGTGCTGTTCATCGACACGATGATGCTGTTCCAGGAGACGCTGGACTATCAGCTCGAGGTCACGAAGAGGCTGGGCCTGACCGACGTGCGGGTGATCCGCGCCACCGAACGCGAGGTGGCGCTGAACGACCCGGACGGCACGCTGCACCAGTTCAACACCGACGCCTGCTGCGATTTCCGCAAGACCATCCCGCTGGAGCGCGAGCTGTCCAAGTTCGACGCCTGGATCACCGGCCGCAAGCGTTTCCAGGGCGGCGAGCGGCAAGAGCTCGACTTCTTCGAATCCGAGCCGCCCTCGCGGCTGCGCATCAACCCGCTGGCGCATTGGCGGCGCGAGGACGTGCAGGATTACATGGCGGAAAACAACCTGCCGCGGCATCCGCTGGTCGCCAAGGGCTATGCCTCGATCGGCTGCGCGCCCTGCACCTCGCCGATCAAGCCGGGCGAGGATCCGCGCGCCGGGCGCTGGCGCGGCAGCAACAAGACCGAATGCGGCATCCATTTCATCGGCGGCAAGATGGTCCGCGCAGGAGCGAACACATGAGCGATTTCTTTCTGGTCCGCGACGACGGCTTCCATCCCGACGACGGCGCCGAGCCGGTCGTCCTGGCCCCCGACACCGCCCTGGCCACGCTGGACGACTACCTTGGCCACGAGCTGCTGGCCATCGATTTCCCGGCGATGACCGACGGCCGCGGCTTTTCGCTGGCGCGGCTCTTGCGGCAAAAGGGCTTCAAGGGTCGCCTGCGTGCCGTCGGCGGCCTGATCGCCGATCAATACGCCATGGCGCGCCGGGTGGGCTTCGACGAAGTCCGCATCCCGGCCGCACTCGCCGCCCGCCAGCCGCAGGAACAGTGGCTCTACCGCGCCGACTGGCAGGATTGGGACCATCGGTCGCGCCTTGCCGGCTGAGTCCGGGGGTTTCCCCCCGGCGCCCTTGTGATCTAGATAGACCGGAATCGACATGACCCTGGATGTGCCCTTGGCCGAAGTTGCCGCCAAACCCGCAAAGACCCTGCCCGACGCCCAGACCGTGACCGCGGTGCGGCACTGGAACGACCGGCTGTTCTCGTTCCGCGTGACGCGGCCGGCCTCGCTGCGCTTCCGCTCGGGCGAATTCGTGATGATCGGCCTGCCCGGCGACAACGGCAAGCCGATCCTGCGCGCCTATTCCATCGCCTCGCCGGCCTGGGACGACGAGCTGGAATTCTATTCGATCAAGGTGCCGGACGGGCCGCTGACCTCGAAGCTGCAGAACATCCAGCCGGGCGACGAGATCATCCTGCGCCCGAAGCCCGTGGGCACGCTGGTGCTGGACGCGCTGCTGCCCGGCAAGCGGCTGTGGTTCCTGGCCACCGGCACCGGCATCGCGCCCTTCGCCAGCCTGATGCGCGAGCCGGAAAGCTATGAGCGGTTCGAGCAGGTCATCATGATGCACACCTGCCGCACCGCCGACGAGCTGGCCTATGGCCGCGAACTGGTCGAGAACCTGAAGAACGATCCGCTGCTGGGCGAGCTCTATGGCAAGGAATTCGCCAGCCGGCTGCTCTATTACCCGACGACGACGCGCGAGACGACGCCCTTCATGGGCCGGATCACCGACAACCTGACCTCGGGCAAGGTCTTTGCCGATCTGGGTCTGCCGCCGATGGATGCGGCGAATGACCGCGCCATGATCTGCGGCAGCCTGGCCTTCAACACCGATGTGAAGGCGGTGCTGGAAGGCTTCGGCCTGCGCGAGGGCGCCAACAGCGAGCCCAAGGAATTCGTTGTCGAAAAGGCCTTCGTCGGCGACGGCATCTGACCCGCTGCCCGGGGGCTTTGCGCCCCCGGACCCCCGCAGGATATTTGGACAAGAAAGAAGCCCGGCGTTGACAGTCCGCCGGGCTGTGCCCATGTTCCGGCGCCGAATCATGCGAAGGAATTTTCATGCCTGTCGTCGTCGTTGAATCCCCGGCCAAGGCCAAGACGATCAATAAATACCTGGGCGACGACTATACGGTTCTGGCGTCCTTCGGCCATGTCCGCGATCTGCCGCCCAAGGATGGCAGCGTCGATCCCGATGCCGATTTCGCCATGAAATGGGAGGTTGCGGCGGACTCGCGCAAGCATGTCAAGGCGATCAAGGATGCCCTGGCGAGCGACCCGAACCTGATCCTCGCCACCGACCCCGACCGCGAGGGCGAGGCGATCTCCTGGCACCTGCTGGAAACCCTGGCGCCGGCGCTGAAGAAGGGCGCCGAGGTCAGCCGCGTCACCTTCAACGCCATCACCAGGAATGCCGTGACCGAGGCCATGGCCAATCCGCGCCAGATCGACCAGCCGCTGGTCGATGCCTATCTGGCGCGGCGCGCGCTGGACTACCTGGTCGGCTTCAACCTGTCGCCGGTCCTGTGGCGCAAGCTGCCGGGCGCCAAGTCGGCGGGCCGGGTGCAGTCGGTCGCCCTGCGCATCATCGTCGACCGCGAGATGGAGATCGAGGCCTTCAAGGCCCGCGAATACTGGTCGGTCCATGCCCGCCTGGCGACCCCGCGCGGCGACGAATTCGACGCCACCATGACCGTCTTCGGCGGCAAGAAGCTGGAGCGCTTCGACATCGCCGACGAGGAGGCCGCCAGGCTGGCCGTCGCCGCGATCGCCTCGCGCGACCTTGGCGTCGCCAGCGTCTCGGCCAAGCCCGCCAGCCGCAATCCCTGGCCGCCCTTCATGACCTCGACCCTGCAACAGGAGGCCAGCCGCAAGCTGGGCCTGGGCGCGCGGGCCTGCATGTCGGCGGCGCAGCGGCTCTATGAGGCGGGCCACATCACCTATATGCGGACCGACGGCATCGACATGGCGCCCGAGGCGGTCATGGCCGCCCGCGACGCCATCAAGGCCCGTTTCGGCGCGGAATACCTGCCGAAATCCCCGCGCATGTACAAGAACAAGGCCAAGAACGCCCAGGAAGCGCATGAGTGCATTCGTCCCACCGACATGGGCCTGTCGCCCGACAAGCTGCCGGTCGCGGACAAGGACCAGAAGGCGCTCTACGACCTGATCTGGAAGCGCACCATCGCCAGCCAGATGGAATCGGCGCGGATGGAGCGCACCACGGTCGAGATCGCATCGCCGGATGGCCAGGTCGGCCTGCGCGCCAATGGCCAGGTGATGCTGTTCGACGGCTTCCTGCGCGTCTATGACCAGGGCCGCGACGACGAGGACGACGAGGACGGCCGCCGCCTGCCGCTGATCCAGGAAGGCGAGGCGGCCGAAAAGCGCGCGGTCACGCCCGAGCAGCATTTCACCCAGGCCCCCCCGCGCTATACCGAGGCGACGCTGGTCAAGCGCATGGAGGAGCTGGGCATCGGCCGGCCCTCGACCTATGCCAGCATCGTCACCACGATCCAGGACCGCGACTATGTCCGCAAGGAACAGAACCGCCTGATCCCCGAGGACAAGGGCCGGCTGGTCACCATCTTCCTGCTGAAATACTTCCCGCGCTATGTCAGCTATGACTTCACCGCGCATCTCGAAGGCGAGCTCGACGACATCAGCGCCGGCGACCTGGCCTATCGCGAGGTGCTGCGCCGCTTCTGGCGGGATTTCACCGCCGCGCTGGAGGGCACCAGCGAGCTGCGCATCACCGAGGTGCTCGAGGCGATCGACGACGCGCTGGCGCCGCATCTCTACCCGCCGCGCGCCGATGGCGGCGACCCGCGCGAATGCCCGCTGTGCCACAAGGGCCGGCTGCATCTGAAGACCGCGCGCTCGGGCGGCGCCTTCATCGGCTGCACCAATTACCCCGAGTGCCGCTTTACCCGCCCGATCAGCAGCCCCGATGCCGAGGTGGTGGGCGACACCGTGCTCGGCAGCGACAAGGGCGACGAGATCAGCCTGAAGAACGGCCGCTTCGGCCCCTATGTCCAGCGCGGCGAGGCCACGGCCGAGCAGCCGAAGCCGCCGCGCGCCTCGATCCCCAAGGGCTGGGACCTGGCCGCGGTCGATCTGGAAAAGGCCCTGGCCCTGCTGGCCCTGCCGCGCGAGATCGGCCCGCACCCCGAGGACGGCGTCCCGGTCGAGGCCGGCATCGGCCGCTACGGCCCCTATGTGAAGCACGGCAGCAAATACGCGAACCTGCCGGAGGTGGACGAGGTCTTCACCATCGGCATGAACCGCGCCGTCGAGGTGCTGGCCCAGAAGGTCACCCGCGGCCGCGCCGCCGCCGCCGCACCGCTGGCCGAACTGGGCGAACACCCCGAGGGCGGCCCGGTGCAGGTCATGGCCGGCCGCTATGGCCCCTATGTCAAATGGGGCAAGGTCAACGCCACCCTGCCGCGCGACCTGGAGCCGGGTGCCGTCACCTTGGAACGGGCGCTGGAACTGATCACGGAAAAGGCCGGCAAGGCCAGGAAACCGGCCCGGAAGACCGCCGCCAAGGCCGAAAAGGCCCCGGCCGGGAAGGCCGCCGCCAAGAAGCCCGCCGCGAAGAAAACCGCGAAAAAATCCGCGTAATCAGGCCAGGGACGCCCGCGCCGCCAGCCGCAGCGCATGCGAGGCGTCCCGCGCCACCACCGGCAGCGCCGGATCATAGGCGGCGCGGATCACCCGCGCCAGCGCGGCCGAGGGCTGCACCTCCCGCGCGAATGTCAGCATCGAGCGCACCGCCAGCGCCTCGGCCAATTGCCCCGGATGCGCCTCGGCCAAGGCACCGCCCATGGCGACCAAGGTGATGCAGGCCCGGATCCCGCCGTCGCCGTCAAAGCGGAACACCCGGTACTGGTCCGCCTGCTGCGCCTTCAGCCGCGCCGCCAGGCCGGGCTGCCCGACCAGCCGGTCGAAATCCGGCACGCCCTCCAGCTCGTCCCAATCGCGGACCAGGAAGCTCAGCATATTGGCGCCCATCTCGGGATCGGTCTCGGCCAGGGGATGGCCGGCATGGGCCAGCACCGCCGCCGTGGCGGCCCGGAACACCGCCAGGCTCTCATCCGCCAGGCCGAAGATCACCGGCGCCACCGGCCGCCCCCACCTCGCGCAAAGATACTGCCCGTCGCGGGTGAACAGTCCCGCGATCTCCTCCGCCTGCATCATTCTTTCTTGCCCAAATATCCTCGGGGGTGAATTGCGGCGTCAGCCGCAAGAGGGGGCAGACAGCCCCCCCCTGAAAGCTCAGCCGACGATCGCCGCCTCGGTCGCGGCGCGCAGCTCGGCCTCGCTGACGCCATCGGCCAGCTCGACGATCTTCAGCCCGCCCTCCACCACGTCCAGCACACCCAGGTTGGTGATGATGCGATTGACCACCTTCTGCCCGGTCAGGGGCAGCGTGCAGGCCTTCAGCACCTTCGATTCGCCATGTTTCGAGGTATGGTCCATCACCACCACCACCCGCTTCACCCCGGCGACCAGGTCCATCGCCCCGCCCATGCCCTTGACCAGCTTGCCCGGGATCATCCAGTTCGCCAGGTCGCCGTTCTCGGCCACCTCCATCGCGCCCAGGATCGCCATGGCGATCTTGCCGCCGCGGATCATGGCGAAGCTCTCGGAACTGTCGAAATAGGCGGTCTGCGGCAGCTCGGTCACCGTCTGCTTGCCGGCATTGATCAGGTCCGGGTCCTCCTCGCCCTCATAGGGGAAGGGGCCGATCCCGAGCATGCCGTTTTCCGATTGCAGCGTCACATGCACCCCCTCGGGGATATAGTTCGCCACCAGCGTCGGGATGCCGATGCCCAGGTTCACATACCAGCCGTCCTGCAGCTCCTGCGCGGCCCGCGCCGCCATCCGGTTGCGGTCCCAGCCCTTGGTTTCGGCGGCCATCAGACGGTCTCCTTCTTCCGGGTCGTGTCGGAGACGCGCGAACGGGTCGTGCGCTGCTCGATGCGCTTCTCATGCTGCCCTTGGATCAGGCGGTGGACATAGATGCCCGGCAGGTGGATGGCGTCGGCATCGAGGCTGCCGGTCGGCACGATCTCCTCGACCTCGCAGACGCAGACGCGGCCGCATTTCGCCGCCGGCACGTTGAAGTTGCGCGCGGTCTTGCGAAAGATCACGTTGCCCGACTCGTCGGCCTTCCAGCCCTTGACGATGGCCAGGTCCGCGACGATGCCGCGTTCCAGGATATAGGTCTCGCCGTCGAAATCCTTGTGGTCCTTGCCCTCGGCGATCACCGTGCCGACGCCGGTCTTGGTGTAGAAGCCCGGGATGCCGGCGCCGCCGGCGCGCATGCGCTCGGCCAGCGTGCCCTGCGGGTTGAACTCCAACTCCAGCTCGCCGGACAGGTATTGCCGCATGAACTCGGCGTTCTCGCCGACATAGGAGGAGATCATCTTGCGGATCTGCCGCGAATCCAGCAGCTTGCCCAGCCCGAAGCCATCGACGCCGCAATTGTTGGAGGCGATGGTCAGGTCCTTCGTGCCCGCCTTCAGGATCGCCTCGATCAGCAGCTCGGGAATGCCGCAAAGCCCGAAACCCCCGGCCGCGATCAGCATCCCGTCCCGCAGCAGGCCGTCCAGAGCGGCACCCGCGTCCGCATAGACCTTCTTCATGCAAACCTCCCGTTGTTGGCGCGGCAAGTCTTGGACATATTCCCGAACCCTGTCAACGCGCCGGGAACCGGAACCGCCGGCTCGGGATTGGCCTGCTGAAAGGACCAGCCATGGCAAGGATTTCGCTGCGCCGCGCCTATGACCCGCCCGCCCCGGACGAGGGGCGCCGCATCCTCGTCGACCGGCTCTGGCCGCGCGGCCTCAGCCACCAGACACTGGGCGAGGCGCTGTGGCTGCGCGAGATCGCGCCCTCGGATGCGCTGCGGCACTGGTTCGGCCACGATCCGCAGAAATGGCCCGAATTCCGCCGGCGCTACGCGGCCGAGCTCGACGCCAACCCCGCCCCGGTCGAGGAACTGCGCCGGATCATCGCGCAGGGCCCGGTGGTGCTGCTTTATGCCGCCCATGACCGCGACCACAACAATGCCGTGGCGCTGCGCGATTATCTCGGCGCGCCCTGACGGTCAGTTCACCCGCTGGCGCGGGCGGAAGGGCAGCGGCGCCACCGGAATGCCGTCCTCGATGAGCTTCCTGGCATCCTCGAGCTTCGCCTCGCCATGGATGGCGCGCTCGGGCGCCTGGCCCTCGTGGATGGCGCGGGCCTCGGCGGCAAAGGACATGCCGACGTAATCGGAATGCGCCTCGACATGGCGGCGCATCGCCTCCAGCGCCGCCTCGCGCGGATCGCGGGGCGCGCTCAGCGGAGCCGCGTCCTCGCCCTTGGCGACACGCGGCGCCATCACCGCCTTCTCGACCGCCACCGATCCGCATTGCGTGCAGGCAACCTGGCCCGCCTTCAGCAGGCTGTCGAAGGCGTCGGAATTGCGGAACCAGCCGTCGAAGTCATGGCCTTGGTCGCAGCGCAGGGCATATCGGATCATCGCTTGTCCTTTCCCTGTCACATATCAGGATGCCGGCGGCTTTGCGCAAGATGCCGGATCCGCGCCAGCAGCGGCGCCGGATCTCCCGCCCGCGCCAGCAGAAGCGCCCGTGCCGCATCGCCCATGCCGCGCCGGCGGGCCGCGTCGCCGGCCAGTTCCGCCAGCACGCCGGGCAGCGCGGCCGCGTCGCAGCCCAGCGCCGCGCCCGCGCCGTCCAGCGCGGCATAGGCCTCGGCCTGGTTCGCCACATGCGGGCCATGCAGGATGGCGCAGCGCCAGGCCGCCGGCTCCCAGGGCGTATGGCCGCCGTGATCGACGAAGGAACCGCCGGTGATGCAGATCCCGGCCGCCGCATACCAGCCCGCCATCTCGCCCAGCGTATCGGCCAGCAAGAGCTCCGCCGCCGCCGTTCCGCCCGCGCTGCGCCGGGCAAAGCCCAGACCGCGCGCCGCGATCAGCGCGGCCACGGCATCGCCCCGCTCAGGGTGGCGCGGCGCCAGGATCAGCCGCAGCCCCGGCACCGTGGCGCGCGCGGCGGCCCAGGCGTCCAGCACCAGCGCCTCCTCGCCCGCATGGGTCGAGGCCGCCAGCACCACCAGCCCGCGATCCGCCGGCTCCGGCCCCGGCCGGGTCTGCGCCGGCGCCAAGAGCTTCAGGCTCAGCCGCCCGGCCAGCGCCTCCGGCCGCAGCCCCAAGGCCAGCAGCCGCGCCTCGCTGGCGCCGTCCTGCGCCGAAAGCGCGTCGATCCGGCGCAGCATCGGCCCGATCAGCCCCGGCAGACGCGCCCAACGCGCGGCCGAGCCTTCGGACAGGCGCGCCCCCACCACGACCTGCGCCATGCCCTGCGCGGCAGCCAGGGCAGAGCGGTTCGGCCAAAGCTCGTTCTCGACCGTCACCATGACGCTGGGCCGCACCCGGTCCAGAAAGCGCGCCACCGCCTGCGGCACGTCCAGCGGCGCCAGCGCGCAGGGATAACCCAGCCGCCGCGCCAGGTCGCGCCCGGTCAGGCTGTTCGTGGTCACCACCAGGGGAAAGTCGCGCGCCAGCGCCTCGGCCAGCACCCGGGCCGAAGTCAGCTCACCGACGCTCGCCGCATGCAGCCAGATGCCGCCGGGCGCGACCCTGGGCCCGGCCAGCGCCAGCCGCTCGCGCCAATCCGCCCCCGCCAGCGGCGCCGCCAGCCCCAGCGCGGCGCCTGCCAGGGCCGAGGCGCCGCGCCAGATCAACGCCGGGCAGCCTCGGCCGCCTCGCGGATGGCGCGGATATTGGCGCCATAGGGCGCGGGCTCCGCGACCGAGCCGCCCTTGAACACGGCCGAACCCGCCACCAGCACATCCGCCCCCGCCGCCGCGACCAAGGGCGCGGTGACCGGATCGACGCCGCCATCGACCTGGATATGGATCGGCCGGTCGCCGATCATGGCGCGCAGCCGCGCGATCTTGGCCGTCTGCGAATGGATGAACTTCTGCCCGCCGAAGCCGGGGTTCACCGTCATCACCAGCACCATGTCGCACAGGTCCAGCAGATACTCGACCGCCTCGGCCGGCGTGCCGGGGTTCAGCGCGATCCCGGCCTTCCTGCCGGTGGCCCGGATCGCCTGCAGGGTGCGATGCGGATGCGGCCCGGCCTCGACATGGGCGGTGATCATGTCGGCGCCGGCCTCGGCATAGGCCTCGATAAAGGGATCGACCGGCGCGATCATCAGATGCACGTCCATGAAGCTGGCCACATGCGGCCGGAACGCCTTCACGGCCGGCGGGCCGAAGGTCAGGTTCGGCACGAAATGCCCGTCCATGACATCGACATGCACCCAATCGGCGCCTTGCGCCTCGATGGCGCGGATCTCGCGGCCGAAATCGGCGAAATCCGCCGACAGGATGGAGGGCGCGATCTTGATCTTGCGGTCGAATGTCATGGCGGGCTCCTGCAAACGCCCGCCCCGGTTACCGCCACAACCCGCCAGCCGTCAACACGCGCGAAACGCCGGCTTTCTTTCTTGTCGAAATATCCCGGGGGGGCCGCGCGGCACGCGCGGCGGGGGCAGCGCCCCCTTGGGCTTTCGCGCGCAGGGCCTATATTGAAGGCCAAAGCGCGCCGCCGCCCTCGGCCCCGCGCATCCGCATTCCGAAGGACATAGGATGACCGAAACGAAGGAAATCTCCTGGGACGACAGCGTGCTGCCCTTCCAGCTCGAACGCTCCGGCATGCGCGGCCGCGTCGCGCGGCTCGGCGCCACGCTGGAACATATCCTGTCGCGCCACGACTATCCGGTCGCGGTCAGCGCCATGCTGGCCGAACTGACCACGCTGACCGCGCTGATCGGCCAGACCATCAAGCTGCGCTGGAAACTCTCGCTGCAGGTGCGCGGCAACGGCGCCATCCGCACGCTCGCCACCGATTATTACGCCCCGGAATCCGAAGGCGCCCCCGCCCGCATGCGCGCCTGGGCCAGCTTCGACGCCGAGCGGCTGAACCCGGACGCGCCGGGCTTCGACCAGCTCGGCCAGGGCTATTTCGCCGTGCTCATCGACCAGGGCGAGGGCACGACGCCCTACCAGGGCCTGACGCCGCTTTCGGGCGGCGCGCTCGCCGCCTGCGCCCAGACCTATTTCGAACAGTCCGAGCAACTGCCGACCCGGTTCGAGCTGACCGTGGGCCGCGCCCGCCTGCCCGGCACCGCGGGCGAGCATTGGCGCGCCGGCGGCGTCATGCTGCAGACCCTGCCCGCCGCCAGCCACGCCGCGCCGCAGGGCGAGGCGCTGGAATCCGCCGACATCCTGCAAGGCGCGCAATCCGAGGACTGGACCCGCTCGACCATGCTGATGGCCACGGTCGAGGCGATCGAGCTGGTCGATGCCGCGCTGCCGCTGCCGAACCTGGTCTTCCGGCTGTTCCACGAAGAAGAGCCGACCTCCTTCGCGCCGCAGCACCTGGTCTTCGGCTGCTCCTGCAACGCCGACCGGGTGCGCGGCACGCTGTCGATCTATTCGCAGAAGGACATCGGCCACATGACGAACGAGGACGGCATCGTCACCGCCGATTGCCAGTTCTGCGGCGCGCATTACGAATTCGACCCGAAAAGCCTCGGCTTCGAGGCGACGGTCGATGCCGAAGGCCAGCCGCTGCCGCCGAAAAGCCGCGCCCCAGAAAACCGGGCTCCAGAAAACCGGGCCGCGCATTGAGCAGCATCCGCCAGCAGCTGCTGCGGGCCCTGTCGGGAACGACGGGGCCTTCGTCCGACTACGACTTCGGCGCCGCGCCGCCGGGCGAGGCGCCGCTGCGCCCGGCCGGCGTGCTCGCCGCCTTCGACGCCGAAACCGGCCGGCTGATCCTGACCAAGCGCGCCTCGGGACTGCGCCACCACCCCGGCCAGATCGCGCTGCCCGGCGGCAAGGTCGATCCGACCGACGCCGACGAAACCGCCGCCGCCCTGCGCGAGGCGCATGAGGAGGTGGGCCTCGACCCCGCGCAGGTCGAGGTGCTGGGCACCATGCCGCCGCATCGCACCGTGACCAATTACGCCATGACCCCGGTGCTGGCCTTGGTCCATGGCCCCTTCACCCCGGTCCCCGAACTGGGCGAGGTCGAGGAGGTCTTCACCGTGCCCTTCGCCCATGTCGCGAACCCGGCGCATTACCATGTCGAGGGCCGGATCTGGCGCGGCGCCCGGCGCGACTATTACGTCGCCCCCTGGGGGCCCTATTACATCTGGGGCGCCACCGCCCGCGTGCTGCATTCCCTGGCCCGAAGGCTCGTCCCATGACCCGCATCACCGCGCCCTTCCTCGACGACCCGGCGCTCATCGCCGTCATGGCCGCGCTCTCGGCCGACGGCGCGCAGGCGCTGGTGGTCGGCGGCGCCGTCCGAAACGCGCTTCTGGGCGAGCCGGTCGCCGACATCGACCTCGCCACCTCGGCCCGGCCCGAGCAGGTGATCCGCCTGGCCGAGGCCGCCGGGCTGCGCGCCGTCCCGACCGGCATCGAGCATGGCACCGTCACCATCGTCGCCGAAGGGCGCGGCTATGAGGTCACGACCTTCCGCCGCGACGTGGAAACCTTCGGCCGCCGCGCCGTGGTCGCCTTTTCCGACCGGATCGAGGATGACGCGCAGCGCCGCGACTTCACCATGAACGCGCTCTATGCCACCGCCGAGGGCGCGGTGCTGGACCCGGTCGGCGGCCTGCCCGACCTGGCCCGGCGCCGGCTGCGCTTCGTCGGCGATGCCGAGACCCGCATCCGCGAGGATTACCTGCGCATCCTGCGCTTCTATCGCTTCCTCGCCCGCTATGGCCGCGAGGCCGATTTGCACGCGCTTGCCGCCTGCGCCGCGCTGCGCGGGGGCTTGCGCGGGATTTCCCGCGAACGCATCGGGCACGAGATGCGCAAGCTTCTGGACGCGCCCGACCCGTCGCGCGCGCTGGCGCTGATGGCCGAGGCGGGCGTGCTGCCCCTGGTCCTGCCCGGCGCCGATGCCGGCGACATGGCCGAGCTGGTCGCGGCCGAGCATGATTTCGGCACCGGCGCCCTGCCCTGCTGGCCGCGCCGGCTGGCGCTGCTGGCGGCCGACGACCCCGCCGCCGCCCTGCGCCTGTCGCGCGACGAGGCGCGCGAACAGGACCGCATCGCCCAGGCACTGGCGCTGCCCGCCGCCGAGGCCGCCTATCGCCTCGGCCGCCGCGCCGCCGCGCAATCGGTGCTGATCCGCGCCGCCCGCGGCGCACCGCCGCCCTTCGGCTGGTGCCATGCCGTGGCGAAGGGCGACCAGGCGCAATTCCCGCTGGCCGCCCGCGACCTGATGCCCGATCTGTCGGGCCCGGCGCTGGGCGCCGCCCTGAAACGGGCCGAGACGGCCTGGATCGACCACGATTTCGCCCTGGGCCGCGACGCGCTGCGCCGCATCGCCCTGGAACAGGACCGCTGATGCACAATCTTTTCGCCCGCCTGATCGACGCCTTCCGCCCGGCCGAGGGCCCGCCGCCGCGCACGCTGCTCGCCTTCTTCCGCTGGTGCCTGTCGGGCGCCTGGCCGGGGCTGGTGATCGCGGCCGTCGCCTCGGCGCTCAGCGGCATCGCCGACATCGTCTCGGCGGTGATGCTGGGCTGGGTGATCGACGCGGTGACCACGACCACGCCCGACAGCCTGCTCGCGGACAAGGGCGCGCTGATCGCGGGCTTCGTGATCTTCTTCCTGGTGGTGCGGCCGGCGATCTTCGGGCTCTCGACCGCCAGCTCGTCCGTCATCATTGGCCCGAACCTGTTCCCGCTGGTGCTGTCGCGGCTGCACCGCTGGACCATGGGCCATTCGGTGACCTTCTTCGACAACGACTTCGCCGGCCGCATCGCCCAGAAGCAGACCCAGACCGCCCGCGCCGTGACCGACGTCGCCTCGGAATTCGGCAACGTGGTGGCCTTCGCGCTGGCCTCGATCCTGGGCTCGGCCGCCTTCCTCGTCTCGGTGGACGGCTGGGGTGCGCTGGCGATGCTGGTCTGGCTCGCGAGCTATGTCCTGCTGATCCGCTTTTTCCTGCCGCGCATCCGCAGCCGCTCGGCCAGCCGCGCCTCGGCCCGGGCGCTGGTCACCGGGCAGGTCGTCGATACCATCACCAACATCAAGACCGTCAAGCTCTTCGCCCATGCCGAGCATGAGGAAAACGTCGCCCTCGGCGCCATGGCGGGCTTTCGCGAGCGCGCGCTGGACTTCGGCCGGGTCAGCACATGGTTCCGCTTCTCGCTGATGTTCGTTGCCGGCGCCCTGCCGGTGGTGCTGATCGGCGGCACGCTGCTTCTGTGGCGCGACGGGCTGGCGACGGCCGGCGACATCGCCGCCGCCGGCGCCATCTCGATGCGGCTGGCGCAGATGACCGGCTGGGTCAGCATGGCGCTGATGGGCGTCTGGGGTTCCATCGGCGAGGTCGAGGACGGCATGAAGACCCTGTCGCCGCCCCATGCCCTGACCGACAAGCCCGGCGCCATGGGCTTGGGCCGGGTGGCGGGCCGCATCGACTATGACCATGTCAGCTTCGCCTATGGCCGCGACACGGGCAGCGGCGGCATCCGCGACCTCGACCTGCACATCGCCCCGGGCGAGAAGCTGGGCGTGGTCGGCGCCTCGGGCGCGGGCAAGTCCACCATGGTCTCGCTGCTCTTGCGGCTCTACGACGTCGAACAGGGCGCCGTCCGCGTCGACGGCCACGACCTGCGCGACGTGACCCAGGAAAGCCTGCGCCGCAACATCGCCATGGTCACGCAGGAAACCGCGATGTTCAACCGCTCGGCCCGCGACAACATCCTCTATGGCCGCCCCGACGCCACCGAGGACGAGATCATCGCCGCCGCCCGCGCCGCCGAGGCGCATGACTTCATCCTGTCGCTTCAGGACCACATGGGCCGCAAGGGCTATGAGGCGCATCTGGGCGAACGCGGCGTCAAGCTCTCGGGCGGCCAGCGCCAGCGCATCGCCCTCGCCCGCGCGCTCTTGAAGAACGCCCCGATCCTGGTCCTGGACGAGGCGACCAGCGCATTGGACAGCGAGGTCGAGGCCCAGGTGCAAGAGGCGCTCTCGCGCGCCATGCAGGGCAAGACCGTGCTCGCCATCGCGCACCGCCTCTCGACCATCGCCGAACTCGACCGCATCGTGGTGCTCGAGGCCGGGCGCATCGTCGAACAGGGCAGCCATGCCGAACTGCTGGCCCGCGGCGGCACCTATGCCCGCTACTGGAACCGCCAGTCCGGCGGCTTCCTCGGCACCGACGACGATCCGGCGGAGGCTGCCGAGTGATCTGGGACATCGCGCGGCTGGGCCGCAAGGGCGACGGCGTCGCCATCTCGGGCGAGGCGCGGGCGCTTGCCGCCCTGACCCTGCCCGGCGAGACCGTCGAGGGCGAGGCCCAGGACGGCCGCATCGCCGCCCCGCGCATCCTGACGCCCTCGCCCGACCGGGTGCGCGCGGCCTGCCCGCATTACCGCGCCTGCGGCGGCTGCACGCTGATGCACGGCTCGGATGCTTTCGTGAAGGCCTGGAAGGTCGGCGTCGTCACCGAGGCCCTGCGCGCCCAGGGGCTGGCCGCGCCCATCGCCGGCGTGCATATCTCGCCACCGCGCTCGCGCCGCCGCGCCGTGCTCTCGGGCCGGCGCACGAAAAAGGGCGCGCTGGTCGGCTTCCATGCCCGCGCCTCCGAGGTGATCGTCGACCTGGCCGATTGTCCCGTCCTGCGCCCGGCGATCCTTGCGGCCCTGCCGCTCTTGCGCGAACTGACCGTGACCGGCGCCTCGCGCGCGGGCGAACTCGCGCTGACCGTGACCGAGACCCCCGCCGGCCTCGACATCGCCGCCAGCGGCGGCAAGCCGATGGACCCGGCGCTGTTCTCGGCCCTCGCCGCACTGGCCGAGCGCGGCGACCTGGCGCGGCTGACCTGGAACGACCAGCCGATCACCCGCCGCCCGCCGGCCCTGGCCATGGGCCGCGCCCAGGTGGTCCCGCCGCCCGGCGGCTTCCTGCAGGCCACGGCCGAGGGCGAGGCCGCGCTGCTTTCCGCCGTGCGCGACATCACCCGCGGCGCCGGCCGCCTGCTCGACCTCTTCGCCGGCTGCGGCACCTTCACCCTGCCCTTGGCCGAGACCGCCGAGGTCCATGCCGTCGAGGGCCTCGCCGCGCCGCTCGCCGCGCTGGATGCCGCCGCCCGCCGCGCCCCCGGCCTGCGTCGAATCACGACCGCGGTCCGCGACCTGTCCCGCCGCCCGCTGCTGCCCGACGAGCTGGGCTATGACGCAATCGTGATCGACCCGCCGCGTGCGGGCACCGAGGCGCAAGCCCGTGAAATCGCCCGCATCGGCGCGGCAAAACTGGCCTGGGTCAGCTGCGATCCGGTGACTTTCGCAAGGGATGCGCGGATTCTCGCGCAGGGCGGCTGGACGATCTCCCGGCTTTTCGTGATCGACCAGTTCCGCTGGTCGCCGCATGTCGAAACCGTGGCGGAATTCCGCCGACGCTAGCGAAGTTTTAACCTCTGTGGTATTTCATAGCAAAACGAGGCGCATAACGCGCACAGAGGGCAGTGATGATTCAGGCAATACGCGCCTTGATCGCGGTGGTATCCATCGCGCTTCTGGCAAGTTGCGGCGGCGACAGCAGCCAGCCCGCACCCAGCAAGTTCAAGTCCTATTCCGGCCCGCCCGTGACCCAGGTCGTGGTCAAGAAGGGCGAGCGCAAGCTTTACCTGATCTCGGGCCGGACGGTGCTGAAAAGCTATGACGTCGGCCTGGGCAGCCAGCCCGTCGGCGCCAAGGTGTTCGAGGGCGACGGCAAGACCCCCGAGGGCGTCTATTTCATCGACCGCAAGAACCCGGCCAGCCGCTATCACCTGTCGCTGGGCATCTCCTACCCTTCGGCGCAGGACGTGGCGCATGCGGCGATGCTGGGCCTGCGCCCCGGCGGCGACATCATGATCCACGGCCTCGGCCCCGAAGGGCGGGCGCTCTCGAAGCAGCGCCGCGACTGGACCGCCGGCTGCATCGCGGTGACGGATGAAGAGATCGAAGAGATCTTCGCCATGCTGCAACCCGGCGTGCCGATTTTCGTCTATCCCTGACGCGACCGACACGGCCCCGCCCGCGCGGGGCCTTTTTCATCGGGCGCGCGTCCCGTTGCAGGCGGGCTGCCGGCCGTCCGATGACCGCGTGCAGGGCGGCAGGCGGCCCTGGGCCGGATCAGCCAGGCCGCACCCCGCGCTGCCGTCCATGCGATTCCGCAGCGCCTGCGCCCCGCCATGTCGCAACCCGCACCCTCCTTCGCAACGATCCGATCACCGCTGCGCCGCATTGCCATCCTCGCGATCCCGCGCATAGCAGCGCCCGACCGGGAATGCCGGCAGCCAGCTTTCGCGGCGGATGGTCCAGGCTTCATACTCCGGCACCAGCAGGTCCGGCGCATCCAGCGCGCCCAGATGGACCTCGATCTCCTCGCCGCTGCGGGCAAAGACCGACGAGCCGCAGGTCGGACAGAAGCAGCGCCCGCGCCAGTCGCGCGCCTCGCCCGTGACCGTCACCGCCGCGCGCGGAAAGATCGCGGCGGCATAGAACAGCGCGCCGTGATGCTTGCGGCAATCCAGGCAATGACAGATGGCGACCCGGTCCGGCCGGCCCCGCGCCACGACGCGCAAGGCGCCGCACAGGCAGCCGCCGTTGAATTCCTCCATGCCGCGCCCCTCCCCCGGCCATCTTGGCACAGGAGGCAACCGGCTGCACGCGCGCTGCACGGCCGGTGTACGCGCGGTGTACGCCTGTCACACCCGGTTTTCCGGCGAAATCAAGGGCATGATGGCCGCGTTGCGCGACCGGCGCACGCCGCTGTTGCGGACATGGAAAAAGGCGCGCGGCCGGTCCCCCGGCACCGCGCGCCCGAATCGCTTTGCCGTGGTCAGAGCGTGCTGACGCCCACCGGCGCCGGCGCATAGCCGCCCGCCATCGGCATCGCCATGCCGCCGCCCGCGCCGCCGGTGATCAGCACCCACCAGATCTTGCCCGAGGGCTCCTGATACCAGCCGGCGCCGAACTCGCTCGCCTTCGGATCCATGATGACGTCGCGGGTGTCGCGGTTCTGCATCCAGGCGTTCAAGGTGGTGATTTCGTTCTCGTAAGTCTCCGAGATGTTCTCGCCCACCAGATGGCCCGAATAGCCCTGGCGCCGCACCCGGTCCAGCGGCGACGAGCCGTCCGAGCCGAAATGCCAGGCCCGGTTCTGCGCCGCCATGTCGCGCGCATGCACCTTGGCGGCGGCGTCCAGCATCGGGTTCTGCACCAGCCCGGCGGCGCCGGAATTGGCGCGTAGCGCGTTGATCTGGCCGACCAGCCGGGCGGGGATCTGCGCCTCTTCCTTCGGGGTGATCTTGTAGGCCACCGGCAGCGGCTGCCCGTCGGGGCCCAGCTGCTGCTGCGGCGCCCGCTGGCAAGCGGTCAGCGCCAGCACCGAAACCAGCGCCAAGGTCGTGAATTTCAGCATGATGTCCTGTCCCAGATATTTTGCGCCAGCCATACAAAAGCCCGGCCCCCGCTTCAAACCCAAGATTGCGTGAGCGCCACAGTCTGCGACTCTGTTGCGACAATGACGCTTGTTTGAATTGCAAGCCGCCCGCCCGGGGCGTAAGCGCGGCCTTGTAACGACCTCTCGCAAAACTCGGGCAGAGAAGGCCGCGTCAAGCGGCCCGTCATATATCAGGAGCGACAGATGATGACGCCGAAGAATCCGATCTCGCGTCGGACATTCCTTTCCACCTCGGTGGCGCTGGGGGCTGCGGGCCTTGCCGCCCCGGCCATCGCCCAGCAGATCGACCCCTATACCGGCCAGGTGCTGCAAGGCAGCGGCGGCGGCGCCACGCCCGACGCCGGCATGGTGCAATACGACGCCAACCAGGATTCGCGCCGCAATATCTCCAGCTTCCGCATGCAGGACTGGCAGCCCTATTTCAGCACGCTGACCAATGGCGCCATCCTCGTGGACCTGCCCTCGCGCTGCCTGCATTTCTGGTCCGAGGACCAGTCGGTCTACAAGCTGTTCCCGACCTCGGTCCCGGTCAGCCCCGACCTGACCCGCACCGGCCGGACCGAGATCATCAAGAAGGTCGAAGGCCCCAGCTGGGCGCCGACGCCCGAGATGCGCAAGCGCAACCCGGAATGGCCGGAATTCGTCAAGCCGGGCGACCCGCTGAACCCGATGGGCACCCATGCGCTGTGGCTGTCCTGGCAATATTACCGCATCCACGGCACCCACGACACGCGCAAGATCGGCCGCAAGTCCTCGAACGGCTGCATCGGCCTCTACAACGAACACATCAAGCAGCTCTACGACCTGACCAAGGTCGGCACGCAGGTGATGCTGATCTGACGAAAGGCCCCGCGCGGGGCCTTTTTCACAGCTTCTTTCTTGTGAAAATATCCCGGGGGCTTTCGAGCGCCCGGAAAAAGGTCCGCCGGACCTTTTTCAGCGAGAAAGGGGCCGGCAGGCCCCCGGGGGCAGCGCCCCCGGCAGCAGCGGTCCCCTCAGACCCAACCGCCCAGGTTCTCGGCGATCACCGCCGCCAGCACATCGATATGCGCCGGCTCGGCGTTCAGGCAGGGGACATAGGTGAATTCCTTGCCGCCGGCATGGATGAAGGCCTCGCGGATCTCGCCCTGGATCTCTTCCAGCGTCTCGATGCAATCGGCGGAAAACGCCGGCGAGATCACCGCGATCTCGGTGATGCCCTGCCGCGCCAGTGCGGCCACATGCTCGACGGTATAGGGCCGCAGCCATTCCTCGGTGCCGAAGACCGACTGGAAGCTGGTGTCGATCACGCCCTCGGGCCAGCCCAGCCGCTCGCGCAGCAGGCGCGAGGTCTTCTGGCACTGGCAATGATAGGGGTCGCCCTCCATCAGATAGCGCCTGGGCATGCCGTGATAGCTGGCGACCAGCTTTCGCGGCACCTTGCCGCCCAGGGCCCGCTCGACCGAGCCGGCCAGCGCGTCGATATAGTCGGCGCGGTCGAAATAGGCCGGCACGGTGCGCGATGCCGGCTGCCATTTCTGCGCCATCAGCGCGCGGAAGAACTGGTCGTTCGCCGTCGCCGTCGTCGCGCCCGCGTATTGCGGATACAGCGGGAAGAACAGGATGCGGTCGCAGCCGGCCTTGACCATGCGCTCGACCACGTCCGGGGTCGAGGGATTGCCGTAGCGCATGCAGAAATCCACCATGACCCGGTCGCCCCACAGCGCCGAGGCCCGCTCGCGCAGCGCCGCCACCTGCTGCCTGGTGATGGTCATCAGCGGCGATTCATTCGCCTCGTTGTTCCAGATCAGCCGGTAGTTCGCGCCCGAGGTGAAGGGCCGCTTGCTCAGGATGATGGTCTGCAGCAGCGGCTGCCATTTCCAGGCCGGATAGTCGATGACGCGCTTGTCGGACAGGAACTCGCTCAGATAGCGCCGCATCGACCAGTAGTCGGTGGCATCCGGCGTGCCGAGGTTCGCGACCAGCACGCCGATCTTGCGGGCCGGGATCGAGGGGTGGCTGGCGGGGGCGTGCTCGGGCAGGGTCATCGGGGCTTTCTCATGCTGGCAAGGGCCTCGGCCAGGGGAACCTTGGCCGAGCCCGGGCGGAGCGGTTGCTGCTGACTGGCATCGGGCGCCCAGCCGGTCAGGAAGACCAGTTCGAACGTCGCCCGGATGCGCGTCGCGTCCTGCGGGTCGGGATGCGTTTCGGCATAGATCTGCGCCGCGCGCAACAGGACATCGCGTCGCGTCGGGTGCCGCAGCCGGCCGGCCAGCGCATTGCCCTCGCCCATGGCGCGCAGGTCGCGGGCCAGGTGGAAAAGGCTCTGATAGCTGACGGTCTGGGTGATCTGGTCGGCCACCGGCAGCGCCAGGCCGGCGCGCGGCAAGAGCCCGCCCAGGTCGCGGATCTCGGCCATGGGCAGGACGCGGGGCGAGAGGCCGCCGGCGACCTCGGCCTCGGCCCGGGTCAGGGCCTCCCGCAACTCGTGCAGGCTGCGCCCGCCCGGGCAGGCGGCAACGAACAGCCCGTCGGGACGCAGCGCGCGGGCGGATTGCGCGATCTGGCCGACCGGGTCTTCGGCCCAATGCAGCGCCATGGCGTGGATCACCAGGTCATGCGCGCCGGGCGCCAGGTCCAGCACCGGCGTGTCGGCGACGATGCGGGCCTCGGGCAGGACGGCGCGCCAGAAATCGGCATGGCCGGTCACCACGGCGGGGGCGGTAAACCTTCTGTTAACCTCGGAGAGCCTATCCTGGATCTCGTCGGCGGTGATTCGATGCAGGAAATCCACCAGGCCCAGCGCTTCGGCCCGGGTCCGGTTCCGGTCGAGTGCGGCGCGATCGGTCAGGCTGGGAACGGGATGGGGACTGTCGGACATCATGGGGGCGCAACATAGGGGGCTTCGCGGCCTGATGAAAGGCGCATTGCGGCTGGTCTATCCGCCGCAATGCCTGTGCTGCGGCGCCCCGGTCGGGCAAGAGGGCGGGCTCTGTCCCGGGTGCTGGCGCGAGGCCGAATTCATCCCGTCCAGCTGCTGCTCGCGCTGCGGCGTGCCGCTGCCCGGCGACGGGCTCAGCGAGGAGGCGGATGCGGCGGCGGGGCTTCTGGTCTGCGACGACTGCCTGGCGGTGCAGCGGCCCTGGCTGCGCGGTCGGGCGGCGCTGGTCTATCGCGGCACCGGGCGCAAGCTGGCGCTGATGCTGAAGCACGGCGACCGGCTGGACCTGGCACCGGCCTTGGGCGACTGGGTGGCGCGCGCCGCCCTGCCCCTGGTCCGGCCCGAGATGCTGGTGGTGCCGGTGCCGCTGCATCTGCGCCGGCTCCTGAAGCGCAAGTACAACCAGGCCGAGATGCTGTCGCGCGCCGTGGCCCGCGCGCATGGCCTGCCGCACGAACCGCGGCTGCTGCGCCGCATCCGGCATACGCCGATGCAGGACCACGGCTCGGCCGGCGACCGTTTCGCCAATCTCGACGGCGCCCTGGCGGTGCCGGCTCGGATGGCGCCGCGGGTGCAGGGTCGCGCGGTGCTGCTGGTCGATGACGTGATGGCCTCGGGCGCGACGCTGGCGGCGGCGGCCGCGGCCTTGCGGGCGGCCGGATCGGGGCCGGTTTCGGTCGTGGTGCTGGCGCGCGCGGTCAAGGATACCTAGATAGAGGGTCCAGACATGAACACGGGACCCCATGATGGCCAAGGTCGAGATCTATACCACGCCCACCTGCCCCTATTGCATGACCGCCAAGGCGCTGTTGCGCAAGAAGGGCGTCAGCTATGAGGAAACCGACGTCAGCCGCGACCCGGAGTTGCGCGCGGCGATGACCCGGCGCGCCGGTGGCCGTCGCACCGTGCCGCAGATCTTCATCGACGGCCAGCATGTCGGCGGCAGTGACGACCTGCATGCGCTGGAGCATCAGGGCAAGCTGGACGGCATGCTGGCCGCATGACGGACCCGGTGGGCGGCCCCCTTGCCGGATCCGGCCCGCTGACCGCCGGGCTGGTGCAGCTGTGCGTCTCGGACGACCCGGCGCGCAACCTGCCGGTCACGCGCGACCTGATCCGCGCCGCGGCGGCCGGCGGCGCGCAATGGGTGCTGACGCCCGAGGCCACCAACCTGCTGGGCGCCAGCCGCGCATTGCAGGACCGCATCCTGCATGTCGAGGCCGAGGATCCGACGCTCGCCGCGCTGCGCGACGAGGCGCGGGCCTTGGGCATCTGGCTGCTGATCGGCTCGCTGTCGCTGAAGACCGGCGTGGCGGGCGAGAACCGCTTTGCCAACCGCAGCTTCCTGATCGCGCCCGATGGCGGCATCCGGGCGCGCTATGACAAGCTGCATATGTTCGACGTGACGGTCTCGGACCGGGAATCCTATCGCGAATCGGCGGCCTTCCGTCCCGGCGACCGTGCCGTGCTGGCCGAGGGGCCGATGCCGGTCGGCATGACGGTCTGCTACGACTTGCGTTTTCCCTATCTCTATCGCGCGCTGGCCAAGGCCGGGGCGCAGGTGCTGACCGTGCCCGCCGCCTTCAACGACACCACCGGCGCCGCGCATTGGGAGGTGCTGCTGCGCGCCCGCGCCATCGAGACCGGCTGCTTCGTGCTGGCCCCGGCGCAATGCGGCACTCATGCGACGCATTTCGACCCCGACCGCCGCCCGCGTCGCAGCCACGGCCATTCGCTGGCCGTCGATCCCTGGGGCGAGGTGCTGGCCGATGGCGGCACGGAGCCCGGCGTCACCATCGTCACGCTTGACCCGGAGGCGGTCCCTGGGGCACGGTCCCGCATCCCGTCGCTGACGCATGACCAAGACTTCACCGGCCCATGATCGACAAGACCCACGACAGCCCGCACGGCGCCGAGGCCTCGGCCGATTCGCTGGCGGCAAGCCTGTTTTCCGAGGTGTTCATCGCCGACCAGCTGGCGCGTGACCTGATCGGCAAATCGCTGCCCAAGGGCATGCAGATCTCGCATTTCTCGGTGCTGAACCTGCTGGCGCATCTGAATGTCGAGCGCACGCCGGCCGAGCTGGCCGAGGCGTTCCACGTCACGCGCGGCGCCATGACCAACACGCTGTCGCGGCTGGAATGGGCCGGGCATATCCATATCCGCCCGGACTGGGACGATGCGCGGCGCAAGTTCGTGGCGATCAGCCCGGCGGGGCGGGCGGCGCGGGACGCGGCGCTGGCGGCCTTCATGCCGCGAATCGCCGATGTGGTGCGCGATGTCGGCGCCGACCGGGTGCGCGCGGCGCTGCCGGTGCTGCGTTTGCTGCGCAAGCAGCTGGAAGAGACGCAACGTCAGGTCACCCGCTCCCGCTGAATGCGCCGATTGCGCGGTCGCGGGGGTATTTGCAAAACAGAGAAGATCAGGCGCCGCGCAGCGCGGTCATCGCGTAATTGACCGAGAGGTCGCGATGCGACAGCGACCAGCTCCAGCCCAGCGGGTTGAAGACCATGCCGCAGCGGTCGACGACGCTCAGGCCGGTGGCCTCGGTCATCTGCGCCAGCTCGTCCGGGGTGATGAAGCGGCGCCAGTCGTGCGTGCCCCTGGGCAGCCAGCGCATCACCCATTCCGCGCCGAGGATGGCCGCCGCGAAGCTGCGGGCGGTGCGGTTCAGCGTGGACTGGATCAGCATGCCGCCGGGCTTCACCAGATTGCGGCAGGTGGCGATGAATTCGGCGGGCTCGGCGACGTGCTCGACGATCTCCAGCGCCATGACCACGTCATAGGCCCGGCCCTCGGCCGCCAGCGCCTCGGCCGTGGTGGCGCGGTAGTCGATGGGCAGGTCCTGTTCCTGCGCATGCAGGCTGGCGATGGCGATGTTGCCTTCCGCCGCGTCGGCGCCGGTCACGGTGGCGCCCAGCCGCGCCATCGGCTCCGCCATGAGCCCGCCGCCGCAGCCGATGTCGAGCAGCGTCAGCCCCTGGAACGGCAGCGGCGCCGCGAGGTCGCGGCCGAATTGCGCCGCGATCTGGCGGGTGACATAGTCCAGCCGGGTCGGGTTAAGCATGTGCAGCGGCTTGAACTTGCCCTGCGGATCCCACCATTCCCGCGCCATGGCCTGGAACTTGGCGACTTCGGCGGGGTCGATGCTGCTGGGGGCTGCTCTTTCGGTCATCTGGCCGTCCTTCATGTGGCGGGCGCGCGCGAGGCGTTATATAGTGGGGGCATGGACAGATTGGCAGGGCAAATCGGCGGCACGCCGTCGCATGGCAGGTTGCATCCGATGGTCGAGCCCTTCGACCGCCGCATGGTCGAGGTCGGCGACGGCCACCGCCTGCATGTCGAGCAAAGCGGCAATCCGCAGGGCGTGCCGGTCATCGTCCTGCATGGCGGTCCGGGCGGCGGTTGCAGCCCGTTCATGCGCCGCTTCTTCGATCCGGCGCATTACCGGGCGGTGCTGTTCGACCAGCGCGGCTGCGGCCGGTCCGAGCCGCATGCCTCGGTCGAGGCCAATACCACCCAGCACCTGATCGCCGACATCGAACGGATCCGGAGCGAGCTGGGCATCGGCCGCGCGATCCTGTTCGGCGGCAGCTGGGGCGCGACCCTGGCGCTGGCCTATGCCCAGGCCCATCCCGAGGCGGTGCTGGCGCTGGCGCTGCGCGGCGTCTTCCTGGGCCGGCAGAGCGAGCTCGACTGGTTCTATGGCGGCGGCGTCGCGCGCTTCTTTCCCGACCGCTGGGCCGAGTTCCAGGCCCCGATCCCCGAGGCCGAGCGTGGCGACATGATCGCCGCCTATCACAAGCGGCTGTTCGGCGGCGACCGCGGTCAGGAAGGCCGCTATGCCCTGCCTTGGCTGGTCTGGGAAAACGCCCTGGCGGGGCTGGAGATCAGCGGCCCCGGCCATGCGCCGCCGGACTATGCCCGCGCCTTTGCCCGGCTGGAAAACCATTATTTCGTCAACGGCTGCTTTCTGGACGAGGGGCAGTTGCTGCGCGACCGTGATCGCATCGCGCATATCCCGGCGGTGATCGTGCAGGGCCGCTATGACATGGTCTGCCCGCCGGCCAGCGCCTGGGAACTGGCCCAGGACTGGGACCGGGCCGAGCTGCGGCTGGTGCCCGCCTCGGGCCATGCGCTGAGCGAGCCGCGAATCGCCGCGGAACTGGTGCGGGTCATGGATGGTTGGCGCGATGCGGCCCGCGAGGGTGGCCGCGCCTGAATCCGGGGCCGCCATGAGTTTCGTGTTTTTCCTGCTCGCCTGCACCGCCGCCGGGGCGACGGAAATCTTTTTCCAGCCCGGCAGTTGGTATGCCGGCTTGCAGAAGCCGGCTTCACCCCGCCCGGCTGGGTGTTTCCCGTCGCCTGGACCACGCTTTACCTCCTGATGGCCTGGTCGGCGGCGCGGCTCTCGGGCCTGCCCGGTGCCGGGACGGTGCTGGCGCTGTGGGCATTGCAGATCGCGTTGAATACATTGTGGACTCCGGTCTTTTTCGGCGCGCATCGGCTGGGCGCGGCCATGCTGATCCTGGCGGCGCTGTGGCTGGTGGTGGCCGTGCTGATGGTCATGGCCTGGCGGCTGGACCGGCTGGCGGGGGCGCTTCTGCTGCCCTGTCTGGCCTGGCTGACGCTGGCCGGAGCGCTGAATTTCAGCATCTGGCAGAACAACCCGGACACGAACGGATAAAGGCGCGGCGGCTTTTCCTTGCAAATCGCCGCGACCGGGCCTATATGCAGCTTCAACAGCGGCGCAGGTGTCCACAGCCTGCCCACCGGTAAGACGCACGGGCCGCCCAATCGGCCCGTTTTTTCGTTCTGGGGTATCAGCAATGTCCGACCTCATCGCCAAGACCGCCATCGACCGGCGCCTGGCCGAGATCATCGCTCCGGTGATCGAGGATCTGGGCTTCGAACTGGTCCGCATCCGCCTGCAAGGCGGCAAGACCGCCACCTTGCAGATCATGGCCGACCGCCCCGAGGGCGGCATCAATGTCGACGATTGCGCCGACATCTCGACCGCCGTCAGCGCCATCCTCGACGTCGAGGACCCGATCGAGGACAATTACCACCTCGAGGTCAGCAGCCCCGGCATCGACCGCCCGCTGACCCGGCTGAAGGATTTCGCCACCTTCGAGGGCTATGAGGCGCGGCTGGAAACCAACCAGCCCATCGACGGCCGCAAGCGCTTCAAGGGCGTGCTGGCCGGGGTCGAGGGCGACGAGGTGCTGCTGAACATCGAGGAAGCCGGCGCAGAGCATACCATCGGGCTGAACTTCGACTGGCTCTCGGATGCCAAGCTGGTGCTGACCGACGAATTGATTGCCGAGATGCTGCGGCAGAAAAAGGACGCGGGCGTGCAGATCGACAATCTGGACGAGACCGCATTTGACGAGATCGAAACGGAAGCCGGCGAAGACAACGCCGCCGCGAAGGAGTGAGCAATGGCCATCACCTCTGCCAACCAGCTTGAACTGCTGCAAACCGCCGAGGCTGTCGCGCGCGAGAAGATGATCGACCCCGATCTGGTGATCGAGGCGATGGAGGACAGCCTGGCCCGCGCCGCCAAGTCCCGCTATGGCAGCGAGATGGACATCCGCGTCCACATCGACCGCAAGACCGGCAACGCCACCTTCACCCGCGCCCGCACCGTGGTCGAGGACGAAGAGGTCGAAAACTACCAGGCGCAATTCACCGCCGACCAGGCCCGCGCCTATTTCGAGCCCTCGAAGAACGGCAATGCGCATTGGCTGCGCGACGGCCAGGTGCTGACCGATTTCGCCGGCAAGCCGCAGCCGGGCGACGTGTTCCAGGAACAGGTGCCGCCGGTCGATCTGGGCCGCATCGCCGCGCAATCCGCGAAACAGGTCATCCTGCAGCGCGTCCGCGAGGCCGAGCGCGACCGCCAGTATGAAGAATTCAAGGACCGCGCCGGCACCATCATCAACGGCGTCGTCAAGCGCGAGGAATACGGCAACATCATCGTCGATGTGGGCCGGGGCGAGGCCATCCTGCGCCGCAATGAGAAGATCGGCCGCGAGAGCTATCGCCCGAACGACCGCATCCGCGCCTATGTCAAGGACGTGCGCCGCGAGGCCCGCGGCCCGCAGATCTTCCTGTCGCGCACCGATCCGCAGTTTATGGCCGAGCTGTTCAAGATGGAAGTGCCGGAAATCTATGACGGCGTGATCGAGATCAAGGCCTGCGCCCGCGATGCGGGGTCGCGCGCCAAGATCGCCGTGATCTCCTATGACAACTCGATCGACCCGGTCGGCGCCTGTGTCGGTATGCGCGGCAGCCGCGTGCAGGCCGTGGTGGGCGAGCTTCAGGGCGAAAAGATCGACATCATCCCGTGGTCCGAGGATCAGGCGACCTTCCTGGTGAACGCGCTGCAACCGGCCGAGGTGGCGAAGGTCGTCTTCGACGAGGACGCCACCCGCATCGAGGTGGTGGTGCCGGACGAGCAGCTTTCGCTGGCCATCGGCCGGCGCGGCCAGAACGTGCGGCTGGCAAGCCAGCTGACCGGGCTCGACATCGACATCCTCACCGAAGAGGAAGAATCGAAGCGCCGCCAGGCCGAGTTCAACGCCCGCACCAAGCTGTTCATGGATGCGCTGGACCTGGACGAATTCTTTGCCCAGCTGCTGGTGGCCGAGGGCTTCACCAACCTGGAAGAAGTCGCCTATGTCGATCTGGACGAGCTTCTGTCCATCGACGGCGTGGACGAATCGACCGCCGAGGAATTGCAGACCCGCGCCCGCGAGCATCTGGAGGCGGCGAACAAGGCCGCGCTGGAAAACGCCCGCGCGCTGGGTGCCGAGGACAGCCTGATCGAGTTCGAGGGCATCACGCCGCAGATGGCCGAGGCGCTGGCCAAGGACGGCGTCAAGACCCTGGAAGACTTCGCCACCTGCGCCGACTGGGAACTGGCCGGCGGCTGGACCACGCAGAACGGCCAGCGCGTCAAGGACGACGGCCTGCTCGAGCCCTTCGGCGTCAGCCTGGAGGATGCGCAGAACCTGGTGATGACCGCGCGCGTCATGCTGGGCTGGGTCGATCCGACCGAGCTGGAATCGGCCGAGGCCGGCACCGGCGAAGAAGAACAGGAGGCCGGGGTGTAACGCCCCGGGAGGCTGATGACACGCGGGGGCCGTATCAAGGACCGCGAGACGCCCGAACGGCGCTGCATCGTCACGGGCGAAGTCCAGCCGAAGGCTGGGCTCATCCGCTTTGTCGCGGGCCCCGATGACGCGGTCGTGCCGGACCTGGCGGAAAAGCTGCCGGGGCGCGGCTTCTGGGTCGTGGCCGACCGGCAGGCGCTGGACAAGGCGGCTGCCAAGGGCTTGTTTTCGCGCGGCGCCAAGGCGCGCGTGACGGTGCCGCCCGAGCTTCTGGCGATGATCGAGGCGGGGCTGGCGAAACGGGTGACCGACACGCTGTCCCTGGCCCGAAAGGCCGGGCTCGCGGTGGCGGGATTCGAGAAGGTCAAGGACTGGCTGGCCGGCGGCAGGGCAAAGGTGCTTCTGCAGGCCAGCGACGGGTCGGACCGGGGCAAGGGAAAGCTGTGGACGCCGCCCGGCGGACGCTGGTTCGGCTGCATGACTGCAGCAGAATTGGGTTTGTCCTTTGGGCGCGATCATGTCATACACAGCGCGCTTGCGCCGGGGGGCCTGACCGAAAAATTGATCAGGGACGCGAGCAGACTGACGGGTCTGCGCGGGCATGACGGTGGCGCTTCGGCCGCCGGGAAGGAATGAAGATCGGATGAGCGATACTGACGGAAAGAAACCCCTGGGTCTTGGTGGCGGCACTGGTCGTTCGGGCCAGGTGAAGCAAAGCTTCAGCCACGGCCGGACCCATAATGTCGCGGTCGAGGTCAAGCGCAAGCGCGTCATCGTGCCGGCCAAGCCCGGCGCGGCGTCGGGCGGTGCGCGCTCGGGTTCGCCTTCGGCCGTGTCGGGCGACCCGTCGAAGCGCCCGGCCGGGATCTCGGATGCGGAAATGGAGCGGCGCATGGCCGCCCTGCGTGCCGCCAAGGCCCGCGAGGTCGAGGAAGCCGCGCAACGCGTCGCGGATGAAAAGGCCCGCGAGGAAGAACGCGAGCGTCGCCGTCTTGAGCTGGAAGCCAAGGAGCGCGAGGAACGCGAACGCGAGGAAGCCCTGCGCCTGAAGGCCGAGGAAGACGAGCGCCGCGCCCGCGAAGCCGAGCTGCGCGAGAAGAAGAAGGCCGAGATCGCCAAGCCCAAGGCCGATGCCCGCCCCGCCGCGCCCGCCGACCGGGCCGCCGCCGAGGCCGCGGCCGCACGCGCCGAGACCAAGGGCGTCAGCGCCGCCGCGCCGCGCCGGACCGACCGCGACCGCGACAACCGTGGCCCGGCCGACGACCGCGACAGCCGCAAGAAGGCCGACGACAACCGCCGCACCGGCAAGCTGTCGCTGAGCCAGGCCATGGACGGCGAAGGCGGCCGCCAGCGGTCGCTGGCCGCGATGAAGCGCAAGCAGGAAAAAGCCCGGCAGAAGGCCATGGGCGGCAGCCAGCGCGCTGAAAAGCAGGTGCGCGACGTGCAGCTGCCCGAGACCATCCTGGTCTCGGAACTGGCGAACCGGATGGCCGAGCGCACGCCCGACGTCATCAAGTCGCTGATGCGCATGGGCCTGATGGTCACCGCGAACCAGGCCGTCGATGCCGACACCGCCGAGCTGGTGATCGACGAATTCGGCCACCGCGCCGTCCGCGTCTCGGATGCCGACGTCGAGCAGGTCATCGACCAGGTCGAGGACAAGCCCGAGGATCTGAAGCCGCGCGCCCCGATCATCACCATCATGGGCCATGTCGACCACGGCAAGACCTCGCTTCTGGACGCGATCCGTCACGCCAATGTCGTGGCGGGCGAGGCCGGCGGCATCACCCAGCACATCGGCGCCTATCAGGTGAAGGCCTCGAACGGGGCGCTGCTGACCTTCCTCGACACGCCTGGCCACGCGGCCTTCACCTCGATGCGGGCCCGTGGCGCGCAGGTGACGGACATCGTCGTGCTGGTGGTGGCGGCGGATGACGCCGTGATGCCGCAGACGGTCGAGGCGATCAACCACGCGAAAGCGGCGAAGGTGCCGATGATCGTGGCGATCAACAAGATCGACAAGCCGGCCGCCGACCCGCAGAAGGTCCGCACGGCCCTGCTGCAGCACGAGGTGGTCGTCGAGGCCATGTCGGGCGACGTGCAGGACGTCGAGGTTTCGGCCAAGACCGGCCAGGGCCTCGACCAGCTGCTGGAAGCCATCGCGCTGCAGGCCGAGATCCTGGAGCTGAAGGCCAACCCCGACCGCCCGGCGCAAGGCGCGGTGATCGAGGCGCAGCTGGACGTCGGCCGCGGCCCGGTCGCGACCGTGCTGGTGCAGAACGGCACGCTGAAGCGCGGCGACATCTTCGTCGTCGGCGAACAGTGGGGCAAGGTCCGCGCGCTGATCAACGACAAGGGCGACCGCGTCGACGAGGCCGGTCCTTCGGTTCCGGTCGAGGTGCTGGGCCTGAACGGCACGCCCGAAGCCGGCGACGTGCTGAACGTGGTCTCGACCGAGGCGCAGGCGCGCGAGATCGCGGATTACCGCGAGCAGGCCGCCAAGGACAAGCGCGCCGCCGCCGGTGCCGCGATCACGCTGGACCAGATGCTGGCCAAGGCCAAGGCCGACGAGAATGTCGCCGAACTGCCGGTGGTGGTGAAGGCCGACGTGCAGGGCTCGGCCGAGGCGATCGTCCAGGCGCTGGAAAAGATCGGCAACGACGAGGTGCGCGTGCGCGTGCTGCATTACGGCGTCGGCGCGATCACCGAATCGGACATCGGCCTGGCCGAGGCGTCGCAGGCGCCGGTCATCGGCTTCAACGTCCGGGCCAATGCCCCGGCGCGGAACGCCGCCAACCAGAAGGGCGTCGAGATCCGCTATTACTCGATCATCTACGACCTGGTGGATGACATCAAGGCGGCGGCCTCGGGCCTGCTGTCGGCCGAGGTGCGCGAGAACTTCATCGGCTATGCCGAGATCCGCGAAGTCTTCCGCGTCACCGGCGTCGGCAATGTCGCCGGCTGTCTGGTGACCGAGGGCGTAGCCCGGCGCTCGGCCGGCGTGCGCCTGCTGCGCGACAACGTGGTGATCCACGAAGGCACGCTGAAGACGCTGAAGCGCTTCAAGGACGAGGTCAAGGAAGTGCAATCCGGCCAGGAATGCGGCATGGCCTTCGAGAATTACGACGACATCCGCAAGGGCGACGTCATCGAGATCTTCGAGCGCGAGGAAGTGCAGCGCCAGCTGTGACTTCTGCCCGCGCGGCGATCTGGAAAGGGGCGGGTCATCGACCCGCCCTTTTGCGTCCGCGGTTCGCCGAAACGATAGACGGGGCCCCGATCCGGGACCCCGTCAGTTTACTGGGCACATTTTCTGTTACTTTCAGGCCAGGCCGACCGGCTTGCCCTCGTAGGTCTTGCTTCCCACGCGGACGACGATGTTTCCGTTGGCCTGCTGGCGCTCGAAGACGCCTTGGACAGAAATGCAGCTGCCGATCGTGATCGTGCGAATCATGTCCTCGTTCCTCCTTCTCCTCAGGATTTCAGAATTGCCACAAAACTGTGAAAAGTTAATTAATATTGTCCAATAATACGGCTAATTTCTGAGGCGTGGTAACGAGGTGACGGTTCGCGACGGCTAGAGCCAGTCGCGCAGGATCGGGATCAGCGGCACATCCGCCGGCGGCATCGGATATTGGCTCAGGTCGGCGGCGCGGGACCAGGCCAGCACCTGCCCTTCGCGCGGGATCGGCACGCCCTGCCAGCGCCGGCAGGCGTAAAGCGGCATCAGCAGGTGGAAATCCTCGTAGCTGTGGCTGGCGAAGGTCAGCGGCGCCAGGCAGGATTGCCAGGTGTCGATGCCCAGTTCCTCGTGCAGCTCGCGGATCAGCGCCGTCTCGGGGGTTTCGCCCGGCTCGACCTTGCCGCCGGGGAATTCCCACAGGCCCGCGAGGGTCTTGCCCTCGGGGCGCTGCGCCAGCAGCACGCGGCCGTCGGCGTCGATCAACGCCACGGCCGCGACAAGGATGATCTTCATGAGCGGTAATCGGCGTTGATGTCGATGTAGCGATGCGTCAGGTCGCAGGTCCAGACCGTGCGCTTGCCCCTGCCCAAGCCCAGGTCGACGCCCAGCATCAGGCTGTCGCGCTTCATATAGGCGCTGGCCGCGGCCTCGTCATAGCTGGGCGCGCGCCAGCCGTTCTCGGCCAGCACCATGTCGCCGAAGCGGATGGTCAGCCGGTCGCGGTCGGCCTGGGCGCCGGACTTGCCGACGGCCATGACCACGCGGCCCCAGTTGGCGTCCTCGCCGGCGATGGCGGTCTTGACCAGCGGCGAATTGGCAATGGCCATGGCGACGCGATGCGCGTCGGCGTCATCCGCGGCGCCTGTCACCCGCACCTCGACGAATTTCGTCGCGCCCTCGCCGTCCCGGACCACCTGCTGCGCCAGGTCCAGCATCACCTGGTCCAGCGCCCGGCCAAAGGCCCGCGCGGGCGCCGCGCGCAGGTCGCTCAGCGGCGCCGCCGGCGACTTGCCTGTCGCGGCCAGGATCAGCGCGTCCGAGGTCGAGGTGTCGCTGTCCACGGTGATGGCGTTGAAGGTCCGGTCCATGCGTGCCGACAGCATCTTCTGCAGTGCCGCGGGCGCGATCCTGGCGTCGGTGAAGATATAGACCAGCATCGTCGCCATGTCGGGCGCGATCATGCCCGAGCCCTTGGCGATGCCGACGACATTGATCGTGCCGCCGTCGCCCTGGAAGCTGACCGCAGCACCCTTGGGGAAAGTGTCGGTGGTCATGATGGCCCGCGCTGCCGCCGCCGCGCCGCCCGCGTCCAGCGCCGCCTTCAACTCGCCGATCACGGCGGTGATGCGTTCGGCCGGCAGCGGCTCGCCGATCACCCCGGTCGAAGAGGAAAACACCCGCTCGCGCGGGATCTCCAGCGCCTCGGCCACGCCGCCGGTGACCTTGTCCACCGCCTCCTGGCCGTTCCGGCCGGTGAAGGCATTGGCATTGCCCGAGTTCACGATGATCGCCGCGCCCTGTTGGTCATCCTGCGGACCGGCAAGCTTTGCCTGGCAATCCAGCACGCAGGCCGCCCGGGTCGAGGAGCGGGTGAAGGCGCCCGCGATGGCGGTGCCCGGCGCCAGCCGCACCAGCATGACATCGGTGCGGCCCTTGTATTTCACCCCCGCCGCGGCCGAGGCGAATTCCACCCCCGCGACCACCGGCAGCTCGGGAAAGCCGGCCGGCGCCAAGGGCGAGACCGGGTTCTTGGGCTTGGTCACCGCCGCCACAGCCGCCTCGGCGCCCTTTTCGACGCGCGACTCGACGCTGGCCGCGGCCTGCTTGAAGGCGGATTTCAGCTTTTTCAGCTTCTTCTCCAGTGACTTCAGCTTGTCGGCATCCGAAAGCTTGGGCTTCTTGTCCAGGGCCTTGGCCATCGCTCACTCTCCCAGCAGGTCGGTCTTGTTCAGCAGGTCGGGGGCCAGCCCCTCGGTCTTTTCGATCTTGGAATCGGCCACGCGCTTCTCGATGGCGGCCTGGACCTTGTCGCGGCGCACCTGCACGGCCAGCTGCTCCTTGACCTCGTCGAAGCTGGGCGGCGTCACCTCGCGCGAGTCGACCAGCTTGATGACATGCCAGCCGAACTGCGTCTCGACCGGGGCGGAAACCTCGCCCTTCTTCAGCGCCTTCACCGCCTCGGCAAAGGGCGCGACCATCTGCTCGGGCTGGAACCAGCCCAGGTCGCCCTTGTTCGGGCCGGAATTGTCGGTCGATTTTTCCTCGGCCAGCTTGCCGAAATCGCCGCCGTCGGCGATCTCTTTGGCGATGGCCTCGGCCTCTTCCTTGGTCTTCACCAGGATATGGGCGGCATTGTATTCGGTCTTGGGCTCGGTCTGGCCGCCGAAGGCCTGGTCATAGGCGGCTTTCAGCTCGGCCTCGGTCGGCTCGGCGCTCGCGACCTTTTCCAGCACGGCGCCGGCCAGATAGGCGCGCTTCTCGATCTCGATGGCGGCCTGGTTGCGCTTGCTCAGCGGCTCGGCCTGTTGCGCGACGGCGGTCTGGCGCACCATCTGATCCAGCATCAGATCCCACAGCGCCGTATCCGGCAGGCCCTGCGTGGTATGCGCGTCCAGCCCCTGGCGCATGGCGATCATCTGGCCCAGGGTGATCGTCTCGCCATTGACCGTGGCGACGACGGTATCGGCATCCTGCGCCGACGCGGGCAATCCGCCCAGCAGGACAGAGCTCAGGGCGGTCGCGGCAAGAAGCGGTCGGAGCATGGTTTTCCCTTTCGTGGGAGCGCGCGTCCACGCACAGGTGAACGGGCGAAAACATTGACACTCAAGCGCCCGGCGCATACATCCGGCCCAACCGAAAATGCGCGCCCGTCGCCTTTTTCCGGCCCAAGTGATAGGGCAAGGCGAATGGTGGCGGCAAGTAGGCGGAACGTCCCGCGCACCCCCAGATACGCGATTTTGAAGGCTCACATGCTCGGCATCGGAAACTTGGCGAAACTGGTCTTTGGCACGCCCAACGACCGCAAGGTGAAATCGGTCCGCCCGCTGGTGGCCCAGATCAACGCGCTGGAAGAGAAGTTCCGCGCCCTGTCCGACGCCGACCTGATCGGCAAGACCCGCGAATTGCAGGGCCGGGCGCAATCGGGCGAGGATCTGGACAAGCTGCTGCCCGAAGCCTTCGCCAATTGCCGCGAGGGCGCGCGCCGCGCGCTTGGCCTGCGCGCCTTCGACACCCAGCTGATGGGCGGCATCTTCCTGCACCAGGGCAATATCGCCGAGATGAAGACGGGCGAGGGCAAGACCTTGGTCGCGACCTTCCCGGCCTATCTGAATGCCTTGGCGGGCAAGGGCGTGCATGTCGTCACCGTCAACGACTACCTGGCGAAACGCGACGCGCATTGGATGGGCAAGGTCTTCGCCCATCTCGGCATGACCACCGGCGTGGTCTATCCCTTCCAGGAGGACGCCGAGAAGCGCGAGGCCTATCGCGCCGACGTGACCTATGCCACCAACAACGAGCTGGGCTTCGATTACCTGCGCGACAACATGAAGGGCTCCATCGACCAGATGACCCAGCGCGGGCATTTCTTCGCCATCGTGGACGAGGTCGACTCGATCCTGATCGACGAGGCGCGCACGCCGCTGATCATCTCGGGCCCGTCGCAGGACCGCAGCGAGCTTTACATCACGCTCGACAAGTTCATGCCGGAACTGGCGCCCGAGCATTACAAGCTGGACGAAAAGGCCCGCAACGCCACCTTCACCGAGGAAGGCAACGAATTCCTTGAAAAGCGGCTGCAGGCGGCAGGCGTGCTGCCCGAGGGCCAGACGCTCTACGACCCGGAATCCACGACCATCGTGCATCACGTGAACCAGGCGATGCGGGCGCACAAGCTGTTCATGCGCGACCAGCACTATATCGTCCGCGACGGCGAGATCGTGCTGATCGACGAATTCACCGGCCGGATGATGAAGGGCCGCCGGCTGTCCGACGGGCTGCACCAGGCCATCGAGGCGAAAGAGGGCGTGGCGATCCAGCCCGAGAACGTGACGCTGGCCTCGGTCACCTTCCAGAACTATTTCCGGCTCTATGCCAAGCTCTCGGGCATGACCGGCACCGCCGCCACCGAGGCCGAGGAATTCGCCGAGATCTACAAGCTGGGCGTGGTCGAAGTGCCGACGAACCGCCCGGTGCAGCGCATCGACGAACACGACCGCGTCTATCGCACCGCGGCCGAGAAATACGCCGCCGTGATCGAGGCGATCAAGGAGGCCCATGCCAAGGGCCAGCCGATCCTGGTCGGCACCACCTCGATCGAGAAATCCGAGATGCTGTCGCAGATGCTGACCAGGGAGGGCATCCCGCACAACGTCCTGAACGCCCGCCAGCACGAGGCCGAGGCGCAGATCGTCGCCGATGCCGGCAAGCTGGGCGCCGTGACCATCGCCACCAACATGGCCGGCCGCGGCACCGACATCCAGCTCGGCGGCAATGTCGAGATGAAGGTGATGGAGGCGCTGGCCGCCGATCCCGAGGCGAACCCCGACGAGCTGCGCGCCCGCATCGAGGCCGAGCACGCCGCCGACAAGCAGGCGGTGCTGGACGCCGGCGGTCTGTTCGTTCTGGCCACCGAACGCCACGAAAGCCGGCGCATCGACAACCAGCTGCGCGGCCGCTCGGGCCGCCAGGGCGACCCCGGCCGCTCGCTGTTCTTCCTGTCGCTGGAAGACGACCTGATGCGGATCTTCGGCTCGGAACGGCTGGACAAGGTGCTGTCCACGCTGGGCATGAAGGACGGCGAGGCCATCGTCCACCCCTGGGTCAACAAGTCGCTGGAACGCGCCCAGGCCAAGGTCGAGGGCCGCAACTTCGACATCCGCAAGCAGCTGCTGAAATTCGACGACGTGATGAACGACCAGCGCAAGGCGATCTTCAGCCAGCGCCTGGAAATCATGCATACCGAAGAGGTGGCCGAGGTCGCGGCCGACATGCGCGCCCAAGTCATCGACGACCTGATCGACGAATACCTGCCGCCCCGCGCCTATGCCGAGCAATGGGATGTCCAGGGCCTGCACAAGGCGGTGATCGAGCGGCTGAACATGGACCTGCCCATCGCCGACTGGGCCGCCGAGGAAGGCGTGGACCAGGACGCGCTGCGCGAGCGTGTGCAGCGGGAAACCGACACCTACATGGCGCAAAAGGCCGAGCAGTTCGGCCCCGACAACATGCGCCAGATCGAAAAGCAGGTGCTGCTGCAACAGATCGACGGCAAGTGGCGCGAGCATCTGGTGACGCTGGAACATCTGCGCTCGGTGGTGGGCTTCCGCGGCTATGCGCAGCGCGACCCGCTGTCGGAATACAAGACCGAGGCCTTCCAGCTGTTCGAAACCATGCTGGACGGGCTGCGCTTCGACGTGACCCAGCAACTGGCCCGCATCCGGCCGCTGACCGATGCCGAGCGCGAGCAGATGCTGCGCGAATACCAGCAGAGCCAGGCGGAAACCGAGGCGCAGATGCACCCCGAGCACGAGGAAGCCGAGGGCGGCGAGGTCTCGGGCCGCGTCGCGGGCTTCGACGCCACCGACCCCACCACCTGGGGCAACCCGTCGCGCAACGACCCCTGCCCCTGCGGCTCGGGCCAGAAATTCAAGCATTGCCACGGCGCATTGGTATAACCTGGGGGCCTTCGGGCCCCTTTTTCATGCGCCGCGCGGATGGCACGTCCGGCATGGGTATTTGAACAACGAAGAAGCACGGGGCGCCGCGCTCGGCCCTTCTCTGTTGCCCAAATACCCATTGCGGCCGCGAAGGCCGCGCGGGGTTCCTAGTCGGGCACCAGCATGTATCCCGTGCCGCGCACGGTCTGCAGATAGCGCGGCTCTTTCGGGTCCGGCTCGATCTTGCGGCGCAGGCGGGTGATCTGCACGTCGATGGCGCGTTCGGAGTTCTCGCCGGGTTCCTCGACCGGATTGCGGCCCAGGTCTTCGATCAGTTCAGCGCGGCTGACCGGCTGGCGCGGCGTATCGGCCAGGCGCTTCAGCAGCGCCTGTTCGGTGCCGGTCAGGCGCAGCGGCGCCTCGCCCTGCCACAATTCGCCCTTGTCGGCATCATAGCGCAGCGGGCCCAGCGACAGGAATTTCGGCCCGCGCGCCTCGGCCGTCGGCATGCGGCGCAGGATGGCGGCGATGCGCAGCAGCAGTTCGCGCGGCTCGAAGGGCTTGGGCAGATAGTCGTCGGCACCGCTTTCGAAACCCTCGATGCGGTCGCCGGTCTCGCCCTTGGCGGTCAAAAGCAGGATCGGCGTCGCCAGGCGCTGGCGCAGGTCGCGGGTCAGGGTGAAGCCGTCCTCGCCCGGCATCATCACGTCGAGCACGATCAGGTCGAAGTCGAGCCCGCCCAGCAGCCGCCGGGCCTGCGCGGCATCGCGCGCCGTTGTCACCAGGAAGCCGTTGCGCATCAGGAAGCGGCGCAGCAGGCTGCGGATGCGTTCGTCGTCGTCGACGACCAGGATATGGGCCGCCGGCTGCGGATCGGGGGTCATGGCGTCTCCGGCAGGTCTTTCAGCGCGCGATACTGGCGCAGCGTGTCGCGGTCCATCATCGCCTCGAGCACCTGGCGAAAGCCCGCCACCGCCTGCGGCCCGGCGGCGCGATAGGCGGCGCGCATGCGGGCGCGCTGGGCCTCGGTCAGGCGCCGTTCCAGCGCCGCGCCCTGCTCGGTCAGGTAGAGCTGGCGCTCGCGCCGGTCGCGGCGGCCGATGCGGCTTTCGACCAGCCCGTCCTCGATCAGCGTGCGCAGCACCCGGTTCAGCGACTGCTTGGTCACGCCCAGCACGTCCAGCAGCGCCGTCACCGTCAGCCCCGGCTCGCGGTTAATGAAATGGATCGCGCGGTGATGGGCGCGGCCATAGTCCAGCTCGGCCAGGATCAGGTCGGGATCGGCCGTGAAGGCGCGATAGGCGAAGAACATCGCCTCGATCCCGCGCCGCAGCTGGTCGTCGGTCAGAAACAGCAGGCTTTCGCCCCCCGCCCCCGATACGCTCACCTTGTTTTGCATGACATCCCCGTAACGCATGGCTCTTATTACGTCAGGCTTGTTGACTTTCCAACCATGAATGGATAGCCAAAGGCCCAAGTTGCGCAATTTTCTTTGCCGGATGCGACAAGGACACGCAACATTCCGAAAACAGAACCGGCCGGAGGGAAAAATGGCAGGCGCGTATGACGATCGTGACGGCAAGATCTGGATGGATGGCAAGCTGGTGGAGTGGCGCGAGGCGAATGTCCACATCCTAACCCATGCGCTGCACTATGCCAGTTCGGTGTTCGAGGGCGAACGTTGCTACAGCGGCAAGATCTTCAAGGGCCACGAGCATTCGCTGCGGCTGATCGAATCGGCCCGGCTGCTGGACATGCAATCGCCCTATAGCGCCGAAGAGATCGACGCGGCGAAAACCGCCGTGCTGGAGGCCAACGGCTTCAAGGACGCCTATGTCCGCGCGGTGATGTGGCGCGGCTCGGGCGAGGACATGGGGGTTTCGGCCCGCCGCAACCCGGTGCGCATGGCCGTCGCCGCCTGGGAATGGGGCAGCTATTACGGCGACGCGAAATGGCAGGGCGCCAAGCTGGACATCGCCAAGTGGAAGCGGCCCAGCCCCGAGACCATCCCCACCGCCGCCAAGGCCGCCGGGCTTTACATGATCTGCACCATGTCCAAGCACGCCGCCGAGGAGAAGGGCTGCTCGGACGCGCTGTTCATGGACTGGGAGGGCTATGTCGCCGAGGCCACCGGCGCGAATATCTTCTTCGTCAAGGACGGCGAGGTGCATACGCCCCTGGCCGACCGCTTCCTGAACGGCCTCACCCGGCAGACCGTCATCCAGATGCTGAAGGACAACGGCACCCCGGTGCATGAACGCCGCATCAAGCCCGAGGAGCTGGACGGCTTCCAGGAATGCTTCCTGACCGGCACCGCGGCCGAGGTCACTCCGGTCGGGCAGATCGGCGACTGGCATTTCCAGGTCGGCGACCACACCCGCAAGATCGCCGCGGATTACGAGGCGCTGGTCCGCGCCTGAGCATCGCCCAGGGGCAAAAGCAAACCGGCCGGGCAGCGATGCCCGGCCGGTCTCGATTCGGCTGTTCCGGTATCAGGCCTGGCGCCCGCGTTCGATGCGGGCGAATTCGGCGGCCCGGCGGTTGCCCGATTCGTCGCGCGACCGCGGCCGCATGCGCAGCGCCGCGATGGCGGGATGGGTGCCGGATTCCCGTTCCTGCCGGGTAAAGTTGCGGGCGCGGCTGCTGCCGCTTTCCCGCGCGTGATCCGCGATATGTCTGGTCATGCGATAGTCCTCCCGCGAGGACTATAGCCTGTTCGGGGGCGGATTTCACCCCCCGAAGGCGGTCAGGCGGCCTTGATGCCCGGGGCCGCCGCCAGCATGGCATGCAGCGCAACCGGGTCGTCATTGGCGCGCAGCTTGGCGCGCAGGTCCTGGTCGCGCAGGGTGCGCGACACCAGCGCCAAGGCCTTGAGATGATCCACGCCCGAGCTTTTCGGGGCCAGCAGCGCAAAGATCAGGTCCACCGGCTGGCGGTCCACCGCGTCGAAGTCCAGCGGCTTTTCCAGCCGCAGGAACAGCCCGACCACCCGGTCCAGCCCATGCAGCCGGGCATGGGGCAGCGCCACGCCATGGCCGACGCCGGTCGGCCCCAGCGTCTCGCGTTCCTGAAGCGCGTCCAGCGTCTGCGGGGCATCGACGCCATAGACGGCGCGCGCCTGCTCGGCGATTTCCTGGAACAGCCGCTTCTTGCTGGTGGTCTGGCTCATCGTCCGCACCGCGGCGGGAGAGAGAATGTCGCTGATCTGCATGTCGCCCGAAATTGTGCTAGTCCCGGCCGCAGATACCACGGCCGGGACGTTTGGTTTTCTCAAGACTGTTCCGTGCAGTCTAGCCCAGGTTGCGGGGGTCGATCCAGCCCACGTTGCCGTCATCGCGGCGGTGAACGACGTTCACGCCCCCATGTTTCTCGTTGCGAAAGACCAGCAGCGGGCTGCCGGCCAGTTCCATCTGCATGACCGCCTCGCCCACCGACAGGGTGGGCACGCGGGTTTCCATCTCGGCGATGATCATGGGTTGCAGGCCGTCGTCCTGCGTTTCCCATTCGTCCTCATCGGCGGCCAGCACATACATGCCGGCGGCTTCGAAGGCAACCGGCTCGACCCGGTCCTTGTGGTGGTCCTTCAGCCGGCGCTTGTAGCGGCGCAGCTGCTTGTCCATGCGCTCGCGGCATTGCTCGAAGGCGGCGTAGACCTCGGTCGAGGCACCCTTGGCCGAGACGTTGAGCCCGGTCGACAGATGCACCACGGCATCGCAGATGAATTCATGCGCGTTGCGGGAAAAGATCACCGTCGCGTCGGTGGGACGCTGGGAATACTTGTCGATGGTCTCGCCCAGTTCGGTCTTCACATGCGTCGAAAGCGCGTCGCCGACGTCGATCTGTTTTCCGCTGATCTGGTAGCGCATGGGTGTCCGTCCTTTCGGTTGCCCGGTGTGGTCGCGGCCCTCGCGCAGGCGCCGCCCGGGTTTGTCGGGCCGGGCGTTCTTGCCCCGCCGTCCCTTCATTTGGTGACAGCCGCGGGCCTGTGTCAACGGCTGCGCGAAGGGAACGCGCGAAGCCGCCGTCAGTTCATGCGGAAGGCTTCGCCCAGGTAGACGCGGCGGACCTGCGGATCGGCCACGATCTCGGCCGTGGTGCCCGACATCAGCACATGGCCGTCGTGCAGGATATAGGCGCGGTCGACGATCTCCAGCGTCTCGCGGACGTTGTGATCGGTGATCAGCACGCCGATGCCGCGGCTTTTCAGGTCGTGGACCAGGCTGCGAATCTCGCCCACGGCGATGGGATCCACGCCGGCGAAGGGTTCATCCAGAAGCAGATAGGCCGGATCGGCCGCCAGGCAGCGCGCGATCTCGACCCGGCGCCGCTCGCCCCCCGACAGCGCCATGGCCGCGGCGCCCCGCAGATGCCCGATCGAGAAATCGCCCAGCAGCTCCTCGAGCCGCTCGCGGCGCTGATGCACATGCGGCTCGACCAGTTCCAGCACGGCCATGATGTTCTGCTCGACCGTCAGCCCGCGAAAGATCGACATCTCCTGCGGCAGGTAGCCGATACCCATCTGGGCGCGGCGATACATCGGCAGCCGCGTCGCGTCCTGCCCGTCGATCAGCACCTGCCCCGAATCGGGCGAAACCAGCCCCGCGACGCAATAGAAACAGGTCGTCTTGCCCGAGCCGTTCGGGCCCAGCAGCGCCACCACCTCGCCGCGGTCCAGCCGCAGCGCCACGTCGCGGATCACCGGACGGTTGCGATAGGATTTGCGCAGGCCGCTGACGCGCAGCCCCTGTTCCGGCTGGCTCATCGCTGGCTTCCCGGTTGCAGCACGCTGCGCACCCGGCCCGAGGCCTGGGCCGTGCCGGTGGCGAGGTTCACCGTGACCTTCTCGCCCGCCAGCACATTGCCGGCCTGGGTCACCAGCACGTCGCCGGTCAGCACGACATTGCCCGATTCGACGTCGTAATCGGCGGCCCCGGCCTCGGCCGCGTCCGCGCCGCTGACCAGGGTGACGTTGCCCTCGGCATGCAGCGCGCTGATGCGGTTTTGCCCGCCCTGGGCATAGGTCACGGTGACGCTGTCGGCGGAAAGCCGCATCGCGCCCTGGCCGATCAGCACATTGCCGCTGAAGGTCGCCCGGCCGGTCTTCTGGTCCACCGACAGCGCGTCGGCGGTGACCTCGACCGGCTGCTTGACGTCCTGCGCATTGCCGAAGCCCGAAGTCGCCTGCGCGCCGGCCGCGCCCGCTTGTCCGCACACCAGCGCAAGCGACAGGATCACGGGCAAAAGCGGTCCGGGCCGGATCATCGGGTTTCCTTTCTGGCGCATGAGAAGCCCCGGAATGCGGCGGAGGGGCGCGAGGGTCATGGCCGGTATATCAATCGGACTCCGCCGCTCAAATCAAGAACGTGATCGCCGCTGCCGTCGCCCGAGGGGCGCAATTCGGCCCGGCCGGCGGTCAGTTCGCCGAAGGGGGCGCGGACATTGACCTCGTCGTCGGACACCACGGTGCCGGCGGTGGTCGAGGCCAGGAACTCGGGCGCGGTCAGCACCCAGCCGTCGGCGGTGGTCATGCGCGCGCCCTCGCCCAGCCGGACCTGGTCGCCGGCCAGCGAGGCGGCCCCGGCGCTGACGTCCGCCGCCCGGCCGTCGCGGGCGCGCAGCGTCATGCGCACCGCCGTCGCGCTGCCGCCGCCATCCTTGCCGGGCACCGCCTCGTCGCCGGTGACGCTGATCTGGGCGCCGTCCTCGGTCACGCCGGCATAGCTGGGACTGGTCACCACCTGCCGCTCGGCCAGTTCGCGCGGATCGACGTCGGCATAGGGAATGCTCGCCTCGGGGTCGGGCTTGCGGCCCAGGAGGAACAGCACCGACAGGATCGCCAGCGCCGTCAGCGGCAGGATCACGCGCAGCAGGGCCACGATGCGCGAGCGGGTCATGGCCTAGACCATCCCGGTGCGCAGGAAGTCGTGGATATGGATCAGCCCGACCGGCTGGCCGTCCTCGCCCACCACGAACAGGCTGGTGATGCGGCGGTTCTGCATCTCGGCCAGCGCCGCCTCGGCCAGTTGTCCGGGGCCGATGGTGCGCGGGTTGCGGGTCATCACCTCGGCGGCGGTATGGTCCAGCAGGCCCTGCATGTGCCGCCGCAGGTCGCCGTCGGTGATGATGCCGGTCAGCCGGCCCTGCGCATCGGTGACGCCGGTGACGCCGAAGCTTTTCTGGCTGATGGTCAGCAGCGCGTCGGCCATCGGCGCGGTTTCCGGCACCAGCGGGATGTCCTGATGCATCAGGTCGGCCACGCGCGACAGCTTGGCGCCCAGCTTGCCGCCGGGGTGGAAGGTGCGGAAATGCTCGGGCGTGAACTTGCGGTGCTCCATCAGCGCCACGGCCAGCGCATCGCCCAGGGCCATGGTCATGGTGGTCGAGGTGGTGGGCACGATCCCCGTGCCGCAGGCCTCGGCCGCGGCGGGCAGCACCAGCGCCACGTCGGCCTGGCGCAGCAGGGTCGATTCGGCCCGGCTGGCGACGCCGATCAGCGGGATCTGGAAGCGGCGGGTATGGGCGATCAGGTCCGCCAGTTCCGGCGTCTCGCCCGAGTTCGACAGGACCAGCGCCACGTCGCTTTGCGTGACCATGCCCAGGTCGCCGTGGCTGGCCTCGGCCGGGTGGACGAATTGCGCCGGCGTTCCGGTCGAGGCCAGCGTCGCCGCGATCTTGCGCCCGACATGGCCGGACTTCCCCATGCCCGAGACGACGACGCGGCCGCGCGCGACCAGGATCGCCTCGACCGCGCGGTCGAAGCTGTCGCCCAAGGCCCCGGCCAGCTGCGCGAGGCCCTCGGCCTCGGTCAGGATCACCCTGCGGGCGGTGTCGAGATATGCGCTCATGCCCGGCACCCTAATGGCGGAAGATGTCGTTTTCATCCCCCCAGCCCAGCAGGTCCAGATGGGCCCGGGCGGGAAGGAAGTCGAAACAGGCCTGCGCCAGGCCCATGCGGCCCTCGCGTTCCAGCCGCTTTTCCAGCTCGGCCTTCAGCGCATGCAGGTGCAGCACGTCCGAGGCGGCATATTCCAGCTGCGCGTCGGTCAGCTCCGTCGCGCCCCAGTCGCTGGTCTGCTGCTGCTTGGAAATATCCACGCCGACCAGTTCCGAGAGCAGGTATTTCAGCCCGTGCCGGTCGGTGAAGGTGCGCACCATCTTACTGGCGATCTTGGTGCACCAGGCGGGCTTCGTGACCACGCCCAGGTTCGCCTCCAGCGCGGCGATGTCGAAGCGGCCAAAGTGGAACAGCTTCAGCACCTTCGGGTCGGTCAGCATCCGGGTCAGGTTCGGCGCCTTGCGCTGGCCCCTGGCGATCTGCACCAGATGGGCATTGCCGTCGCCGCTGCTCAGCTGCACCAGGCACAGCCGGTCGCGGCGCGGATCCAGCCCCATGGTTTCGGTGTCGATGGCCACGACCGGACCCAGGTCCAGGTCGTCGGGCAGGTCGTTCTGATAAAGGTTGATGCTCATCCTGCGCTTTCCGCGGTGCGAATTGCGCCTGCTCTAGCGCCTTTGCCCGGCTTTGGCAAAGCCAGGCTGCGGAAGGCCGCGCCCGGGCGACTGCGGCAGGAATGTCACAAACCCTAGCTTTTCTCTCACCCATTCGTGAGAATTGTTGAGGGATTTTATTGCCTATTGCGGCGACCGTCCTATGAAGTCGCGGCAAAGTTTCAACTGACGAAGGCCTCGCCCATGAGATTGTCGCAGCTTCTTCCCCTTGCCGGGGTTTCCACCCTGGCCCTTGCCTCGGCGCTTCATGCGCAGGATATCGCCGGCGACCAGGCCCAGGCCGTGGTGCTGAACCCGATCACCCTGGTCGCCGGCGGCCAGGAGAATGTCGAGGCCACCGGCGGCGTCACGGTCACGCCCGAGGATCTGGAGGCGATGCAGCCCGCCGACGTGTCCGAGCTCTTCGCCCGCGATTCCGCCATCACCGTCTCGGGCGGCGCGGGTCCGGCCAAGCGCATCCATGTCTTCGGGCTCGAGCAGTCGAACCTGGCGGTGACCGTGGACGGCGTGCCGCAGGGTCCGACCAGCTGGCATCACACCGGCTCGAACGTGATCGACCCGGCCTTCCTGAAATCGGTCGAGGTCGAGGCCGGCGCCGCCGCCGCCGATGCCGGTTTCGGCGCGGCAGCGGGCGCGGTGCGCTATGAGACCGTGGGCGCCAAGGACCTGCTGACCGAGGGCAAGACCCAGGGCGGCCGCGTCGGCCTGTCCTATGGCAGCAACGGCCGCGGCCTTTCCGCTTCGCTGGCCGGCTATGGCGTCTATGGCGGCTTCGACTGGTTCGCGATGATCCATGGCACCGAAGGCGACAATTACGAATCGGGCGACGGTCTTGAAATGGACGGCAGCGAGCCCGCGGTCCGCGGCGCGCTGGTGAAGCTGGGCTATGAATTCGACACCCACCGGGTCGAGCTGGCCTATGACCGCACCGAGGACGACGCCGACCGCACCATCAAGATGAACATGGACCTGTATCCGACCAGCCCGGCCCGGCCGGTCGATCGCGGCGTCTATCCGCTGAAGATCACCCGCAACACGCTGACGCTGAAATACAGCTCGACCGCGCCGACCGACGCCTGGGATCCCGAGGCGATGCTGTTCGTCAGCAACAACAAGTATGAGCGCCCGAACTATGCCACGGGCGAGCGGCCGATCAACGGCGACATGAATCTGGAAAACCAGACCATCGGCGGCAAGCTGCAGAACACCTATACGCTGGGCCAGGGCACCATCACCGCTGGCGTTGACTGGGCCTATGACGATTACGACATCGACAACTACGGCGACACCGACCGCCGCTACTGGTCGCTAGAGACGATGCAGATCGGCGCCTTCGTGCAGGGCCGGTTCGAGTTCGACAACGGCATCGACCTGTCCACCGGCCTGCGGCTGGACCACCACCGCTTCACCGATTGGAATGGCGGCAAGCACAACGACACCGGCGCCAGCGTGAACGGCACCCTGTCCTATGAATTCGCCGAGGGCTACGAAGTCTTTGCCGGCGCCTCGCATACCTGGCTGGGCCATACCTTCGGCGAATACGCGCTGCTGCATGCCCGCACTGCCGACCTTTACGTCGCTGACGATTACAAGGCGTCCAGCGCCCGCAACGTCAAGCTGGGCCTGAACGTCGACCAGGACAACTGGACCGGCAACCTGACCTTCTTCGACACCCGGCTGAAGGACATGGGCGAGCTGCAATATCCCGAAGATGCGCCCTATTACCTGGACAATGTCGAGGAATACCGCAGCAAGGGCTTCACCCTGCAAGCCGCCTACAGCTGGGGCAGCGGCCGGGTCGGCGGCAGCTTCACCAAGGCGGACGTGACCCAGGACGGCGAGGACCGGCTGCCGAATGGCGGCACCGCCGTGCCGGTCGGCAAGGTCGCCACGCTTTATGTCGACCAGGAACTTGCGCAATACAACGCCAAGGTCGGCGCCACGGTGGAATGGGCCGACAAGCTGTCGGGCGATTACCTGACCGAGGCCGGCTTCTCGGAGGCGCCGAGCTATACCGTGCTGAACCTTTACGGCGAATGGCGGCCCGCGAACTACGAGAACGTCGTGCTGCACCTTGGCGTGGATAACGTCTTCGACCGGAACTACTCCGAGCGTTCCAGCTATGTGCAATACGATGCCCGCGGCGTCATGCCGCTCTATGCCCCCGGCCGCACCGTCACGCTGGGCCTGAAGATGGACTTCTGATCCATCCGACCCCGAACAGGAAAGGGCCCCGCCGATGCGGGGCCTTTTTCATGGCGCAGCCCCGTCAGTGCCCCATGAACAGCGCGAGGCGCGGCGGACATGCAGGCGGGTCTCATCCCGGAAGCCCGGCTTCACCAGCGCCGGCAATCGAGCGGATCGCCACCGCCAGCGTGGCGCGGAGCACCCCCTCGCCGCGCTCGGACGGCTGCCCGCGCAGCTTCGGGATCAGGGACGTAACCAAGCCGAGATGCTCGGCGCAAAGGCGGACATGATGCGCTCCGGCAGGTCGGCAGGCTTCCATCCCGGATCTGGCCCTGCCGTCGTGCCGGCTCGACCCGGCTTGGCTGAACATGACAGATCAGATCGCATGAATGATATTTGAAATATCAATATGTCTATGATAGACATGCATCATCAAGGATTGGGAATCAGCGCATGATGACCTCGGCCCAGATGCGCGCGGCGCGTGCCCTGCTTGGCATCGACCAGAAGCGGCTGGCCGAGCTTTCCGGCCTGTCGGTCCCCACGATCCAGCGCATGGAAGCCAGCGACGGCAATGTGCGCGGCGTCGTCGAAAGCCTGACCCGCGTGGTCGAGGCGCTCGAGGCCGCCGGGATCGAGCTGATCGGCGAGGGCGCTGCCAGCGCCTCGGGCGGGCGCGGCGTGCGGCTGAAATCCGGTCCGACGAGTTAATCGCGACGGCGACCGCCGACGACAGCCGACGATCCCGCCGCCTCCTTTGCGAAGGTGCGGCCCAAGATGATGCAGCAAGCCCGCGCGAACCCCGGTTTCGCGCCGCTTTTCACCCCGAAACTGGTCACCGTCCTGCGCGAGGGCTATGGCGCGGCCCAGCTGCGCGCCGACGCGCTGGCCGGGTTGACCGTCGCCATCGTCGCGCTGCCGCTGTCGATGGCCATTGCCATCGCCTCGGGCGCGACCCCGGCGCAGGGGCTCTATACCGCCATCGTCGGCGGCTTCCTGGTCTCGGCGCTCGGCGGCTCGCGCTTCCAGATCGGCGGGCCGGCCGGGGCCTTCATCGTGCTGGTGGCGGGGATCGTGGCGCAATACGGCATGGAGGGGCTGATTCTCGCCACCTTCATGTCCGGGATGATGCTGGTCGCGATCGGGCTCTTGCGGCTGGGCACCTTCATCAAGTTCATCCCCTTCCCGGTCACGGTCGGCTTCACCGCCGGCATCGCCGTCATCATCTTCGCCAGCCAGCTGAAGGAGATCTTCGGCCTGGACATGGCGCATGAGCCGGGGGAACTGCTGGAGAAGATCCCGGCGCTGTGGAGCGCGCGGGGCACGCTGACGCCCTTGGCGCTGGTCCTGGCGCTGGCCACCATCGCGGTGATCCTGGGGCTGAAGCGCCTGCGGCCGCATTGGCCGGGCATGCTGATCGCCGTGGCGCTGGCGGCCGGGGCCGTGGCGCTGAGCGGGGCGGATGTGGCGACCATCGGCAGCAAGTTCGGCGGCATCCCCTCGACCCTGCCCGCGCCGGCGCTGCCGGATGTCTCGTGGCAGAAGGTGGCGGCGCTGCTGCCCGCGGCGCTGTCGCTGACGCTGCTTGGCGCCATCGAATCGCTGCTCTCGGCCGTGGTCGCGGATGGCATGACCGGACGCCGCCACCGCTCGAATTGCGAGCTGGTGGCGCAGGGGGTGGCGAACATGGGCTCGGCGCTGTTCGGCGGCATCTGCGTCACCGGCACCATCGCGCGGACCGCGACCAATGTGCGCTCGGGCGCGCATGGGCCGGTGGCGGGCATGCTGCATGCGCTGTTCCTCCTGGGCTTCATGCTGGTCGCGGCACCGCTCGCCGCCTACATTCCGCTGGCGGCGCTGGCCGGGGTGCTGGCCGTGGTGGCCTGGAACATGATCGAGAAGCCGGCCATCGCCATCCTGCTGCGCTCGGGCCGGGGCGAGGCGGCGGTGCTCCTGGTGACCTTTGCCCTGACCGTGTTCCGCGACCTGACCGAGGCTATCGTCACCGGCCTGGCGCTGGGATCGGTGCTGTTCATCCAGCGCATGAGCCAGGCCACCGGCATTGAGGACCAGACGCCGCTGGTCGCCCCGGACCGGCCCGACGGCGCGGCGCGGCCGGATCAGCCGCAGCCGCGCGACGTGGTGGTCTATCGCATCTCGGGGGCGCTGTTCTTCGGGGCGACGGCCAGCATCGGCTCGGTGCTGGACAATATCCACGACGGCGCGCGCCGGCTGGTGGTGGATTTCAGCGCCGTGCCCTTTCTGGACGCGACCGGCGCCAACATGATCGAGGGCCTGGCGCACAAGGCGCATCGGCGCGGGGTCGAGTTGTGGCTGACCGGAACCCGACGCGACATGCGCCGCATTCTGCTGACGCATGGGCTGCGCCGCCCGCTGGTGCGCTACGCCGCCAGCGTCGAAGCCGCGCTGGGTCAGCGCCCTGCGTGAACCCCGCCGTTGCCGGCCTCCGGCGGGGGGTATTGGAAAACAAAGAAGACAGGCGCTGGGACAAGGGCGGCTCGATGGCCGCTCTGCGTGGGCTTTTCACCCCATTCGCTCGGAGGCATAGGAACCCGGGGATGGCGGGAAGACGACGGTCTTGTTGCCATTGAGGAAGACGCGGCGGTGGATATGGGCGTGGATGGCGCGGGCCAGGACCTGGCTTTCGACGTCGCGGCCCAGCGAGACATAGTCGTCGGGCGACTGGGCATGGGTGACGCGGATAATGTCCTGCTCGATGATCGGGCCCTCGTCGAGGTCGGCGGTCACGTAATGCGAGGTGGCGCCGATCAGCTTCACGCCGCGCTCGAAGGCCTGCTTGTAGGGATTGGCGCCCTTGAACGAGGGCAGGAACGAGTGGTGGATGTTGATGATCCGGCCCGACATCGCCTTGCACATCTCGTCCGACAGGACCTGCATGTAGCGCGCCAGCACGATCAGCTCGGCGCCCGAATCGCGCACGATGCGCATCTGCTCGGCCTCGGCCTGCGGCTTGTTCTCCTTGGTGACCTTGATGCAGTGGAAGGGGATGTCGTGGTTCACCACCACCTTCTGATAGTCCATGTGGTTCGAGATCACCGCCACGATCTCGATCGGCAGCGCGCCGATGCGCCAGCGATACAGAAGGTCGTTCAGGCAGTGGCCGAAGCGGCTGACCATGATCACGACCTTCATCTTCTCGGCCTCGTCATGGAAGGCGGAGACCATGCCGAAGGCCTTGGCGGTCTCGGCGAAATCGGCGCGCAGCTCCTCGAGGCCGACGCCCTCCTCGGACAGGAAGCTGACGCGCATGAAGAACTGGTCGTTCTCCATGTCGTCGAACTGGCTCGAGTCGGTGATGTTGCAGCCCTTCTCGGCAAGATAGCCCGAGATGGCGGCAACGATGCCCCGCGTCGTCGGGCAGGCTACGGTCAGGCAGTATTTGGTCATCGTGCTCTCCACTGTGCCCGGGCGGGGGCCCGGCTTCTTTCTTGTGCAAATATCCCGGGGGAACGCGCCCGTGGCCCCACCCTGGGGCCGCGGGCGCGTGGGGGCAGAGCCCCCGCGCCCCCCGGCAGTCTCAGCCGACCAGCTCGGGGTCGGGCAGCCCGTTCGCCCGGCAACAGGCGGTCAGCGTATTGGCCAAGAGGCAGGCGATGGTCATCGGCCCGACGCCGCCCGGCACCGGGGTGATGGCGCCGGCGACCCGGGCCGCGCTGTCGAAATCCACGTCGCCGACCAGCCGGGTGCGGCCATCCTCCTCGATGCGGTTGATGCCGACGTCGATCACCGTGGCGCCGGGCTTGATCCAGTCGCCGGGGATCATCCGCGGCCGGCCGACGGCGGCGACCAGGATGTCGGCGGTGCGGCAGACCTCGGCCAGGTTCCTGGTGCGGCTATGCGCGATGGTGACGGTGCAGCTGTCGCCCAAGAGCAGCTGCGCCATCGGCTTGCCGACGATGTTCGAGCGCCCGACCACGACCGCGTTCAGCCCCGAGAGATCGCCCAGCCGGTCGCGCAGCATCAGCAGGCAGCCCAGGGGCGTGCAGGGCACCATGCTCTTCTGCCCGGTGCCCAGAAGGCCGACGTTCAGGATATGGAAGCCGTCGACGTCCTTGGAGGGCTCGATGGCGTTGATCACCGCCTCGGCGTCCATATGCGCGGGCAGCGGCAGCTGCACCAGGATGCCATGCACCGCCGGGTCATGGTTCAGTTTCTCGACCAGCGCCAGCAGCTCTTCCTGCGCCGTCTCGGCCGGCAGCTTGTGCTCCCAGGAGGCCATGCCGGCCTCGCGGGTCTGGATGCCCTTGTTGCGGACATAGACCTCCGAGGCCGGGTCCTCGCCCACCAGCACCACCGCAAGACCCGGCACGATCCCCCGCGCCTTCAGACCCGCAACCCCGGAGGCAACACGCCCCCGCAAACCCAAAGCAAACGCCTTCCCGTCAATGATCGTCGACGTCATACACCGTTCTCCTTCGCTTTCCGCCCCTGCCGGCCGGTTCGTTCCGACCGCCATTGCGGATAGCGCAGGCACCGAGACCTGCAAACCCATACCTTGGCTGAGGCTTGCCCGGTTCCGGTCGCGCCCGTCTTGCCATTTTCGCAACCTTTTTCAGGCCGATCCCCGCCGCGGCCGGGCAGTTTTGCGACGGAAGGATGCGATTTTGCGACCCGGCTTGCGTCAGCCCAGCAGAGATTTTGCGACAGTGACAAGGCCGGTCGCCATCAACCCCACGGCGATCAGCCCCAGGAACCAGCGCAGCGCCTGCGGCAGCGTGCCGCGGCCGCGCAGATAGCGGCCGAAGGAATAGAGCACCAGCCAGACCGCCACCGACAGGACCAGCACGAGCCAGCCGGCCCGGGCCATATCCGAGCCGGTCCACCAGCCGAGGAACCCGACCAGCAGCCCGGCGAACATGGCCAGATACAAGAGCTTGTCCGCGACCATGCGCCGATAGCTGCCCGGCATGGCAAAGCGCGTGAAGCCCGAGAGCAGCCCGCCGCCCGCCCGCAGCGCCGCCGCTGCCCGGGCGCCCAGCATGCCCAGGATGCCGTCGTCGGGCAGGTCGTCGATCATCCGCGACAGGATCGCCATGCTGCGGCTGCTCCAACCGGCGATCTGCGGCGCGCGCGGTCCGATCGGCTTCAGCTCGCTATAATTGTCGCGAAACCGCCCCAGGTCCAGGGCCGGGGCGTCCTTGACCCCCAGCGCGCGGGCGGCGGTGTCCTCGAAGGCGTCCTCGTCGACCTGGGCGTCGCGCAGCTTGGCCTTCAGCAGCGCCAGCCGCCGGCCCTGGCCGGTCTTGTCGGCATATTCCTCGGCCAGGATGCGGTTCTGCAGCCGGTCGGTCCAGAGCTGGCGTTCCTCGGGCGTGCGGTCCGACATCAGCGCGGCAACGATGCGCTCGGCCCCGTCGAGCCGGCCCCAGAGGATGTCGTGTTCGCGCCAGTCGCGGTTCAGGAAGCCGCCGAAGGCGCCGACCGCGATGCCGGCCAGTTTCGCGGGCCGCGGGTTCAGGGCGCTGTCGGCCGGGCTGATGCGGAACACCTCGACCTGCGCATGTTCCTGCACGTCCGAGCCTTCGAGGAAGGGATAGGTCATCACGTCGTGCCAGTGGAAGTCCTCGTAATCGGCCAGGATCTCCGGCAGGTCGCGCAGCCCCTCGCGGATGCGGGCGCTGCCCTTGTCGAATTCGCGCCGCATGTCGGTGCCGAGTTGCCGCAGCGCCCGGTCGACCAAGGGCCGGATCGCCGGCAGTTCATAGACCTTGCGCGCCAGCCGGTAGCGCCGCTCCAGCGTCGGTTGCTGCATGGCCTCGCTGTAATGGGCGGCGATCTCGGCCGTCAGCGTCTCGATCTCGGTCCTGGTCAGCAGCCGGGCGGCATCGGCTTCGCGCGGGTCGGCCAGGCGCCGCACCGCGACCAGTTCGCGCTCGACCAACTTGCGGGCCGCGCGCAGCAGCGCGGGGGATTGCGGCGCCGGCGGGTTGTCCGCGTCCAGACTGTCGTCGATCTGCCGGCGCAGGTGGATCAGCCGCCGCAACCGGAAGCCGATGTCGTAACGCGACAGGAAGGCGTTCTCGGTTTCCCGGCCATCCTCGCGATAGGCCGAGAAATGCCGGTCGCGCCAGGCGCGCAGGATCTGGCGCAGATACAGCGCCTCGTCCGAATCCGGCGCATAGCCCGCCAGCCGGGCGACGATGGCGGTCAGGCTGTCGGTCGTGTCATAGACCCGCAGGTGGTGATAAAGCGCATAGCTGTCGCCATAGTCCCGGCCCGTCAGCAGGTCGGCCAGGTCCAGTTCGGTCAGATCACGCGGCTTTTCGCGCAATTCCTGCTCATGCGCTGACCGATGGATATGGGCCTTGTCCTTCTTCCAGCGCGCCTGCAGGGTGCCCAGCCGTTCCAGACGGTTGTTCATCCGGGTGATGGCGCGGATGTCGTCGCGGATCACCTCGGTCCGCGGCAGGGTCGAGGCGGCCAGCCGGGCGTTCTGCAGGAAATCCACCGGCTCGGGCGGCTGCGGCCGCAGCACGCCGGTCCTCTCGTCGCGTTCGGGTCGTGGCGCCGGGAAGGGATCGATGAACAGAAGCTTGCGCTCGCCCGGCAGGGTGGTGGGGCGGAACGGGATCAGGTCGATGGCATGGCTGAAGGGACGGTTGTCCAGATAGCCGCCGTCGGCATAGATGCGCTGTTCGTAATCCGCGAGCCCCTTGCGGAAGAAGCGGCTGAATGCCTGGTCCTTGGCGCCGTCCGGCATGTCGGCAAAGCGCATCGGCGGAAAGGCCACCGGAAAGGACGAGGTGCAGCGCGCCGCGAAGGCCAGCATGGCGTCGTTTTCCGGGGTGAAATCGTTGCGCCGTTCCTGTTCGAAGGCGAAGTGAAAGACGGTCTTGTGAACCTTTTCCTCGAGCCGCGCCCCGGTCAGGTGGATCGGCGCCGGCACGCCGCGCAGGTCGGTGGCGGTCACGAACAGGTCGACCATCTCGGCCAGCGGCGCGCCGTCGCCGCGGATCGCCGCGATGGTTTCCAGCAGCACGTCATACATATGCGCGCCGTCCAGAAGCGATTCGGTCGGGGCAAAGGGGTTCAGCCTTGCGGCGCCGTCGTTCAGCAGCTTGTCGATGTCGGCGTCGACGGTCCAGGCCTTGCGCAGCACCGCCATGTCGCGGCTGCCGACCACCAGCGCCTTGGCCAGCGCCACGCCATTGATGCCGCCGGCCGAGGTGCCCGAGATGATGTCGATGACGAAACGCTTGCGCCCGCCGCGCGGGCCGGCCAGCGCGCGCGACAGATCGCGATAGATCCTCTCGCCCTCGTCCAGCGCCGCGTCGGGCAGGTTCGAGCTGCCGCGCACCATGCGCAGCAGTTCCTGCGCGATGCCATTCATGTAGATGGCAAGCGAGACGCCGCCGTAAAGCACGACGGCGAAACGCACCTCGCCGGTGGCCTCTTCAACCATGACACGCTCTCCCGAACCAAGGCGGGCCCCCGGTCGGAAATCCCAAGAGCCATTCCGTTTCAGCAGGATAGGCGGATATGCCGCTTTTGTCTTGGCGAATTTCGCGCCTCAGGCGAGCGGCCGGTCGGCCAGGTCCAGCTCTTGCAGCGCGTCATAGGCGGCGATCACGGCGGCGCGCTGCGCCTCATGCGCGGCGGTGAAGGCATCGCCCAGCAAGGTCTGGTCGGGGCATTCGGTGATGAGCAGCAGCGGCGTCGCGGCGCGGGCGTCCTCGGTCAGCACGCGGGCAAAGCCGCCGGGCGCCTCGGCGGTCAGGCCGTGCTGGCGGGCCAGCGCCAGTTGCGCGGCATTGCGCGCCGCAAGGCCGGGCACCTGGCGCAGCCGGGCCGTGACCGCCTCGGCCAGCCGGGCGGCGATGGCGTCCCAGCCGGGATGGTGGCGCAGGATCAGGAAGAAGCCGCGCGGCATGGTCCAGCTTTCGAAGCCGCGCGGGACATAGCCGCTGAAGGGCCGCAGCCATTCATGCGCCGGATAGCCGTGCAGGCTGACATGCAGCAGCGCCCCCGACAGGTGATGCGCGACGGCGCGGATCTCGGCCTCGGCCCGGGGCGCAGCGCGATATTCCAGGTCGTCGCCCAGGGCGGTATAGCGCGCGGCATGCAGCAGGTGGCGCGGATTGTCGCGCGCCAGTTCCTGACGCAGCGCATAGCCGTCGGGGTTCTCCAGCGGGCAGAGCGTGAAATGCGCCCCCTCGCGCCGCGCCAGGTCGCGCGCCGCCCGCAGGGCGCCGACCGGCCCCGAGACCTCGTTCGCGTGCTGCCCGGCCGAGATCATCATCGCCCGGTCGCGCCCGGGCAGATACAGCGCCGGCACCACGCGCCCGGCGGCCGAATGCGCCTGGAAGCGCCGGCCCGGCAGCCGCGCCAGTTCCTCGGCGATCTGCCCGGGCGACAGCGGCTCGCGCGCATCGTCCAGCGCCTGCTGGCCGGGATCGGCCGGGCCGCTGTCCCAGGGCCGGGTGGTGATGCGCAGGCTGTGGTCGGGGCCATGGCGGACGCCGGGCACGATCTGGCCCGGCCGCAGGCTGCGGTCGCCCGCGGGACGCGCCAAGCGCTGCCGGAACTGGTCCAGCGCCGAGAAATACAGGTCCTCGTGCAGCGCCTCGATGACCGAGACCGCCTCGTCGCCATGCCCCAGCGCCCGGTCGCGCACCGGCAGCGTCACCGCGATGTCGAGGCGCTGGAAGAACGGCTCGGAGAGCCAGGGCTGGGTGGCCAGGCAGCGCATGGCATCGCGGAAGATCGCCTCGCAATCGGTCAGCAGCGGCCCGCCCTGCCCGTCCTGCACCAGCCAGCCGCAGGGCGACAGCGCCGGATGGCCCGACTGGTCGCGGTGCATCCGGTTCGGCGCCAGCACCGTGACCTCGCGCCGCTCGCCCGAGACATAGCCCAGGCTGACGCGATAGGCCGGCATGGCGGCGCTGTCCGGGCCTTCCTGGAAATCGAAGGCGGTCAGCGGGAACAGCGCCGGCAACGGATAGGCTTCCAGCAGGAAGCGGCCGGGCGCGGCCTCGGGGTGGCGCGGGCAGGTGATGCTGGCCTCGGCCAGGCCGGCGGTCTCGATCTCTTCCAGGAAGGCGTGCAGCAGCGGCTTCAACGCCGAGCGGCAGCGGGCCTTGACGCCGCGCCGGGCCAGCGCCAGTTCGGTGGCGCGGCGGGTGGGCGCGTCGTCGAAGCTCCAGATCTCGGCCCGGGCGCAGGTCAGGTCGCGGATCAGGCAGGACAGGGTGGCGGGGTAACGCGCCTGGAACAGCAGTTTCTCGGTCATCAGCCGGCCTTGCGCAGAACCTCGCAAAGCTGCGCGGCCGAGGGCGCGAAGGGATTGCCCTTCATCGACGAGCTGGCGAGCGAGGCCTCGGCCACCGCCTGATGCCGCGCCGGATCCAGCCCCTGCGCCTGCAAGCCCGGCAGGCCGGCGGCGCGCGCCCAGTCGGCCAGGGTCTGCGGCGCATCGGCCGCCGCGCCGCCGAAGCCCGCGGCGATCTCGCGGCAGATGTCCTCGACGCGGACCGGGTCGGGGGCGTGGTCGCGGTTCATCGCCAGCACCGGTCCCAGCAACACGCCGCAGATCGCGCCATGCGCGGCCGGGGCCACGCCGCCGATCACCCCGGCGAGGCCATGGACGGCGCCAAGCCCGCCGTTCGCCAGCGCGATGCCGCCGCACAGGCTGACCCAGGCCATGGTGTCGCGCGCCTGCGCGTCCTCTGCGTCCATCAGACGCTTCAGCGCCCGCAGCCCCGGTGCGATCACCGGCCGCACCAGCGCATCGGTGAAGGGCGTGGCCTTGCACGACACATAGGGCTCGATCACCTGCGCCAGCGCGTCCAGCCCCGAGGCCAGCGTCACCGCGCGCGGGCAATGGTCGGTCAGCGCCGGATCGACGATGGCCAGCCGCGGCAGCATCCGTTCGTCGCGGATCGAGACCTTGCGGCCATGTTCGGGCAGGCCGATGACGGCGTTGCGCGTCGCCTCGGCCCCGGTGCCGGCGGTGGTCGGCAGCGCGACATAGGGCAAGGGCGCCGCCGCCAGCGGCAACCCGCGGCCCACGACCTCGAGATGGTCCATGATGCCGCCCGGCGCCGGGATCAGCCCGGCCAGCGCCTTGCCCAGGTCCAGAACCGCGCCGCCGCCCAAACCCGCGACCCAGTCGGCGCCGAACGCCTTGGCGCGGGCCAGCGCCTCCTCCAGCATCGGCAGCGTCGGCTCGGCCCCGCAGGCGATGGGCAGCACCTCGGCCCCCTCGGCCCGCAGCGCCTGCAAGAGCCAGGCCGCGCGGTCCGGGTTCGCGCCATGCACCAGAACGCCGCGCGGGCCAAGCGCGCGGATCGCCGCCGGCGCCTTTTGCGCCTCGCCCCGGCCAAAGGCGGTGCGGGCCGGCAGGGCAAAGGCGAAGGGCGCGATCGGGGTCATGGGGGCCTGTCCTTGAAAAACCGGCGGCAGGCTGCACCGCCCCTGCCGCGGGGTCAAGCGGCTTTCGTTTCGCCCCGGTTCCGCCCCCATGCGAACATCGGCGCCGCTGCATCGCGGCGTAGGGAACGCTTGCGCGCGCCTGCGCTTCGCCTAAGGTGAAACCGTTCCAGCCATGGAGAGCCCCTTGGCCCTCAGCATCCGCCAGAGCGAAATCCTTGAACTCGCCCGCGCCGAGGGGCGGGTGCTGGTCGACGACCTGGCCCAGCGGTTCGAGGTGACGCTGCAGACGATCCGCCGCGACCTGGGCGAAATGGCCGAGGCCGGGCTTCTGGACCGCGTCCACGGCGGCGCGGTGCCGCGCGCCGGGGCGGTGAACCTGGGCTATGAGGCGCGCCGGCGCATGCATGCCGAGGCCAAGGCCGCCATCGGCGCCGCTTGCGCCGCCGAAATCCCCGACAATTGCAGCCTGATCCTGAACCTCGGCACCACGACCGAGGCGGTGGCCCAGGCGCTGGTGCATCATTCCAACATCACCGTCGTCACCAACAACATGAATGTCGCCAATATCCTGCTGGCCAATCCGGGCTGCGAGATCATGGTGGCGGGCGGCGCGCTGCGGCGCTCGGACGGCGGGCTGGTGGGCGAGCTGACGACGCAGTTCTTCGAGCAGTTCAAGGTCGATTACGCGGTGGTCGGCACCTCGGCCCTGGACCATGACGGCGATCTTCTGGACTTCGACCTGGCCGAAGTGCGGGTCAGCCGCTCGATCCTGCGCCAGTCGCGCCATGCCTTCCTGGTCACCGACCATTCCAAGCTGGGCCGCCCGGCGCCCGCCCGCATCGGCAGCCTGTCCGAGCTTGACGCGGTCTTTACCGACCGCCCGCTGCCCGAGGATCTGGCCCGGCGCTGCGCCGAATGGGGCACCGAGGTCAGGGTCTGCCCGCCGGGCTGAGCGTCCTCAGGTCACCGCCGTGCGCAGGGCGAAACGCGGGTCGCGCCAGCTTTCGCTCGCCAGCACATCGGCCAGCGTCTCGGCGGCGTCCAGCACATCGACATGGCGGGTGTAAAGCGGCGTGAAGCCGAAGCGCAGCGTCGCGGGCGCACGGAAATCGCCGATGACGCCGCGCGCGATCAGCGCCTGCATCACCTCATAGGCATGGTCGTGCCGGAACGCGACCTGGCTGCCGCGCAGCGACGGATCACGGGGCGATTCCAGCACCAGGCCGCGGCCCTGGCAAAGCCCCTCGACCAGCTGGATGAAAAGCTCGGTCAACGCGACGCTTTTTGCCCGCAGCACCTGCATGTCAACCCGGTCCCAGACCTCCAGCGCGCCCTTCAGCGCCCGCATCGACAGCATGGGCTGGGTGCCGCATTGAAAGCGGCGGATGCCGGGGTCGCCCTGGAAGCCGGTCTCGAAGGCGAAGGGCCGCGCGTGCCCCCACCAGCCGCTGAGCGGCTGCCGCGCCTGGTCCTGGTGCCGCGTCGCGACATAGATGAAGGCCGGCGAGCCCGGCCCGCCGTTCAGGTATTTATAGGTGCAGCCGACGGCGAAATCCGCCTCGGCCGCGTCCAGCGCGACCGGCAGGGCACCGGCGGAATGGCACAGGTCCCAGATGGCGATGGCGCCGGCCTGATGGATTCGCGCCGTCAGCGCCGCCATGTCGCGCAGGGCCCCGGTCTTGTAATTCACATGATTGACCAGCACGGCCGCCACGTCGCCGTCCAGCATGTCCTCGATCCGCGGCGCATCGACGCCCTCCAGCCGCAGCCGCGTGCCGGGCAGGGTCGAGACGACACCCTCGGCGATGTAAAGGTCGGTCGGGAAGCTGCCGGATTCGGCGACGATGCTGCGCCGACCGGGACGCAGCGCCAAGGCGGCATGCAGGGCCTTGTAGATATTGACCGAGGTCGTGTCCGCCACCACCACCTGCCCCGGCGCCGCGCCGACCAGCCGGCCGATGCGGTCGCCCAGGTGCAGCGGCAGGTCGAACCAGCCGGCACTGTTCCAGCTGCGGATCAGCCCCTGCGCCCATTCCTGCGTCGCGGCCTGGGCCAGTTCGGCTTGCGCCGCATGGGTCGCCGGACCCAGCGAATTGCCGTCCAGATAGACCTCGCCCTCGAGCAGGATGAAGGCGTCGCGCAACCCGCGCATCGGGTCGCTGGCATCCATCGCCGCGATGGCGGAACGGTCCGGCAGGGTCATGGCATGTCCTTGTGACGGGGCCCGGTCAGGCGATATCGACGAAGGCGTCCACAGCGGGGTCGTATTGTTCGAGCAGCCCGCCGGCGATGTCATGCAGCACGCCATGCAGCGACAGGTCGCCCGATTCGACCGCCGTCCTGATGAAGGGGAAGGTCATCAGATTCTCCAGCGACACCAGCACCGCCTGCCGCTCCAGCGCGCGGACCTGCTGTTCGGGCGGCAGGTCGGCCACGCGGTCGTAGCCGGGGCGCAGGATGTCCATCCAGCGGCCGACGAAGCTGGATTTCTCTTCCAGTTCCGGGGCATGGCCCGAGCACATGGCCAGGCAGCCCTGCACGCCGCCGCAGCTGGTGTGGCCCACCACCACCAGATGCGCGACCTTCAGCGTGTTCACCGCATATTCCACCGCGGCCGAGGTGCCGTGCTGCTGCCCGTCGGGCGCATAGGGCGGCACCAGGTTGGCGATGTTGCGATGGATGAAGAACTCGCCGGTATCCGCCCCGAAGATCGAGGTCACATGCACCCGCGAATCACAACAGGCGATGACCATGGCGCGCGGATGCTGACCGTCCTCGGCCAGGCGGCGATACCAGACGCGGTTTTCCTGAAAGGCGGTCGCGCGCCATCCGTGATAGCGTTGCACCAGGTAATTCGGCAGTGGACGGGCTTGGTTCATGGCTTCCTCATCTACCGTTCGTGCGGTTTCATAACCACTCGAATGATAAAGTTCGAGAGGTTTAGCGCGCCGCCCATAACCTTTTCTTGAGGGATTGGTGACAGATTGCGCTGACGTGACCGCCGCAGCTGCCCGGAAGAAGCAATGTCGAAAATCGCCATCCTGTCCATGAACGACGCCATTCGCATCGACCTGCAGCGGCTGGAACAGATCGTCCGCGAACTGGGCGAGGATTGCGCCGCCCAGGTGATCGGCGCCGCGCTGGAGGAGCTGGCGCGGTCGCTGCGCCGCACGGTGCTGGCGGCGCAGGAAGGCGACCTGGGCGCGGTGGTCGCCCATGCCGACCAGCTGTCGCGGCTGGCCTGGCAGGTCGGGCTGGTGACGCTGGCCGGCGTCGCGATCGACGTCGGCGCCTGCGCCGAGCGCCGCGACGCAACGGCGCTCGCCTCGACCGTGGCGCGGCTGGACCGGATCGGCAACCGCTCGCTGACCCAGATCTGGGATCCCGGCGCGCCGTCGTGACTTGCGACCCGCGCGCCGAACGCTAGGCTGCGGGCAAGGAAAACCATGACGAGCCCTGCCGATGATTCCCGAATTCGCCGATCCCGCCGCCCCTTCGCTGCCGCTCTGGCTGGTGCGCAGCGGCGATGCCGGTCCCCTGCTGCCCCCTGGGCTCGGCGCACCGGCGGAAAGCTGGGCCCGGGCGCAGGGCTTTGCCGGCAAGCCGGGGCAGATCTGCCTGCTGCCCTCGGCCGAGGGCGCGCTGGCCGGCGCGCTCTTCGGGCTGGGCGCGGCAGACCGGCCGCCGGGGCGCGAGCGTTTCCCGCTGGCCCGCGCGGCCGAGGCGCTGCCGGCCGGGAACTGGCGGCTGGAAAACCTGCCCGAAGGCTTCGATGCCGGGCGTGCCGCCCTGGGCTGGCTTTTCGCGCAATACCGTTTCGACCGCTACAAGGCGGCCGAGCCGGCGCGCGCCCGGCTGGTCTGCCCCAAGGGGGCAGAGCCGCGCCGACTGCTCGCCCTGGCCAGCGGCGAATACCTGGCCCGCGACCTGATCAACACCCCGGCCTCGGACATGGGCCCGGAAGAGCTGGAAGAGGCCGCCCGCGCCCTGGCCGCTCGCCACGGCGCCACGGTCGAGGTGACGCGCGGCGCCGGCCTGCTCGAGGCGAATTTCCCGATGATCCATGCCGTCGGCCGCGCCGGCGCGCAGGAGCCGCGGCTGATCGACCTGCGCTTCCCGGGCAGCGGCCCGCGCCTGACGCTGGTCGGCAAGGGCGTCTGCTTCGACACCGGGGGGCTCGACATCAAGCCCCCGTCCTCGATGGCGCTGATGAAGAAGGACATGGGCGGCGCCGCGAATGTCCTGGGCCTGGCCGAGACCATGGCGAGCCTTGGCCTGACCCGGGGCCTGTCGCTGCGCGTGCTGATCCCGGCGGTGGAAAACGCCATTTCCGCCAATGCCTTCCGTCCCGGCGACATCCTGACCAGCCGCAAGGGCCTGACGGTCGAGATCAACAACACCGATGCCGAGGGCCGGCTGGTGCTGGCCGATGCCCTGGCGCTGGCGGCCGAGGAATCGCCCGCGCTGCTGATCTCGATGGCGACGCTGACCGGCGCGGCGCGGGTGGCGCTGGGGCCGGAACTGCCGCCCTTCTTCTGCGACGACGACGCCACCGCCGCCGCCATCCAGTCCGCGGGCATGGCTGCGGCCGACCCGGTCTGGCGCCTGCCCTTCTGGGAGCCCTACGAGACGATGATCGAGCCGGGCATCGCCGATCTCGACAACGCGCCCTCGGGCGGCTTCGCCGGCGCGATCACGGCGGCGCTGTTCCTGCGCCGCTTCGCCGCCGGCGCCGGGCGCTATGCGCATTTCGACATCTACGGCTGGCAACCCTCGGCCGCGCCGGGCCGGCCCAAGGGCGGCACCGGCCAGGGCATGCGCGCGCTGCTCGACGCGCTGCCGGAGCTCTTGGCATGAGCGCCGGCTTCGACCGCCGCCTGACCCCGGCGACCGAGCGGGTGGCGCTGGAATCCCTGCGCGGCCGGCTGGCCCGCCCGGCCTATACCGCCGGGCGCCCGGCGCGGCTGGCGCTGCCGGTCGCCGACCTGTGCCGCGCGCCGCTGGGCACCCGCGACCGCCAGGTGAATTTCGGCGCCGCGCTGGTGGTGATCGACCAGCAGGACGGCTGGGCCTTCGTCCAGGCCCTGGCCGACGGCTATTGCGGCTGGCTGCGGGCCGAGGCGCTGGACCACGACCTGCCAGAGGTCACCCACCGCGTCAGCGCCCCCGCGACGCATGTCTACAGCGGCCCCGACCTCAAGACGCCCGAGACCATGGCGCTGTCGCTGGGCGCGCGGCTGTCGGTGACCGGCGTGCAGGGCGGCTTTGCCCGCCTGGCGCGCGGCGGCTGGGTGCCAGAGCAGCACATCTGCGACCAGCCGGCGCCCGACCCGGCCGCGGTGGCCGAGACGCTGCTCGGCACGCCCTATCTCTGGGGCGGCAACAGCCGCTGGGGCATCGACTGCTCGGGGCTGGCGCAGGGCGCGCTGATGGCCTGCGCCATCGCCTGCCCCGGCGACAGCGACATGCAGCAGGCGGCTTTCCCGCCCGCCTCCGGCGAGATCCGCCGCGGCGACCTGCTGTTCTGGCCCGGCCATGTCGCCATGGCGCTGGACGACCAGCGCATGATCCACGCCACCGCCTTCGCCATGGCCGTCATCATCGAGCCCATCGCCGCAGCCATCGCCCGCATCGACGCCGCTGGGCAGGGCCCCTTCCACGGCGCCCGCCGCCCGCCGGCCGGTGCCCGCGCCCCCTTCCCCTGACGCCCGAAAGGAAGCCCGCCATGGTCCATCTCTGGCTCCGCAGCGAATCGCGCGCCAACGAGCAGCGCGCCGGCCTGACGCCCGAGGGCACGCGCCGGCTCCGCGCGGGCGGCTTCCGCATCACGGTCGAGGACAGCCCGCACCGCATCCTGCCCACCGCCGATTATGCCGCCGCCGGGGCCGAGATCGCCGCCCCGGGCAGCTGGTCCGACGCCCCCGCCGATGCCATCGTCTTCGGGCTGAAGGAACTGCCCCCGGGCGGCCCGCTGATCCACCGCCACATCATGTTCGGCCATGCCTTCAAGGGCCAGCCGGCCGGCCAGGCTTTGCTGCGCCGGTTCCGCGACGGCGGCGGGCGGCTTCTGGACCTGGAATACCTGACCGACGACAGCGGCCGGCGGCTGGCGGCCTTTGGCCATTGGGCGGGCTTCGCCGGGGCTGCGGTCTCGCTGAAGGCCTGGGCGGCGCAGCGGCGCGGCTCGATCTGCGGCCCGGTCGCGGCCTGGCCGACGCAGGAGCAGCTGAAGGCCGAACTGCGGGCCGAGCTCGACGCAACCGGCGCGCCGCGGCCGCGCGCGCTGGTCATCGGCGCGCTCGGCCGGGTCGGCGGCGGGGCCCTGGCGCTGCTGACGGCGATGGGGGTCCAGGCGACGCGCTGGGACATGGCCGAGACGGCAGGCGGCGGCCCCTTCCCGCAGATCCTGGCGCATGAGCTCTTCATCAACTGCATCCTCGCCGGGCCGCAGACGCCGGTCTTCGTCGCCCCCGACGCGGTCGAGCCCGGCCGGCTGCTGACGGTGATCGGCGACGTGGCCTGCGACCCCTCCAGCGATTTCAACCCGGTGCAGGTCTATGACCGCGTGACCGATTGGGCGCAGCCGGTCACGCGGGTGGCCGAGGCGCCGCCGCTCGACGTGATGGCGATCGACAACCTGCCCTCGCTCTTGCCGCGCGAAAGCACGCTCGACTATGCCGCGCAACTGCTGCCGGTGCTCGAGGATCTGGACCGCGGCGGCCCGGGGCCATGGGCGCGGGCCGAGGCGACATTCGCCGCGCAGCTGGCGCGGCTGGATTGATGGCCCGCCGGGTCGGAACAAGCCGCGCCGCCGGGGGTTGGGTCGCAGATCCGCGCCGCCTCGCGCACGCCGCAGCAGAAAGGACGACGACATGACGCCATCACGACGCCCCGCGGCCCTTGCCCTGCTGGCCCTGCTGCTGGCCGCCCCGGCCGCGCGGGCCGATTTCAACGATGCGCCGCCGAACGCCAGGGGCCAGACCCCGGCGTTTCAGGGCCAGACCCGGGCGCCGGTCATGCCGCAGGCCCTGCGCCTGGCCCGGACCCCGCTGGTCGAGGGGCTGCACGATCCCTGGGGCATGGCGCTGCTGCCCGACGGCAGCCTGCTCATCACCGAAAAGCCGGGCGCCATGCGGCTTTACCGCGAGGGCAGGCTGTCCGCGCCGCTGAAGGGCCTGCCGGCGGTCGACGACGACGGCCAGGGCGGCCTTCTGGACGTGGCGGTTCGGGCGGATTTCGCCCGCACCCGGCAGGTCTGGTTCAGCTTCTCGCAGCCGCGCCAGGGCGGCGAGAACGGCACCGCCGTCGGCACCGGCCGCTTGTCCCGGGACGGCACGGCACTGGAAGACGTGAAGGTGATCTTCGAAGGCCAGCCCGGCATCGATTCGCAGCAGCATTTCGGCTCGCGCCTGGTCTTCGACCGCGACGGCGCGCTGTTCGTGACCACCGGAGAGCGCGGCCTGCCGCCCGATACGCCGGTCGCGCAGGACAAGAACAACCACCTGGGCAAGGTGCTGCGCATCGACCCCGCGACCGGCGCGGCGCTGTCGGGCAATCCCTTTGCCAAGGGCGGCGGCCAGCCGCAGATCTGGTCCTTCGGCCATCGCAACATCCAGGCGGCGGCGCTGGATCCGCAGGGCCGGCTCTGGACCGTCGAGCACGGCCCGAATGGCGGCGACGAGTTGAACCAGCCGCAGCCCGGCCGCAACTATGGCTGGCCGATCATCAGCTATGGCCAGAACTACGACGGCAATCCCATCGGCGCCGGGCTGACCGCGCAAGAGGGGATGGAGCAGCCGGTCTATTACTGGGATCCGGTGATCGCGCCCAGCGGCATGACCTTCTACCAAGGCGCGATGTTCCCGGAATGGCAGGGCGACGCGCTGATCGGCGGCCTGCGCGCCGAGGCCGTGGTGCGGCTGAAGATCGAGAACGGCCGCGTGACCGGCGAGCAGCGCCTGGCCGAGGGCATCGGCCGCGTCCGCGACATCGAGGTGGCGCCGGATGGTGCGCTGCTGGTGCTGATCGACGGCGATCCGGGCAGCCTGGTGCGGCTGACGCGGCGCGGCCGCTAGCCTGGCTAGACCGGGCGCTGCAGGTCGTCCTCGGCCGCTTCGGGCGAGATCCCCAGCGCCTCCATCCCGGCCTCCAGATAGTCGGCCAGCTGCGGCTCGCCCAACAGGTAATCCTCGGTCGGGCTGCGCCGCTCGGCCTTGGCGGTGGCGATGGCCTCCTCCAGGTCCTCGGGGCCGAAGGTGTCGCGACCGATCCACATCACCGCGACCAGGCTGGCCTGCTCGTCCTCGTTCAGGCTGGCGATGAACTCGGTCAGTTCGGTCTGGGTGCCATGGCCCGTGCGCTGGCCGCTATGCGCCCAGGGGTTGACGCCGCTGTCGTATTCGCGGGCGCGGATGATGACATGGGCAAGTTTTTCGGGACTGATTTCCAGCATGGCGGCACCTCTCTTTCCCGACTGTCGCGCCATGCGCGGCCGGGGTCAATCGGGATCGAAGCGATAGCCGAAGCGGGCGATGTCCTCGGCCGCGAGCCGCGCCAGCAGGGCGGCGCCCGCGTCGTCATAGGCCGCGCGCCAGTCGCCGTGACCCGAGCGATTCTCATGCGGCAAAGGCCGCAGCCCGAACCCCAGATGCGATTCCAGCGCCGGCAGGTCGGCGTCCAGATGCTCGAGCCGCAGGCAGAGACCCGCGACCGCGCCCGTGCTGGCCGTCAGGTAATGCCGCGCCGGCACCGCAAGCTGGCGCTGCGTCAGCGGGTGGCGCAGGAAATCGCCGAATTCCAGCGCCTTGGCCAGCCGGACCGAGGCGTGGTCGAAGCCCTGCCCGCGCAGCCAGCGGTGATAGCTGACCGCCCGCGCCCAGGGGTTCCGCACCAGGGTCAGCACCAGGTAATCGGCAAAGATCGCCGGATCGACCAGCCCCTCGATATCGGCCAGCGTCGAATGCTTCCACAGCCGCCCCCGCGCCGGCGCGTCCTTGACCCGCTTGCGGCGATTGCGGCCCTTGGGCGTGTCGGACAGGATGATGTCGTCGCGCCCGACCCGCGCCTCCAGCGCCAGGGTCAGCGAGGTGCCGCCGGTTTTCGGAATATGCACGAAGACATAGCGATGCCGGTGCGAGACGATCATCGCCCGAAGAGCCGCTCGATGTCCGAGAGCTTCAGTTCGATCCAGGTCGGGCGGCCGTGGTTGCACTGGCCGGATTTCGGCGTGCGCTCCATCTCGCGCAGCAGCGCGTTCATCTCGTCGCCGGACATGCGCCGGCCCGAGCGCACCGAGCCGTGACAGGCCATCGAACTCAGCACCGCATCGACCCGCGCCCGCAGCCGGTCCGAGGCACCCTGGTCGGCCAGATCGTCCAGAATGTCGCGGATCAGCCGCGCCGCATCCAGCCGCCGGATCAGCGCCGGCACTTCGCGCACCGCGACGGCGCCGCCGCCAAAGGGCTCGATCACCAGCCCCAGCTGGGCCAGGTCGTCGGCGATGGACAGGATGCGCTGCGCATCGGCATCGGAAAGCGCGACGATCTCGGGGATCAGCAGCGCCTGGGATGCGATGCCATTGGCCTCGGCCTGCGCCTTCAGGCGTTCATAGACCAGCCGCTCATGCGCGGCGTGCTGGTCGACGATGACGATGCCGCCGGCGGTCTGGGCGATGATCCAGTTCTCATGCAGCTGCGCCCGGGCGGCGCCCAGCGGCGCCTCCTCGGCCGGTGTCTCGGGTTCGGGCTCGACGCGGGCGGTCGGAGCCTCGGCAAAGCCTGGCGCCTGGAAGGCCAGGCTCGCCGCGATCGCCGCCCCCGAAGGACGCGCCGGGGCATAGCTCGCCTGATATTGGCGCGGCGCCGGTTCCGGCCGCGCCGCCGCCAGCGCCGCCGTGGCCACGGTGGTGGAACTGCGATGCCCGGCCCCGGCCAGCGCGTGGCGCAGGGCGCTGACCACCAGCCCGCGGGCGATGCCGGGTTCGCGGAACCGCACCTCGGCCTTGGCGGGATGCACGTTCACATCGACCGCATGCGGCTCGCAGGTCAGAAACAGCACCGCCGCCGGATGCCGGCCCGAAGGCAGCACGTCCATATAGCCCGCCCGCAGCGCCCCGGTCAGCAGCTTGTCGCGCACCGGCCGGCCGTTCACGAACAGGTGCTGCGCCACCGCCGCGCCGCGCGAATAGGTCGGCAGCGCGGCAAAGCCGGTCAGGCCGATGCCGTCCCGCTCGGCGTCGATGGGCAGGGCATTGTCGATGAACTCGCGCCCCATGACCCGCGCCAGCCGGGTCTGCAGGGCGCCGAACAGCGCGCCCTGCTCGGCATCGGCGCGAAACAGCAGCTTGCCCTCGTCCTCGTCGGTCAGGGTGAAGCCGACAAAGGGCTCGGCCATGGCCAGGCGGCGGATGACCTCGGCCACGGCCTGGGTCTCGGCCCGCTCGCTGCGCAGGAATTTCAGCCGCGCCGGGGTGGCGAAGAACAGGTCGCGCAACTCGACCACGGTGCCGCGATTGCCGGCGGCGGGCCTGACCGGCCCGATGCGCCCGCCCGAGACCGCGATCTGCGCCGCCTCGAAGCCCTGCGCGCGGCTTGTGATCACAAGACGGCCGACCGCGCCCAGGCTGGGCAGCGCCTCGCCGCGAAAGCCGAAGCTGCGGATGTCCAGCAGGTCGCTGCCGTCGATCTTGCTGGTGGCGTGGCGGGCCAGCGCCAGCGGCAGGTCGTCGCCCGTCATGCCGCAGCCGTCGTCGCGGACCCGGATCAGCGCCTTGCCGCCCTTGGCGATGGCCACCTCGATGCGGGTCGCGCCGGCATCCAGCGCATTCTCGACCAGTTCCTTGACCGCCGAGGCCGGGCGCTCGACCACCTCGCCCGCCGCGATGCGGTTGGCGGCCGCCTCGTCCAGTTGCCGGATCACCGGGCGCATCTTGTTTGCGTGACTGTTCATACCCACCAGATCTAGCATTTCGGTCACAGATTCGCTAGCTGCCCGCGCATCCCGCTCTGGCCTTCTTCGTTGTCCAAATACCCCAGCCACCGCACCGTCAGTCGGTGGCTGCGACCCCCTCGGGCCGCCCGACCAGCACGAAGCGGATCTGGTCGGAATGCAGCAGGCGCTGCGCGACGCGCTGCACGTCCTCGGCCGTCACCGCCTCGATCTTGCCGTTGCGGGTGTTCACGTAATCCGCCGGCAGGCCGATCAACTGCATCCCGGCCAGGATGCCGGCGATCTTGCCGTTGCCGTCGAAGCGCAGCGGGTATTCGCCGGTCAGGTAGGTCTTGGCGTCGTTCAGTTCCTTCTCGGTGACGCCGCCCTCGGCGAAGCGGTCCCATTCGCTGCGGATCAGGCCCACCGCCTCGGCCACCTTGTCATTGGCGCTGGCCATGCCGCCCTGCCAGGTTTCGCCGTAAAGCCCGTTGGCCAGGCCGGTGCCGACGCCATAGGTCAGCCCGCGCTTCTCGCGGATCTGGTCCATCAGGCGCGAGGAAAACCCGCCGCCGCCCAGGATATGGTCGGCGACATAGGCGGCGAAGTAATCCGGGTCCGACATCGGCAGGCCTGCCTGGGCAAAGCTCACCACGGTCTGCGGGCTGTCCCAGTCGATCACCGTCACGCCGCCCTTCAGCGCCAGCGTGGCCGGCTGCGGCAATGGCGCCGAGCCCTTTTCCGGCAACCCGCCCAGTAGCCTGTCGATCAGCCTGCCCAGGTCCTCGGCCGAGATGTCGCCGGCGGCGGCCACGACCACGCGGTCGCGGGCCAGCACCCGGTCCTTGGCGGCGACCAAGTCGTCGCGGGTCAGCGCCGCCACCGATTCGGCGGTGCCGTTGATCGAGGTCGCATAGGGATGCTCGCCCCAGGCCAGCCGGGCCAGCTCCTTGGTGGCGATGCTTTGCGGATCGGTCGCCTCGGACCGGATCACCGCCTGCAGCTGCGCCCGCACCCGCTCGACCGCATCGGCGTCGAAGCGCGGCTCGGTCAGGGCGGCGCGCAGCAGATCGGCGGCCTGGTCGCGGTTCTCGGTCAGCATCCGGGCATTGACGGTCAGCGCGTCGTCGCCGACGTCGAAGCGGTTCTGCGCCCCCAGCCCCTCGACCGCCTCGGCATAGGCGACCGAATCCCTATCGCCCGCGCCCTCTTCCAGCAGCGCGGTCATCAGGCTCATCTGCCCGCGCTTGCCGGGCGCGTCGAGGCTGGCGCCGCCCTTGAACATCAGCGACAGCGCGGTGAAGGGGATCGAGTGATCCTCGACCAGCCAGGCCTTGATGCCGCCGGGCGAGGTGATCTCTTGGATCTCGATGGCGCTGGCGGGCAGTCCGGCCAGCGCGACGAAGACGAAGGTAACAAGCGCGCGGATCATTCGACGTCTCCGGTCTGGGCGGCGGGCAGGGGCTGGGGCGCGGCCGAGGCATCGGCGCCGGGCTGCGGCAGCAGCCAGCCGGTCACGGTGGCGGGGTTTTCCAGCACCAGTTTCGCGGCGGCGGTGATGTCCTCGGGCGTGACGGCGGCCAGCACGTCGGGCCAGTCGTTCACGTCCTCGACCGTCAAGCCGGTCGCCAACCCCTGGCCATAGTCATAGGCGCGGCCATGCGCCGAATCCTGGGCATAGACCCGGGCGGCGCGGATCCGGGTCTTGACCCGTTCCAGCTGCGCCGCATCCGGGCCATCGGTCAGGAACCGCTTCAGCGCCGCGTCCAGCGCCGCCTCGGCATCGGCATTCTCGACCCCCGGCGCCGGCACCATCGACAGGCCGAAGGTGGTCGGATCGACCGAGAACCCGTCATAGGAGGCATCGACGTAAAGCGCCTTGCCGGTCAGCACCAGTTCGCGCGCCAGAACCGAGGTCTGGCTGGACCCCGCCAGCAGTTCCGCCAGCACGGTCAGCGCGGCGGCGGTCTTCTGATCCTCGTGCTTGCGCTGCGGCGCGATCACCGTGCGCAGCATCACCGGCTGGGCGACGCGGGCATCGACCCGCTCCATCCGGCGGGGCGAGCGCTGCACCGGCTCCTGCGGGCGCGGCAGCCTGGTCGAATCGGGCTTGGCGGCGATGGGGCCGTAATATTGCTGGGCCAGTTCGCGGGCCTTCTCGGCCGTCACATCGCCGGCGATGACCAGCACCGCGTCGTTCGGGGCATAATGCGCATCATACCAGGCGATGGCATCGTCGCGGGTCAGCCCCTCCATCTCCTGCCGCCAGCCGATCACCGGCCGGCCATAGGGGTGGTTGTAGAACTGCACCGCGCTGCGTTCTTCCGAGAATTGCGCGCCCGGGTCGCTGTCGGTGCGCTGCGAGCGTTCCTCCAGCACCACCTGGCGCTCGGCCTGCCAGTCGTCCTCGCCAATGCGAAGGTTCGCCATGCGGTCGGATTCCATCTCCATGACCAGCGGCAGGCGGTCGGCGGCGATGCGCTGGAAATAGGTGGTGTAGTCGTAGCTGGTAAAGGCATTGTCCATGCCGCCGTTCGCGGTCACGGTCTTCGACAGCTCGCCCGGCCCCAGCTTGTCGGTGCCCTTGAACATCAGGTGTTCCAGGTAATGCGCGATGCCGGACTTGCCCGGCTGTTCGTCGGCCGAGCCGATCTTGTACCACACCATCTGCACCACCACCGGGGCGCGGTGATCCTCGATCACCACGGCCTCGAGGCCGTTTTCCAGGGTGAAATGGCTGATGCCTTTCGGCATTTCGGCCAGCGCGGGGCTGGCGGCCAGCACCAGCGCCAGCGGGGTCAGGCGGGCAAGGATCGTCATGGGCAGGCTCCGGTTCCGGGTCGCGCCCAGACCCTGCCCGCGAAGCCCCGGCCGCGCAAGCCCGGGCCCCGTCATCTAAGCGTGATCTAGTCGCGCAGCACCGGCGCGTTGTCGGCGGGGCGCACCGCCTCGACCTTGGCCACGCCCGCGGGCGGCGCCGAGGGCAAGAGCACCCCGGTCGGGCGCCAGCGTTCCAGCTCGGCCCAGCTGTCCAGCGTCATCGGCTCATAGGCGCGGTAATAGACATTGGTGCGCGCCAGCACCTCGAGCAGGCGGCGCGAATGCCGGCTGCGCCAGGCGACATCCTCTTCGGCCGTGACCTGACGGATGCCGGCGTCGCGGCCCAGCCGCGAGGCATAGGAGATCAGCGCGCCATCGGCGGCCCCCACGCCCTGCGCGGCCAGCTGGCCCGGATTGCCGCCCAGCGCCGCCACCGCATCGGCCTGCGGCGTCGGGTCGGTGATGTTCGCGCCGCCCGGCGTCGGTGCCGGCAGCGCCGACAGGTCGGCCGGCATGGTCAGCGGCTTGGTGGGCAGGATGGCGAATTCGTCGGGGCTGGAGCGGCCGGACGAGATGTTCATCAGGTGCGGATCGGTGCTGCAGGCGGCAAGGCCCAGCACGGGGCCCAGCATGGTCATCATCAGCGCGATCGCCCGCATCTTTGCGTCCCTCATGTTCTTCTGGCGCCGTTCTAGCGTGAATTCCCGGCCCCGTCACGGGTCTTGTCGTCCAGCGCCAGCTCGGGCTCGTCCGGGCCGGCCGGGGCGGGGTTTTCGACCGGCGCGGGTTTCGGCGTCCGCGGCTTCGGCGGCGCGCGGCGCTTCTTCGGCGCGGGCTTCTTCTGCGGCGGCAGCAGCACCAGCCCCAGCGCGCCGGCAAAGATCGCGATGTCGGCGACGTTGAAGCTGTAGGGATTCTGCCAGCCCGGCAGCGACATGTTCAGGAAATCCGCCACCGCGCCATACATCAGCCGGTCGACGACATTCCCCAGCGCCCCGCCGATCAGGAACCCGGCCGAGACCTGGGCAAAGCGCGAGGGCTTGGCCCGCCCGATCCAGACCCCGACCCACAGGCAGACCGCCAGCGCGATGGCGATCAGCACCCAGCGCATCACGTCCACGTCGCTGGCGAACAGGCCGAAGTTCATGCCCTGGTTCCAGGCCATGCGCAGGTTCAGCCAGGGGTCGATCAGGTCGATCTCGCGGATGCGGTCCAGCTGCATGACATGCACGACCAGGTATTTCAGCGCCTGGTCCAGCAGAAAGACCAGCGCCGCGGTCAGCAGGACCGGCCGCCAGACGCGCGGCGGCGGCGCCTTCCTGCTGCGCCGCCTGGGGGCCACCGGGCTTTTCCGGGGCTTCGGAGTCGCCGTCGTCGCCATCAGTGCCGGAAGTGCCGCTGGCCGGTAAAGACCATCGCCAGGCCCAGCCGGTCGGCGGCCGCGATCACCTCGTCGTCGCGCATCGAGCCGCCGGGCTGGATCACCGCCCTGGCACCGGCCTCGGCCAGCGCCTCGATGCCGTCCGCGAAGGGGAAGAAGGCGTCGGAGGCCACGGCCGAGCCGATGGTCAGCGCCTGGGCCAGGCCCAGCGCCTCGGCCATGTCCTCGGACTTGCGCTTGCCGATGCGGGTCGAATCGACGCGGCTCATCTGGCCGGCGCCGATGCCGACCGTCGCCAGGTCCCTGGCATAGACGATGGCGTTCGATTTCACATGCTTGGCCACGGTCCAGGCAAAGAGCAGGTCCTGCAGCTCGGCCTCGGAGGGCTGGCGCTGCGTCACCACCTTCAGGTCCGAGGGCAGGATCACGCCATTGTCGCGGCCCTGCACCAGGAAGCCGCCGGCGACCTGGCGGAAGCTGATCCCCGGCGCTGTCGCATCGGGCAGCCCGCCGGTGGTCAGCAGCCGCAGGTTCTTCTTGGCGGCGAAGATCTCCTTCGCCTCGTCACTGGCGTCGGGGGCGATCACGACCTCGGTGAAGATCTCGGTGATGGCTTTCGCCGTCTCGGCGTCGAGCCGGGTGTTCAGCGCGATGATGCCGCCGAAGGCCGAGGTGCGGTCGCAGTCGAAGGCGCGGCGATAGGCATCGACGGCGCTGTCGCCGCGGGCCACGCCGCAGGGGTTGGCGTGCTTGATGATCGCCACCGCCGGGCCTTGGCCTGGATCGAACTCGGCCACCAGCTCGAAGGCGGCGTCGGTGTCGTTGATGTTGTTGTAGGACAGTTCCTTGCCCTGCCATTGCCGCGCCGTGGCGACGCCCGGACGATCCGAGCCGTCGCGATAGAAGGCCGCCGACTGGTGCGGGTTCTCGCCATAGCGCAGGGTCTGGGCCAGTTCGCCGGCAAGGGCGCGGCGGCGCGGCGCCGCCTCGCCGATCTGCGCCGCCATCCAGGTCGAGACCGCCGCGTCATAGGCTGCCGTCCGCGCATAGGCGATCTGCGCCTGGCGCTGGCGGAAGGCAAAGCTGGTGGTGTCGTCGTTGGCGTCCAGTTCCGCCAGCACGGCGGCATAGTCCTGCACGTCCACGACCACGGTGACGAAAGCGTGGTTTTTCGAGGCGGCGCGGATCATCGCCGGGCCGCCGATGTCGATGTTCTCGATGCAGTCGTCGTAATCGGCGCCCTTGGCCACCGTCGCCTCGAACGGATAGAGGTTCACCACCAGCAGGTCGATCATCTCGATGCCGTGGCTGCGCGCCGCCGCCATGTGCTCTTCGTTGTCGCGCAGCGCCAGCAACCCGCCGTGCACGACCGGGTGCAGCGTCTTGACGCGGCCGTCCATCATTTCGGGAAAGCCGGTCACGTCGGCCACGTCCCGGACCGTCAGCCCGGCCTCGCGCAGCGCCTTGGCGGTGCCGCCGGTCGAGAGCAGCTCGACCCCCCGCGCCGAAAGCGCCCGCGCGAAGTCCAGGAGGCCGGTCTTGTCGGAAACGGAAATCAGCGCGCGCTTCAGCGGAATGCGGTCGGTCATCGGTCGGGCCCCGTGATGGAATGGCGGATTTGGCCCGTCACCTAGCGCCGGAACGGGCCAAGGTCCAGCCGATCTGGATGGCGCGGCCCTGCAAGCTGGCGGAAATCACGATCTGGCGCGACGGGCGCGGCTCGGCCAGCGCCCGGTCCAGCAGGCAGGATGCCTCGAGCCGGGCCTGCCCGACGCCGTCATGGGAAAAGACCCATGCGTCGCCGGTGGGCAGGGTCAGATGCACCTCGGCGCCGGCCATGCGGGCCTGCACCTCGGGGTGCAGGTGGAAGCGGATCTCGAAACCCAGCCCTTCCTGGGGGCGGACCTGATCCAGCCGCGCCTGGGCGCTGGCGTCCAGCGCCGCCAACGAATCCTCGCCCCTGAGGCCCAGCCCGTCGGGATCGAGCCAGAGTTCGCGCAGATGGGTCAGCCCGTGGCTCGCCAGCCAGCCGTCATGGCCGGCCAGCAGATGCGCGGGTTCCGGCGCATGCACCGGGCCGCAGTCCGGGGCGGTCAGGTTGCCCAGCGCGTCGCAATCGCCGGCCCAGACCAGGTCCGGGCGCTCGGCCAGGATGTCGGGCTCGCCCTCCTGCCGGTTCGGGTTCAGCCGCGAGGAGGACAGGCCGGCGAGGCACAGCGCCGAATGGCAGGGCGTGGCCCGGCTCGCCTTGGCCCAGAGCGGGCCGAAACCGTCGCCGGGGCCGCAGTTCACGATCAGCGGCTGGCGCGCCACGGTCAGCTCGAAAGCCAGAGTCGAGGCATGGGCCCGCACCGCCGCCGGGCCGCCGGGCGGCGGCGCCGCGTCCAGGATCAGCGTCGTGCGCGCCCGCGCCATGCGAGCAAAGCCCATGGCAAGGCCATGCGCGGGCAGCGCCGCGCCATCGGCCGCGCGCAGGCAGCGGTCCAGCCGCCCCGCCGCGCCGCGCCCGCCGCCGTGGAAACAGGGCAGCGCGCCATCGGCATGGCGCAGCGCCCGCAGGACCGGCGCGATCTGGCCGATGATGCCGCGCAATTCGGCCGGCGCATCGAGCCCGGCCTCGTCCGCGACCTCCTGCGCCCAGACCAGCAGCGCCATGGCATCCAGCAGCGATTCGGGCGCCCGCGCCTCGGTCAGGGTGTCGAGCCCCATGGCGTCGGCCTCTTCGGCCAGCGCGATCAGCGCCGGCAGGGCCAGCGCCTGGCGGTCGCGCAGATACATGGCGCCGATGGCGAGCCCGGCCAGCGCCTCGAGCCGGCAAAGCCCGTCCTCGCTGTCATACCAGCTGTCGCGCAGGTGGTTCAGGTGCTGGTCGAGGGCGCGGAAATAGGGCCCGGCGCCATCGCGGTCGAGACCCGGCAGGATCATCCCGGCATGGAAGATCCAGCGCAGCACGCGGCGGCCGGCGATCTCGGGCGCCCATTCCGGCGCGTCGGGCCGGGCCTCGGGGTGGCGGCGGATCCAGCGCAGGACATGCTCCTGCGCCACCGCGCGGGCCTTGGGCGTGCCGACCGCGGCCAGGTCGTCGAGCCAGCCGAAGCCGTTCAGCTCGGCCGCGATGCTGGGGGCCAGGTCGGCGGCGAAGAAATCGCCGCTGACGGCGATGCCGCCCAGGTGCATCTCGCCGGCGACGATATGCTCGCCCCGGCCGGGGTGTCCTATGGCCTTGGGTTCGGGGCGGCGCAAAAATCCCCTGGGCGCGGCAGCGATTTCGGTCATGGGCAACGCATTGATTAGGACGGTGCAACCTTAGGGCGGCTAAGCGGATTTCCGCAAGCGCGCGATGAAGAAGCCGTCCATACCGCCGCGTTCCGGCCACAGGTCCGGCCGCAGCCGCAAGCCGCCCTGTTCGGTGATCCAGCCGGGCTCGATCCCCGGCGCCTGCGGCGGCTCGACAGCCAGGCCGGGATGGCGCGCGAGGGCGGCGGCCAGTTGCTCCTCGCCCTCGGCCGGCAAGAGCGAGCAGGTGGCATAGACCAGCCGGCCGCCGGGCTTCAGCAGCGAAGCCGCGTGGTCGATCAGCCGGGCTTGCAGCGCGGTCAGGTCGCGCAGGCCGGCGCCGTCGCGGATCAGCGGCAGTTCGGGGTGGCGGCGGATGGTGCCGGTGGCTGAGCAGGGCGCATCCAGCAGCACCGCATCCAAGGGCGCCCCGGGGCGCCAGGTCAGCGCGTCACCCGCGACGATTTCGGCGGCAAGGCCGCAACGGGCAAGATTTTCGGCCACGCGGGCGAGCCGCGATGCCGAGATGTCCAGCGCCGTGACCCGCGCGCCCGCCGCCGCCAGTTGCAGCGTCTTGCCGCCCGGCGCGGCGCAGAGATCGGCCACGGTCTCGCCCGGCTGCGGGTCGAGCACGCGCACCGCCAGCGCGGCGGCGGCATCCTGCACCCACCAGTCGCCGGCGTCATAGCCCGGCAAGGCCGAGACCTGGGTGCCGGCCGGCAGCCGGTGCGAGCCGGTGGGCAGCGCCTCGCCCGGGCAATCCGCGCCCTTGGGGGTCAGGTCCAGGGGCGCGCCGGCCTCATGCGCGGCCTCGATGGCGCGGGCGACGGGTTTGCCCCAGGCGGCGACGACGGGCTTGCGCAGCCAGCCGGGCATGTGCTGCGGCGGCAGTGCGGCCCAGGTCTCGGCCGAAGCGGACACCTTGCGCAGCACCGCATTCACCATGCCCGAGGCCGCCTGGCCCTTGGGCCCCGAGGCGCGGGCCAGCGCCACGGCGGCATTGACCGCGCCATGCGGCGCCTCGCCCAGGGCCAGCATCTCGACGGTGGCGAGGCGCAGGATGCGCTGGATCTCGGGGCGCGGGCGGCGGGCAAGGAAGGGCGCGAGCAGCGCATCGGCGCGGGACTGGCGGCGCAGCACCTCGCGCGCGAGGCGGCGGGCGCGGGCGCGGTCGGGCGGCGCGGCACCCTCGATCAGCGCCGCGGCCTCGTCGAGCGTCGCGCCCTCTTCCACCGCGGCGAGCAGGCGCAGCGCGCCCGAACGGGCGCCGTCCCTGCCCGATCTGTCCTGTGACTTGTCCAAACCCGACCCCTTGCCTAGATTGGCAGGGTCTAGCGCGAAGCAGGGGAAACCGCCATGACCGACCGCAAGGATCTGCCGCCCGCCGCACAGCGCGCCCTGGCCGAGGCCGAGGCGCGCCGCAAGGCGGCCAAGCCGCTGGATCTGCCCGTCGAACTGGGCGGCCGGGACGGGCCGGAGCCGGTGCGTTTCGGCGATTACGAGAAAAAGGGCCTCTGCGTCGATTTCTGAGCCGTTTTCGCCCGGCCGCCCGGTCGGCATGGGTATTTGGAAAACGGTGAAAGCCGCCGCTGGCGAATCCGTGATCCGCTGCGGGGCGGTCGTTTACTTGCCATTGGGATTTGGCCGCTAAACAATGCGGCAAACCACCAAACCGCAAGGGACGGCAGATGGCCTTCGGGCAAGCGATCTTGAGACAGGCGGCGCTGGCCTTGCTGCTGGCCGGGCAGGCCTTGGCCCAGCAGGGCGAGCGCGGGCCGCAGGGGCCGCGCGAGGTGGGCGTCATGGTCGCGGCCGAGCAGGACGTGCCCTATACCGTCACCCTGCCCGGCCGCGCCATCGCCTTTCAGCAGACCGGCATCCGGCCGCAGGTCGGCGGCGAGGTGCTGGAGATCGCCTATGATCCCGGCAAGCCGGTCAAGGCCGGCGACGTGCTGTTCCGGCTGGACCCCGAGACGCTGGCCGCCGCGCTGGCCGCCGCCGAGGCCGCGGTGGCCGGGGCCGAGGCCAGCCTGACCCAGGCGCAGAACACCGTCACCCGCTATCGCCGGCTGGAGGGTTCGGGCGTGTCGGCCGTGGAACGCGCCAATGCCGAGGTGGCGCTGAAACAGGCCGAGGCCGATCTGAAATCCGCCGAGGCCGCGCGCGATGCCGCCCGCCTGTCGCTGGACCGGACCGAGATCCGCAGCCCGATCGACGGGGTGCCGGACGTGCCGCAGGTCTCGGTCGGCGACCTGGTCACGGCGAGCCAGTCCGAGGCGCTGACCACCATCACCCAGCTGGACCCGATCTATGTCGACGTCTCCGAAAGCTCGGCCCGGCTCTTGCGCAACCGGGCGCGCATCGACGCCGGGCAGCTGACCACCAATGGCGAGACGCCGGCCGAGCTGATCCTGGAGACCGGCGAGACCTACCCTGGCAGCGGCCGCATCGTCAGCCCCGGCATCCTGGTGTCCACCACCACCGGCACCGTGCCGATCCGGCTGCGTTTCGACAATCCGCAGGCGCTGATCCTGCCCGGCCAGTTCCTGCGCGTCCGGCTGACCCAGGGCAGCACCCGCGCCGTGCTGGTGCCGCAGCGCGCCACGCGGCGGGCCGCGGACGGCACCCTGACCGCCTTCGTCGTGCGCGAGGGCAAGGCCCAGCAGGTCACGCTGAGCGAGCAGGGCAGCTGGAACAACAGCTGGATCGTCAGCCAGGGCGTCAGCCCCGGCGAGCAGCTGATCCTGGACGGGTTGCAGGACCTGCGCCCCGGCACCGAGGTCACGACCGTCCCCGTCACCATCGACGCCGAGGGCGTGGTGCGCGAGGCGGTGGAAGGCTGATGGCGAAGTTCTTCATCCACCGCCCGGTCTTTGCCTGGGTGCTGGCCATCGTGACCATGCTGGCCGGGGCCTGGGCGGTCCTGGGCCTGCCGATCTCGCAATATCCCGACATCGCGCCGACCACGGTGCGGATCACCGCCAATTATTCCGGCGCCACGGCGCGGGCGGTGCAGAATTCCGTCACCACGCCCATCGAGGACGTGCTGACCGGGCTCGACGGGCTGCTCTATACCACCTCGATCTCCTCGACCGGGCGCTCGGCCCTGGTGCTGACCTTCGACGACAGCGTGACGCCCACCGATGCCTTGAACGAGGTGCAGGCCAAGGTGCGCTCGGTCGAGGGCCGGCTGCCCGGGCCGGTGCAGAACGACGGGATCAGCATCAGCCGGACCTCGACCTCGACGCTGATGGTCGGCGCGCTGGTCTCGACCAGCGGCAAGCAGTCCACCATCGAACTGGGCAACCTCTTGGAGCAGGTGGTCGAGGGGCCGGTCAAGCGCACCGAGGGCGTCGGCGGGGTCAATGTCTTCGGCTCGGGCTATGCCATGCGGATCTGGATGGACCCGCTGCGGCTGGCGCAGTTCCAGCTGACGCCGACCGACATCACCACCGCCGTGGCGCAGCAGAACAGCACCGTCTCGGTCGGCGCGCTGGGCAGTCAGCCGGTGGTCGAGGGCCAGCAGTTCACCGCCACGGTCACGGCGCAGAGCCAGCTGACCTCGGTCGAGGATTTCCGCAACATCCTGCTGAAGACCGGCGCGGACGGCGCCGCCGTGCGACTGGGCGACGTGGCCGAGGTCGCGATCGGCCAGGTCAGCTATGGCCGCGATTCGCGCTTCAACGGCATGAATGCCTCGGGCTTCGCGGTGAACCTCGCCTCGGGGGCGAATGCGGTCGAAACCTCGCGCGCGGTGCGCGCGACGCTGGACGGGCTGGCCTCGGCCCTGCCCGAGGGGGTCGAGCTGCAGGTCGCCTATGACACCGCCCCCTTCGTCGAGCTGTCGATCGAGAAGGTCTGGCACACGCTGCTGGAAGCCATCGTGCTGGTCTTCCTGGTCATCCTGATCTTCCTGCAGAACTGGCGCGCGACGCTGATCCCGATCATCGCCATCCCGGTCGTGCTCTTGGGCACCTTCGCCATGCTGGCGGCGCTGGGCTATTCCATCAACACGCTGACCATGTTCGCCATGGTGCTGGCCATCGGCTTGCTGGTCGACGACGCCATCGTCGTGGTCGAGAACGTCGAGCGCGTCATGGCCGAAGAGGGGCTGGACCCGGTTGCCGCCACGGAAAAGAGCATGGGCCAGATCAGCGGCGCGCTGATCGGCATCGCCCTGGTGCTGTCGGCGGTGTTCCTGCCGATGGGCTTCATGCCCGGCTCGACCGGGGTGATCTACCGGCAGTTCTCGGTGACCATCATCACCGCCATGGTGCTGTCGCTCGCCGTGGCGCTGATCCTGACGCCCGCCATGTGCGCCACGCTGCTGCGCCGCGGCCACGGCGCGCCGCGCCTTGCCCCGGCGCGCTGGTTCAATGCTGGGTTCGAGCGGCTGACCTCGGGCTATTCCGCCACCGTGCGGCGCAGCCTGCGCCGGCCGCTGCTGGTCATGCTGGTGCTGGCGGCGATCAGCTACGGCGCCTTCGACCTGTTCGGGCGGCTGACCACGACCTTCATCCCCTCCGAGGATCAGGGCGTGCTGCAATCGCGCATCACCCTGACCGAGGGTTCGACCGCGCAGCAGACCGCCGCCGTGGTGCGCGAGATCGAGGATTACATGCTGACCGAGGAAAAGGACGTGGTCAGCTCGGTCTTTGTCGCCATGGGCTTCGGCAGCTCGGGCACGGCGCAGAACCAGGCGACGATCTATGTCCGGCTGCATCCCTTCGACCAGCGCGCCGACGCCTCGCAATCGGCGCGCGCGCTGGCGCAGCGCGCGAACAAGCATTTTTCCGGGCACCGGGCCGGACGGATCTTCTTCATGCAGCCGCCGGCGATTCCGCGGCTGGGCGATACCTCGGGCTTCACCATGTATGTCATGGACCAGGCCGGCGCCGGCATCGAGGCGCTGACCGAGGCGGCCGAGCGGCTGGAGGAACAGGCCGGCCAGGATCCGCGCGTGCAGAACCCCGAGGCGCAGAACTCCGAGGACGACGCGGCGCTGAGGATCGACATCGACCAGCAGAAGGCGGAAAGTTTCGGCATCTCGGTGCCCGCGGTGAATTCGATGCTGTCGACGATCTTTGCCGGCACCGAGGTCAACGACTTCGCCCTGGGCGCGCAGCTGCGCCCGGTCATCGTGCAGGCGGCGGCGGCGAACCGCATGCAGCCCGAGGACATCGACAGCTGGTATGCCCGCAATGCGCAGGGCGAGATGGTGCCCTTCAACGCCTTCATGACCACCCGCTGGGAGCCGGTCGAGCCGCGGCTGGCGCGCATCGACGGCGTCGACGCCATCGAGATCGAGGGCGAGCCCGGCCCCGGTTCCAGTTCCGGCAGCGCCATGGACGCGATGGAGGAGCTGGTCGCCGCCCTGCCCGGCAATTACGGCATGGCCTGGACCGAGCTGTCCTATCAGGAACGCCAGGCCGGCAACCAGGCGCCCTGGCTGTTTGCCCTGTCGGCGCTGGTGGTGTTCCTGTCGCTGGCGGCGCTTTACGAAAGCTGGTCGATCCCGTTCTCGGTCATGCTGGCGGTGCCGGTGGGAGTGCTGGGCGCGGTGGTGGCGGCCCTGGCCTTCGACCAGTCGAACGACGTCTATTTCAAGGTGGGCATCCTGACCACCATCGGCCTTGCCGCCAAGAATGCCATCCTGATCGTCGAATTCGCCCGCGACCTGCAGCAGTCGGGCCGCTCGGCCGTCGAGGCGGCGGCGCTGGCCGCGCGCCAGCGGCTGCGGCCGATCCTGATGACCTCGCTCGCCTTCATCCTGGGCGTGCTGCCGCTCGCGGTGGCGCGGGGCGCCGGGGCGGGGGCGCAGAATTCCATCGGCATCGGGGTGATGGGCGGGATGATCGCCGCGACCTTCCTTGGCATCTTCATGGTTCCGGCCTTCTACGTTACGGTGCGCCGGCTGACCGACAGGAGGGCGCGGAAATGAACGAACACCCCAGACTGACCTCGCTGGCGCATGGCGGCGGCTGCGGCTGCAAGCTGGCGCCCTCGGTGCTGCGGGAATTGCTGGCGGGCCAGCCGCTGGCGCAGGCCTTTCCGCAACTGCTGGTCGGGACCGAGACCTCGGACGACGCGGCGGTGTATCAGGTGGACGAGAACACCTGCGTCATCGCCACCACCGATTTCTTCATGCCGATGGTGGACGACCCGCGCGCCTTCGGCCGCATCGCCGCGACCAATGCGATCTCCGACGTCTATGCCATGGGCGGCCGGCCGATCATGGCGCTGGCGATCCTGGGCATGCCCATCGACAAGCTGGCCCCGGAGCAGATCCGCGAGATCCTGGAGGGCGGGCGCGAGATCTGCCATCAGGCCGGCATCCCGGTCGCCGGCGGCCATTCCATCGACGCGCCCGAGCCGATCTATGGCCTCGCGGTGATCGGGCTCTGCCACCCGTCCGAGCTGCGCCGCAATGCCGATGCGCGGCCGGGCGACGCGCTGATCCTGACCAAGGGGCTGGGCGTCGGCATCTATTCCGCCGCGATCAAGAAGGGCGCGCTGGACCAGGCCGGCATCGACGAGATGGTCGCCTCGGCCACCACGCTGAACAAGGTCGGGGCCGAGCTGGCCAGGCGGGCCGCTGTGCATGCCCTGACCGACGTGACCGGCTTCGGCATCCTGGGCCATGGGCTGGAGATCGCCCGCGGCGCCGGGCTGCGCCTGCAGCTGGAGCAGGCGGCGCTGCCCTTGCTGAGCCGCGCGGCGGAACTGGCCGAGGCCGGGTTCTTCACCGGCGCCTCGCTGCGCAACTGGGCCGCCTATGGCGCCGAGGTGGCGCTGCCCGAGGGCCTGGCCGATTGGCGCCGGCACCTGCTGACCGACCCGCAGACCTCGGGCGGGCTTCTGGTCGCCGTGGCCCCCGAGGCGGCGGATGCGGTGCTGGCGCAGATTCGCGGCGCCGGTCATCCGCTGGCCGCCGTGGTCGGGCATTGCGCGGCGGGCGAGCCGGGAATCGCCGTCGCCTGACGGTTCTTTGGGTATTTATGGAGCAAAGAACTCCGGCCGGGGGCAGGAACCGCCGGCGCCGGACGGCGTTGGGCCGGCAGGAGGATCGAGCCCATGTCCCGGATCACGTCCCAGTTCGCAATGCCCGCCGCCCTGCTGGGCCTGACGCTGGCGCTTGGCGCGCCGCTGGCGGCCCAGACGGCCCCGCAGACCCCGGCCCAGGCCCAGGCCGCGCTGGAGAACGGCGTCGCGCCGACCTCGGTGCCCGGCCCGGCGCAGCCGGTGGCGTCCGGCGCCGGCGAATGCCCGCCCACCGCCGCCAAGGCCGAGCCGGCGACGCCGCAACAGGGCGGCGCGGGCGATGGCACGGCGCCGGAGAATACCGGCTCGACCGGCTGGACCGGCGGCACCGGCGGCTCGCAGATCGGCACCAACCCCTCGGGCGCCACCCATGCCACCAAGACTTGGCACGCCCCGACCGCGCGCGGCCTGGATCTGAACGGCCGGCCCGAGCCTGCCCCGGCCTGCTGAGCACAGATTGACGCGGTCGCCCGCCACGCCGAAGATGCCGGCGCCACAACCGGGAACCGCGATGACCGACAGCCCGACCGCCCTTGGCGAGATCCATTCGCCCTATTCCGAATCGCTGGGCATGCAGGTCGTCTCGGCCACGCTGAAGGAGGTCACGCTGCGCATGCCGGTCACCCGGCCCCTGACCAACCGCAACGGCGTGCTGCATGGCGGCGCGATCATGAGCTTGGCCGACCACGCCGCCGGCACCGCGACCCATCTGCGCCTGCCCGAGGGCGCCGCCACCACCACGCTGGAAAGCAAGACGAATTTCCTGCGCCCGATCCGGCTGGGCGACGTGGCCGAGGCGCGGCCGAAACCCTTGCACCTGAGCCGCACGACGATGATCTGGCAGACCGACATCCTGCGCGGCGACGGCCAGCTGGCCGCCGTGGTGATCCAGACCCAGCTGGTGCTGGAGTGGCGGGAGCCGGCCTAATCCGCCGCGCCCAGCACCAGCTCGACCGGGGCCAGCCCCTCGATACCGCCCGACAGCCGGTCGCCCGGCACCACCGCGCCGACGCCGGCGGGCGTGCCGGTCATGATGAGGTCGCCCGGCGCCAGGTGGTAGTAATGCGACAGGTCGGCGATCAGCTCGGGAATCGACCAGACCATGTCGTCGATGCGGGCCTCCTGCCGCAGGGCGCCGTTGACCGCCAGCCGGATCGCCTGCGCCGCCGGGGTGAAATCCGCGGCCGGCGTCAGGGCGGCAAGCACCGCCGAGCCCTCGAAATCCTTGCCCAGCGACCAGGGCCGCTGCTTGGCCTTGGCCTTGGCCTGCAGGTCGCGCCGGGTCATGTCCAGCCCGGCGCCATAGCCCCAGACCGCCGCCATCGCCTGCTCCGGCGCCACCCGGAAGGCCGGCGCGCCGATGGCCACGACCAGCTCGATCTCGTGATGCAGATCCTCGGTCCCGGGCGGATAGGGCAGCACGGCGCCGCTTTCCAGCACCGCGCGGGCGGATTTGGTGAAATAGAACGGCGCCTCGCGGTCGATCTCGCCGCCCATCTCGGCGGCATGGGCGGCATAGTTGCGCCCGACGCAGAAGATGCGGTTCACGGGAAAGCGGCCGGCCTGCCCGGTGACGGGCAGCGCGGCGACGGGGGGCGGGGCGAAAAGATAGGCGCTCATGCCTGCGACCTTGCCACGGTCACATCCTTGCGGCAATGGCATCGCCCGCCGTTGCCCAGCCCGGAATTTCGTGGCAAGAGGTGCCATAGCCAACCGAAAGCAGAGTTCGCAGAATGACCGATTTCGCGCAGCGACGCACCATGATGGTCGACACCCAGGTCCGTCCGAACGAGGTGACCAGCTATCCCGTGATCGAGGCGATGCTGACCGTCCCGCGCGAACAGTTCGTCCCCGACTCGCGCCGCGACGTGGCCTATGCCGGCGAAAACATCGACCTGGCCCCCGACCGCGTCCTGCTGGAGCCGCGCACGCTGGGCCGGATGATGGACGTGCTGGCGCTTCAGAACAGCGACCTGGTGCTGGACGTGGCCTGCGGCTACGGCTACGGCGCCGCTGTCATGGCCCGCATCGCCGAGGCCGTCGTCGCCGTCGAGAGCGACGAGGCCATGGCCGCCGAGGCCGAGGCCCGGCTGGCGGCACAGGACGTCTTCAATGTCGCCGTGGTCCGGGGCCCGCTGGCCGAGGGCTGCGCCAGCCAGGCCCCCTATGACGCCATCCTGGTCGAGGGCGCCATCGAGATCTTCCCCGACGCCCTGGCCGAGCAGCTGCGCGAGGGCGGCCGCGTCGTCGCCCTGTTCCGCGAGGGCAATCTCGGCACCGTGCGCCTGGGCCGCAAGCTGGACGGCCGGGTGAACTGGCGCTTTTCGTTCAACGCCGGCGCGCCGCTTTTGCCGGGCTTCGCGAAGCCGCGGGGCTTCGTCTTGTGAGTGCCGACAGGAAAGGCCATGGCATGTTTCGCGATACGCTGAGGAAATGGCGGCGCCCGCTGCTGGCGGCCCTGCTGGCGGGGGCGACCGCGCTGCCCGCCACGGCCGAAACCCTGGCCGACGCCATGGTCGATGCCTATCGCCACTCGGCGCTGCTGGACCAGAACCGCGCCGTGCTGCGCGCCGCGGACGAGGATGCGGCGGCCGCCATCGCTGCCCTGCGCCCGGTGCTGCAATGGGTCGCCGAATACACCTATCAGAACATCGAGGGCTTCGACGCCAACAGCGCCAGCATCGGGCTGCAGGCCTCGATGACGCTCTACGACTGGGGCCGCAGCGCCATTGCCATCGACATCGCCAAGGAAAGCGTGCTGGGCACCCGCGCCGCGCTGGTGGGCGTCGAGCAGGACGTGCTGCTGGGCGCGGTCGAGGCCTATCTGAACGTGCGCAGCGCCACCGAGCAGGTCGAGCTGCAGGCCAATTCCGTGCGGGTGATCGGCCAGGAACAGCAGGCCGCGACCGACCGTTTCGACGTGGGCGAGATCACCCAGACCGATGTGGCCCAGGCCGATGCCGCGCTGGCCGAGGCGCGTGCCAGCCTGGCCTCGGCCGAAGGTGATTTGCAGATCGCGCGCGAGAATTACCGCGCCGCCACCGGCAAGATGCCGGGCACGCTGGCGCCGCCGCCGCCCTCGCCCAAGCTGCCGGCGACGCTGGAGACGGCGCGCGACATCGGCCGGCGCACCCATCCGCTGATCCGCCAGGCCCAGCGCGAGGCCGCCGCTGCCGAGCTGGGCGTCGCCGCCGCCGCCGCCGAGCGCAACCCCGAGCTGACCGGCTCGGCCGGGCTGACCAAGCAGCATAGCCGCTCGCAGGGGGTCCTGGGCGGGGCGAGCTCCACGTCCCGGGACAGCGCCTCGGTGTCACTGAGCCTGTCGCAGACGATCTATTCCGGCGGCCGCCTGCCCGCCGCGCATCGCAAGGCGATGGCGCAGCGTGATTCGGTCCGGGCGGCGCTGCTGAACGTCTCGCGCCAGGTCGATCAGGCCGTAGGCACCGCCTGGGCGGGAATCGACGTGGCCCGGGCGCAGATTCGCGCCATCGATGAACAGATCGTTGCCGCGCAGCAGGCCTATAATGGCGTGCGCGAAGAGGCGACGCTGGGCGCAAGGACGACTCTGGACGTCCTGGACGCCGAACAATCGCTGCTGGAGGCCCGCGCGAACAAGATTACGGCGGAAGCCAATCTCCAGTTAGCACATTATCAACTATTGTCCGCTATGGGTTTGTTGACGGTGGAAAACCTGAAACTGGGGATACCGACCTATGACCCATCGGCCTATTACAACGCGGTGCAGGACGCACCCTTTACCAGCAGGCAGGGCGAAAGCCTCGACCGCGTCTTGCGCGCGATCGGCAGGGACTGAGCCCGCCCTCGAATCCGGGGGCGCATCATGCAGCATGAGCTGATGCGCCATCCGGCGCCGCCCCCCGGGGCGGACAACGTCGGCGACGTGCTGGCCTCGATTCGCCGGCTCATCGCCCAGGATGAGGCAGGCTGCCGCATCCCGAACCAGGCGCTGAACACGCTTCCCGCCCAGGACATCGCGCCGCGCATCCGCGTCGAGCCGATGGCTGCGGTCCCGCCCGCGGCTGCGCCGCTGGTGCTGGACAGCACCGACCTGATCGCCACCGCCGCGGAGGAGGAGGCGCGCGAAACCACCGCCGCGCCTGCCGAAGCGCCCGCCGCGGCGGCCGGCCCCGAGGCGGCGTTGGCGGAACCCGTGGCGGAGATGCCGGCAGAACTGTCGGCGGAGGTCGTGGATGAGGTCGTGGCCGAGGTTGCGGCGGAGGCCGTGGCAGAACCCATGGCCGAAGCTCCGGCCCCGCCCGAACCCGAGCCAGGGGTCCGGGACAGCGACTTCGGCGACTGGCTGAAGCTGCCCCTGACGGGACCGACCCATGCAGCCTTTGCCGCCGCCTGGCCGCAGCCGCTCGCGGCCGAGGCCCGCGCTGACGATCCCGCCGAAACCGCATGTCCGGATGCGGCCGCCCAGCCGATCCGGGCCTTCGGCCCCTTCCTCGAACACACCACCACCACGAACGCGCAAATGGAGGAAACCATGCTGCATGCGAATTCCACCGTGACTCCGATCAATCCCCTGGCCGAGGCGCATGCCGCCGCCGAGGCGCTGAACCGCGAAAGCGAACAGCACCTGTTCGCGCCGCAGGACAAGGACACCCAGAAGGGCACCCACCTGCGCGGCATGATCCGCGAGGCGATCCGCCAGGAGCTGCAGGGCGAGATCGGCAACCGGCTGAGCCGCAACCTGCAACAGATGATCCGTCACGAGATCGAGCTGACCCTGCGCCAGATGTGCGAACAGGAATGACGGCCCCGACCGGCGGTCCCGCGTCCCCGGATCGGAACCGCCGCACCGCCGCTTGCAGCCGCAGGGCTGCGGCCGCGGCACGGCCCGCCGCGCCAAGCGGCAAATCTGTGGCGTTCTGAGACCGCGAGACGGCAGGACATTGGCGGAACCGGCAGCGCGCTGCGACCGCAGGGCCATCTGCCGAGGCCCTGTCAGAACCCCGGACCCGCGAATCTGGCCGGAAGCATTTCCGCCGCCTGGCGCTTCAGGCAGGGCCGAGCCGGGCTTTCGCACGATCCGAAGGAACGATGTTTCGAGTCACTGGCCGCCTGTCTGGCAGCTTCGGCCCAAGGCGGCCTCCGGGGCGCCGGCTTCCGCTGATCCTGGGATGGGCTTGGCTGGGTCTGGCTTCGGCCCAAGGCGGCTCCAGGGCGCCGGCTTCGCGGCGCCGCATCAGCCCTGCCTTCGGCCCCTGACCCGGCCGGCCCCGGCCCCGCCGGTCAGTTCAGGTATTTCTCGGGATCGACGCTGTCGAAGCCGTTGCGGACCTCGAAATGCACGACGCCCTGGCTGCGGACCTTGCCCAGCGCGGTGCCGGCACCGACGGCCTGGCCCTTGCTGACGGCGACATCCTCGATGCCGGCATAGACGGTCATCAGGTTGCCGTCATGGCGCACCACCACGATCGGCACATTGTCGGTGTCGCGGGTGATCGCCGCCACGGTTCCCGACCCGGCGGCGGCCACCGTGCTGCCGGCAGCGGCCGAGATGTCGATGCCCTCGTTCTTGCCCTTCTGATAGGTGCGGATGATCGCGCCACTGGCGGGCATGCGGAACCGGCCATTGCCCGAGGCGGCGGTGCGCGTCTTGCCCAGGTCCGGGCTGGCGGGCTTCGCCACCGGGCTGCCGGCGGGCGTGGTCTTTTCGCTGGGCAGCGGCTCGGCCGAGGAGGGCGGGCGCGGCGTCGGGCTGCCGCTGCCGGGCGCGGTCACCACCGCCGTGGCCGGGGGCGCCTTGCCGCCCGCCACCGGGATCAGCAGCCGCTGCCCGGTGCGCAGCGTCATCGACGACGAGAGCCCGTTCCACGCGGCCAGGTCATTGACCGAGACATTGTACTTGCGGGCGATGGACCAGGCGGTTTCGCCGGTGGCGACGACATGCTGGCGCGGCTGGCTTGCCGCCGGCTGGGTCGGCGCACCCGTGCCTGCGGCCGCCGCAGCGGCCGGTTGCCGGACGCCCTGGCCGGCGAAGGGATCGCTGACCAGCCCGGTCGAGGTGGCGACCGGCGCTCCGCCCGCCACCCGGCGCGGCAGGGCGACCACGGCGCCGGGGTTCAGCACGGTATTGGCATTGATCGCGTTGTAGCTCGCCAGTTCGCCGGCGTTCAGCCCCAGCCGCGCCGCGATGGTGGCGACCGTGTCGCCCTGGCGGGCGATGGCGACCTGGTAGCCGGGATAGGAGATCACCCCGCGCTGGTCCGGCGCCGGCCGCGGCTGCGCCCGCGCCGCGGCCTGGGCGGTGTCGAAGCCGCCGCCCCAACCGCGCAGGTCGGGGTCGAAATTGCTGAAATCCAGCCCGCCCTGCGGCCCGCAGGAGACCAAGCCCGCCACGGCGCCGGCGGCCAGCGCCCATTGCCTGATTTTCGCCATCTGCCCGTTCCTCACTCAGCACGGCCGGGGGTCATGTCTGTCCCAACCCCTCGACCAGCGGCACGAAGCGCACCTGCCGCAATTCGTCGTAATCATAGCCGTTTTCGTCGCGCCGCACCCGGATCAGCGTCTGCACCGCATCCGACTGCCCGACCGGCACCACCATGATACCGCCGATCTTCAACTGCGCCAAGAGCGGCCCGGGCGGATCCTCGGCCGCCGCCGTCACCATGATGCGATCGAAGGGCGCCTGCTCGGGCAGCCCGTGCGAGCCGTCGGCGACCATGGCGGTGATGTTGGTCAGGCCGAAATGGCGGAAGATCGCCTCGGCCTCGGCGACCAGCCGGCGGTGGCGGTCCAGCGTATAGACCCGGCGGCAAAGCAGCGACAGGATCGCCGCCTGGTAGCCCGAGCCGGTGCCGATCTCCAGCACCTTGTCGCGCGGCCCGACCTGCAGCGCCTGGGTCATCAGCCCCACGACCGAGGGCTGGCTGATGGTCTGGCCGCAGGGGATCGGCAGCGGCGTGTCGTCATAGGCGCGATCCTCGAAATGGCCGCGCACGAATTCGCCGCGGTCGATGCGCTCCATCGCCTCGAGCACGCGCGGATCGGTGACCCCGCGCTGCCGCAGCGCGAACAGGAAGCGCATCTTGCGTTCGGCAGTCTCGGGATCGTCGCTCATGCCCGGGTTCAGCCCTCGTCCAGCAGGCCGCTCAACTCGGCCAGGGTTTTGTGACAGGTCAGGTCGGGCCGCATCGGCGTCAGCGAGATATAGTCGCGCATGTTCGCGTCCACGTCGCTGTCCGGCGTGGCCGGCGCGGTCTGCGAGCCGCCCATCACCCACAGGAAGCGCCGGCCGTTCGGCGCGTGATAGGGCTCGATCTCGAAGCGCACGCCGCGGCGGCGGCCCTGCGGCGCGACGCGGGTGCCCTTGACCGAACCCGCATCGCAGGGCGGGAAGTTCAGGTTGTAGAACAGCCGGAAATCCGCGTCCGAGGTCCAGTCGCCGTGATCCAGCAGCCGCCGGATCAGCCGCGGCCCATGCACCCGCGCGCATTCATACGGATCCTCCAGCCCGGCGGTGCGGCTGCCCATGTATTGCGACAGCGCGATGGCGGGCAGGCCCTGCAGCGCCGCTTCCATCGCGCCGCCGACCGTGCCGGAATACATCACGTTCTCGCCCGAGTTGTTGCCCCGGTTCACGCCCGACAGCACCAGGTCGGGCGGATCGTCCTTCATCACGTCCATGGCCGCCAGCACGCAATCGGCCGGCGAGCCCTCGGCGGCAAAGCGGCGCGGGCCCAGCTCGGCGATCAGCGTCGGGTGGACATAGCTGATGCAATGCGCCACGCCCGATTGCTCGAAGGCGGGGGCCACGGTCCAGACCTCGCCGCCGGGGCCGGCGACCTCGGTCGCGATCTCGTGCAGGGTCACGAGGCCCGGAGCGTTGATGCCGTCGTCATTGGTGATCAGAATGCGCATGTTCGTCCCTGTGCGGCGAAGCGCGCGGACAGCGCCGGTGCCGCCCGCATCATCGCCGGTTATCTGCCGGTGGTGCAATGCTTATCCATGCCACGGCGCTGCGACAACCCGCAGGCGACATGCGCGGGACGTTTGACGCGAAGCCCGGGCCGAGGCAGGATCGAAAGAAGAAACGGGCCGGGCAGGATATGCAGATCTATCTTCCCATCGCCGAGGTGGTGGTCAACAGCTTCACGCTGGTGGGCCTGGGCGGCATCGTCGGGCTGATGTCGGGCCTGTTCGGCGTCGGCGGCGGCTTCCTGATCACGCCGCTTCTGTTCTTCATCGGCATCCCGCCGGCCATCGCGGTGGCGACCGGCGCGAACCAGGTCGTGGCCTCATCCTTTTCCGGCGTGCTGGCGCATGTGAAGCGCAAGACCGTCGATTTCCGCATGGGCTGGGTGCTGCTGGGCGGCGGCCTCGTCGGCTCGTCGCTGGGGGTGCTGCTGTTCAACCTGCTGTCGCGGCTTGGCCAGGTCGATCTGGTGGTGCAGCTCTGCTATGTCGTCTTCCTGGGCCTGATCGGGGCGATGATGCTGCAGGAAAGCCTGCGCGCGCTGCGCCGCACCCGGGTCAGCGGCCCGATCAAGCCGATGCGCCGCAACCAGCACGGCTGGGTGCACAAATGGCCGCTGAAGATGAAGTTCCGCGCCTCGGGCCTGTATATCAGCGCGATCCCGGTGCTGATGGTCGGGGCGGCGGTGGGCGTGCTGGGCGCGATCATGGGGGTCGGCGGCGGCTTCATCATGGTGCCGGCGATGATCTATCTGCTGGGTATGCCGACCAAGGTGGTCATCGGCACCTCGCTGTTCCAGATCACCTTCCTGTCGGCCTATACCACGCTGATGCACGCGGTCTCGTCGAACACGGTCGACGTGATGCTGGCGGTGCTGCTGATCGTCGGCGGCGTCATCGGGGCGCAGGTCGGCACGCATTACGGCGCCCGGCTGCGGGCCGAGCAGCTGCGCATCCTGCTGGCGCTCTTGGTGCTGGCGGTCTGCGGCAAGCTGGCGCTCGACCTGTTCCTGCGCCCGGACGACCTTTATTCCATCACGCCGGGGATCCTGAAATGATCCGGCGCGCCGCCCTGGCCTGGCTGGCCCCGATGCTTCTGGCGCTGGCGCTGCCGCTGTCGGCGCAAGAGGCCGAGCGGCCCGAGCCGCCCGAGCGCATCGTCGCCGGCCTGTCGCGCGACGACGTGGACATCACCACGAATTTCGACGGCTCGGACATCATCATCTACGGCGCCATCAAGCGCGAGACGCCGATCCCGCCCGGCCAGCCCTTGGACGTGATCGTCACGGTCGAGGGGCCGGCCCGCGCCATCACCGTGCGCCACAAGGAGCGGCGCTTCGGCGTCTGGGTCAACACCGGCCGGGTCGGCATCGGCGCGGCGCCCAGCTTCTACGTGGTGGCGACGACCCGGCCCCTGGGCCGGATCCTGAACCCCAAGGACGACCAGCGCTTCCGCATCTCGATCCCGCTGGCGATGCGGGCCTTTTCCGGCCAGGCCGACGTTCCCGACGTGGTGCCCTATACCGAGGCTTTCGTGCGCCTGCGCCGGCACGCGGACCTCTATCGCCAGGACGACGGCGCCGTGCGCCTGGCGCAGCAGACGCTGTTTCGCGCCGATGTGCGCCTGCCCGCCAACCTGATCGAGGGCTTCTACAGCACCCGCATCTTCCTGTTGCGCGACGGGCTGGTCACCGACAGTTTCCGCGCCCCGATCGAGGTGCGCAAGGTCGGGCTGGAGCGCTGGCTCTATCGGCTGGCGCTGGACCAGCCGTTCCTTTACGGCATCATGTCGCTGGCCATCGCGGTGGCGGCGGGCTGGGGCGCCTCGGCCGCCTTCCGGCTGCTGAAGCGGCCCTAGGGCGAGATCTCGCCGCGGCGGAACGGGCCAAGCTCGGCCAGATAGTCCATCTCGGCATCCACCGCCTGCCGCTCGCGGTGCAGGAAATCGGCGATGGCATCGTGGAAGCCCTGGTCGCGCACCCAATGCAGCGAATGGGTCCGGGTCGGCAGATAGCCGCGCGCCAGCTTGTGCTCGCCCTGCGCCCCGGCCTCGACCCGCGAAAGGCCATGCGCGATGGCCCAGTCGATGGCGCGATGATAGCACAGCTCGAAATGCAGGAAGGGGTGGTCCTCGACCGCGCCCCAATAGCGGCCGTAAAGCGCGTCCGGCCCGATCAGGTTCAGCGCCCCGGCGATGGGACGGCCGTCGCGCTCGGCCAGGACCAGCAGGCAATCGTCGCGCATGGTCTCGTGCAGCCGGTCGAAGAAGGCCCGCGTCAGATAGGGCCGGCCCCATTTGCGCCCGCCGGTGTCCTGGTAGAAGCCCCAGAAGGCGTCCCAATGCGCGGGCTCGATCTCGTCGCCGCGCAGGCTGCGGATGCTGCCGCCGAAAGCCTGCGCCCGCTCGCGTTCCTTGCGGATCGCCTTGCGCTTGCGCGACGACAGCTGCGCCAGGAAATCCTCGAACGTGCCATAGCCCTGGTTCAGCCAGTGGAACTGCTCGCTGGCGCGGGACAGGAAACCGGCCGGTTCGGCCAGCGCCGCCTCGGCTTCGGTGCAGAAGGTGACATGCGCGCCCGACAGGCCGGATTGCCGGGCGATCTGCGCCATGGCCTGCAACAGCGCCAGCCGCACCGGCGCCTCGGGCGCGATCAGCCGCGGCCCGGTCACCGGGGTAAAGGGCACGGCGCATTGCAGCTTGGGGTAATAGCGCCCGCCGGCGCGCTCGTAAGCCTGCGCCCAGGCGTGGTCGAAGATGTATTCGCCCTGGCTGTGGGTCTTCAGATAGCAGGGCGCGACGCCCGCGACGCGGCCATCGACCCGCGCGACCAGATGCGAGACATGCCAGCCCGTGCCCTCGCCGACCGAGCCGGATGCCTCCAGCGCCGACAGGAAGCGATGCGTGGTGAAAGGATTCGCCGCCGCGCCGCAGCCGTCCCATGCGGCGGCGGGCAGGGCAGAGATCGCGGGCAGGACGGAGACGGTCATTTCGCTCATGCGGCGAAACATAGGCGCGCCGCCCGGCTTTGTCAGCGGGCGGCGGCAGATTCAGGCGGTTCTTCAGGCGGTCTCTGGCCGGTAATGCTCGAAGGTGATGTTGTCGGCGACCCGCCGCGCCTCGGCCTCTTGCACAGGGCTGCGGATGGTCCAGCACAGCACCGGCACGCCGCGCGCCTTCAGCGCCGCCACCGCCGGATTGCCCAGATCGCCCCGGTCATGCGAGATGAAGCTGGCGCCCACATCGTCGAAATCCGCGATGGCCGCCAGCCGGGCGCGCGTCGAGGCGTCCAGCATCTGCCATTCGCCCGCCTCATAGCCGCAGGTCGTCAGCCCGACGGCGATGCCGGGCGCCGCCTCGTGGAAGGCCGCGACGACATGCGGGTTGAAGGACATGACCGCGACCGGCCCGTCATAGCCCGCCAGGGCCTCGGCCACGCGGCGCGGCAGCGCGCCCACCTCGGGCCCCGAGGCGATGGTCGGATCCTTGATCTCGATCAGCAGCGGCACGCGGCCGGCGACCTCGTCCAGCATCTCGCGCAGGGTCGGGATGGTTTCGCCGGTTTCCAGCAGGTGCAGCCGCGCCAGTTGCGCCGGGGTGCTGGAGGCGACGGTGCCGTTCTCGATATCGGTCAGCCGCGCCAGTTCATAATCGTGGAACACCATGGGCGTGTCGTCCATGGCGCGCTGGATGTCGCATTCGATGGCATAGCCCTCGGCGATGGCGGCGCGGAACGCCGCCATGCTGTTTTCCGGCCGGCTGTCATTGTGCAGCCCGCGATGCGCGATGGGCAGGCGCAGGAAATCGGGATGCAGGCCCATCATTCGATCTCGAACACGGCTTCGATCTCGACGGCGACGCCGCGCGGCAGCGCCGGGGCCGAGACGGCGGCCCGCGCATGCCGGCCCTTGTCGCCAAAGACCTGCACCATCAGGTCCGAGCAGCCGTTCACCACCTCGGGCTGTTCGGTGAAATCGCCGGTCGAATTGACGAAGCCGCCCAGCTTGACCACGCGCTTGACCCGGTCCAGCGAACCCAGCGCCGCCTTGGCCTGCGCCAGCAGCGACAGCCCGCAGCCGCGCGCCGCCTCGGCGCCCTCGGCCGTGGTCAGCTCGGCGCCGACCCGGCCCCTGGCGGCCGAGATCTGCCCCGAGACGAACAGCATCTGCCCCGAGATCACGTAAGGGACATAGTTCGCCGCCGGCGCCGGGGCGTCGGGCAGCGTGATCCCAAGCTCTGCCAGTTTCGTCTCGATGGTCATCGCATCCTCCTACCAGTCGATGTAATCGCGGAATTCGCTCATGGCGAGCCGCCAGCTCGCCAGCGTCTCGTCGAAATTCTTGCGCCCGATGCCGTCGCCCGCAAGGCCGATGTCCATTTCCAGGAAGGCGTCGCCGCTATCCGACACCACGACTGTCGCAAACGGGTTCGACAGGTTCCACTGATTGGCCAGCTGCGGCGTCATCGGCGCCGGCAGGGTGAAGCCCGACACGAATTGCATCCGCTGGCACAGCGGCTGGCAGTCATAGAAATAGACGTTGAAGCGAATGTCGTCGATCTGGCTTTCCAGCACCGGCAGCCCCTCCAGATCGGCGCCGCGGCTGACCGGCAGCCCGCTTTGCGCCATCAGCTCGCCGATCTGCCCGGGGTCGCCCAGCACCGGCGCGGAAAGCTCGGCCATGGCCGGAAAAACCGGAAGAAACGCCAGAATGGCGAGGGGAAACAGGACACGCATCACGGACTCCGGGGAAGCTCAGCGCTGATAGCGCATCGCGCGTCAGGCGACCAGAGCCTCGGCGCGTTTCAGGTCCACGGAAACCAGCTGGCTGACGCCCTGTTCGACCATGGTAACGCCGAACAGCCGGTCCATGCGCGCCATGGTCACGGCATGGTGGGTGATGACCAGGAATCGCGTGTCGGTGCGCCGCGTCATCTCGTCCATCAGGTCGCAGAACCGGGTGACGTTGGCATCGTCCAGGGGCGCGTCAACCTCGTCCAGCACGCAGATCGGCGCCGGGTTGGCCAGGAAGACGGCAAAGATCAGCGCCAGCGCGGTCAGCGTCTGCTCGCCGCCCGAGAGCAGGCTGAGCGTGCTGAGCTTCTTGCCGGGAGGCTGGCACATGATCTCCAGCCCGGCCTCCAGCGGGTCGTCGGATTCGACCAGCACCAGCCGCGCCTCGCCGCCACCGAACAGATGCGTGAACAGCGTGGTGAAATTGGCGTTCACCGTGTCGAAGGCCGAAAGCAGCCGCTCGCGCCCCTCGCGGTTCAGGCTGCCGATGCCCTGGCGCAGCTTGCGGATCGCCTCGGTCAGGTCGGTCTTTTCGGCGGCGAGCCGGTCGCGCTCGGTTTCCAGCTCGCGCTTGTCCTCGTCGGCGCGCAGGTTGACGGCGCCCAGGGCGTCGCGTTGCTGGCGCAGGCGGGCGATCTGCTCTTCCAGCGCCTCGGGGGCGATGTCCTCGACCTCGCCCAGCAGTTGCAGCAGCGATTGCGGCGTGGCTTCCAACTCCTCGTGGATGCGCGCCTTGGCGGCGGATTCGGCCTCGGTCGCGGCCTCGGCGCGGGCCTCGCGCGCGGCGCGGGTCTCGCGCGCATCGGATGCGGCGCGCTCGGCCTCGCGTTCGGTCTCGGCGGCAAGCCGCAGCGCCTGGTCGGCGGCGGACAGCGCGGCGCGGGCCCGGGTCAGCCGGGCGCTGGCCTGCGCCTCGGCCTCGGTCAGCACTTCGCGGCGCTCGGCCAGGATCTCGGGCTGGGCCTCGGCCGCTTCCAGTTCCTCGGCGGCAGCCTCGCGCCGGGCCGAGAGTTCGGCCGCACGGCTGCCGGCCTGGTCCAGCCGCAGGCGCCAGCCGGATTCCTCCTTGGCGATCTCCTGCAACCGCCTGGTCCGGGCCTGGGCCTCGCGCCGCAGCTCCTCCAGCGCGCCGCGCCGGGTCATGGTGGCGATGCGCGCCGCCTCGACCCCGGTGCGGGCATATTCCACCGCCGCCGCCGCGGCGCCGCGGTCGGGCAGTTCGGCAAGCGCGCGCTCGGCCTCGGCCAGCCGCTGCCTTGCGTCTGCGGCATCGTCGCGGTGCCGCGCCAGTTCCGCCCGGGCCGATTCGGCGCGGCTTTGCGCCATGGACAGGTCGGATTCGGCGCGGGTCACGGCGCGCACGGCGTCGGACAAGCCGCGCTCGGCCTCGCGCCGGTCGTCGCGGGCGCGCTTCTCGGCCTCGGTCGCGGCGGTGTGACGGTCGCGGGACGCCTGGTGTACGGCCTGTGTACGCGCGGCACGCGCCTGCGCCGCCTCGGCCTGGGCGGTCAGCTCGGCCAGCTGGTTGACCTTCTGCAGATGCAGCGCGGCGGCGGACGAGGCCTCGCCCGCCATCACCCGCAGCCCGTCCCAGCGGAACAGATCGCCTTCGCGCGTGACCAGCCGCTGCCCCGGCAGCAAGCCGGCCTGCAGCGCCGCGCCGGTCGCGGCATCGGCCACCAGCCCGACCTGCGACAGCCGCCGGGCCAGCGCGGCCGGGGCCTCGACATGCGCGGCCAGCGTATCCGGCATGGCTTCGCCATAGGGCGGCAGCGCGTGCCAGCCCGAGCCCTCGGTCGCCAGCCCGGCGCGCAGATCGTCGCCCAGCGCCGCGCCAAAGGCCGCCTCATAGCCGCGCGCCACGCGCACCAGGTCCAGCACCGAGCCGCCGCCCTGGCCGCGTTCCACCAGCCGCTTCAGCGCCGCCATCTCGGCATTCAGCGCCGAGACCTCGCCCTCGGCCTCGGCCCGGGCGGCGCGGGCCTCGGCTTCCTCGGCCTCCAGCCCGGCGCGGGTTTCCTCGGCGCCGGCCAGCCGTTCCTCGGCCTGCTCGACGCGGTCGCGCGCGGCTTCCTGCGCCTCTTCGGCGGCCTCGCGCGCGGCCTCGGCCTCGGCGCCGGTGTCGGCGGCGCGGGCCACGGCGGTCTCGGCATCCGCGGCAGCGCGGGTGGCGCGGTCCAGCATCTGGCGCAGGTCATGGGCCAGCCGCTCGGCCGAATGGTGCCGCGCGGCCAGGCGGGCGGATTCGTCGGTCAGCTCGGCCAGCTTGGCCTCGACCTCGCGCAAGGCCTCGGCGGCCTCGGCGGCGGCTTCCGAGGCGATGGCCAGACGGTCCTCATGCCCCTGCCCGGCCTTGTCGAGCTCGCGCCTTTCCCATTCCAGCCGGTCGATCACCTCGCCCGCGTCGCGGTTCAGCGCCGATTCCCGCTCGATGTCGCGGTCGAGCTGGGCAATGCGCGCCAGCAGGGTCTGGATCGCCTGGGCGGCGCGGGCCTCGGCCTCGTCCAGCGCCTCGCGCTCGATGGTGGCGCGGGACAGGATGGCGCTCGCGACCTGCTCCTCTTCGCGCAGCGGCGGCAGCTTCGCCTCGGCCTCCTCGCGGGCGGCGATGGCGCGGCGGGCCTGCGCCTCGGCCTCAGTGGCGGCGCGGATCGCGGCGCGCAAGGCCTCGGCCGTGGCCGCCTTGACCTGCTCGGCCTCGGCCCAGCGGCGATAGAGCAGCACCCCCTCGGCCCGGCGCAGCGCGGCGCCGATCTCGCGATAGCGGGCGGCGGCGCGGGCCTGCCGGGCCAGGCTGGCGGCCTGGGTCGAGAGCTGGTCCAGCGTGTCGTCGACGCGGGTCAGGTTGGCCTCGGCCGCGTTCAGCTTCAGCTCGGCCTCGTGCCGGCGCTGGTAAAGGCCCGAGATCCCCGCCGCTTCCTCGAGGATGCGGCGGCGCGCCTTGGGCTTGGCGTTGATGAGTTCGGAAATCTGCCCCTGCCGCACCAGCGCCGGCGAATGCGCCCCGGTCGAGGCATCCGCGAACAGCATCTGCACGTCCCGCGCCCGCACCTCTTTCCCGTTGATGCGATAGGCCGAGCCGGCGTCGCGGGTGATGCGGCGGGTGATGTCCAGCGTGTCGGCATCGTTCATGCCGGCGGGCGCCAGCCGGTCGTGATTGTCGATCGTCAGCGTGACCTCGGCATGGGCGCGGGCCGAGCGGCGCGCGGTGCCGGCGAAGATCACGTCCTCCATGCCCTCGCCGCGCATGGCGGTCGGGCGGTTCTCGCCCATGACCCAGCGCAGCGCCTCCAGCAGGTTCGACTTGCCGCAACCGTTCGGGCCGACGACGCCGGTCAGCCCCTCGTGGATGACCAGGTCGGTCGGGTCCACGAAGCTCTTGAATCCGTTGAGGCGAAGGCGATCGAAACGCAAGATGCGGCCATCGGGTTGGGTCAGAATTGGGGGATTCTTGGCAATTGCACCCACAAAGTCAACCAAAAGCCCCAGATATGGCGGGCCCAGCCAGGTTATCCACAAGATTTAAGGGTTCAACACAAGACCAGGGCAATGCTAACCTGTGGCCATGATTCCCGCGCTCGCCATCCTTCTGTCGTTCCAGCTTGTCGGTGAGGTCGCCACCCGCGGCCTGGGCCTGCCGCTGCCCGGCCCGGTTCTGGGACTGTTGCTGCTGGTCGGCAGCTGCGCCCTGCGTCCGGCGCTGGCCGAAATGCTGCGCCCGGTCGTCACCGGCCTTCTGGCGAATCTGTCGCTGTTCTTCGTCCCGGCCGGGGTCGGCGTCATCGCGCATCTGGGCCAGTTCCGCAACGACGCGCTGGCCATCGCGCTGGCGCTGACCGTCTCGACCGCGCTGGCCATCGCCGTGGGCGCGCTGGTCTTTACCGCCGTGGTGCGTTGGCGGGGCGGGGCCGAGGAATGACCGACGCCGCGCTGATCTGGAGCTATCTGTCGCAAGAGCCGCTCTTGTGGCTGACCGCGACGCTGATCGCCTATTTCCTGGGCGACAGCTTCTTTCGCCGCATGAACCGGCAAAGCTGGGCCAATCCGGTGCTGGTCGCGGTGATCCTGCTGTCCCTGGTGCTGTGGCTGACCGGAACCGGCTACCAGACCTATTTCGAGGGCGCGCAATTCGTGCATTTCATGCTGGGGCCGGCCACGGTCGCGCTGGGGATGCCGCTTTACGACAACCTGCGCCGGGTGCGCAAAGCCCTGGCTCCGCTGGTCGCGGCGCTGGTCGCCGGCTCGGTGACGGCGGTGGTCTCGGTGCTGGCGATCGGCAAGGCCTTCGGGCTGAACGAGGTGATGCTGGCCAGCCTGGCGCCGAAATCGACCACCGCCCCGGTCGCCATCGGCATCGCCGAGGGGCTGGGGGGCGAGCCGACCATCACCGCCGTGCTGGTGCTGCTGACCGGGATCTTCGGCGCGATCATCGCCACGCCGCTGCTGAACGCGCTGGGGATCCGCGACTGGCGCGCGCGCGGCTTCTCGCTGGGCGTGGCCGCGCATGGCATCGGCACCGCCCGCGCCTTCCAGGTGAACGAGACCGCGGGCGCCTTCGCCGGCATCGGCATGGGGCTGAACGCGGTGCTGACCTCGATCATCGCACCGCTGGCGCTGCACCTGTTCCAATAAGAAAGGCCGCCCCGAAGGACGGCCGGAAAGGCGCGGTTGCGGCCGGGCTCAGGCCGCTTCGGCTTCCTCGGCGGCGTGGCGACGCTCGCTTTCCTCGCGCGACAGCGCGACCGAGGTGCGCACGCCCTTGGACACGAATTCCATCAGCCCCTTCACCACCCGCTCGTTCGGGTCGATGCCGGCGCAGGACAGCACCTCGCGCCCATCGCGCGAGCGCGCCCAGCGGGCGATCTGGTCGGGGCCGTTGCCATATTTCTTGTCATCCGCGATCGCGTCGTCGAGCGCAGCCAGCACCACGGCCGCAAACAGCTTGCGGGCACGCTGACCTTGTTCGAAATTGAAAGCCGAGCCATCCACGAAATCGCGCATATTCGTTATCCTGTTGTTCTTTTATTGCCTTGCAGCCTGGCCTTATTGCCAAAATCGCTGCACCTCTTGCCTCGTTAGGCGGCAGGGGCCGGCTTAGCCGATCCGTGCCGTGATTCGGTATGCCCTGCGCCGCATGACCGCCATGCACCAGATGCAAGCCCCGGCGGATAGCCTCAATAACCGCGAAAAGCAACGATCTTGCGACAGTTGGACACCCCCTGCCGCCCTTGACAACGCCGTAAAGGCGTTTCGGTTGCCTTGGGACACGGCAATGGATATAGGTCGCCGCAAAGGCGGTTCAACCCCGTGGCCCCGCCAATGATTCCTCAATATTTCCAAGGTTATCCGAATGGCCAAGATCAATGGCAACGAAATCAAGCCGGGTGTCGTCCTGGAACATGACGGCGGGCTCTGGGCCGCGGTCAAGGTCAGCCACGTCAAGCCCGGAAAGGGCGGCGCCTTCGCCCAGGTCGAGCTGAAGAACCTGCGCGACGGCCGCAAGCTGAACGAACGCTTCCGGTCCGAGGACAAGGTCGAGCAGGTCCATCTGGAGTTCAAGGACCAGCAATTCCTTTACGAAACAGATGGTAAGCTGGTCTTCATGGACAGCGAGACCTTCGAGCAGACCGAACTGGACGCCGACCTGCTGGGCGACCGCCGCCCCTTCCTGCAGGACGGCATGATGGCCGCGGTGGAGTATTACGGCGACGAGGCGCTGTCGGTGCGCATTCCCCAGAAAGTGATCTGCAAGGTCGCCGAGACCGAGCCGGTGCTGAACGGCCAGACCGCCGCGAAAAGCTTCAAGCCGGCGATCCTGGACAATGGCGTCCGGGTGATGATCCCGCCCTTCGTCGGCGTGGACGAGGCCATCGTCGTCAATACCGAACTGTTCGAATATTCCGAGCGCGCCTGAGCGCCGCCGCGGGCCGGGCTCCGATGACGCAACGTCACGGATCCGGCCCGGCTTTCATGCGTTACCTCCGCCGCATCAACACGGAGCAATCGCATGAGCCAACCCACCATTCCCGTCGCCCATGAAGACTACGGCAGTTCCGGCCGCTATGTCGTCAGCCTGCCCGGCGTCTCGGGCGAGGCGGAACTGACCTGGCGCAACGGCGGCCCGGGCATCATCGTCGCCGACCATACCTATGCGCCCGACGCCATGCGCGGCACCGGCGTCGCCGCCGCCATGGTGCGCCGGCTGATCGTCGACGCCCGCGCGCGCGGCGTGATGATCGTGCCGGCCTGCAGCTATGTCCGCGCCCAGTTCGAGCGCCATCCAGAGTGGTCCGACCTGCTGGCCGACGGCTGACGGCGCGGCCGGATTCCCGCTCCGGTCATGTTAGCGCCAACTATCATGACGATTTTGATATGCAGATCTTCTTTCAGAATATTTGACGGACATATCGGGCAGGACTAGCCTCGCGGTCAGGCCGGCGGTCCATGACCGTTGCGGCGCCGAATGTCCGGGCCCGCCCGCATTTCGCGTCCCGCGCCGACACAGGGGAAGGCTCCGGCCGGACAGGACCGTGGAGGCGGCCACCGGCACGGCGCGCAATCGACAGGGAATCGATAGGGAGGAGTCATGCTGAATCTCAGGAAACTCGCCGGGGCGCTGGCCTCGGTCGCGGTGCTGTCTCTGCCGGGGCTGGCCGCGGCCGAAGGCATGGTCGGGATCTCGATGCCGACCAAGACCTCGGCGCGCTGGATCGACGACGGCAACAACATGGTCAAGCAGTTCCAGGAAGCCGGCTACCAGACCGACCTGCAATATGCCGACGACGACATCCCGAACCAGCTGTCGCAGATCGAGAACATGATCACCAAGGGCGTGAACGTGCTGGTGATCGCCGCCATCGACGGCACCACGCTGTCGAACGCGCTGGCCAATGCGAAGGCCGCCGACATCAAGGTCATCGCCTATGACCGGCTGATCCGCGACACGCCCGACATCGACTATTACGCCACCTTCGACAACTTCAAGGTCGGCGTCGAACAGGCCAATACCCTGGTCGAGGGGCTCAAGGCCAATTTCCCCGACGTGAAGCCCTGGAATGTCGAGCTGTTCGGCGGCTCGCCCGACGACAATAACGCCTTCTTCTTCTACGATGGCGCCATGTCGGTGATCCAGCCGCTGATCGACGACGGCTCGGTGGTGATCCCCTCGGGGCAGATGGGCATGGACAAGGTCGGCACGCTGCGCTGGGACCCGGCCACCGCCCAGGCCCGCATGGACAACATCCTGTCGGCCAACTACACCGACAAGCATGTGAACGGGGTGCTTTCGCCCTATGACGGGCTGTCCATCGGCATCCTGTCCTCGCTGAAGGGCGTCGGCTACGGCTCGGGCGACATGAAGATGCCCATCGTCACCGGCCAGGACGCCGAGCTGCAATCGGTCAAGTCGATCCAGGCGGGCGAGCAGTATTCGACCATCTTCAAGGACACCCGCGAGCTGGCGAAAGTCACCGTCGGCATGGTCGATGCCATGATCAAGGGCGAAGAGCCGCAGGTGAACGACACCAAGACCTATGACAACGGCGTCAAGGTCGTGCCCTCCTACCTGCTGGAGCCGGTCGCCGTCACCGCGAAGAACCTGCAAGAGGTCCTGGTCGGCTCGGGCTACTATACCGAAGACCAGCTCAAGTGATCCTGGCCGCGCGCCGCCGGCCCGACCGGCGGCGCGCTTCCTGCGAAAGGGGGGGACCGGGATGGACGCCATTCTGGAAATGCGGGGGATCACCAAGGAATTCCCCGGGGTCAAGGCACTCGACAACGTCAACATGACCGTGCGCCGGGGCGAGATCCGCGCCCTGGTCGGCGAGAACGGCGCCGGCAAGTCCACGCTGATGAAGGTGCTTTCGGGCGTCTATCCGCATGGCAGCTATCAGGGCGAGATCCTGTACAACGGCCAGCCCATGGCCTTCCGCGACATCAAGGACAGCGAGGAAAAGGGCATCGTCATCATCCACCAGGAACTGGCGCTGGTGCCGCAGATGTCGATCGCCGAGAACATCTTCCTGGGCAACGAGATTGCCACGCGCGGCGTCATCGACCGCCAGGAGACCAACCGCCGCACCGCCGAGCTGCTGGCCAAAGTGGGCCTGCGCGAAAGCCCCGAGACCAAGGTCGGCTCCCTGGGCATGGGCAAGCAGCAGCTGATCGAGATCGCCAAGGCGCTGTCGAAAAAGGTCGACCTGCTGATCCTGGACGAACCGACCAGCTCGCTGAACGAGCATGACAGCGACGCGCTCTTGCGCCTGCTGGCAGGGTTCCGCGACCAGGGCATGACGGCGATCCTGATCTCGCACAAATTGAACGAGATCAGCCAGGTCTGCGACAGCATCACCGTGCTGCGCGACGGCTCGACCGTGGCCCATCACGACGGCATGGTCGCGGAATCGCAGATCGTCCGCGACATGGTCGGCCGCGCCATGGACGACCGCTATCCGCCGCGCGAGCCCAAGATCGGCGAGGTGGTGATGCAGGTCCGCGACTGGAACGTCGCCGACCCGCTGCGCGACGGCCGGCTGCTGGTCAGGAAGGCCAGTTTCGAGCTGAAGCGCGGCGAGGTGCTGGGCATCGCCGGGCTGATGGGCGCCGGCCGCACCGAGCTTGCCATGAGCATCTTCGGCCGCTCGATGGGCGACTGGAAATCGGGCAGCGTCCGCATCCACGGCCGCGAGGTCGAGCTGACCACGGTGCCCAAGGCCATCGCCGCCGGCCTTGCCTACGTCACCGAGGACCGCAAGTCGCTGGGCCTGGTGCTGGAGGACACGATCCGCCGCAATATCCCGCTGGCGAACCTTGCCGGGATTTCCACGCGCGGGGTGGTGGACCGGCAGCGCGAGGGCGCCGTCGCCCGCGACTATCGCAAGCGCATCAACATCCGCTCGCCCTCGGTCGAGCAGAAGACGGTGAACCTGTCGGGCGGCAACCAGCAAAAGGTCGTGCTGGCGAAATGGCTGTTCGCCGAACCCGAGATCCTGATCCTGGACGAGCCGACCCGCGGCATCGACGTCGGCGCCAAATACGAGATCTATACCATCATCCGCGATCTGGCGGCCTCGGGGAAATCCATCATCGTGATCTCCTCCGAGATGCCCGAGCTTCTGGGCATCACCGACCGCATCCTGGTCATGAACGAGGGCCGGCTGGTCGGCGAACTGCCCACCGCCGAGGCGACGCAGGAAAAGATCATGTCCATCATCATCCGCTCGGGCCACGACCTGACCGACGAGTCGGTCACGCCCCAGGAAATCGAGGCAGAGGCCGCCCATGTCTGACACGACCGAGACCCGCCAAGGCGACACCTTCGGCTTCATCCGCCGCAATATCCGCGAATACGGCATCCTGTTCGCGCTGATCATCATCATGGCCTTCTTCCAGGTGGTGACCGGCGGCATCCTGTTCCGGCCGGTGAACCTGACCAACCTGTTCCTGCAGAACAGCCATATCGTCATCATGGCGGTGGGCATGCTGCTGGTGATCGTGGCCGGCCATATCGACCTGTCGGTCGGCTCGGTCGCGGCCTTCGTCGGCGCGCTGGCGGCGCTGATGATCGTGCGCATGGGCCTGCCGATCCCGCTGGTCGTGGTGCTGGCGCTGGTCGCCGGCGCGGTGATCGGCGGCATCCAGGGCTATTGGATCGCCTATTGGAAGATCCCCAGCTTCATCGTCACCCTGGCCGGGATGCTGGTGTTCCGCGGGCTGACCATGTGGATCCTGCAGGGCCAGAACATCGGCCCCTTCCCGCGCGGCTTCCAGATGATCGCCTCGGGCTTCATCCCGGACCTGTTCGGGCCGGACAAGCCGAACACCCTGTCGCTGATCCTGGGCTGGGGCGCCGCCGTGGTGATCCTGTGGCTGCAGATCCGCGGCCGCAAGCGCGAGGAGGCGGTGGGCATCGCCGACGAGCCCTTCGCCTTCTTCGCCGCCAAGAACGCGCTGATCTTCCTGGCCATGGTCTGGATGACCTGGGCGCTGGCGAATTTCCGCGGCCTGCCCAATGTCTTCATCGTCATGGCGGTGCTGGTCGCGCTTTACGCCTTCCTGTCGGAGCGCACGACCATCGGCCGGCGCATCTTCGCCATCGGCGGCAATGCCAAGGCGGCCAAGCTCTCGGGCATCAACAGCGAACGGGTGGTGTTCCTGACCTTCATGAACATGGGGATGCTGGCGGCGCTGGCGGGGCTGGTGGTTTCGGCCCGGCTGAACTCGGCCACGCCCAAGGCCGGCGTCGGGTTCGAGCTTGACGTGATCGCGGCGGTGTTCATCGGCGGCGCCTCGATGGCGGGCGGCGTCGGCACGGTGATCGGCGCGGTGGTCGGCGCCTTCATCATGGGGGTGATGAACAACGGCATGTCCATCCTGGGCATCGGCATCGACTATCAGCAGGTCATCAAGGGGCTGGTGCTGATGGCCGCCGTGATCTTCGACGTATCGAACAAGTCGAAATCGTGACACCGGACTGGATCGCCGTCGACTGGGGCACGACCCGGCTGCGCGCCTGGGCCATGCAGGGCGCGCAGATGCTTCAGGCCCGCGCCTCGGACCAGGGCATGGGCCGGCTTTCGCCCGAGGGGTTCGAGCCGGCGCTGCTGGCGCTGGCCGCCGACTGGCTGCCGGCCGCGGGCACCATCCCGGTCCTGGCCTGCGGCATGGTCGGCGCCCGCGGCGGCTGGGTCGAGGCCGCCTATCGCCCCGTCCCCTGCGTCCCGCTGGACCCGCGGCAGGCGATCCGCCCCCCGGCCCTGGACCCGCGGCTGGACCTGCGCATCCTGCCCGGCCTGTCGCAGACCGACCCGCCCGACGTGATGCGCGGCGAGGAAACCCAGATCGCCGGTTTCCTGGCCGAGAACCCGGGCTTTTGCGGCGTGCTCTGCCTGCCCGGCACGCATAGCAAATGGGTCCGGATCGCGGATGGCGCCGTCACCCGCTTCGCCACCTTCATGACCGGAGAGCTTTTCGCCCTGCTCGCCCGGCAGTCCGTGCTGCGCCTGACCCTGGCCGAAGCCACGCCCGACGCCCAGGCGCTGACCCAGGCCGGGGCGCAGGCGCTGGCCGATCCCGCCTCCGTCCCGGCCGGGCTCTTCGCCCTGCGCGCCGGGGCGCTGCTCGACCGGCTGGCGCCGGAACAGGCGGCCGGGCGGCTCTCCGGCCTGCTGATCGGCGCCGAACTGGCCGCCGCCCGCCCGTTCTGGACCGGGGCCGAGGTCGTGCTGATCGGCGCCCCCGACTTGACGACGCATTACGAAACGCTCTTGCTGGCGCAGGGCGCCCGGGTCCGGCGACAGGACGGCGCTGCGCTGGTCCTGGCCGGGCTGACCGCCGCCCACCGGCTTTTGCACGAGGACCCATGACCCAGCCCATCATCGCCATCCTGCGCGGCCTGACCCCGCCCGAGGCCCTGCCCGTCGCCCGCGCCCTGATCGAATCCGGCATCACCCGCATCGAGGTGCCGCTGAACTCGCCCGACCCGCTGGAAAGCATCCGGCTGATGGCGGCGGCCTTCGGCGGCCAGGCCACGCTGGGCGCCGGCACCGTGCTGACCCCGGAGCAGGTCGGCCGCGTCGCCGATGTCGGCGGCCGCATGATCGTCTCGCCCAATGCCGATCGGGCGGTGATCCGCGAGACCCGGGCGCGCGGCCTGGAAAGCTGGCCCGGCGTCTTTACCGCCACGGAATGCTTCGCCGCCATCGCCGCCGGCGCCACCGGGCTGAAGCTGTTCCCGGCCGACCAGGCCGGCCCGGCGGCGCTGAAGGCGCTGCGCGCCGTCCTGCCGCCCGAGATCCCGGTCTATGCCGTCGGCGGCGCCGGGCCGCAGAATTTCGCCGAATGGCACGCCGCCGGGGCGCAGGGCTTCGGCATCGGCACCGCGCTCTACAGACCCGGCGATGCCCCCGAAACCATCGCCACCCGCGCCCGCGAGATCATCGCCGCCATGCAGGCCTTGGCATGAGCGCGACGGTCTTCGACCCGCGCATCTGCGAACTGGGCGAAGGCGCCTTCTGGCACCCCGAACGCGCGCAGCCCTTCTGGTTCGACATCCTCGGCCGGCGGCTGATGTCGCAGCTGGACGGCGCGCCGCTGGAATGGCAATTCGACGAGATGGTCTCGGCCTGCGGCTGGATCGACCGCGACCGCCTGCTGATCGCCAGCGAAACCGCGCTCCTGCGCTTCGACCTGAGGAATGGCGAGTCCAGGCGGCTGGTGGCGCTGGAGCCCGACCGCCCCGAGAACCGCTCGAACGACGGCCGCGCCGACCCGCAGGGCGGCTTCTGGATCGGCACCATGTCGCGCAGCGCCGAAACCGGCCAAGGCGCGATCTACCGCTTTTTCCGGGGCGAATTGCGCCAGCTTCGCGCCGGGCTTTCGATCCCGAATGCGATCTGCTTTTCACCGGACGGGCGGCTGGCCTATTTCGCCGACACCGCCGCGCAGACGGTCTGGAGCCAGCCGCTGGACCCGGACGGCTGGCCCATGGGGCAGGCGCAGGTCTTCCTCGACCTCGCCGGCACCGACCAGTTCCCCGATGGCGCGGTGACCGACGACCAGGGCCGGTTCTGGAACGCGCGCTGGGGCAGCGGCTCGGTCGCCTGCCACGCGCCGGACGGGCGGCTGCTCAGCCGCCTGACCCTGCCGGCCAGCCAGCCCAGCTGCCCCTGCTTCGCCGGCCGCGACCTGTCGCGGCTGATCGTCACCAGCGCCGCCGAAGGCCGCCGCGGCCCGCAGGACGGCCGCACCTGGGAATTGGACCCCGGCCCCGCGCGCGGCCGGCCCGAGCCGCGGGTGCTGGCATGATGCGCGCGCCCTTCGGCACGCTGCCCGATGGCCGGGCGGTCACGCGGGCGGTGATCTCGGGCCACGGACTGGCCGCCTCGGTGATGACGCTGGGCGCCTCGCTGCAAGATCTGCGGCTCGCGGGCGTCGCGCATCCGCTGGTGCTGGGCTATCCGCAGCTTGCCCCCTATCTGGACGAGGGCCGCTATTTCGGCGCCATCGTCGGCCGCTATGCCAATCGCATCGGCCAGGCCCGCGCGCTGCTCGACGGGCGGCAACTGCAACTGGACCGCAACCAGGACGGGTGCCACATCCTGCATGGCGGCAGCGACGGCAGCGGCACCCGCAACTGGATCCTGGCCGAACAGACCGAGGACATGGTCACGCTGGCCGACCTGCTGCCCGACGGTCACATGGGCTTTCCCGGCACCATGCTGGTGCGGGCGATCTATCGCATCCTGCCCGGGCCAATGCTGTCGCTGACCATCCTCGCCACCTCGGACGCGCCGACCTTGTGCAATTTCGCCCAGCACAGCTATTTCAACCTCGACGGCCGCGACACGGTGGCCGAGCATCGCCTGAGCGTCCCTGCCCGGAGCTATCTGCCGGTGGATGCCGACCTGATCCCGCTCGGGCCCCCGGCCCCGGTGCGCGGCACGGCGCTGGACTTCCGCCGCCCGGTGCGGCTGGGCGAGCGGCTGGCGGGACCGGCCATCGACCATAACCTGTGCCTCGCCCCTTCCCGCCACGCCAGGCCGCGCCAGGCCGCCGTGCTGCAGGCCGACGAGCTGCGCCTGACCCTGCGCTCGACCGAGCCGGGGTTGCAGGTCTATACCGCCAATCACCTCGGCCCCGGCGCCCCCGGCCTTGCCGGCCGGCCCTATGGCCGCCATGCCGGGATCGCGCTGGAATCGCAGCTCTGGCCCGATGCGCCGAACCAGCCCGGCTATCCATCCGCCCGGCTGGAACCGGGCCGGATCTACCATCAGCAGACCACGATGCGCTTCCAGTAAACGCGAACGGTTGACGCCGGGTAAATTAACCAATTACAGCGAAAGCAGGGGGAAGAGATGAATCCTGCATCGACCATGGCGGCGCCGGTCCCGGCGCCTTTCGCGGCCCAGTTGCACGCCCGGCTGCGCCAGCGCATCGTCGGCTGCGAACTGTCCCCCGGCACCCGGCTTTCGGAACAGGAGATCGCCGACCAGTACCAGCTCTCGCGCCAGCCGGTGCGCGAGGCCTTCATCCGCCTGACCGGCGACGGGCTGATCGAGGTGCGCCCGCAGCGCGGCACCTTTGTCACCCGCATCGACCTGGAATGGGTGCTCTGCACCCGCTTCATCCGCGAATCGGTCGAGGCCGACCTGGCCCGCCGCGCCGCCCGCCGCGCCACCCCGGCCCAGTTGCAGGCGCTGTTCGCCCAGCTCGCGCAGCAGGAACAGGCCACCGATACCGCGCAGCTCGCCCGCCTGGACGAAGAATTCCACGCCCAGCTCGCCGCCATCGCCGGCAAGGCGATGGTCTGGACGCATCTGCAGCAGATCAAGATCCACCTCGACCGCGCCCGCCACCTGCTGACGGCGCTGGTCGCCCGCGACGCCATCATCGCGCAGCATCGCGCCGTGGCCGAGGCGGTGGCCTCGGGCGATCCCGACCGGGCCGAGGCGGCGATCCGGCTGCACCTGCGCCGGGTGCTGCGCGACCTGCCCGCGCTGCTCGACCTGTCGCCGGACTATTTCACCAAGACCGCGCTGCTGGCCGAATACCTGGAAGCCGAGGGCTGAACCCCGGCCTTCACTGTTTCGCAAATACCCCTGCGACCGCGCGCGCGACGTGACCCCTGGGCGCCCTCAGCCGCGCCCCACGAAGGGCATGTTGGTCGCCATCACCGTCATGTGCAGCACGTTCGCGCCCTCGGGCAGGCTCGCCATGTGAAACACCGCCTCGGCGACATGGGCCGCATCCATCAGCGGCTCGGCCCGGATCTGCCCGTCGGCCTGCGGCGCGCCGACGTGGCCCACCGCGGAAATCATCTCGGTCGCCGCATTGCCGGCGTCGATCTGGCCGCAGGCGATGTTGAAGGGCCGGCCGTCCAGCGCCAGCGTGCGCGTCAGCCCGGTCACCGCATGTTTCGACATCGTATAGGGCACCGAGCCGGGACGCGGCGCCTCGGCCGCGATCGAGCCGTTGTTGATGATGCGCCCGCCCATCGGATCCTGCCGCCGCATCTGGCGAAAGGCGGCGCGGGCGCACAGGAACATGCCGTCGATGTTGACGCGCGCCACGCCCTGCCAGTCCTGCCAGGAAATCTCGTCGATCAGGCGCGAGATCAGGATGGCGCCCGCATTGTTGAACAGCACGTCGAGCCGGCCCCATTCCGCCACCGCCCGGGCAAAGGCCGCGTCCACCGCCTGCGGATCGGTCACGTCGCAGGGCAGCACCAGCGCCCGCGGATCGCCCGCCGCGGTTTCGGCCAGCGCCGATTCGCGCCGGCCGATCAGCCCGACCCGCCAGCCGGCTTCAAGGAAACGGCGGGCCGTCAGCCGGCCGATGCCGCTGCCGCCGCCGGTGATCAGGATGGTCTTCATGCTGTTCCCCCTTGTCCCGGCGCGGATGCTAACGCCGCGCCGGGGCAAGGAAAAGCGTCACGCCTCGGGATCCCAGCCGCTGATCTGCTTGCTGTCCATGAATTCCTCGAGCCCCCAGACGCCGCCCTCGCGCGCCCGACCCGAGGCCTTGACCCCGCCGAAGGCCGAGCCGCGCCCGCGCGACTGGCCGTTCGTCTCGACCATGCCGGCGCGCAGCTGCCGGGCCAGCCGGTTGCGGCGCTTGCCGTCCTGGGTCTGGACGTAGTTCGTCAGCCCATAGATCGTGTCATTGGCGATGGCGACGGCCTCCTCTTCGCTGTCGAAGGGAATGATCGACAGCACCGGGCCAAAGATTTCCTGCCGGGCGATGGTCATGTCGTTCGTCACATCCGCGAACACCGTCGGGCGCACGAAATAGCCGCGGTTGACACCCTCGGGCAGGCCGGGACCGCCGGCGACCAGGCGGGCGCCCTCGTCGATGCCCTTCTGGATCAGGTCCTGGATCTTGTCCCACTGCTGCTTGCTGACCACCGGGCCGATATGCTTGCCGGGCTGGTGCGCGGTGGCGACCGGGGTTTCCTCGGCCACCTTCTTCGCCTGCTCGACGGCGGTCTCGTAAAAGGACCGCTCGACCAGCATCCGGGTCGGCGCGTTGCAGCTTTGGCCAGAGTTGTAGAAGACATGCCGCGCGCCGCGCGCCACGGCCTTTTCGTCGGCATCGGCAAAGACCAGGTTCGCGCCCTTGCCGCCCAGTTCCAGCACCACCTTCTTGACCGTGTCGGCGGCGGCCTTGGTGATGGCGATGCCGGCGCGGGTCGAGCCGGTGAAGCTGATCATCTCGACGTCGGGATGCACCGAAAGCTGGGTGCCGACGCCGACACCGTCGCCGTTCACCATGTTGTAGACGCCCTTGGGCAGCCCGGCCTCGTCGATGATCTCGCTCCAGACCACCGAGCTCAGCGGCGCGATCTCGCTGGGCTTCAGCACCACGGTATTGCCGGCCAGGATGGCGGGGATCACCTTCAGCGTGACCTGGTTCATCGGCCAGTTCCAGGGCGTGATCAGCCCGACGACGCCGACCGGCTCCCACGCGACCATGCTGGTCGGGGTGTCCGGGCGCAGCGGGCGGATGAATTCGAAGTCGCGGAAACTGTCGATGAAGGTCTGGATGTGATAGGCGCCGACGCCGACCTGGTCCTCCAGCGCCATGTCCTGCGGCGCGCCCATCTCGGCGCTGATGGCATCGGCCATGTCCTGCGCCCGGCGCTTGTAGATCGCGAGGATGTTTTCGACATGGACCAGCCGTTCCGCCGGCGGCACCGCCGACCAGCCCGGGAAGGCGGCCTTGGCGGCGGCCACGGCCGCATCGGTATCGGCTTGGTCGCCCAGCGAAATCACCGCCACCGGCTCTTCGGTCGAGGGGTCGATGACCTCGAGATCGCGCGGCGCCGCCGGCTCGACCCAGGCGCCGTCAATGTAGAATTTCCGCTTGTCTGCAATCGCGCTCATGAGCGGCTCCTTTCGGTTTCTGGCCGCTAACGTGGCACTGCCGGTCGGGCTTCGCAAGCGGCTCGGGGTGCAGGGCGCCGCCAGAGCAGATAACACGACTTGAAAGGTCGTGTTGGCAATCCTTTGCGCATTGCCTATGTTGGGCGGCGAAGCAACTGAAAGGACGGACCCATGTCCCTGCGCATCAACGACACCGCCCCCGATTTCACCGCCAATTCCACCGAGGGAGAGATCCGCTTCCACGACTGGATCGGCGACAGCTACGCGATCCTGTTCTCGCATCCGCGCGATTTCACCCCGGTCTGCACCACCGAATTCGGCGCCGTGGCGCAACTGGTGCCCGAGTTCGAGCAGCGCGGCACCAAGGTCCTGGGCGTCTCGGTCGATTCGGTCGAGGACCACGGCAAGTGGAAATCCGACATCGAGAAACTGGCGGGCGTTCCGGCGAATTTCGCCATCATCGACGACAGCGACCTGGCCGTCGCCAAGGCCTATGACATGCTCCCGGCCGACTATTACCTGCCGACCGAGGGCCGCACCCCGGCGCATTCGGCGACGGTGCGCACGGTCTTCATCATCGGGCCGGACAAGAAGGTGCGGCTGACGATGACCTATCCGATGTCGGTGGGCCGCAACTTCGCCGAGATCGTCCGGGCGCTGGACGCGGTGCAAAAGACCGATGGCGTGCCGCTGGCGACGCCGGCGAACTGGGTGCCCGGCCAGGACGTGATCGTGGCGCTGGCGCTGGACGACGCGGCGGCCGAGGCGAAATACGGCGCGCTGGACAAGAAGCTGCCCTATCTGCGCTTCGCCAAGGACCCGGCGTAAGGCCGGGCAACGCCGCGCCTTCCGGGGCGCGGCTTTGGCGGGCGCGGTCCTGGCGCCTTGCCCTGCGGCGCAGGATCACGCCCCGTCGCGGCACGGGCCGGATGCCGCTGCAATGTTGCCCGGAATGGAAAAGTCCCATATCAGGGATCTGTCCCGACCCGGAACGAACGGAGCCTTCGTTGACGACGCCGCCCCGCACGGTCAAGGTTGCCTATGTCACCGACCGCGGCTTTCTCAGGCCGACCCTGGTTTCCGTCTGGAGCCTGCTGCAACACCTGAAGGGCCCGGCCGAACTGCACGTCTGGGGCGACGGGTTGCAGGCTGCAGACTGGGCCGATGTCGAAAAGGTCGCTGCGGAAAACCCTCGGGTCGCGCTGCATTGCAAGGATATCGGCAGCGGCTATCTCGATGGCGCGCACGGTCCGCAAAGCTATATCTCGGCTGCCACCATGGGCCGCCTGTTCATTCCGCGCCTCATCGACGGTCATGTGCTCTACATCGATGGCGACACGCTGGTGACCGGCGATGTATCCGAGCTGTTCCGGCTCGACCTGGGCAGGGCCTATGCCGGCGTGGTGCGGGATTACACGGTCGCGCATTGGCTGGCCGATCGGGATGGACGATCCGGCGCGCGCGAGGAGCGGCTTTCCGAAATCCGGCAGTTGATGGATCCGGCCCCGGTTCAGGATTACTTCAACGCCGGGGTGCTCTTGCTGAATTGCGACGCCCTTCGCGCGGAACCGGCCTTGCTGGAGCGGGTCGCGGATGTCGTCGCCGCCTCTGCCTGCAGTCATGGCGACCAGGACCACCTGAACGCCCTGTTCCGCGGCAATGTCGTCCAGCTGGACCTGGGATGGAACGCATCCTGGGGCCGCATCCGGAAACACCGCGCACATTTGTCGCGCAACGGCACGCCGGCGACCGGCGCCCTGCCCGGCAGGGGGTCGGTCATCCTGCATTATCATGGGCCGGAAAAACCCTGGCGGGCAGCGGGCTGGGATATCTGGTCTTCTCGCGGTCGGGCGACCAGAATCTATAAACGGGCCCTGCGCCGCTTTCTGCGCAAGCACCCCGATCTGCGCCCGACCTGATCGAAACGCCGCGCATCACGCAAAGGCAGGCTCAGGAGCTGGATTTGACGAAAGACAACCGCGCTCCTTCGCAAGGCAACCCCGCCCGCGCGCTTCTGGTGGGGCATCTTTCCACCGTGGGCGACGTCGAGGTCCTGCGGCAGATCGAGCGGCGGCTCGATGCCCTGGGCATGGATTACGACGTTTCCCCCTATACCGATGCCCGGCTGACCGTGGATCAGACCTGGCTGGACAAGCACAGGCTGGACCCGCGGCGCTATACGCATCTGATCGTGATCTGCGGCCCCTTCACGCCCCGGATGGCCGTGCAGCATGACAGCATTTTCGGCCGCTTCCAGCATTGCGTGCATATCGGCGTCAATCTGACCATGGTGGAGAGGCTTCAGGACTTCAATCCGTTCGAAGTCCTGCTGGAACGCGACAGCGACAGGACCGTGCGCGCCGACCTGAGTTTCCTCGAAACCCCGGAGCCGATGCCGGTCGTGGGCCTGTGCCTGGCCAGCCCGCAGCGCGAATATGGCGAGCGGCGCCGTGGCGACCTGGCAGCGCAGAGACTGCGCCGCCTGATCCGGGATGCCGGCGTTGCCTTCATCGAGCTGGACACCTCCGTGCCTGTCGAAACCAATCGCTTCGGCCTGTCCAGCGGCGCCGAGTTCGAGGCAATCTGCCGCCGGCTTGACGCCATGCTGACGACAAGGCTTCACGGCATGGTGCTGGCGCTCAAGAACGGCATCCCGACGCTGGCGATCGACCCGGTGGCGGGGGGCGACAAGGTCACGCGCCAGGCGCAGAAACTGGGCTGGCCCGAGGTGTTCGACGCCGACGCCGCAAGCGATGACGAGCTCGCGGCGGCGCTTGCGCGTTGCCTTTCCCCGGAAGCCCGCGAAAGGGCGGCGCGCGTCCGGGACGCGGCGGTCGCGTCACTTGCGGATTTCGACGCGCAGTTTGCCGCCGCGCTGACGGTTCCCGCCGATCCGGCGCTGCGTGCGAACCTCGTGCCGCCGGTCGGCCGGATGCAGGCCTGGCGCAAGCGGTTCAAGGCCTGGAAACGCGCGCGAAGAAACCGGCGTCCCTAGGCCCGATCCGTTCCATCGCGGGCCGGTCCGGGGGGCGCAACATCGGCAGCAATGAAAAAGGCCCCGCAAACGCGGGGCCTTTCCGGAACCGTCGGCCGATCACTCGGCCTGGGCGTCCTCTTTCTTCTCGGGGGCGATTTCCTCGCCGGTCTCCTGGTCAACCATCTTCATGCCCAGGCGGACCTTGCCGCGGTCGTCGAAGCCCAGCAGCTTGACCTTGACCTCCTGGCCTTCCTTCAGGATCTCGTTCGGGTGGTTCAGGCGCTTGCTGGCGATCTGGGACACATGCACCAGGCCGTCGCGCTTGCCGAAGAAGTTCACGAAAGCGCCGAAATCGACCAGCTTGACGACCTTGCCGGTATAGATCTTGCCCTCTTCCGGCTCGGCCACGATCGAATAGATCATGTCATAGGCCTTCTTGATCGAATCGGCATTGGCCGAGGCGATCTTGATGACGCCGTCGTCGTTGATGTCGACCTTGGCGCCGGACACCTCGACGATCTCGCGGATGACCTTGCCGCCCGAGCCGATCACTTCGCGGATCTTGTCGGTCGGGATGGTCATGGTCTCGATGCGCGGGGCGTGGGCGCTGAACTCGCGCCGGCCTTCGGTCAGGGCCTTCGACATCTCGCCCAGGATGTGCATCCGGCCGTCCTTGGCCTGCGCCAGGGCCTGCTCCATGATCGCCGGGGTGATGCCCGCGACCTTGATGTCCATCTGCAGCGAGGTGATGCCGTTTTCGGTGCCGGCGACCTTGAAGTCCATGTCGCCCAGGTGATCCTCGTCACCCAGGATGTCGGTCAGCACGGCATAGCGGCCGTCGTCTTCCAGGATCAGGCCCATGGCGACGCCGGCGACCGGCGCCTTCAGCGGCACGCCCGCATCCATCATCGACAGCGAACCGCCGCAGACCGAGGCCATCGAGGACGAGCCGTTCGACTCGGTGATCTCGCTGACCACGCGGATGGTATAGGGGAAGTCGGTCGCGGCCGGCAGCACCGCCTGCAGCGCGCGCCAGGCCAGCTTGCCATGGCCGATCTCGCGGCGGCCCGGGCTGCCGACGCGGCCAACCTCGCCGACCGAATAGGGCGGGAAGTTGTAGTGCAGCAGGAAGTTCGAACGCGAATTGCCGTGCAGCGCGTCGATGATCTGCTCGTCGTCGCCGGTGCCCAGCGTGGTCACGACCAGCGCCTGGGTTTCGCCGCGGGTGAACAGCGCCGAGCCATGGGTGCGCGGCAGGATGCCGACTTCGCTGTCGATGGCGCGCACGGTCTTGTTGTCGCGGCCGTCGATGCGGGCGCCGCCGTTGATGATGTCACCGCGCAGGATGCCCGATTCCAGCTTCTTCAGCGCCGAGCCCAGGTTCGGGTCCAGCAGTTCTTCCTCGGTCAGGCCGGCCTTGATCGCGGCCTTGCTGGCCTCGATGGCGTCGTGACGATCGCCCTTGTCGCGGATGGCATAGGCGGCGCGCATCTGGTCCTCGCCCAGCGACTTCACGCGGGCGTAAAGCGCGCTGTAGTCCGGCGACTGGAAGTCGAAGGGCTCTTTCGCGGCAACCTCGGCCAGCGCGATGATCAGGTCGATGACCGGCTGCATCTGCTCATGGCCGAATTTCACCGCGCCGAGCATCTCTTCCTCGGTCAGCTCATAGGCTTCCGATTCGACCATCATCACGGCATCCTTGGTGCCGGCGACGACCAGGTCCAGGCGCTGCTCGGGGTTCGAGCGCAGGTGGTCCATGTCCTGAACCTCGGGGTTCAGCACGTATTCGCCATTGGCGAAGCCGACGCGCGCGGCGCCGATCGGACCCATGAAGGGCACGCCCGAGATGGTCAGCGCGGCCGAGGCGGCGATCATCGCCACGATGTCCGGGTCGTTGACCAGGTCATGCGACAGCACGGTGCACATCACCAGGACTTCGTTCTTGAAGCCGGGGGCGAAGAGCGGGCGGCAGGGGCGGTCGATCAGGCGCGCGGTCAGCGTCTCTTTCTCGCTGGGGCGCGCCTCGCGCTTGAAGAAGCCGCCCGGGATCTTGCCGGCGGCGTAGTATTTTTCCTGGTAGTGCACCGTCAGCGGGAAGAAGTCCTGCCCGGGTTTCGGTTCCTTCGCGAAGGTCACGTTGGCCATGACGCTGGTTTCGCCCAGGGTGGCGATGACCGAGCCGTCGGCCTGGCGGGCAACCTTGCCCGTTTCCAGCGTCAGCGTTTCCTGACCCCACTGGATGGATTTCTTGACTTCGTCAAAATGCATCTGATTTCCTCTGGGAGCGACCGGCCCTCCGGCCTCCCGTGTCTATGGCGGCCCCATTGCCGCCCGCCCCTATCCTTGCGCATGTGCCCCGGGGCTGGGGGCGTCACGTCACAGATGGGGCCCCATACAGGAAAACAGGGGCTGTGAAAAGAGTTTTGGCGGGGTCCGCCGGCGCCGGCCGTCCCATGGCGGCCCGACGCCCAAGGCGTTGCGTCCCGCCCGCGGCCGGGCGGGACGCGCCGGATCATGCGACCAGCAGCGCGGGGCGCGTGCTGGCTTCGGCGGTGGCGGCGGCAGTCTCGGCGCGCTTTTCGGCCTGAACGGCGGCGTGCTTGTCCGCCGCCTCGGTCAGGGTAGAGGCGATGTTGAGCATCCGCTCCTGCTGCAACGCCTTGATCGCCATGGCGCGGGCATGTTCCTCGTCCGACCAGGCATCCGTGGCCTGCGTGACGAAGCCGCTGTCGGCGGCCGGGGCGGTTTCCGCCGACGCCGAGCCGGCACTGGTCCCGGACCGGCCCGCCGAGACAGGCGCGGTCGAGCTCGCGTCGATGGCCAAGGCATCCGCGGCCGTGTCGACCTGTGCGCTGGTGCCGGCAGCCGCCTTCGTCACGGGGGCCGCCTCCTGCTCGGCGTCGAGGACCACGGCCGCCGTGACAGGCGCGGGCTCGGCTTCCACCAACGCCGCCGGCACATCCGGTATCGCGGCGGGCGGAGGCGGCGGATAGGCAGCAACCGGCGCGGCATCTGCCGCTTTTTCCGGGTCGTTCAGGTCGATGCGATCCTGGCTGACATCCGTGATCGGCGCGCTGCCTTGCGGCGCCGACGCCTGGTTCTGGGCGCTGTTCTGGGCCGCGCTTTGGTCGGTGCGCGCGCCCGTCGCCCCGGTGAGCGTGGAATTCAAGATACTCGTCAATAATCCTAACGGCATTGGGCCATTCTCCTGTTTACGCAGGATTAGCCAATATCGAAATCGGGTCAGCTTCCAGAAAGAACTATGGCGCATTTTATCCTTCGGCCGTTCGGCTCGACTGGCCCCGGACACAAAGAAAAACGCCCGCGGCATGGCCCCGGGCGTCCGTCTGTCAACTGCGAGAGACGCCTTAGCGGCGCAGGCCCAGCTTGCCGATCAGGTCGGTATAGCGGGCTTCGTCCTTGCGCTTCAGATAGTCCAGCAGCTTGCGGCGCTGCGCGACCAGCTTCAGCAGACCACGACGCGAATGGTTGTCTTTCTTGTGGGTCTTGAAGTGCTCGGTCAGGGTGGCGATGCGCGACGACAGGATGGCGACCTGGACCTCGGGCGAGCCGGTGTCGCCTTTCTTGGTCGCGAATTCGCTCATCACGCGGTTCTTTTCCTCGACGGTGATCGACATCGGGGTCTCCTTTCGAAGTCAAAGGGTTATGGCTCCGGCCGGGATGTCGTCCAGCGCAGGCCCATGGAGAGATCCGCCGGATTCGGTCCAGAGGATGCGCGGCTATAGGCGGAATCGGCGGGAAAGGAAAGGCTTTTCTCGACCCTGCGGTCAGGCGGCGGGCCGGATCGCCGTCAGGGTGATGTCGCTGACCTGCAGCCCCTGCACCCCCAGCAGCTTGCCCACGGCCAGCCCGTCCATGCGCACCAGGGTCGAGCCGTCCGGGTGCAGGTCCAGCGTCACCTCGGGCGGGATGCCGTCGCCGTCATCCTCATAGCGCAGCTCAAGCCGGTCCTGGTCCAGGTCGAAGTCGCCGATCACCGGCACGGTCTCGCCCGGATCCTCCAGCGCCGGATCGGGGGCGCCCAGCTGGAACAGGTCCTCGCCCTCGCCGCCCTCGGCGAAATCGCCGGCGCCGGCCATCAGCGTGTCATGGCCGGCGCCGCCATGCAGCCAGGCCGCGTCGGGATGGGCCGAGCCGATCAGCAGGTCGTCGCCCTCGCCGCCGTCCAGGTCGTCGGTGCCGCGGCCGGCGACCAGCGTGTCATTGCCGGCATTGCCGGTGATCCAGTCGTCGCCCTCGCCGCCGGTCAGGCTGTCGTCACCCTCGCCGCCGAAGATCGTGTCGTCGCCGGCGCCGCCATGCACGGTGTCATGGCCGCCCTGGCCGACCAGGGAATCGTCGCCGGCGCCGCCTTCGATCGAATCGTCGCCGCCCTCGCCATAGTCGCCGTCGCCATAGATCCAGTCGGTGCCATCACCGCCCAACAGCGTGTCGTCGCCCAGGCCGCCGTGCAAATCGTCATTGCCGCCGAACCCGCTGAGCAGGTCGTCGTATTCGCTGCCGGCGAGCCAGTCCGAACCCTCGGTGCCCTCGGTCTCGACGCCCTCGGGGTCGTCGTCCGGGTCCGGCTCGACGGGGCCGGGATTGTCGGGATCTTCCTCGCCCGGCTCGGGCCGGGTCGAACTGACATCGACCGCCAGCCCGACCACGAGCATGCTCAACAGACTTCCAAGAAGCAACATGGCGGCACCAGACAACCGAATCATACAACCTTTACGGGCAGAGTAGCGGCTGACGCCTGGCTCCGCATCCTGTTTGTTAAGAGAGGGTTAATTCCACGCCGCCGCCGTCGCCAATGCGGCCATGGCGCGGGCGCGGCCCGGTCCGGCAACCGCCTCTCGGGAAGCCTTGAACGCAGAGCGCGGCGGATGCTGGCGCAGGGCCATCGAGCGCCGCCGGGCGAGCCGATTCGCCGACCGCGTGCGTCCAGACCCATGCGCGGGTCCGGATCTCGCAGCGCAATCGTTTCGGCGCTGGAGAGCGTTCCCGGGAGGCGCTGGCAATGCAACCGCGCGGGCCGCATATGCAGGCCAATGAGCCGCGGAAAGCCGCGCTCGCGTTGGCGGCAGATGAGGCAGCTCAGCCGTAGTCGCGCGCGCCGAAGATCGCGCTGCCGACGCGGACATGGGTGGCGCCCTCGGCAATGGCGGTTTCGAAATCGGCGCTCATGCCCATCGAGAGGCTGCTTAGCCCGTTCCGCACCGCGATGGCGCGCAGCGCGCGGAAATGCGGGGTGGCGTCCTGATCCTCGGGCGGGATGCACATCAGGCCCTGCACGTCCAGGTCCAGCGCCCGGCAGTCCGCGATGAACCCGTCCGCCTCGTCGGGCAGGATGCCGGCCTTTTGCGGCTCGGCGCCGGTGTTCACCTGCACGAAAAGCTGCGGACAGCACCCGACGCCCTGCACCTGCCGCGCCAGCTTCTGCGCCAGCGAGGGGCGGTCGAGCGTATGGATGGCGTCGAAAAGCTGCAGCGCCGGCTTCAGCTTGTTGGTCTGCAAGGGGCCGATCATGTGCAACTGGCCCCCCGGGAAGCGGTCGCGCCAGGCGGGCCATTTGCCCGCCGCCTCCTGCACGTAATTCTCGCCGAAGACGCGGTGGCCGGCGGCCAGCACGGCCTCGACCCGCTCGGGCGGTTGCACCTTGCTGACGGCGATCAGCGTCACCGCGCCCGGTGCGCGCCCGGCGGCGGATTCGGCCGCGGCGATGCGGCGCCTGATGTCATTCAGTCCCATGGGCGGCATGATTCGCAAAAGAAAAGAGCGGGCGCAAGGCCCGCTCTTCCACATTCCGGTTCCGACGGATCAGAACGAGAACTTGACGCCCATGTCGAGCACGGTGTCGTCCAGGTAGTCGGTGTCGATGATGCCACCGGCCAGAACGGCGCCGCCGCCCAGGTCGTAGTCGGCACCGATGCCGAACGAGTCGTATTCTTCGTCCACGCCGGCAACTTCGAACTCGTCACGACGCCAGAAGCCTTTCACAGCGATCGCGTCCATCTGGTAGGTCGCGCCCAGACCATAGGTCTTGGCATCGGCATCGGCGATCGAGTCGATGCTGTAGTCCATGTACACGCCTTTGATGGCGAAGTTGTTGAACTTGCCTTCGGCAGCCAGACCGATTTCGCTGTCGTCGCCGTTGTCCGAGTAGGACAGCGCGGCCCAGAAGTTCGAGCCTTCGTATTTCGCAGCGACCGACCAGGCGGTGTCGGCGGTGTCGATTTGATCGCCGTCCAGGTCGAACACGTCCGAGCGACCGACCACGCCCGGGCCGGCAACGTTCGAGCCGTCGGTGGCCGAGGCGTAGAACGAGATGTTGTTGACGGTGTATTCGTACAGGATCGTCGGGCCTTGGTCTTCGTTGGCACCGTCGCCGACCAGGAAGCTGATCTCTTCGACGTCGCCACCGAATTCACCCTCGGTGTAACCGACTTCCGGCAGGTCGCCGATCGCGGCTTCCGCGGCGCCGACAACGTCACCCATCGACAGCTTGCCATAGGTGCCCGAAATCCAGACGGCGCCGGCGGTGCCGCGGGCGGCCGAACGCTCGGAACCGGTGTTGCCAGCGGTGTAGTCGCTTTCGTGGTCGGTGCGGAACGAACCACCGAACGACAGGCCGGCATCCGATTCACCGGTCAGGGTGAAGGTCACGCGGGCGCGGCTCGAGAACTGCGCGTCGTTGCCGTCATAGATCACACCCATGCGGCCGTCGCCCGAAACGGCGACTTCGGCAGCGGCAACACCGGCGGTCATGACCAGCGCGGTGGTGGCGAAAAGAACCTTTTTCATGGTTTTCCCTCTTGTCTCTCTCGTGTGCCCCAGCCAGAGAACCGACCGAGGTATAGCCAGTTGTGTCGCCCTTTCCCCCCTGCATTGCAACGGAATCGCATCGGCTTAGCCCGTTTCGGACCTGCTGTGATGCACAAGGGCCACAGTCCGTTGCAGCCCGGGCAAGCACGCCTGCAAGGCCGCGCCGGTACGGTTTTTGCCACCCCTACGCGCGCGTGCCATATCACCCGCCTTCCGGTCCGCGACACGACCCGGCGGGTGGCGGCGCGGCCTCTCTTGTGGCAAGGGGCGGAATTGCGCTATGGCTCGGCCAAGACGATCCGGGGGACACCAGATGACCAGACGCGCCGCACGGCTGACCGCCGCCCTGCTTCTTTCGGCCGGGCTTGCCGCTTGTTCCGGCGGCGGCTCGGGCTCGGCCGGATCCGCGACCTCGGGGCCGGGCGGGAACCGGCAGGCGCAGGCCGCGCAGCCGCAGCGGCAATCGACGATCTGGGACCTGTTCTCGAATCGCCGCAATCCGAACGACACGGTCGCGGTGAACAAGTATCTGTGGAACGCCAGCCTGGAAGTGCTGAACTTCCTGCCGATCCAGTCCATCGACCCGTTTACCGGCGTGATCGTCACCGGCTACGGCACGCCGCCCGGCGGCGGGCGGTCCTATCGCGCCACGGTCAATATCACCGACCCGGCGCTGGATGCCCGCGCGCTGAAGCTGTCCTTGCAGGGCGCCGGCGGCGCGGCGGTCGCCCCCGACACCGTGCGCGCGGTCGAGGACGCGATCCTGACCCGCGCCCGGCAGATGCGCGTCCGGGACGGCAAGCTCTAAGCCTTCTGGACCTGCGCACGCGCAAGGGATATGACCCTGCGGGCAATCTGACGCCCGGAGGTTTCCATGCCCTATGATCCCGCAATCAGCGAGCCGCGCTGGCAAAAGGCGTGGGACGACGCGGAGACCTTCCGCGCGGTGCGGGACGAGCGGCCCAAGTATTACGTGCTCGAGATGTTTCCCTATCCCTCGGGGCGCATCCACATGGGCCATGTGCGCAACTACACGATGGGCGACGTGGTGGCGCGGTTCAAGCGCGCGCAAGGCTTTTCCGTGCTGCACCCGATGGGCTGGGACGCCTTCGGCATGCCGGCCGAGAACGCGGCGATGGAGCAGGGCGGCCATCCGCGCGACTGGACCTATGGCAATATCGCCACCATGCGCGGCCAGCTGAAGCCCTTGGGCCTGTCGATCGACTGGAGCCGCGAATTCGCCACCTGCGACGACGCCTATGTCGCCCAGCAGCAGGCGCTGTTCCTGGACATGCTGGAAGCCGGGCTCATCACCCGCAAGTCGGCGCAGGTGAACTGGGATCCGGTCGACATGACCGTGCTGGCCAACGAGCAGGTGATCGACGGCAAGGGCTGGCGATCCGGCGCCACGGTCGAGCGCAAGGAGCTGACGCAGTGGTTCTTCAAGATCTCGGATTACTCGGACGAGCTCTTGTCGGCGCTGGACGGGCTGGAGGGCTGGCCGGAAAAGGTGCGGCTGATGCAGGCGAACTGGATCGGCAAGTCGCGCGGGCTGCAATTCCGCTTTGACACCGTCGGTCTGCCCGATTTCCCGCAGATCGAGGTCTATACCACCCGCCCCGACACGCTGATGGGCGCCAGCTTCGTCGCGCTGTCGCCGGATCACCCGCTGGTCAAGGCGCTGGCCGCCAAGGATGCGGCCGTCGCGGCTTTCGTCGAGGAATGCCGCAAGATCGGCACCACCGAGGAAGCCATCGAGACCGCGCCGAAGCTGGGCTTCGACACCGGGCTGACCGTGCGCCACCCGCTGGACCCGGACTGGCAGCTGCCGATCTGGATCGCGAATTTCGTGCTGATGGATTACGGCACCGGCGCGATCTTCGGCTCTCCGGCGCATGACGAGCGCGACCATGAGTTTGCCTCGAAATACGGCCTGCCGATCCGCGCCACCTTCGGCGAGAAGGGCATGACGCTGGAACAGGCCGATGCGCTGGTCGCCAAGGCACCCTTCGTGCCGCTGAAATCCGAAACCGTGACCTATGTGCGCGGCTTTGCCGGCGCGGCCGACCAGACCGGCGAGGCCGCGGTGGATGCCGCCATCGCCCATGCCGAGGCCAAGGGCTATGGCGAGGGCGTGACGAAATTCCGCCTGCGCGACTGGGGCATTTCGCGGCAGCGTTACTGGGGCTGCCCGATCCCGGTGGTGCATTGCGAGGCCTGCGGCACCGTGCCCGAGGCCAAGGCGAATCTGCCGGTGCTGCTGCCGCAGGACGTCAGCTTCGACGTGCCCGGCAACCCGCTGAACCGGCATCCGACCTGGGCCGCAACCACCTGCCCGCAATGCGGCGGCGCGGCCCGGCGCGAGACGGATACGATGGACACCTTCGTCGATTCGTCCTGGTATTACGCCCGTTTCACCTCGCCCCACGCGACGACGCCGACCGACCGGGCCGAGACCGACTACTGGATGAACGTGGACCAGTATATCGGTGGCATCGAGCACGCGATCCTGCACCTGCTCTATTCGCGCTTCTTCGCCCGCGCCATGGTCAAGACCGGCCACCTGCCCGAAAGCGCCAGGGAGCCCTTCGACGCGCTGTTCACCCAAGGCATGGTCACGCATGAGATCTACATGACCCGGGACGAGCGCGGCCGCCCGGTCTATCATCTGCCCGAGGACGTGACGGACGGCAAGCTGGCCGACGGCACGGCGGTCGAGATCATCCCCTCGGCCAAGATGTCGAAATCCAAGAAGAACGTCGTCGATCCGGTCAATATCGTCGCCAATTTCGGCGCCGATACTGCGCGCTGGTTCATGCTCTCGGACAGCCCGCCCGAGCGGGACGTGGAATGGACCGCCGCCGGGGCCGAGGCCGCGAACCGCTTCCTCGCCCGGGTCTGGCGGCTGGCCGACGAGATCCCCGAGGGCGGCGACGACCCCGATCTGCTGCGCGCCGCGCATCGCGCCATCGACGAGGTGACGAAATCCATCGAGGGCTTCGCCTTCAACAAGGCCGTGGCCAAGCTTTACGAGCTTGCGAACGCCATCGGTAAGTCGAAGGCCGGCGGCGAGCCTCGCCGCGCAGCGCTGCGCATCCTGGCGCAACTGCTGGCGCCGATGGTGCCGCACCTGGCCGAGGAGGTCTGGGCCAAGGCCGGCGGCGAGGACATGGTCGTCGATGCGCCCTGGCCCAAGGCGGACCCGGCGCTGCTGGTCTCGGATTCGGTGGTGCTGCCGATCCAGATCAACGGCAAGCGCCGGGCCGAGATCGAGGTGCCGAAGGACATGCCCAAGGATCAGATCGAGGCGCTGGTCATGGCCGACGAAACCGTGCTGCGCTTCATGGAGGGCGCGCCGGTCAAGAAGCTGATCGTGGTGCCGGGGCGGATCGTCAATGTCGTGGTCTAGGCGCAGCGTGATCCTAGCCGCCTTGGCGCTGGCCGCCTGCGGCTTTTCCCCGGTCTATGGGCCCGAGGGCGTGGGCGGCAAGCTGTTCGGCCAGGTCCGCACCGCCGATCCCAAGACCCCGGACGATTTCAGCTTTGCCGGCCGCATCGCCGAGCAGCTGGGGCCGGACAGCAACCCGCGCTTCGCGCTGGATTACCGGCTGCGCATCGCCGTGGTGCCGCAGGCCATCACCCCGGACGAGATCACCACGCGCTATGCGCTGAACGGCAGCGCGGATTTCGTGCTGACCGAATCGGGTTCGGGCAAGGTGGTGACGCGGGGACAGGTCAGCAGCTTTACCTCGTATTCCACCACCGGCACCACCATCGCCACCATGGCCGCCGAGCAGGACGCGCATGAGCGGCTGGCGCGGATGCTGGCCGACCAGGTGGTGACGCGGCTGATGGCCGTGGACCCGGCCGCAGTTCCGTGATCCTGAAGGGCGCCGAGATCGGACGCTACTTGGCGCGGCCCGACCCGACGCGGCCGGCGCTGCTGATCCATGGCCAGGATGCCATGCGCGTGGCGCTGAAGCGGGCCGAGGCGGTCAAGGCGCTGGTCGGACCCGGCGCCGAGGAAGAGATGCGCCTGACCCGCATCCCCGGCGCCGACCTGCGCAAGGACCCGGCGGCGCTGCTGGACGCGGTCAAGGCGGTCGGCTTCTTTCCCGGCCAGCGCGTGGTGCTGGTCGACGACACGCCCGACGCGGCAGCGCCGGCGGTGGCCTCGGCGCTGGGGGAGTGGCGCGCGGGCGATGCGGTGATCGTAGTGGCGGCGGGGGCCTTGGGGAAATCCTCGGCGCTGCGCAAGCTCTTCGAGCCGCATCCGACGGCGGTGACCGCACCGATCTATGACGATCCGCCCGGCGAGGAGGAAGTCGAGCGCTGGCTGCGCGACGCGGGCCTGCGCGAGGTGCCGCGCGACGCCATGCGCGACCTGATGGCGCTGTCGCGCGCGCTGGATCCCGGCGATTTCCGCCAGACGGTCGAGAAGATCGGGCTTTACAAGCACGGCGACGACAGTCCCCTGCGCCCGGCCGAGATCGCGCTGCTGGCCCCCGCCACCATCGAGGCCGAGGTGGACGAGTTGATCGACTGCGTCGCCGAGGGCCGGGCGCGCGAGTTCGGCGCGCTGATGCGGCGCATCGAGGGCCAGGGCACGGCGCCGGTGACGCTGTGCATCGCGGCGCTGCGGCATTTCCGGGCCCTGCATGCCGGTGCTTCGGACCCCGGCGGGCCGGGCGCGGGCATGGCGCGGCTGCGGCCGCCGGTCTTTGGCCCGCGCCGCGACCGCATGATCCGGCAGGCGCAGGACTGGGGCATGCGGGCGCTGGAGGACGCGATCCACCAGCTGATCGAGACCGACCTGCAACTGCGGTCCTCGTCCAAGGCGCCGGCGATGGCGGTGATGGAGCGGATGCTGCTGCGGCTCTGCATGATGCCGCGCGGCGGGCGCTGATGCAGGCGCTGGTGATCGGCGCCGGACCGGCCGGGCTGATGGCGGCCGAAGTGCTGGCTGGGCAGGGCGTCCGGGTGGTGGTGGCCGAGGCGATGCCGACCCCGGCGCGCAAGTTCCTGATGGCGGGGAAATCCGGGCTGAACCTGACCAGGGCCGAACCCTTCGCGGATTTTGCGGCGCATTATGGGGGCTCTGCCCCCGTCCTGCGGACTCCCCCGGGGTATTTGCAGAGCAAAGAAATCGGGCCCGAGGCGGTGATGGCCTGGGCGCGCGGGTTGGGGATGGAGCTGTTCACCGGCTCGACCGGGCGGGTGTTCCCGGTCGGGATGAAGGCCTCGCCGCTGCTGCGGGCCTGGCTGGCGCGGCTGGCGGGCGCGGGCGTCGCGCTGCGGACGCGCTGGCGCTGGAGCGGGTTTGACGGCGATGGCTGGCGCTTCGATGTGCCGGGCGGGGTTCAGGTCCTGCGGCCGCAGGTGGTGGTGCTGGCGCTTGGCGGGGCGAGCTGGCCGCGGCTGGGATCGGACGCGGCCTGGGTGCCGTGGCTCGCGGCGCGGGGCGTTGCGGTGGCGCCGTTCCGGCCGGCGAACATGGGCTTTCGCGTCGGCTGGTCGGCGCAGATGGCGCGGCATTTCGGCCAGGCGGTCAAGGGCGTGGCGCTGCATGTCGGTGGCCAGGTCGGACGCGGCGAATGGGTGGTCACCCGGCATGGCATCGAGGGCGGCGGCGTCTATGAACTCGCGGCCTCGATGCGGGACGGGGCCGAGGCCTTCGTCGATCTGGCGCCCGACCTGGCCATCGAGGAACTGGCGCGGCGTTTCGCCAGGGCGCCGGCGAAGCTGTCGGTGGGCAACCGGCTGCGGCGGGTGCTGGGCGATCCCCTGCGGGCGGCGCTGCTGCTGGAATGGGGCCAGCCGCTGCCCAATGATCCCGAGCGGCTGGCGGCGCACGCCAAGGCGCTGCGGCTGCGCCACGACGGGCCGATGGGGCTGGAGCGGGCGATTTCGTCAGCCGGGGGTATCACCGGCGCGAGCCTGACCGAGCGGCTGGAGCTGCGCGCCCTGCCCGGCGTCTTTGCCGCTGGCGAGATGCTGGACTGGGAGGCGCCGACCGGTGGCTATCTGCTGACCGGCTGCCTGGCCACCGGGCGGCTGGCGGGCTTCGGAGCCGCCGCCTATCTGGCCGAAGCGCGCTGAAAGCCCGGCCGCGCCCGCATCCGCTCCAGGTAATCCGTCAGCCGGTGTTCGACGATCGGAAAGCGCGCCGTCAGCGCCCAGGTCAGGCAATGCGCCAGGATGATGTCGGGCACGGTCATGCGCTCGCCCATCAGGAAGCCGTCCTCGGCCATGCGATGCACCAGCGTCTTCTGGCTGCGTTCGAATTCCCAGCGCAGCGTGTTCTTGATCGCCGCAAGCCGCATCTCCTCGGGCAGGATGAAGCTGTGCCGCGCCGCGAGCCACAGCGCCGCGTCGAATTCGTCCAGCACGAATTGCGTCAGGCTGTCCTGGCGCGCCCGGTCCAGCGTGCCGGCCGGGTGGGTCAGCGCGCCGTGCTTGTCGGCGAGATAGGTCAGGATCGCGGTCGAATCGGTGATCGGCGTGCCATCCGCCACCAGCACCGGCACCTTGCCGGCCGGATTGAAGGGCGTGACCCTTTCGCTATGCGGGTTCACCGCCAGGTGGTCGTAGGGCTGGCCCAGTTCCTCGAGCATCCACAGCACGCGCAGGGCGCGGCTTTGCGCGGTTCCAATGACTTGATACATGGCGGCCTTTTCGCGATCCCGGAACTTCACCATCCCTGATCCAAGCCTATCGCCCGCCGGCCCGCCAGGCAATGAGCGGCATTGACGCCGCGCGCGGCCCGGCGCAGGAATGGCGGGCTGCAAAGGGGGGGCGCCATGTCCGCAAGCACATCCGCAAGCGCGCGCGCGCCGCTCTTCACCGCCGTCCTGGTCGGGGGATCCATCATCCTGCTGATCAACTTCGCGCTGCGCGCCAGCTTCGGCGTCTTCCAGATCCCCATCGCGCAGGAATTCGACTGGCCGCGCGCCGAGTTCAGCCTGGCCATCGCCATCCAGAACCTGGCCTGGGGCATCGGCCAGCCGATCTTCGGCGCCCTGGCCGAACGCTGGGGCGACCGCTGGTCGGTCATCATCGGCGCCTTTCTGTATTCCGCCGGGCTGATCCTGACCGCCTATGCCAGCGACCCGCTGACCATGCAGCTTCTGGAGGTGATGGTCGGGTTCGGCATCGCCGGCACCGGCTTCGGCGTCATCCTGGCGGTGATCGGCCGCGCCGCCAGCGACGAGAATCGCAGCCTGGCGCTGGGGATCGGCACCGCCGCCGGCTCGGCCGGGCAGGTCTTCGGCGCGCCCCTGGCCGAGATCCTGCTGCTGCAATACCCGTGGCAGTCGGTGTTCGTGATCTTCGGCGTCATCGTCTTGGCCTGCCTGTTCTTCCTGCCGCTGCTGGGCGGCGGCAAGCCCGCCAGCCGCAGCGAGCTGGAAGAGAGCATGGGCGCGGTCTTGAAGCGCGCCTTCACCGACCCGTCCTATCTGATGATCTTCGCCGGCTTCTTTTCCTGCGGCTACCAGCTCGCCTTCATCACCGCGCATTTCCCGGCCATGGTGACCGAGATGTGCGGCCCGATCGCGCCGGGCGGCATGCTGGCCGGGATCGGCATCACCACCACCTCGACGCTGGGCGCGGCCGCCATCTCGCTGATCGGGCTGGCGAATATCGCCGGCTCGATCTTCGCCGGCTGGCTCGGCAAGCGCTATAGCAAGAAATACCTGCTGGCCGGGATCTATACCCTGCGCACCATCGCCGCCGCCGCCTTCATCCTGATGCCGATCACGCCCGGCAGCGTCATCGTCTTCTCGCTGGTCATGGGGGCGCTTTGGCTGGCGACGGTGCCGCTGACCTCCGGCCTCGTCGCCTATATCTACGGGCTGCGCTACATGGGCACGCTTTACGGCTTCGTGTTCCTGAGCCACCAGCTCGGCTCGTTCCTGGGCGTCTGGCTGGGCGGCAAGATGTATGACATCCATGGCGATTATACCCTGGTCTGGTGGGTCGGCGTCGGCGTCGGCGCCTTCAGCGCGCTGATCCACCTGCCGGTGCGCGAGGCGCCGGCCCGGCTGGCGGCGGCCTGATTTTGTTTGACGGGTCAATCAACAAAAATTAGCCTCTCCGGTCAGGCGCAGAAAGCGCCGTCATGAACGGGGAGTTTTCCATGTCTCATCCTCTTGCCCGCCTGGTGCCGGGCGTGCTGTCCCTTGCCCTGCTGGCCCCCACCCTGCTGACTCCGGCCGCCATGGCGCAGGACGCCGTGTCCCAGGACACCATGGCGCAGGACGCGGCCACGACGCCGCAATGCCAGGTCCGCGAATTCGCCATGGGCCTGCGCTATCAGCAGCAATCGGCCGAGGTGCGGGCCCTGCAATTGCAGGCCTATGCGCTGGCCAAGGCCAATCTGGAAGCCGCCATCGCCAAGGCCGAGGATCCGGGGAAGCTGGCCATTGTCACCGACCTGGACGAAACCGCCATCGACAACAGCGCGCTTCTGGTGCGCGACATGCAGGAATGCCACGTCTACGACACCTGGGACACCTGGGGCGATTGGGAGCTGAAGGGCCATCCGACCCCGATCCCCGGCGCGCTGGCGTTCTTCGATTTCGCCGACAAAGCGGGCGTGGCGATCTATTACATCTCGGACCGGTTCAGCGAGCCCGAGAACAAGGCCGCGACCATCGCCACGCTGAAGGAGCTGGGCTTCCCGCAGGTCCGAGATGACAACGTGCTGCTTTACGGTCCCTCCAAGGCCGAGCGCCGCGCCGTGGCCGCCAAGGATCACCAGATCGTGCTGCTGCTGGGCGACACGCTGGCCGATTTCGACGCCGCCTTCCGCAAGGTGCCGCTGGACGTGAAGCGCGGCGAGGTCGACAAGAACGCCGCCCATTTCGGCGCCGACTGGATCGTCTTCCCGAATGCCACCTATGGCGACTGGAGCGAGGCGCCGTTGCAGGCCTGGGACTCGCCCCTGGTCACGCAATAAGGCCGGGTTGAACTTTCCGGCGGCGTGACGCAGCTTCGCCGGCGCAAAGGGGGAACCATGCGCTGGATCATGTCGCCGGGACTGATGTCCCTCGTGCTGGGCTATACGCTCAGCCAGTTCTATCGCGCCTGTCTCGCGGTGCTGTCGCCGACGCTGCATGCCGAGCTCGCGGCGGGGCCGGCCGATCTCGCGCTGTCCTCGGGGCTTTGGTACATCGCCTTTGCCGCCATGCAGATCCCGGTCGGCTGGGCGCTGGACCGCTGGGGCCCGCGCGAGACCGTCTCGGTGCTGCTGGCGCTGGGGGGCGGTGGCGGGGCGGCGGTCTTTGCCCTGGCGCAGGCGCCCTGGCACCTGCATGTCGCCATGGCGCTGTTGGGTGTCGGCTGCGCGCCGGTGATGATGGGCAGCTTCTTCATCTTTGCCCGCACCCTGCCCCCCGCCTCGATGAGCGCGGCGGGCGGCGCGGTGGTCGGGCTGGGCTCGCTTGGCAACATGCTGGGCGCCGCGCCGCTGGTCTGGGTGGTCAACGGCATCGGCTGGCGCGAGACGCTGGCCATCCTGGCGCTGATCACCCTGGCGGTCTCGGCCACGATCTACGCCTGCGTCAAGAACCCGCCCCGACCCGAGGGCACGCATCCCATCGGCTCGCTGCGCGCCCTGCTGAAGGTGCGCGAGCTCTGGGCGATCCTGCCGCTCCTGGGCATCACCTATGCCGCCTCGGCCTGCATCCGCGGACTCTGGGCCGGGCCCTACCTGGCCGAGGTCTTTGGCGCCAGCGACTACCTGATCGGCTGGGTGACGCTGGGCATGGGGCTGGCGATGGTCACGGCGAACCTGTCGGTGGGGCGGGCGGTGCGGCTGCTCGGCTCGGACAAGCGCACCTCGCTGGCGAACACGCTGCTGCTTTGCGCGGTGCTGGCAAGCCTGTGGCTGGCGCCCGGGCTCAGCCTGGGGCTGTCCTCGGTGCTGCTGGTCATGGTCTGCATCTCGGACAGCAACTATTCTCTGATCATGTCGCATGGCCGGGCCTTTCTGCCGCCGCATCTGGTCGGACGCGGCATCACCTTCATGAACATGATCTCGATCTCGGGCGTGGGGGTGATGCAGTTCCTGTCGCGGCCGGTGTATCTTTCGGCCTCGGCCAGCCAGCCGCCAGCCACGGCTTACGGTTACATCTTCCTGTTCTTCCTGATACCGCTGGTCATCGGATTGCTTGTCTATCTGTTCAGTCCCGAGGATCGCCATGGCTGAGATCGAGGTCGTCGCCCCCAACCTGAAGCGCCGCCTGTCGGGCGTCACGGCGACTGTGGTGCGGCTGATCCCGGTGCAGGCGCGGATGATCGGCATCGTCACCACCGGGCCGGGGCTGCCCCCCGCGCTGCCGCATATCCCGCTGCGCCGCGCCGCCACCCTGCCCCGCGATCGCTGGCGGGTCTGGCACGCCCGCCGCAATACCGAGATGGCGCTGGGACTGGTTCTGCGCCGGATCTTGCGACGCAAATACAAATTGTTGTTTACATCGGCCGCGCAAAGACAACATACGGGGTTCACCCGCTGGCTGATCCGGCAACAGGACGCGCTGATCGCCACCTCGCCGCAAGCCGCGAGCTATCTGGAACGCCCGGCGGCGGTGATCCTGCACGGCGTCGATCTATCGGTCTTTCACCCCGCCCCCGACCGCGCGGTGCTGCGGGCCGAACTGGGCTTTGCGCCCGAGGACATCGTCATCGGCTGCTTCGGCCGCGTTCGGGCGCAGAAGGGCGTGGACCTGCTGGTCGAGGCAGCGCTGCGCCTGTTCCCAACCCGGCCGCGCGCCCGGCTGATCTTCACCGGCCGCGTCACCGCCGACAACCAGGCGTTCACCGACGATCTGCGATCCCGCATCGCCGCCGCCGGCCTGTCGGACCGCATCCGGTTCCTGGGCGAAGTGCCGTGGGAGCAGGTCGTGCGCAACTACCAAGCCATCGACCTGTTCGCCGCCCCGGCGCGGTGGGAGGGCTTCGGCCTGACCCCGCTGGAGGCCGCGGCCTGCGGCGTTCCCACCGTCGCCGCCCGCGTCGGCGCCTATGAGACGCTGATCCGCGACGGCGAGACCGGCAGCCTGGTCGCGCGCGAGGACGTGGACGCGCTGACCGATGCTCTGGCGCGTTGGCTCGACGACGACGCCGGCCGCCAGGCCGCTGGCCAAGCCGCCCGCGCCCATGTCGCCGCAAACCACGCCATCGAGGGCGAGGCCCGCGCCATCGTCGAGGTCTATCGCAGGCTGCTGGCGTGACCCGCCTCGGCTTCCTGATCGCCCGCACTCTGCGCGACGAATCCGCGCTGCAGCGCCTGTCGGTGCCGCAATCCGCGCTGCTGGCGGATCTTGCGGGCAAGCGCATCGCGCTGATCGGCAATGCCCGCGCGCTGGCACAGACCGATCACGGCGCCGCCATCGACGCGGCCGACCTGGTGATCCGCATCAACCGCGCGCCGATGCCCGCGGCCGCCAGCCACGGCACCCGCACCGACTGGCTGGCGCTGGCCACGCGCCTGTCCGACGCGGACCGCAGCCGCATCGCCCCCGCCCGCATCCTGTGGATGTCGCCCAAGCGCAAGCGGCTGGACTGGCGGACGGCGACCGGCCCCGGCTTCTACCTGCATCCGCTGGCCGACTATCGCGCGCTGAAGGACCGGCTGGGCGCCCCGCCCACCACCGGCGCCATGATGATCGACCTGATCGCGCGGTCCGACATGGCGCGGCTCGACCTCTACGGCTTCGATTTCTTCGCCTCGCTGTCGCTGTCGGGCCGGCGAAGCGCCGAACAGGTTCCCCATGATTTTTCAGGGGAATCCCGCTGGGTCCAGGAACTGGAACGGGCAGATCGCCGGATCCATCGGCATTAAGCCGATATTTCGCCATATCATCAGTCGTTTCGCCGAAATCTCGCTTTCCCTTTCCGGGGAATCGCCCTATATCGCGGCGTCCTTTAGAAGGAGACCCCCAATGGGCTACAAGGTCGTTGTCGCCGGCGCCACGGGGAACGTGGGCCGTGAAATGCTGAACATTCTCGCCGAGCGCGAGTTTCCTGCCGATGAGGTTGTCGCTCTGGCTTCGCGCCGGAGCATTGGCACTGAGGTCAGCTATGGCGACAAGACCCTGAAATGCAAGGACATCGAGGGTTTCGACTTTACCGGCTACGACATCGCGTTGTTCGCCATCGGCTCGGACGCGACCAAGACCTATGCCCCCATCGCCGCCAGCCAGGGCTGCGTGGTGATCGACAACTCGTCGCTCTATCGCTACGACCCGCAGATCCCGCTGATCGTGCCCGAGGTGAACGCCGACGCGATCGAGGATTACCGCAACAAAATGATCATCGCCAATCCCAACTGCTCGACCGCGCAGATGGTGGTGGCGCTGAAGCCGCTGCATGACCGCGCCCGGATCAAGCGCGTCGTCGTCTCGACCTACCAGTCGGTGTCGGGCGCCGGGAAAGAGGGCATGGACGAGCTCTGGAACCAGACCAAGGGCATGTATGTCCCGGGGCAAGAGGTCGAGCCGAAGAAGTTCCAGAAGCAGATCGCCTTCAACGTGATCCCGCAGATCGACGTCTTCCTGGACAGCGGCGACACCAAGGAAGAATGGAAGATGGTGGCCGAGACCAAGAAGATCCTCGACCCTGCGATCAAGGTCACGGCGACCTGCGTGCGGGTGCCGGTCTTTGTCGGCCATTCCGAGGCGATCAACGTCGAGACCGAGGATTTCCTGGACGAGGACGAGGCCCGCGACATCCTGCGCGAGGCGCCGGGCATCCTGGTCATCGACAAGCGCGAGCCGGGCGGCTACGCCACGCCGGTCGAATGCGTCGGCGATTTCGCGACCTTCATCTCACGCATCCGCCAGGACGTGACCGTGGAAAACGGCCTGAACTTCTGGTGCGTCAGCGACAACCTGCGCAAGGGCGCGGCCTTGAACGCGGTGCAGATCGCCGAGCTTCTGGGCAATCGCGTGCTGAAAAAGGGCTGAGAGGCCGATGCGGGGGCGCCTTGGGCGCCCTCTTGCATTTCGCGCCCGCGTCGCGGACCCTGTCGGCCGTTATCAACGAGGGGTCCGATGCGTCATCTTCTGCTTTCCACCGCCATCCTGTTCGCCGGCCCCGCGCTTGCCGACCGCATCGAGACCACGGCCCGCGTGACCGATGTGACCGTCTATCCCTGGGGCGCCGGCGTCACCCGCGAGGCGGCGCTGGACCTGCCCGCCGGCGCGCATGAGCTGGTCATCCCCGGCATCCCCGAGGGCGTGGCCCCGGAAAGCCTGCGCATCAGCGGCCAAGGCGCGGTGATCGGCGCCGTCGGCTTCCAGCAGGAACGCGCCCTGCCCGAGACGCCGGCGAAATCGCCCGAGCTCGCCGCGGCCGAGGACCGGGTGCGGCAGCTGAAATCCGAGCTTTCGGCCCATGCCTCCCGCGTCGCCGGCATCAAGGCCCAGGGCGAGGCGGCCGAGGACCTGATCGAATTCCTGATGAAGCTGGCGGAATCCGACGGCATGGCCGGCAATGACATCGCCGCCTTGTCGGGCACGGTCGGCCAGCAATTGCTGCAGGCGCGCCAGGCCGCGATCCGCGCCGAGGCCGAGGCCGAAGCCGCCGACCAAGGCCGCGAGGATCTGGAGGAGCGGCTGGAGACGGCCGAGGCCCGGCTCGAGGCGCTGCGCGGCCCGGAATCGGCGCGCGGCGCGCTGGTCGTCGCGGTCCAGGGCCAGGGCCAGCCCGCGCGCATCCGCATCACCAGCCTGACCGGCGACGCCAGTTGGCAGCCGGTCTACGACCTGTCGCTGGCCCGCAAGGCGGGCACGCTGCGCCTGGATCGCGGGCTGCTGGTGCGCCAGAGCACCGGCGAGGATTGGGCCGGCGTGCATCTGCTGCTGTCCACCGCCCGGCCGATGGACCAGTCGGCGCCCAGCGAATTGCAGCCGCAATTCCCCCGCATCGGCGAGAACGAGGCCCAGCTCTACAGCCGCTCGGCCGCGCCGATGGCCGAGGCGGCGATGGATTCCGCCGAGCGCCATGAGGTCGAGCCGGTCGTGCTGGACGAATCCGCCGTCGCCGGATCGGCCCTGGCGGGCGTGGTCGGCGAGACGGTGGTCTATGACTACCCGACCTCGGTCACGCTGCGCGACGGCGCCGATGCGCTGCGCCTGCCGCTGGATTCGCATGCGCTGACCCCCGAGGTGGTGGCCGAGGCGGTGCCGCGCCGCGACGACACCGCCTATCTGGTGGCCGATACGGTGAATTCCACCGGCGCGGTGATCCTGCCCGGCAGCGCCAGCTTTTACGCGGACGGCGCCCTGGTCGGGCGCGGCGCGCTGGAGCTGACCGCCGCCGGCGACAAGATGAAGCTGGGCTTCGGCCCGCTGACCGGCATCAAGCTGGAACGCCGGACCCCCGACGAGACCGAGGGCGCGCGCGGGCTGATCTCGAAATCCTCGGAACGCCAGGAGGTGGCCGAGCTGCGCATCCGCAACCTGACCGCCGAGGAATGGCCGTTGCGGGTGATCGACCGGGTGCCGGTCTCGACCCAGAAGGACCTGCGCATCGACTGGCGCGCCGACCCCGCGCCCGACGCCACCGACCCCGACGGCAAGCGCGGGCTGCTGGTCTGGAACCGCCGCATCGCCGCCGGAGAGCAGCAGGTCATCACGCTGAGCACCACGCTGCGCTGGCCCGAGGGCCAGATGCTGATCGGCGCCGAGGACTGATCCAGGCGGATCCGGCGTCTGCACCGTGGCATCGTCGTCCAAGAGGCATCTACCGCGCGACTTTCGCCGCTGGACAGGTCCTGGCCGTGCCAGCGGCGCGACCGGGTCCAGCGAAGGGGCCGCGGCAAGGGCGGCGCCGCTCCAGCCGGTCAGGTCAGGGCCGTGGTCACCAGGTGTCCTGCAAGCATGTCGGACTCCCGTCAGATGCAAGGTGACGGCTGGGCGGTTCGGCTCCGTCTGCAGGTCGACAGCCCGCTGGGTGATCCCGTTGCGCTGCGCCTCGCGCAATCGCGAGCCCCGGTGCGGATCGGCGCCGAGGGCCTAAGCACAGCACAGGCGACGGCAAATCCGAGGCATCTGGAGCCGCAGGACCCGCCACCGGCTACTGCGTGGAATCCGGCCATGGTCAAGGCGAGCGACGACGGCACAAGCTGCGTCGAGGCAAGCGCCCGTCTGGCAAGCAGCAGCACCGCTGGGAGATTCCTTTGGCACTGCCCCGCGCCAGTCGCGAGCCCGGATCAGCGCTGGCTCGCGCAGGACGACCGAAAAGACCGGCAGATGCGCGGCGCCTAGCTGGTTGATCTCCTGGTTTGATGGTGCGGTCCTTTCTTTGGAATGGAGGAAGCTCCATGGGCCAGGTTCGTCACGCAGCGCCACGACCACGCACGCCATCCGGGCTGCAATAATGAGGGCCTGCCCGCCATTGGTCCGAGGGCCGGCCCGAATGATCGCACGCTTCGACCGCCGCTGCGCCGGGAGCCTGGCATCAGCCCTCGCGAAGTGGCGTAAGCGGGCCACGGTCGACGATTTGAACCGGGCCGCCGGAACCTCGCTCTACGGTTCTCTCCGAGGCCGAAGAGCTGCTGCCACTGGACGGCGCTTCGCTTGCACGTATGCCTTGCAGCCGACACGACCGCACCTGACACGATCAGCACTGCACCGGTGTCATGACATCTCGCGTCTACCGGATGTCGAGGGGGACAAGCCACCGCGGCCGCGCCTCAAACGCTATCCCATTGGTTTCGGCCTTGCCCTCGAACCGATGGCGGGCGAGGCCTCAGTTCCATGTCGACATTGCAGAGGTTCAGGCCGCCGAAGGGAGCCTCTATCTTTTTCTCGCAATCGACAGAACCAGCACGTCTGCCTTCGACTCGCTCAAGAGGCCGGGCTGCCGCGCAGGTCCTGCGCGACCTGATCGCAGCTGTGCCGGATCCGCACAATGTTAACCAACAATGGCGTGCAGTTCGCAATCGGCCCGACGATACCGGCGCGTTCGAGCACATCTTCGGACGCATATGCCGCGAGCATAGCATTAAGCACCGTGAGCACTCGGCCCAGCCCTCTGCGGCGAGGCTTGACGCTGTGGTGAAGTTCCAGGGCATGAGCTTGTCGATGCGGCGCTAGGGATGCCCGTCGAGCAAGGTGCAGGGGTCTCGGCGGGATGGTGACCGGATGTCGTTCATCTTGCAGTCGGCAGTGAGGCTGGCGAGCATGGCCCGGTGCTCCGCTCCGGCCTCATGCCCCGCGAAGAGGGCATTCTTGCGGGTCGACGCGATCTTCCGGATCCGGTTTTCGACAGGATTGGTGTCCAGTTCCGGGCGACCATCCTCGGGGAAGCGGGCAAGACCCGGCCAGCGCGCCAGCGTGTAGCGGATAGCTTCGGCCAGTTTCGAGGACCGGGGAATGCGCGAGAGCTGTGCACGAGCCAATGATGGGGGCCGGGCGTGTCTGCCGTGCCGCGAGGCGGATCAGGCGCCGCGCATCCGCCTTCCCGATGGCATGGAGTCCGGCGATCTGGCGCAGGGCTGCCTCGGCGATCCGTCCTTTTCCAGCCGCTTCACGAACCGCCGGCGCGCATGCGTCCAGCATGGGACGAGCGTCCACGGCCGGTGTCGGTCATGACAGCGGGCGCTGGGCCCCGGCCGCCACCATCATCAAAGCGTGCCCGAGTCATTCTGCCGCAGCTATCCCGCCAGCTCAGGTCGCAACCCGCTAGGACAGAAGGACCATCCACCTCAGGCTTCACCCTCGCCGCAGTCATGATCTGGATGACTTGACTGCCGATCCGACCTTAAGCGCCAGTCGCTGGCAGCATCAGCGCGCCCGAAGCCAGCGCCTCGCTCAGCTGGTCCACGGCCTCGGCCAGGTTTTCGTCGACGAGATGCAGGTATTGCGTCCAGTCCGACAGCTGGCGCAGTTCCTCGGCCCCGTCCGAAATGCCGCGCAGACCGATCAGCGGCAGGCCGAAGCGCTGGCAGGCCCGCAGCACCGCATAGCTCTCCATGTCGACCATCTGCGCCGTGACCGCATCATAGCCCGCGCCGCTGACGATGCTGGCCCCGGTGGCGAGGCTCGCCTCGGCGAGACCGGGGATGCGATGCGGCAGCGGCTGGCGGGCAGGCAGGCCCAGAAGCGGCGTCTCGCCGCGGGCAAATCCCAGGGCCGAGGCGTCCATGTCGCGATATTCCAGCGCCGAGACCTGGTAGACCCGGAGTTGCTCCAGCTGGCGCGAGCCGGCCGAACCCAGCGAGACCACCAGTTCGGGCAAGGCATCCCGGGCCTCGAGCCGTGCGAGTTCGGCGGTCAGCACGACCGCGGCCTCGACCGGGCCGACGCCGGTCATCAAGGGCGCGATGCGGGCCCGCAGCTGCGGCCCGTATTCGGATTCGAGCGCCATCACGAACAGCACGCGGCGCCCGGCCACGGTGTCGGGGACCACCGGCCGGCTGCCATCCTGTCGCGCCCTATCCATCATGCCCTGCCTCCTGCAATCCGGCGCAGGGAAGCGCAGGGCGGGTCCGGAGGCAAGGGAGATTTCATCCGCTCATGCTGTGGCGCAGCCACGCCGTCTCTGCCGGATCCGCCGGCGCGGTCCTAGCCGGCGGGTCGGCCGCAAGCGGCGGCGTCGGCATCGGCGCGGCAAAGCTCAAGAGCAGCCGCCCGCCCGACAACCCGCGCAGCCCCCAGGAGAGCAGGCCGCCGGCCGGACCGGCCATTGCACCGCGCACCGGCTGGTCGGGCAGCGCGGCATGAAGCGCCTCGCGCAGCGCGGCAAGGCCGGGGCTTTGCCCGCAAGCCTGGGTCCAGATCGCGATATGGTCGTCCAGCGTCGCCGGCGCGGCGGCACCCCAAAGCTCGCCATAGCGGCGGTTCGAGATCAGAAGCTCGCCATTCGCGGCAAAGACCACCACCGCATCCTCGAGCGAATCCAGCACCTCGGCGCCCAGCGACAGGTCGGCGCGGAACTTGCGGGTCAGCGAGATTTCCGAGGTGATGTCCTCGAACAGGAAGGCCACCGCACCGTCGGGATGAGGCCGGCCGGTGACGCGATAGGTCTGGCCGCCGGGCAGCGACCACATCTCGACATGATGCCCCGAGGACGCCGCCGCCTCGAGCGAGGCCATCTGGTTGCGCCAGCTGCGGTAATCCTTGGGCTCGGGCACCATGCGCGCCTCGCGCAGGCGATCCAGAAAGGCGTAAAGCGTCGGGCGCGCGGTCAGGAAGCCGGTGGCGAGGCCGGTCAGGTCGATCAGCGCCGGGTTGAAGAGCTGCAGATTGCGGTCGCGGTCGAAGATCGCGAGCCCGATGGGCAGGTCGGCAAAGGTCTTGGTCAGGGTCTGGACGAATTCGCGCAGCGCCCGCTCGGCGCGGACGGCGGCATCGGCGGGCAGGGCGATGGCGACGGTCTGCTCGGCGACCTCGTGCACGTGGCAATCGTACCAGCGGCTCTGCCCGTCATGGTCGACCTGGATGCGCCGAGCGCCGCCGCCGCTGGCCGGGCGCGCGCTGAGGTCGACGATCTGCGGCAGGGGCCATTGCGTCTGGTCGGGCAGCCGGGCATCGGCCAGGTCCATATAGGCCGAGTTCGCCCAGGTGACCTGGCCCTGGCGGTCCTGGCGCCAGGCCAACATCGGCGAATGGTCCATGGTGCTGCGCAGGATCTCGAGTTCCTGCTCCATGACGCCCAGCGACAGCGAATCGACCAGGATGCCGGCATTCTCGGCGGCCGGATCGGCCAGCGTCAGGCGGACCACCCCCTCGCCCAGATCCTCGGCCAGCAGGCGCAGCGGATGGCCTTGGGCGCGTTCCTTGAACTCCAGCCGCGCGGCGCCGGAGAGATCGGGCAGCAGCGCGCCGAAATCCGGCAGGCGCATCGCCAGCCAGCTGGTCAGGCCCTGCCAGTCGCCCTGGCCGGGCAGCGTCGCCAGCAGCGCCCGGGCCGGGCCGGTGGCATCGATCAGCACCTGGTTGCGGAACAGGAACACGATCGGCTCGATCCCGCGTTCCAGGCCACGCGCCGGACCGGCGCCGCCGAAGCGCCGCTCGAGCTGCCGCATCAGCAGCAGCGCCAGGCCGACGGCCAGCGCCGCGGCAGCAAAGGCGATCAGGAAATGCGCAACCATCGCAACAACCCATCATGGACCCACCTGCTCAACTATAGCGCGATATTTTAAGAAGTGGTTAACGGGCGCCGGATTCAGCCGAGAATTTCGGGGTTTCGCCCCAGGGCGCCACGGTTGTCGGTCTCGATCAGCTCGCGCGGCCAGATCACCGTGACCTCGGCGCCCTGCGCGCCATTGCCGAAGCGCAGCCGCGCGCCCGAGCGTTCCAGCAGCGCCTTGGCGATGAAGAGGCCCAAGCCCATGCCCTCGTAGCTGCGGCCGTCCTCGGCGCGCGGGCGGGTGGTCAGGAAGGGGCTGCCGATGCGCGGCAGCAGCGTCGGGGGAAAGCCCGGGCCGTCGTCGCTGATGCGCAGCCAGATCTCGCGCCGGTCGGCGCCGGTGCGCACGGTGACACGCTCGGCCGCGAAATCGACGGCGTTCTGGATCAGGTTGCGCAGCCCGTGGATGACCGCAGCGTCGCGATGCACGATGGGGTCGGCCGCGGCGCTGTCCAGCACGATCTGCGCGCGCCGGTCGCGATGCGGGGCGGCGGCCTCGGCCAGCACCTCGGACAGCGGCGCCGAGCGGATCAAGAGATCGTCGCGGCCCGAGGCGCCCATGGATTTCAGGATGTCGCGGCAGCGGTCGGCGGATTGGCGCAGCAGCGCCAGATCCTCGGCCAGGTCGTCGCGGTCGGGCAGCGCCTCGGCCAGCTCGTCGGAAAGCTCGGCGCTGACCAGCTTGATCGTGGCCAAGGGCGTGCCCAGCTCATGCGCGGCGGCGGCGACGACACCGCCCAGGGTCTGCAGCTTCTGTTCCCGCTCCAGCGCCATGCGCGCGGCGAAAAGCGCGTCCGAGGTGGCGCTGACCTCGGCCGCGACCAGCCGCGCATAGGCCGCGAAGAACAGCGCGCCGATGACGATGGCGAACCAATGCCCGACCAGCAGCGGATATTGCAGCGCAAGCGGGGCCGGGCGGAAGGTCAGCGGCTGGGCAAAGACCGCCGCCAGCGTCACCATGACGAAGGTGGCCACGCCCAGGGCCAGCAGGTGCCGGCCCGGCAAGGCGGTCGCCGTGATGGTGACGGGCGCCAGCAGCAGCAGCGCAAAGGGGTTTTCCAGCCCGCCGGTCAGCGCAAGAAGCGCCGCGATCTGCGCCAGGTCGAAACCCAGTTGCCAGGCCGCCTCGCGCGCCGTGATGCGCCGGCCGGGCCGCAGCGACAGCGCCAGGTTCAGCGCGATGGCAAGGCCGATCACCGCCAGCACCGCCGGCAGCGAGAATTTCGCCCCGATCGCCAGCGCCGCGCCCACGGCGGCCAATTGCCCGGCGATGGCGACCCAGCGCAGCAGGATCAGGGTGCGCAGCCGGATCGGCTCGGGTCCCGGCTGGCCGGGCAAAAGGTCGATGCGGCGGGAAACGAGGCCAAGGGGCACGCGGGGTCTCCGGTTGCGGGGGCTTTGACCTTGATAGGGCGGCGACCGGCGGCAATCAATGCGCGGGCCGGGCATGAATTGGGGCCATATTTGACCAGGCCGGAAAAACCGCCTAAGCAAATCCAAAATCAAGGGCGAAAGCGATATGGCCGAGGAATACCAGATCGGACCGGACCCCAGCCTGCTGCTGGTCGACGATGACGAGATCTTTCTGACCCGGCTGGCCCGGGCGATGGAAAAGCGCGGCTTTGCCGTCAGCCGTGCCGGTTCGGTGGCCGAGGCCCGCGCGCTTCTGGCCGAAAAGGCGCCGGCTTTCGCCGTGGTCGACCTCCGGCTGGAAGACGGCAACGGGCTGGACGTGGTCGATGCGATCCGCGAGACCCGCGCCGATGCCCGCATCGTCGTGCTGACCGGATATGGCGCCATCGCCACCGCGGTCGCGGCGGTGAAAATGGGCGCCACGGATTACCTGTCCAAACCCGCCGACGCCGATGACGTCACCCGCGCCCTGCTGGCGCGCGGCGAAACGCTGCCGCCGCCGCCGGAAACGCCGATGTCGGCCGACCGGGTGCGCTGGGAACATATTCAGCGCGTCTATGAACAATGCGACCGCAATGTCAGCGAAACCGCGCGGCGGCTGCATATGCATCGCCGCACCTTGCAGCGGATTTTGGCCAAGCGCAGCCCGCGTTAATAACGGCGCCCCCGAAAACATTTGCAATTCCGGGCGGAATGCAAATATTGGGGGCACAAACAAAAACCGGGATGCCGATATGACCGTTGATCTGGACGCAATGTCCCTGAAGGAACTGCGTGATCTGCGCAACAAGCTGGACCGCGCCATTTCCACCTTCGAGGATCGCCGCAAACGCGAGGCGCTGGCCGCCGTCGAAAGCGCGGCGCGCGAATTTGGCTTCAATCTGGCCGAACTGACCGCCGCCCGGCCGGCGCGCAGCAAGGTGGCGGCAAAATATGCCAATCCCCAGGATCCTTCGGCGACCTGGACCGGGCGCGGACGCAAGCCGCGCTGGGTGCAGGAAGCCCTGGACAGCGGCAAAAAGCTGGAAGATCTGGAAATCTGAACCGAAACCCCCGCGAAAAGCCGCGGGGGTTTTTCATTTCTCCGCCCGGTCGGTTTCCGCGATCAATTCGTCAAATCGAGCCAAATAGGCGGCACGGGTTTCGCGCGGCGGCCGCAGCCTTATCTCCAGCCCCTGCAACAGGCCGGGATCGGGAACCGGAAACAGCCGGTCCGCCTCGGCCCGGGAAAAACCGGCGATCTGAACGGCTTCCAGCCAGGCCGAGATGCGGTCGGCACGCTTGATGGCGCGCTTGACCGGCGCCGGCAATTGCGCCGGCAATCCGAAGCGCCGGTGGATCGCCGCCGCCAGGCGCGAGTCCATTTCGCCATATTCGCGTCCCAGCGCCGCCTTCACCGGCGAAATCATGTCGCCGATGACATATTCCGGCGCGTCATGCAGCAGCGCCGCCAGGCGCCAGCAGGGCTCGGCCTGGGGTTCGGCCCGGGCGTGGATCTGCTCGACCAGCAGCGAATGCTCGGCGACGCTATAGGCCCAATCGCCATGGGTCTGGCCGTTCCAGCGCGCGACGAAAGCCAGGCCATGCGCGATGTCGGCGATCTCGATATCCATCGGCGTCGGGTCCAGGAGGTCCAGCCGACGCCCCGAAAGCATCCGCTGCCAGGCCCGTTTCGCGGCTTTCGCCATCGCTCTTTCTCCGGTTGCGGCACGAAGAAGGGCCCGCGACGCCTCCGCCACGGACCCGGGATCACGCAGAAGTGAACGCGCTCAGGACAGCGGCTGGTCGGCCGGCCGCTCGGCCTGCATGCGGCGGGCGATCTCCTGGCGATACAGCGCCACGAAGTCGATCGGGTCCATGTTGAAGGGCGGGAAGCCGCCGTCGCGGGTCATGTCCGAGACGATGCGCCGCACGAAGGGGAACAGCATGCGCGGGCATTCGATCATCAGGAAGGGATGCAGCTGGTCCTCGGGCACGCCCTCGACGTGGAAGATGCCGCCATAGTCCAGCTCGCACAGGAAGATCGGCGACTTGTCGGCGGCATTGGTCGATTGCACGCGGAACTTGCTGATGACCTCATACTGGTGATCGGCCGGGCGCTTGCGGGCGTCGAGGCTGACCTGGACGCTGATCTCGGGCTGCACCTCGCCCGAGGGCAGGCCCTTCTGCGCGACGGCGTTTTCAAACGACAGGTCGCGGATGTATTGCGTCAGCACTTGCAGCCGCACGCCGGCCGGGGCCTCGGGCGCCTGGCCGTCGGGCGCGGCGGCATTGTTGGTCTCGTCGCTCATTGCATTCTCCTCGGATTTGCCGGGGTTCTAGCACCCCGGCGCCGGGCGCTCAATGCCGCGTCCAGCCCGAGCTGCCGGGACGTTTCGGCGCAGACTGGTCGGTCAGACCTTCGCGCACCGGGGCGGGCGGATCGTCCTGCACGGAATATTCGCCGTCGATCACCCCGTCGTCGGGCCAGCCGCGGGCCGGGCGAAACCCGGCCGGATCGGCGCCCAGGTCGGCATCGGGAAAGCGCGGCGGATAGCCGAAGCCGGCCGAGGCCACCGTGACCCGCCGGCCCATCCAGCGCAGAAGCAACGCCCGCACCGCGGGGATCAGCAGCAAAAGCCCGATGGCGCTGGTCAGCAGGCCGGGCACCATCAGCAGCATCCCGGCGATCATCACCAGCGCGCCATGCGCCATAGGCCGGGCCGGGTCGCGGAATTCCTGCATCGCCTGTTGCAGGTCCAGCATGGCGCGGGCGCCCTGGCGGCGCATCACCGCCGCGCCCAGGACCGCCGAGCCCAGCACCAGCGCCAGCGTCGGCAGCACGCCGATCAGGCCGCCCACCTGGATGAACAGCGCGATCTCGACGATCGGCAGGATCACGAAAGGCAACAGCAGCCACATGCGAAACTCTCTCCCCAGTCTTCCATTTTCCGGCGCCAAACTGGACTTGGGCCGGTGCTCACCCTACATAAGCATCCAAACCGCCGTTACAAAGATTGTCAGGCCCGCCCATGTCGAACCCCCTGCTGCAATTGCTCGTCCTGGGCGCGATCGCCGTCTTCCTGATCCTGCGCCTGCGCGGCGTCCTGGGCACGCGCGACGGGTTCGAGGCGCCCAGCATTCCCGAGGAGCCGACGCCGCGCAAGCGCTTCGACGTGATCGAGGGCACGGCCGAGCCGGGCGACAGCGACATCGCCGACCATGCCGAACCGGGCAGCCCGACCGCCCAGGCGCTGGCGCAGATGAAACGCGCCGAGCCCGACTTTGCCGTCGGGCCCTTCCTGGCCGGCGCCAAATCCGCCTATGAGATGATCCTGATGGCCTTCGAACGCGGCGACATTGCCGAGGTGCGCGGCTTTCTCGCGCCGCAGGTGGCCGAGGCCTTCGACAGCGTCATCGCCGACCGCAAGGCGCGCGGGCTGACCACCGAGGCGCAGTTCCTCGGCACCCGCGAAACCGCGCTGGCCAGCGCCGAATTCACCCCCGCCACCGGCATGGCCGAGCTTTCGGTCCGCTTCGTCGGCGAGATGATCGTCGCCACCCGCGACGCCCAGGGCAATGTGGTCGACGGCGACCCGAAATCGGCCCGCAAGCAGCGCGACATCTGGACCTTTGCCCGGCGCATGGGCCAGGACGATCCGAACTGGCAACTGGTCGCCACGGCCTGACCCATGGCAAGGAAGCGGCGCGGACTCTCGGCCGAGGACAAGGCCCTGTGGTCGCGCGTCGCGGCCAGCGCCGTGCCCATGCATCCCGGCCGCAAGCCGCCCGAGCCGCCGCTGCCCGAACCCCTGGCTCCGCCGCCGAAAGCCCCGCGCCTGGCGGAACAGCCGCCGCCGCTTGCGCTGCATGACCTGCGCATCGGCAAGCTGGCGGCCGCTCCCGCGACCCGCGTCGCGCTGTCGCCTTCGCCGCCGGCCATGGCCCATGCCCAGCCGCTGCGCATGGACCACAAGACCCATCGCCAGATGACCCGCGGCAAGCTCGCCCCCGAGGCGCGCATCGACCTGCATGGCATGACGCTGAACATCGCCCAGCCGGTGCTGACCCGCTTCATCCTGCAGGCCCGGGCCGAGGGCCGGCGGCTGGTGCTGGTCATCACCGGCAAGGGCCGCGAGGGCGGGCCCGACGCCCCCCTGCCCGTCCGCCCCGGCGCGCTGCGCCACAATGTGCCGCATTGGCTGCACATGCCGCCGCTGAGCCAGGTGGTGCTGCAGATCCGCCCCGCGCATCGCCGTCACGGCGGCGAGGGCGCCTATTACGTCTATCTGCGCCGCTAGAAGCCGGGCGAGATCACGACCTGCGCCGCCCGCTCGACCCGCAGCGCGGTCTGGGTCAGCGGCCCGACTCCGCCCGCCACATCCGACGAGAACACGGTGTTCAGCTCTCGCGCCTGGTTCAGGATCCGCATCAGCGCGGGCGAGGTGGCGACATTGAAATGCCCGTCGCCGCTGCTGAAGGCGCCGACGTCGACCAGCGTCACCGGCAGGTCCGCCACCGCCCGCGCATCGGTCAGGTTGCCCAGCCGCACCGGCTCGGCCGAGATCAGAGCCGACAGGTTCAGCGCCCGGTCCCGTCCCGAGGTGAAGATGATGAAAGGTTGCGGCAGCCGGCCGATGGCGCGGGCCTGGCTGCGGAACACGCCGACGTCGATGTCGGGCGACAGCAGCACCACCGCGCCGATCCGCTCCAGCGTGCGCCGGTCGCCGGCGATGGCCATCTGGCGCAGGCTCTCCATCATCAACAGCGCGCCCATGGAATGCGCGACCAGGATCGCCTTGCCGCCGCCCGCCTCGGTCGCGATCCGGATGCTGTCCGCCAGCCCGTCGCGGGAATAGAGCACGCTGTCGCGGTCCCCCGCATAGGCCAGCGGCTGCCCGCGCGACGGCCACGAGAAATGCATCGGCACCCCCGGCAGATTCAGGTCACGCTCGATCTGGGCAAAGCGATACAGGCCCTCGGCGAAGGTGTTGTTGTAACCATGCACGAACAACACAACATCTCGGTCCCCGCGCGGCCTTTCCGCCACGGCGCGCCGCAGATCGGCGCGGAAATCCTCGGGCCGGGCAAAACGCCGATAGTCCGAGACCAAGAAATCCGTCTGCGGATCGGGCTTCGCGTCCTTTTTCGGATAGGTGATGGTCCCCGGCCGGCGCTGCGGCGGGACCGAGACATCGACCCTGCCGAAGCTGACCCCTTCCTGCCGGCTGTCGCGCAGGGTCCGGTTGCTGGCGACATAGATCCGCTCGACCGTGCCGATCCCGGCGGCCTCGGGCGCCAGGGTGATCGCGCCGCGCGGCGCACAGGCCGCCACGGCCAGCACCAGTCCGATCATCAGCCGCCTCGGCATGCCCGTCCCCCTTGGATCCGGGGGCAACATGCCATCACGCGGGCGGGCCGAAAAGCCCTAGCCGTAATTCGCCTTGGGCCCGGCCAGCCACCAGATGATCAGCCCGACCACCGGCAGGATGGCGACCAGCGCGATCCAGATCAGCTTGGTCGTGGTGGTCTCATTGGTGTTGATGATCGAGGCGATCGCCCAGACATCCAAAGCGAAGATGATGATGCCGAGAATATAGCTCATGGGGCGCCCTCGTCCGTTATCCGCCAGCACAACGGCGAAAGCACCCGCCGGTTCCGCTAGAGCACGTAACGCGACAGATCGGTCGAGCGCGCGAGGTCGCCCAGATGCGTCTCGACGAAGCCGGCATCGACCAGCACGCTCTCGCCCGAGCGGTCGGGCGCGCTGAAGGACAGCTCCTCGAACACCCGCTCGATGACGGTGTAAAGCCGCCGCGCGCCGATGTTCTCGACCGAGCCGTTCACCTCGGCCGCGATCCGGGCCAGCGCCCGCACGCCGTCCTCGGCGAAGGTGACGGTGACGCCCTCGGTCGCCATCAGCGCGGTATATTGCCGGGTCAGGGCATTGTCGGTCTCGGTCAGGATGCGGATGAAATCATCCTCGGTCAGGGCGCGCAATTCCACCCGGATCGGCAAGCGCCCCTGCAATTCCGGCAACAGGTCCGAGGGCTTGGCGATGTGGAAGGCGCCCGAGGCGATGAACAGGATATGGTCGGTCTTCACCGGCCCGTATTTGGTGGAAACCGTGGTGCCCTCGATCAGCGGCAGCAGGTCGCGCTGCACGCCCTCGCGCGAGACGTCGCCGCCGCGCGCATCGGTGCGCGTCGCCACCTTGTCGATCTCGTCGATGAAGACGATGCCGTTTTCCTGCACCGCCTCCAGCGCGGCGGCCTTCACCGCCTCGTCGTCCAGAAGCTTGTCGGCTTCTTCCGCGATCAGCAGTTCATAGCTTTCGGCCACGCTGACCTTGCGCCGCACCCGCCGGCCGCCAAAGGCCTTCATCAGCCCCGACAGGTCCATCATCCCGCCCATCGGCTGGCCCGGCACCTCCATCATGCCGAAGGGGTTGGAATTGTCCTGCACCTCCAGCTCGATCACGGTGTCGTCCAACTCGCCGCGCTTCAGCTTGTCGCGGAACATCTGCTTGGTCTGCTCGCGCGCGCCTTCGCCCGCCAGGGCCGCGACGACGCGATCCTCGGCCGACTTGTGGGCGCGGGCCTTGACCTCCTCGCGCATGCGCTCGCGGGTCTCGACGATGGCGGCATCGGCCAGGTCGCGGATGATCTGCTCGACGTCGCGGCCGACATAGCCGACCTCGGTGAACTTGGTCGCCTCGACCTTCAGAAACGGTGCGCGGGCCAGCTTGGCCAGCCGGCGGCTGATCTCGGTCTTGCCGACGCCGGTCGGGCCGATCATCAGGATGTTCTTGGGATAGACCTCGTCCCTCAGGTCGTCGCCCAACTGCCGGCGCCGCCAGCGGTTGCGCAGCGCCACGGCCACGGCGCGCTTGGCGTCCTTCTGGCCAATGATGAACCGGTCCAGCTCGGACACGATCTCGCGCGGTGTCAGGTCACTCATCTCGAACCTTTCTCATGCCGGGAAAAGGCTTTCTCCGTTTCCCAAATACCCCGGGGGAGTCCGAAGGACGGGGGCAGAGCCCCCTCAGCCCAGAACCTCGACCGTCAGGTTGCCATTGGTATAGACGCAGATGTCCGCCGCGATCGCCATGGCGCGCCGCGCCACCGCCTCGGCATCCAGGTCGCTTTCCATCAGCCCGCGCGCCGCTGCCAGCGCGTAGTTCCCGCCCGAGCCGATGGCGGCCACGTCATGCTCGGGCTCCAGCACGTCGCCGGCGCCGGTCACGACAAAGATCTCGCGCCCGTCGGTGACGATCAGCATGGCCTCGAGATTGCGCAGATACTTGTCCATGCGCCAGTCCTTGGCCAGATCGACGCAGGCCCGCGCCAGTTGTCCGGGCGCCGCCTCCAGCTTCTTCTCCAGCCGCTCGAGCAGGGTGAAGGCATCGGCGGTCGAGCCGGCGAAGCCCACCACCACGTCATGCCCGCCCGGCTTCAGCCGGCGCACCTTGCGCGCCGTGCCCTTCATCACCGTCTGGCCGACGCTGACTTGGCCGTCGCCGGCGACGACGACCTTGCCGCCGCGCCGCACCGCCAGGATGGTGGTGCCGTGCCAGCCGGGAAACTTCTCCTGCGCCATGGTGCTCTCCGCATTCCTGTTGCGGCTCAGATATGACCGCCCCGCCCCTTTCGCAACCCGCACGGCACCGCTAGCCTGCCGGCCATGAGTCACGCCCCGATCCTGCGCGTCTACCTGGAAGGTCCGCTGCTGCGCATGACGCGGGCGGGCAAGATGAATTTCCTGAACCTGCTCAGGGCGGCGGTGGAAGCGCAGGGCTGGCGCGTCGAATGGCACGAGACCGGCCCCGAGGCGCGCCGCATCGCGCCCCGCCGCGACGGCTATGCGCTGTTTCACATGCAGCCGCCGACGCATGACCGGGCGCTGAGCTTTCGCCGCGCCTATCACTATCCGTTCTGGCGCATCGAGGCCACGCAGCAGCGCTGGCGCTTCCGGGTGGCGCAGGCCCGCTTCGACCCGGCGATGGTGAACCCTGCCCCCGCCGAGGATTTCGCCCGCGCCCTGCGTGCCCGGGTGCTGCCCGGCCCGCCGCCCACGCGGACGGGGCCGGTGCTGGTGCCGCTGCAGGGCCATATCCGCCGCTGCCGCTCGTTCCAGACCATGAGCCCGGTCCAGATGCTGGAGCATGTCGCCGCCACCGGCCGGCCCACCGTCGCGACCCTGCACCCCAGGGAAAGCTACGATGCCGCCGACCATGCCGCCCTGGCCCGGCTGGCCAGGCGCCACCCGAACCTGCGCATCGGCGGCGACACGGGCCGGCTCTTGCGCGACTGCGCCTTCGTCGCGACGCAGAACAGCGGCGTCGGTTTCGACGGCTATATCCTCGGCAAGCCGGTGGTGCTGTTCGGGCAGATCGACTTTCACCATATCGGGCTGAACGTGGCCGATCTGGGCGCAGATCCGGCGCTGGCGGCGGCCGAGCACCACGCCCCGGATTACGCCCGCTATCTGTGGTGGTTCCTGCAAGAGCAGTCGATCAACGCCAGCCGCCCCGAGGCGCCCGACCGCATCCTAGCCGCCATGCGAAAGGGCGGCTGGCCGATCTGACCCGCCGCCCGCTTTTCCGAAATTCCGCCCCGATCAGATCGAATCGTCGATCCAGGCCTTCAGCGCGGCCTTGGGCGCGGCGCCGATCTTGTTCGAGACCACCTGGCCGTCCTTGAACAGGAACAGCGCCGGGATGCCGCGCACGCCCAGGGCGGCCGGGCTTTCCGGGTTCTCGTCCACGTTCACCTTGACGATCTTGACGCGGCCCTGGTACTCGGCCGCCAGCTCTTCCAGCGAGGGGCCGATCTGCCGGCAGGGGCCGCACCACTCCGCCCAGAAATCCACGACGACGGGGGTCGCGGACTGGCGCACTTCGCTGTCGAAATCGGCGTCGGTAACGGCTTGGGTCTTGGCCATGGGATGCTCCTGCGCAATGCCGGAGGGATCCGGCAGGAATGTCCCCAAGAGCTAGGCACCCGCGGCACCGGGGTCAAGGGCCGCCAGCACCGCATCCAGCTGCGCGTCGGGCAGCGGCATCAGGCTGCGCGTCGCCGTCCACAGCACGGCCATCTCGATCCGGTGGCCGGGCCAGATCGCCCGCAGCGCGGCGCGATAGGCGGCCATCTGGCGCAGGATGCCCAGCGGCACGTCTCCGGGGCCGACGGGCACCTCGCGGTTCGACTTGTAGTCCACCGCCAGTAGCCGGTCCCCTGTGATCACAAGCCGGTCGATCTGGCCCAGCACCATGCCAAGGCCCGGCACCGGCGCAGCCAGTGCCAGTTCGCGGAAAAGCGCGGCGCCTTCGGGCAGGGCGAAGACCTGGGAAAGCTCGGGCGCCTCGGTCACGGCGCGGGCCTCCGAAATCAGCTGCGCCAGCTCGTCCGGGCCGGGCAGCCCGCCCTCGGCATCGGCCAGCAGGTCGCGGGCCAGCGCCGGCCATTGGGCGGGGTCGCGGCCGGGCAGATGCTCCAGAAGCAGGTGCAGCCGGGTGCCGAACAGCATCGCGGCATCGCCATCCCCTGCCCCGCCGCCGATCACCTTGGCGCCGCCCAGGGCCGACGCCGCCACCGGGCGCCGCTTCACGGGCACCGGCGGCAGCGGTGCCGACAACCAGTCGGGCACCTCGGCCACGGGCCGGGTCCGGGGCGGGCTGGCGGGCGCCGCCTCGGGCCAGTCGCCCCATTCCAGGCGCCGGATCTCGCCCCAGGGCGACGGGATGCGGCGCTCAGCCAAGGTGCTGCGGGCAAAGCCGGCCTCGACCATGCCATGCCAGCTTTCGGCATCGGTCTCGCCGGCCGCGGCGACGATCAGCCAGCTTTCGGCCCGGGTCAGGCCGACATAGAGCAGGCGCTTCCTTTCCTCGAGCTGGCGGCGGGTCTGTTCCTCGGCCAGTGCCTCGACCGGGTCCGGCCGCTCACCCTTGCGGCCGCGCCACAGCGCCAGGCCATCCGCGCCCGGCAGCACCGGCGCCTCGCGGGGGGCGCGGCGCTTGGCGCAATCGGGCATGATGACGATGGGGCTTTCCAGCCCCTTCGAGCCATGCACGGTCATCACCCGGATCAGCCCCTCGCCATCGCCGGCGCTGCCGGGCTGGCGGCGCACCTCGACATCGCCGCCGGCCAGCCAGACCAGGAAGCCGGTCAGCGAAGGCGTCTCGCTGGCTTCATAACGCAGCGCCTGCGACAGAAGCTCGTCGATGCCGTCCTGTGCCTCGGGGCCCAACCGCGCGATCAGCCGCGCGCGGCCGCCATGGCGGATCAGCAGGCGCTGGATCAGGTCATAGGGGCGCAGGAAGCCGGTCTGGCCCATCAGGTCCGACAGGATCTCGACCGCCTCGCGATGGCCCGAATCGCGCAGCCGCCGCCACAGGTATTCGCCGCGCTTGCGGCCGCGGGCCAGGCGGTAAAGCTGTTCCTCGCTGAGGCCGAACAGCGGCGAGCGCAGGACGGCGGCCAGCGACAGGTCGTCCTCGGGCGTGGCGAGCGCCGAGAGCAGCACGCGGATGTCCTGCACCGCGATCTCGCCGCCCAGCTTCAGCCGGTCGGCGCCGGCGACCGGCAGGCCGGCGGATTTCAGCGCCGCGATGATCTCGGCGAACAGGTCCGAGCGGCGCTGCACCAGGATCAGCACATCGCCGGCCCGGATGCGGCGCACCGCGCCGGTCTTGCCGTCCAGGATCGGCTGGCCCAGCATCTGGGCGATGCCTTCGGCAATGGCGCGGGCCAGCTGCGTGGTCTCCGCGTTCTCGGCCGGCTTGTCCACCGGGTCGGTCCAGTCGCCGGGCGCGGGCTTCTCGGGCTTGGGGATCGCCGGCCACAGGTCGACCCGGCCGGGCATGGCGGCGCGAAAGGCGCGGTGCTGCGGCGGGTCGCCCAGGCCCCGCGCCGCATCGCCGGCAAAGACCTGGTCGACCAGCGACAGGATGGCGGGCGAGCTGCGGAAGGAATGGCGCAGCTCCAGCACCTGCATCGGTTGCTCGACCGCCTCGAACCCGGCGGCGAAACCGGCGCGGCGCGCCTCGAAAACGGCGATGTCGGCGCCCTGGAAGCTGTAGATCGACTGTTTCGGGTCGCCGACCACGAAAAGGCTGCGCATGTGATCACGCGCGCCCTGCCCGGCGGTGAATTCGTCGGTCAGGCGCTGGATCACCTGCCATTGCGCCGGGCTGGTGTCCTGCGCCTCATCGACCAGGATGTGGTCGATGCCGCCGTCCAGCCGGAACAGCACCCATTGCGCCATGCTGCCTTCGGACAAGAGCCGCGCCGTGCGCTCGATCAGGTCGTCGAAGTCCAGATGCCCGCCCGCCGCCTTCTGCGCGCGATAGCGGGACAGGAAGGCGTGGCCGAAGCGGTGCAGCGCCAGGGTTTTCTGGGCATGGGCCAGGGCGATGCGCGGCAGGCGGGCATCGGCCACCCGCTCCATCAGGATCGCCAGGTCGTCCATCAGCCCGGCGCAGGGGCCGCTGCGCAGCGCCTTGGTCGGGAAGCTGTCGTATTTCGGCGCAAAGGGCTCCTTGGCCCCTGCCCCGTTCAGCAGCACCGATTCCAGGATCGCGAGTTCCGCCGCGCCCGGCTGCGCCCAGTCGCCGGCCGCCAGCTTCGCCGCCGCCTTCTGGTCGTTGGGTCCCGATTTCAGCAGATGCGGGATCAGCGCCGGGATCACCCGCGCGCCATCCGCGAAGGTCTGGGCCAGCAGCCCGGCCATGTCGGCGTCCGGGGCCAGACCGCAGGCCGCCCAGAGCGCGTCCCGGTCCGCGGGGGCATCGAACCCCCGCAGACCGGCCAGGAAAGCGTCGAGCTTCTCGCCCGAATGCAGCGCCAGCAGGTCTTGCAAGGCGGGATGATCCTCATGCGCCATGTCCTCGATGATCTCGGCGCGGATCAGCGCGGCGCTGCGGTCGTCGAGTTCGGTGAAGCCATGCGGCACGCCGGCCTCGATCGGAAAGCGGCGCAAGACACCGGCGCAGAAGCTGTGGATGGTCTGCACCTTCAGCCCGCCCGGCGTCTCGATGGCCCGCGCGAACAGCCGCCGCGCGGCGGGCAGGTCGGGGGCGGCTGTTTCGCCCAGCCGCGCCAGTTCGGCGCGCAGCGCGGGCTCGGGCAGCATGGCCCATTCGCCCAGGCGCTTCAGCAGGCGGTTCTGCATCTCGCTGGCGGCGGCCTTGGTATAGGTCAGGCACAGGATGCGTTCCGGCGCCGTCCCGGCCAGCAGAAGCCGCGCCACCCGGTCGGTCAGCACCCGGGTCTTGCCGGAGCCCGCATTGGCGGTGAGCCAGGTCGAGCGCAGGGGTTCCGCCGCCCGCACCTGCGCCAGCGTCGCCTCGTCGAAGTCAATCATCGGCGAATCTTTCCTCGACGGCGGCTTCGCTGGCGTCCCATTCGCCGTGCCGCGACAGGTGGTCGTAATCGCTGGCATGGTCGCTGCGCTCCATCGCCAGGCGGGCGGTAAAGCCGCGCTCGCCGCGCAGGTAAAGCCCGATCAGCGCCACGAAACCCTGCCAGGTTTCAAGGGCTTGGCCGGGGCCGAAGTCGCGCGGCTCGGTCCTGCCCTCGCCACCGAGCTGGATATAGCTGATGCCGGCGACCTCGGCCGGGCCGAGGCGCGGAAAGCCGCCTAGCTCGACCATTGCCGCCTCCAGCGGCAGCTGCTTGTCGAAATGCGCGATCTGCTTGTCGGTTGGCGGCTTGCCGGATTTGTAGTCATAGACCTGCACCCGGCCATCCGTCAGCCGGTCCAGCCGGTCGGGCCGCGCGGTCAGGCGGAAATCGGCGCCGGGCACCGCCAGCGCGCCACGGGTCTCGACCAGCACCGGGCGGCCCTGTTGCAGCCGCACCGCCTCGTCCGCCATCAGCCGATCCGCGACGCCACCGATGCGCGCGCGCCAGAACAGCCGGGCCGAGGGCCAGGGCACCTGTTCGGCCAGCACCGCGTCTGTGATCACAAGCAGGCGGTCGCGCATCACCTCGGGGGTTTCCGGCAGGTCGGGCAGGCCGCGCAGGAAGCGGTCCATGATCTCGTGCAGCGCATTGCCGCGGTCGGCGGCGTCGGGTTCGGGGCGCAAGGGCTCGAGCGCCCGCAAGCCCAGCACGCGGCGGGCATAGACGGCATAGGGGTCGCGGATCAGCGTCCGGACCTCGGTCACCGACATTTCCGCCAGCGCCGGGGCGGGCGGGATCGGCGAGGGCCGCGCGGCCCTGGGCAGCCGCTGCACCGGCCGGGCCTGGGCCTCGGCCAGGTCCAGCCAGCCCTGACCGCGCGCGCGCATCTCGGCCAGGGCGCGGGGGCCGTCCTGCGCGGTCAGGCCGCCCAGCAGGTTGGTCAGCCGGTTCAGCCAGCGCGCCGGAATGGTCTCGGCCTCGGCATCGCGGCGGGCGCGGGTCAGGATCACCTGCGCGGCGCCGGCGGCCTGCTGGAAGTCATGCGCCGACAGGCCCACACGCCGCTCGGGCAGGGTCAGGCCGGCCGCCAGCCGCATCGGCCGCGACAGCCACGGGTCCGGGGGCAGGGCCTGCGGCCAGCCGCCCTCGTTCAGGCCGGCCAGGATGACCCGGCCCACCGCCTCGGAGCGGGCCTCGCGCGGGCCGCGGAAGCGGACCAGCGGATGCGCGGCCACGTCCTGACGCACCGCCTGGGCCTGCAATTCCCCGTGCAGCAGATCGCGGAACTCGGCCGGGCGCAGGTCGTGGCCCAGGGCGGCATGGGCGGCCAGATGGTCCAGCACGCTGCGCGCCAGACCGCCGGCGGCCTTGCCCCAAAGCTCGGAGGCATCGGCGCTGCCGCCCGGACCGGCGGCCAGATCCTCGGCCAGGGCACGCAATTCGGAGAGCCGCGCCGCCAGCGGGCGCGGCGCGCGGTCGCGGGCCAGGGGCACGATCCGGTCCAGCAGACCGGCCAGCCACAGCGCCCAGGGCTTGCTTTTCTCGTCGCCGCGCTCGGCCCATTGGCGCAGGGCCGCGCCATCGGGAAAGGCCGGGCCATTGCGGCGCAGCGCCAGCTCCAGGTCACGGCTGTGGCGGTTGTGATCACGGCGGTAGTCGGCGCCCAGGCCGGTCGCGGTGACCGGATGCTTCAGCAGCACCAACAGCCCGTCGATCATCAGCTCGGCCCCGTTGAGGTCGGCGATATGGCGCAGGAACAGGCCCGGCGCGGTCAGGGGCAGGGGCTGGCCGGCCGAGTCGTCCGGGATGATGCCCCAGCGGTCCAGCGCCGATTGCACGCGCCGGGTCAGCATGCGGTCGGCGGCGATCAGGGTGACGGGCTCGGCGCGTTCCACCGCCTGGCGGATGATGAGGGCGATGGCCTCGGCCTCTTGCCCGGGCTGCTCGGCCTCGATCAGGGTCAGGTTCGCGGTGGCGGGCGGCAAGGGGCCCAACGCCGGGCCCTCGGTGATCCATTGGTCGGTGACCGGGGCAGGGCGAAGCGCCAGGGAAATCAGTCGGTTGCGCGCGGGATCGGGGGCTGCATCCGGCAGCCAGGCGCGCGGCGGGCCGAATTCGGCCAGGAAGGGCGCATAGCGGGCCTGCGGGTGATCCTCGGCCCGGGCGTCGAGGCTGTCCCAGACCGGCTGCGGCAGGTCGGGGTCGAAACCGGGCAGCACCACGGCGCCCATCGGCAGCCGGGCAACGGCGCGCATGAAATCCCGCGTCGCGCCATGCGAGCCGGTCGAGCCGGCGACCAGCACCGGCCCCTCGGGCAGCATCTCGCCCCGCGCCCAGGCGGCCGCCAGCCGCTCGGCCGCGGCGCGCTGGCGGCTCTCGCGGTCCTGCGGCGGGTCGGTCAGGTAGTAGCCAGCGGCGATCTTCAGGAAGGCCAGCGCCCGGCCCCAGTGCTGGGCGTGTTCGCTGGCGTCGATGCGATCCAGCGCCGTGGCATCCAGCCCTTCCAGCTGCATCTCGGCCATCAGCCCGGCCAGCGAGGCCGCGAGTTCCGGCACCGACTGGCCCTGCGCCAGGTCGGGCTGGGCGCGCAGCGCGGCGTCGATCAGCCGACCCAGCTCCAGCCGTCGGGCCAAGGGCGCGGTCGCCGCGCCGCCGCCGATGTCGCCGATCAGCCGCAGCCGCGGCAGCACCAGCGGCCCGCGCCAGACCAGCGCATCGCGCAACGCCAGCAGCGACTGGCCGGCGTTGGCATAGACCGTCACCCGCGCCATGTCCTGCGGCGGGCGGTGGCGCATCCGCGCGATCAGCCCCTCGGCAAAGGCGCCGGCGAAATCGGCACCGCAGGGCAGGGCGTAAAGGCCGCCTTGCCAGTCAAACACCGAGCAGCCCCTCGGCCAGCGGGATGCAGTCGGGCCGGCCGACGTCGCACCATTCCCCGGCATGGACCAGGCCAAAGGCGCGGCCCTGGGCGATCAGCCGGTCCCAGAGCAGGTTCAGCGAGAACACCGTCTCGGGGATCTCTTCCAGCCGGTCGGGGCGGATGATCTGCGCGCCGCCATAGACCAGATCGCCCTTGCGGATCAGGCGGTTGCCGGGGCCGAGGCTGAAGTCGCCGCCGCCCTGCCGGCCATGCGTCCGGGCGATGGGCACCAGCATCAAAAGCGCGTCCATCTCCTCGCGCCAGGCCGAGAGCAGGGCCGAGATCGGGTTCGGGCCGGTCCAGATCACGTCGGGATTCATTGTGATCACAGGCCCGGCGCCCAGCAGGGGCAAGGCCTTGCGCAGGCCGCCGCCGGTGTCCAGCAGCAGGTCTGTCTCGTCGGAAATCGCCGCCTGGGCGCCGATGTGATCACGGATCTGGTGACCGAGATGGTGGATATTGACCACCACCGGCCCGACCCCGGCCGCGCGACCCAGGTCCAGCGCCCGGTCCAGCAATGTGCGGCCGGCAACCGGGATCAAGGGCTTCGGCACGCTATCGGTCAGCGGTGCCATGCGGGTGCCCTTGCCCGCGGCAAAGATCATCAGCGGCAGGCTCATCCGGCGATCCTTTCGATCACCTCGGGCGTGGGCGCGGGGATGCCCGCCATGGCCTCGGCCAGCGGCGCCAGCGCCGGATGCGCCAGGTCGCGCTGGATGGCGTCCCAGACCCGGGGCATGAAGGCGAGGTAACGCCGCTTGCCCTCGCGCTGCGCCAGCCGGGTGAAGATGCCCAGGATGCGCAGGTTCCTCTGCGCGCCCAGAAGCGCATAGGCGGCGCGGAAGCGCGCGCCATCGACCCCGGCCGCGGCGATATAGCGGTCGATCTGCGCCGCCTCGACCTCGGGCGCCACGTCGCGGCGGGCGTCCTGCAGGGCCGAGACCAGATCATAGGCCGGATGCACGGCCACCGCGTCCTGGAAGTCCAGCAGGCCCAGCGGCGCGTCGCCCCGCCAGACCAGGTTTTCGGCGTGGAAGTCGCGCAACCCCAGCACCGGCGGCGCATCGGCACAAAGCGCGCCATGCAGCGCCTCGATGGCCGGCGCGATCTCGGCGCCGAAGCCCGGCGTGCCGGCGGCGGCGGGGTAGTATTCGGCGAAAAGCCCGACCTGCCGCGCCAGTTCCGGCCCGTCGAGGCGCAGGACGAAATCCGGCGGCTGATGGCGATGCAGGGCGACCAGCAGGTCGGTCATGCGGTCATAGACCCGCGGCGCCAGTGCCGGCTCGGCCGCGAGCACCCGGGCCACCAGGTCGTCGCCAAGGTCCTCCAGCAGCAGAAGCCCCTCGTGCTGGTCGGCGGCCAGGATCTCGGGCGCGTGGAAATCGCGATGCCGCAGCCATTGCGTCATGGCGACATAGCCGTCGGTGGTGCCGGGCGCGGCATCCATCAGCACGGCGCTGCGCCCCCCGTCGATCAGCCGGAAATAGCGCCGCGACGAGGCGTCGCCCGCCAGCGGCACCAGCCGCGCACCCGCCCAGCCGGCGCGGTGGATCAGCCGGGCAAGGCTGGGCAGGCGGGCGGCAAAGCCCCAGCGCGGCTCGGCGCCCGAAAGCGTGATCCGGCGCAGGTCGGGATCGTCGGCATCGGGGTCGAGGCCGACGGTCAGCGGGTCGGGCAGGGCGCTGCCATGGTCGGGCCATTCGACCAGCACGATGCCGCCCTGCATCGCCTCGTCCAGGCCCAGCTCGGTCAATTCCTCGGGATGGGTCAGGCGATAGAGGTCGGCGTGCCAGATCTCGGTCCCCAGCGGATCGGCATAGGTCTGGACCAGGGTGAAGGTCGGGCTCGGCACGTCCTCGGCCGCCTCGCCCTGGCGGGCCCGGATGAAGGCGCGGGCGAAATGTGTCTTGCCGGCGCCGACCGGGCCTTGCAGGGCGATCACGTCGCCGGGTTTCAGGACCGCAGCCATCACCCGCGCCAGGCAGGCGGTCAGATCGGCATCGGCAAGATCAAGCGTCGCAAGCAGGGTCATGGCCTGAACCTAAGCGCCCCGGCGTCAGAGGCCAAGCACATCCGCCATGTCATATTCGCCCGGCCCCTTGTCCTGGCCCCACAGCGCCGCCCTGAGCGCGCCACGGGCAAAGATGGCGCGGTCGGTGGCAAGATGGCGCAGCACCACGCGCTCGCCCGCCGTGGCGAAGATCACGTCATGCTCGCCCACCACATCGCCGCCGCGGATGGCGGCAAAGCCGATGCTGCCGGGCGCGCGGGCGCCGGTGATGCCCTCGCGCGCGGGGGTGCGCAATTCGTCCAGGCTGTGGCCGCGCCCCGCGGCGGCGGCCTCGCCCAGCATCAGGGCGGTGCCGGAGGGGGCGTCGACCTTGCGATTGTGATGCGTCTCGACGACCTCGATGTCCCAATCCTCGCCCAGGGCGGCCGCGACCTTGCGGGTCAGCCCGACCAGCAGGTTGACGCCCAGGCTCATGTTGCCGGCGCGGATGATCGGGGCGTGGCGGGCGGCGGGTTTCAGCGCGGCCAACTGCTCGGGGGAAAAGCCGGTGGTGCCGATGACATGCACGGCGCGGGCCTGCGCGGCCAGCTCGGCGAAAGCCAGCGTCGCCTCGGGCGTGGTGAAGTCGATCACCGCCTGCGCCTTGGCGATGGCCTCGACCGGGTCGTCGGTGACCGTGATCCCCAGGGCGGGACCGCCCATCGCCTGCCCGAGGTCGCGGCCGATCCAGGGGCTGCCGGGACGCTCGATGGCGCCGACCAGCCGGGCCTGATCCGATTCCAGCACCGTGCGCACCAGCATCTGCCCCATGCGCCCCGAGGCGCCCGTAATCACGATTCCCGGTCTATCCATGCGTCATCCCCCGTTTGCGCCCGTTCTATCCCGTTGCGGCCCGGCCCGCGACCCCCTACATCTGCGCCATGGCACAGAACCGCTTTCACTCCGGCAATGGTCCCTCGCAGCGCCAGCTGCGCGTGGGCGAATTGATCCGCCGCACGCTTTCCGATGTCCTGGCCCGGGCGGATGTCCACGACCCGGACCTGAACCGGCACTCGATCACCGTGGGCGAGGTGAAGACCTCGCCCGACCTCAAGGTCGCGACGGCCTATGTGCTGCCCTTGGGCGGCCGCGATGCCGAAGAGGCGCTGGCCGCCCTGCGCCGCAACGCGCCCGAGCTGCGCCACTTGGTCGCCAAGGCGATGACGCTGAAATACGCGCCGCAGCTGCGCTTCGTGCTGGACGAGACCTTCGACCGCATGGACGACACCCGCCGCATGTTCGCCGACGAGCGCGTGCGCCGCGACCTGGACCATGACGACGCCGATGATGAGGATTGAGCTGAAGCGCCGGCTGGGCCTGGCGATCGGCGCGCTGATCGCCATGACCCTGCCCGCCGTGGCCGGGATCTGCGAAAGGCGCGACTTCGACGGCCAGGGCTATGTCGTCTGCACGCTCGACGCCGCGCAGGAGCCGGGGCTGAAGCTGTGGCTGAACGGGCCCGACGGCAAGGTGCTGGGCGATTTCACCGCCGTCCGCCGCACCCTGGCCCCGGGCGAAACCTTGGCTTTCGCCATGAACGCCGGCATGTATCACGCCGATTACACCCCGGTCGGGCTTTACCTCAGCAATGGCGACAAGGCCCATGACCTCGTCACCGGCGCCAGCAACGACAATTTCGGCATGTTGCCGAACGGCGTGTTCTGCACCGGCGGCGCGCGGCCGTTTCAGGTGATCGAAAGCCGCGCCTTCGCCAAGGCGCCGCCGCAATGCCGCCTTGCCACGCAATCCGGGCCGATGCTGGTGATCGACGGCGCGCTGCATCCGCGATTCCTGGTCGATTCGGACAGCCGCTATGTGCGGAACGGCGTCGGCGTCTCGCCCGATGGCCAGACGGCCTGGTTCGCGATTTCGGACCGCGCGGTCACATTCCACGAATTCGGCCGGCTGTTCCGCGACGGGTTGGGCGCCCGCGATGCGCTTTACTTTGACGGCTCGGTCTCCAGGCTGTATGCCCCCGCGCTCAACCGCGCCGATTTCGGGCGCCGGCTGGGACCGATCATCGGCTATACGGAACAGGAATAATGGCACGGAAAAAAGGGCGCGAGATCCACGGTTGGCTGATCGTGGACAAGCCCGCGGGCGTGGGCTCGACCGACGTGGTGGGCAAGGTCCGCTGGGCGCTGGACGCGAAGAAGGCCGGCCATGCCGGCACGCTGGACCCGGATGCGACCGGGGTGCTGGCCATCGCGCTAGGTGAGGCGACCAAGACCGTGCCGATCCTGACCGAGGCGCTGAAGGCCTATGACTTCACGGTGACCTGGGGCGCCGAGACCGCCAGCGACGACGCTTCGGGCGCGGTGCTGAAAACCAGCGACATCCGGCCGGATGCGGCCGCGATCCGCGCCGCCCTGCCGGCCTTCACCGGCGAGATCATGCAGGTGCCGCCCAATGTCTCGGCCGTCAAGGTCGATGGCGAGCGCGCCTATGACCTTGCCCGCGAAGGCGAGGCGGTCGACCTGGCCGCCCGCCCGCTGTGGGTGGAATCGCTGGAACTGCTGGGCACGACGCCCGACACGGCCGAGTTGCGCATGGTCTGCGGCAAGGGCGGCTATGTCCGCAGCATCGCCCGCGACCTCGGGCGCAAGCTGGGCTGCCTGGGCCATGTCGCCCGGCTGCGGCGGATCTGGTCCGGCCCCTTCGACGCCGAGGACGGCATCGGTTTCGACCGCATCGACCGCGCCAACCAGGCCGAGATCGAGGCGGCGCTCTTGCCCCTGCAAGCCGCGCTCGCCGACCTGCCGCAGCTGCAAGCGACCGAGCTTGGCGCCACGCGCATCCTGAACGGCAACCCCGGCCAGGTGCTGGGCCATGCCGAATTCGGCGAGGAAGTCTGGGTCAGCCGCGAAGGCCGGGCGCTGTGCATCGGCCGCTACATGGGCGGCGAGGTGCATCCCAGCCGGGTCTTCAACCTTCAGCCGAACTGATAGGTCGCCGGCACATAGCGATAGCTGCCGGCGCTGTTCGGCGCGATGAAGCCCAGTGCCGGGAACGGCATGTGATAGCCGACAAAGGGGATCATCTCGCTGGCAAGCCGCACCAGCACCCGCTTGCGGGTCGCGGCACCGGCCTCCTTGTCCACGTCGAAACGCACATGCCATTCGGGCCGTTCGACCGAATAGACATAGTGGTTGAAACTGTCCCCGGTCAGCAGCAGCTTTTGCCCCTCGCTCTCCAGCAGATAGGTGGTATGGCCGGGCGTATGGCCATGCGCCGCCTCGGCACGGATGCCGGGCAGGATCTCGCCATCCTCCTCAAACAGCCGCGCCTTGTCGATCAGCGGCTTCACCTTGGCATTATAGGCATCGCCCGGATTGGCCGCCCAGTAATCCGCCTCGGGGCGCGAGGCGACCAGTTCGGCATTGGCAAAGACCGGCGTCTCGCCGTCCATCAACCCGCCGATGTGGTCGCCATGCATATGCGTCAGCACGACATGGGTGACATCCTCGGGCTTGACCCCGGCCACGGCCAGCGAGGCCACGGTATTTGCGGGCACCATGCCGGTGTCGAACAGCACCAGCGCATCGGCGGTGCGCAGCAGCGTGGGCGTATAGGACCCGCCCGTGCGGTCCGAGGGAATGAAATTCGCCTTGCTCACCGCCTCGAACTCGGCCGGCTCGGCATTCACCCCGAAGGTCGCGATCGGATTGTCGCTGCTGCCGGTCCCGCCCAGCACGGTGGTCAGTTCGAACCCGCCCAGGCGAATGCCATGCACCCGGCCGGCAAAGCTCGGCTTTTCTGCCTCGGGCGCGGTCTGGGCGGCGGCGGGCAGGGCCATCAGCAAGGGCAGCCCACCCCCCGCCAGCAAGGCTCCGCGACGACTGAAGCGCACTCTGTCCATCTCGCTCTCCCTTTGCTGACTGCCGTTCAACCCGCAGCGGCAGGGCCGGTTCCCACCGCCCGTCACTTTCACCGTTTTCCAAATACCCGAACCGGCCGTGCCACAGGGGGCAAGCGGCTCAGAAGGGGACAGGCGCGTTGAAGCCCAGCATCACCCCGCTTTCGGGATGCTTGAAGCGCAGGCTCTCGGCATGCAGCATCAGCCGGGGGAAATCGGCGGCGGCGCCGGTCGCGTAAAGCGGATCGCCCAGGATCGGGTGGCCCAGCGCCGCCATATGCACGCGCAGCTGATGGCTGCGCCCGGTCAGCGGTGTCAGCCGCACCCGGGTCTCGGCATCCGAGGCCTTCATCACCCGCCAATCGGTCTGCGCCGGCCGGCCCTCGGCATGGTCGACCTTCTGGCGCGGCCGGTTCGGCCAGTCGACGATCAGCGGCAGATCGACAGTGCCGGATTTCGGCTCGAGCCGGCCCCACAGCCGGGCGACATAGGTCTTTTTCGTCCGCCGCTCCTCGAACTGCTTCGACAGGTGCCGCTGCGCATGCGGCGTCAGGCCGAAGACCATGACGCCCGACGTGTCCATGTCCAGCCGATGCACCAGCAGCACGGTCGGAAAGGCGCCGCGCAGCCGCTCGATCAGGCAATCGGCGCGGTCCTCGCCGCGGCCCGGCACGGACAGCAGCCCGGCGGGCTTGTCCACCACCAGCACCTCGTGATCGGCATGGATCACGCGGGGCTGCGCCTCGGTCGGCTGATAGACGAAGCTCATTTCCAGACCAGCCGCAGCGCCAGCCCGGCGAACAGGACCGAGGCGAGGCGGTTCACCACCCGCATCCGCGCCGCCATCGCCCGGCCGGCCAGCCCGGCGGCCATGCCGTAGCCCATGGTGACCAGCGTGCCCGAGCAGACGAAGATCAGCCCCAGCGCCAGCACCTGCTGGCCCACCGGCCCGTATTCCGGCCGGGTGAACTGCGGCAGAAAGGCCAGCAGGAACAGGATCGGCTTGGGGTTCAGCAGATTGGCCAGCGCCCCGCGCCCGACCAGGGCGCCGGGGCTGCGGGCGGGTTGCGCGGCGCTGTCAAGCGCCGTCGCGTGCCAGCTTTTCCAGGCCAGGATCAGCAGATAGACCGCGCCCAGAGACTTGATCGCGGCCAGCGCGCCGGGTTGGGCCGCCACCAGCGCCCCCAGCCCCAGCGCGCAAAAGGCCACATGCACCGACCCGCCGATGCCGACGCCCAGGCCCGCCAGCGCACCGGCCCTGGGCCCGTCCTGGATGCCGCAGGCGCTGGCGAAAAGCACGTCCTGTCCGGGCGTCAGGTTCAGGACCAGCGCCCCGGCCATGAAGGCCAGCAATTGCTGCGCGGGAAATTGCGCCAGCGTGTCCCAGATCATCGTTCAGCCTCGCTTTGGCGCGGATATGCTATGCGGGCCGGGCGGCGTCAATTCTCGCCCGGATCCTGCGGCAGGCCGTCGGCGATGGCGTAGTAATCGCCCTTGTCGGCGGTGAAGATATGGCCCTGCAATTGCAAGCCGGTCGGGGCGTCGATGGCCCCCGCCGCCACGTCGATCACCTCGGACCCGTCGCGCTGCCAGAACAACGACGACCCGCAGGTGCCGCAAAAGCCGCGCCGGGCGAAATCCGAGGCGCGATACCACAGCGGCTCGCCCTCGATCTGCAGCGATGTCGGCAGGATCGCGGCCCAGACATGGCCGGACCAGCGCCGGCACTGGCTGCAATGGCAGGCCTTCAGGTCATGCGTCGCGTCATAGGTGCCGCGAAACCGGACCCTGCCGCACAGGCAATGGCCGGTGAATTCAACTGCGTCCGAAGCACTCATCCAGGATCTCCCGCAGCCGCTGGGCGTCTTCTGCCGTGAAAGCGTCGGGCTGGTTGCTGTCGATGTCAAGCACGCCGATCAGCCGCTCGCCGGGGCCGAGGACCGGGATCACCAGCTCGGACCGGGTCGCGCTGGCGCAGGCGATATGGCCCGGAAAGGCATCGACATCGGGCACCAGCTGGACCTGCCGCGTCCGCGCCGCCGCGCCGCAGACCCCGCGCGAGAAGGGAATGACCAGGCAGCCGTGGCCGCCTTGGTAGGGGCCGATCTTCAGCGTCTCGGGCGCGGTGACGCGATAGAAGCCGGTCCAGTCGAAACGGTCGTCCGAATGGTGGATCTCGCAGGCGAGCGTCGCCATCAGCGCGACCTCGTCGGTCTCGTCGTGGGTCAGGGCGCGGATGCGGGCGGTCAGGTCGTCGTAATCGGGCATGCGCCGAACCTAGCCTTGCCGCGCGGCGCTGTCACCCCGCGACGCGCCAATAGCTGCTGGGCGTGTGCATCAGCGGCAGCAGCGCAAAGCCGGCGGCCGCGAGGCACATCAGCGCGCTGAGGTTCAGACCGGCGAAACGGGCCGCGAAAAGCTGGCAGGCCATGAAGAGACCGCATCCGGCCAGCATCGGCGCCCAGCCCTCGCAGCGCGAGCGCAGGGCCAGGACCGCGCCCAGAGCCGCCAGCGCCAGCATGGCCCAGGACAGGGCGGAGATCCCCGGTTGCAGCCGGTTCAGCGGCAGGCCGCCAAGCGAAAGGGCAAGGAGATAGCCGGCCATGACGGCAAAGGACAGGCCGCAAAGGATCGAAAGCACGCGCATAAGCAACAAACCTCGTGCAGGGAAACAACATGCTCTTGTACGGGCTTTTTCTGGCGCAGGACCGCCGACCGGGCAAGGGTCCCGACGATTTTAATCCAATTTGTCGGCGATTTCTTTCTTAGGTTGTATTTGCGCAACAATGGCCGGCAGATCCCGGCGCAGCAGGGACAGGCCGCCGGGGCGCCAGCCCAAGGCCTGCAAGCGTCGGCTCAGCGGCCGGCGCAGCGGACGCGGGTCGCCGGGCGGCGGCAGCGGGGTGGTGCAGCCGGTCAGGCGCGCGACCTCGGCCAAGAGGCCGCGGCGGTCCAGAACCAGGTCGCCCACATTATAACTGCCTGACATCGCGGGATCTTCCAGCACGGCCAAGGCGGCGCGGCCCAGGTCGGCGCCATGCACCTCGGTCGCGACAGCGGGGGCGGGGGTGGTGCCGGCCAGGAAATCCGCGATCAACCCGGCCCATTTCTGCGGCAGGCCGGGGCCATAGACTCCGGTCGGGCGCAGGCTGGCGGTGCGGAAATCGGAGGTCGCGAGGGCGGCCAGGGCGGTTTCTGCCTGGGCCTTCACTTCGCCGTAAAGGCTTGTCGGCGCAGGGGAAAGTTCATCCGGCAGGTCCATGCCGTCGGGGTGGCCGTCGTGGACGGCGCGGCTGGAGAGGAACAGCACGCGGGCGACGCCTTGCGCGCGGGCGGCCTGGAACAGCGCCAGCGAGCCGTCGAGATTGGCGCGGATGAAGCCTTGCGGATCGTCGCCCTCGCCGCCGCGATAGCGGCCGGGGATGTGCTGGAAGGCGGCGTGGATCAGCGCATCTTTTCCTGACAGATCAACGGGCTGGCCCAGGCGCCAGCCGGGCAGGGGGTCGAGGTCGTGGCCGGCCTCGACGGCGGCACGGGCGATCCAGCGGCCGACGAGGCCCGAGGCGCCGGTCAGGGCGAGTTTCATGGCTGCGGCGGGTCCGGCAGGTCGCGCGGATCGGGCACCGGGCCGTCGCCGGCATGGGCCTGCCAAAGCTCGATCAGGGGGCGCAGCGCATCGGCCTTGGCGTGGTTTTGCCAAGGTTTTTCATACTGATAGTGCAGGACGCGGATGTCCTGCCAGCGCCAGAGTCCGGGCAGGTTCAGCCAGACATATTGCAGCATATTGTCGAAAACCGGCAAGCCGTGCCAGTTCGGGAAGAAATCTTCGAGGAAAGTCTGGTCGGTGCGGCGCCAGAAGCGGCCGGGCTGGTCGAGTTCGGACAGCATCCGCGCGAAGGTTTCCGGCGACGGGCGCGCCGTGAACACCCCGGAATTCAGGCGGTGGAAATCCGCGAGGCTCTCGTAAACATTTGGCGCGGCTGAGAATTCCGGATAGTCGAATAGCCGGTCGATGTTTTGCAAGACCAGCGCGTCGGCGTCGATGAAGACCACGCAGGCATAGTCGAGCTGCCAGAGCCGCAGCTTGACGAAATTGTCCAGCGGCGTGTGGAAGGGCGGCTTTTCGCCCTTGGTGAAGGGGGCGATGCCATGCACCCGGTCGCGGGCATGCAAGGCGTTGAAATCGCTGGAAGTGGACAGCAGATCCGCGTGCACCGCGCGTACACCGAGCGTACACAGATCGTCGATCAGATTTTCCGGCAGCTCGGTATAGAGCAGCACCAGGTCGGCCGTGGTGCCGGTGCGGATCAGCGACTTGAACAGCGCCCGCGCCCCGGTGACGTAATCCGGGTTGGTCGCCAGCGTGACAAAGGCGCGGTCGGACCGCGCCTTGCCAGTGAGGTGCAGGCCCTCGGTCATGGGCGGGCTCACGATACGGAACGCAGCCTGCGGCCCTCGGGATCGTGCTCGACGCGCTTGGCGATGTCGCGGGTCCAGGCCGAGACCGCCGGCACGCGCGAGCGGTCGATGCGATGGGCGTATTTCTTCGCCACCTCGACGACCTCGGACAAGAGCCCCTCGGCCAGGGTGATCGGTTGCAGGCCCAGCGCCAGGAACTGGTCGTTCTTGACGATCAGGTCGTTCTCCTCGGCCTCCTTGCGGGGGTTGGGCAGATAGGCGACCTCGGCCCTGGTCAGGCGGGCGACCAGCTCGGCCAGGTCGCGGACGCGGTGGGTCTCGGTCATCTGGTTGAAGATCCGCACCCGCTCGCCCGCCACGGGCGCGTCCTTCAGCGCCAGCTCGATGCAGCGCACCGAATCCTGGATATGGATGAAGGCGCGGGTCTGGCCGCCGGTGCCATGCACGGTCAGCGGATAGCCGATGGCGGCCTGGATCAGGAAACGGTTCAGCACCGTGCCATAATCGCCGTCATAGTCGAAGCGGTTGATGAGCTGTTCGTGCCGGCGGGTCTGGTCGGTATGCGTGCCCCAGACGATGCCCTGATGCAGGTCGGTGATGCGCAGCCCGTCGTTCTGGGCATAGAACTGGAACAGGATCTGATCGAGGCTCTTGGTCATGTGATAGACCGAGCCGGGCCGCGTCGGATACAGAATCTGCTGCTGGCGCGCGCCGGCGGGCGTGTCGATCTGCACGTCCAGATAGCCTTCGGGGATCGGCGCGCCGACCGAGGAATAGCCATAGACGCCCATGGTGCCCAGGTGGACCAGATGCGCATCGATGCCGGTTTCCACCAGCGCCGCCAAGAGGTTATGCGTGGCGTTGGTGTTGTTGTTGACGGTATAGACCTTGTGGCGGTCGGTCTTCATCGAATAGGGCGCGGCGCGCTGCTCGGCGAAATGGATCACCGCGTCGGGGCGGATGTCGCTGAGCCAGGACTTGAGACGCTCATATTCCGTCGCCAGGTTCAGCAGGTGGAAATGGATGCGCCGCCCGGTTTCCTGATGCCAGATCCGGCAGCGTTCCTGGATGGAATCCATCGGCGTCAGCGACTGCACGCCCAGCTCGGTGTCGATCCAGCGCCGCGACAGGTTGTCGAGGATATGGACCTCGTGGCCCAGGTTCGACAAATGCAGGGCGGTGGGCCAGCCGACGAACCCGTCTCCACCCAGAACGGCAATGCGCATGGTGATCTCCCCTTGGTGCTGCGCGGCAGGAATGCGCGGCCAATGTGTCAAAACTATGACTTTCTGGCGAAGGTTCCATGGCGATGCCAGAGGGGCGCGCGAAATCTTGCCGAAGAGATTGCATGATGTGGCGGGCAAGACTAAGGATTCGTTATGATCTCGCAGAAGACGAAATACGCCATCAAGGCCCTGCTGGCGCTGGCCGACGAGGTCGCCGCGGGCGGCCATGCGCTGACGATCGAGGAGATCGCCCAGCGTTCCGGCGCGCCGAAGCGTTTTCTGGAGCATATCATGCTGGAGCTGCGCAACGCGGGCTATGTCGGTTCGCGCCGCGGCCGGGCCGGCGGCTATGTGCTGATCAAGCGGCCGAAGGAGATTTCCATCGGCGAGCTGCTGCGCCAGGTCGACGGGCCGATCGCGCCCCTGCCCTGCCTGTCGCGGCGGTCCTATCAGCGCTGCGAGGATTGCGAGGACGAGGCCAGCTGCCGGCTGCGGCGCATGTTCGGCCAGGTGTTCTGGTCCTATCTGCTGCTGATCGAATCGCTGACGCTGGAGGACCTGGTGGCCGAGGGCGACCTGCCCGAGATGGGCGCGATCTGAGGCCAGGCACAGCCGGGGGTTGCATTCCTGCCATGGCGCGGGGACGGCCGGGGCGATACGTCTTGACCCCGGCTCGGGCCATCTGCACTTGTCGGTTCAACAGGAACCGGCCGGGGTCCGCGCGCCCCGGTTGCCAGACGCGCAAGGTAGGCCATGCCCGAGACCGACTCCGCCGCCCCCCGCAACACGCCGCTTGCCGCGGTGCTGGGCTGGCCCATCGCCCATTCCCGCTCGCCCCGGCTGCACGGGCATTGGTTGCAACGCTATGGCATCGCCGGGCATTACGTGCCCTTGCCGGTGATGCCCGAGCATCTGGCCGAGGTGCTGCGCGCCATGCCGCGCATGGGTTTCGTCGGCGCCAATGTCACCATCCCGCACAAGGAAAGCGTGCTGGCGCTGGCCGATGTTGTCACCGACCGCGCCGCGCTGATCGGCGCCGCGAATACGCTGATCTTTCGCCCCGACGGCAAGATCCATGCCGACAACACCGACGGTTACGGCTTCATCGCCAATATCCGCCAGATGGCGCCGGACTGGATCCCCGACCTGGGGCCGGCGGCGGTGATCGGCGCCGGCGGCGCGGCGCGGGCCGTGGTCGCCTCGCTTCTGGAAAGCGGCGTGCCCGAGTTGCGCATCGCCAACCGCACCCGCATCCGGGCCGAGCAGATCAAGGCCGAGTTCGGCGCCAAGGTCGTGGTCTATGACTGGGCGCAGGCCGGCAACATGCTGGAGGGGGCGCTGACCGTGGTGAACGCCACCTCGATGGGCATGGCGGGCAAGGAGGCGCTGCGGGTGCCGCTGGACGCGCTGTCGCCCGACGCGCTGGCCACCGACCTGGTCTATACGCCGCTGATGACGCCCTTCCTGGTCGAGGCGCAGGCGCGCGGCTGCCGGGTGGTGGACGGGCTGGGGATGCTGCTGCATCAGGCCGCGCCGGGGTTCGAGCGCTGGTTCGGCCGCCGCCCCGAGGTGGACGACGCCCTGCGCGCGGCCGTGCTGGCATGAGCTTCCTGCTGGGCCTGACCGGCGGCATCGGCATGGGGAAGTCCACCGCCTCGGCGATCTTTCGCGCGCTGGGGCATCCGGTCTGGGACGCGGATGCGGCGGTGCACCGGCTTTACGCCCCGGGCGGGGCGGCGGTGGCCCCGGTCGCCGCGGCCTTTCCCGGCGTGCTGCGCGACGGCGGCATCGACCGCGCCGCGCTGAAGGCGCAGCTGGCGGCCGACCCGGACGGGTTCGCCCGGCTGGAGGCCATCGTGCATCCGCTGGTCGCCGCCGACCGCGCCGCTTTCGTCGCCGCGCAGGCCGATGCGCCCATCGTGGTGCTGGACATCCCGCTGCTGTTCGAGGGCAACTCGCACGCGCAGATGGACGGGGTGGCGGTGGTCTCGGCCCCGCCCGAGGTGCAGCGGGCGCGGGTGCTGGCCCGGCCGGGCATGGACGCGGCGGGGCTCGCGATGATCCTGGCCCGGCAGATGCCGGATGCGGAAAAGCGCGCGCGGGCCGATTGGGTGATCCCGTCCGAGACGCTTGACGGCGCGCGGGCGGCGATCATGGACATCTGCGCCGAGATCATGGCAAGACGGCCGCATGCGTGAGATCGTTCTGGATACCGAGACCACCGGCTTCGACCCCGACAGCGGCGACCGCATCGTCGAGATCGGCGCGCTGGAGCTGATGAACCACCTGCCCACGGGCCGGACCTTCCATGTCTACATCAACCCCGAGCGCCCGATGCCGCAGGAGGCCTTCGAGGTGCATGGGTTGGGCGACGACTTCCTGCGCGACAAGCCGCGCTTTGCCGAGGTGGCCGCCGATTTCGTCGCCTTCATCGGCGAGGACGCCCGGCTGGTGATCCACAACGCCCAGTTCGACATGAAATTCCTGAACTGGGAGCTGAAGGCGGCGGGCTATCCGGCGATGCCCCACAGCCGCGCGGTGGACACGCTGGAAATCGCCCGGATGCAGTTCCCGGGGGCGCAGAACTCGCTGGACGCCTTGTGCCGGCGGTTCCGGGTCGACAATTCGGGGCGGACGCTGCACGGCGCGCTGCTGGACAGCGAGCTGCTGGCCGAGGTCTATCTGGCGCTGCGCGGCGGCCGCCAGCCCGGGCTGGTGCTGGAAAGCGCCGGGCAGAGCGTGGTGGTCGCGAACGCGGTGGCCGCGCCCCTGGCGCCGCGCGGGCCGCGGCCGCGGGCGCTGGCGCCGCGCCTGACCGCCGACGAGGCCGAGGCCCATGCCGCCTTCGTCGCGAAACTGGGCGAAAAGGCGGTGTGGCTGCGCTACAGCGCCGGCGAAAACCGCTAGGATCCGGAACCTTTCTGGCGGCCCGGGCGGTTTTCCTGCCAGGATGGCCAGGACGCGATGCGAGGACGGGAATGTGATCAGGGATTGGTGGCTGTTCCTTCAGGCGATCTTCGAGCGCATGGACAAGATCCACATGACCCTGATCGCGGCGGGCGTGGCCTTCTATGCCATGTTCGCGGTCTTCCCGGGCCTGGCGGCGCTGTTCGCGCTGTGGGGGCTGTGGTACGACCCGCAGCAGCTGGAGCAATACGTCCATGCCACCGACGAATTCATCCCCTCGGGCGCGGCGGATATCATCTATGGCCAGATCAATTCGCTGATCGCCGCCGGGCGCACGCAGCTGGGCTGGACCACGGCGATTTCCTTCCTGATCGCGACGATCTCGGCCCGGCAGGGGGTCGGAGGGCTGATCCAGGGGCTGAACGCGGCGCATGGCGTGCGCTCGCACCCGACGATCTGGGGCTTCATCCTGGCCTATCTGCTGACGCTGGTCATCGTCGGCGTGATCGCGCTGGGGCTGGCGACGATCATCGTGGTGCCCATCGCCTTCAACTTCCTGCCCGACGTGCCGCTGCGGAACTGGCTGATCGGCTCGGTGCCCTGGATGGCAATCTTCTTCATCGTGCTCTTGGTGATCGGCATCATCTATCGCTATGGGCCGAACGTGAAGACGCCGCGCACGCCGATCTTCACCTGGGGTTCGGTCTTTGCGGCGCTGGCTTGGGCGGGGGTGTCCTATGGCTTCTCGGCCTATCTGGCGAGCTTCAACAGCTACAACCGCATCTATGGCTCGATCGGGGCGGTGATCGCGCTGCTGATGTGGTTCTACCTGGGCGGGTTCACCGTGCTGTTGGGCGCCATGCTGAACCTGGAGCTGGCCCGGCGGCGGCGGTTCCTGGCGGCGCGGAAGCTGCGGCAGGCGGCGAAAGAGGCGGCGGGGGAGTGAGGGCGAGATAATGACGACTCAGAGCCTTGCTTCACTGGCTCCGCTGCTCAAAGAATTGATTGCGCAACCCTAGGTCATGTTGACAAATGGCGGAGCCAGAGGCGGATCGACGTGATGTCGATGAAGCCCAGGAAGCTTTCGGCGGTCTTGTCGTAGCGGGTGGCGACGCGACGGGCATTGTTGAGCTTGTTGAAGCACCGCTCAACGAGATTGCGCAGGCGGTAGAGCCTGCGGTCAACGGCGACCCGTAGCTTCCGGGTTTTGCGCATGGGGATGACCGGCACCACGTCGCGCACCTCCATGGTCTTGCGGATGTTGTCGGAGTCGTAGCCGCGGTCTGCGAGCAGAACGCTTGGCTCGGGCAGGTTGTCAGCCATGACCAGATCGAAGCCGAGGTAGTCCGATGTCTGCCCGGCCGTGATCTCGGTTCTCATGGGCAGGCCTGCCGCATTGACCCGCAGATGGATCTTGGTCGTGAAGCCACCTCGCGAGCGGCCGAAACCTTGGCGCGGAGTCCCCCTTTTGCGCCCGCTGCCTGATGATGAGCGCGAACCACGGTGCTGTCGATCATCTGCAGCGCATCCGGCACGATCCGGCTCTCGTTCAGCGCCTCCAGGATCTGTTCCCACAGCCCCGCCAACGTCCAGCGCCGGAACTGCCGATAGACAGACGACCATTTGCCGAACTCTTCCGGCAGGTCGCGCCAGGGCGACCCCGTTCGGGCGATCCAGAAAATCCCATCCAGAACAAGCCGATGGTTCGTGGGCTTGCGGCCGTTCGGAGAACGGACAGCCAGGATGAAGCGTTCAAAGAACGCCCACTCGTCGTTCGACATCAGGTTTCGTGCCACGCTGGTCTCCATTGCAGATACCAGCTTGAATCACGATCACCGCGCCCGGTGAATCCCTTTTGTCAACACGCCCTAGAGGATTCGACATTAATCAATAGACACTCCGTATAGTTTAAGTGACCAAGGTAAAAAACAACTTCCTTGGGTTTCTTCCTTAGAACACCATTGAGTTGTCAGGTTTTTTGAATCTTTCAATCGGATTTCCACACCGCTCTCCTCGCCAGGCTTAACAGTTACATTGATAGAGTCTTCCCAAACAAGCCCAAAAGAACTGTACTCTATCTTGGTCTCTGCGCGAGTTACATAAAATTCGTAGGATTTGTTGACAACTTTGAGATAAGCCTCAGTATCAAAAAATTGATCTGGACGAAGTTCCATAGTGCTAGTTATGGTAGACGATTCTAGAAGTTGTTCGTGCTGCTTCATGCAGTAATTCGCCAATTCTTCTTTGGTTTCATCATTGATTTTGTTAATTTCGACGCAGTTATAGACCCCGCGAATAGTTCCCTTGTTCATGAAATCATTGTAGTAATTTTGACCAGCTCTAGGCCCTACGATAAAATAAACGGCGGCTAGCAAAATTGTACCGCTTCCTACAGCCCCTACGATAAATTTTGCCTGTGTCATGTTGAGCTTTCAAATACGGTTCAGCAATTAACTCGCCACCAATAGGCAAACTTGCGCCTGCAAGTCAATGCTGCCAAGATAGGTTCTTGGCAGCATTGTGGCCCGCTACCTCACCACACCCATAGCGGGTACTGTAACGGTGCTTCTAACCCCATCTCCGGTCTCGGGAAGTGGCCCAGGCGACCATGGAGAGCGGCTCCCAATAGCGAATCATCCGCCACCATCTGGACCCCGGACGGTGGCCCAATCCCTCATGCATCATAAATGCTGTCGCCTGCCTATCAAATGTGACGCAAGACACTCCCATGGGCCCCCTAATGCCGCGCCCCCGGGCGCGAGGCCGAGGTCAGCACCACCGCGCCCGGCGTGCCGGTTTCGCGTTTTGCCAGGTTCTCGACCCGGAAGCGCAGCCGCAGCAGGTAGTGACGGTCGTCCGCCTCTTGCGTCGCATCGCCTTCCAGCTGCATGGCGAAGGCCTCGATCAGCTGGCTGCCGAGGCCGGTGCTTTCGGCAAGGCTGGCGGCGCCGACCGAGTTCTCGACCTCCAGCACGGCGTGCTGCGGCCCGTCCATGCCCAGCCGCACCCGCACCCAGGGCCGGGACTGCGGATCGGCCACGCCGGAATATTTCAGCGCATTGGTAAAGGCCTCGGTCGCCAGCAGCGTCAGCGGCACCGCCTGGTCGGGCATCAGCACCAGGGGCTCGAGCTGGGTCTCGATGCGCAGCCCGCCGCCGGGCCCGACCGAGGCATTGGCCATCTGGTTGATGATGTCGCTGATCAGCCGGTCGGCCTCGACCGAATCCAGGTGCTCGGCCTGGTAGAGATTGCGATAGATCGTCGCCAGCGACGCCACCCGGTCCTGGACCGAGCGCAGCACCCGGCGCGCGTCGTCGTGGTCGATCATGCGGATCTGCATGTTGATGATCGAGGCGATCAGCTGCAGGTTGTTCTTGACCCGGTGATGCACCTCTTTCAGCAGCACGGTCTTTTCGTTGACCGAAGCCTCCATCGCCTCTTCGTCGCGGATCAGGATGCGGGCCATGTTGTGGAAGGTCTGGCTCATGTCCTCGATCTCGGCCGGGGCGTCGGTCAGCACCGGCGGCGGGGCCGAGCGGTCGCCGATGGCGAAGCGGCGCATCTGGCCGCGCAGTTCGCGGATATGGCGCAGCACCAGGCGGTAGACCGCGAAATAGGCCACCACCAGCGAGGCCGCCCACAGGATCAGGGGCAGGATCAGCGCCGTGCGCCGGGTGATGTCGATGCCGGCGATGCCGCTGTCGGCACGGTTCCACGAGCCCAGCGCATAGACCAGGCCCGGCACCACCGGCACGACGCTGAACACCCGCCGCTCGCCCGCGCTGGTATAGTCGCGGAAGGTGGTCTCGCTGCGCGACAGAAGCGAGGTCAGCGACTTGTCGCGCGGCAGCACCTCGTCGAAATCCGCCAGGGGCTCGCTGTCCGAGGACAGCACCTGGCCCTGGTTGTTGAAGGTCAGGATGCGGGCGCCGTCGGTCCCCAGCTCGGCGACATGGGTCGAGCGCAGCATGTCATGCGACAGTGAGACGCTGATATAGCCCAAGAGATCGACGCCGCGATAAAGCGGCTGGATCACCACCACCACCGGCAGGCCGCTGACCGCGCCCACCGGGCTGCTGGTGACCAGGGTGCCGGGGCTGTCGCGGAACTGGCGATAGGCCGGATCGTCCGAGACGTCATGCACCCCCGGCACCGAGGAGCATTCCGTGACCCCGTCCAGCCGGGTGAAGCTGGCATAGACGAAGCTGACCGTGCGCTGCACGAAGCCGCGCATGATGTCGGAACAGGCCTGCGGCCGGTCCATGGTTTCCAGCACCGCCGGGCCCAGCGCGTCGGCGGTGCCGAGCGCGCCCTGCAAAAGCGCGCGTTCGCCGGCGGCGGCGGTGGCGGTGCGGCCCAGCAGCGCGATTTCCGAACTGCGTTCGTATTCGCGCGACAGGTGCAGGGTCTGGATGACCGAGATCAGCCCGATCGGCAGGATCGCCACCGACAAAAGGCCGCCCAGCCGGAAGCCCAGGCCCTTGGTGAATTCCATCCGGTCGAACAATCGCCGCAGCACGGGCGGGGCTCAGCGCAGGACGGGGTTGTTCTGCGCCATCACCGCCAGCGTGGCGCGGTCGGTCATCTCGAGCTCCTCGCCCTCTTCCAGGTGCAGCAGCTCGGCCAGGCGGCGGCGGCCGCGGTTGGCGCGCGACTTGACCGTGCCGACGGCGACGCCGGTCATCGAGGCGGCTTCCTCGTAGGAAAAGCCCGAGGCCCCGACCAGGATCAGCGCCTCGCGCTGCTCGTCGGGCAGCTTCTCGAAGGCGTGGCGGAAATCGTTCAGGGCCAGGCGGCCGTCATGTTCGGGCCGGGCGGCCTGGCGGGCGGCATGGATGCCGTCGGTGTCGCTGACCTCGCGCCGGGTCTTGCGCCGGGCGGAATAGAAGGTGTTGCGCAGGATGGTGAAGAGCCAGGCCCGCAGGTTGGTGCCGGGCTGGAACTTGTCGATATGGGTCCAGGCCTTGACGATGGTGTCCTGCACCAGGTCGTCGGCCGAGGCGCCCTCGCGCGTGAGCGACAGCGCAAAGGCCCGCAGCGCCGGCAGATGGTCCACCAATTCGTCCCGAGGGTCGCCATGGCCTTCGGAGCGGGCGGCTTTCGCCGGTTTCTGAAAGGTCATGCGGATTACTCCTGCTCGCGCAATTTGTCGAGCAACTGCAAGAACTTGTCGGGGATTTGCTGGGTGGCTTCCTGTTCATAGACACGCCGCAGATTCTCGTCGATCTGCTTCTCGATCGCGGCCCGCCTGCGTTCTTCCCGCCTCGTATTCATTTTTTAGTTATTCCCGAAAATCTTGTGCGCACCTTGCCTAACCGCTACGTATCCGGTCAAGTTCCAAACAGGAACGTATTTTTCGAGGAAGCCATGTCCGCAGCGGATCTCGCCCAATCCATCAGCCGAGAGCTGCCCTATCTTCGCCGCTATGCGCGTGCGCTGACCGGCAGCCAGACAGCCGGCGACAATTATGCCGCCGCCACGCTCGAGGCCATCCTGGCCGACCGCAGCGCCATGCAGGGCGATGACACCCGCATCGGCCTGTTCCGCACCTTCCACGCCATCTGGCAAAGCTCGGGCCAGCCGGTCGAGGCCGAGGCGCAGACCCCGCGCGAGGCCCGCGCCCAGGCGCATCTGCGCGGGTTGACGCCGAATTCGCGCGAGGCGCTGCTTTTGCGCACCATCGAGGAGCTGCGCTATGACCAGATCGCGCAGGTCATGCAATGCCCGCAGGCCGAGGCCGAGGAGCTGGTGCAGATCGCGCTGAGCGAGATGAGCCAGACGCTGTCCGGCAAGGTCATAGTGATCGAGGACGAGACCATCATCGCCATGGACCTGAAGGGCATCGTCCAGGCCATGGGCCATGACGTGACCGGCATCGCCCGCACCCACAAGGCCGCGGTCGAGCTGGCGCATCAGAAGCGGCCGGACCTGATCCTGGCCGATATCCAGCTGGCCGACGGTTCCTCGGGCATCGACGCGGTGAACGAGCTGCTGGCCGACATGGGCGACATTCCGGTGATCTTCATCACCGCCTTCCCCGAGCGGCTGCTGACCGGCGACCGGCCGGAGCCGGCCTTCCTGATCTCGAAACCCTATTCCGAGGAGCAGGTGCGCTCGGCGGTGTCGCAGGCGATGTTCTTTGCCTCGACCGAGGGGCTGGCGGTCAGCTGAGCCCTGGGCGCCGGTTGCGGCGTCGCCGGGGTATTTGAAGAGCAAAGAAGCCGCGGGCCCTGGGCGCGCGGCTTTTTGGGTATTTGGGACGGTGAAACGCGCTTAGTCGGCGCAGAGCGCGCGGCGCGCGGCGGCATATTCGGTGGCCAGGCGGTCGATGAGTTCGGCGGCGGGCCTCACGGATTTCACCGCGCCGATGCCCTGGCCCGAGCCCCAGATCTGGCTCCAGGCCTTGGGCTTGCCGCCCGAGGTGGCCTTGTCGAAATCCATCGCCGTGGCATCGGCCGTCGCGAGGTTTTCCGGGTCGAGCCCGGCCGCGCGGATCGAGGGCGCGAGGTAATTGCCCGAGACGCCGGTGAAGAGGGAGGAGGTGACGATATCCTCGGCGCCGCTTTCGGCGATCATGCGCTTGTATTCCGGCTGGGCGCTGGATTCGGTGGTGGCGATGAAGGGGCTGCCGATATAGGCGAGGTCGGCGCCCATGGCCTGCGCCGCCAGCACCGCGCGGCCGGTGGCGATGGCGCCCGAGAGCAGCAGCGGGCCGTCGAACCAGGCCCGGATCTCCTGGACCAGCGCGAAGGGCGATTGCGGGCCGGCATGGCCGCCGGCGCCCGCCGCCACCGCGATCAGCCCGTCGGCGCCCTTGTCGATGGCCTTGCGGGCGAAGCTGTTGTTGATCACGTCATGCAGCGCGATGCCGCCGCAGTCATGCGCGGCGGCGTTCACCTCGGGCCGGGCGCCCAGGCTGGTGATCCAGATCGGCACCTTGTGGCGGTGGCAGATCTCGATGTCGCGTTCCAGCCGCGCGTTCGAGCGATGCACGATCTGGTTCACCGCGAAGGGCGCGGCCGGGCGGTCGGGATTGGCCTGGTTGTGGCGGTCGAGTTCCTCGGCGATGCGGGTCAGCCAGGCGTCGAGCAGCGGGGCCTCGCCGGGTTTCTCGCGGGCGTTCAGCGCCGGGAAGCTGCCGACGATGCCGGCCTTGCATTGCGCGATGACCAGGTCGGGCCCCGAGACGATGAACATGGGCGAGGCGACGACGGGGATGCGCAGGTCGGCAAGGATGGGCGGCAGCATGGTTTCTTCTCCGGTCGGGACGCGGGCAGATTGCCCGCCCCCGGCGGCGCTGCCAACGGTTCCGTCGCGTCGGCTCAATAGGGCATGGGATGGGCGCGGTGCAGCCGGTCGATGCGGCGCAGCGCCTCGTCGGACAGCACCAGGTCCAGGCCGGCGAGCAGGTGGTCGAGCTGCGCCGTATCGGTGGCGCCGATGATCGGGATCGACGGGAACGGCCGCTGCCGGGTGAAGGCGATGGCCATGTGGACCGGGTCCAGCCCCAGCTCGGCCGCCAGTTCCAGCCATGCCGCGACCGCCTCGATGGCCCGGTCGGTGCGGCGGCCGCCCAGGTTGCCCTGGCCGCCGGTCCCGGCATCGACCGCCGCGCGGCTGCCCGGCGGGTTGCCGCCATCCTGGTATTTGCCGGTCAGTAGCCCCGCCGCCAGCGGCGAATAGGCGAGCAGCGTCACCCGTTCGTTCACCGCAAGCTCGGCCAGGTCGGTGTCGAAGGCGCGGTAGAGCAGGGAATATTCGTTCTGGATCGTCGCCACGCGCGGGGCGCCCAGCCGCTCGGCGGTGTCGATCCAGCGCGCCGTGCCCCAGGCCGATTCGTTGGAAAGGCCGAAGGCGCGGATCTTGCCGGCCTTGTTGAGATCGGCGATGGCCTCGAGCACATCGGCCATGTGGTCGAGCGTCTGCTGCCGGTCCTGTCCCGAGGGATCGTAGCGCCAGTTCTGCCGGAAGGCGTAGCTGCCGCGCTGCGGCCAATGCAGCTGATAAAGGTCGATGCAATCGGTGCGCAGGCGCTTCAGCGAGGCCTCGACGGTCTGGCGGATGATGGCGCCGTCATAGCCCTGGGGCCGGACCATGCCGCTGGGGCCGGTGACCTTGGTCGCGATCCGCACCCGGTCGCGGTTGCCGCGCGCCGCCAGCCAGTCGCCGATGATTTCCTCGCTGCGGCCGACGGTCTCGCGCCGGGTGGGGTTGACGGGATACATCTCGGCGGTGTCGAGAAAGCCTATGCCGGCGGCGAGGGCGCGGTCCAGCTGGTCATGGGCGGCGCGCGCGTCGGTCTGGTTGCCGAAGGTCATCGTGCCGAGGCAGATGCCGCTGACAGTCACGCCGCTGTCACCCAGGTCCAAGCCGTTCATCCGTCACCTCTTTGGATTTGGCGGAACAGAGTGTCCGCTTCCGCCATATCCGGCACGTTCCACTATGTTCCGCATCAAGTTGATTTTATTGACAAGTGTTCGCTTCTGTGTTCCGCTATGTTCCGCCAATGTTCACGGTAATCTCGTGCCGAATGGGGGACGCGATAATGGGCAAAAAGGTTATACGGAGGATTGCATGAGAAGGCCAGCCAAGGCGCTGAGCGCGCGCTTCGTGCAGACCGTCAGCGAGCCGGGAAAGTTCTTCGACGGGCACGGGCTGATCCTCCGGGTTGATGCCCACGGGAACAAGTCCTGGGTGCAACGGATCGTCATTCAAGGCAATCGTCGGGAGCTGGGACTGGGCAGCGTCGATTTCGTCTCGCTGGCTGAGGCGCGGGCGGCTGCCTATGAAAACCGAAAGCTCGCTCGATCCCGCGGCGACCCATTGCAGGACCGGCGCGCTCAACGTCAGATCCAGACCTTCGAGGAAGCGGCCCGCGCCATCTATGAGATGCTCAAGCCGACCTGGAAGAACGAGAAGCATGCCAGCCAGTTCATCGCCACCCTTGAGACCTATGTGTTTCCGACCATGGGCAGGACTAAGGTTTCGGATGTGACCAGCGCCCAACGAATCAGTAAGGTCATGAAGTGGGGCATCGCTCAGGGCTGGCGCAAGGACAACCCGGCCATCGGCATATCCGATGCGCTGCCCAAGCAGACGGCGCCCAGGCAGCGGCGCAAGGCCATGGACTATCCCGATGTGCCAGCGTTCCTCTCGGCGCTGCACAGGTCGAAGGCGGGGCTGTCGACACGACTGTGCCTTGAATTCCTGATCCTGACCTGCGCCCGCTCGTTGGAAGCCCGTGGCGCCTGCTGGGACGAGATCGACCTCAATGAGAAGGCGTGGAACGTGCCGGCTGACCGGATGAAGATGAAGCGCCCGCATCGGGTGCCGCTGTCCCGCCGGGCGCTAGCCATCCTCAAGGAAGCCGAGGGGCTGAAAGAGGGGGCCTTCATTTTCCCCGGCACCAAGGCCGGCAAGATGCTCAGCGACATGACCCTTTCCAAGCTGGTGAAGGAACTCGGCTTTCCCGTGGACGTGCACGGGTTCCGCACCAGTTTCAGGACCTGGACGCAGGAGCAGACGAACTTCCCGAACGACATCGCCGAACGCGCCCTGGCGCACATCGTCGGGACCGATGTGGAGCGCGCCTATGCCCACTCCGACCTGTTCGAGAAGCGGCGCAAGATGATGGAAGCGTGGGCCGGGTATCTGGCCGAGAAACGAGACAATTTCGTGAGGATTGGGTGATGTATTCGAGTGTTGATCATGTCTCCCTCGGGGAGGTTCTCGAGATTTCAAATTGAATCCAATTCAGAACTACGAGCAAAAGTTGAAGCATCACAGGAGAAGGATGCGGAAAGGCTGGCACTGGAAAGCACCTTGCGAGACGAGGAGAATAAACTGGAAAGTTTTACGCCATTTTTCACAGCAACCTTCTTTTTCCGCGTGCTTGCCACCAGGGAGGGTTGTGAGACTTTCCGAGAATTTTCTACGCCTTTCCTCCCCTCAAGATGGTGGGTATTTCGCATTTCACCCGTGTCTATCCGCTTGTGGGTATCTTAGCACCGACAAAGTTAATATATTGATAAAAAAGTAGAAGAATACTGGCCGAGGCCTTCGTCATTAATCGCATCTGCTCAACTACAGCACATGCGATCAGTCATTGCGCCACTAGACGGCGCTTCTCTCCAAGTCAATATTCGCCATAGTATTAGGTCTCTCGATGATAGGTGGCGAACCTGACCTTTGCTTCCCGAGAGGAGTCTCATATCTAAAATTATTGAGCTTTCGGATCAAGGTATGCGCCGCGACGATATAAAGAGCCTCCTTTGCCCCACTTTACCCATTGATCCTTGGCGTGCCATTTGGAAGGAGGCCGCCAAGATGAAGCCAGAAATAAAGCGATCCGGACCAAAGCCGCGACGTTCTATTCGTAACTGAAACAGGTTTGTTTCACGAATTCCGCCGGCCATTCTGCCCCCATGTTCCATATTCAACATGAGGGTGCCGCCATGGCAGACGCTGTGTATCGCCGGCCAGCGGCTGAGAAAATGACCGCGCTCAGCCGCAGCTCGATCTATGATATGATGAAGCGGGGCGAGTTCCCCCGCCCAATCAAGATTACCGGCAAGGCAGTGGCGTGGCGCGAGAGCGACATCAGCGCTTGGCTCGCCAGCCGCCCCCAGCCCACCTACTGATCCCGCGACCCTGATGCCTATCGGAGAGTCGCGTATGCGCATGGAGCGCATTTTATTGATCATGTCAATGTTCCTCCCCGCCTGCGCGCGGTGAAGACATCCAAGGTGATGACCTTGCTTGCCAGCATCGAGCAAATCGGCCTGCAAACCCCGATCACAGTCTGGGCCAAGCCCGACGACGCCTTCCAGCTTGTGGCGGGCGCTCACCGACTGGCCGCCGCCAAGCATCTGGGCTGGGAGACCGTTGATGCCTTCTTCATGAAGGGCGACGATATCGACCGACAGATCTGGGAGATTGACGAGAACTTGATGCGGTCGGAACTGACCCCGACACAGTTCTCCGAGCATCTCGCCAAGCGAAAAGAGCTTTGGGAGGCCGTCAATCGGGACAAGTTGCCCCGATTGAAAGTAAAAGAGATAATGGGCGCGGTCATAGGCAGACCGAGTTTGCCTCAGAGACGGCCAACGCTACCGGGGTAGACAAGCGCACCATCAACCGCGCCGTGTCTCGGGCCGACGGGGTTTGCCAGGAAGCGCGCGACCTCCTGCGCGGAACCCGCCTCGATACCGGCGTCTACCTGGACCAGATCAAGAAGCTGGAACCGGCCGAGCAGGTTGCCAAGGTACAGGCCGATCTGGCGGCGCCGGCGAAGCCGAAGCTGAAGCCTGAGGCAGCGGCAGAGGGCGAGCCCTCGATGCCCCCCACCACCGAGACTATAGAGCCCGTAGACAGCCCGGAAGTCGCCAAGCTGCGCAAGCTGTTCCGCAGCCTGACCCCCGAGGCGCAGGAAGACGAATATCTCGGTCTGCACGCCGATCTGGCCGACCTGAAAGCCCAAATCAAGGATCTGAAAGCCGAGCGCGACGGACTGAAATCGCAGCTGTCCGACCTCACCGCCGACGACAAGGACGAGGTGATCAGGCGCCTGACCGCTAGCGTCAAGACTGCCGAGAACGCGAAATGGCGCGCGACAGAGGAACAGGGTCGCGCCATGAAGCAGGTCTACGCGTTCAAGAAGCGCGTCGAGGAACTGGAACAGATGGGCGTGGTGAAGCTGTGACCACGATCCTCGACCGCATCCGGGCCAATGGCGGCGAAGTGATCCGCGACAGGTGGAGCATCACCATTCGCCCGGGGCGTCTCCAGCCCGAGGCTTTGGCGTGGGTGCGCGAGCGCAAAGACAACCTGCTGCGCGAGATATAGCCCGAGTTTGACGAGTGGGCCGAGCGCGCGGCGATCCGAGAGTTCGACGGCGGCCAGTCCCGTGAAGATGCGGAAGCCGCCGCATATGCCGAGGTCATGGGATGCTGAATTTCACGCCGGCAAAGATCATCAACCTTCGCGACTACCAGGAGGATGCCGTTGAAGCCCTGCGGCAGGGCATCCGCATTGGCACCAAGCGGCAGATCCTTTGTGCCGGCACCGGAGCGGGAAAAACGGTCATGGCGGCACACCTGCTGCGCCAGGCGCACGAGAAGGGCAGCTATGCGCTGTTCCTCGTGGACCGAGTCGAGCTGGTGAAGCAAACCAGTCGCACGCTGGACGAATACGGCATCCCGCACGGCATCGTGCAGGGTGAGCACCTCCCCGAAAATCGGACAGTGACGTAAGCTCTGATCTTCCGTCTGCTGGTCTCCAAGAACGAGGAGAACAGACGATGTCGAAACGCAGGAACCATGACGCGGGCTTCAAGGCTCGCGTGGCGCTGGAAGCCGTGAAGGGCGAGCGCACCGTGTCGGAGCTGGCCGCGGAATACGGCGTGCATCCGACGATGATCCACCAGTGGAAGAAGGCGCTGCTCGAGGGGGCATCGGACATCTTCGAACGCGGCAGGAAGAAGAAGGCCGAGGTCGACGAGGAGACGGTGCGATCGCTGCACGCCAAGATCGGAGAGCTGGCCGTCGCCAACGATTTTTTGTCACGAAAGCTCAAGCCCTGGACCGGCAGGTGAGGCGCGGGATGATCGAACGCTCTCACCCCACGCTGTCGGTCGGGGCGCAATGCCGTCTGCTGTCGATCTCGCGGTCGTCGTTCTACTACGCACCGCAGGGCGAGACCGAGATGAACCTGGCGCTCATGCGGCTGATCGACCGTCAGTTCCTGGAAACCCCCTTCTACGGCGTCCAGCAGATGACCTGGCACCTGCAGAACGAAGGGCACCCAGTGAACATGAAGCGCATCCGGCGGCTGATGCGGCTCATGCGTCTGATGCCGATCTACCAGAAGCCCAACACCAGCAAGCCTGCGAAGGGGCACAAGACCTACCCCTATCTGCTGGGTGGCCTGCGGGTCGATCGGCACAACCATGCCTGGTGTGCCGACATCACCTATCTGCCGATGCGACGAGGCTTCCTCTACCTGGTCGCCATCATGGACTGGTTCACCCGCAAGGTGCTGGCCTGGCGCATCTCGAACACGCTCGAAGCCGACTTCTGCGTCGAGGCGCTGAACGAGGCGGTCCACCGCTTCGGCCCGCCCGAGATCATGAACACCGATCAGGGCTCGCAGTTCACGTCCTTCGCCTGGACCGACCGGCTGAAACGGATCGGCACCCGGATCTCGATGGACGGCAAGGGCCGGTGTCTCGACAACATCTTCATCGAGCGCCTTTGGCGGTCCCTGAAGTATGAGTGCGTCTATCTGCACGCCTGGGAGACCGGCTCGCAGGCGAAGGCGGGCGTTGGCCGATGGATCACCTTCTACAACCACCAGCGGCCCCACGCCGCCCATGGCGGACAGCCGCCCGCCGTGGTCTACTTCAACCAGATCGAAACCGATCAGCAGGGGCAGAGAGTAGCTTAAATCATCCCGGAAACTGTCCAAGAGATGGGGAGTAGCTCAGGGTTCGCGATACGCCACTTTCCGCGTCTCTCCTTTGGCGGTTCCGGCGCTTGAGCTTGCTGCGAGACCCATAGGCCGCCGATTTACCAGGGCCGATGGCCGCAATGACCGGCGCCGCTTCTTGCGTCAGGCCGCGAAGGAACTCGTCCAGGTCCTCGGGGCTTCGGCAGGAAAGGCAGTCGTCATCTGATCACGACATGCCTCTGTGAACCCGGGCAACGCCTAGTTGCGTTCGCAGGAGCAGTGAGCCGTTGCACGCCCGTTCCTCTTGGACAGCCTCAGCAACCCAATCCGGTGCCAAATGCCCGTCGTTGACCCAGATCTGCACTCCGCTGGGCACACGCAATTTCTTTTGGATGGTCATGTGTAACCTCATTCCAATGTAGCGCGCTGAACTGCGCGCAGAGAGGTTACGCCCGCGTCGAGAAACGACCGATGCGGCACAAACGCATGCCACCGCCCCGAGGGGCAGGCTTGACCTTTTCGGCATGTCGGGTGTAGCGTGGTCAGTGGGTGTGGAAACCCTGACTGTGATAGACCGCATACCTTGGCAGGTTGAGCATCCGTTGGCGCGGAAGCTCGCGGTCGAAATGACGGATGCCTTGGCGGGCATCTGCGTCCCGACCTTTATAGGCCGGGGGCGGATGCTATGTCCAGAGGGAAACCTTAAAGTCGTCCGACCTGTCTCACAGCAGGTTTCCAACCCCCGGCCGCTGGTCCGCAACCAGTGACGGCTGTGGAAAGCCAGAACTGTGAGAACTGAAATGAACATCCAACCGAATGAACCGCGTATGGTTGGGGCGCCCGCCGTCCCGGCCCCCAGCATGTCGCTCGCGGACCTCTACGAATTGGACGACAGCCTGTCGCTGGCGCTCGACGTGAGCCACAAGGACAGCGGTGATTACACCCAGCGGGAAAAGGAACTGCGCCGCTACCTTCGCGCCGCGAAGCGCTACACCGTCAGCCTGATCGGGGGTGCGGCATGAGCGCGCTTACCCGACATATCCAAGACCAGCAGACCATCATGGGGCGGCTGTGCGATCTGCTGGAACTTCTGGAAGCCTGCGCGCTCGATGGCGTGGTCCCGAACGCTCAGCCGACCCTGGTGCAACTCGCCAAGGAAATGGCGCTTGAGGTGAACAACAATCTCGACAGCATCAACCTGCCGAAGGAGGGCGAGGCATGAGCTATTTCAAAGCGCATAGCGAAACCGAAGCCGAGCTTCATACCATCGGGGCGCTGCTGTGCGTCCTTGATGAAGTGGCCCTCGACCACCTGACGCAAGACGACGCGCCCATCGCCTCGGGCATCATCAACCTGATCCAAGTGGTCGCGGATCGCGTCAAGAAGGCGCAGGAGCTGCTTGAGGCCGAGTATCAGATCCAGCGCAAGGAGGCCGGACAATGAACCGCCGTGCCCTTCTGAAAGCCCTGCCTGCGGCGGTTGTCGCGGGTGCGGCGCCGGCTGCTGCGCTGTGCGTGGTCGACCTGGCTGAGACGCCGGTCATGCGGATGTTTCGACAGTGGGTTGCCGAGGAAACCCGACTGAACGGCGAAGAAGGCCGCACGATGCCCGAGAGCCAGTTTAACGCCGACCTGTTCGCTCAGAATGAGTTGAGCAATCGGATTATGGAAGCGCCCGCAGAGGATGCGCGCGACATGATCGCCAAGGCGCTGGCGTGGACGAGCTACGGGACATTTGAATTGCCGAATGACGATCATGCTTTCTGGGCCGAGGCCCGAGCGCTCGTTGCTTGATACCAACGCCCCTGGCTTCGGCCGGGGGCAAATCCGTCATTCTGGCCAATTCCGCGTGGGGGATGCATTGGCGGGACGCCGCTGTGATGCCAGGATATAATTTAGCAATAACAACCAGTTAAATGGGCATTTTGGCGGAAGAGAGTGGGAGTCGAACCCACCCGGGACAGGCTGACTGCCCCAACCGGATTTGAAGTCCGGCCGCCCCACCGGGGACGCTTCTCTTCCATCACCATCGTTTCCAATGGTTTGTTCGCTGCATCCGTGCCCCCGATTTGGGCCGTTCGCAACAGCTTCTCAACTTTCACGTTTCGCACCTGTTCTGTTCGCGGCGCGACTGCGCCTCCTTAGCACGGGGCTTCTGGCTAGCGGAACCAGTATAGTGCTTCACCATCCCCAGGTTCGTATGCCCCGTGATCGCCTGGATCAGTTCGCCCGAGCAGCCGGCCGCAGCCAGCTCATGCGCCGCGGTGTGGCGCAAGGCGTGAATGTCGAAGGCCTCGGCGCCGATTTCCTTTCGAATGGCCATGATCATGGCATGCGCACCGTCGTAGCTGGTCGGGCTGCCGTTCAGCTGCGCGCAGATGGTCAGTCCGGCCTTTGGCGTCGCGCCCAGCGCCTCGCGCAAGCCGCTGGTCAGCGGTATCCACAACTCCGCTCCTGTCTTGCCCTGTCGGACATTCACCCCGCCTTCCTCGAGGTCGTTCCACCGCATCTTGAGCACATCACCAATGCGCTGGCCGGTGCCCAGCAGAAGCTCGAAGATCAACCTGCCGCGGGTCCCAAGGGGCGCAGCCTCACGGAACGCCGTGATTTTCTCGGGCGGCCATGGCAAGCGGGGCGGCCGACCGCTTTTCAGCAGGCGAACGCCTTTGGCTGGATTGTCGTCACGCCAGCCCTGATCGATCCCATGCTCGAACATGACGCGAAGCACCTGGACGATGTAGTTGGCGAAGCGCACCGCGTCCTTGTTGGCCTGCTGTGCCCGGATCACGTCCTTGCGCTGCATTCTGTCGGCCGGCAGGTGGCCCAGCTTCTCCTTCACATAGTCCAGCACGCGCAGATAATCCTGCCGCGTTCTAGGCGCCAAGCCCGTGAAGCGGTCGCTGAGCTGGTAACTGATCGCCAATGCCTTCAGGGTTCGCCCTTCGGGCACCGGCGCGCGGCCGCGCAGGATCAGGGCATATTCCGCAGCGAACTCCGAAGTGCCCGGTTCGCTGATGAAACGGACCGTCTTGAAGCCGCGGCGCTGAAAATAGACCTTGCCGCCCTTCTTGCGATAGACGTGTTTCGGCAGTTCCTTCTTGGTCATCGGCGCATATCCGTCGCGTCGAATTCGTCTGCGGGTTCCTGCGGGCCGCAGCGCACTTCGATTTCCCCCTGCGGCCCTATCCTGACTACGGTCACCGGCAGGCCGGCCTCTCTGGTCGTGCGAAGCACCTTCTCTAGGTCGGCTTGGCTGAACTTGGTACGGACACCCATGGCTCACGCCCTCTCGGAAAGCGCGGCCCAGCCCTCGGCGCGCGCCTGGGCGGCCGTGGAGGCGGCAAAGTCGGACAGATCGCCCCAGAGGCCCGCCCAGTCGAACTGCGGGGCCAACAGGGCGCCCAGCGCCGCGGCGCCGAAGGCCAAGAGAAGGGCAGCATAGCCGGCGAAGATCAGCGTCTGGTGCCGGAGCGGCGAGGAGGGATGGACAAGCCGGGTCATGGTTCACCCCCGATCTGCCGGCCCATCTGACGGGCGATTTCGGCCAAGCCCTTTTTCGTGATTCGCGCTTCAAATGCCCGAACAACGACCGGCCGATTTTCCATTAATCCGGCTTTGACAGCCCACTTGTTCGTGAAGATCAGGTCTGGCCCGTCAAGCGGCTTGCCTTGCGTATCCACCTGAATGATGCGGGTAATGCTCATTGTTCACCCCCGATCAGTCGGCGAAGGGTGAGCACCTCCTCGAGCGGCGTGGCGAGGTCGCGCATGTCGGGGTCGGAATGCCCGCGCAGCCATTCGACCACGCGGCGCTGGTAAGGGGCGGTCAGCGCATAGACGCGGCGCAGGATCTCTTCAGCCTGGGCGTCGGCCTCCGTCTGGTCGTTCGCGGCGCGTTGCAGGTCGCGCGTCATCATGGCTGGTTTCCTTCGATGAAGGCGCGCACCTCGTCCAGCCGGACAAAGGTCGCTGCGCCGCGCTTGTGAATGGTGATGTGGCCGGCATTCGCCCAGCGGTATAGCGTTGCGCGATGCACGCCGAACATCTGCTGCGCCTTGCCCGGGCGGATATAGATCGGCTGCGGGACTGCGGGCGTTGCCATAACCTCCTGCTTCGCCGGGCGGTGGTGCGCAGCCTTTTGGTTAGCGCCGTCATGCGCATCTGCGATCAGGCGGGACACCTCTCGTTGCAGAACGGCTTCTATCTGGTCGCGTGCCGTAGCCATGATGGCGTCGATGTGCTGGCGCGCGGACGCGGAAAGCGAGAAACGCGCCACGGTGGGACGGCGGCTCATTGCGCACCCCCGATCATGCTGCGCGCCTGTTCGACCAGGGCGCGGCCCAGATCGCTGGCATTCTCGATGGCGCCGCCATCGTCGGCGCTCAAGACCTTTATCGCCCAAGCCTCGGGCGTGCAGGCCGGTGCCGCGGCGATCCGGTCCTGAAGATGGATGAGCTGCGCCATGCCGGCATCCCAGGCGACCGGATCCTCGGCGCGCTCGGTCGCCTCGAGGCGGTCATTCAGCGCTTTCGCATGCTGCCACAGCGCCCGCAGGGAAACCGGGGCGATTGCAGCGCCCAGCGCCGGCGCAGGTGCGAAGGCGACAGCGGCCGGCAGGGCGATCAGATCGCGGCGGTTCATTGCGCACCCCCGATTTGGCGCAGCTCATCCAGCGCGACCTCGAGACCGAGGACGGGCAGCGTGATGCGCTGGGCAGTCAGCACAGCGATATGGTCCTGGATCAGGCTGGCGGCGCGGCTGACGCGCTTTTCGGTGGCCTTGCGCTTGGGCTGGCCGGGCCGGCGGCGGGGCGCTGGCGAAACCGGCAGGTTGCCTTTGCAGGGATTTTCAGGGATATTCATGGGGAAATGTCCTTTCTCGGGGGCATCAAGGCCGGTGTCAGCGGTGCAACGCTGCCCGGCCGCTTTCATTTCAGGATTGCGGGCGCTGGGCATCGGCGGCTTCGAGGGTCGGGCGCAGACGCTGCACGATCTCGGCGTTCATGCTGCGGCCGTTCACGGCGGCGGCGATCTTCAGCGCACGGCGCCAACCGTCGGGTAGGCGCAGCGAGATCTGCTCATATTTTTCCATCTGGGTGCTCTCCATCAACTACCATTGGTAGTTAGTTACCATTGGTATGTATTTTCAGTCAAGGAAAAATTGGTTACCAATGGCCGCTATGGCTGACTCTCGAAAATACCCCACCCGCCTGGCACCCTATGGCTTGCGCATCCCGCCGGCCTTGAAGGAGTTTATTCAGGAGGAGGCTGATCTGCATGGGCGCAGCCTTCATTCAGAAATTCTGATGGCGCTCCAGAAGTATTACGATTGGCATGACGAAGATCGCCCCAACACGGTCGGCGATATGTTGGCAAAGCATGAAGAAAGCGGGGAGCCTGTAGCAGCCTTGGATCGGCAGAGTGAGGGCATCGGCGATGCCCTGAAGGGGGTGCCAGATGTCGGGAAAATGCCGATCGGACAGGTATTGAGAAAGCTGCGGGCTGCAGATGACATTGAGAGCTTTGCCAACCTGCTGGCAGACAAGCTCGCCCAGCGCCTGAAGCCCTGACCGCCAATGCCTTTGTCGACCATGTTCCTATCTGTCGCTGACAAGGGCTATGCCGGGCATATCATAGATTTCACCCCGCCCGCGCACCTAGACGCGGAACAAGAGAGCATGGAAATATCCCTGCTATTGACCCACTACTGTCCCGATGTGCTGGCGTTGTGGGGCGTGGTCGAGGGGGCAAGGGTCGCCTTCATTGTTCGCGGCGGAGCGGTGAACAAGGTGGAGCATGTGATGCACGGAGTGATCACCGCCAAAGAGACCGAACCCTGGATACCGGGATGGACGCCTCCGCTGATTATAAGCTTGCGGCTGGGTTGCTATCATGCCCTCCCGCAGCTTCTGTTGCCGCGCAGACGCCGCAAGCGTCGCCTCAAGCCCTGACCACGACTTTCCGTTACTACAGATATTGACGCCCGCGCCCCTCATAATTATTGTTACTACATGAAATGCACCAGCGACCCGGCGAAGCGCGCCAAGACCCTTGCAGAGCGGGGGATCGATCTTGAAGCGGACGGCGCCGAGGTTCTGGCTGGCGCGACACTGACGTTCGAGGATGATCGCTTCGACTATGGCGAAACCCGCCTCATCAGCATCGGCTTCCTGCGCGGCCGCATGGTGGTGATGGTCTGGACGCCGCGCAGCGACACCGCCCACGTCATCAGCATGAGGAAGGCCAATGACCGCGAACAGAAAGCCTATGCCCCCCGATTTTGACGACGACGCGCCCGACCTGGCGACGCCCTATTGGGAAAAGCGCGCCGCCAAGGCCACGGTCCAGCGCGGCCGGCCGAAGCTGGAAAACGCCAAGGTCAGCACCACCATCCGGCTTAGCCCCGAGGTGATCGCCTATTTCAAGGCCGGCGGCCCGGGCTGGCAAAGCCGCATAGACGACGCCCTGCGCAAGCTGGCCGGGGTCTGATCCGCCTGGCGAGCCCCATGGGGGTTGTCGCAATGATCCGCCCTCAAAGCGAGGATGAAGGACGTTCGCGCTCTGCCCGGCGCGGATGTCGTCCACCGCCGGTGGAACACCTCTGGCAAGCTGGCCGGGGTCTGACGCCCTCACATTGATGACGTCCCCCAATGGGGAGTGTGGTAGAGATGCAACATCCTGCATTGCAGGTTGAACAACCCGGCGCGCACGTCCGCCAATGGCAGGTGTGCCATGGCACGCCGCTGGCGCAAAGAGAAAGCCCCGGCCAGCATGTGCTGCACCGGGGCTGTGGCGCCGCGCCGACAAGGCCACGGCCGCGCCATGTCGGGGTTATGGGGCACTCGCCGACTTGCCCGGTTGCTTCGGCCCATGGATAAAAGCCAGGCGCATCCCGCCCCGTCTGCCCGGCGCGCCCCATGAACAGCGCGCCGGGTATCCCGATGCTATTCCCCGGCTGAAGGCTTGTTCCGCTGGCTGGCACGCCACTTCAGATCATGCAGGAAGTTCCGGATGAATATTTCCGTGGCCTTCGGGAAGATTTCATCCTCGATGATCGGGTCCACCACATCCTTGATCTCGACGTTCTGACCGACAATCGGCAAACGCGCACGACCCTTGCGGCGGAACATTCCGGCATGCGTCTGTCCTGGCATGGTTGCCAGGAATCGGCCCTTATATTCTCTGCCTTGAAAGCTCACGCCTTTGCCGGTTTGTACGGGCCGGCCCTTGAAGGCCGAGACCGGCATCCTGGACAGCCCGAACCACAAGCCAATCACCTGTTCGGCGTCCTTGCCCTTGGCCCGTACCTTCATGGTTTTCAGCCGTTTGCGCAGGTCCATTGCGCGGCGCAGCTGAAGTTCGGGAACCAGGCGCTTGGATGACATGACGCGCAAGGCGCTGGCGGTGCGGCGCAGTGCTTTGGATAGGGACGCGCCGACCTCCTCCTTGGTACTTTTCAGCTCATCAATCACCATCTTGACCTGGCGGAGATCGACCTCGATGGAAACCTGCGGGCCGGGAATACGGCGGCTCCATCGGCTCATTGGCGCCGCTCCGGGTCCAAGAGCGGGATCGTCACGCCCGGCGCGGGCTTGGCGCGGCCGTTGGCGATCAGGTGCCGCGCAGTCGCCCAGTCCACGCTGATGCGCTCGCCGGCAAGGCGGGCCTGACCATGCAGGATGATCCCTGCCCGCGGTGCGGGGCGCAGGGGCGAGGCTGGCCGGTGCTGGCCGATGATCTCGATTTCGAACATCATTTGCGCGCATCCGGGTTGAAGCGGGGCAGCCTGACGCCCTCGGCCAGACGGGCACGGCCGCGCGCGACCAGGTCATGCGCGACGGCCCAGCCGGCCTCGACCGTGTCGCCGTCAAAGCAGGCCCTGCCATCGACCATGACAGCCTGCCCGCGTTTCGGTTTCAGCACCGGCTCGATCTCGATCCTGCCGCGCGGGATAGCAAGGCCGCGCTCGACCAGGGCCACGGCCGTGGCAAGGTCAACCTCGACCCTCTGGCCGTCCTGCAACGCGCGCCCGTCCACGATGATGGAAGGCGCAACCTGGGCGGCTTCCCCGATGATCGTCAGCTGATAGCGTGTCGCCATCACAGCACTCCTTTGGAAAACGGCCAGCCGATCAGCCAGCCCTTGCGCGCCAGCCGCCGAACCCGGCGGGCGCTGGGGTTCTTGCCCTTGGGCGGGGGTGTATTCTCGACCGCCAGCGCGGCCGTGGGCTTGGCGAGGCGGCGCAGAGACGCGGGCAGCGGCTTGCGCGCCATCACCAGTCCCAGACCCAGCTGCGCCGGGGTTGCCCGCGCTGCAGGCTCGCAATGGCCGCGTCGCCCACCGCCGCCTCGATCAGCTGCGCGGCGCGGAAGCACTGGGCGGGCGTCAGCTCGGGCCAGGCATCCGAAATGCGGTCGGCAGCCTTGTCCAGATCGACCCAGCGGAACCGGCCCAGCGCCGGCGCCGTCACATGGATGATCGGGCTGCCCTCGGCATCCGGGCGGTTGGCGTTGCGGATGCTTGCCGCCTGCACCACAGCCACGACCTCGGCCGGCAGCATGTTCCCCGGCGCCGCGGGTGCGGGCCGATGCGCGCCGCGGGGGCTGAACCAGTCCCGCAGGCCCATCACGGCATCTCCGGAGTAAAGCGCCAGGCAAAGCCCGGATCGGGCAGGACAGCCTTCATCGCGCACCAGCAGGTGGCAGTCAGGCTGCCATCCACGGCGGTGCGATCGATCAGCAGCCGGATATCGCCGCCGATGGCCAGACCAAAGCGATCGAAAGCGCCGATCACCGTCCGCGCGGCAGCGGCACACAGCTCGGCCGGGATCGAATGCACGAACAGCTGGCCGGGCTGGTCGCCATAGCCCGGGCCGAAATCCGACCCGCTCACCGGCTCATCGGTGCCGACGATGGCGCGCAGTTCGTGAAAGCGCACGCCCTTGGCCGCGGCAGCGCCCAGGCTGAACGTCCCCGGATCAGCCGCCAGGATCGCGCCCAGAAGCTCGGCATCGGCCGCCTGGGCCAGACCCAGCGTGATGGAATGCAGCAGAGCGGCCAGCAACTCGCCGTCGTTGCGATCTTTCTGTTCGCGCCGGGTCAGCGAGACCCGGATCGCATAGTTTTTCAGATCGTCGGGCCTTTCGATCCGTGCGCCGGCCAGAATTGTATCGAGCGGGATCAGCGGGGCCGTGCCGGGGTTTTCCGGATCATCGTCGCCATCCGGGTCCGTCACCACCGCGAAGGGCGCGGCCCGCACCACCTCGAGGCCCATGGGCACCACCTGCAGCGCGGGCACGCCGGTGCCGGTCTCGATGACGCGGCCCTTGGGCTCGATCAGCAGTCGCGCGCCGGCTTGGAAGGTGCGGGCATGGGTCAGCAGGCTTTCGGCCAGGGTCATGGCCTCGCTGGGCTGGTTGCCCGCGGGGGCATCGAAGACGGGCAGATGGTCAGTTCCGATATTCAGATGAACCATGCGCGCTGCGGGCATCGGAATACGCATGATGCGGTCGAGGTCGCCGCCCGGCGCATGCTCGGCAAACGGCAGCGCGCGGCGCGCCTGCGCGACGGCATCGGTGAGCCGCTCCATAGCCGGGGTATCCGCGACCTGGCCGGCATGCCCCGAGGCCGCCGCCGGCGTTGACGGGCCAAGCGACTGGACGCGGCTGGCTTCCTCATGCGCCAGGCGCAGCAGGTGCATGGCCGCGCTTTCGGCGGGCTGCTGGTTGCGGGTCAGGTATTGCCCGACGACGCTGCGATTGCGGCTCTGGCTGCGGTCGAAGGGGGCATTGTTCTTGAAACTCATGGCGGTTCCTAGCTGGAAAAATCAGCGAGCGCGGCGCGGCTGCATGGGCGGCTTGGCCCCGTCGCAGGGCGAGGCCGGCAGCCCCCGGCGCAGGACGGCGGCGATAACGGAAGCGAGCGACACCTTCGGCAGCCCGGTTTCAGCCGCGATCCGCTCGCGTTCTGCCTCGACGCGTTGCGCGGTCTCGCCGTCGATCTCGATGGTGGTTTTCAGGCGCGGCAGCATGGCAAAGCCTTTCCTTGTGGTGGCTTACCGGACGTTACGGGGGTATCCCGTGCCGTTCCTCTGGCGGGATTTCATGGGGGGGTCGTCTGCGGGCAATCCAGCCATCGACCGACGCCGGGTCAGCCATATGAAAAATCAAAGGATATTCCCGGTCAAGCAGCAGGTCCACATTGGCCACGGCGGCACCCCAGGAAGTAATAAAAAAGTGCCGCCCGAAAGGGCACGCACATGCGAATATTTGCGGGGATACGCCCCTCGCATGGCGTGGGGGCCTCGGAAGAACCTACGAAAAGGGGGGGTGCCAGGCGTCCCCCAGCCCCGGCGGCGTGATCGTCCAGCCTGCAATGCAGGACGTGCCGCGCAAGGCCATCGGCGGCGTCTGCTCTCTGCCGCGCGCCAGCTCCAGCGCCGCAAACCCGACCGCCACAGGGCAGGTCGGGGGCTTTTCGCTGCGGCCGGCAGCGCCAGCGCTCATGTCGACACCCCGGCGCGCCGCAGATCGGCCGGTGCAACCAGACCCTTTTCGAGCATGTGCCGCGCCAACGCCGGGCTGATGGCCGAGGACGGGACATATCCTCCGCCGGCCACCTTCGGCGCCCACAACGCGGCCAACCCGTCCAGATCGACCTTGCCCGAGTTCGCGGCCATCGGAACCGCCTCGCCTCTGCCCGGCTGCCTGCGCGTCGCCGGCGTCAGCGGAACCTTGCTCGCCTCGAGGCTCGCGCTCAAGCGCTGCATCTCGGGGGTGAAATAGGCCAGGCAGTGAATTTGCCTGTCGCCTTTCCGGGCTATGACCACGCGGATCTGCTCGCAAACCAGCTCTTCGGTGATATGCGGCAGCTTAAGCCAGCCCCGTGCTTCAGCCATATCCGCCGGCCCGCCAAGCGCCGTCGCCTCTGCCGGGTCCAGCCCCATCGCCTCGAGGATCATTCCCCAAAAATGGTCTGGCTCGCGCACGCGGTCATCATCATCTTGGTTCAAGGACGGTTCAAGGACGGTTTGGGTCCCGCTCTGGGACCCCATGAGGTCCCGCTCTGGGACGGGTCGGGTGAAGCATTGATGCTGGGGAGGTTTCGGATGGCGTCGAGGTTCATATCGTAATTTACCGTCGCGCCGTTGCGGCAAGGGCGGTGGCCGGACACGATCAGTATGCCCTCTGCGACGAATTCGTTGACGACGCGGATGACGGTCGAACGACCAAGCTCGGTCTCATCGGCGATTGTCTTCTTCGACGCCCATATGCCGCGGCCGTAGTCGTCGGCGCAGTCGGCGAAATAGGCCAGGACTGCCTTGCGGGCCGATGATCCGGCGCGGCGTTCATAGACGAGGGTGGCAACCTTTCGGCTCATTCCGCACCCTCCCCGAGGATGCGGTCCCGCAGGTCGCGATAGTCATTCGGGATCCATGGGCCGAGGCCGTCAGGCGACCGCCGATCAGAAGGCAGACCGTCGCAACATTCACGATGCGTTCTGGAAAGGTTCCAGCCGCTTCCGCAACTTTCCACGCCTGCAATTTCTGGTTTTTCGGGCGGATTTGAAGTCCGGCCGCCCCACCGGGGACGCTTCTCTTCCCTGCGTTCACATATCGGGCCCGTCCGGCTGGAACAGGTCGATCCGATGCGGATTGATGCGACGAAGATCGCCCCGGCGCAAGGTCAGACCCAGCCGGTCGAAGAAATCCAGGATCTGGATCGCCACCTTGCGGCCGTTCTGGACCCGGTCGCGAAAGGCGGGGGCGGTGAACCAGCCGTCCGGGGCCTGCGCCGCGACATCGCGGATGATGGCGACCATCTCGATCGTGGTGGCGCGGGCGAAGAAATGGTCATGCGCGATCTGGTCGAGGCGGCCCTGGCGTGCGGCCATGCGCAGGATGCGGCGGATCTCGGCCTCGTCGGCGCCGATTTCGGTGGCGAAGTCGCGGACGCGGGGCGGGCGGAACCGTTCGTCGCCGTCCAGGCTCGGCAGGATCCGGGCCAGCAGCGCCTCGTCCTGGTCCGAAAGCCGGGGCAGGTGGCCGGACAGGCGGACGAAGGCGCCGTCGAGCGCGATGCGGCCGGCCTCGGCCTCGGCGCGCAGAAGGGCGGTGAAATCGGGGCGCGACAGGCGGGGATGCACGGCCAGGCGCAGGCGCTCGCGGCCCAGGCCTTGCAGGTCGGCATTCTCGGCGTGGAAGGCGGTGAGCTGGGCGGTGACCCCTTGGCGCAGCGCGTCGAGCAGGTCGGGCGACAGCGCCTGCCGGGTGCCGGGGATCACGGCGGCGCCCGAAGCGGCCACGGCCTGGGCCAGACCCGGCGGCGCCAGCGCGCGGTCGCGGGCGAAGGCGTCGAGGTCCACCGCGCCATGCCGCGCCATGGCGGCCAGGGCCTCGGCCGGGTTGGGCAGGGCCATGGCGGCGAGCTGCGCCAGCCGCTCGGGGCGCGAGCGGTGGCGGGCGGGCGGGCGCAGGTCGATCAGGCTGCCGCCGCCGATGGTGCGCCGGGCCGAGGTATCGCGCAGGATGAAACGCTCGCCGAAGGCTGCGGCGACGGGGCGGTCCAGCACGATCTGCGCCAGCCCGGTCTCGCCCGGACCCAGCGGGCCTTGCAGCGGCACGATGCGGGCGCCGGTCTCGGCCGCGCCGAGGTGCAGGCGGGCGGGAAACCAGCTGGCCAGCGGCTTCGGCTCGCTGGCAAGCACGCGCAGGGTCGCGTCGATGCGCTGCGTCGGCGCGTGCAGCACCGGGTCCAGCGCCAGGTCGCCGCGGTGGATCGCCTCGCGCGTGATCGCCTCGCCGGCAAGGTTCAGGGCGCAGCGCTGGCCGGCAAGCCCCTGATCCGCCTTGCGGTTCTGCGCATGGATGCCGCGCACCCGCGCCGGCAGGCCCGAGGGGCTGAGCATCACCTGGTCCCCGGTCGCCACCCGGCCCGAGAGCACGGTGCCGGTGACGACGGTGCCGGCCCCGGCCAGGGTGAAGCTGCGGTCGATGGCCATGCGGAAGCGGTCGCCGGTGGCGCGGGCGGCCGTCTCGGCCTCGGCCCGGGCCAGGGCCTCGCGCAAGGCGGGGATGCCGGCGCCGGTCAGCGCGGAGACCGGGAAGACCGGCGCGCCGTCAAGCCCGGTCGGGGCCAGCAATTCGACGATCTCGGCGCTCAGCGCGGCCAGCCGGTCGGGCTCGGCCAGGTCGGATTTGGTCAGCGCGACCATGCCGCGTCGGATGCCCAGCAGGTCGAGGATGGCCAGATGCTCGCGGGTTTGCGGCATGATGCCGTCATCGGCGGCGACGACCAGCAGCGCCAGGTCGATGCCGCCGGCGCCGGCCAGCATGGTATGGACGAATTTCTCGTGTCCCGGCACATCCACGAAGCCGGTGACTGTGCCCGCACCCAGGTCGGCATAGGCGAAGCCCAGGTCGATGGTGATGCCGCGGGCCTTTTCCTCGGCCAGGCGGTCGGCGTCGGTGCCGGTCAGCGCCTTGACCAGCGCCGTCTTGCCATGGTCGATATGGCCGGCCGTCCCGACGATCATGCCAGGGCTTGGGTCAGCGCCGCGTCATCGGGCAGGCAGCGCAGGTCGAGGATCAGCGCGCCGTCATGGATGCGGCCGATGATCGGGGTGGCAAGGCCCCGCAGCCTTTCGGCCAGCGCCTCGGGACGCGGGGTCAGGGCGAGGCCGGCGCTGGGGATGGTGTCGGTCGGCAGCGCGCCCGAGCCGATCTGGCTGGCGCAGGGGGTCACGGTCACGGTGCAGCCGAGCGCGCGCGCGACCATCGGCACCAGCCGTTCGGCCTGGGCCCGGATCTCGGCCAGCGGGCGCGAGAGCAGGCGCAGGGTCGGCAGCCGCTCGGCCAGCCGGTCGGGGTCGCGGTAGAGCCGCAGCGTCGCCTCGGTCGCGGCGATGCGGATCTTGTCCATGCGCAGGGCGCGTTTCAGCGGGTTCCTGTTGATCGCGGCGATGATCTCGCGCCGGCCGACGATGAAACCCGCCTGCGGCCCGCCCAGCAGCTTGTCGCCCGAGAAGGTGACGGCATCGGCGCCCTCGGCCACCGCCTCGGCCACGGTCGGCTCGGGCGCGAGGCCCCAGCGGCGCAGATCCACCAGCGTGCCCGAGCCGAGGTCGTTGACCATGGGCAGGCCCGCCTGATGCGCGATCTGCGCCAGTTCGGGGGCCGGCACCTGCTTGGTGAAACCCTCGATGCGGTAGTTCGAGGTATGGACCTTCATCAACAGGCCGGTCTCGGCGGTGATGGCCTCGCGGTAGTCCCTGGCATGGGTGCGGTTGGTGGTGCCGACCTCGCGCAGCCGGCAGCCGGCCTGTTCCATGATCGCGGGCATACGGAAGGCGCCGCCGATCTCGATCAGTTCCCCGCGCGAGACCACGGCCTCGCGGCCCCGCGCCAGCGTGTTCAGCACGATCAGCACCGCCGAGGCGTTGTTGTTGACCACGGTGGCATCCTCGGCCCCGGTCAGTTCGCACAAAAGCCCGCGCAGGTGGCTGTCGCGTTCGCCGCGCCCGCCTGTGTCGAGATCGTATTCCAGCGCCGCGGGGGCGCGCATGGCGGCCACTGCGGCCTCGATCGCGGCATCGGCCAGCAGGGCACGGCCAAGGTTGGTATGCAACACGGTGCCGGTCAGGTTCAGCACCGGGCGCAGCCGGGATTGCGCCAGCCGCGCCAGCCGGGCTTGCGCCAGCGCCAGGATCGCCGCCGCATCGGGCAGCGGATCGGGCCGGGCCTCGCGGATCGCGGCCAGTTCGGCGCGCAAGGCATCAGTGACCTGCGCCCGGCCATGCTCTTCGATCAGCGCCCCGCAATCGGTCAGCAGCCGGTCGACCGAGGGCAGGTCACGCAGCGACATTCAGAACCCCGCCAGGAAGGGGTCGAAGCCGCCGCGCCGCCATTCCGTGTCGCGCATCATCAGGTCGAGACCAAGGCTCGCCACGTCGTCTGCTACAACTTCCAGGGTCGGGTTCTTGTTCTGATACAAGATCTTGACCCACTGACCGCATTCCCGGCAGCATTCGGCCTTGACCGTGGCCTCTTCGGTCTCGACCGAGCGATAGGTGATGCCCTTGGTCGAGCCGCAGCAGGTGCATTTCACCCGCACCTCGTTCCACAGCACCTGGCAGGTGGCGCAGGCGCAATAGCGCGCGCCCTCGGCACCGATGTTTTCGGTGACGAGGCTGGCGACGGGGCGGCCGCCGCAGGCCGGACAGGTGCCGGTGCGGATCGCCACCAGCCTGTCGCCGGGCAGGGCGGCGGCATGCAGGCTGGCCACGACCTGCAAGGCGGCGGCGGCAAAGACATGCGGGGCGACGCTGTCGGCGGGGATGCTGTCCGAGAGCACGTTGCCGATGACCCAGTCGCGGTCCGCATCCTCGGCCGCTTCCAGGGCGGCCAGCGCCAGCCGGGCGGGCTCGGGCATCTCGACGGCTTCCAGCCTGGGCAGCAGGGCGGCCAGCGCCTGGGCCAGCGGCGCGCGCAGCGCCTGGCGGTCCAGGGGCGGCATGCGGGCGGCGCGGGCCTGCTCGATGGTCGCATCGGGCAGGGGCGCGGGGGCGGGCAGCTCGGCGGCCAGCTGGGCCTGCGCCCGGCAGATCGCCGCCAGGAAGCGCAGATAGGGCGCCAGGTTGGCATTATGCCCGGCCAGGAAATCGAAACGCCCGGCGCGGGCGGCAAACAGCGCCTGCGGATCGGGCAGATGCACCAGCGGCACCCGGGCGATGCCGCCGATCATGGAAGGGTCGGGTTTCAGGCTTGCAGTCATGGCTTCCCTTGCGCGGGCCGGGACGGCCGGGCTGGCCCTACTCTGCCGGGCCGCGCCGCTCGCGTCCAGCCAGTTCCCGCAGCCATTTGCGGTGGTGCTTCCAGGCCCAGCCGCCGGTGACGGTGCCGCGCGTCATGGCGCGCAGCGTGCCGCGGGTCCAGAACGCCGCATAGACGTGCAGGATGAAGACCAGGATGATCGCCACCGCCGCCAGCGAATGCACCAGCATGGCCCAGCGGCGCACCGGGATCGAGACCAGCTGCGGAAAATATTGCTCCCACACCATCACGCCCGAGACGATCAGCACCACGATCAGCGCCGACATGCCCCAGAAGATGAACTTCTGCCCGGCATTGTACTTGCCCAGCTCGGGCAGCTTTTCCTCGTCGCCCTTGAGCAGGTCGCCGATGTTCTCGACCCAGGTCACGTCCTCGGCGCGCGGCAGGTTCAGGCGCCAGAGCTGCAGGAACAGGATGAAGAAGCTGAAGAACAGCAGGATGCCGACGAAGGGGTGCAGCCAGCGCGTGGCTTGGCCGCCGCCGAAAAGCCCGGTCAGGAAGAACAGCGCCGGGTGGAACAGCGCCATGCCCGACAGCAGCAGCACGATCAGGCTGCCGGCGGTCACCCAGTGGTTGGCGCGGGTAAAGCCGCGATAGCGGCTGACCGTCACCGGAGCGGTGGTTTCGATATGGTCGCCGGGTTGGGAAAAGATGCGCTTTGCCATCATGTCCTCTCGGGCGGGGGGTTGGGATCGACCAGTTCCTCGGCCTCGTGCTCGTCCTCGGCGCTGACGGTATTGGCGCGGCCCAGAAGCCCGTGCAGCACCGAGCCGACCGCGGCAAGGCCGATGGCGGCCAGGCCCAGCGTCTTGGTGACGCCCTTCCAGCCCTCGACCACGGGCGAGATGCGCGGGTTCTCGGGCAGGTTGGAATAAAGCGCCGGCTTGTCGGCATGGTGCAGCACATAGAACACATGCGTGCCGCCGACGCCCTCGGGGTCGTAGATGCCGGCGTTTTCATAGCCGCGGGACTTCAGGTCGGCCACGCGCTCTTCGGCATGGGCGATCATGTCCTCCTTGTGGCCGAAGACGATGGCCTGGGTCGGGCAGGCCTTGGCGCAGGCCGGTCCCTGTCCCACCGCCACCCGGTCGGAACAGAGCGTGCATTTGTAGCTGACATGGGTCTTCTGGCTGATGCGCGGGATGTTGAACGGGCAGCCGGTCACGCAATAGCCGCAGCCGATGCAGTTCTCGTGGATGAAATCGACGATGCCGTTCGAATATTGCACGATGGCGCCCGGAGCCGGGCAGGCCTTGAGGCAGCCGGGATCGACGCAATGCATGCAGCCGTCCTTGCGGATCAGCCATTCGAAATCGCCGGTCTCGGGGTTCTCGTATTCGGAAAACCGCATCAGCGTGAACATCTCGGGCGTCAGGTCGTGGGGGTTCTCATAGACGCCGGTGTTGTGCTCGATCTCGGGATGGGTGTCGTTCCATTCGGCGCAGGCCGACTGGCAGGCCTTGCAGCCGATGCATTTGCTGACGTCGATCAGCTTCGCCACCGGCGTCAGCTCGCGCGTGGGCGGAGCCAGGTCGGGCATGGCCGAGGCGCGGATCACGTCGCCCGCGCCCAGGTTCGCCGGCATCGGCTGGATCGGCGGATTGGCGACCGCGGTGCGCGGGCTGTCAAGCTTGGGGTCCGTGGTCATGACACCGCCTCCCCGGTTGCCGGTTCGATGTTGACGAGGAAGGCCTTGAATTCAGGCGTTTCCACATTGGCGTCGCCGACGAAGGGCGTCAGGCTGTTCGGCCCCCAGCCCTTGCGCGCCGCACCGACGAAGCCCCAATGCAGCGGGATGCCGACGACATAGACGGTCTTGTCGCCGCATTGCAGCGGCTTCAGCCGCTTCGTCACCAGCGCCTTGGCCTTGACCGAACCGCGCTTGGACCAGACCCGCACCCAGCCGCCCCGGGTGATGCCCTTCAGCGCCGCCAGTTCCTCGCTGATCTCGACGAAGAATTCGGGCTGGAGTGCCGCGTTGATGCGGTTGTTCTTGGTCCAGTAGTGGAAATGCTCGGTCAGCCGGTAGGAGGTGGCGACGAAGGGGAATTCGTCGCTGGTGGCGAATTGCTCGGCATCGTCGACAAAGACCCGCGCCACCGGATTGCCCCGCATCTCGGGGTTGAAGACGTTGGCGATGGGGCTTTCGAACGGCTCCATATGGGTCGGGAAGGGCCCGTCGCGCATCATGCCGCGGGTGAACAGCCGCGAGGTGCCCTCCTGGTTCATGATGAAGGGGCCGACCTCGCCGGGTTTCGAGGTGGGGGCGATGTCGGGCACGTCGTAGCCGGCCCATTTCTCGCCGTCCCATTCCATCAGCTTGCGGCTGGCATCCCAGGGCTTGCCCTGCAGGTCGGCCGAGGCGCGGTTGTAGAGGATGCGCCGGTTCAGCGGCCAGGCATAGGTCCAGTTCGGGAACAGGCCGACGTCGTCGGGGTCGCCGTTGTCGCGCCGGGCCATCATGTTGCCCTGTTCGGTCCAGGAGCCCGAGAAGATCCAGCAGGCGCCCATGGTCGAGCCGTCGTCGCGATACTGGCTGAAGTTCGCCAGAAGCTTGCCCGCCGGCGTCAGCAGCTTGGCGGTGTCCTGAATGTCGTGGACATCGGCCAGCGCCCGGCCGTTCATCTCTTTCGCCAGTTCCTCGGCCGTCGGTTCCTCGGGGTTGGCATAGTCCCAGGTCAGGTTCAGGATCGGCTCTGGCAGGATGCCGCCCTCGTCCTGGTAAAGTTTCCTGACGCGCTGGAAGATCTGCGACATGATCCAGGTGTCGCGTTTCGACTGGCCCGGCGGCGTGCCCGCCGCCCAGTGCCATTGCAGCCAGCGCCCCGAGTTCACCAGCGAACCGTCGTCTTCGGCAAAGCAGGTGGTGGGCAGCTGGATCACCTCGGTCTGGATCGCGGCGGTGTCCACGTCGTTGTGTTCGCCGTGGTTTTCCCAGAAGCGGGCGGTCTCGGTCTCCAGCGGGTCCATGACGACCAGCAGCTTCAGCTTGCCGAAGGCCTCGGTCAGCTTGCCGCGGTTGGGGAAGGCCAGAAGCGGGTTGAAGCCCTGGCAGAAGTAGTTGTTGACCTTGCCCGCCTTCATCAGCTCGAACATGCGCAGCACGTCATAGGTCGGCACGTCCAGCTTGGGCAGCCAATGATAGGCCCATTCGTTCCCGGCCGTGGCGGCATCGCCCCACATCGCCTTCATGAAGCTGACGAAGAACTTGGAATAGTTCTGCCAATAGCTGGTCTGGCCCGGCCGCAGCGGCTTGAAGGAACGGCTGGACATATAGGTCGCCAGGTCCGGCTCCGCCTCGGTCGGGATGTTCATGTAGCCGGGCAGCAGGTTCGACATCAGCCCGATATCGGTCAGGCCCTGGATGTTCGAATGCCCGCGCAAGGCGTTCATGCCGCCGCCGCGCACGCCGATATTGCCCAGCACCAGTTGCAGCATCGCCATGCCGCGGATGTTCTGCGCGCCCTTGGAATGCTGGGTCCAGCCCAGGGCATACATCGAGGTCATGGCCTTGTCGGGCGCCGCGCATTCGCCGATCATCTGCGCGATATGCAGGAAACGGTCCTTGGGCGTGCCGCAGACCTGCTCGACCAGCTCGGGCGTATAGCGCGAGACATGCTCTTTCAGCAGGTTCCAGACACAGCGCGGGTTCTCCAGCGTCATGTCGACCTGGGCGAAGCCGTCCTCGCCGATGACGTAATCCCAGCTCGACTTGTCATAGTCGCGCTTTTCGGGGTCGTAGCCCGAGAACAGCCCGTCGCTCCAGCCGAACTCGTCCTTCACGATGAAGGGCGCGTTGGTGAAGTTCCGGACATAGTCCCACTGGACCCTGTCGTTCTGGATCATCCAGTTGATCAGCGCCATCAGGAAGGTGATGTCCGAGCCGGGTCGGATCGGCGCGTAATAATCGGACACCGAGGCCGTGCGCGTGAACCGCGGGTCCACGACGATCAGCTTGGCGCCGCGCCGCGCCTTGGCTTCGGTCACCCATTTGAAGCCGCAGGGATGGGCTTCGGCAGCATTCCCGCCCATCACGATCACCAGGTCGGTGTTCTTGATGTCGGTCCAGGGGTTGGTCATCGCTCCGCGGCCAAATGTCGGGCCCAAACTGGACACCGTGGGGCCGTGTCAGACGCGCGCCTGGTTGTCGAATCCGACGATCCCCATGGCGCGCACCGTCTTGTAGGTCAGCCATGCGGTTTCATTGGTGGTGGCCGAGGCGGCCAGGAAGCCCGTGGTGGTCCAGCGGTTGACCGGCACGCCGAGGTCGTTCGTCAGCACCATGTTGGCGTCGCGGTCGTCCTTCAGCGCGCGGGCGATCTTGTCCAGCGCCTCGTCCCAGCTGATCTCCTCGAAAGCGGCGGCGCCGGGGCGGCGGATGCGGGGCGCGGTCAGGCGGGTCTCGGAATGGACGATGTCCTTCAGCGCCGCGCCTTTCGGGCAAAGCGTGCCGCGGTTGGTCGGGTGGTCGGCGTCGCCCTCGATATGGGTGATGACGGCCTGTTCGCCGGCCGCCACGTCGCCCTTGGAATAGATCAGGATGCCGCAGGCGACCGAGCAATAGGTGCAGGTGTTGCGCGTCTCGGTCATCGAGGCCAGCTTGAAGGCACGCACATGCGCCTGCTCCGCCGCCTCTGCCTCGCCAAAGCCCATGGCTCCCAGCGAGGTTGCCGCGACACCCGCGCCGGCCAGCTTCAGAAAGCCACGCCGCGAGAGGTCGATGTTCATCGCGCCCTCCTTTGCCTGTCGTAGAGATAGGTACGGGATCAGGATTGCGCGGTATGGTAGTGCTGTCAAGCGCAAGCACCGAAAGGCACGCCCCACCGGGGGCGCGCCTTCAACCGATCGTCATTCGTTATGCTTTAATGAACACAACGTCAAGCTCAGACTTCGACGGCGATGGCGCCCATCGGATGCGAGCAGCAGGCCAGGATATAGCCTGCCTCGATGTCGTCGTCGGTGATGCCGCCGTTGTGGACCATATGCACCTCGCCCGAGGTCTTCCTGATCTTGCAGGTGCCGCACAGGCCGAAGGTGCAGCCCGAGGGGATGTTCAGCCCGTTCGCCTTGGCCACCGCCAGCACGGTGTCGGTCTCGGCGCATTTCGCGGTGATGCCCGAGGCGGCAAAGGTGATCTGCGCGCCGGCGGCATCGTCCAGCACCACGTCGTCCAGCACCGGAGCCTCGGATTCGTTGCGGACCGGGGCGCCGAAACTTTCCTGGTGATAGCGGTCCATGTCGAAGCCAAGCGCGATCAGCATGTCGCGCACCGCCTGCATGAAGGGCTCGGGGCCGCAGCAGAACACCTCGCGCTCCAGATAGTCGGGCGCCATCAGGCCCAGCATGATCTGGTTCAGCCGGCCGCGATAGCCGTGCCAGGTGCGGAACGGGTCGCCCTCCTCGACCGTGAAGCGCAGCTGCAGGCCGGGCACGCGGTCGGCCATGCCTTCCAGGCGCTGGCGGAAGATGATCTCGCTGGGGGTGCGGGCGGCGTGGACGAAGACGATGTCCGGCATCTCGCCCGAATCCCAGGCCCAGGTGGTCATGGACATCATCGGCGTGATGCCGGACCCGGCCGAGATCATCAGGTATTTCGGCGCCTCGTGCCGCACGAAGGTAAAGATGCCGGCCGGGCCGAAGGCTTTCAGCCGCATCCCCGGCCGCAGGTGGTCCAGCATCCAGCGCGTGCCGATGCTGCCCGCCTGCGCCTTGACCGTGACCGAGATCGACAGCGGCCGCGAGGGCGATGAGCTGATCGTGTAGGTGCGCTGCACGTTGCCGCCGGGCACCGGCAGGTCCAGCGTGACGAACTGCCCCGGCTGATAGTCGAAATAGGCCCCCGAGGGCGCGCGAAAGGTGAATGTGGCGGTGTCCGATGTCTCGGGCACCACCATCACGCATTCCAGCGGCTCGTCGTCCTTCCAGGGCCGGTCGCCGAATGCCTTGACCAGGACCGCCATTATTCCGCTGCCATCGCCGGGGTGGGGGACAGGCGGCCGATCATGGTGTCGGCATACCAGTCGATGAACTGCACCACGCCCTCTTCCTGGATCGAGGAATAGGGGCCGGGCTCATAGGCCGGCGACAGGATGCCCTTCTGGTTTTCCTCGACGACCTGGCGGTCCTCGTCATTGGTGTTGATCCAGACGGTGGTCAGATCCTCGATATTGTAGTCCACGCCTTCGACCGCGTCCTTGTGCACCAGCCAGTTCGTGGTGACCTGGGTTTCGGTCGGGCTGATCGGCAGCACGCGGAAGACGATGGCATGGTCGGCCAGGAAGTGGTTCCAAGTGTTCGGATAATGGAAGAACAGCAGGCTGCCGGCGTCGTTGAAGGGCATGCTGCCCATGCGCTTCTTGACCGCGGCCTTGGTGCTCATGGTGTAGCTTTCGGCGTTGTTCAGCAGCGGGATGCGGGCCAGGCGCCATTGCATCTTGGGGTGGTTGACGAAGCGCGAGGGCAGGCCGGCCTCTTCGCAGCGCTTCCAATGCGCCAGGATGTCGGGGCTGGCGCTGTCGGGGCCCTCCATCGCGGTCATGCGCGGGTTGTCGGAATAGGTCCGGCAGAGCGAGGGGTGGCTGCCGCCGCAGTGATAGCATTCGCGGTTGTTCTCGATCACCAGCTTCCAGTTGCCGTTCTCGATGATGGTCGAGGAATGGGCCACCTTGGCATCGGCCAGCGCACTGGGCGCCAGATAGCTCATCAGCTGCTTGGCCACATCGGCGATCGCGGGCGGCACCTCGGCCAGGCAGATGAAGACCATGCCGTTCAGGTCCACGCAATGCACCGGCTTCAGCCCGAATTTCGAGGCGTCGAAATCGTCGCCCATGTCGCGGGCATAGAGCAGCTTGCCGTCCAGCTCGTAGGTCCACTGGTGATAGGGGCAGACCAGTTTCGGGGTCGAGCCGTTCGGCTTGGAGCACAGGCGCTGGCCGCGGTGGCGGCAGACGTTGTGGAAGGCCCGCACCTTGCCGTCGCCGCCGCGCACGATCAGCACCGGATAGGCGCCGACCTGCATGGTGGCATAGTTGCCGGTCTTGGGAATCTCGCAGGCCGGAACGGCGAACAGCCATTCCTTGTACCAGATCTGCGCGAGGTCGGTCTGGAAAACGCCCTCGTCGCAGTAAAGATCGCGGGTCAGCGCGAAGTTCTTCTGGCGGTTGGCGAGTTGGTTCAGGATCTCGACTGTGTTCAGCATGGCTTGATTCCGCTGGCTATGGGGACGTGCTGTTCCGAGGAATGCACCCGTTTTCGCCGCCAGCGCTCATCAAATGCGACGCATGGATGACGGAAACGGATCACGCCGCGCGCGATTTCGTGCGCGGCCCCCGAAAGCCCCGGCGGGCCGGGTTGCCAGCCCCGGCGGCGCGGCGCAAGCTTGGCGCGGGGATCCGGGCGAAAAGGACGGGCCATGCGGCGCAGGACAGGGTTGGGAATCGTCGCCGCGCTGGCGCTGCTTCTGGCCGGCACCGCGCTGGCGCAGCAGGCGGCCGACAATCCGGGGCCGTCGTTCTTTCGCATCGGCACCGGCAGCACGGCCGGCACCTATTATCCCATCGGCGGATTGCTGGCCCAGGCGATTTCGGCGCCGCCGGGGGCAAGGGCCTGCGCCGAGCCGGGCGAATGCGGCGTGCCGGGGCTGGTCGCCTCGGCCCTGGCCTCGACCGGATCGGTGGCGAATGCCGAGGCGGTGCAGGACGGTGCGCTGGAATCGGGCTTCGTCCAGGGCGATGTTGCCGCCTGGGCCTATTCCGGCGGCGGGATCTGGCAGGACAGGCCCAAGGCCGACGAGCTGCGCGCCATCGCCAATCTTTATCCCGAGGCCATCCATCTGGTCGTGCGCGACGGCGCACAGATCGAATCGGTCGCCGACCTGCGCGGCAAGCGGGTGTCGCTGGACGAGCCCGGCTCGGGCACGCTGGTCGACGCGCGGGCCATCCTGGCCGGGGCCGGGCTGTCCGAACGGGACATTTCGCCCCTCTACCTGACGCTGGACAAGGCCGGCGCGGCGATGCAGCAGGGCCAGCTTGACGCGCTGTTCTTCGTCGGCGGCTATCCGGCCGGCGCCATCGCGGAGCTCGCCAGCCAGCAACCGGTCCGCATCCTGCCCATCGACGGCGCGCTGGCCCAGAAACTGATGGAGGAGCACGGTTTCCTGGCCCGCGCCACGATCCCCGCCGGCACCTATGACGGACAGGAGGCCGAAGTCGCGACGATCAGCGTCGGCGCGCAATGGATCACCTCGGCCGACCAGCCCGAGGCGCTGATCCACGACATCACCCGGGCGCTGTGGAGCGCGCGCAGCCGCCGGCTGCTGGACACCGGCCATGCCCGGGGGCGCGACATCGCGCCCGACCGCGCGTTGCAGGGCATCGGCATCCCGCTGCATCCCGGCGCCACGCGCTATTACCGCGAGACCGGCCTGCTGAAGTAAAGGCCCGCGCGGGCCGTCCGGCATAACCCTGTGGATAAGCTGCCCCGACTCACCCGGCATGGATTGTGGAGATCCGGCCTGCCGCGCCGGCCTGTGCATGACCCCGCCGCGGCCCGCGTGAACGAAACGGGTTTGTCCCCATGTCGAAAACCGCCGGATCGCCGTCAACAGCCTGTGGACAAGAAAATCTTTCACAAACTTATCCACAGAGGTCTTTGCCGCAATGCTTTGATTTTAATTATATAATTCCTTAACGAAAGGTTAACGGGATTTTTCTCCCCAAGCGGCTGCGGCTGGGGAGATCTGCCGTGGAACAGCGCAATCCCGTCATCCACAGGCCCAACAACAACATCATCTTTCTTTATCTTCTTTCTTTTTTGTTAGAGGAGATGGCCCCGGAGGTGCCCGATGACCGATTTCCTGTCCCTCGCTTACCCTTGGGTGAAGGCGCTGCATGTCATGGCGGTGATTTCCTGGATGGCCGGGCTGTTCTACCTGCCCAGGCTCTTCGTCTATCATGCGGAACGCGGCCAGAACGGCGCAGAGCCAGCGCAATCCTTCACGATCATGGAGCAGAAGCTGCTGCGGATGATCATGAACCCGGCCATGGTGGTCAGTTGGCTGGCCGGGCTGGCGCTGGTCATGACGCCCGGCATCGTGGATTGGAGCATGGTCTGGCCCTGGACCAAGGCGGCGGGCGTGCTGGGCATGACCTGGTTTCACATGTGGCTGGCCGGGCAGCGCAAGGCGCTGCTGTCCGGGCGCGGGCTGAGCGGGCGCCGCTACCGGATGATGAACGAGGTGCCGACGCTGCTGATGGCGCTGATCGTGCTCTCGGTGATCGTGAAGTTCTGAAGAATTGACTCGCGGCCGCATTCTGCCTATGTGAGCGCTGTCCGCCGTCCGGCGGAATCTTTCCAGACACAGTTTTTCGCGCGGCCGGCTCGATGCCGGCGCTTGCGCGCATAGGCGAGACATGACCGAAGAACGTCTTAACCTGTCCGATCTCAAGGCCAAGAGCCCGGCCGACCTGCTGTCGATGGCCGAGGAATGGGAGATCGAGAACGCCTCGACCATGCGCAAGGGCGAGATGATGTTCTCGATCCTCAAGGAGCATGCCGAAGAAGGTTACGACATCGGCGGCGACGGCGTCCTGGAAGTGGTGCAGGACGGTTTCGGCTTCCTGCGCTCGACCGAGGCGAACTATCTGCCTGGTCCCGACGACATCTATGTCAGCCCCGACATGATCCGCCAGCACGCGCTGCGCACCGGCGACACTGTCGAGGGCGTGATCCGCGCGCCGGGCGAGAACGAGCGCTACTTCGCCCTGACCAAGGTCGAGCGGATCAATTTCGAGGATCCGGAAAAGGCGCGCCACAAGGTCGCCTTCGACAACCTGACGCCGCTTTATCCGAACGAGCGTCTGAAGATGGAAATCGAGGATCCGACGATCAAGGATCGCTCGGCCCGGATCATCGACCTGGTGGCGCCGATCGGCAAGGGCCAGCGCTCGCTGATCGTGGCGCCGCCGCGGACCGGCAAGACCGTGCTGCTGCAGAACATCGCGCATTCGATCGCCAACAACCATCCGGAGTGCTATCTGATCGTGCTGCTGATCGACGAGCGGCCGGAAGAAGTGACCGACATGCAGCGCTCGGTCAAGGGCGAGGTGGTTTCCTCGACCTTCGACGAACCGGCCAGCCGGCACGTCGCCGTGTCCGAGATGGTGATCGAAAAGGCCAAGCGCCTGGTCGAGCACAAGCGAGATGTGGTGATCCTGCTTGATTCGATCACCAGGCTTGGTAGGGCCTTCAATACCGTGGTGCCGAGCTCGGGCAAGGTGCTAACTGGTGGTGTCGATGCCAACGCCTTGCAGCGTCCGAAGCGGTTCTTCGGCGCGGCGCGGAATATCGAGGAAGGCGGCTCGCTGACCATCATTGCCACGGCGCTGATCGACACCGGCTCGCGCATGGACGAGGTGATCTTCGAGGAATTCAAGGGCACCGGCAACAGCGAGATCGTGCTGGACCGCAAGGTCGCCGACAAGCGCGTGTTCCCGGCCATGGACATCCTGAAATCCGGCACCCGGAAAGAGGAACTTCTGGTCGATTCCAAGGACTTGCAGAAGACCTACCTGCTGCGCCGCATCCTGAACCCGATGGGCACCACGGATGCGATCGAGTTCCTGATCTCGAAGCTGAAGCAGACCAAGACCAACAGCGAATTCTTCGATTCGATGAACGCCTGACGGCGCGGAGGATGCGGTGGACACGATCTTTGCCGAGGCGACGCCTCCCGGCCGGGGGGGCGTTTCCGTTGTTCGTCTGAGCGGTCCGCAGGCGCGATCCGCGGTGGAATCGCTTGCCGGTCCGCTGGCGCAACCGCGCCTGGCCGTTTTACGGCCATTGCGGGACGGGGACGATCTGATCGACCGCGCCTTGGTGATCTGGTTTGCGGAAGGCCACAGCTTCACCGGTGAAGAGGTCGCGGAACTGCATCTGCATGGCGCGCCGGTCATTGCGAACCGATTGACCGAGGCCCTGTTGCAACGCGGCCTTCGGCGCGCCGACCCCGGCGAGTTCACCCGGCGGGCCTTCCTGAACGGACGGATGGATCTGGCCGAGGCCGAAGGTCTGGCGGACTTGCTTTCTGCCGAAACCGAGGCGCAACGCCGCTTGGCCATGCGCGCCACCGAGGGCGAGCTGAGCAAAAAGGCGGATAGCCTGCGAGCCAGCTTGATCCGCGCCGGCGCCCTGGTCGAGGCCAGCATCGACTTTGCCGATGAGGAGGTTCCGGACGACATTCCCGACGAGGTGTTTCAAATCGTCGAGGCGGTCCAGACGGAAATCCGGCAGATGCTGGCTCGCTATCCCGCAACCGAGCGCTTGCGGCAAGGATATGAAGTGGCGATCATCGGGCCTCCGAATGCCGGGAAATCGACGCTGCTCAACCGGATCGGGCAGAGAGACGTCGCGCTGGTGTCGGATATTGCTGGAACGACGCGCGATATTCTTGAACTGCGCACCGACCTTCGCGGCCTGCCGGTCACATTTCTGGATACGGCCGGGCTGCGCGAAAGCCAGGATGTCATCGAGGCCATGGGCATTTCCCGTGCCAGAGCCCGCGCCGAGGCCGCGGACCTGCGCATCCATCTTTCGCCGGAAGGAATGACGAGCGAAATTTTGGGGCCGGATGACCTTGTGGTGCGCTCAAAGAGCGATCTTTCACGGGCTGAGGGGCTGTCAATCTCTGCAGTGACCGGGGAAGGGGTCGCAGAACTTCTCGACCTAGTTTATGATCGGTTGCGAATCCGGGCGGCTGATTCCGGCTTGATCAGTCACAAACGTCAGGCGGAAGCGCTGGAGCGCGCTCTTGATGCGCTTCAGCTGCCCATGCGGTCGCCTGAGTTCGTTGCCGAATCGCTTCGGCAGGCCATTCAAGCCCTGGCGGCGATGATTGGCCGGATCGGCGCGGAAGATTATCTGGACGAGATCTTCAGCTCGTTCTGCATCGGAAAGTAGGGTTTCACGTGAAACAATTCGATGTCGTAGTAATTGGTGGCGGCCATGCCGGGGTCGAGGCGGCAATGGCTTCGGCCCGCATGGGCGCGGAGACGGCGCTGGTTACGCTGCGCCTGGAAGACCTTGGCACGATGTCTTGCAATCCGGCGATCGGCGGTCTGGGCAAGGGCCATCTGGTGCGTGAAGTGGACGCGCTGGACGGCGTCATGGGCCGACTGGCTGATGCTGCCGGGATCCAGTTTCGCTTGCTGAACCGCCGCAAGGGGCCGGCGGTGCAAGGCCCGCGCGCTCAGGCGGATCGCCAACTTTACCGTTCTGCCGCCCAGGCGGTTGTGATCTCGCAGCCCAATCTTTCGCTTGTCACGGGCGAGGTGGCCGAGTTGCTGCATGAGAAAGGGCAGATTCACGGTGTCCGGCTGGCCGACGGCAGAGAACTCGCCGCCCGGCAAGTGGTGCTGACGACAGGAACATTCCTGAATGGGCTCATCCATATCGGCGATGTAACGCGCCAAGCAGGCCGCTGGGGCGATCCGGCTTCGCAATCCCTTGCCGCCTCGCTTCGCCCGCTGAATTTGCCTTTGGGGCGCCTGAAGACTGGCACGCCACCAAGGCTCGAACGGCACAGCATCGACTGGGATATTCTCGAGCAGCAGCCCGGGGACGAAGAGCCGGTCGTATTCTCCTATTTGAACAGCGGCCCGCAAGTGCGGCAGATCAGTTGCTCGATTACCCATACCAACGCCGGGACGCACCGGATCATACAGGATAATCTGAGCCGCTCTGCGATGTATGGCGGCCGCATCGACGGGGTTGGGCCGCGCTATTGCCCTTCAATCGAGGATAAGGTCGTCCGCTTCGCCGACAAGGAATCTCACCAGATTTTTCTGGAGCCTGAGGGCTTGGACAGTCACCTCGTCTATCCCAACGGCATTTCGACCTCGTTGCCTGAGGAAGTCCAGCTGGCTTATGTCCGCTCCATTCGGGGGCTTGAGGACGCAGTCATCGCGCAGCCCGGTTATGCCGTCGAATATGACTATGTCGACCCCCGCGCCTTGACGCCGAGTTTGCAAGTCAGATCGCTGGCCGGTCTGTTCTTGGCAGGACAGATCAACGGTACGACGGGATATGAGGAAGCCGCGGCACAGGGGCTCGTCGCCGGATTGAATGCGGCCCTGCTTGCGCAAGGCCGGCCGGCCCAGGTCTTCAGTCGTTCGCAAAGCTACATCGGCGTCATGATCGACGATCTGGTGACACGCGGGGTCAGCGAACCCTATCGCATGTTTACGTCCCGGGCCGAGTTCAGACTTTCCCTGCGCGCGGATAATGCCGACCAGCGCCTTACGCCGTTGGGACTGGAGATCGGCTGCGTCGGACAGGTCCGACGCGACGCCTTCACCGAAAAGATGCGGCGGTATTCTGCGGCGCGAACCCGTGCCGAAGCTGTCAGCTTCACGCCCACCGAATTGGCGCGGTTGGGCCTGGAGGTTCGGCGTGATGGAGCCCGGCGCAGTGTGTTTGCCTTGCTCGCGCAGCAGGAGTTTTCGACAGAGCAGGTTATGCAGCTGGATGAACAGCTTGCGCGCGAAGACCGGAGCATCCTCATGCAATTGGCAACCGACGCGCTGTATCAGCAATATACGCAGCGGCAGGAACGTGACGCAGAGATGCTTCGCAAGGAGGAAGCCGTGCGCATCCCGGAGAATTTCGACTATGCCGCGATTTCTGGGCTTTCCAACGAACTCAAGGCGAAGCTGCAACTTTTCCGCCCGCAAACCTTAGCGGCAGCGGGACATATCGAGGGGATGACGCCCGCCGCCTTGACGCTCATTCTAGCGCTCGTTCGGGCCGAGCAGCGGCGCAGTGCATGACTGTTTCACGTGAAACAGAGCGCCTTGAGGCGTTCGCGGGACTGCTCAGAAAGTGGAATCCGGCTATCAATCTGATCGCGCCGAGCACGGTGGATCAGCTCGAATCCAGACACATCGCCGATGCGCTTCAACTCGCGCGCCTTTCGCGACCGACGGATGGCCTCTGGCTGGATCTCGGGTCTGGTGGCGGCCTGCCAGGCTTGGTCCTTGCCATTGCACATCCCGAGAGTCCGGTGCGGCTGCTTGAAAGCGACCGCCGAAAAGCGGCATTTCTGCGCAACGCGATTCGAGAACTGGCGCTTGGGCATGCTGACGTGATTTGTCAGCGCATCGAAGTGACTGACGGGCAGAATGCCGCGAATATCAGTGCGCGGGCGCTTGCCCCGCTGCCCCAGCTCATGGCATATGTGGATCGGCATCTTTTGCCACAGGGGACGGCTTGGCTGATGAAGGGCCGGAATTGGCAGAAGGAAGTCGCTGAAGCTCGTCAAGCCTGGAGTTTCGACATGAAGGCGCATCAAAGCAGCACTGATCCAGATGCTGCCATTCTGGAGATCACGGGAATCCGCCATGTCTGAAGCTCGCATCGTCGCGGTGGCAAACCAGAAGGGTGGGGTCGGCAAGACCACCACCGCGATCAACCTGGGGGCTGCCTTGGCCGAGCAGGGCCAAAGGGTGATTATCATCGACCTTGACCCGCAAGGAAATGCCTCTACCGGTCTCGGCGTTCCATTGGAAGAGCGCCAGACCAATGCCTATGATCTGCTGTCCGGCGAGCAGGATCTGGCGCAGACGCTGCAGGACACGGATATCAACAATCTGCGTATCGTGCCGTCGAACCATGATCTCGCCTCGGCCGATTTCCAGCTTTCCAGCCGCCCGGGCCGCACCCAGCTTTTGCGTCGCAAACTGTCGCAAGCCACTGGATTCGATTACATTCTTATTGATTGCCCGCCGGCACTGGGTCTGCTGACCGTGAACGCCATGGTGGCCGCCGACAGCGTGTTGGTGCCCCTTCAGGCCGAGTTCTATGCATTGGAGGGTCTCTCGCAGCTGTTGATGACTGTGCGCGAAGTCAGGCAAGCGGCCAATCCCGATCTGCGGATCGAGGGCATCTTGCTGACCATGTCAGACAGTCGCAACAACCTCTCGCAGCAGGTCGAGGCGGACGCCCGCAGCACATTGTCCGGCCTGGTCTACAAGACCGTCATCCCGCGGAACGTGCGCCTGTCCGAGGCGCCGTCGCATGCCATGCCGGTCTTGCAATACGATCCGCATTCCAAGGGCAGCGCCGCCTATCGCGAACTCGCCAAGGAATTTCTGTCTCGTCAACTCGCCACGGCCTAGGGGGGATCATGTCCGATCATAAACTGGAAAAGCGCGGCCTTGGTCGCGGCCTGTCGGCGCTGATGGCGGATGTCGATCTGATTCCGTCGGAACGACCGGCGCCGCGGCAGGTCATTCCGGTCGAGCAGCTGACGCCCAATCCCGACCAGCCGCGGCGCAGCTTTGCGCCGGAGGCCTTGCAGGAACTGGCGGATTCGTTGAAGGCGCGGGGCATGCTGCAACCCCTGATCGTGCGGCCGCATCCGACCGATCAGGGCCTTTACCAGATCGTCGCCGGAGAGCGGCGCTGGCGGGCCGCGCAGATCGCGCAACTGCATGAGGTTCCGGCCATCGTGCGCGACTTCAGCGATACCGAGGTGCTGGAGGTGGCGATTGTCGAGAATATCCAGCGCGCCGACCTGAATGCGATCGAGGAGGCGGCCTCTTATCGCCAGCTCATGGACCGTTTCGGCCACACCCAGGAAAAGCTGGGCGAAGCTCTGAACAAGAGCCGGAGCCATATCGCCAACCTGCTGCGCTTGCTGAACCTGCCCGAACAGGTGCAGGCGTGGCTCAAGGAGGGCAAGCTGACTGCGGGCCACGCCCGTGCCCTGATCACCGCGCCGAATGCGGTGGAACTGGCGCGCAAGGTGATCGAGAAGAACCTCTCGGTGCGAGAGACCGAGGAACTCGTTCGCCGCCAAGCCGAAGGCACGCCTGCGAAACCCAAGGCCGTGAAGCCGGAAAAGGATGCCGATACCCGCGCGCTCGAGGGCGATCTTTCCGCGCATCTCAAGATGAAAGTGGCGATCAACCATGCCGGGAACGACGGCGGGCAGCTGGTCATCACCTATCGCGACCTGGATCAACTGGATCGGCTGTGCCAAGTGCTGGCCGGCAACTGAACCACATTTTGTATTCTGGCGAAAAGCCAATACAAGATAAACAAAAACCCCGGAGAAATCCGGGGTTTTTTCTGTTTCAGCGATCTCAGCTTGCCGGTGTCGAACTGACCCCGACCTTGGCCGGCCTCAAAAGCCGATCATGCAGCATGAAGCCATTGTCCATGACCTGGATGATGCTGCCCGCCACCGTGCCGGGAACCGGCGCCTCGAACATCGCCTCGTGCTGCTGCGGGTCGAACTTGTCGCCCACGGCCGGGGTGATGACATGGATGCCATGCTTGGCAAAGACGTTGTTCAGCTCGCGCAGCGTCAGTTCGACGCCCTCGATCAGCGCGGCAGCGGCGGCACGTTGCTCGTCGCCGGCGGCGTCCAGGGCGCGGCTCAGCGCGTCATGCACCGGCAGCAGGTCGCGGGCCAGGCGCGAGCCGCCATATTGCTCGGCGTCGCGGCGTTCCTTGTCGGCGCGCTTGCGGGCATTCTCGGCGTCGGCCAGCGCGCGCATGAACCGGTCGCGATATTCGTCCCGTTCGGCCACCAGCGCCTCGACATCGGGCGAGGGCACCTCATCGCTCAGCGGGTCAACGAAATCCTCGTCCAGCGGGCTGCCGTTCGGGTTGTCCTTGGTCATGTCCTTCATCCTTTCCGGCCAGAGATCATCCGGCCGACAAGCTGCGCAGTGTAATCGACGATCGGCACGATCCGGCCATAGTTCAGCCGCGTGGGCCCGATGACGCCGACCGCACCGACAATTTTTCGGTCAGCATTCATATAGGGCGAAACCACCAGAGAGGAACCGGAAAGTGAAAAAAGCTTGTTCTCGGAGCCGATGAAAATCCGCACCCCCTCGCCATGTTCGGCCAGCTCCAGGAATTCGGCGATGTCGCGCTTGCGCTCCAGGTCGTCGAACAGCGACCGCACCCGGTCGAGATCGGCCACCTCGTCCTCCAGCAGGTTGGCGCGGCCGCGCACGATCAGCCGCGCGTCCGACCCGTCGCCGTCCCACATCGCGAGGCCATGCGCGATCATCTGCGCCGCCATCAGGTCCAGCTTCTGCCGGCTCGCCTCGATCTCCTGGGCGATGCCGCGGCGCAGGTCGGCCAGGGTGCGGCCTTCGGCGACGGCGTTCAGGAAATTCGCCGCCTCGCGCATCGAGCTGGCGGTATGGCCGGGCGGCGGGGTAAAGACCCGGTTCTCGACCCGGCCATCGGCAAAGACCAGCACCACCAGCGCGCGGTCCGGCGCCAGGCTGACGAATTCGATATGGCGCACCGGCGCCTCCTGCTTCGGCATCAGCACCAGCGAGGCGCCATGCGTCAGCGCCGACAGCGCCGTGCTGACCCGGTCCAGCATGGCGCCGGTGTCGCCGCTGTCCTGGCCCAGGGTTTCCTCGATCATCTCGCGGTCGGTGGCCGAGACGGGGCCGGCCTCCATCAGCCCGTCGACGAACAGCCGCAGCCCCAACTGTGTCGGCATGCGCCCGGCCGAGACATGCGGATGGTCTAGAAGCCCCAGGTATTCCAGATCCTGCATCACGTTGCGGATCGTCGCGGCACTGACCTTTTCGGTCATGTCGCGGGTCAGGGTGCGCGAGCCGACCGGCTCGCCGGTGGCCAGATAGGATTCGACGACGCGGCGAAACACCTCGCGCGAACGGTCGTTCAGGTCGGAAAGCAGGGCGGTTTCTGGCATCGGCGGCGGTCGGGCGTTCTCGGGTTGCGGTTGGGGGGCTCTGGCCTGTATTTGAACAGCAAAACCCCCGAAAGGAATGACGGATGCGCCCCTCTGGCCGGAATTTAAGTGATATGCGACCGATTTCAATCGAAACCGGGGTGATGCGCCATGCCGAGGGCTCCTGCCTGATCTCTTGCGGCGATACCAGGGTGCTGTGCTCGGCCACCATCGAGGAAAAGGCGCCGCCCTTCCTGAAGGGCTCGGGGCAGGGCTGGGTCACGGCCGAATACGGCATGCTGCCGCGCGCGACCAACAGCCGCAACCGGCGCGAGGCAGCGGCGGGCAAGCAATCCGGCCGCACCCAGGAAATCCAGCGCCTGATCGGCCGCGCTCTGCGCGCCGGCGTCGACCGCCGCGCCCTGGGCGAGCGGCAGATCGTCATCGACTGCGACGTGATCCAGGCCGATGGCGGCACCCGCTGCGCCTCGATCACCGGCGGCTGGGTGGCGCTGCGGCTGGCGGTGAATCGGCTCCTCAAGGCCAATATCATCACGACCGACCCGATCATGGACCATGTCGCGGCGGTCTCCTGCGGCATCTATGCCGGCCAGCCGATCCTGGATCTCGACTATGCCGAGGACAGCGAGGCCGGCACCGACGGCAATTTCATCCTGACCGGCGCCGGCCGGCTGATCGAGGTGCAGATGTCGGCCGAGGGCGCCACCTTCTCGCGCCCCGAGATGACCCAGCTGCTGGACCTGGCCGAAGCCGGCGTCGCCACGCTGGTCGCCGCGCAAAAGGCCGCCGTGGCATGAGGGCCTTCACCGGGAAGAAGCTGCTGGTCGCCACCCACAACGCCGGCAAGCTCGACGAAATCCGCGCCATGATGGCGCCGCATGGCATCGAAGTGACCAGCGCCGGCGAGATGGGCCTGCCCGAGCCGGCCGAGACCGAGTCGAGCTTCATCGGCAACGCCCGCATCAAGGCCCGCGCCGCCATGCAGGCGACCGGGCTGCCGGTGCTGGCCGATGACAGCGGCATCACGGTGGACGGGCTCGACGGCGCGCCGGGCGTCTATACCGCCGATTGGGCGGAAACCCCGAACGGCCGCGACTTCCTGCAGGCCATGACCCGCACCTGGCGCGAGCTGGACGAACGCAACGTCCCCGAACCGCGCACCGCCCAGTTCCGCGCCACGCTGATCCTGCTATGGCCGGACGGGCATGAGGAGATCTTCGAGGGCATCGCCCCCGGCCATCTGGTCTGGCCGCCGCGCGGTCCGCATGGCCACGGCTACGATCCGATCTTCGTCCCCGACGGCCACACCCGCACCTTTGCCGAGATGCCGGCCGAGGAAAAGAACCGTATCAGCCACCGCGCCGACGCCTTCCGCAAGCTCGAGGCGGCCTTTGCGTAGGATCTCGACCGGCTCGCCCTTCGAGACCGCCTTCGGCTACAGCCGCGCGGTGGTGAAGGGGCCGTGGTGCTTCGTCTCGGGCACCACGGGCTATGATTACGCCGCCATGGCGATGCCCGACAGCCCGGCCGAGCAGGCCCGCAACGCCTTTGCCACCATCTTCGCGACCCTGGCCGAGGCCGGTTTCGCGCCCGAGGACATCGTGCGCGTGCAATACACCATCACCGACACCGCCTTCCTGGACGAGGTGGTGCCGATCTTGGGCGAGGCGATGAAACATGCGTTACCCGCCGCCACCATGGTTGTCGCCGGGCTCATCAAGCCCGAAATGAAGATCGAGATCGAAGTCACCGCATATCGGGAATGACCGCCACGGCCGCAGCCCTCGCCACGGATCCGAACCTCACCGACGATTGGCGGGCGGGGGGGTTTGCGCTTTACGTGCATTGGCCGTTCTGCGCCGCGAAATGCCCCTATTGCGACTTCAACAGCCATGTCACCGCCAGCATCGACCAGGGCCGCTGGCTGGCCGCCTATCGCTCCGAGATCGCCCGGCTGGGCCGCGAGACCCCGGGCCGGGTGCTGAACAGCATCTTCTTCGGCGGCGGCACGCCCAGCCTGATGGCGCCCGAGACCGTGGCCGGCGTGATCGAGGCCGCCCGCGTCGCCTGGCCCTTTGCCAATGACATCGAGATCACGCTGGAAGCGAACCCGACCAGCGTCGAGACCGGCCGCTTTCGCGCCTATGCCGAAGCCGGGGTGAACCGGGTCTCGATGGGCGTGCAGGCGCTGAACGACGACGACCTGCGCCGGCTCGGCCGGATGCATTCGGTGGCCGAGGCCCGCGCCGCCTTCGACATCGCCCGCGACTGTTTCGCGCGGGTCAGCTTCGACCTGATCTATGCCCGCCAGGACCAGGACCGCGCGCATTGGCGCCGCGAGCTGTCGCAGGCGCTGGCCATGGCCGTCGATCACCTCTCGGCCTATCAGCTGACCATCGAGCCGGGCACCGCCTTCGGCGCCCGCCATGCCAGGGGCGGGCTCAAGGGCCTGCCGGACGACGATCTTTCCGCCGATATGTATCTGGATACGCAGGAGATCTGCGCCGCGGCGGGAATGCCGGCCTATGAGATCTCGAACCACGCCCGGCCGGGTGCCGAAAGCCGGCACAACCTGGTCTATTGGCGCCAGGGCGACTGGGCGGCGGTGGGACCGGGCGCGCATGGCCGCCTGACGCTGGGCAATGGCCGCTGGGCGACCGAGGCGCATCGGGCGCCGGGCGAATGGCTGGCGGCGGTGGAAGCGCGCGGCGATGGCGACAGCCTGCGCGATGCGCTGACGCTGTCCGACCGGGCCGTAGAATACCTGCTGATGGCGATGCGGCTGGCCGAGGGGATGGAGATCCCGCGCTATCTTGCCCATGGCGCGCGGCTGCCGCAGCGGCAGCTTGCGGATCTGATCGGGCTCGGCCTCGTTACCCATCGGGGCGACCGTCTGGCCGCGACCGCGACCGGCCGCCCCGTCCTGAATGGTATCCTGCGCGAACTGGCGGAGTAAGATGCGTTTCCTGTTGCTTGCCCTGGGCTGGCTGTCCCTGACCGTGGGGGTGATCGGGGCCTTCCTGCCGGTCATGCCGACGGTGCCCTTCCTGCTGATCGCGGTCTGGGCCTTTGCGCAATCCTCGCCCCGGATCAGCGCGCGCATCATGCGCAACCCGACCTTCGGCCCGCAGATCCGCGCCTGGCGCAAGAACGGCACCATCGGCCGGCGCGCCAAGATCTGGGCCGTCGCCGCCATGGCCTGCGGTGTCGGCTGGGCGCTGTGGCTGGGGCTCGACCCGCGGCTGATCGCGGTGCAGGCGCTGTGCTGCACCGCCGTCGGCGCTTGGCTGGTGACGCGGCCCGAGCCGTAAGCCGCCTGGGGTTACAACCTTTTGCCCACTTGCCGCAAATCCGCCCCGGCGCCAACCTGCCGCTGAAGAAGGTTCATCGGAGGAGGGGACCATGGCAGACACATCCGGGGTGAAGATTCATCCGGCCGTCGACAACGGCATCAAACCGGCAAAGCCCGGCTTTTCGGGCGGAGAGCTGCACTGCAAATGTGCCAGCAATCCGGTGCGGGTCAAGGTGAACGCCCAGACCGCGCATAACCACGTCTGCGGCTGCACCAAGTGCTGGAAGCCCGACGGCGCGATCTTCTCGCAGGTCGCCGTGGTCGGCCGCGATGCCGTCGAGGTGGTCTCGGGCGCGGAAAAGCTGGAAATCGTCAACAAGGACGCGCCGATCCAGCGCTATCGCTGCAAGGATTGCGGCGTCCATATGTATGGCCGGATCGAGAACAAGGACCATCCGTTCTATGGCCTCGATTTCGTCCATACCGAACTGTCGGACGAGGACGGCTGGGCCGAGCCGCAATTCGCGGCCTTCGTCAGCTCGGTGATCGAATCGGGCGTCGATCCCTCGCGCATGGACGGCATCCGCGCCCGGCTGCGCGAGCTGGGGCTGGAGCCCTATGACGCGCTGTCGCCGCCCCTGATGGATGCCATCGCGACGCATATCGCCAAGCGTTCGGGCGCATTGCCGGCTTGACCGGGACCGCCTGACAGGAAACAGCTTCGGGGCCGGTCCGCCGGCCCCAACGACATGGAAAGACGCGATACAAGGCCTGGCCCATCCCGGCCCCACGCAAGGAGAGCAAGTCATGAGAACACGCGCCGCCGTCGCCCTCGAGGCCGGGAAGCCGCTGGAGGTCATGGAGGTCAACCTGGAAGGCCCCAAGGCCGGCGAGGTTCTGGTCGAGATCAAGGCCACCGGCATCTGCCACACCGACGAATTCACCCTGTCGGGCGCGGACCCCGAGGGGCTGTTCCCCTCGATCCTGGGCCATGAGGGCGCGGGCGTGGTGGTCGAGGTCGGCCCCGGCGTGACCACGGTGAAGCCGGGCGACCATGTGATCCCGCTCTATACCCCGGAATGCCGCCAGTGCCCGTCCTGCCTGTCGCGCAAGACGAACCTCTGCACCGCGATCCGCAATACCCAGGGCCAGGGCCTGATGCCCGACGGCACCAGCCGGTTCAGCATGCTCGACGGCACGCCGATCCATCACTACATGGGCTGCTCGACCTTCTCGAATTACACGGTTCTGCCGGAAATCGCGGTGGCCAAGGTGCGCGAGGACGCGCCCTTCGACAAGATCTGCTATATCGGCTGCGGCGTGACCACCGGCATCGGCGCGGTGATCTATACCGCCAAGGTGGAGATCGGCGCCAAGGCGGTGGTCTTCGGCCTGGGCGGCATCGGCCTGAACGTGATCCAGGGCCTGCGCCTGGCCGGTGCCGACATGATCATCGGCGTCGACCTGAACGACGGGAAAAAGGACATGGCCGAGAAATTCGGCATGACCCATTTCATCAACCCGAAGAACTGCGACAACGTGGTGCAGGAGATCATCAACCTGACCAAGACGCCCTTCGACCAGATCGGCGGCGCGGATTACAGCTTCGACTGCACCGGCAATGTGAATGTCATGCGCCAGGCGCTGGAATGCACCCACCGCGGCTGGGGCCAGTCCATCGTCATCGGCGTGGCGCCGGCCGGGGCCGAGATCAGCACCCGTCCGTTCCAGCTGGTCACCGGCCGGGTCTGGAAGGGCTCGGCCTTCGGCGGCGCCCGCGGCCGGACCGACGTGCCGAAGATCGTCGACTGGTACATGGACGGCAAGATCCAGATCGACCCGATGATCACCCACACGCTGAAGCTCGACGACATCAACAAGGGCTTCGACCTGATGCACGCGGGCGAGTCGATCCGCGCGGTCGTCCTTTACTGATCCGTAACGGCTGCTTAGTTAAAAGGACGGCGGGGGCGGGCGACCGTGCCCGCCGTCAACATGAAAGGACCGATCATGGCACAGCACTTCCATCTGGACGACGATGACGACGACGACGAGCGCCCGCAAGAAGGCCAGAAGGACGAAGGGCTGGGCCTGCCGGAAGGCGACAAGATCGGCAAGCTGTATTTCAAGTCGCGCACGGTGATCGTCGCCGGGCCGATCAACGACAAGCTGGCGCAGCGCACCGTGGCGCATCTGCTGGCCCTGGCCGAGGACAGCGACAAGCCGATCAACATGCTGATCTCCTCGCCCGGCGGCCATGTCGAATCGGGCGACATGATCCATGACGTGATCAAGTTCATCCGCCCGACGGTGCGCACCATCGGCTCGGGCTGGGTCGCCAGCGCCGGCGCGCTGATCTTCGTCGCGGCGAAGAAGGAAAACCGCTTCTGCCTGCCGAACACCCGCTTCCTGATCCACCAGCCGTCCGGCGGGATCGGCGGCACCTCGTCCGACATGATGATCCAGGCCGAGCAGGTCCGGCTGATGCGCGATCGGCTGAACCAGATCTTCGCCGAGGCGACCGGCCAGCCGATCGAGCGCATCGAGAAGGACACCCAGCGCGACTTCTGGCTGAACACGCAGGAGGCGCTGGACTACGGGCTGCTCGGCAAGGTGATCCGCTCGGTGGACGAGCTGGCATGACCGGCGGCGGGACCGCGATCCGTCCCGCCACCTCCGAGGACCACGAGGCGATCTGGCGGATCCTGGAGCCGGTCTATCGCGCGGGCGAGACCTATTGCATCCCGCCCGACATCACCCGGGACGAGGCGCTGGCGGACTGGTTCGCCGCGCCCTTCACCGCCTTCGTGGCCGAAGCGGACGGGCGCGTGCTGGGCACCAGCCATGTCGGCCGCAACCGGCCCGGTCCGGCGGCCCATGTCGCCAACGCCAGCTTCGCGACCCTGCCTTCCGCCCGCGGCCGCGGCATCGCCCGCGCGCTGGTCGCCCATGCCAAGGATTGGGCGCGGGCGCAGGGGTTCCGGGCGATGCAGTTCAATTTCGTCGTCGCCACCAATGCCGATGCCGTTCATTCGTGGCAAAAGGCCGGTTTCGATATTGTCGGCCGCCTGCCGGGCGCGTTTCTTCATCCGCAACATGGCTATGTCGATGCGCTGGTCATGTTCCACGACCTGACAGGAGGACAGCCATGACCCTGGCTTACGAGACCGTTTCCGAGAACCGCAGCTTCGGCGGCACGCAGGGCGTCTATCGCCACAAGTCGCAGGCCACGGGCACCGACATGACCTTCGCCATCTACCTGCCGCCGCAGGCCGAACATGGCCGCGTGCCGGTGCTGTGGTATCTGTCGGGCCTGACCTGCACGCATGAGAATGCGATGACCAAGGCCGGGGCGCAGGAATGGGCGGCGGAATATGGCATCGCGGTGATCTTTCCCGACACCTCGCCGCGCGGCGAGGGCGTGGCCAATGACGAGGCCTATGACCTGGGCCAGGGCGCCGGCTTCTATGTCGATGCGACGCAAGAGCCTTGGGCGCCGCATTTCCGCATGTGGCACTATGTCACCCACGAACTGCCCGAGCTGGTCTTCGACAATTTCGCGCTGGACCGCGACGCGCAGGGCATCACCGGCCACTCGATGGGCGGCCATGGCGCGCTGACCATCGCCATGACCTTCCCCGAGCGCTATCGCTCGGTCTCGGCCTTCGCGCCGATCGCGAACCCCTCGGAAAGCGACTGGGGCAGGAAGCAGTTCACGGCCTATCTGGGCGAGGACAAGGCCGCCTGGGCCCGGCACGATTCGACCCTGCTGATGCGGACGCGCGGCTATCCCGGCGAGGTGCTGATCGACCAGGGCGCCAGCGACCAGTTCCTGGACCTCTTGAAGCCCGAATCCCTGGCCCAAGCCATGATCGAGCGGCGCCAGCCCGGCGCGTTCCGCATGCAGGAAGGCTATGATCACAGCTATTTCTTCGTGCAGACCTTCATGGGCGACCACATCCGCTGGCATGCCGAGCGGCTGGGCTGATCGGGCCTGGGGAAATTCGGGCGATTGATCCCATACTTATTGCCGAATTTCCCTAATACTTTGGTCTGGCGACCCGACCGCTCGCGTTGACGTGAACCCGGTCGGGTCCGAACCTTCCGAACAGGTCGGCGTTCACGCCCGAGGGGGTGCCGTGGCCGACGAGGGAGGAAAACTCATGAAAAATCTGCTGAACGGCGTCTGTCTTGCGCTGCTCATGTCCGGGTCGGCCGCGCTGGCCAATGACAGCGTCATGGCCGAGATCGCCAAGCCCCAGCAATGGGCGATCCAGACCGGCGATTATGCCAACACCCGCTATTCGACGCTCGACAAGATCAACAAGGACAACGTCAAGGACCTGCGCGTCGCCTGGACCTTCTCGACCGGCGTGCTGCGCGGCCACGAGGGCGCGCCGCTGGTCATCGGCGACGTCATGTATGTCCACACGCCCTTCCCGAACAACGTCTTCGCGCTGGACCTGAACGAGGGCGGCAAGATCCTGTGGCGCTATCAGCCGCAGCAGGATCCGAACGTGATCGCGGTGATGTGCTGCGACACGGTGAACCGGGGCCTGGCCTATGCCGACGGCATGATCCTGCTGTCGCAGGCCGATACCACCGTCGTCGCGCTGGATGCGAAAAGCGGCGAGGTGAAATGGTCGACCAAGGTCGGCGACCCCGCCATCGGCGAGACGCTGACCGCGACCACGATGCCGGTCAAGGACAAGCTCATGGTCGGCATCTCGGGCGGCGAATACGGCGTGCGCGGCCGCATGACCGCCCTGAACCTTGCGGACGGCAGCGTGGCCTGGAAGGCCTATTCGACCGGCCCGGACGAGGAGATGCTGGTCGATCCCGAAAAGACCACCCATCTGGGCAAGCCGATCGGCAAGGACAGCTCGCTGCAAAGCTGGGAAGGCGACCAGTGGAAGATCGGCGGCGGCACGATCTGGGGCTGGTTCTCGTATGATCCGGAGCTGAACCTGATCTATTACGGCACCGGCAACCCCTCGACCTGGAACCCGGCCCAGCGTCCGGGCGACAACAAGTGGTCGATGACGATCATGGCCCGCGATGCCGACACCGGCATGGCGAAATGGTTCTACCAGATGACGCCGCATGACGAATGGGACTTCGACGGCGTCAACGAGATGATCCTGACCAACCAGCAGGTCGATGGCAAGGACCGCAAGCTCCTGACCCACTTCGACCGCAACGGCCTGGGCTATACGCTGGACCGCGAGACGGGCGAGCTGCTGGTGGCCGAGAAGTTCGACCCCGCCGTGAACTGGACCACCGGCGTGGACATGGACCCGAATTCGGAAACCTATGGCCGCCCGGCCGTGGTGGCCGAATATTCGACCGACCAGAACGGCGAGGACGAGAACACCACCGGCGTCTGCCCGGCGGCGCTGGGCAGCAAGGACATGCAGCCGGCGGCCTTCTCGCCCAAGACCAACCTGTTCTACGTGCCGACCAACCACGTCTGCATGGATTATGAGCCGTTCCGCGTCGCCTATACCGCCGGCCAGCCCTATGTCGGGGCCACGCTGTCGATGTATCCGGCCCCGAACAGCCATGGCGGCATGGGCAACTTCATCGCCTGGGACAACACCAAGGGCGAGATCAAGTGGTCGCTGCCGGAACAGTTCTCGGTCTGGTCGGGCGCGCTGGCGACCGCGGGCGACGTGGTCTTCTACGGCACGCTGGAAGGCTATCTGAAGGCCGTGGACGCCGAGACCGGCAAGGAGCTCTACAAGTTCAAGACGCCCTCCGGCATCATCGGCAACGTCATGACCTATGAGCATGGCGGCAAGCAGTACATCGGCATCCTGTCGGGCGTCGGCGGCTGGGCCGGCATCGGCCTGGCGGCCGGCCTGACCAACCCGAACGAGGGCCTGGGCGCCGTGGGCGGCTATGCCTCGCTGTCGCAATACACCGAATTGGGCGGCCAGCTGACCGTGTTCGAGCTGCCGGGCTAATACTTTGGTGCAGAAAAGCGAACTGTGACTCGTCAGGCTCCGCCCGGGGAAAATACCCTTGGGCGGAGCAGCCATTTTCACGGGTGCCAGTCAGGGAGGGATTCATGACCAGCAAGACGACCGCCAGCTTGATGGCGATCTGCATCGCATGTGCGACAGCCGCCGTCGGCCAGACGGCCATCGCGCAGACGACCAGCGAACAGCCGCCGGCCCAGGCCGGCGCCGGTGCCGCCGCCGCCGTTTCGGGCGATGCGCAGCAGCAGCAACCGGCCGACGCCGCACCCGCAGCCGAGGAGGGGCTGGAGGTCAAGGATCAGGGCGGCCAGCTCGTGCTGCCCAACGGTCAGGACATCACCCCCGACCACATGGAGAACGGCCGCTGGTATACGGCCGAGGACATCCCGACCTTCAAGATCGCCGAGGACGGCACCCTGGATTACGCCGCCTTCTCGGGCTACCGGCGCTATTCGGCGGAATGCCACGTCTGCCACGGCCCGGACGGCGAGGGCTCGACCTATGCGCCGGCGCTGAAGAACTCGGTGCTGAAGCTCGACTATTACGAGTTCCAGGAGATCGTCGCCTCGGGCAAGCAAGAGGTGAACACGGCCGCCAACCTGGTCATGCCGGCCTTCGGGACGAACAAGAACGTCTGGTGCTATATCGACGACATCTATGCCTATCTGCTGGCCCGGGGCGCGGGCGACCTGCCGCGCGGCCGACCGGCGAAAAAGGAAAGCAAATCCGATGAATTCGCGGCGCAGGAAGATTCCTGCATGAACGGATGAGACGCCCAGCCCTCCTGGCCGGGATCCTGGCCGCGCTGCTGGCCTGCGCCGCGCTGCCCGCGTCGGCGCAGGTCGCCGACCTGCATTCCACGACCGAGTTCCGGGTCTGCGCCGACCCGGCCGCCGTGCCGATGTCCGCAGAGGACGGCTCTGGGTTCGAGAACCGCATCGCCCAGCTTTTCGGTGAAAAGCTGGGGGTGCCGGTGGTCTATACCTGGTTCCCGCAGGGCTCGGGCTTCATCCGCAAGACCCTGCGCGCCGGGCTGTGCGATGTGGTCATCGGCTATGCCCAGGGCGACGAGCTGGTGCAGAACACCAACCATTACTACACCTCGGCCTATGGCATCGTGACGCGCAAGGACAGCCCGCTGGCATCGGTCGAGACGCTCGAGGATCCGGCGCTGAAGGGCCATCCCATCGGCGTGGTGGCCGGCACGCCGCCCGCGACCAACATGGCCCGCGCCGGCCTCGCCAAGGACATGCGCGGCTGGGATCTGTTCGTGGACCGCCGGGTGGAAAACCCGGTCGGCGACATGCTGGCGCAGGTGAAGTCGGGCGAGCTGGCGGCGGCCGTGGTCTGGGGACCGCTGGCCGGTCCGCTGGTCAAGGCCGACCCCGACCTGCAGTTCACGCCGCTGCTGAAAGAGACCTCGGGGCCGCGCATGTTCTTTCGCATCACCATGGGCGTGCGGCTGGGCGAGGATGAATGGAAGCGCCAGCTGAACAGCCTGATCCGCCGGCATCAGGACGAGATCGACGCCATCCTGCGCGATGCCGGCGTGCCGATCCTGGACGATTACGGCAAGGGGCTGAAGCCATGAAAGCCTGGCTGCTGGCGCTGGTCCTCAGCACGGGCGCCGCGCTGGCGCAGGTGCCCGAGCCGCAGGATTTCCGGGGCGAGCCCTATCGCGCCCCGGTCCCCGCCACCCTGGCCGGCGCCCAGGTCATCGACGGGCCGCGGGCCAAGGCGCTGCATGACGCCGGCGTGCCTTTCCTCGACGTGCTGCCGCGGCAGAAGCGGCCCGACAACCTGCCCGAGGGCACGATCTGGGCCTCGCCGCCGCATCAGACCATCCCCGGCGCGACCTGGCTTTACGACACCGGCTATGAAAAGCTCGCCCCGGCCGAAGCGCAGCGCCTGGCGGACGGGCTCGCCGCCGCCACCCATGGCGACAAGGCGGCGCCGGTGGTGATCTTTTGCAAGAGCGACTGCTGGATGAGCTGGAATGCCGCCAAGCGCGCCGTGGCCTTGGGCTACAGCGGCGTGAACTGGTATCCCGAGGGCGTCGACGGCTGGGTGGCGATGGGCGGCACGCTGGTCAACGCGACCGACCCGTGAACGCGCCAAAGGCACGCGGGCCGTCCGGCAGCGCGATCTCGCGCGTGATCTCCAGGCTGGCGGCGTCGATCCAGACCAGCGTGTTGCTGTCCCAATGCGCCACCACCACGCCCGAGCCGTCGGGCAGGGCGGCGATGCCCTCGGGGTAATCCCCGGTCTCCAGGCTTGTGATCACAGCCAGCGTCTCGGGGTCGAAGACCGTCACCGTGCCGGCATATTGGTCGGTGACGAAGCCGCGCCCGCCGGCGAAGGCCACGCCATAGGGGTGGCTGCCGGTCGGCACCTGGCCCAGCAACGTGCCGGCCTGCGGGTCGATCACGCTGACCGTGTCGCTTTGCACATCCGCCGTCCACAGCCGCCCGCCGTGAAAGGTGACGGCATAGGGGTGCTGGCCGACCTTGACCCGCGCCCGCAAGGCGCCGCTTGCCGCGTCATAGATCGAGACGCTGTCGCCGTCGCGATCCGCCGTCGCGACCAGCGCGCCGTCGCTGGCGACGCCCGCCGGCGCCTTGCCGGTCGCGACCGACCACAGCTCGCGCAGATCCGCGTCCAGCCGCAGCAGCCGGCCCTGATACCATTCGGTGACGAAGACCCCGCCGCCCGGCGCCACCGCGATGCCGAAGGCGCCCTCGGGCAGATCGCGGCCGCCGACGGCCCTGCCGGATTCGTCCAGCACCGTCAGCCGGCCGGTCTCGGCCGCGACCACATAGGCCCGGCCCGTCCCGGGGTCATAGGCCACCGGCGCCGGTGCGCCGGGCAGCGGCAGTTCGGCCCGCACCGCGCCCGAGGCCAGGTCGATCACCGTGACCGCCCCGGCATTCTGCGAGGTGACGAAGCCCAGGTCGGCGGCTCCCGCGGGTCCGGCCAACACCGCCAGCAGGGCCAGGCGCCGGATCATTCCGCCTTGCCGAACCTTTCGGCCAGCGCGTCCAGCCCGGCCTGATAGACTCCGGTGACGGCCTTGGTCGCGGCCTCGTCATTCTGGTCGGCGGGCGGGTTGTTGTTCGGGAAGCCGCGATAGAAGCCGCCCTTCCAGCTGACCAGCGCCTTGCCGCCCTCGTCCTTGACGCAAAGCGTCGAGGCATAATTCGTCACCGGCAGCACGGCCACATCGACCTTTTCGATGCGATAGGCATAGCAGCGCTTCTCGGGCTGCCATTTCGACAGGACCTCGGTGATGGTCGGATCGCCGGCATCGGCCTTCAGATGCAGCACGCGCTCGGAGGTCTCGGGCTGGTCGGTCGAGCCGTCGCCGGTGATCTCGGTCTTGGCGATGGCGGGGTGCCAGCTCATGTCGTCGAACTTGCCGATCACCGCCCAGACCTCGTCCGGGGTTGCGTCCAGCTTCTGATCCAGTTCCAGCTTCAGCCGCACCGGCCCGTGGGCCTGGGCCGCGCCGGCCAGCATCACGACCGCCGCAAGGCTTGCGGCCATCACTCGTCTCATCCGTCTCTCCCCTTCATCGCGAATGGCGGGGCGCGCCGGCCTCCGCCGCTATGGGCGACCATGCGCCCAGCCGGGGATGGCGTCCATAAGACAAACGTATCGGGGCATTTTCCCCGGGTGAAATCGGGTGATTTGTCGGGTTGGCGAAGCCAGACTTGCCCGCCATGATACCGGGGGGAGGAAGGGCATGACAGGCAGAATCATCATACTTTTGGCTGGTTTGGCCGCCGCTGGCCCGGTTTTGGCGCAGCAGGCGGCGCAAAAGCCCGTGGAAACCGTGCGCGCCGCCGTGCTGCGCGTGGACGTGCCGCACCTGCCGCCGATCTCGCGGCTGGACACGCCGCCGGGCGACCTGGGCTTTGCCGGCGCGCGGCTGGCGATCCTGGACAACGACACCACCGGCCGCTTCATGGGCCAGGACTTCGAGGCGCTGGAGGTGACCGCCACGCCCGAGACCGCCGCGGCCGAGATGGAGAAGCTGCTGGCCGCGGGCGTGCCCTTCATCGTGACGCTGGCCGATGACGCGACGACCCTGGCGCTGGCCGATCAGGCCGGCGACAAGGCGCTGGTGCTGAACGCCCGGGCGCGCGGCGACGCCCTGCGCGGCAAGGATTGCCGGGCCAATGTCATCCATACCGCGCCCAGCCAGGCCATGCTGACCGATGCGCTGGCGCAGTTCCTGATGTGGAAGAAATGGCCGAACTGGTTCCTGGTCGCCGGCAGCCACCCCGAGGATATCGCGCTGGCCGACGCCTATCGCCGGGCCGCGACCAAGTTCGGCGCCAGGATCGTCGAGGAACGGACTTATGAGGATACCGGCGGCAGCCGGCGCAGCGATTCGGGCCATGTCCAGGTGCAGCAGCAGATGCCGGTCTTTACCCAGCGCGCGGCCGAGCATGACGTGCTGATTGCTGCGGACGAGAACGGCGTCTTTGCCGAATGGCTGCCCTATGAGACCTGGGACGCGCGCCCGGTCGCGGGTTCGGCCGGGCTGGTGCCGCGCAGTTGGGCGCCCTCGCTGGAGGCCTGGGGCGCGACGCAGTTCCAGAACCGCTTCGAAAAGCTCGCCACCCGGCCGATGCGCGAAGAGGATTACCAGACCTGGATCGCGCTGCGCATGATCGGCGAGGCGGCGACGCGGGCCCAAGCCACCGATCCGGCGGTGCTGAAGCAGTTCATCCTGTCCGACAAGTTCGAGGTCGCGGGCTTCAAGGGCCAGAAGCTGACGATCCGCGACTGGGACCACCAGCTGCGCCAGCCGATCCTGCTGGCGACGCCGACCGTGACCGCCTCGGTCAGCCCGCAGGACCAGTATCTGCACCAGAGCTCGGCGCTGGATACGCTGGGCATCGACCGTCCCGAAACCGAATGTCAGTTCTGAGGTGAACGATGAAAGCCGCAACCGCCATCCTGACCTCGGCCCTGTGCCTGGGTTTCGCCCTGCCGGCCGCCGCCAACCGGGTCTTCGTCAGCAACGAAAAGGGCAATGACGTCACCGTGCTGGACAGCGAGACGCTGGAGGTGATCGGCACCTATCCGGTCGGCGCCCGCCCGCGCGGCATCACCATCAGCCCCAACGGGTCCGAGCTTTACGTCTGTGCCTCGGACGACGACCTGGTGCGGGTCTTCAACCCCGAGACCATGGAGGAAATGCACACGCTGCCCTCGGGCCCCGACCCCGAGCTTTTCGTGCTGCACCCCTCGGGCAACCCGCTTTATATCGCGAACGAGGACGACAACCTTGTGACTGTGGTCGACACACAGACGCACAAGGTGCTGGCCGAGATCCCGGTCGGGGTCGAGCCCGAGGGCATGGGCGTCAGCCCCGACGGCAAGGTGGTCATCAACACCTCGGAAACCACCAACATGGCGCATTTCATCAATTCCGAGACCTTCGAGATCTTCGGCAACGTGCTGGTCGATTCGCGCCCGCGCTTCGCGCAATACAACGACCAGGGCACGAAACTGTATGTCAGCAGCGAGATCGGCGGCACGGTCAGCGTGATCCACCCGGAAAACCAGACCATCGAGACGAAGATCAGCTTCGAGATCCCCGGCGTGCTGCCCGAGGCGATCCAGCCGGTCGGCATCCGTATCACCAAGGACGGCAAGAAGGTCTTCGTCGCGCTGGGCCCGGCGAACCGCGTCGCCGTCATCAACGGCGAGACCGACGAGGTCGAGGATTACCTGCTGGTCGGCCAGCGCGTCTGGCAACTGGCCTTCACCCCGGACGAGAAATACCTCTTCACCACCAACGGCAATTCCAACGACGTGTCGGTGATCGACGTGGCGGCGAACAAGGTCGTCAAATCCGTGCCCGTGGGCCAGCAGCCCTGGGGCGTGGTCGTTGCGCCGAACTGAAACCAACAACGGAGGAAAACCATGACCCGCCTGCTGACCATCCTGCTGCTCTCGCTGGGCCTTGCCGCCCCGGTCGCCGCGCAGGAGCAAAAGCCCGCGCCCAAGCCCGAGGCCGCCGCCGGCGCCGAGACCACCGCGCCCGCGGCCGAGGAGGATGACGACGACGGCGACGAGGCCGGGGCCGCCGAGGAAGGCACGCATGAGGCGGGCGCCAAGTTCGACTATGGCTTCTCGGGCATGCTGGCGCGCGACAACCGCATGCAGCTTGCGCCGCTGACGCTGGCCTCGGGCAAGCCGGTGGCGAGCGCGGAATACAAGCTGAAATCCGGCGGTTTCTACCGCATTGACATCAATGCCGACGGCAGCCAGGAACTGGCGCTGTCCGGCGGCGATTTCTTCCGCGCCGTCTGGATCAACGAAATCGTCATCAACGACATCGAAATCCGGCCGATGGGCGTTCACTCGCTGGAATTCGACGATGCCGGCACCGCGACGATCAGCTTCGTTGCCATCGTCCCGGGCCGCTATACCCTGTCGATTCCCGGCTCGCATGGCGAAACCCAGCAGGCCGTGTTCAACATCCAGTAGGAGCGTCCGATGCTGAAACCCATCCTTTGCGCCGCCGTGCTGGCCTGGGCCGTGACCCCGGCCCTGGCCGCCGATGACGACGCGGCCTCGGCCGAGGAAACCGCCAAGGTCACCGAGGCCATCGCCAGGATCGGCTGCAAGCCCGACCCGCAAGCCGGGGTCGAAAAGGAGCGCGACGATCTTTACGAGGTCGACGACGCGCAATGCGAGATCGGCCAGTATGACATCAAGCTGAACGCCGATTTCGTGATCACAAGCATCACGCTCGACTGAATGCAGGCCGGGCGCGGGCCAGCCCGCGTCCCTTTTGCCATGAACGATGCGCTTTCGATCCAGCATGTCAGCCACGCCTTCGGCCGCTTCCAGGCGCTGAAGGACGTGTCGCTGTCGGTGCCGCGCGGCGGCTTCACCGCGCTTCTGGGGGTGAACGGTGCCGGCAAGACCACGCTGTTTTCGCTGATCACCCGGCTCTACGACAACAACTCGGGCCGGATCGAGGTCGCGGGCCATGACCTGCGCCGCCAGCCCGGCGCGGCCCTGGCCCGCTTGGGCGTGGTGTTCCAGTCCCGTGCGCTGGATGCCGACCTGACCGTGGCGCAGAACCTGGAATATCACGCCGCCCTGCACGGCATCCCGCGTCGCGCCGCGCGGGCGCGCGCCGCCGAGGTGCTGGCCCAGGTCGATCTGGCCGACCGGCTGGACGCGCGGGTCGCGGCGCTGTCGGGCGGCCAGAGCCGCCGGGCCGAGATCGCCCGCGCCCTGATGCACCGCCCCGAGATCCTGCTTCTGGACGAGCCGACCGTGGGCCTCGACGTGAAATCCCGCGCCGAGGTGGTGGCGCTGACCCGGGCGCTGACCGCGACCGGGGTCTCGGCGCTGTGGGCCACGCATATCCTGGACGAGATCCGGCCCGAGGACGGGCTGGTGATCCTGCATCGCGGCGAGGTTCTGGCCCAAGGCACCGCCCAGGGCATCGGCGGCGACGACCTGACCGGGACCTTCCTGCGGCTGACGGGGGAACAGGCATGACGCCCCGCATGTGGCTGACCTGTTTCCTGGGCATCGCGCGGCGCGAGACGCTGCGCTTCGTCACCCAGCGCGGCCGCTTCCTTGCCGCGCTGGTCCGGCCGCTGGTCTGGCTCTTCATCTTCGCCGCCGGCTTCCGCGCCGTGCTCGGCCTGTCGATCACGCCGCCCTACCAGACCTATGTCCTCTATGAGGTCTATGTCACGCCCGGCCTTTGCGCGATGATCCAGCTGTTCAACGGCATGCAGTCGTCGCTGTCCATGGTCTATGACCGCGAGACCGGGGCGATGCGCACCCTGCTGGTCAGCCCCTTTCCGCGCTGGTTCCTGCTGGCCTCGAAGCTGGTCGCGGGCGTGCTGGTCTCGATCATCCAGGTCTATACCTTCCTGGCCATCGCCTGGTTCTGGGGCGTCGATCCGCCGCCCGTCGGCTATCTGACCGTGCTGCCGGCGCTGTTCCTGTCGGGGCTGATGCTGGGGTCGATGGGGCTTTTGCTGTCCTCGGCCATTCGCCAGCTGGAAAACTTCGCCGGGGTGATGAATTTCGTCATCTTCCCGATGTTCTTCGCCTCGACCGCGCTCTACCCGCTGTGGCGGATGCGCGAAAGCTCGACGCTGCTGCATGACATCTGCGCCGCCAATCCCTTCACCCATGCGGTTGAGTTGATCCGCTTTGCCCTTTACGGCCGCTTCGATCTCATGTCCTTCTTGGTGGTGGCCGGGTGCCTGGTGCTGTTCTTTGCCGGTTCCGTCATCATGTATGATCCGGCCAAGGGGCTCTGGGCCCGGCGAAAGGGGGGAGCATGAAATACCTGGTTCTGGCCATGGCCCTGGCGGCGGCGGGCGCCGCCCATGCCGAAGGCGGCACCGATCCCGACTGGCCCTGCGTGCAGCGCAAGCAGCCGCATCTGTCGCTGGGCCAGATGTGGACCGGGCCCGAGCCCGACGAGGCCGCCCGCAGCCTGGCCGAGACGCCCGAGATCGCCGCCCTGGCCGACCGGCTCGAGCAGCGCCGCCTGCCGATGGAGCAGGCCGAGGCCGAGATCGCCGAGTTTTCCAAGGGCGCCGACAATCAGAAACTGACCGCGCTGATGCTGGCGATCTTTCAGCGCATCGAGCCGGATCGCAGCGCGCTGATCTCGGGCATCGCGCGCTATGGCCACAAGCAGGTCGATCTGGCGAAGCGCATCCAGGAGCGGCGCGACCGCATGGAGTCGCTGCAAAAGGCCGAGCAGCCCGATTTCGACGCTATCGACGCCGAGGAGGAAAAGCTCGACTGGGACAGCCGCATCTTCCAGGACCGCCACCAGTCGCTGACCTATGTCTGCGAGACGCCGGTCATCCTCGAGCAGCGGGTCTTTGCGCTGGCCCGGGCGATCGCGGCGCATCTGCAATGACGCCGGTGCCCGCCGTCATCCTGGCCGGGGGCCTGTCGACCCGGATGGGCGGCGGCAACAAGGGCCTGCGGGTGCTGGGGGGCGAGACGCTTCTGGCGCGGGTGATCGCCCGGCTGGCGCCGCAATGCGGTGCGCTGGCGATCAACGCGAATGGCGAGCCCGAGGTCTTGGCCGATTACGGGCTGCCGGTGATCGCCGACGGTTTCGGCGGCTTTGCCGGGCCGATGGCCGGGGTGCTGGCCGGGATGGAATGGGCGGCGGCCGAGGGCGCGGATTGCGTGGTCAGCGTCTCGGTCGACACGCCCTTCCTGCCCGAGGATCTGGTGCACCGCTTGCGCGAGGCGCGCGGCCGCAGCGGATTGGCCGTCGCCGCCAGCCCGGACGAAAGCGGCCGGCTGCGCGACCATCCGACCTGCGCGCTGTGGCCGGTGGCCTTGCGGGACGACCTGCGCGCGGCGCTGGAATCGGGGCTGCACCGCATCGGCCAGTTCGCCGCCGCCTACGACCCCGGCCGGGCGGTCTTCGACAGCCGGCCGCTGGACCCGTTCCTGAACCTGAACACGCCCGAGGACCTGGCCCGCGCCGCGCGCCTGGTCTAGACGCCGTAGCGCCGCCAGGCCCGGTGCAGCGCCAGCGCGACCGCCCGGGCAAAGATCACCGTCATCACCGACAAGACCAGCAGCGCCGCGAAGACCAGGTCGGTCTTCATCCTGCCGTTGGCGTGGATCATCAGCGCGCCCAGGCCGCGGGCGCCGCCGACCCATTCGCCGATCACCGCGCCGATCGGTGCATAGACCGCCGCCAGCCGCAGCCCGGTGGCAAGGCTGGGCAGCGCCGCTGGGATGCGCAGGTGGCGCATGATGCGGATGCGGCTGGCGCCCATCACCTGCGCCAGGTCCAGCGCCGCCTGCGGCGTGCGCATCAGCCCGTCCAGGAAGGCGCTGGCGACCGGGAAGAACACGATCAGCACGGTCACGGCGATCTTGGGCGCCATGCCGAAGCCCAGCCACAGCGTCAGGATCGGCGCCAGGGCAAAGACCGGGATGGTCTGGCTGAAGGTCAGGATCGGCCGCAACACGCCGGTCAGCCGGTCCGAGAAGCCCATGGCGATGGCCAGCGCCGCGCCAAGCGCCGCGCCGAGGACAAAGCCCAGCACCACCTCGGCCAGGGTAAAGCCGGCGTGGCGGGTGATCTCGGCGCGGTTGAGCCACAGCGCCTCGGCCACGGCTTGGGGCGAGGGCAGCAGGAAGGGCGGCATCTGCGCCAGCCAGATCAGCCCCTGCCACAGGCAGAGCACGGTCAGGATCAGGGCGAGCGCGGTTCTCATGCCATCATCCCGCGCATCAACTCGGCCTGCAGCGCCAGCACCTCGGGCGCGTCGAAGGGCCGGGCGGCGGCTTCGGGCCGGGGCAGGGGCACCGGCCAGTCGGTCAGCCCGGTTTCGCGCAATAGCAGGATGCGGTCGCCCAGCCGGGCGGCCTCGGCCGGGTCATGCGTGACCAGCAGGATGCTGCGGCGGTGCAGCAGGCGGGCCGACAGGTCCTGCATCTGCGCCCGGGTGCGCGCATCCAGCGCCGAGAACGGCTCGTCCAGCAGCACCAGCGACCGGTCCTCGAACAGCGTGCGGGCCAGGGCGACGCGCTGGCGCTGGCCGCCGGACAGGTTCGCGGGCAGGTGATGGATGCGGTCGGCAAGGCCCACGGCCTCGATCAGATGCGCGGCGCGGGCGGCGGGGTCCAGGGGGGGCTCTGCCCCCCGCGAGACCGACCCCTCGACGGGGTCGGTCTCGCGCCCCCCGGGATATTTCGACAAGAAAGAAGCCGGGAGCGTGCCGCGCAGCCGGGCGCCCAGCGCGACATTGCCGGCGACGTCGAGCCAGGGGATCAGCCCCGGATCCTGCGCCATCAGCGCGACGGGGGCGTCCCGCGTGACCTCGCCCTGAAAGCGCGCGCCGGTTTCCAGCCCGGCGAGCAGGCGCAGGATGGTGGATTTGCCGACGCCCGAGGGGCCGAGCAGGCAGGTCCACCGGCCCGGCGCCACCGTCAGGTCAATGGGGGCGAACAGCGGCGTCTCGCCGACCCAGGCCTGTCCCCGCACCCGTGCCGTCATGCCCGGCCCAGATCCCAGAAGGCGGCCTCGAGCCGGGTTGCGGTGGCGAAGCGGTCCGTCAGCGCGTTCCAGCGCGGGCTGTCCTGCGGGGTGTCGCCCAGGCGCCTGCCGACCGCCGCGTCCAGCAGCGCGCCGGCGTCGCGGCAGGCCTGCTGGTATTCGGTGCCGGCATAGGTGTCGATCCAGGCGCGATAGGGCGTGTCCGGCGCGGCCTCGGCCGCAAGGCGCAGGCCGATCTCGCCATAGCCCAGCACGCAGGGCATCAGCGCCGCCAGCAGGTCGAGGAAATCGCCCGCGAGCCCGGCGTCGAGCACATAGCGGGTATAGGCGATGTTCGTCACCGCTTCGGGCGTCGCCAGCATCGCCGCCGTGTCGATCCCCGCCGCGGCGCAGGTCTGCACATGCAGCGCCATTTCGTGGTCGAGCAGCGTATGCACGGTGGCGGCGCAGGCCCGCATCTCGTCCAGATCGCCCGCCTTGACCACCGCCAACGCCCAGGCGCGGCTGAACTGGATCAGGAACAGATAGTCCTGCACCAGATAGGCGAGGTATTCCGCGCGCGGCAGGCTGCCGTCGCGCATGCCCTCGACGAAGCCGTGGCGGGTATAGGCGTCCCAGTCGGGCGCGGCCGCGCGCAGCCGGGCGAAGCTTTCACCGTAGCTCATGGCGCCCCCACATCCATCGCCAGGTCCGAGACCGGCAGCACGCTGTCCACCAGCCCGGCATCCTTGAGGAACTGCTCGAACCGCGCATAGCGGCCCTGGTCCAGCGCCGCCGGCGATTGCGAAAAGCGCGGCAGGGTTTCCTTCCAAGCCTCGGCGTTGAGCTCGTCCCCGAGATCGGGGGCGGTGGCCGAGAACAGTTCCCAGGCCTCGTCCGGGTGGTTGACCATATATTGCGCGCCGCGCTCGACCGCATGCAGCAGGCGGGTGGTGCGGTCCTTGTCCATGGTCTGCGGATTGGCGACGAAGATCAGCTCGTCATAGGTCGGCACGCCGCTTTCCTCGACAAAGAAGCAGCGACCCTCGGCGCCTTCCAGCCGCATCTGCGTCAGCTCGAAATTGCGATAGGCGCCGATGGTGGCATCGACCTGGCCGGCGATCAGCGCCGGCGACAGCGACCAGTTGACGTTGACCATCTCGACGTCAGCCATGGTCAGGCCGGCGGTCTTGAGGATCTGGCCGACCAGCGCATCCTCGACCCCCGAGACCGAATAGCCGATCTTCTTGCCCTTGAGGTCCGCAAGCTGCTGCACCGGCCCGTCGGCCTTGACCATCAGACAGTTCAGGGGCGTCGCGACCAGGGTGCCGACGCGCTTCAGCGGCAGGCCCTCATGCACCTGCAGGTGTAGCTGCGGCTGGTAGCTGATGGCGTAATCGGCCTTGCCCGCCGCGACCAGCTTGGGCGGGTCCGAGGGATCGGCGGGGGCGACGACCTCGACCTCCAGCCCCGCGTCGGCGAAGAAGCCCTTTTCCTGGGCGACGATGATCGGGGCATGGTCGGGGTTCACGAACCAGTCCAGCATCAGCGTCACCTTGTCGGCGGCAAGGACGGGTTGCGCCAGCAGGGCCAGCGCGGCGGCGGCAAGGGGCAGGTGCTTCAAGTCTCGTCTCCCAGGGCTAGAAGGGTGATCTCGCCGTCCCAGCGGCGCGAAAGGGCGTCGGCGGCACGCCATGAGCGCAGCCCCGAGCGGCAGGCCAGCACCGCGCGCTGGCCGGGTTCGGGCAGCGGGCCGATCGGGCCATAGCCGGGCATGCGCAGCGCCTTGGGCGTGGCCTTGCGCGGCGCCTCGTCCTTGGGGCGCAGGTCGACGACCAGGTCGCCCGGGCGGATGTCCTGCCGGGCGATGAAGCGGGGCCCCGGGCTTTCCGGCGCGCCGTCAAAGCGGAATTGCGTGAAACGGCCATTGTCCAGGCGGATGAACTCGCCCAGGGGCGAGGGCGTGGTGCCCAGAAGCAGCCGCAGCGCCATCTGCGCCTGCAGGCAGCCGAGCAGGCCGACCACCGGCCCCAGCACGCCCGCCGTGGCGCAGGTCTGGCCGCTGTCGGGCGGGTCGGGGAACAGCGCCCGCAGGCTGGGGGCGCCGCCTTGGCCGGGATCGCCGCAGAAGCCGCCGACATAGCCCGCCATCCCCAGCGCCGAGGCCGAGATCAGCGGCTTGCCCACGGCAAGGCAGGCGTCGGACAGCGTATAGCTGGCCGCGTAGCTGTCGGCGCAGTCCAGCACCACATCGGCCGCGGCGACCAGCGCCGGCGCATTGGCCGGGGTCAGCGCCTCGCGCCGGCCCTCGAGCAGGACCCCCGGGTTCAGCCGCGTCACCGCCAGCGCCGCGGCCTGCACCTTGGGCCGGCCCAGATCCTTCATGCGATAGAGCGGCTGGCGGTGCAGGTTGGTTTCCTCGACCGTGTCGGGGTCCATCAGCGTGATGCGGCCGATGCCGGCACCTGCCAGATATTGCAGCACCGGCACGCCCAGGCCCCCGGCACCGACGACCAGGACATGGGCGGCTTCGATGCGCTCCTGCCCCTCGGCGCCGACTTCGGGCAGGACCATCTGGCGCAGATAGCGGCTCATGCCGTCGCCGCCAGCCATTCGCGGATGCGCGCCTCGGGGTCGGGGTTCAGCGTGATGTCGGTCACCGCCGAGGCCAGGTCGGCGCCGGCCGCGAAGGCTTCGCGGGCGCGTTCCGGGGTGACGCCGCCGATGGCGACCAGGGGCGTGGCGCCGACCAGCTTGCGCCATTCCCGCACCCGGTCCAGGCCCTGCTGTTCCCATTTCATCTTCTTCAGGATCGTCGGCCAGACCGGGCCCAGGGCGACGTAATCGGGCGCCAGCGCCAGCGCCCGGTCCAGCTCGGCATGGTCATGGGTCGAGATCCCCAGCCGCATGCCGGCGCGGCGGATGGCGGCGATGTCGGCCGTGTCCAGATCCTCCTGCCCCAGGTGGATGAAATCGCAGCCCAGTTCGATGGCGGCCTGCCAGTGGTCGTTCACGACCAGCGTGGCGCCATGTTCGCGGCACAGCTCCTGCGCCAGCGCCAGCTCGCCCAGCAGGCGCGCGGCGGGCTGGTCCTTGATGCGGATCTGCACCAGCTTGACGCCGAGGGGCAGGGCGCGGCGCAGCCAGGCGGCGCTGTCGAAGATCGGGTAGAAACGCGGCAATCTCATCCCAGCACCGCCATGCCGAACAGCGGGGTCGAGGGCGCGGCCATGTCGCGCGCCTCGATGGGATTGGCGCCAGCCGCCAGCCGGCCGGCCTCGATCGCCAGCGCCATGGCGCGGGCCATGGCCACTGGGTCGCCGGCCTTGGCGACGGCGGTGTTCAGCAGCACCGCGTCATAGCCCAGTTCCATCGCCTGCGCCGCATGGCTGGGCAGGCCGATGCCCGCGTCCACCACCAGCGCCACGTCCGGGAAATGCGCGCGCAGGCTGCGCAGCCCATAGGGGTTGTTCAGCCCGCGGCCCGAGCCAATGGGCGCGCCCCAGGGCATCAGCACCTCGCAGCCCGCGTCCAGCAGCCGGCCGCAGACCGACAGGTCCTCGGTGCAATAGGGAAAGACCTGGAAGCCGTCGTCCGACAGGATCCGCGCCGCCTCGACCAAGGCGATCACGTCGGGGCAAAGCGTGTCGTCGTCGCGGATGACCTCCAGCTTGATCCAGGGAGTCCCGAACAGTTCGCGCGCCATCTGGGCGGTGGTCACCGCCTCGCGCACGGAATGGCAGCCGGCGGTGTTGGGCAGGACCGGGACATTCAATCCCTTGATGAGATTGTGGAAATCCTGGCCCGCCCCGCCCTCGCGGCGCAAGCTGACCGTGGCGATGCCGGCGCCCGAGGCGCGGAAGGCCTCGGCCATGATCGCGGGCGAGGGGTAAAGCGCCGTGCCCAGCATCAGCGGGCTTTCGACATGGGTTCCGTAGAATCGCGGCATCTCAGCCCCCCTGCATCGGCGCCACGACTTCCAGCGCGTCGCCATCCTTCAACCTGGTCCCGGCGCGGGCGGCGGCGGGCAGGAAGGCGCCGTTCAGCGCCGTGGCGACCTTGGCCGCGCCCAGGCCGATTTCTTGCAGCGCATCCTGGACCGAGGGTCCGGCAAGGCTGCGGCTTTCGCCGTTAAGGGTGATTTTCATCCATGAACTCCGGTATCTGGCCGTCCAGCAGGTGGTCGGCAGCCATGCGGGCCACGGCGGGGGCCAGAAGATAGCCGTGGCGATAGAGGCCGTTGGCAAACAGCGTGCTTCCGCGCCGCCGCAGCCGCGGCAGGTTGTCGGGGAAGGCCGGGCGAGCGTCCGAACCGAGTTCAAGGATCTCGGCCTCGGCAAAGCCCGGATGCAGCGCATAGGCGGCCGACAGCATCTCGACCGCCGAGCGGGCGGTGACGCGATATTTGCCGCCGGTTTCCAGCATCGTGGCGCCGATCATGTATACGCCGTCTCCCCTTGGAACAAGATATAGGGGGATGCGCGGGTGCAGCAGGCGGATGGTGCGGGTCAACTGGACCTCGGGGCAGCGGATCACCAGCATCTCGCCCCGCACGCCGCGCAGGTCGGGCAAGGCGTCGCGGGCGGCAAAGCCGCGGGCGTCCACGGTCAGGCCGCTCGGCTCGCCTTCGGTCTCGATGGTCACGCCGGCAGCGGCCAGCCGGTCGCGCAGCGCCATGAGGGCGGCGCGGGGGTTCAGATGCGCCTCGCTTTCGAAGAACAACCCGCGCGCGAAACGGCCCTGCAACTCGGGCTCCAGCGCGGCGATGGCGTCGGCGTTGACCGGGCGATGCGCCTCTGTCATCCGGGCAAAGCGGTCCAGTTCCGCCCGGTCGCGCGAGGGGGCAAGCACCAGCGTGCCGCGCCGGACGACCTCGGCGCCATGCGCCTGCCACCAGTCGGCGGCGTCGAGACCCAGGCGCAGGACCACCGGCTCGGCGCTTTCGGCCTCGCACCAGGGGGCCAGCATGCCGCCGGCGCGCCAGCTGCAAGCCTGCGCGCCAGGCTTGCCGGCAGGATCGATGATGCGCGGGGTGATGCCGCGATCCAGCAGGGTCGAGGCAATGGCCAACCCCATCACGCCGCTACCAAGAATTGTTATCTGGGTCATTCAGCGCCCCACATCTTGTAGAAGTGATGCACCGGCCCATGGCCCAGCCCGATCCCCAGCCCGTCGGCGGCGCCGATGGCGCCTTGCAGCCAGCCATGGGCGCGGGTGATCGCATCGGGCAGGTCCAGCCCCAGCGCCAGCCCCGCCGCGATGGCCGAGGACAGCGAGCAGCCGGTGCCATGGGTATTGCGGGTTTGCTGGCGCGGCGCCGACAGCGGAAAGCCCTGCGGCCCGACCAGCAGGTCGGTGCAGGTTTCGCCCTCGGCATGGCCGCCCTTCATCAGCACATGGCCCGCGCCCAGGGCACGCAGCGCCTCGCCCTGTTCGGCCATCTCCGCGGGCGTGCCGGCCGGGGCGCGGCCCAGCAGCCGGGCGGCCTCGGGCAGGTTCGGGGTCAGGACGGTCGCCAGCGGCAGCAGCCGGTCGCGCAGCGCCTGGACCGCCGCGTCGGGCAGCAGCGCGTCGCCGGATTTCGCCACCATGACCGGGTCCAGCACCACCGGGACCGGATCGGCCTGCAGCGCGATGCGCAGCCGGTCCGCGACGGCTGTGATCACATCCGGGCCGCCGACCATGCCGATCTTGATCGCGCGCACGTCCAGATCGCCGAAAACCGCGTCGATCTGCGCCGCGACCATGGCGGGCGAGACCGCCTCGACCGCGGCGACGGTGCGGGTGTTCTGGGCGGTGATGGCTGTGATCACGGACGCGCCATAGACCCCCAGCGCCGAGAAGGTCTTGAGGTCGGCCTGGATGCCGGCGCCGCCGCCGCTGTCCGAGCCGGCGATGGTCAGCGCGATGCGAGCTGGTCCCGCCATGATCCGCCTTTCATTGTCCGGTCGAGGCGGCGGAGAGGGGGGTGGCGGCTGATGTGGTCTGCGTGCCGCGACACTCTACCCTTCCCTCCGCCGGTATGAGCCGGATCAGGTTCGATGGGTCGGTGCCTGGCACCTCTCAGCCCCGTTCGGGGCACCCCAAGTGTATGAGTCGTGGGCGGGACACTAGGGCCGGCGCGCGGCTTTGGCAAGCTCAGTCGCGGGCGAACAGGTCGCGGGTGTAAACCTTGTCCTGCACGTCGGCCAGTTCGGGCGCCTGGCGGTTGGCGATGATCAGGTCGGCCTGGGCCTTGAAGGCGCCGAGGTCGCGCACCACCGGGCTGTTGAAGAAATGGTCCTGTTCCAGCACCGGCTCGTAGACGATGCAGGGGATGCCTTTGGCCTTGATCCGCTTCATGATGCCCTGGATCGAGCTGTCGCGGAAATTGTCCGAGCCGGATTTCATCACCAGCCGATAGACGCCGACCAGCTTCGGACGGCGGGCGATGATTTCCTCGGCGATGAAATCCTTGCGGGTGCGGTTGCTGTCCACCACCGCGGCGATCAGGCTTTGCGGCACCTGATCGTAGTTCGCCAGCAATTGCTTGGTATCCTTGGGCAGGCAATAGCCGCCATAGCCGAAGCTGGGATTGTTGTACTGATCGCCGATCCGCGGGTCGAGGCCGACGCCCTCGATGATCTCGCGCGTGTTCAGCCCGCGGGCGACGGCATAGCTGTCGAGCTCGTTGAAATAGGCCACGCGCATGGCAAGATAGGTGTTCGAGAACAGCTTGATCGCCTCGGCCTCGGTCGAGCCGGTGAACAGCACCGGCATGTCCTTGCGGATCGCGCCTTGGGCCAGCAGGTCGGCCAGCCGATGCGCGGCCGGGCCGTGGTCGCCCACCACGATGCGCGACGGGTGCAGGTTGTCCTGCAACGCCCGGCCTTCGCGCAGGAATTCGGGCGAGAACAGGATGCCGTCATGGCCGGTCTCGTCGCGCATGCGCTGGGTGAAGCCGACCGGGACCGTGGACTTGATGACGATGGTCGCCTGCGGCGCGTGCTGGCGGGCCAGCGCGATCACGCTTTCCACGCTGGAAGTGTCGAAGCGGTTCGAGCGCGGGTCGTAATTCGTCGGCGTGGCGACGATGACGAATTCGGCGCCGGCCATGGCCTCGGCCGGGTCGGTGGTGGCGCGCAGCTGCAGCGGCTTTTCCGCCAGCCACCGGCTGATCTCGGCATCCTCGATGGGCGAGCGGCGGGCGTTCACCTGGGCCACCCGCTCGGCGCTGATGTCCAGCGCCACCACCGCGTCGTGCTGCGCCAGCAGCACCGCGATCGACATGCCGACATAGCCCAGCCCAGCAACCGATATGGTCATGCGGTTTCCCCTTCCTGCGGTTTCCCCGCCTCTAGCACGGCTTGGCGCCCGGCAGAAGCGCGCCGGCTTGCCGGGCCGGCCGTGTTTCGGCACGATCCGGCCGGATGGCAAAGGAGGCCGGCGATGAAAAGCGTGATCTTCGACCTGGGGGCGGTGCTGATCGAATGGGATCCGGCGCTGGCCTTTGCCGATGTCTTCACCAGCCGCGCCGCGGCCGAGGCCTGGATGGCGCGCATCGGCTTCGACGGCTGGAACCGGTTGCAGGACGGCGGGCGCAGCTTTGCTAAGGGTCTCGAGGCCGCGCGCGAGGCGCATGGCGACGAGGCCCGGCATCTGGCGGGCTATCTGGCCGCCTTTCCGCTGACCATCGAAAAGACCGTGCCCGGCGCCTGGGAGATCGCCGAGGCGCTGCTGGCGCGGAATGTGCCGCTCTATGGCTTGACGAACTGGGCGGCCGAGACCTGGCCCCATGCGCTGGAAATCCATCCCCGGCTGGGCCAGCTGTTCCGCGACATCGTGGTTTCGGGGCGGGTCGGGGCGCTGAAGCCCGAGCCCGCGGTCTATCGCATCCTGATGGACCGCAACGGGCTGCGCCCCGAGGATTGCATCTTCATCGACGACAACCCGGACAACGTCGAGGGCGCCCGGGCGCTGGGCATCGACGGCATCCATTTCACCGGCGCCGACGCCCTGGGCCAGGCGCTGGCGCGGCGCGGGCTGTTCTGACGCGATCGTGACGGCGGCCGTCAGCCAATTGTAAGCTGGAGCGCGTTAGGAGGGCACGCCCGAACTGACCTAGGATGCCAGCTTGCCTCTTGTCGTGACCCTGTCCTCGATCCCGCCGCGCTTTGCCGGGCTGGGACCCACCCTGAAATCGCTGCTGAAACAGAAGGTTCGCCCCGACGAGGTGCGGCTTTACCTGCCGCGCCGCTATCGCCGCTTTCCCGACTGGGACGGCAGCCTGCCGGCGGTGCCCGAGGGCGTGCGCATCGTCACGGTCGAGGACGACCTGGGCCCGGCGACCAAGATCCTGCCGGCGGTGCGGGATTTTCGCGGGCAGGATTGCGAATTGCTGCTCTGCGACGACGACCGGCTTTATGATCCGCTGTGGACCAGCCGCTTTCTGGCGGCGCGGCGCGCGCAGCCGGATTGCGTCATCGCCGAGGCCGGCGGATTCGTGCCCGGCCATGACGGCGGGCCCGAGCCGCGCGCGGTGCTGCGGCGCAAGGACTGGCGCTATCGCCTGCTGCGTGCGGCCTCGCTGGGGCTGGTCAAGCCGCATGCCTGGCTGCGCTCGGGCTACGTCGATGTGCTCAAGGGTTATGGCGGCGCCATGCTGCGGCCCGAATTCATGCCCGACAGCGCCTTCGACATCCCCGAACTGCTGTGGACGGTGGATGACCCCTGGCTCTCGGGCAACCTGGCGCTGAACGGCGTGCCGATCTGGCTGAATGCCGAGGGCCGGGTGCCGGGCGAGTGCCGGGTCGCGCGCTGCCATGCGCTTCTGGACTTTGCCTTGCAGGGCAAGGGCCGGGGCGAGGCCAATGGCGCCTGCTACGAATGGTTCCGGCAGAACCTGGGCATCTGGCCGGCCGGGCCTAGCCGACCATCTTCGCCGCCTGCTGCAATGCCAGCAGATAGCCGTTGACGCCGAAGCCGGCGATCACGCCCTCGGCGCGCAGGCTGACATAGGAATGGTGGCGGAAGCTCTCGCGCTTGTGCACGTTCGAGATATGCACCTCGAGCACCGGCCCGTCGAAGGTGTTAAGCGCGTCGAGGATCGCGACCGAGGTATGGGTGAAGGCGGCCGGGTTGATGACGATGGCCTGGGCCCGCAGCCGCGCCTCGTGAATCTTGTCGATGATCGCGCCTTCGTGGTTCGACTGGAAGAAGTCGATCTCCAGCCCCAGCTCGGCCCCCAGCGCCTTGCAGTCGCGCTCCACGTCGGCCAGCGTGGTGCTGCCATAGATCTCGGGCTGGCGCTGGCCCAGCAGGTTCAGGTTCGGGCCGTTCAGGACATAGACGGTGGGCATGGCAATCTCCGCGACGATGGGGGCAATCTAGCCCAGTTCGGCCAGAAAGATATAGCCGGCGCCATAGATCGTCTTGATCAGGCGCGGGTTCTTGGGATCCTCGCCCAGCTTGGTGCGCAGGCGCGAGATGCGCACGTCCATCGCCCGGTCGAAACTTTCCCCCGCCGTGCCGCCCAGCGTCTCCAGCATCTGCGCGCGCGAGATCAGCCGGCGCGGGTTGTCGAGAAACAGCCGCAAGACCTCGGCCTCGGCGTGGGAGATCGGCGTCTCGGCCCCCTCGGGCGAGGTCAGCGTGTAGCGGTCGAAATCCGCGGACCAGCCGGCAAAGCGGATCTGCTGGCGGCCGGGGCCGGCGTCGCGCTGCGGCTTGCGCAGCCGGGCGCGGATGCGGGCCACCACCTCGGCCGGCTCGAAGGGCTTGATGATATAGTCGTCGGCGCCCAGTTCGAGGCCGGTCACCCGATCCTGCACCTGCGCCCGGCCCGAGATGATGATGATCGCCGCGCCGGATTGGCTGGCCAGCCGGTGCACCAGCGCCAGCCCGTCGCGGTCGGGCAGGCCCAGGTCGATCAGGCAGGCATCGGGCTGGATGCGGCGCAGCGCCGCCTCGAATTCGGTGGCGCGGCCGAAGCCCAGGGTGCGGAAGCCCGCCTCCTCCAGCGCCGCGGACAGCAGGCGGCGGATCTCGGGCTCGTCGTCGAGGATGGCGATCAGGGGCGCGTCAGTCATCGGTTTCTGCCAGGGCCAGGGCCAGTTCGGTGTCGCCAAAGGGCTTGGTCAGCACCGTGCCGTCAAGCCCCGATCTGCCCGCATCGCCCGGCGGCAGCGCCGTCATCAGCACCAGCGGCAGGCCGCGGCCCCGCAGATCGGCGCCCGAACCGTCGCCCAGTTGCAGGTCGGACAGGATCAGCGTCAGGCCGGACAGGTCGGTCAGGCCGCGCGCCTCACTGAGCGAGCCGGCCTCGATCACCGAATGGCCCTGGGCGGTCAGCATCTGGCGGATATGGCTGCGGATGGCGTCGTCATCCTCGACCAGCAGGACCAGATGCGGGCGGGCGGCGCGCAGGGGCAGGCGGATCGCGACCTGCGCGCCCTGGGCGAGGTTCGCCAGCCGCAGCGTGCCGCCGGCCAGCTTGACCTGGTCATAGACCATCGACAGGCCCAGCCCGCTGCCCTTGCTGCCCTTGGTGGTGAAGAAAGGCTGCGTGGCGCGGGCCAGGGCCTCGTCCGAAAAGCCGGGGCCGCTGTCGGTGACGGTGATTTCCAGCCAGCGCCCGGCCGTGCGGGCCTGCAAGCCGATGCGGCCCTTGCCCTGCATGGCGTCGCGGGCGTTCAGGATCAGGTTCAGCAGCGCGTCCTGCAGCGCGCCGGGGTCCAGCATCAGCCGCGCCGGCAGGTTGGTCGTGGCGTGTTCCAGCGTCACGGCGGCGCCCAGCGTCGGCCGGGCCATGGCGGCCAGATGCTCGAAGAGCGCGTCGAGGTCAACCGGCTGCGGGTGCTGTTCGCGCTTGCCGGTCAGCGCGGCGATGCCGTCCAGCAGCGTCGCCCCGCGCCGGGCGGCGGCGAGGGTCGCCTGCACGTCCTCGGCCTGTTCCGGCGGCAGGCCGGCGCGCGCCAGCCGGGTTTGCAGGCCAAGGATGATGGTCAGAAGGTTGCCGAAGTCATGCGCCAGCCCGGAGGTCATCTGCGCCGCCAGCGCGCGCTTGGCGGCATGGGTCAGCGCCTCGCGCGATTGCACCTCGGCGGTCACGTCGGTGGAAAGCACATAGGCGCCGCGCCCGTTGGGGTCCGGGGTCAGGGCGATGCGGATGCGGCGCCCCGAGGGTGGGTGCGTGATCTCGAACACCTGCGGCTGGCCGGCGACGGCGCGGTCCATATGCGGGCGGATGCGGTCGAAGGTCTCGCGGCCCAGCACCTCTTCGCCCGCGCGGCCGATGATGCCGCGGTCGGCACCGGGAAACACCGCCGCGATCTGGTTGTTGGAAAAGGTATAGCGATAATCGCGGTCCATATGCGCGATATGGGCCGGGACCATGGCGGTAACATGGCGGGTGCGGGCCTCGGATTCGGTCAGGATGCGCTTGGCCTCCTCCAGCGCGGCATTGGTCGCGGCCAGCGCCCGGTTCGCGGCCGACAGCCGCTCGGCATGGTCCAGCACCAGTTCGGACAGCTCCTCGGAGCGGGCGCGCAGCAGTTCCTCCTGCCGCTTGATCTGGGTGATGTCGGTATAGACCGCGATCCAGCCGCCCTGCGACAGCGGCGCCCCCTCGACCGAGATCCAGCGGCCGTCGGCGCGCTTTCTTTCCATGTAATGCGGCTGGAAGGTGCGGGCCTGGTCCACGCGCTCGCGAATCGCGGCCTCGGTATCCTCCTGCGGCCCGTATTCGCCGCGATGCACCAGATAGCGGATCGTATCCTCGAAGGTGGTGCCGGGCCGGGTCAGTTCGTCCGGCAGGCCGAACATCGCCTGATAGGGCCGGTTGCTGACCGCCAGCCGCAGGTCGGCGTCGAAGATCGAGATCGCCTGCTGGATCAGGTTCAGCCCCGAGCGGGTCAGCGCGGCATGTCGGTCCGGGGTGGTGGTCGCCATGGCTGTTGCCTTGCAGTTGTAACAATTCGTAGGATTCGGGCAAAACTGACGCAAGGATTGCCGCAGTAAGCTGCGATTGCCAGAGGGGAAGAGGAGCCCGGACGGCAAGGGGAGGATCTATGCAGAACCAGCCGGACCGCAGCGGACCGCCGTCGATTCCCGCGCTGCTGGCGCGCAATGCCGCGACCTGGGGCAACCGGCCGGCCTATCGCGAAAAGGAATTCGGCATCTGGCAAAGCTGGACCTGGGCGCAGGCGGCCGAGGAAATCCGCGCGCTGGCGCTGGGCTTCCTGCACATGGGCCTGGCGCCCGGCGACCATGTCGCCATCGTCGGCCGCAACCGCCCGGCGCATTACTGGTCCATGGTCGCGGCGCAGATGTGCGGCGCGGTGCCGGTGCCCCTGTATCAGGACGCCGTGGCCGACGAGATGGCCTATGTGCTGGGCCATTGCGGCGCGCGTTTCGTGGTCTGCGGCGATCAGGAGCAGGTGGACAAGGTGCTGGAGGTCGGCGACCGCGCCCCGAAGATCGAGCAGATCGTCTATACCGACAAGCGCGGCATGCGGAAATACGACCACACCGCGATGAACGCGCTGGCCGATGTGCAGACCGAAGGTCGCGCCGCGCATCAGCGCCACGAAGAGGAACTGGACCGCCGCATCGCGGCCCTCGGCTACGACGACACCTGCGTGATGTTGTATACCTCGGGCACCACCGGCAAGCCCAAGGGTGTGGTGCTGTCGAACCGCAACATCATCGAGACGGCCAGGAACACCTGCGCCTTCGACCACCTGACCGAGGCCGAGGAGGTGCTGGCCTATCTGCCGATGGCCTGGGTCGGCGATTTCATCTTCTCGGTCGGCCAGGCCTATTGGGCCGGCTTCACGGTGAACTGCCCCGAAAGCGCGCAGACCATGATGACCGACCTGCGCGAGATCGGCCCGACCTATTTCTTTGCCCCGCCCCGCGTCTTCGAGGGCCAGCTGACCTCGGTGATGATCCGCATGGAGGACGCCGGGCGCATCAAGCGCGGGCTGTTCCACCATGCCATGAACCTGGCCCGCCGCATCGGCCCGGACCTGCTGGACGGCAAGCGGGTCGGGCTGCTGGACCGGCTGCGCTACGCCCTGGGCGACCTGCTGGTCTATGGCCCCCTGAAGAACACGCTGGGCTATTCCCGCATCCGCGTGGGCTATACCGCGGGCGAGGCGATCGGCCCCGAGATCTTCGATTTCTACCGCAGCCTCGGCATCAATCTGAAACAGCTCTACGGCCAGACCGAGGCCTCGGTCTTCATCACCCAGCAGCCGGACGGGCAGGTGCGCTCCGACACGGTGGGCGTGCCCTCGCCGGGGGTGGAGCTGAAGATCGCCGAGAGCGGCGAGGTGTTCTATCGCTCGCCCGGCACCTTCGTGGAATATTACAACAACGCGGAAAGCACCGCCTCGACCAAGGATGCCGAGGGCTGGGTGGCGACCGGCGACGCCGGTTTCTTCGAGGAAGGCTCGGGCCACCTGCGCATCATCGACCGCGCCAAGGACGTGGGCCGCATGGCCGACGGCCGGATGTTCGCGCCGAAATATGTCGAGAACAAGCTGAAGTTCTATCCCAACATCCTGGAGGCCGTGGTCTTTGGCGCCGGGCGCGGCATGTGCACCGCCTTCATCAACATCGACCTGACGGCGGTCGGCAACTGGGCCGAGCGCAACAACATCGCCTATGCCAGCTATCAGGAGCTGGCCGGCCATCCGCAGGTCTATGCCGCCATTCGCGAGCATGTCGAGGCGGTGAACGAATCCGTCGCCGCAGACCCGATGCTCTCGGGCTGCCAGATCCACCGCTTCCTGGTGCTGCACAAGGAGCTGGATCCCGACGACGGCGAGATGACCCGCACCCGCAAGGTCCGCCGCAACATCATCGCCGAGAAATACGCCGACCTGATCGCCGCGCTCTACGACGGAAGCGATACGGTCAGCACCCGCACCGAGGTGACCTACGAGGACGGCCGCAAGGGCGAGATCCGCGCCACGCTGCGGATCGAGGACGCCCGCACCTTTCCCACCGCCGAGCCGCAAAGGGTGGCCGCAGAATGACCCATGACCCGACCCCCGACGCCCGCCGCATCGGCCCGGTGCTGATGGACTTGAAGAACATCACCCTGCGCTTCGGCGGCGTGACCGCGATCAAGGACATCAGCTTCGACATCCGCGAGGGCGAGATCCGCGCCATCATCGGCCCGAACGGTGCCGGAAAGTCCTCGATGCTGAACGTGATCTCGGGCTTCTACGTGCCGCAGGAGGGCGAGATCTGGTTCGAGGGCAAGCGCCGCCCGGCGATGAAACCCTATGAGGTGGCGCGGCTGGGGCTGGCCCGCACCTTCCAGAACATCGCGCTGTTCGACGGCATGTCGGTGCTGGACAACATCATGACCGGCCGGCTGAACAAGATGAACGCGCCGATCTGGAGCCAGGCGCTGTGGTGGGGCCGCGCCGAGCGCGAGGAGGTCGAGAACCGCGCGCAGGTCGAGAAGATCATCGACTTCCTGGAAATCCAGAACATCCGCAAGACCCCGGTCGGGCGGCTGCCCTACGGGCTGAAGAAGCGCGTCGAACTGGCCCGGGCGCTGGCGGCCGAGCCGCGCATCCTGCTGCTGGACGAGCCGATGGCCGGCATGAACGTCGAGGAGAAAGAGGATATGTGCCGCTTCATCCTGGACGTGAACGACGAATTCGGCACCACCATCGCGCTGATCGAGCACGACATGGGCGTGGTCATGGATCTGTCGGACCGGGTGGTGGTGATGGATTACGGCAAGAAGATCGGCGACGGCACCCCGGACGAGGTGCGCAACAATCCCGAAGTCATCAGCGCCTATCTGGGCGTGGAACACGCATAGGGGGCGCGGATGGAATTCCTTTACGCAAGCGAGGTGCTGGTCAACGGGCTGATGGCCGGGGTGATGTATTCGCTGGTCGCGCTGGGCTTCGTGCTGATCTACAAGGCCTCGGGCGTCTTCAACTATGCCCAGGGGGTGATGGCGCTCTTCGCGGCCATGACGCTCGTGGGCATCATGGAGGGCCGGGTGCCCTTCGCCCATCTGATCAACGCGGCTTTCGGAACGCATGTCTCCAGCTTCGGCTGGACCGTGCCGGCGCTGCTGGGCATCGCGCTGACGGCGCTGGTCATGGTCGGCCTCGCCATCGCCATCGAGAAGCTGGTGCTGAAGCATCTGGTCGGGCAGGAGCCGATCATCCTGTTCATGGCCACCATCGGCCTCGCGTGGTTCCTGGAAGGCCTGGGCGACGTGATGTGGGGCGCCGACGTCAAGACGCTGGACGTGGGCCTGCCGCAGGGCATCTCGGAAACCGCCGAGGCGCTGACCAACGACTGGCTGGGCTACGGTTTCTTCATCGACCGGCTGGACATCTGGGCCGCGGTCATCGCGGCGCTTCTGGTCGCGGCGCTGGTCGGCTTCTCGCAATATACCAAGCAGGGCCGGGCGATGCGAGCCGTGGCTGACGACCACCAGGCGGCGCTGTCGGTGGGCATCAGCCTGCAATTCATCTGGATCATGGTCTGGTCCATCGCCGGCTTCGTGGCGCTGGTCGCGGGCATCATGTGGGGCACCAAGTCCGGCGTGCAGTTCAGCCTGTCGCTGATCGCGCTGAAGGCGCTGCCGGTGCTGATGCTCGGCGGCTTCACCTCGATCCCCGGCGCCATCGTCGGCGGCCTCATCATCGGCATGGGCGAGAAGCTGTTCGAATATTTCGTCGGCCCGATGGTCGGCGGCGCGACCGAGAACTGGTTCGCCTATGTGCTGGCGCTGCTCTTCCTCGTCTTCCGGCCGCAGGGCCTGTTCGGCGAGCGCATCATCGAGCGGGTCTGAAATGATGAAAAGATTCTATGCCTCCGGCGGGGATATTTGGACAAGAAAGAAGCCGGGCGCGGCTTCGGCCTTCTTTCTTGTGAAAATATCCCGCGGGGGTGTGGGGGCGCGAAGCCCCCACCAGCCAGCAGCGAAGCCGGGAGGGGCAGATGTTCTATCGTGAGGCGGGCGACTTCAAGACGAGCTATCGCGACGATGGCCAGACCTTTCCGATCCGGCTGGATCGCTGGGGCTATTACGCGATCCTGGCGGTGGCCTTCCTGGTCGTGCCCCTGGTCATCGACAGCTACTGGGCCAATGCGGTGCTGGTGCCCTTCCTGATCTATGCCATCGCGGCCATCGGCCTGAACATCCTGACCGGCTATGCCGGGCAGGTCAGCCTGGGCACGGGCGGCTTCATGGCCGTGGGGGCCTATGCGGTCTACAAGCTGATGACCGCCTTCCCGGGCGTGCCGATCGTGATCCTGATCGTGGTCGCGGGCGCCGTTACCGCGGTGGTGGGCGTGCTCTTCGGCCTGCCCAGCCTGCGGATCAAGGGCTTCTACCTGGCGGTGGCGACGCTGGCGGCGCAGTTCTTCCTGGTCTGGCTCTTCAACAAGGTGCCGTGGTTCTACAACCATTCCGCCTCGGGCCAGATCAACGCGCCCGAGCGCACCATGTTCGGCTGGGCGATCACCGGGCCCGCCACCACGGCCTCGGCGAAATACCTGACCTGCCTGGTCTTTGCCGTCGTGCTGGCCTGGGTGGCGCGCAACCTGACGCGCGGTAGTGTGGGCCGCAAGTGGATGGCGATCCGCGACATGGACATCGCGGCCGAGATCATCGGGGTGAACCCGCTGACCGCCAAGCTGTCGGCCTTCGCTGTCTCCAGCTTCTTCGTCGGCATCGCCGGGGCGCTGTTGTTCTCGGTCTATCTGGGCGCGGCCGAGGCCAGCGAGGCCTTCGGCATCAACAAGAGCTTCCTGATCCTGTTCATGGTCATCATCGGCGGCCTGGGCAGCATCTTCGGCAGCTTCGCCGGCGCCGCCTTCCTGGTGCTGCTGCCGGTGTTCCTGAAGAACGTGCTGGTGGCGCAACTCGGCTGGCCCACCGACCTGGCCGCCCATATCGAACTGATGATCGTCGGCGCGCTGATCGTCTTCTTCCTGATCGTCGAGCCGCATGGCCTCGCGCGCCTGTGGCGGCTGACGAAGGAGAAGCTGCGGCTCTGGCCGTTCCCGCATTAACGACCGGAAATCCGGCGCATGAAACCCCTTGGGGAGGAGACCAAGATGAAACTGAAACTCGCGAGCCTGGCGCTGGGCGCCGTCATGGCGGCGGCGCCGGCCATGGCCGACCTGGTGGTGCCGAACCTCAGCTATCGCACCGGCCCCTATGGCGCGAACGGCACGCAATATGCCGACGGCTTCAACGACTATTTCACCCTGCTCAACGAACGCGACGGCGGCATCGGCGGGCAGAAGGTTCTGACCCCGGAATGCGAGACAGCCTATAACACCGAAAAGGGCGTCGAATGCTACGAGGCGACCAAGGGCAATGGCGCGCTGGTCTATAACCCGCTGTCGACCGGCATCACCTATCAGCTGATCCCCAAGGTCTCGGCCGACAAGATCCCGCTTTATACGCCGGGCTACGGCCGGACCTCGGCCAAGAACGGCAAGGTCTTCGAATGGATCTTCAACGCGCCGGCGAACTATTGGGACGGCGCCTCGGTCGCGGTGAAATACCTGCTGGACCAGAATGGCGGCGACCTGAACGGCAAGAAGATCGCGCTGGTCTATCACAACTCGGCCTATGGCAAGGAGCCGATCCGCACCCTGCAGGAACTGGCCAAGAAGCACGGCTTCAGCCTGACCGAGCTGCCCATCGACCCGCCCGGGCAGGAGCAGAAAAGCCAGTGGCTGCAGATCCGCCGCGACAAGCCGGATTACGTCATCATGTGGGGCTGGGGCGTGATGAATCAGACCGCGATCCAGGAGGCCGCCAACATCCGCTTCCCGATGGAGAATTTCATCGGCATCTGGTGGTCGGGCTCGGAGGTTGACGTGCTGCCGGTCGGCGCCGCCGCGAACGGCTACAAGTCGCTGACCTTCAACGGAGTCGGCACCGATTATCCGCTTTACGCCGACATGCAGAAATTCGTCGTCGAGCCCGGCAAGGCCTCGCAGGGCGGGCAGTTCGTCGGCTCGGCGCTTTATTCGCGCGGCATGTATGCGGCCGTGGTCATCGCCGAGGCGATCAGGAAGGCGCAGGAGCTGGCCGGCACCGCCGAGATCAACGCAGCCCAGCTGCGCGACGGGTTCGAGGCGCTGGACATCACCCCAGAGCGCCTGACCGAGATCGGCCTGCCGGACTTCGGCCCCGAGATCAAGATGAGCTGCGACAACCACGGCGGCAGCGGCATGGCGCGGCTTCAGCAATGGGATGCGACGGCCAAGAAATGGACGCTGATCACCGAGTTCACCGCGCCGGATCAGGAAATCCTCGACCCGCTGATCGCCGAGGACAGCGAGGCCTATGCCAAGGAGGCCGGCATCACGCCGCGCTGCTGAACCCGCACCCCGGCGGTTCGCCGCCGGGGCCACCCACGCAAGGGAAAAAGCCATGTTCGACGCATCGCCCGACCGCGAGACCCTGCTCGAGGTCAACAATATCGAGGTGATCTACAACCACGTCATCCTGGTGCTGAAGGGCGTCAGCCTGTCGGTGCCCAAGGGCGGCATCACCGCGCTGCTGGGCGGCAATGGCGCCGGCAAGACCACGACGCTGAAGGCGATCTCGAACCTGCTGCATTCCGAGCGGGGCGAGGTCACCAAGGGCGCGATCAGCTATCGCGGCCAGCGGGTGCAGGACATGGACCCGGCCAGCCTGGTCAAGAAGGGCGTGATCCAGGTGATGGAAGGCCGGCATTGCTTCGAGCACCTGACCATCGAGGAAAACCTGCTGACCGGCGCCTATACCCGCAGCGACGGCCGGGCCGAGATCGCCCGCGACCTGGAGATGGTCTACAACTATTTCCCCCGCCTGAAAGAGCGGCGGAAGAGCCAGGCCGGCTATACCTCGGGCGGCGAGCAGCAGATGTGCGCCATGGGCCGGGCGCTGATGTCGCGGCCGGAATGCATCCTGCTGGACGAGCCCTCGATGGGGCTGGCGCCGCAGCTGGTCGAGCAGATCTTCGAGATCGTCCGCGCGGTCAACGAGGGCGAGGGCGTGACCTTCCTGCTGGCCGAGCAGAACACCAATGTCGCGCTGCGCTATGCCCATTACGGCTATATCCTGGAAAGCGGCCGGGTGGTGATGGACGGGCCGGCGGATGCGCTGCGCGAAAACCCGGACGTCAAGGAATTCTATCTCGGCATGTCGGATCAGGGCCGCAAGAGCTTTCGCGACGTGCGCAGTTATCGCCGGCGCAAGCGCTGGCTGGCCTGAGTTCGGAAAGGCACCCCATGAGCTTCTATGACCAGTTGGAAACCCGCAGCCCCGAGGCGCGGGACAGGGATCTGGCGGCCGAACTGCCGCGCGCCGTGGCCCGGGCGCAATCGGCGCCGGGCCTGGCCGCGTTGCTTTCCGGCGTCGATGCGCCATCGGTGACCGGTCGCGCGGCGCTGGCCCGGCTGCCGGTGCTGCGCAAGTCCGAGCTTTCGGCCGCGCAGAAGGCGGCGCCGCCCTTCGGCGGCTTCACCACCCGCCCGGCCGCGGATTTCGAGAACATCTTCCAGAGCCCCGGCCCGATCTATGAGCCGGGCCGCCGCGACGGCGACTGGTGGCGACTGGGCCGCTTCCTGCATGCCGCTGGCATCGGCCCGGGCGACATCCTGCAGAACTGCTTCGGCTATCACCTGACCCCGGCCGGGATGATGTTCGAAAGCGCCGCCCGCGCGGTCGGCGCCGCGACCCTGCCGGCCGGCACCGGCCAGACCGAACTCCAGGTCCGCGCCGGCGTCGATATCGGCACCACCGCCTATGCCGGGACGCCCGACTACCTGAAGATCATCCTCGACAAGGCCGAGGAGCTGGGCGAGCGCATGCGGTTCTCGTGCGCCGTGGTCTCGGGCGGGGCGCTGTTTCCCAGCCTGCGCCAAGGCTATGCCGAGCGCGGCATCGCCTGCACGCAATGCTATGCCACCGCCGACCTGGGGCTGATCGCCTATGAATCGCCGGCGCTCGACGGCATGATCGTGGACGAGCGCGTGATCGTCGAGATCGTCCGCCCCGGCACCGGCGACCCGGTCCCCGAGGGCGAGGTCGGCGAGGTTCTGGTCACCACGCTGAACCCCGATTACCCGCTGGTCCGCTTCGCCACCGGCGACCTTTCCGCGGTGCTGCCCGGCACCAGCCCTTGCGGTCGCACCAACATGCGCATCAAGGGCTGGATGGGCCGCGCCGACCAGACCACCAAGATCAAGGGCATGTTCGTGCGCCCCGAGCAGGTCGCGGCCCTGGTCGCCCGCCACGCCGAGATCACCCGCGCCCGGGTCGTGGCCGATCGCGCCGGCGACATGGACGTGATGACGGTGCTGCTCGAGACCGGCGCCCAGGACGCGGCGCGCTACGAGGGCACGGTCCTCGACACGCTGAAGCTGCGCGGCCGCATCGAGCTGGTCGCGCCGGGTTCGCTGCCGAACGACGGCAAGGTGATCGAGGACCGCCGCAGCTACGACTGACGCCGGCGGCGCAAGGCTGGCCCTCCGGCCCGGCAGGGGTTATTCCCGCGCAGGACATGCGTCGCGAAGGGAAAAGCCATGCCATATCTGCTGCTCGCCGGGCTGGTGACGCTGGCCGGGGTCTGCATCGCGGTCCAGGCGCCGATCAACGCGGCGCTGGGGCGCGGCGTGCAAAGCCCGCTGGCGGCCGCCGCCATTTCTTTCGGGGTCGGCTTCAGCATCCTGGCGCTGGCCGCCATCGGCCTGGGGCAGGGGCGGGCCTTCCTGCGCGCCGGTTCGATGGAATGGTGGATGTGGGCCGGCGGCGCGCTCGGCGCCTTCTATGTCTGGACCATGGTCTGGACGCTGCCGCGGCTCGGTGCGCTGACGGCGCTTTGCGCGCTGGCGCTGGGCCAAATCCTCGCCGCCATCATCCTCGACCGCACCGGTGCCTTCGGCCTGCCGCTGCGCGAGATCTCGCTGCCGCGCGTGCTGGCGGCGCTGATGGTGGGCGGCGGCCTGATCCTGTCGCGCTTCTAGGATTTCTTTCTTGGAAAAATATCCACGGGGGTGTGGGGGCAGTCGGCCCCCACCAGCGGCCGCACCACCCGGAACGGCAGAACGCCCGCCGCACAACCGCGCGACGGGCGTTCGAACTCGGCGATCAAGCCGCGGATCAGCCCTGGCGGGCCTTGAAGCGCGGGTTGGTCTTGTTGATCACATAGATCCGGCCCTTGCGGCGCACGATCTGGCAATCGCGGTGGCGGCTCTTGAGCGAGCGGAGCGAATTGCGAACCTTCATCGGTCTTCTCCTATCGCGGCGCATCGCTAGGTCGCGCCTTGAAAACGAAATACCGCCGGCAGGCACCGGCGGCGCGAAACAGAATGGTGGGCGGTACTGGGATCGAACCAGTGGCCACTACGATGTCAACGTAGTGCTCTACCGCTGAGCTAACCGCCCACGAACAGGTGATTCTGCGAGAAAACCCGCCGGATCGCCTTGGTCCGCGTGTCTATAGCCACGTCCTTCGGGGGTTTCAAGCCCTCAATCGCCGGCTTTCGCGCTTGCGGTTCGCGGGCGAATGGCTTTCAGTCTTTCTGCCCGGAATCGACGCCGGGGCCACGCGCGGAACCCTCGGGAATGGACAGCGAAGACAGCGTATATGACCTGACAAGGCCGGACCGCTGGCAGGGCGGGGTGATCTTTGCCTCGCCGCATTCCGGCTGCGCCTATCCCGACTGGTTCCTGGCCGAATCGCGGCTGGACGCGCAGCAGCTGCGTTCCTCCGAGGATGCCTTCGTCGACCGGCTGATTCGGCGCGCGCCCGACCATGGCGCGGCGCTGCTGACCGCGCGGGTGCCGCGCTCGGTGGTGGACCTCAACCGCGGGCCCGAGGAAATCGACCCGCTGGTGGTGCAGGGCGGCATGCCGCCGGCGATGAACCCGCGCATCATGGCCGGGCTGGGGGTGATTCCCCGCGTCGTCTCGCAGGGGCGTTCCATCCACGACCGGCCGATGCCGCGGGCCGAGGCCGAAAGCCGGCTCGCGCGCTTCTGGCATCCCTATCACCGCGCGCTTTCGGGCCTGATCGACGAGGCGGTGGGGCGCTTCGGCGGCGCGGTGCTGATCGACATGCATTCCATGCCGCGCGATGCGCTGGCGCATCTGCCGCGCCCGCGCCCGGACATGGTGCTGGGCGACCGCAACGGCGCCTCGGCCGCCCCCCGCATCAGCGCCGCCGTGGCCGAGGCCGCCACGGCCGAGGGCTTCCGCGTCCGCCGCAACTCGCCCTTTGCCGGCGCCTATGTCACCGCGACCTATGGCCGGCCGCGCGACAATATCCATGTCGTGCAGCTGGAACTGGACCGCTCGCTTTACATGGACGAGGGCCGGATCGAGCCGCGCGCCGATTTCGCGCAGTTCGAGGCCCGCTTCGCCCGCGTCGTCGAGCGGCTGGCCCGGTTGCGCCCGGATGCGACCGACGGCGCCATCGCCGCCGAATAGAAAGGACCACGGATGCCGCCCGAACTCTCGGACCTGCTCAGCCGGAACATCGCCCTGATCGTGCTGGCGGTGGTGATCTTCCTTGCCGTCAGCCGCGCCGTCCGCATCGTGCCGCAATCCGAGAAATACGTCGTCGAGCGCTTCGGCCGGCTGCATTCGGTGCTGGGGCCGGGGATCAACTTCATCGTGCCCTTCCTCGACCGGGTGGCGCATCGCATCTCGGTGCTGGAACGGCAGCTGCCGACCTCGCGCCAGGATGCGATCACCGCGGACAACGTGCTGGTGCAGGTCGAGACCAGCGTCTTCTATCGCATCATCGAGCCGGAAAAGACCGTCTATCGCATCCGTGACGTCGATGCGGCGATCACCACCACCGTCGCCGGCATCGTGCGGTCCGAGATCGGCACGATGGAGCTGGACCAGGTGCAGTCGAATCGCGCGCCCCTGATCGAGCGCATCCGCGAATCGCTGGCCAATATCGTCGACGACTGGGGCATCGAGGTAACGCGGGCCGAGATCTTGGACGTGAACCTGGACGAGGCGACCCGCGCCGCCATGCTGCAGCAGCTGAACGCCGAACGCGCCCGCCGCGCCCAGGTGACCGAGGCCGAGGGCCGCCGCCGCGCGGTGGAACTGGCCGCCGACGGCGATCTTTACGCCGCCGAGCAGCAGGCCAAGGCCAAGCGCGTCCTGGCCGATGCCGAAGCCTATGCCACCAATGCCATCGCCGCCGCCATCCGCGACGGCGGCATCGAGGCCGCGCAATACCAGGTCGCGATGAAGCAGGTCGAGACCCTGGCCGAGGTCGGCAAGGGCCAGGGCAAGCAGACGGTGATCCTGCCGGCCGCGGCCGTCGAGGTCATGGGCGACGCCTTCAAGCTGTTCCGGGGCCCGCGGCCATGATGAACGGCTGGATCTGGATCGCCGTCGGGCTGGCGCTGGCGGCGCTGGAACTGGCGCTGCCGGGCTGGTTCTTCCTGGGCGCCGCCATCGCGGTCGGGCTGATGGGCCTGGCGCTGCTGCTCGGGCTCTGGACCGGCGGGCTGCCGCTGGCGCTGGTCGTGACCGCGGTGCTGACCGGGGCGATCTGGCTGGCCCTGCGCCGCATCTTTGGCACCAGCCGGGGCGAGGTGCGGCGCTGGACCCGCGACATCAACGACAACTAGGCTTCATCGGCGCCAAGCTGGTGCTGACCCATGCCGGCTGCCTGCTGGCCTGCCTGCGCGACGACGTTCCGCATATCCCGTTTCCGGCGCATTGGGACCTGCCCGGCGGCGGGGCCGAGCCGGGCGAGACGCCGCTGGCCTGCGGCTTGCGCGAGCTTCACGAGGAATTCGGCCTGCGCCTGCCGCCCGGGCGGCTGACCGGCCGCGCCTTTGCCGCCTGGAACGACCCCGGCCGGCAAAGCTGGATGTTCCACGGCCAGCTTCGCCCCGAGGAAATCGCCGCCATCCGCTTCGGCGACGAGGGGCAGGAGTGGCGCATGATGCCTGTCCAGGAATTCATCGCCCATCCTCGCGCCGTGCCGCATTTCCGGCAGCGGGTGCGGCTGATCCTTGCCGAGGCCGGCGCGGATCTTTGAGAATCGGCGCCGGCCGTGCATGATCCGCCCCGAATCGCATGGGCGAGCCAGCGTGGAGCATGTCATGTCCGTGATGCAGCTTTACCGGCGCGGCGGTTGGGGCTCGGCCATCGTCGAGATGCAACTGGCGCATTACGGGATCGGCTTCGAGCCGGTCGAGGTCGCCGATCTGTTCATCGACCAGCAGGCGCGCGAGGCGCTGATGCGCATCAGCCCGGCCGGGCAGATCCCGGTGCTGATCCTGCCCGACGGTCGGGTGATGTCGGAGACCGCCGCGATCACGCTGCACCTGGCCGACCTGACCGGGCGCGACGATCTGGTGCCCAGGCCGGATGCGCCCGAGCGGCCGCAGTTCCTGCGCTGGCTGATCTTCCTGGTGGCGCAGGTCTATCCCTGCTTCACCTTCGGCGACGATCCGGCGCGCTTCCTGGCCGAGGAGCCGGCGCAGAAGCAACTGGCCGAGGCCACCACCGCGCGATTGCAGGCGCTTTGGTCGATCCTGGAAAGGGCGGCCGGCACGCCTTGGCTGCTGGGCGAACGCTTCTCGGCGCTGGATCTTTACGCAGCAGCGATGACCAATTGGCGGCCCGGCCCGGAGTGGTTCCAGGCCCAGGCGCCCAAGGTCTGGGCCAGCGCCCAGGCGACCGCGGTGCGGCCCGGGATCGCCCCGGTCTGGCAGCAGAATTTCGCCTGATCAGGCCGAGGCGAGCTCGGCCTGGATCGCCTGCGCGGCGGCGCGCGGGTCGTCGGCCTGCCAGATCGGCCGGCCGACCACGATATGATCGGCGCCATTGGCGATGGCGGTGGCGGGGGTCTCGATCCGCTTCTGGTCGCCCGCGTCGGCGCCCGCCGGCCGCACGCCGGGGGTGACGATCAGCCGGCCCGCCGATTCGGGCAGGGCGCGGATCAAGGCCGCCTCGCGCGGGCTGGCGATGACGCCATCGGCCCCGGCCTCGAAGGCGCGGGCGGCGCGGGTGGCGACGATCTCGGCCACGTCGCCCGGCACGATCAGCCCGGCATCCAGGTCGGCGCGGTCCAGCGAGGTCAGGATGGTCACGGCGAGGATCTTCAGGTTCGACCCGGCCGCGCCCTGTTTCGCCGCCCGCACCACATGCGGGTCGCCATGCACGGTCAGGAAGTCGAGGTCGTATTGCGCGATGCCCTTGACCGCCGCCTGCACGGTCGCGCCGATGTCGAAGAATTTCATGTCCAGGAAGATGCGCTTGCCATGTTCCTGCTTCAGCTCGTTGGCGAGCGCCAGGCCGCCGCCGGTCAGCATTCCCAGCCCGATCTTGTAGAAGCTGGCGGCGTCGCCGATCTTCTCGGCCAGCTCCAGCCCGGCCAGCGCATTCGGCACGTCCAGCGCCACGATCAGACGGTCATCCATGTTTCACCCAAGGCTGCGACAAACGGCGCGGTTATAAGGGGGAACCGGCCGTCTTGAAACCCCGTTTGTCCTTGCCCATGTCACAGGCAGACCCGAGCCGGATCGTGCCAATGCGGGCGATCCAAAGCGGGGGCTAAGGAAAGGATTTTCATATGGATATGGAAAAATTCACGGAACGCTCGCGCGGCTTCCTGCAGGCCGCCCAGACCATCGCGATCCGCGAGGAAAACCAGCGCGTGATGCCCGAGCATCTGCTGAAGGCGCTGATGGATGACGACCAGGGTTTCGCCAGCAACCTGATCGCGCGCGCCGGGGGCGATGCCCAGGCGGTGCGGCAGGCGGTCGATCTGGCCGTGGGCAAGCAGCCCAAGGTCAGCGGCGGGCAGGGCCAGGTCTATGTCGACCCCTCGATGGTGCGCGTGCTGGACGAGGCCGAGAAGCTGGCCAAGAAGGCCGGCGACAGTTTCGTTCCGGCCGAGCGCATCCTGACCGCTCTGGCGGTCGTCAACACCAATGCGCGCGATGCGCTCAGCGCCGGCAAGGTCACGGCGCAGGCGTTGAACGCCGCGATCAACGATGTCCGCAAGGGCCGCACGGCGGATACCGCCAGCGCCGAGGACAGCTATGAGGCGCTGTCGAAATACGCCCGCAACCTGACCGAGGCCGCGGCCGACGGCAAGATCGACCCCATCATCGGCCGGGACGAGGAAATCCGCCGCGCCATGCAGGTGCTGTCGCGCCGCACCAAGAACAACCCGGTGCTGATCGGCGAGCCCGGCGTCGGCAAGACCGCCATCGCCGAGGGTCTGGCGCTGCGCATCATCGACGGCGACGTGCCCGAGAGCCTGCGCAACAAGCAGCTCTGGGCGCTGGACATGGGCGCGCTGATCGCCGGCGCGAAATACCGCGGCGAGTTCGAGGAGCGGCTGAAGGCGGTGCTGAAGGAGATCGAGAACGCCGCCGGCGAGATCGTGCTGTTCATCGACGAGCTGCATGTGCTGGTCGGCGCCGGCAAGACCGATGGCGCCATGGATGCCGCGAACCTGATCAAGCCGGCGCTGGCCCGGGGCGAGCTGCATTGCGTCGGCGCCACCACGCTGGACGAATACCGCAAGTATATCGAAAAGGACGCGGCGCTGGCCCGGCGCTTCCAGCCCGTCATGGTGCTGGAGCCCACGGTCGAGGACACGATCAGCATCCTGCGCGGCATCAAGGAGAAATACGAACTGCACCACGGCGTGCGCATCTCGGACGCGGCGCTGGTCGCGGCGGCGCAGCTGTCGCATCGCTATATCACCGACCGCTTCCTGCCCGACAAGGCCATCGACCTGGTGGACGAGGCGGCATCCCGGCTGCGCATGGAAGTGGACAGCAAGCCCGAGGAGCTGGACCAGCTCGACCGCCAGATCCTGCAGATGCAGATCGAGGCCGAGGCGCTGAAGAAGGAAGACGACGCCGCCAGCAAGGACCGGCTGGAGAAGCTGGAAAAGCAGCTTTCGGAACTGCAGGAGCGTTCGGCCACGATGACCGCGCGCTGGCAGGCCGAGCGTGACAGGCTGGAAGGCTCGCGCAACCTGAAGGAGCAGCTGGACCGCGCCCGCGCCGAACTGGACCAAGCCAAGCGCGAGGGCAACCTGGCCCGCGCCGGGGAGCTGTCCTATGGCATCATCCCGGGGCTGGAGAAGAAGCTGGCCGAGGCCGAGGGCCCCGACGAGGGTCCGATGGTCGAGGAGGCCGTGCGCCCCGAGCAGATCGCCGAAGTGGTCGAGCGCTGGACCGGCATCCCGACCAGCAAGATGCTGGAGGGTGAGCGCGAGAAGCTCCTGAAGATGGAAGAGGTGCTGGGCAAGCGCGTCATCGGCCAGTCCGAGGCGGTAACGGCGGTGGCCAATGCCGTGCGCCGTGCCCGTGCCGGGCTCAATGACCCGAAACGGCCGCTGGGCAGCTTCCTGTTCCTGGGCCCGACCGGCGTCGGCAAGACCGAGCTGACCAAGGCCATCGCCGAATATATGTTCGACGACGACAATGCGATGGTGCGCATCGATATGTCCGAGTTCATGGAGAAGCACTCGGTCGCCCGCCTGATCGGCGCGCCTCCGGGCTATGTCGGCTATGACGAGGGCGGCGTGCTGACCGAGGCGGTGCGGCGCCGGCCCT